>NZ_CP162038.1:5120000-6246317 GCF_056688935.1 Pseudomonas arvensis | reverse complement strand
GGATATCCCCTAAGTTGAAAGCCGGTGAGGCAAAAACAGCCGCCATTGTAGCGGCGAGCCGCCCACTTATCCACATGTAGGTTGCCCACAGGGCACCCAAAATCAACGCCTTATCGGGGAAAAAGGCGACCAATGGTCTGTGCATAAGCTCTGTGGATAAGCGCCCCTGAGCTCGTTGCACAAGTGGGGGTGAAAGTCTGTGGGTAACTGGCCTGTGGATAACATGCCATTCCACACACAGCTTATCCGACAGCGCAGCACAGGCAGAGCACTGCTTCTCCCCCGTGTTGTCATCCTCTGTACACCACGTGGAATATGGCCTTAACGCAGTTATCCACAGAGGATGGCCTGCCTAGCTTTTATAAGCTTTACAGAAAAGCTTTAAATAACTTCCTTCTTTATTTTTATATCTATGACATTGCTCGTGGAAGGCCGGCGGATAGAAAAGGGCGTTTTGCCCTATAGCGATCTAATTGAAGGAAAAGCTGGTTGGAAATTGACCTAGAGGCTTGCTTTCTCTAGAATCGCCGGTCTCTTAAAACGGGGGCCATTCCGGCCCGTTGTGGACGAACCAGGTAACAACGCCATGAAACGTACTTTCCAACCAAGCACCATCAAACGCGCCCGTACTCACGGCTTCCGTGCTCGCATGGCTACCAAGAACGGCCGTGCTGTCCTGTCGCGTCGCCGCGCCAAAGGTCGTGCGCGTCTGGCAGTTTGATAATCCGGTACTGGTGGTGAGTCAGGACTTCAGTCGGGAAAAGCGTTTGCTAACCCCCCGGCACTTCAAGGCAGTCTTTGACTCCCCCACCGGCAAGGTTCCGGGGAAAAATCTCCTGCTCCTTGCGCGTAACAACGATCTTGATCACCCCCGTCTCGGGTTGGTGATCGGCAAGAAGAGCGTAAAGCTCTCCGTTGAGCGCAATCGCCTCAAGCGTCTGATGCGCGAATCGTTTCGCCTCCACCAGGACACTCTGGTTGGTTGGGATATTGTTATCGTCGCGCGCAAAGGCTTGGGGGATGTAGAAAACCCCGAATTGATTCAGCATTTCGGCAAGCTCTGGAAACGTCTGGCGCGTACCAACAAGCCAGCACCAGCAGTCAGCACCGAAACTGTAGGGGTAGACAGCACCGATGCGTAAACTGGCACTCGTTCCGATCCAGTTTTATCGCTATGCCATTAGTCCTCTGATGGCCAGTCACTGTCGTTTCTACCCCAGTTGTTCCTGCTACGCGTTAGAGGCCATAGAAAATCATGGTCTTCTGCGCGGTGGCTGGCTGACCTTTCGTCGTTTAGGTCGCTGTCATCCGTGGAATCCCGGTGGTTATGACCCGGTTCCACCTATCCCTACCTCCCGTTCTTCTTCGATGGCCGAGTAATCATGGATATTAAACGCACGATCCTGATCGTCGCCCTGGCAATCGTGTCCTATGTCATGGTTCTTAAGTGGAACCAGGATTATGGCCAAGCTGCCCTGCCGACTCAGAATGTTGCTACCAATCAGGCTGCGCCGGCTATTCCGGACACCCCGTTGGGTACCAATGCGTCCGCGAGTGCCGATGTTCCCAGCGCGAATGGCGAGACAACCGCCCCTTTAGAAACGCCAGTGGTCACCAATAAAGACCTCATCCTTGTGAAAACGGATGTGCTCGACCTGGCTATCGACCCACAAGGTGGTGATATCGCGCAGTTGAAACTGCCGCTTTATCCACGTCGCCAAGATCATCCAGATGTACCGTTCCAACTGTTCGATAATGGCGGTGAACGTACTTATCTGGCGCAAAGCGGCCTGACCGGCACCAATGGTCCGGATGCGCGTGCTACCGGTCGTCCGGTTTATTCGACCGAAAAGAAGACTTATCAACTGGCTGATGGCCAAAATCAGTTGAACGTCGACCTGAAATTCAGTCTCGACGGCGTCAATTACATCAAGCGCTTCAGTTTCACTCGCGGTTTGTACGACTTGAAGGTCACTTACCTGATCGACAACACCAGCGAAAAACCGTGGAGCGGCAACCTGTTTGCCCAACTCAAGCGTGATGGCAGCTCCGATCCTTCTTCCAGCACCGCCACCGGCACCGCGACTTACCTGGGCGCAGCCCTGTGGACAAGTAGCGAGCCGTACAAAAAAGTGTCGATGAAAGATATCGACAAGGGCGCGCTGAAAGAAACCGTCCAAGGCGGCTGGGTCGCCTGGTTGCAACACTACTTCGTGACCGCATGGATCCCGAACAAAGGTGAAGCCAACCTGGTTCAAACCCGTAAAGACAGCCAAGGCAACTACATCATCGGCTTTACTGGCCCGGTGCTGAACGTCGCACCAGGTGCCAAGGCTGAAACCAGCGCTACCCTTTACGCCGGCCCGAAAAGCCAAGCGGTATTGAAAGAGTTGTCCCCAGGTCTGGAACTGACTGTGGATTACGGCATTCTGTGGTTCATTGCCCAGCCGATCTTCTGGCTGCTGCAACATATCCACAGCATTGTGGGTAACTGGGGCTTCTCGATCATCTTCCTGACCATGCTGATCAAGGGGATCTTCTTCCCACTGTCGGCTGCCAGCTACAAGTCGATGGCGCGTATGCGTGCCGTTGCCCCGAAGCTGGCTGCGTTGAAAGAGCAACATGGTGATGACCGGCAGAAAATGTCGCAGGCCATGATGGAGCTGTACAAGAAAGAGAAGATCAACCCGCTGGGTGGATGCTTGCCTATCCTCGTGCAGATGCCAGTGTTCCTTTCGTTGTACTGGGTACTCCTGGAAAGCGTAGAAATGCGCCAGGCACCGTTCATGCTGTGGATAACTGACCTGTCGATTAAAGACCCGTTCTTTATCCTGCCGATCATCATGGGCGCGACCATGTTCATCCAGCAGCGTCTGAACCCAACACCGCCGGATCCGATGCAGGCCAAAGTGATGAAAATGATGCCTATCATCTTCACCTTCTTCTTCCTGTGGTTCCCAGCTGGTCTGGTTCTGTACTGGGTGGTCAACAACGTATTGTCGATCTCTCAACAGTGGTACATCACACGTAAAATCGAAGCGGCTACCAAAAAAGCCGAGGCGTAACTTACTCTGTGGATAACCACTCAAGACGCCCCCTAGTGGGGCGTTTTGCTTTCCGTCACTTTTGTTCTGGAACCTGCTGATGAGCGCTCCTCGTGAAACCATCGCTGCTGTCGCTACCGCTCAAGGTCGCGGCGGCGTCGGCATCGTTCGAATTTCAGGGCCGCTCGCCGGCGTGGCTGCACAGGCCATCAGTGGTCGGGAATTGAAACCGCGTTATGCCCATTACGGCCCGTTTCTGGATGCAGACAAAAGCGTGCTGGATGAGGGCCTGGCCCTTTATTTCCCTGGGCCGAACTCGTTCACCGGTGAAGATGTTCTGGAATTGCAGGGCCATGGTGGTCCTGTAGTCCTCGATATGCTGTTGCAGCGCTGCCTGCAACTCGGCTGCCGGCTGGCCCGCCCAGGTGAATTCAGCGAACGGGCGTTCCTCAACGACAAACTTGACCTGGCCCAGGCCGAAGCCATTGCCGACTTGATCGAAGCCAGTTCTGCACAGGCGGCACGCAATGCGCTGCGCTCGCTGCAAGGCGCGTTTTCCTTGCGTGTGCATAACCTGACGGAGCAATTGATCAGCTTGCGCATCTACGTGGAGGCGGCGATTGATTTCCCGGAAGAAGAAATCGACTTCCTGGCCGATGGCCACGTACTGGCGATGCTGGATAAAGTCCGTGAAGAGTTATCCACAGTACTGCGCGAAGCCGGGCAGGGCGCCTTGCTCCGCGACGGTATGACCGTGGTGATCGCAGGCCGCCCGAATGCTGGCAAATCCAGTTTGCTCAATGCACTGGCCGGCCGTGAAGCGGCTATCGTTACCGAGATTGCGGGGACCACCCGGGATATCCTGCGGGAACATATCCACATCGACGGCATGCCTCTGCATGTGGTCGACACCGCAGGGCTGCGTGACACCGATGACCAGGTGGAAAAGATCGGCGTGGAACGAGCGCTCAAGGCGATCGCCGAGGCCGATCGCGTGCTGCTCGTGGTAGACGCCACCGCGCCTGAGGCTGTGGACCCTTTTGCACTCTGGCCGGAATTCCTGGAGCAACGGCCGGACCCGGCCAAGGTCACCTTGATCCGCAACAAGGCCGACCTGACGGGCGAAGCCATTGCCATGGAAACCAGCGAGGATGGCCACGTCACGATCAGCCTGAGTGCCAAGTCGGCAGGTAATGGCCTGGAATTGCTGCGCGACCATCTCAAGGCCTGCATGGGCTACGAGCAGACCTCCGAAAGCAGCTTCAGTGCCCGTCGCAGGCACTTGGAGGCACTGCGGCATGCCAGCGCAGCCCTGGAGCACGGACGTGCTCAGCTGACCTTGGCGGGGGCAGGGGAGCTGCTGGCCGAAGATCTGCGTCAGGCACAGCAGCTGCTGGGGGAAATCACTGGCGCGTTCAGCTCCGATGATTTGCTGGGGCGGATCTTTTCCAGTTTCTGTATCGGCAAATAACCGAGTTATCCACAGCGCCTCACCAGTTGTAAGACACCGTACCGAGCAAGGTACGGCTGTCACCCCAGTAGCAGCGCCCTGCGTCGTTGCAACCAGATACATATTCCTTGTCGAAGAGGTTCTTGGCATTCAGGTCGATCGACCAGTGGGTATCAATCTGGTAACCAATCGCGGCATCCACCAACGTGACACTGCCGGGGTCGAGCTTCCCGTAGAGAGTCGGCTTGGTGTAGGAATAGGCGCTATCGAAGTAGCGCACGCCACCGCCCAGGGAAAGGCCTTTGAGTTGGCCATCCAAGAATCGGTATTTGCCCCACACCGAAGCCTGGTTGCGTGGAACACCTGTCATCTGGTGCCCTTCGACCAACGAACCGGCCGTGTCCTTGGTAATCCGTGCGTCGGTATAGGTATAGGCCGCCGTCAGATTCAGGTTCGGTGTGATGTTGCTGTTGATTTCGAGTTCCGCACCTTTGGCGCGGCTTTCTCCCACTTGGCGATAGGTATTGGTGGTGCTGTCGAGATAGGTATCGTCTTGTTTGCGCAAGTCGTACACCGACAACGTCATCGCTGTGTCCCAACCGATCGGTTCGTATTTCAAGCCCACTTCGTATTGCCGGCTGGTGATGGGCTTGAGCGGTGAGCCCGCCACCGAGATCTGCTGCACCGGTACAAACGCGGTGGAGTAGCTGACATACGGCGTCAGGCCGTTGTCGAACTGGTACATCACACCACCCTGGTAGGTGAATTTCTGCTCGGTGGTGCTGGAGTCCGTGGCGCTTTTTACCTTGTCCCGGAAATCACTGTCGACCCAATCTTGGCGCCCACCGAGCAGGAACAACCAATGGTCGTACTTGCTTTGGATCTGTGCATAAACGCCTTTCATCTGTTGCGCGAGCAAGGTGTTTTGCACCGCCTGCGGGGTGGTCGGGTCACGCAGATACACCGGGTCATACACATTGATCGTGCCGGCGAACCCCGCATCCCAGTCCTGGTTAAACGAAGTACGGTCGTAGCTCGCGCCGAACAGCAGCGTGTTTTCCAGGCTGCCCAGCTGGAATTTGCCTTCCAGCTGGTTATCCAGGGAGTAAACCATCGACTTGTTGTAGCGGTCGTAGGCATTCATGTTCAGTTGCGTGCCGAAGCCTTGGTTGTTCAAGTCGCCCGGCCAGGTTTCATGACGGGTGATACGTGACTGCATGTAGCGGGAGTTCTGGCGGAACTGCCAATCGTCATTGAAGCTGTGGCTGAATTCGTAACCGGTGTTCCAGGCTTCGCGCTCAAAGGTATTCCAATCCGGGTCACCGAGCATGGTGTGTTTGGACAGCTTGCCGTTGGGATTGGTGAGCAAGGTGCCGGCAGCCGGTAGGCCGAGTTCAAGGTTGGTGTGGTCTTTCTGGTAGTTGGCCAGCAGGGTCAGGGTGTTGAAGTCATCGAAGTTAAGGGTCAGGGAGGGCGCAATGTAGAGCCGATCATCCGGGACATGGTCAGTTTGCGTATCGGATTTACGCCCAAGCATCACCACCCGGCCGAGGATATTCCCGTTTTCATTGAGCGGGCCGGAGATATCCACACCCACCTGGCGACGGTTGTGGGAGCCATAACCCAACTGCACCTCACCCTGTGGCGTCGCAGTAGGGTGTTTACTCACCAGGTTCACCAGCCCACCTGGGGCATTTTCGCCGTAAAGCAGTGAAGAGGGCCCACGGAAGATTTCCACACGCTCTAAGCCGTAGGGTTCGCTAGTGGTGTCGTACCGATTCCCTTGTACACGCAGGCCATCACGCAGCAGGCCGTAGCCGTAATCGGTGGCGTTGAAACCGCGAATGAAGAATAAATCCCCTGCCAGGCTATCGCCGGCGGCAAAGGGCGGCGCAAAAATACCGGGCACATAACCCAATACTTCGGTCAGCGTCTGGGATTTCTGGTCCTTGATGCGTTGGCCGGTGACCACCGATACCGAGCGCGGTGTTTCCGACAAGGGCGTACTGGTCTTGGTGCCGATGCGGCTGTTTAGCGCCTTGTAGCCTACATCCCCGGCAATCTCTTGATTAAAACCGTCCTGTTGATAAGTACTCACGGTGGTCGGTGAGAGCGTGAGTTGCCCGGATGGCACGGCTTGCAGCACATAGCTTCCAGGGGCCTGGACGACAGCCAGCAGGCCTGAGGTTTGCAGTAATAGCGCAAAACCCTGTTCCACCGAATAGTCACCTTCCAACCCTGGCGTACTTAAACTCGCGGTCTGCTGAGGCGAGAACGACAGAATCACATTGGCCTTGGCGGCAAATTGGCTTAAGGCATTGTCCAGCCGCCCGGCAGCAATGGTGTAGTGCTGCACCGTAACGGCTGCAAAGGCGCCGGTCGAGAGCAAAGCAACCGTTGTGGCTACAGTGCCCGTCAGCAGGCCGTAGGTTATGCCGTGGTAAGAAAGTCGCTGGCGAAGCTTGGTGGGAAGGCGCATAGGTGAGTAAGCCCTGAAGGTAGCATCGTGATTACCTGTAGGGCCGCGCCAGGTAAAAAAAAGATAACCCCCCCTGTAGATTATTTTTGCGATCAGCCGGTTCGACTCACCGATACCCAATACCGAGTGAAGTATTTCACCTGGATAGGCAGGGTCGCTTGCAGGTTGGAAAGCACGGCATCGGTGGAATCCAGGCGGAACGTTCCGGAGACGCGCAGGCGTGCAGAGGCGGCGTCGCACTGCAAGACGCCCGGCCGATAGCGGGCAAGCTCGTCGATCACATCACCCAGCCGAGCATCCAGCACAATCAATTGCCCGTCGACCCAGGCGGCTTGAGTGCTGCGATACGGATGGTTATCCCCAACCTTGTGGCGGTCGAAGTCGACGCTTTCACCCGCACTGAGGATTTGGCTGTGGTCAGGTTGATCTGCGGGCGACACGCTGACCCGATCTTCCAGTACCCCAACGCGTGTGGAATCCGACAGCTGGCGTACCGTAAACCGCGTGCCTAATGCCTCAACCCGGCCTTGGCGGGTTTCGACGTAAAACGGTGTCTGCCCGCCAGACTTGCCCGTGTGGATAAGTACTTCCCCCTCACGCAGGCGGATCAATCGCTGGCGCGCATCGAACGCCACGTCTATCGAGGTGTGGGTATTGAGATCGACCTGCGTGCCGTCGGCCAACGCGATGCGCCGGTGTTCACCTACGCCGGTGCGGTAGTCGGCCCACACGTTGCCCAGGGACGTATGTTGCTGAACATTCCACCCCAAATACCCGGTGCCACCCAGCAGCAACATCCACTTCAGTACCTGGCGGCGTTGTTGCGTGGTGGACAGCGCACGGCGCGTCAAATCCGCAGGCAGTGCGCCAAGGCTGCGCTGCACTTGCTCCATCTGGTTCCACGCGGCCTGGTGGGAAGGATCACCATTGAGCCATTGCTGCCAGGCATGGTGTTCGGCGGGAGTGGGTGGTTGGGCTTGAAACTGCACATACCAACTGGCGGCCGCTTCGAAGATTTTGCGATCAGGGGCCGCCATTACAAGGTGGCCATGATCAGCGAGCATTCCGTCAGTGCGCGGATCATGTGCTTTTTCACCGTGGTCAGTGAAACCTGCAGTTGATCAGCGATCTGTTGATAAGTCAGCCCGTCGATCTGCGAGAGCATGAAGATTCGCCGCGCCCGGTCACCGAGGCCGCAAAGCGCTTTGTCCACAGCCACCAGCGTTTCAATGATGATTGCCTTGTCTTCTTCACTGATGGCCATGACTTCAGGGCGTTCGGCCAAAGTCTGCCTATAGGCTTGTTCAATGGCGTGGCGGCGATACCGATCAATCACCAACCCGCGGGCGATGGTCGCCAAGTAATCGCGCGGTTCCAGGATCTGCGATGCATGACGACCGCCCAGGATACGCACGAACGTATCGTGGGCCACATCGGCCGCATCGCAGGTGTTATGCAACTTGCCTTTGAGCCACCCGTGCAGCCAGGAATGGTGTTGCTCGTAGATGTGCTGGACTACAGCTGTGTGCGAAGGAGCAGACATAGGAGCGAGACAAGGTGGCTTAATGATAATCGCTATTATTAACTGCCCTATCGTTTTCTCACAATAGCCCTCTTTCTACCGCCCGCTCCAACGGACTGATGAGTTTGGATGGCCTCATCGTGGGTGAAATACAGCCCAATTCAACAATTTCTGTGGATTAAGCCCTGTGAATAACCGCCCCTGTGCCCAGTTGATAACAGGGCCTGAAACCTGAGCAAAAACCCATCTGTGGATAACCACCTGTTTAATCCACAGGCTTAAAGCACTTATCCAAGGGCCTCATTGGCACATGACCACAGACTTTTGAATCGCTGTACACGACGTAAATAAAGGGCTGCATAGATCTATCCACAGAAAAGTTGCTCAGTAGAAATAAACATAAAAACAAAGATCTTATAAATTTCTTTCTTTTTAATTTCTATTGTCAGTGATTCATCCACAGCTGGTTAAATTTTGTGCAAAGGGTTCTTTAGGAAGGGCTAAGTCCCTATACTTGCCGCCAAAGCTCTAAAACTCTTTCAACAATCAATTCCTGATTACCTACATAAGCAGGCACGAGGTGCGTGGTGGATTTCCCTTCCCGTTTTGAAGTGATCGTCATCGGCGGCGGTCATGCCGGTACCGAGGCAGCACTGGCGTCAGCACGCATGGGCGTAAAAACCCTGTTGCTCACGCATAACGTGGAAACCCTCGGTGCAATGAGTTGCAACCCCGCCATTGGTGGGATCGGCAAAAGCCATCTGGTCAAGGAAATCGACGCCCTTGGCGGCGTCATGGCCATGGCGACCGACAAAGGTGGTATTCAATTTCGCGTGCTCAACAGCCGCAAAGGCCCCGCCGTGCGTGCTACTCGGGCACAAGCCGACCGCATCCTGTACAAGGCTGCGGTACGTGAAACCCTGGAAAACCAACCGAACCTGTGGATATTTCAACAGGCAGCCGATGACCTGATCGTCGAACAAGACGTGGTGAAAGGTGTTGTCACCCAAATGGGTCTGCGTTTCTTCGCTGAATCCGTGGTGTTGACCACCGGTACGTTCCTTGGCGGACTTATCCACATCGGCATGCAAAATTATTCCGGTGGCCGAGCCGGTGATCCGCCGTCGATTGCTCTGGCAAAACGCCTGCGTGAATTGCCACTGCGTGTCGGTCGCCTGAAAACCGGGACCCCGCCGCGTATCGATGGGCGTTCTGTGGATTTCTCGATGATGACCGAGCAAGCCGGCGATACGCCGATCCCGGTGATGTCGTTCATGGGCTCCAAAGAGCAGCATCCAAAACAGGTGAGCTGCTGGATTACCCACACCAATGCCAGGACTCACGAGATCATTGCCGCGAACCTCGACCGTTCGCCAATGTATTCCGGCGTGATCGAAGGGATTGGCCCGCGTTATTGCCCGTCGATCGAAGACAAGATCCACCGCTTTGCCGACAAGGACAGTCACCAGGTCTTCATCGAGCCCGAAGGCTTGACCACTCATGAGCTGTACCCGAACGGGATTTCCACTTCCCTGCCGTTCGACGTGCAAATCCAGATCGTGCAATCGATTCGCGGCATGGAAAATGCGCACATCGTGCGCCCCGGTTATGCCATCGAGTACGACTACTTCGATCCGCGGGATCTGAAGTACAGCCTGGAAACCAAAGTGATCGGCGGGCTGTTCTTCGCCGGCCAAATCAACGGCACAACCGGTTACGAAGAGGCCGGCGCCCAAGGCTTGCTGGCCGGAACCAACGCGGCACTGCGTGCTCAGGGCAAAGACAGCTGGTGCCCGCGCCGCGATGAAGCCTACATCGGCGTGTTGGTCGACGACCTGATTACCCTGGGTACCCAGGAACCGTATCGGATGTTTACGTCTCGCGCCGAATATCGCCTGATCCTGCGTGAAGACAATGCCGACTTGCGCTTGACCGAAAAAGGTCGCGAACTGGGTCTGGTCGATGACGCGCGCTGGGCAGCCTTCTGCAAAAAACGCGAAAGCATTGCACTGGAAGAGCAGCGCCTGAAAAGCACCTGGGTTCGCCCAGGCACTGAGCAGGGCGACGCAATTGCCGAAAAATTCGGCACGCCGCTGACCCACGAGTACAACTTGCTGAATCTGCTTTCCCGTCCGGAAATCGACTACGCTGGCTTGGTCGAAGTGACGGGGGGCGGCGCAGAAGATCCACAGGTCGCCGAGCAGGTCGAAATCAAGACCAAATATGCCGGTTACATTGATCGCCAGCAGGACGAGATTGCTCGACTGCGCGCCAGTGAAGACACCAAGTTGCCTGTGGATATCGACTACACCGGAATTTCCGGTCTATCGAAAGAAATTCAAAGCAAGCTGGGGATAACTCGACCAGAAACCCTGGGCCAGGCTTCACGTATCCCCGGCGTCACTCCGGCAGCCATTTCGCTGTTGATGATTCATTTGAAAAAACGCGGCGCGGGCCGTCAGTTGGAGCAAAGCGCTTGAGTTCGTTGGTCACCTCGCAACATGCCGAAGAGTTATCCACAGGTGCACGCCAGTTGGGCGTTGATCTGACCGCAGTCCAGCACGAGTTGCTGCTGGGCTATCTGGCCCTGTTGATCAAATGGAACAAGGCTTACAACCTTACCGCGGTGCGAAATCCCGACGAGATGGTGTCCCGGCATTTGCTCGACAGTCTGAGCGTGATGCCGTTTATCGAAAACGGTCGCTGGTTGGACGTGGGCAGTGGCGGCGGCATGCCGGGTATTCCCCTGGCCATCCTGTTTCCCGAGTCCCAAGTGACTTGCCTGGACAGCAACGGCAAGAAAACCCGCTTCCTGACCCAGGTCAAACTCGAACTCAAGCTGGATAACCTCCATGTTATCCACAGCCGTGTCGAAGAATTCACGCCTGAACTGCCTTTCAACGGAATTGTTTCCCGGGCGTTCAGCAGCATGGAGAACTTCAGCAACTGGACACGCCACCTGGGTGACCGCGATACCCGCTGGCTGGCAATGAAGGGCGTCCATCCAAGCGATGAGCTGTTAGCATTGCCGACAGACTTCCACCTCGATAGCGAACACGCCTTGGCCGTACCCGGTTGCCAAGGCCAACGCCATCTGCTGATACTGCGCCGCACGGCATGATTGGGAACACAAGCAAGAATGGCTAAGGTATTCGCGATAGCGAACCAGAAAGGTGGCGTGGGCAAAACCACCACCTGCATCAACCTCGCAGCATCCCTGGTCGCGACCAAGCGCCGGGTGCTGTTGATCGATCTCGATCCACAGGGCAACGCCACCATGGGTAGCGGTGTGGATAAACACGGCCTGGAAAACTCGGTCTATGACTTGCTGATCGGCGAGTGCGACCTGGCCCAGGCCATGCACTATTCCGAACACGGCGGTTATCAACTGCTGCCGGCCAACCGCGATTTGACCGCGGCGGAAGTGGTGCTGTTGGAAATGCAGATGAAAGAAAGCCGTCTGCGCAGCGCCTTGGCGCCGATCCGCGAGAACTACGATTACATCTTGATCGACTGCCCACCGTCGCTGTCGATGCTGACACTCAACGCGTTAGTGGCGGCCGATGGGGTGATTATCCCCATGCAGTGCGAGTACTACGCGCTGGAAGGTTTGAGCGACCTTGTGGATAACATCAAGCGGATCGCCGAGTTGCTCAACCCGAACCTGCAGATCGAAGGCTTGCTGCGCACCATGTTCGACCCGCGCCTGAGCCTGATGAACGATGTGTCGGCACAGCTCAAGGAACACTTCGGCGAGCAGCTTTACGACACCGTGATCCCGCGCAACATTCGTTTGGCCGAAGCGCCAAGCTATGGGATGCCCGCGTTGGCGTACGACAAATCGTCCCGTGGCGCCATTGCCTACCTGGCTCTGGCCGGCGAGATGGTTCGCCGCCAACGCCGCAACTCTCGCACCGCTGCAGCCCAGCCAACTTAAGGAATCCCCATGGCCGTCAAGAAACGAGGTCTCGGACGTGGACTGGATGCACTGTTGAGTGGTCCGACCGTCACATCGCTTGAAGAACAAGCGGTGCAGGCCGACGAGCGCGAGCTGCAGCACTTGCCCCTGGACCTGATCCAGCGCGGCAAATACCAGCCACGCCGGGACATGGATCCACAGGCGCTGGAAGAACTGGCCAACTCGATCAAGGCCCAGGGCGTGATGCAGCCGATCGTGGTGCGTCCGATTGGCGGTGGTCGTTTTGAAATTATTGCCGGTGAACGTCGCTGGCGTGCCAGCCAGCAGGCCGGCAAAGAGACCATCCCTGCGATGGTGCGTGATGTGCCGGATGAAACCGCCATCGCCATGGCGTTGATCGAGAACATCCAGCGTGAAGATCTCAATCCGGTCGAAGAGGCGATCGCATTGCAGCGTCTGCAGCAGGAATTCCAGTTGACCCAGCAACAAGTGGCCGACGCGGTGGGCAAATCCCGCGTCACCGTGTCCAACTTGCTGCGCCTGATCGCATTGCCGGAAGTCATCAAGACTATGTTGTCCCATGGCGATCTGGAAATGGGTCATGCCCGTGCTTTGCTCGGGTTGCCGGAAAATCAACAAGTTGAAGGGGCGCGACACGTTGTCGCACGAGGGCTCACCGTTCGTCAGACTGAAGCGCTGGTTCGCCAGTGGCTCAGTGGCAAACCTGCACCGGTCGAAACCGCCAAACCTGATCCGGATATCGCGCGTCTTGAGCAACGCCTGGCCGAACGCCTGGGCTCTGCGGTGCAGATTCGCCACGGCAAGAAGGGCAAAGGCCAATTGGTGATCGGATATAACTCCCTCGATGAGCTTCAGGGCGTCCTTGCCCACATCCGCTGAAACATTTGCTTATGTAGCGCGTGATCGGAAATCACTACCCGGCAGTTGAATAGGGGCAGAACCGCCCCTATACTCTGCGCGCATTTTGTCGGCACAAATTATGCCAAGTTATTGATTTCCGGCAGCCGACCATTGAGGAGCAAGAGTGATGGAAACCCGCACGCCAAACACGTTGCCGTTCCATCGCTTGGCCGTTTTTCCGGTTTTATTGGCTCAATTTGTCATCTTGCTGATCGCCGCATTGGCGCTTTGGTACTGGCATGGAGTCGTAGCCGGATATTCAGGACTCTGCGGAGGCCTGATAGCCTTGCTGCCCAATATGTATTTTGCTCACAGGGCCTTTCGGTTTTCCGGCGCCCGAGCAGCCCAGGCTATCGTCCGGTCTTTTTATGCTGGCGAGGCAGGGAAACTGATTTTGACGGCAGTGCTGTTTGCACTGACCTTTGCAGGTGTGAAGCCATTGGCGCCGCTGGCTGTATTCGGCGTCTTCGTGTTGACCCAACTGGTCAGCTGGTTCGCTCCCCTGCTAATGAAAACAAGACTTTCGAAACCTTAGGGCGTTTGAGGCAACCATGGCAGAAACAACCGCTTCGGGCTATATCCAGCACCACTTGCAGAACCTGACCTTCGGTCAGCTTCCCAACGGCGGCTGGGGCTTTGCCCACTCCGCAGCAGAAGCCAAAGAAATGGGCTTCTGGGCTTTCCACCTGGACACTCTGGGTTGGTCGGTCGCACTGGGTCTGATCTTCGTCCTGATTTTCCGCATGGCGGCAAAGAAGGCGACTTCGGGTCAGCCAGGTGCTTTGCAGAACTTCGTTGAAGTATTGGTCGAATTCGTCGATGGCAGCGTGAAAGACAGCTTCCATGGCCGTAGCCCGGTGATTGCACCGCTGGCGCTGACCATCTTCGTCTGGGTGTTCCTGATGAACGCCGTCGACCTGATCCCGGTTGACTGGATTCCTCAGTTGGCCATGGCGATTTCCGGCGATCCGCACATTCCATTCCGTGCCGTATCGACCACTGACCCTAACGCTACCCTGGGCATGGCCCTGTCGGTATTTGCGTTGATCATTTTCTACAGCATCAAGATCAAGGGCATCGGCGGCTTCATCGGCGAACTGACCCTGCACCCGTTCGGCAGCAAGAACATCTTCGTTCAAGCCCTGCTGATCCCGGTGAACTTCCTGCTGGAATTCGTGACCCTGATCGCCAAGCCGATTTCCCTGGCTCTGCGACTGTTCGGCAACATGTATGCCGGCGAGCTGGTGTTCATTCTGATCGCTGTGATGTTCGGCAGCGGCCTGCTCTGGCTTAGCGGCCTGGGCATTGTTCTGCAGTGGGCGTGGGCTGTGTTCCACATCCTGATCATCACCCTGCAGGCCTTCATCTTCATGATGCTGACCATCGTCTACCTGTCGATGGCGCACGAAGAGAACCATTAAGACCAGTCTCGACTAGTCTGATGTCCTTCCCGGTGAAACGGGAAGGTGGCCCGACAGGGCTATGAAACGATTTGTTTTACCGCTTTAAAATCTAAAAAACCTAAACCATACGACGTAAAAGTCGGGAGGAAAGATGGAAACTGTAGTTGGTCTAACCGCTATCGCTGTTGCACTGTTGATCGGCCTGGGCGCCCTGGGTACTGCCATTGGTTTCGGCCTGCTGGGCGGCAAGTTCCTGGAAGGCGCAGCGCGTCAGCCAGAAATGGTTCCAATGCTGCAAGTTAAAATGTTCATCGTCGCCGGCCTGCTCGACGCCGTGACCATGATCGGTGTTGGTATCGCTCTGTTCTTCACCTTCGCGAACCCTTTCGTTGGTCAACTCGCCGGTTAATCACTCGTCTTTTCGAGTGATTGGTGTGTTGTGCAACGAATGAGCGAGGTATTGGCGTGAACATTAATGCAACCATTATTGGTCAGTCCTTAGCGTTCTTGATTTTTGTCGTTTTCTGCATGAAGTTCGTATGGCCTCCGGTCATCGCAGCTCTGCACGAACGTCAGAAGAAGATCGCGGATGGACTGGACGCTGCAGCACGAGCAGCTCGCGACCTGGAGTTGGCCCAAGATAAAGCGGGTCAACAACTGCGCGAAGCGAAAGCTCAAGCAGCCGAAATCATTGAGCAAGCCAAGAAACGCGGTAACCAGATCGTTGAAGAGGCTGTTGAAAAAGCCCGTATCGACGCTGACCGTGTGAAGGTTCAGGCTCAGGCCGAGATCGAGCAGGAACTGAACGGTGTCAAAGACGCGCTGCGTGCCCAACTGGGTGCTCTGGCCGTTGGCGGTGCTGAGAAGATCCTGGGTGCCACAATCGATCAAAACGCGCACGCGGAGCTGGTTAACAAACTGGCTGCTGAAATTTAAGCGAGGGCGATCATGGCAGAATTGACCACGTTGGCCCGACCTTACGCTAAGGCAGCCTTCGAGCACGCCCAGGCCCACCAGCAGCTGGCCTCTTGGTCAGCCATGCTCGGCCTGGCTGCAGCAGTGTCGCAAGACGACACCATGCAGCGCGTGCTCAAGGCCCCGCGACTGACGAGCGCAGACAAGGCCGCCACTTTTATTGAAGTGTGCGGCGACAAGTTTGATGTGAAGGCACAGAACTTCATCAACGTCATTGCCGAAAACGACCGTCTCCTGCTTCTGCCGGAGATTGCCGCTCTGTTCGACCTGTACAAGGCCGAGCAAGAGAAATCGGTAGACGTTGAAGTGACCAGTGCTTTTGCATTGAACCAAGAACAGCAAGACAAACTCGCCAAGGTTCTCAGTGCACGACTCGACCGGGAAGTGCGCCTGCAAGTTGCGGAAGACCCATCCCTCATTGGGGGTGTTGTCATTCGCGCCGGCGACCTGGTTATCGATGGCTCGATTCGCGGCAAACTCGCGAATCTTGCCGAAGCATTGAAATCTTGAGTTTGAAGGGGCAGCAGAGCAATGCAGCAACTCAATCCTTCCGAAATAAGTGAAATTATCAAGGGCCGCATCGACAAGCTCGATGTGACCTCCCAAGCCCGTAACGAAGGCACTGTCGTCAGCGTATCTGACGGCATCGTGCGGATTCACGGTCTGGCCGACGTAATGTACGGCGAGATGATCGAGTTTCCGGGCGGCGTCTACGGTATGGCCCTCAACCTGGAGCAAGACTCCGTAGGTGCCGTTGTATTGGGCGCGTACACCAGTCTGGCTGAAGGCATGAGCGCCAAGTGCACAGGCCGCATCCTGGAAGTTCCGGTTGGTAAGGAACTGCTGGGTCGCGTAGTCGACGCACTGGGTAACCCTGTTGACGGCAAAGGTCCACTGGGCAACACCGAGACCGACGCGGTCGAGAAAGTTGCTCCGGGCGTGATCTGGCGTAAGTCGGTAGACCAGCCTGTACAGACTGGCTACAAGGCTGTCGATGCCATGATTCCTGTCGGCCGTGGCCAGCGTGAGCTGATCATCGGTGACCGTCAGATCGGTAAAACCGCTCTGGCAATCGACGCGATCATCAACCAGAAAAACAGCGGCATTTTCTGCGTCTACGTAGCTATTGGTCAGAAACAATCGACCATCGCCAACGTGGTTCGCAAGCTGGAAGAAAACGGCGCCCTGGCCAACACGATCATCGTGGCTGCCAGTGCTTCGGAATCTCCTGCGCTGCAATTCCTGGCACCGTACTCCGGTTGCACCATGGGTGAATTCTTCCGCGACCGCGGTGAAGACGCGCTGATCGTTTATGACGATCTGTCCAAGCAGGCAGTGGCTTATCGCCAAATCTCCCTGCTGCTGCGCCGTCCACCAGGCCGTGAAGCTTACCCAGGCGACGTGTTCTATCTCCACTCCCGTCTGCTGGAGCGCGCATCCCGCGTTTCGGAAGAGTACGTAGAGAAGTTCACCAACGGCGCAGTGACCGGCAAAACCGGTTCCCTGACCGCACTGCCGATCATCGAAACCCAGGCTGGCGACGTTTCCGCGTTCGTTCCGACCAACGTGATTTCCATCACCGACGGTCAGATCTTCCTGGAATCGGCCATGTTCAACTCGGGCATCCGTCCTGCAGTGAACGCCGGTGTTTCGGTATCCCGTGTGGGTGGTGCCGCTCAGACCAAGATCATCAAGAAGCTCTCCGGTGGTATCCGTACCGCTCTGGCTCAGTACCGTGAACTGGCGGCATTCGCCCAGTTCGCTTCTGACCTGGACGAAGCGACCCGTAAGCAACTTGAGCATGGTCAGCGCGTTACCGAGCTGATGAAGCAGAAGCAATACGCCCCAATGTCGATCGCTGACATGGCGTTGTCGCTGTATGCCGCTGAGCGTGGGTTCCTGACCGACGTTGAAATCGCCAAGGTCGGCAGCTTTGAACAAGCGCTGATTGCTTACTTCAACCGCGATCACGCCGAATTGATGGCGAAGATCAACGTGAAGGGTGACTTCAATGACGATATCGACGCTGGCATGAAAGCCGGTATCGAGAAGTTCAAGGCCACCCAAACCTGGTAAGCCGCAGCGGGAGCCGCAAGGCTCCCGCTTGCTAACCTGATAGGTGTTACATGGCAGGCGCAAAAGAGATTCGCAGTAAGATTGCGAGCATCAAAAGCACGCAAAAAATTACCAGCGCCATGGAAAAAGTGGCGGTCAGCAAAATGCGCAAGGCACAAATGCGCATGGCTGCTAGCCGTCCTTATGCGGAGCGTATCCGCCAGGTAATTGGGCATCTGGCCAACGCCAACCCGGAATACCGCCACCCGTTCATGATCGACCGCGAAGTTAAGCGTGTGGGTTATGTGGTAGTGAGCAGTGACCGTGGTTTGTGCGGTGGTTTGAATACCAACCTGTTCAAGGCCCTGGTCAAGGACATGGCGGTAAACCGCGAAAACGGCGTCGAGATCGATCTGTGTGTCGTTGGTAGCAAGGGTGCGGCCTTTTTCCGCAACTTCGGCGGTAACGTCGTTGCAGCTATCAGCCACCTGGGTGAAGAGCCGTCGATCAATGATTTGATCGGCAGTGTGAAGGTGATGCTGGATGCGTACCTGGAAGGCCGGATTGACCGCCTGTCCGTGGTATCCAACAAGTTCATCAACACCATGACCCAGCAGCCAACCGTGGAGCAATTGATTCCACTGGTGGCGACTCCGGATCAGGAACTCAAGCACCACTGGGACTACCTCTACGAACCAGACGCCAAAGAGCTGCTTGACGGCTTGATGGTGCGCTACGTGGAGTCGCAGGTGTACCAGGCGGTGGTCGAGAACAACGCAGCTGAACAAGCGGCGCGGATGATCGCGATGAAAAACGCTACCGATAACGCCGGTGATCTGATCAGCGATTTGCAGCTGATCTACAACAAGGCGCGTCAGGCTGCGATCACCCAAGAGATCTCGGAAATCGTCGGCGGCGCTGCCGCGGTTTAACGGTTCAAATATTCAGAGGATCCAGCTATGAGTAGCGGACGTATCGTTCAAATCATCGGCGCCGTTATCGACGTGGAATTTCCACGCGACAGCGTACCGAGCATCTACAACGCGCTGAAAGTACAAGGCGCGGAAACTACTCTGGAAGTTCAGCAGCAGCTGGGCGACGGCGTAGTTCGTACCATTGCGATGGGTTCCACCGAAGGCTTGAAGCGCGGTCTGGACGTTATCGACTCTGGCGCTGCCATTTCCGTACCGGTCGGTAAAGCGACCCTGGGCCGGATCATGGACGTACTGGGCAACCCGATTGACGAAGCGGGTCCGATCGACACCGAAGAGCGTTGGGGCATTCACCGTCCAGCACCTTCGTTCGCGGAACAAGCTGGCGGCAACGACCTGCTGGAAACCGGCATCAAGGTTATCGACCTGGTTTGCCCGTTCGCCAAAGGCGGTAAAGTCGGTCTGTTCGGTGGTGCCGGTGTAGGCAAGACCGTAAACATGATGGAACTGATCCGTAACATCGCCATCGAGCACAGCGGTTATTCCGTGTTCGCCGGTGTGGGTGAGCGTACCCGTGAGGGTAACGACTTCTACCACGAGATGAAGGACTCCAACGTTCTGGACAAAGTGGCACTGGTTTACGGTCAGATGAACGAGCCGCCGGGTAACCGTCTGCGCGTAGCACTGACTGGCCTGACCATGGCCGAGAAGTTCCGTGACGAAGGTAACGACGTTCTGCTGTTCGTCGACAACATCTACCGTTACACCTTGGCCGGTACTGAAGTATCCGCACTGCTGGGCCGTATGCCTTCTGCAGTAGGTTACCAGCCGACCCTGGCTGAAGAGATGGGCGTTCTGCAAGAACGTATCACTTCGACCAAGGAAGGTTCGATCACTTCGATCCAAGCGGTATACGTACCTGCGGATGACTTGACCGACCCATCGCCAGCGACCACCTTCGCCCACTTGGACGCCACCGTCGTTCTGTCCCGTGACATCGCTTCCCTGGGTATTTACCCAGCGGTCGATCCACTGGACTCGACTTCGCGCCAGCTGGACCCGAACGTGATCGGCCAGGAGCACTACGACACCGCTCGCGGCGTTCAGTACGTGCTGCAGCGTTACAAAGAACTGAAGGACATCATTGCGATCCTGGGTATGGACGAGCTGTCGGAAGCCGACAAGCAGTTGGTAAACCGTGCTCGTAAGATCCAGCGCTTCTTGTCGCAGCCGTTCTTCGTGGCTGAAGTCTTCACCGGTGCTTCGGGTAAATACGTTTCCCTGAAAGACACCATTGCTGGCTTCAAAGGCATCCTCAACGGTGACTACGACCACTTGCCAGAACAAGCGTTCTACATGGTCGGCGGCATCGAAGAAGCGATCGAGAAAGCCAAGAAACTGTAATCCAGGCGCCCGGAAACGGGCGCTCATCAGGTTGAGGCAATCAGATGGCTATGACAGTCCATTGCGATATCGTCAGCGCGGAAGGGGAAATTTTCTCCGGTCTGGTAGAAATGGTGATTGCACACGGCGAACTCGGTGACCTGGGTATTGCCATGGGCCACGCGCCGTTGATCACCAGCTTGAAGCCAGGTCCGATCACTCTGACCAAGCAAGGCGGGGAACGTGAGGTGTTTTACATCTCCGGTGGTTTCCTTGAGGTTCAGCCGAACATGGTCAAGGTACTTGCCGACACTGTGCAACGTGCTGGCGACCTGGATGAAGCCTCCGCTCAGGAAGCCGTCAAGGCTGCCGAGAAGGCCCTGAACGAAAAGGGTGCGGACTTCGACTACAGCGCTGCTGCTGTACGTCTGGCCGAGGCTGCAGCCCAGCTGCGCACGCTCCAGCAGATCCGCAAGAAGTAAGCGGCCTAGCCGCAATGCTTCAAGCGCGATTGATTAAAAAGGGTAGCCTCGGCTACCCTTTTTCTTTTTTAGCAAAACACTTCTCTGGTCTGAACCCGGACCGCCCAGGATTGGTAGCCATTCATGTCTCTTGAAATCGTCATTCTCGCCGCAGGCCAGGGCACCCGCATGCGTTCAGCCCTGCCCAAGGTGCTGCACCCGGTGGCCGGCAACTCCATGCTTGGCCATGTTATCCACAGCGCCCGGCAGTTGGACCCGCAACGCATCCACGTGGTGATCGGCCACGGTGCCGATGCCGTGCGTGAGCGCCTGGCCGCGGACGACCTGAATTTCGTATTGCAGGACAAGCAACTGGGCACCGGCCACGCCACCGCGCAAGCCGTACCGTTCATCACCGCCGATACGGTACTGATCCTCTATGGCGACGTGCCGCTGATCGAAGTGGAAACCCTGCAACGCCTGCTCAAGCACGTAGTGCCTGGCCAGATGGGCCTGCTCACCGTTGAACTGGACGACCCCACCGGCTACGGGCGCATCGTGCGCAATGCTGACGGCAAGGTCGCCGCCATCGTTGAACACAAGGACGCCAGCGAAGCCCAACGCGCCATCACCGAAGGCAATACCGGGATTCTCGCCGTCCCTGCCAACAAGCTTGCTGACTGGATGAGCCGCCTGTCCAACAACAACGCCCAGGGCGAGTACTACCTCACCGACGTCATCGAGATGGCCGTGAGTGATGGCCTGCTGGTCGCCACCGAACAGCCCCACGACCCGATGGAAGTGCAGGGCGCCAACGACCGCAAGCAGCTTGCAGAGCTTGAGCGTCACTATCAATTGCGCGAAGGCCGTCGCCTGATGGCGCTCGGCGTGACCCTGCGTGATCCGGCTCGCTTTGACGTGCGCGGTGAAGTGACTGTGGGCCGAGATGTGCTGATCGACATCAACGTGATCCTGGAAGGTCGCGTGATCATCGAAGACGACGTGGTGATTGGCCCGAACTGTGTGATCAAGGACAGCACCTTGCGTAAAGGCGTGGTGGTCAAGGCCAACAGTCATATCGACGGTGCCGTGATGGGCGAGGGCAGCGACGCCGGCCCGTTTGCACGGTTGCGTCCGGGCACGGTGATGGGCGCCAGGGCGCATGTCGGCAATTTCGTCGAACTGAAAAACGCGAAAATGGGCGACGACGCAAAGGCCGGCCACCTAGCCTACCTGGGTGATGCGGTGATCGGTGCTCGCAGCAACATTGGCGCCGGCGCGATCACCTGCAACTACGATGGCGCCAACAAGTACCAGACGACGATTGGTGAGGACGTATTCATCGGCTCGAATAATTCGCTGATTGCACCTGTGACAATCGGCGATGGTTCGAACACTGCCGCGGGCTCAACCATCAATCAGGATGTGGATAAGTCCCAATTGGCCGTAGCACGCGCCCGCCAACGCAATATCGACGGCTGGAAACGCCCGGTCAAAATCAAAAAGACCTGAGTTATCCACATCCCCCGGTAACTTAGCTCCAATGTGGGAGGGGGCTTGCCCCCGATGGCGGCGCATCAGTCAGCTTATGTACCGACTGACACACTGCTATCGGGGGCAAGCCCCCTCCCACATTTGTCGTGTGTTGTTCGAAAAATTTGGTCTCGACGCTTGACGATATCTTGGCAATAGGTTTTGATTGCCTTCGTTATCTTTCGAAACGAAACTTATCATCACCATGTCGAAACGAAATACACCCCAACGACGCCACAACATCCTGGCCTTGCTCAATGAACAGGGCGAAGTCAGCGTGGACGAACTGGCCAAACGTTTCGAAACCTCGGAAGTGACCATCCGCAAGGACCTGGCCGCCCTCGAAAGCAACGGCCTCCTGCTGCGCCGCTACGGTGGCGCAATCACCATGCCCCAGGAACTGGTCGGCGATGCCGCTCAACCGGTCTCGGCCCATAAGCGGGCCATTGCCCGTGCGGCGGTGATGCGTCTGCGCGAACACGCCCGCATCATCATCGACAGCGGCAGTACTACCGCCGCCATGATTCCGGAACTCGGCCACCAGCCCGGCCTGGTGGTGATGACCAACTCCCTGCACGTGGCCAGCGCCTTGAGCGAACTGGAACATGAGCCAGTGCTGTTGATGACCGGCGGCACCTGGGACCCCCACTCGGACTCGTTCCAGGGCCAGGTTGCCGAGCAGGTTTTGCGTTCCTACGACTTTGATCAACTGTTCATCGGGGCCGACGGCATCGATCTGCAGCGCGGTACTACCACCTTCAACGAACTGCTGGGCCTGAGCCGCGTGATGGCCGAGGTCGCCCGTGAAGTGGTGGTGATGGTCGAGTCCGACAAGATCGGTCGCAAGATTCCCAACCTGGAACTGCCCTGGAGCAGCGTCCATACCCTTATCACCGATGATCGCCTGCCGCTTGAGGCCCGCGACCAGATCCAAGCCCGCGGCATTACGCTGATATGCGCGGCAATCATCTAGGAGAAGCACCATGTGTGGAATTGTAGGCGCAGTCGCCGAACGTAACGTGACCGCGATTTTGATCGAAGGCCTCAAGCGCCTGGAATACCGTGGCTACGACAGCGCCGGTGTGGCCGTCTTCAGCAACGCCGGCAAGCTTGAGCGCATGCGTCGCCCAGGCAAGGTCAGCGAGCTGGAACAGGCCCTGGCCGGCGAGCCGCTGGTCGGCCGCCTGGGTATCGCCCACACCCGTTGGGCCACCCACGGTGCGCCGTGCGAACGCAACGCCCACCCGCACTTCTCCGGCGACCTGGCCGTGGTGCACAACGGCATCATCGAAAACCACGAAGTGTTGCGTGAGCAACTCAAGAGCCTGGGCTACGTGTTCACCTCGGACACCGACACCGAAGTCATCGCCCACCTGCTCAACCACAAGCTCAAGGACCACAGCGACCTGACCACCGCCCTCAAGGCCACGGTCAAGGAACTGCACGGCGCCTATGGCCTGGCCGTGGTCAGCGCCAGCCAACCCGACCGCGTGGTTGCCGCCCGCAGTGGCAGCCCGCTGGTGATCGGCCTGGGCCTGGGGGAAAACTTCCTCGCCTCCGATCAACTGGCCCTGCGCCAGGTGACTGACCGCTTCATGTACCTGGAAGAGGGCGATATTGCCGACATCCGCCGCGAAAGCGTGGCGATCTGGGACGTGAACGGCAACTCCGTCGAACGCGAAGCTGTGCAATACCGTGACGGTGCCGAAGCCGCCGACAAAGGCGAATATCGTCACTTCATGCTCAAGGAAATCCACGAGCA
Organism: Pseudomonas arvensis; assembly: GCF_056688935.1. Classification (NCBI taxonomy): domain Bacteria; kingdom Pseudomonadati; phylum Pseudomonadota; class Gammaproteobacteria; order Pseudomonadales; family Pseudomonadaceae; genus Pseudomonas; species Pseudomonas arvensis. The sequence goes on along the minus strand of NZ_CP162038.1, from coordinate 6,222,478 downwards.
ACCGGCCGTGGTCCAACGCACATTGGAAGGTCGACTGAGCCAGCACCAAGTGCTGGTCAACGCATTCGGCCCACAAGCCGCCGAGCTGTTCGCCAAAGTGCGCAATGTGCAGATCGTCGCCTGCGGCACCAGCTACCACGCGGGTATGGTTGCCCGTTACTGGTTGGAAGAACTGGCCGGCATCCCTTGCCAGGTCGAAGTCGCCAGCGAATTCCGCTACCGCAAGGTGGTGGTGCAGCCCGACACCCTGTTCGTGACCATCTCCCAGTCCGGCGAAACCGCTGACACCCTTGCCGCCCTGCGCAACGCCAAGGAGCTGGGGTTCCTCGCCAGCCTGGCGATCTGCAACGTCAGCATCAGCTCGCTGGTGCGTGAGTCCGACCTGACCCTGCTGACCCAGGCTGGTCGCGAAATCGGCGTGGCTTCCACCAAAGCCTTCACCACCCAGCTGGTCGGCCTGTTGCTGCTGACCCTGTCCCTGGGCCAAGTGCGCGGCACCCTGGCCGAAGGCGTCGAAGCCACCTTGGTGGAAGAACTGCGCCGCCTGCCGACCCGCCTGGGCGAAGCCCTGGCCATGGACAGCGTGGTAGAGAAAGTCGCCGAGCTATTCGCCGACAAGAACCACACCCTGTTCCTCGGCCGTGGCGCGCAATACCCGGTGGCGATGGAAGGCGCCCTCAAGCTCAAGGAAATTTCGTACATCCACGCCGAAGCCTACCCAGCCGGCGAGCTCAAACACGGCCCCCTGGCCCTGGTGGATGACGACATGCCAGTAGTCACCGTGGCGCCGAACAACGAACTGCTGGAAAAACTCAAATCCAACCTGCAGGAAGTACGCGCCCGTGGCGGCCAACTGGTGGTATTCGCCGACGAGAAAGCTGGCATGACCAACGCTGAAGGCACCCACGTCATCAACATGCCGCACATCAACGACACCCTGTCGCCGATCCTCTACACCATCCCGCTGCAACTGCTGTCGTACTACGTGGCCGTGCTCAAGGGCACCGACGTTGACCAGCCGCGCAACCTGGCCAAATCGGTGACAGTCGAGTAACACCCCACGTACCTGGAGGCTCCCGCGGCCTCCAGGTTTCAACGCAAGGACGCTACGTTGACCCCTTCTTCCTTTCCCCAACCCGGCGAGCTTTTGCACAATCGCCGGTTTGCCGTCGCCAGCAACACCCATGGCCTTTCCGGTACCGGCACGGTGTTTCATTACCTTGTCGACGGCGATGCCATTTCCAGCACCTACCAAGGCGGCCGAATCCGCATGGGGACGCAAGTCGGTCGCGTCACCGGTGCCGACACCATTGAGCTGCTGTTTCAATGCCTGACGCTGGACGGTGAGCTGCTGTCCGGATGGTCGCGAGGCACGGTGGCTGTGGATAAGTCTGGGCTTACCAGACTGAGCTTTGTATGGGGTTGGTTGTTGGGTGCTACCGGGGGCGGGGAGTCGAACTATGTTGAGCTTGCTGAAGGTGAGCGCCGCTCCTAAGGCACAAACTCCACCCGCAACCCCCGACTCGCACTCCTCCCCTGATCATCACTGACCCGCAACCGATATTCCCCCGACTTGCCCGGCCGCCAGTTCAGCGTGGCTTGCGGTGGGCCCTGGCCGATCAGGGTCTGGTCGGCGAACCAGTACAGGGTCGCCGCATCGCTGGCGGCGTTGGCGTTCAGCGGGATGCTTTCCTGGGGTTGGGACAGGCGCAGTTGGTAGCTCACCTGGGTCAGCGGTGAGCGAATCTGCGGCGCTTCGCTCTGGTCGGTGATGCGGTTGGGTTGGCAGTTTTTCATCACGCTGGGCGGCGTGCGGCGGGGCAGGCCGGCAGCGCGGTACAGGCGTTGCACGTCGCTGGGCCAGAATTCGAAGATTTCCTCTCGCGTGTATTGCGGATCGAATGGCGGGCATGCGGCCTTGCCGGTACGCGTGTCGATCAGCACCGGGCGGTGCAGGTTGGACACACGAATCGGCGAGACGCCGGGGATGTACCAGGTTTTGCGGGTTTGCGGGCACCAGCGGTTGGGCAGCTCGCCGGAGGCGGCGCAGATATCGATGCGCACCAGCCCGGCGGGCGGCTTGTCGGCTTTGATCGCGACGTTGGGCAAGGCCAGGGGCAACGCGTCCGCAATGCGGAAGAACAACGGCGCGGCCGTCTTGGCGCCAATAAACGCCGGGTTCGGCCGACCATCGAAATTACCCACCCACACCACCAGCACATACGGGCCAACCAGACCGGCGCTCCACGCATCATGAAAACCCCATGACGTGCCCGTTTTCCAGGCGGTGCGCCAATGGCGGCCTGGCAGACCATCGGGACGCGGGTTGCGCCGCAGCATGTCGCGTACCATAAAGGCCGCCTGGGGCGTGAGCAGTTGCGCGCCGGTGGTTTGCGGCTGTTCCTGCAAGTAGCGCAACGGCCGTAAATGCCCGTCTCCCGCTAACATCACATACAGCCGCGCCAGCTCCTCCGGGGTCATCTCGCCACCACCCAGTGCCAGGGCCAGGCCGTAATGGCTTTCGTCGCGCAGGCCTTTGATGCCGGCGCGTTGCAGCAAACCGTACAGAGACGGCGACTTGACCTGACTTGCCAGCCACACGGCCGGAATATTGCGACTACGGATCAACGCATCCCGCGCCGTCAGTGGCCCGACAAAACTGCCGTCGAAGTTTTCCGGTTGGAAGTAGCCGAAGTTACTCGGTAAGTCCTTGAGGATGCTCATGGGGTGGATCACCCCTTGGTCCAGCGCCAGCCCGTAGAGAAACGGCTTGAGCGTTGACCCCGGCGAGCGCCGTGACAGCACGCCATTGACCTGCCCATGGATGCTTGTGGATAGGTAGTCCGCCGAGCCCACCAACGCCTTCACGCTCTGGTCGCGGCTGTCGATCAGGATCGCCGTGGCGTTTTCCACACCGGTGCTGCGCCGTTCGGCGATAAACCCGCTGCTCAGACGCTCCAGCAATTGCTGCAAAGGCAGATTGAGGGTGCTGTTCAATTCGTTACCGGCTTGGGATGCCAGCAGTTGTTCGCTCACGTGCGGCGCCAAAAAAGGAATCTGCTGGCGATTGCGCGCTTCCAGGGGCAAGTCCAGCAGACTGTCATTGCGCAGGTCTTGTGGATAAGTCTCGCGCCAGTCAGCCATCAGGCGCAGCCGGGCGTTTTGCAGCGAAGGCCCGAAGCGCGCCCGCCGGCCCGGCTGTTGCGGGATCACTGCCAACGCCAAGGCTTCGGACAACGATAACTGCGCCGCCGCTTTACCGAAGTAAATGCGGCTGGCCGCTTCGGCACCTTCAATATTGCCGCCCATGGGCGCCAGGTTCAGGTACGCCTCAAGGATGTCGTGCTTGCTGTAGCGCGCCTCCAGCCACAGCGCCAACGCCATTTGCTGCAATTTTCCGGGCACCTGGCGGGTGTTGAGGTCCCACAGGCGCCGCGCCAGTTGCATGCTCAAGGTCGAGCCGCCCTGGCGCTGGCCGCCGCTGTAGGTGGCCATGGCCGCCCGCAGCAACGCCGGGGGATTGATCCCAGGGTGCCAGTAGAAATTGCGGTCTTCCTTGAGCAGCAGGGCCTCAAGCAATGAAGGCGAAATACGCTCCAGCGGTAGCCACAGGCGATATTGGCCGTCCTGGGCCAAGGTCATGCGCAGCAGCGAGCCGTCGTCGGCCAATACCACTCTGGAGGACGTGACGGCCTGTTCCAGCGGCGTATGGGGCCACAGCCGCAACCCCGCCAGTAGCGCCGCTGCGGCCAGCAGCGGCGCCAGGCGTTTAAGGCTTGGTAATTTCAAGCTGGCCTACTTTGCCACGCCCTTGCAGGGTGGTTTCGTACATACCTTCGGCGTAGGCCGGTGGCGTGTTGAACGTGCCTGCATTGGTGGCGCGCACGCGGTACACGAAAGTGCCTACATCACGTAGCGCAGTGCCGTACAACACCACCCGATCATCCCGCACATCCACGTAGTCCGGCTGCCAGTTGCTCAACTCGGTCTCGCCGATGGGGGCTTGCCAGGTGTCGGCTTCTTCTTCGCTGGCTTCTACGTACTCGGATTCCTCGCCCTCGCTTTCCTCGCTGCTCGCGGCTTCCGGCTCCGGCGGCAAGTTATACACAGGCTCGACGCCACCCGGCAGTAGGTCAACCACAGCCACTTGCTGCACTTGATCACGGTCGGTGGCGCGCAGGCGCAGGCGCACCAGGAACTCGTCGCCCACTGCCACCTTGCTCACCGGCTCGCCTTTGAGGTCGAGGTATTCGTGGATGATTTCCAGGCCATTGCTGATGGCTTTGAGCTTGGTGCCCTTATCAAAACCGGCTTCGCTGAGCATGTAGAACGCCGCAGGGCCGTCGGATTTTTCCATGACCAGCTTCTGCGTGGCGCCCGGTACGGCGGCGCGCGGTGGCTGGCCGGCCATCTCCAGCAATTGTTGCTGCTTGTCGCCCAGCCAGGCGGTGGCCTTGAGGGTCATGTCGCTTTGCGCACGCTGACCATAGTTGTCCAGGGCGCGCAGCAACAAGGCTGCCGACAGCGAGTTGTAGCGCTGCTCATTGAGGCGTTTGCCAAGCTTGTCCAGCAGCGCCGTGGGCACGTCATCCATCAGTTCAGGGAAGTGGCGCGCCAGCAGGTGCAAGTGTTCGGCGTCGTGCACGAGTGGGTCGTAGTACAAACCGTCGCTGTCCCACTTATCCACCAGAGAACGCCACGGGATTTTGCGAAACAGCGTATCGGCCTGACGATCCTGCTTGAGCAGCTTGTAGCTGGCTGCCAGATAGGCGGCGCCCAGGTCGTTCTGCCAGCTGTCCTTGAAGTAACTTTCGTAGCGCTCGCGGATGTCGCTCAGCGCGCCGCTCACCAGAATCCCCTGACGGCTCAGCAGGTAACTGGCGTAGGCGCGGTTGCGCAATTCCGACAAGCCTTCGCTCGGGCCGTTGGCCAGGTCTGTCAGATACGCATTCGACCGTACCAGCAGATCTTCCGGTACCGGCAGCCCGCGCTCCTTGGCTTCGATCAGGAAGTCGGTTGCGTACAGGCTGGCGTACGGCGCCACGTCCGGGTTGGCCGCCCACAAACCAAAGCCACCGGCCTGGTTCTGACGCTGGCGCAACATGCGCACCGCGCTGTTGAAGGCTTGCTCAGCCTCGGGTGCGGTGCCGCCCCAGATCAAGGCCGGCATGGCCTTGGACACCAATTGCTCGGTGCACACATAGCCGTAGTCATCCAGGTAATGCTTGAGGCCGTTGGCCCATACCAGCGGCGAGGCGGCCACGCCCAGTTGCACATCACGCAGTTTGCTGAACAGTTCACGTGTGGGCTTGAGCTCTTTGCTGGCGCTGTCGAAACGCCCCAGGCTCAGGGCCACGCGGTGTTCGCTCAAGGGCCGGATCGAGGTGGTTTCTGCCACTTGGATCCGCTTGCCATCCGGCAGCACCGCAACAAAACGCAGGTCCGCCGACCCGAGCGTGTCGCCGACCTTGATCTTGAACTCGGCAGTGCCTTCCTTGCGTGGTTGCAGCGACAGCGTGCTGCCCTTGTCGCCCTGTACCACGAGGCCGGCGCTGGTCTGCACCTCAAACTTCACCTGCGCTGCGGCGTCGAGGTTGCTGAACACCCCGGTGCTGACAGTGAACACATCCCCTGGCGCCACAAAGGCCGGTACGTTGGGCGTGATCACGATCGGCCCGCGCACGTCGGTCGTCGCCTCGCTGACGCCCACACTGTCGGTATCCACCGCAACGGCAAACAGGTGCAACTTGCCGTTGAAGCTGTCCGGTACCTGGTAATGCAGCACGGTCTCACCGGCCGGCAAATCCACCAGCCCGGACCACCAGGCCACCGGCGGCTGATGTTTACGCTTGAACGGGTTGAGATGGTTGGCCAGGGCGCCTTCCGTATCGCCACCGGGCGCTGCCCCACTGAGCAGGCGGCTGAATTCCGGCAGGATCAGGTCAAGAATCTGACTGGTGCCGACCTCCAGTGCACGTTTCTGGAAGAAGAAACCCAGCGGATCCGGCGTCTGATAGCGCGCTACTTGCAGGATGCCTTCGTCCACCGCGTAGACCACTGCGCGACCCGGCCGGTCGGCGTTGACCTTGATATCCAGGGTCTGCCCCGGCTCGATCTTCGCCGGGCCTTCGACCTTCAGCGCCATGCGCCGCGCATCCAGGTTGATGCTGAACGGCACCACGCCATAGGACAGCGGGCTCATATAAACCTCGGACGAGCCGATGTCCCGCACGAACTGCACGTTAACGTAGGCATTGCCCTCAAGCCCTGCAGGCACGCGGATATGTTGCACGCTGTTGGTGCTGTCAGCCTTGAACCATTGCTGGGTGTAGACCTTATCGCGCTCGATGGTGATCAAGCCCGCGCCGGTGTACGGCGCGCGAATGCTGATGGCGATCTCATCACCGGTGGCGTAGCTGCGTTTATCCAGGCGCAGCTGCAGCTCGGCGTTACGCTCCAGGGAGCGCGAGGTGTTGCCGCGCCCGGCCACGCTGTAGTCGATCTGGTTGAGCAGGTTGCCGTTGGCGTCCTTCACTTGCAGGGTGAAATCCCCTGGTGCGCCGGTGTTCAGGGTCTGCTTGGCGCCGTCCTTGGTCATCACCAGCGGTGAGGCCGGTTGGCTGATGTTCTTGATGCGCGACTCGTACTTGTAGGTACCGTTGGATTGCTTCACCAGCACCGACACATAACGGTGCTCGACCACTTCGCTGGTCAGGCCATCCACCGCCAGCGGCGAAAGGTCTGGCGCGACGGCCATCCACTGCACCTGGCGTGGCGCATCCTTGGCAACGTACGACAGCGAGTCCTGACTTTTCACACCCACCAGGTAGGGCGCGGACGACACCAGCAAGGCACTTTGCGCTGCGACGTTGCGGCCACCTTCGGCCTCAAACACCTGGGTCATCACTTGCAGGCGATACGTGCTGTTGGCGAAACGTTGCAGGTTGAGGTCGAGTACCGCCTGGCCGTTATCGTCGACGGTGGTTTCGGCCAGGTCTTCGGTGCTGGCGTCTTCCAGGGAATCATTGAGGCGGAAGCGGTAATCGGGGTAACGGTCAAAGGCCGCGAGCGTCGGGCTCAGGGACATTTTCGCCGTGACGCGACGGCCCGACGCCGGGGCGCCGAACAGGTGCATGGCGGTGACTTTGGCCACCACCTGGTCCGGCGCAATCCAGCCCGGTACCGGCGTGTCATGCAGGCTCAGGCTGACTTTCATGCGGTCCGGCTCGAAGTCGCGGACCTTGAAGCTGACACTGCCCAGGTCGGTGCGGGTCTGTTTCTGGCCAATCAACTGCAAAGTCGCGGTGTAGTCCCCGGCGGGGGCGACTTCGCTGCTGGGGAAATCAAAGGTTTCAAACCCGCTGGCGGACAGCTTCAGCGGCTGGCGAATCACTTCCAGACCCCGTGGATCGGTGATTTGCAGCTCCACCGGCAGGCCTTGCAGAGCGCCTTTCCAGTTGCCGCTGCGCACGATCATGCCCAAGTGAGCAGTTTCGCCAGGCCGGTACAGGCCGCGGTCGGTAAACAGGTAGGCGCTGAGGCGATCAATCGCACCGTCTTCTTCCAAACCGCCTACATCGAAGCGCGACAAATCCAGCTGCTGAGACTGACGGGCAATCGGCAGGAACGACTGGTCATTACCGCGACTGACTACATACATCAGCGGCGTTTTCTCACGGCGCAGTTCATCCAGCTTGGCGAAATGCACATGGCCTTCGCCGTCGGTGTGGCCGCTGCTAACCGGCAAGCCGTTGCGCCCGATGATGTCGACCTGCGCGTCGGCCACCGGAGAACCATTGCCGATGGACTGCACATACACGTCATGGCTGCCATCGCTGGAGCGTTTGGCGATGATGCCGAGGTCGGTCACCACGATAAACCGCAGGTCACTGGTGCTGCTGCGGTCGTAGTCGAAGGTACGCTCGGCCGGCTCATCCTGTGGGCTGAGCTTGAGCACAAAAATGCCGCGACGGCCGCCGTTGGCGGTGAGGTAGTGGCTCAAGTCCACGTTGTCGTAGACGGTTTTGGCCGGGTCATTGGATGACAGCGCAATGTCCAGGGACTGACGCTCGACCATGCGATCGAAGTACTCATTGCCGAAGTTCGGTCGCGCAAAGCTGCCGCTGCTCTGGTCCACCAGGTGCTGCAACTGGTTGGGCAACAGGCGGGCGATTTCCACGTGGGCGCCGGGCACGCCACGGGCCATGAAGCCCAAGCGTTTTTCACCGGTAAGGCTGAGCAGGGCGCCGTCAGACAGGAACTGCAAGGTGCGCGGATACGCCGGCATGCTCACCAGCGACGCCGTAGGATTTTTTGCCAGATAACCGCCAATGGCTTCCAGGTTGGCGGGCACGCGAACATACAGCGCACGACCGGCCGGGGCCTTGAACTTGAAGGCATGCAGGGTGTTCAGCGGTTCGACGCTGGGCACGTGGGTCAGGTTGACCTTGGTGCTGCGGGCGAGCAGGGCGTCGTCGATCTCATTGGTGGTGTAAGGGCGCGTGTCGTCCTGGGCTTTTTCTGGCAACAACCAGGCCTGGACCTTACCGGCGATGGTGTCATCGGCTACCGCGCTGGAACTGCTGAACATCAGCACCGGTTCTGGCTCGGCGCGTTCGTTATCCACAAAGCGGACTTCGGCGCCGGAAAAGGTCAGGCGATAGCGGCCGGGTACGGTGACTTCGGCCACCAATGGCGCGGCGCTGGCATTGCCGCCGTCGCGGGCCTTGATGCCTTCGTCGAGCTTGGCGCTGACCGGGGTGCTTTCCAGCGGGGTGGCCAGGGCGGCGGAGCGTACGTAGGCGTTGAGCTTCTTCTCGTCGAAGGTGATTTCCGGGCGATTGGGCAACTGGGCGTCGCGGTAGGCCAGGCCTTTGCCGAGGGTCACGGTTACACGCTTGCGTAGGTTGTCTTCATCCACCGGGTGGGAAAACCGGAAGGTCGCCACCAGCTGTTTCAGCGTCGGGTTGGATGGATCCTGGTACAACTCGTTGGCGGCCAGGGTGGCGCGGAACGGTTGGGTGGAGAACTGGGTGCTGTACTGATCCAGCAATACGCCGTCTGCCAGCAGGTTTTTCTTGGCCAGATCGAGGGTGTAATGGGCGTCGATGGGCCAGTCTTTTTCCGGCACGAACAACAGGCTGCGGTCATCTGCCCAGCGCCAGGTGCCTGCGACCTCAGGCTTGAGGGTAATGCCCTCGGTAACAGGCTTGCCAATGGCAGCAAGCGGCGCCACGGATTCGGCGAAACGCACCTGCAAGTTATCCACAACCGGCGTGGGCTGGGTGTAGTCAGTCAGGTTGGGTTTGTGCAACGAGTAGCTCGCGGTGTGTGGCTGCGGCAGGTTGGAATACCAGTGCCAGCCGTAGAAGCCAGCCGCCGTGAGCAGCACCAGCCCGAGCAACCCGGCACCCGTCTGGCGCGGGTAAGCGCGGGCTTTAGCGCCCAGTTTCGCCACGCCACGGCCGATAGCCCGCAGCCACAGCGGAGGATGCCATTGGCCGAAAACGGCCCCCACCACGGTCAGAAACACGCCGACAACACGACGGCTGATGGCTTTGAGCGAATCGAACATGGTGAGCATCCCTGGCTAAGTGCGGCGTATCTTACAGGGTCTTTGATACAAAAGATGACGCCGATATACGCCGCACGCCGGGATCCTTCTGTTGGAACTCAGCGTCTGGTTAGGGGCTGCTGCGCAGCCCAGCGCGGGCAAGCCCGCTCACCACAGGGGTTATCGGTCAGCCTTTAAGCTCGTTGGTGCTGCGAACGGTGGGGTCACGTCCACCAGTAGCGCACCAGGTGGAAGAAGATCGGCGCCGCAAAACACACCGAATCCAACCGATCCAGCATCCCGCCATGGCCTTCGATCATGTGACCCCAGTCTTTCACGCCCCGGTCGCGCTTGATTGCCGACATCACAATCCCACCGGCAAACCCCAGCAGGTTGATCAGCAGCGCAATCAAAAACGACTGCCACGGGTTGAACGGTGTGGTCCACCACAGCGCCGCACCTATCAGCGATGACAGCAAAATCCCGCCGACAAAGCCTTCCACGGTTTTAGACGGCGACAGGTTGGGCGCGATCTTGTGTTTGCCGAATAATTTCCCACACACGTACTGGAGCACGTCTGACAGTTGCACCACGATCACCAGGTAGGCGATCAGCAGCAGGTTGCGGCCTTCGTAGCCGGGGATGTCCAGCGTCAGCAACGCCGGGACGAAGGACACGCAGAACACCGCGATCATCAGGCCCCATTGCACTTTTGAGGCACGTTCCAGGAAGTGCGTGGTGTCGCCGCCCAGCGAGGCGAGGATCGGCAGCAGCAAAAACACGTACACCGGGATGAAGATCGAGAACAGCCCGTACCAGTCCGAATAAATCAGCAGGTATTGCAGTGGCAACGCCAGGTAAAACGCCGCCACCAGCGCCGGGTAGTCGCTGCGCCGGGTCGGCGTGAGGGTGAGGAATTCGCGCAGGGCGTAGAACGACACCGCGTAGAACAACAGGATCACCGCGCCGGTGCCGAGCCAGAAGGCGATGCCGATCACCACCACCATCACCCACCAGGCGTTGATGCGGGCGTTGAGGTTGTCGATTACCGCGTTTGGCGTGCCACGGGTGCGCAGTTTGAGGATCAGGCCGATCAGCGAGGCGAGCACCAGGATCGCGCCGATCCCGCCGAATAACATCAGGGTTTGGCTATCCATGTCAGACATGCTCCGGGGCGAGGGCGAGCAAGGCGTCGCGGGTACGGGCCAGGAACAGCGCCTTGTCTTCACCGTCCTCCAGTTGCAGTGGCGCACCAAAGCTGGTTGTGCATAACAACGGCAGCGGCAAGACCCGCCCCTTGGGCATGACCCGGTTGAGGTTGGCGATCCACACCGGGATCAATTCGGCCTGTGGGTAACTTTTTGCCAGGTGGTACAGCCCGCTTTTGAACGGCAGCAAGCCGTCCTCCGGATTGCGCGTGCCTTCAGGGAAGATGATCAACGAATCGCCGCCTTCCAGGGCGGCGAGCATCGGCTGCAAAGGGTTATCCACAGGCTCTTTGCGTTCGCGATCGATCAGCACGCCGTTGAACACCCGGTTGATGATGTAGCGACGCAGCGCGCTTTTATTCCAGTAATCGCTGCCGGCCACCGGGCGCGTGAATTTGCGCAGGTTTTGCGGCAACGAGGCCCACAGCAGCACGAAGTCGCCGTGGCTGCTGTGGTTGGCGAAATAGATGCGTTGCACCGGCACCGGCGCACACCCCAGCCACAGGCTGCGGGCCCCGGTGACGGTGCGGGCCATGGAGGTAATCAGCGTGGCGACCACGGGTTCGAACATGGGGATTCCTTATCCGGCGAAAGGCAGCCAAGGGCTGGCGAGGATCACGCCCAGGGTCAGCAGCGCTTGCGCGCCCAGCAGCCAGGCTTGTTTGCGCAACAGTTTGAGGGCGCCGCGACGGCGCTCGGTCCAGGGGCGGCCGGCACGCTTGGGCGATTGCAGGCCGAGAGTTTGCAGCGCCTGGTCGAGGTCGGCGGTGCGCTCAGTATCACGGGCCAGCAACGCGAACAGGTCGGCGTCGAAGGCCACACGCAGCGCCCAGTACTTTTGCAACAGCCCGAGGATGATCATCCACAGGCTGAGCAACAGGCAGATCGGCGTAACACTCGGCATCAGCAATTGCGCCAGGCCGAACAACACACCGGCCACGGTCAGGCCTGTGGATAACTGATCCAGCGAGCGGCCACGACGCAGCAGGCTGGCGACGACCTGGAGTTCCATATCAGCGGGCATGGGGCAAACCCTCCAACGCTTCACGGTGAGCGGGGTGCAGGACCACATCGGTCCGCGCTGTACGAATAATAGTCAGCGCTTGGTCCACCGTGGTGGCTCGCCCACTGTGCAACAACCACGCGGCGACAGCAGTGGCGCTGCGTGAGTAGCCCAGGGCGCAGCACACCAGCAACGAGCCGCTTGCACGCAGGCGTTCGATGGCCTCAGCCGCTTGCAGGCATTCGGCGGGTGTCGGTGCGATCAGGTCCAGCACGGGAATGCATTGATAGGCGCGCCCCTGTGGATTAATCGGCAGTTCGGCGCAGAGATCGACGATGGCGCTGAACGAACCCTGCTCCTTTGCGGTAGGAATCCGCCCCAGCCAAACGTTATCCACAATCTGGTCAGGCTGTGGATGTTTGCGTGTCCACAGCCGGGAGTTGATCCAGGCGCCCACCAGATAGGGCGCATACAACCAGCGAGCGGCGGGTGTGAGCCGGCCATCGGCGCGCTTCTGGAAACCCGCAGCCCCCAGCACGCAGTAATTCGCCGTGACCAACCCCAGGGAAACCGCTGGCCACAGCAGCCACAGCCACCACCCGCCAAGGCTAAAGGCCGGGATGATCAACGCCAGCGCGCCCAAGCCGTAACGCACGCCCAGCCGCCAGCGCTTCGCATCTCGGGCAAGTCGTGCATTCAGCAGCGGGCTCGGATGTTCCAGCGGCCACAACCACACGCACAGCCAGCCGGCGAGGGCGCCTGTGGGTAAGTCGATAAAGTGATGTTGATAAGTGGTCAGCACCGAAATCCCGATGAGCGCGAACCAGCCATGCACCAGCCAGCGCCAGAAACCTTGGGTATGACGTTGGAACATGACCCACAAGATTACCAGCAGCGCGATATGCAGCGACGGTGCCTGGTTGAACGGCTTGTCGAAGCCCGCCAGCACCGCAAACAGCCAGCCAAACACGCCATCCAGCTCCGGCCGTTCGAAGGTGAAGCGCAGCGGCCAGATCAGGAAACAGCTCACCGCAATCACTTGGGCACTCAGCAGGCGCAGCGCATGTTGCTTGAGTTCGTGACGGGTGCTCGGCAGTAGCAGCGAGAAACCATACAGCAGGTCGATGGACCAGTAGGGCACGATGGTCCAGGCCCAGAACGGCATATGGGTTTCCCAGCCGAACACCAGCGTGCCCACGTCGCTGCGCTGGCTGGTGACCCACGTGGCAAAGCCGTAGGTGCTGAAAAACAGCGGTGCCAGCAGTAGCAGCCACAGCACTGCGGGTTTCAACAAACCGGGTTCGCGCATGTTCAGATCTTCTGTGCCAGGGACACGGTAAAGATGCCCCACTCATCCACACGCTGGGTGATCTTGCGGAAACCTGCGGCCTCCACCAATTGATCCATTTCTGCCTGGCTGCGGCGGCGCATCACCCAGGCCTGGCCTTGGCGGTGGCTGGTCAATGCGCGGGCGATCAGTTCCAGTTGCGGGTGCCACGGTTGGCCGGTGTACACCAGGTAACCACCGGGCTCCACGGCTTCGGCAAGGCCGGCCAGGGAACCGCCGACCATGGCGTTATCGGCAAACAATTCATACAGCCCGGACACCACGGCCAAGGTCGGCTTGGGGTCCAGAGCGGCCAGATCGGCGCGGTCGAACGCATCGCCTTTGACGAATTGCGCGATGTCTCCCAGGCCTTTCTCGCGGATCAGCGCGCCACCGTCGCGTACGTTGATGTCACTGTAGTCGCGCAGCAGAATCGATTCCGGCAGCGGCGACACGCCCTGCAAGGCTTCCAGGATGTAACGCCCGTGGCCGGCGGCGATATCGACGATACGCACTTCGCGATCATCGCCACGCAGCTTGGCCATGGCCAGGCGCAGCAGTTCCTCGACGTTGAGCTTGCGCTGGCGGATGCCGCGCCAGCCGATGGAATTGAGGTAGTTGGTGTCGATCATCCGCCCCAGGCCGCCCTTGCCGGTGGGCGTATTGCGGTACACGTAGTCCAGGGTGCTGCCGGAGTCGAAACCGGTGTCGAAGCCCAGTTTCACCCCATCCGACAGGTTCTTGCCCAGGCCCATGCTGGCGCGGGTCATGCGCCAGTACAGGTCGCGCAGGGAATTGCGCGGCAGCGGCGCGGCGAGGGATTCGGACTCGGCGCAGGTGGCGCCGAGTTTATCGGCGTCGAGCAGGGAGGCGCGGTCCAGCGGGTGTGCAAAGTTTTGCAGGATAAAGCGCCGGGCGCTGCTCACCGCCACGGCGCGGTCACGTTCGCCAAGGGTGTCGTGGAAGAAACCGGGCAGGATGTGCAGCTCTTTTTTCAGGCTGCCAAGGCGGTCGAAAAATTGTTGTTGGGGCTTTCGATGCACCACGAAGTCGGAGCCGGAGATGAGCAGTTGAGTCGGTACCTGGATCGCCTGGGCGTCGGCTACAACCCGGTCGGCCGCTTCGTACAGGCCCAGCAGAACATTCACCGAGATGGCCTTGGTGATCAGCAGATCGCTGTCGTAGGACGCCACCCGCTCCGGATCATGGCTGAGGAACTTGGCCTTGACGTAGCTGTTGACGAAAAAGTTGCCGCGAAACTTGCGCATCAGCGCCAGGCCCGGACGGGCGAACGGCACGTACAGCTTGACCTTGAACGCTGGCGAGGCGAGCACCAGCGCACGGATTTTCGGCGCGTAATCGTGGACCCAAGTGGCCGCAATCACCGCGCCGACGCTTTGGGCGATGACGGCGAAGTTTTTCTCTTCGATGCCATAGGTGGCGCCGATATGGTCGCAGAAGGTCTGCACGTCGCGGGCGCTGGTGGCGAAGCTGGGGCTGTCGCCACGCTCGCCGGGGGATTGGCCGTGGCCGCGGGCGTCCCAGGCGAAGAAGTCGAATTGGGGCAGGTTCAGCTCATCGACCAGATGGGCGATGCGCCCCGAGTGCTCGTGGCCGCGATGGAACAGCACGATCGCCTGGCGTGGCTCGCCCTCCTCAGGGGAAGTGGCCGGCCAATGTCGGTAAAAAAGCTCGACGCCATCATGGGTGCTGAAAGTGTGTGCTTGCTGTTCGCGCATCGCAAAATCCTTATGCAGAAGGGGAAGGGGTTTCTTTCAGGCCTTGGCGTACGCGGTTGACCAGGGTGTAGGCGAGCAGGGCGGCGACCAGCCACATCACCGTGTCGACCCAACCCGCGCCGAGCCAGCCCAGCGCTACACCGGTGGCCAGCACGCCGAGTACAAAGGCCCGATCACTCTTGCCCATCGGTCCGTCGTATCGCCGCGATGCACCGACCATCGGCCCGAGCACACCGGCGTATTCGCTGAACACCGCGAGCAAGGCCACCAGCAACACCGGCGCCAGGCTCACGCCGGGGATCAGTGCAAAGGGCAGGATCAGCGCACTGTCGGCGATCACGTCGCACAGTTCGTTGAGGTAGGCGCCCAGGCGCGATTGCTGGCCGAATTCACGGGCGAGCATGCCGTCGATGGCGTTGAGGGCCATGCGCGCAATCATCCACAGCGGGATCAGCGCAAACAGCCACAGGTGGTGGGCGAAGCTGGCGATCAGCAGGCCCACCAGCAGGGAAATCACCCCGGCCAGCACGGTGATCTGGTTGGCGGTGGTGCCGTTGTCGTAGAGGCGCTGCACGAGGGGGCGCAGCAGGTTTTGAAAACGCGGTTTGAGCTGATAGATCGAAATCATGGGGGGTGACGCTTCCTTGTCCGTGAGCCCGCGAAAAACTGGCTTGGAGTGTGCCGATTAATCACGGTGTTCACCAGTGATGGCGCGTGTTTATGGGGGTTTAGTCACGATCTGGAGAGCACTGAGGGACAAATGTGGGAGGGGGCTTGCCCTAATGCCGGTCAGTTAAGAGATAAAAGGGCAAAAAGTAACCTGTGGCGAGGGAGCTTGCTCCCGTTGGACTGCGCAGCAGTCCCATTTTTGGGGCCGCTTCGCGGCCCAGCGGGAGCAAGCTCCCTCGCCACAGGTACGGTGTTCGCCCTTAACTGACTGGCATTAGGGCTTGCCCCCTCCCACATTGGATCGATGTACCGCTTAAAACGCTGTTCATCGAACAAAAATTTCACGCCCCGTGTTATATCGTAACGAATTATGTGCAAGCGGGCGTGTTGGGATGCAAGTGGATCTAGAAGCTGACGGCGCTTCGGTTGAAGGCCTGCCGCGTTTTCAGCAGGGGCTGTTCCATGCCCGTCGGTTGCGCCAGGCCGGTATCGGCCTGACGGTCCTGGCCGTAGGCGGTTGGGTGCTGGCGTTGTTTGTCGCGCTGTTTGCGCCGGTGTCGATCTGGCCGGTGGTGCTGATCAACTGCGCCTCGGCGTTGCTGGTGCTGGTGGCCTGCCTGCAGTCGGCGTGGTGGGTAGCCGATTGGCGCGCCCAGGCGCTTGAAGCGCCGACGGTTGAATTGAAGCAGGAAGAAACAGGTCGCTATGCACGCCTGGCAGGGCGCTTGGTCGGACAGATCGGCACGCCCGTGCTTTGGCTCGCGGGTTGGTCGCTGCTGGCGCTGGTCAGCATCGTCGAGTTCTGGAACCTGGCGTTGCCGGCTGCAGCTGTCGGTCAATCCGCCAGCATCGGCGCCGCGCTGGCCTTGGCCCTGGCGTTTGGCTTGCTGGTGTTCGAACGACGCCTGGCCCAGGAAACCGCCGCGCAATGGCCGGAAGCTTCGCAGCTGGCGCAGGTGAGCCGGGTGGCGATCAGTTGCCTGGTGGTCAGCGCGATGTGCCTGCTGTTTGCTGGCGCCGAGTCTGTGTGGCCGTTGCGCCTGGCGGTATTGATGGGGCTGCTGCCGGCGCTGGTCGCGGTGGAGTTTCTGTTCAGAGGCGCGTTGTCACTGTTCAGCCCACGCCAACCGCACCTCGAACCGCGGCTGATGGCGCAAAGTTTTATCGCCGGGTTGCTGCGCTGGCCGCCACAACCTTTGCTGGCGTTGCAGCACGAATTGCACAACCGCTTCGGCATCGACCTGCGGCAAATCTGGGCCTTTACCTACATGCGCCGCGCATTTTGGCCGGTGCTGCTGGTGGTGCTGGCGGTCGGCTGGGCGCTGACCGGCGTGCATGAAGTGCCGCTGCAAGGCCGTGGGATTTATGAGCGCTTCGGCAAACCGGTGCAGGTCTTCGGCCCTGGCCTGCATGCCGGATTGCCGTGGCCGTTGGGTCGTGTGATCAAGGTGGAAAACGGCGTGGTGCACGAACTGGCCACCAGCGTCAGAGAAGCCGCCTCGCCCGAGTTGGCCGCAGCGGAAGGCCCGGCGCCGTTGATTGCCAATCGCTTGTGGGACGCCAGCCACGTGAACGACAAATCCCAGGTCATCGCCAGCAGCAGCGGCGACAAACAGGGCTTCCAGATCGTCAATATGGATGTGCGCTTCGTCTACCGCATCGGCCTGACCGACGAGGCTGCGCTGGCCGCCACCTATAACAGCGCGGACGTGCCGAGCCTGATCCGCAGCACCGCCAGCCGCATCCTCGTGCACGATTTTGCTTCGCGCACCCTCGACGAATTGCTCGGCGAGCAACGCACCAGCCTGGCTGACGAAGTGGGCCGCGCCGTGCAGGCGGATTTGCGCAAACTCCACAGTGGTGTGGAAATCCTCGCCACCGTGGTCGAAGCCATCCACCCACCGGCCGGCGCCGCCAATGCCTATCACGGCGTGCAAGCCGCGCAGATCGGTGCCCAGGCCCTGATCTCCCGCGAACGTGGCGCGGCCAGCGAGCAGACCAACCAAGCCCTGCTGCAAGCCAGCACCGCCCGCGATCAAGCCACGGCGACTGCCCACGAAGTGAATGCCGGCGCCCAGGCGGCCAACCTGCGTTTCACCGCCGAACAAAAAGCCTACGCCAGCGCCGGCCAAGCCTTCGTGCTGGAACAGTACCTCGGCCAACTCAGCCAAGGTCTGGCCCACGCCAGGCTGCTGATTCTGGATCATCGCCTGGGCGCCGATGGCGCACCGACGATCGATCTGCGTTCTTTTACCTTGCCGGCCGATCCCTCGCTGCCGCGTAACGCCGTTCAATAAGGAGTCTGTCTGTTGAGCGCTCATTCTCACGATCACGGTCATCACCATCATCATGGCCACCACCACCACGGTGACGTGCACGCTGCTGGTCCTTTCCCTTGGCGGCGCATGGCCTGGGCCGCGTTGCTGGTGTTGTTTGCGGTCGCAGCGGCCAGCCTGGTGCAAGTGCGTTCCGGCGAAGCCACGGTGATCACGCGGTTCGGCAACCCGTCGCGGGTGCTGCTGGAGCCGGGTCTGGGCTGGCGCTGGCCGGCGCCGTTCGAGGCGGCGATCCCGGTGGACCTGCGCCTGCGCACGACCTCCAGCGGCTTGCAGGACGTAGGCACCCGCGACGGCCTGCGCATCATCGTGCAGGCCTATGTGGCGTGGCAGGTGCAAGGCGATGCCGACAATGTGCAGCGCTTTATGCGTGCAGTACAAAATCAGCCGGATGAGGCGGCGCGGCAGATCCGCACCTTCGTCGGCTCGGCGCTGGAAACCACGGCAGCCAGTTTTGATCTGTCCAGCCTGATCAATACGGATGCCAGCCAAGTGCGCATCGCCGATTTCGAAGCGCAATTACGCCAGCAGATTGATCAGCAATTGCTCACCACCTACGGCGTGCGCGTGGCCCAGGTCGGCATCGAGCGCCTGACCTTGCCGTCGGTGACCCTCACCGCCACCGTCGACCGTATGCGTGCCGAGCGCGAAACCATCGCCACCGAACGCACCGCCGTGGGCAAGCGCGAAGCAGCGCAGATCCGCTCCGCCGCCGAGCGCGACGCGCGGATCGTGCAGGCTGACGCCACAGTCAAAGCCGCCGATATCGAAGCCCAATCGCGAGTCGAGGCCGCGCAGATTTACGGGCGGGCCTACGCCGGCAATCCTCAGCTGTACAACTTGCTGCGCTCGCTGGATACCTTGGGCACCGTGGTGACGCCGGGCACCAAGATCATCCTGCGCACCGACGCCGCGCCGTTTCGCGCACTGGTGGACGGGCCGAAGGACGTCCAGCCATGACCGAGCGTGACAGCCCGGACAGCCCCTGGATCCAGGCCGGGCGCCTGACCTTCATGGCGCTGTACGCGGTGACCGTGTTGGCGGCCTTGGCCTGGGCATTTTCCAATGTGCGCCAGATCGACCCGCAGAACCGCGCCGTGGTGCTGCACTTCGGCGCCCTCGACCGCATTCAGAATGCTGGCTTGCTGTTGGCCTGGCCGCAGCCCTTTGAGCAAGTGGTGTTGCTGCCGGCTGCCGACCGCGTGATCGAGCGGCGAGTGGAAAACCTGCTGCGTTCGGAGGCGGCGGTGCAGGCTGACCGCGTGGCCAGCTTCGCCACGCCGCTGAGCGATGCGCTGGCCGGTTCCGGTTATCTGCTGACTGGCGATGCCGGCGTGGTGCAGTTGGATGTGCGGGTGTTCTACAAGGTCACCGAACCGTATTCCTTTGTGCTGCAGGGCGAGCATGTGTTGCCGGCTTTGGATCGGCTGGTCACGCGCAGCGCCGTGGCCCTGACGGCGGCGCGGGATCTGGACACGATTCTGGTGGCGCGTCCGGAGCTGATCGGCACCGACAACAGCGCCGCCGAACGGCGGGAGCGCTTGCGCGGTGACCTGGTGCAGGGCATCAATAAGCGGCTGTCGGAGTTGACCTCCAGCGGCCTGGGCCTGGGCATCGAAGTCACTCGCGTTGACGTGCAATCGAGCCTGCCGAGCCCGGCGGTGAATGCGTTCAATGCGGTGCTGACGGCCAGTCAGCAAGCCGATAAAGCGGTGGCCAATGCGCGCACCGAAGCGGAAAAACTCACCCAAACCGCCAATCAGCAAGCGGATCGTGTGGTGCAGGTTGCCCACGCCCAGGCCAGCGAGCGCCTGGCCAGTGCCAAGGCGCAAACCGCCACGGTCGCCAGCCTCGCCCAGGTCAAAGACCCGGGTTTGCTGCTGCGGCTGTACCGCGAGCGCCTGCCGAAGATTCTCGGCCAGGCGGGTTCCGTGACCACGGTCGACCCTAAAGACGACTCCCGCTTGATCATCCAGGGAGCCGAGCAATGAGCGCACCTATGTTGACCTCCGCCGAGCAGCGCAGCGCTGCCCGGCAATTGACCCTGGCCATGCTGGCGCTGGGCTTGCTCGTACTGGGCCTGGTGTGGCGCTGGCTGGCGCCGGACCAGACGGGCGTCAGTCAGCTGCTGCTGGGCGTGGCTTCGCTGCTGGTGGCCGTGCCGGTGATGCGTTCGGCGTGGTACAGCCTGCGGTTCCCCAGTTTGCATGGGATCACCGATCAACTTATCGCCTTGGCCATGCTCGGCGCCTGGGCCACCGGCGATCTGCTGACGGCGGCGTTGCTGCCGATCATTATGATCTTCGGCCATGTACTGGAAGAGCGCAGCGTGATCGGCTCTCAGGAAGCGATCCATGCTCTGGGCAAGCTGACCCGCAGCCATGCGCGGTTGGTGCAGGCCGACGGCAGCATTGTCGAGGTGGATAACGGTACGTTGAACACCGGCGATATCGTCGAAGTGCGTGCCGGTGACCGCGTGCCCGCCGACGGTGTGGTGTTGTCCGGCCAGGCGAGCCTGGACACGGCGCCGATCACCGGTGAGTCGGTGCCCTTGGAGGCAAGCGTGGGTGTGCAGGTATTTGGCGGGGCGATCAATCTCGACGGCCTGCTGCGTCTTGAAGTGACGCGCACCGGCAACGAGTCGACCTTGGGCAAGGTCATCGCGTTGATGCAGAACGCTGAGCGGTCCAAGCCACCGATCACGCGGCTGCTGGAGCGCTACGCGGGCAGCTATATGGTGCTGGTGCTGCTGCTGGCGGCGGTCACCTGGTTTGTGACCAACGATGCCCAGGCGATGCTCGCCGTGTTGGTGGCGGCGTGTCCGTGTGCGTTGGTGCTGTCGGCACCGGCCACGGCGATTGCCGGGATCGCGGTGGCGGCGCGTCATGGAATTTTGATTCGCAGCTCGGCGTTCCTGGAAGAGCTGGCGGACTTGACCTCACTGGTGGTCGACAAGACCGGCACGCTGACCTATGGCACGCTGCGATTGCAGTCCATCGAGACATCCTCGACCGATCGCCAGGCGCTGCTAAACCTTGCGGCCAGCCTTGGTTCGGCCAGTAGCCACCCGGTCAGCCGCGCGTTGGCGGGGTTGGCGACTCAGGCCCAAATGCTGGCGCTCACGGATATTCGCGAACGCCAGGGCCTGGGCGTCGTGGCACACACAGAGCAGGGCGAAGCGGCCCTTGGGCGGCCGGAGTTGTTCGCGCAGTTGGGCATTGCCACCACGGGCGTGCCCAACCATGACGGCCCGATTGCCGGGCTGGCGCTGAACGGGCAATTTCTCGCCTGGCTGCTGTTGGCCGACAGTGTCAAGCCGGAAGCGCGTCAAGCTTTGCAGGAGCTTCGCGAGCTGGGCCTGGGCCGCCAATTGCTGCTGACGGGCGACCGCCAAAGCGTGGCCGACAGCCTGGCCCTGGACGTGGGCATCAGCGATGTCGAAGCCCAGGCGTTGCCCGAGGACAAGCTCAACCGCGTGCTGGGGGAAATCGGCAGCGGCTTCCGGCCGATGGTGGTGGGCGATGGGATCAACGATTCCCTGGCGCTCAAGGCTGGGGTGGTTGGCGTAGCGATGGGGACGGGCGGGGCAGACATCGCGCTGGCCTCGGCGGACGTGGTGCTGATCGGCAGCGACCTGCGCCGCCTGGGCACCTGTGTCCGGTTGAGTCGCCAATGCCGGCACACGTTGCAGGTCAATGTGATCATCGGTCTGGGCTGGACGCTGGCGATTGTGGTATTCGCCGCGTTTGGCTGGCTGGGTGCCGCAGGCGCGATGATCGCGGCGGTGCTGCACAACCTCAGCACGTTGCTGGTGTTGGGAAACGCCGGGCGTTTGCTGCGCTTCCACGAACCGCTGTTGAAGCTCGACGAATAATTTTCAGAAATCTTTGCACACTGCTGTAACGCCGTCGGGGGGCCTCACTCTAGTGGTGTGTCGAGACTGAGCAATCCGTTCAGACCGACACCCCTACCGATCATGAGGACTTTAACAATGAACATTAAATCCGCTGCTGCTGGTGCTGCTCTGGCGATGGCCGCCGCTACCATGTTTGCCGGTGTTGCCACCCAGGTACAAGCGGCTGACGCGCCAGTGCACTGCTACGGTGTGACCTCCTGCAAAGGCATGAACGACTGCAAGACCGCTGAAAACGCCTGCAAAGGCCAAGCGGTCTGCAAGGGCCACGGCTTCAAGTCCATGACCAAGGCAGCGTGTGACGCGGCTGGCGGCAAAGTCGGCGAATAACCGGCAACGGGTGCAACCGCAGCGCCAGCCCCTTGCGCTGCGGACACTTTCCCCAGGAGTCAGTCATGTCCGCTTCCCTTCCAAGTCTGGGTTACGGCCTGGGTTTACGCAGTGAGTACTACCAGCAGATCCTTGAACAATCGCCGGCCGTGGATTGGTTCGAAGTGATCTCCGAAAATTATCTGGTGCAGGGTGGTAAAGCCTTGTACTTCCTGGACGCGATAGCCGAGCGCTATCCCTTGGTCATGCACGGCGTGTCCCTGTCCATCGGCGGGCCGCACGCCCTCGATATCGATTACCTGAAACAAATCAAACAGCTCGCCGAGCGCATCCAGCCGGCGTGGGTTTCCGATCACCTGTGCTGGAGCCGGGGCAGTGCGCACCAGTTGCATGACCTGCTGCCCCTGCCTTACACCGAAGAAAGCCTTTATCACGTCGCCAGCCGCGTTCGCCAAGTGCAGGACGTACTGCAGCGCCCGCTGGTGTTGGAAAACGTCTCCAGTTATGTGCGCGCCAAGTCGGATGAGTTCACCGAGTGGGAATTCCTCAACGCCCTGGCCCATCTGTCGGGCTGCCAGTTGCTGTTGGACGTGAACAATGTGTACGTCAGTTCGCGCAACCATGGCTTCGATGCCTGGACCTTTATCCGCAACTTGCCGCCCGACAGCATTCGCCAGCTGCATCTGGCGGGGCATATGGACTATGGCGACTACGTAGTCGATACCCACGACCACCCGGTATGTGATCCGGTGTGGGCGCTGTATCAACAGACGCTGGAGCATTTGGGGCCGGTCTCGACATTGTTGGAGCGCGATGACCATTTTCCGCCATTCGAGGAGCTGCTCACCGAGTTGAGCAAAGCCCGCGAACTGGGCGCCACGGCCTTGGCCAGGAGAGCGCTATGCGCCTGACCGATTGGCAGTTGGCCTTCGAACAGCATTTATTAGCGCAAACGCCGGATGCCAACAGTGGCTTCGCCGCGACCTTACTCGGCGGGCCAACGCTGGATGTGGACACGGGCCTGGCGATCTACCACAACGCCTATATCGCACGGTTGCAGGAGGTGTTGCGGCATGACTTCAGCGCCATCCTGTATTGGCTGGGGGATGATGAGTTTGCCGCGCTGACCCATGCGTATGTACGCCGTTATCCGTCGGCCCATTACAGCCTGCGTTGGCTCGGCGAGCGCTTGCCGGCGTTTATCCACGAGCATCTGGTGGCCGAGCAAAGTGCACCGTTGGCGGAGCTGGCCCAGTTGGAGTGGGCCTTCACCCTGGCGTTCGATGCGCTGGAAGGCCAACCGCTGACCCTGAATGACATGGCGCTGCTGCCGCCTGAGGATTGGCCCGGTTTGCAAGTCACCCTGATGCCGTCCGTGCAACAGCGACTGTGCCACTTCAACAGCGTCGCCATCTGGCGTGCCAGCAAGGATGGCACGGACTTCCCCGACAGCCACAGCTTGGACCTCGCACAGATTTGCCTGGTATGGCGCCATTTGCATGTGTGCCATTACCGCAGCCTGGAACCCGCAGAGGCCTTTGCATTGTCCGGCATGGTGACGACCGGTTGGACCTTCGCAGAACTGTGCGAGCAACTGGCAGTCACTTATGCAGAGGGTGCGCCGCTGCAGGCTGTTACATGGCTGAAACAGTGGGTCCAGGACGGTTTGCTCCAGCGCCGAGCTCCATAGAAGCGGGCTATCAAATCGATAGCCTCCTACTTTTATTGGGATGGTCTACCCTCATTTCAGACGTCTGAAACAAGGGGGGACTACTCATGCTCGCGCAACTTCCACCGGCCTTACAGAATCTTCAGCTACCGCTGCGTCTGCGACTCTGGGATGGCCATGAATTCAACTTGGGCCCCGAGCCCAGTGTGACCATCGTGGTGAAGGACCCCACGGTCGTCTCGCAACTGACCCATCCCACGCTCGACTCATTGGGCGAAGCCTTCGTCGAGGGCAAACTGGAACTGGAAGGCTCTATCAGCGAAGTGATCCGGGTGTGTGATGAGCTCAGTCATGCTCTAGTCGAGGACGACGGTGGCAGTCATCCGGTGCGCTCGATCCACGACAAGGCCACCGACGCCGCGGCCATTTCCTACCATTACGACCTGTCCAACGCGTTCTACCAGCTGTGGCTGGACCAGGACATGGCGTACTCCTGCGGTTATTTCGAAACCGGCAGCGAATCCATCGACCAGGCCCAACAAGACAAATTCCGCCACCTGTGCCGCAAGCTGCGCTTGCAGCCGGGCGAGTATTTGCTCGACGTCGGGTGCGGCTGGGGCGGGCTGGCGCGTTTTGCGGCGCGGGAATTCGGGGTGAAGGTGTTTGGTATCACCTTGAGCAAGGAGCAGTTGGCATTGGCTCGGGAGCGGGTGAGCGCCGAGGGCCTGGACGACCAGATCGACCTGCAACTGCTGGACTACCGCGATCTGCCCCAGGATGGCCGTTTCGACAAAGTGGTAAGCGTGGGCATGTTCGAACACGTCGGCCACGCCAACCTGGCACAGTACTGCCAGACCCTGTTCGGCACCGTGCGTGAAGGCGGCCTGGTGATGAACCATGGCATCACCGCCAAGCACACCGACGGCCGCCCGGTGGGCCGTGGCGCAGGTGAGTTTATCGAGCGCTACGTGTTCCCCAACGGTGAGCTGCCACACTTGGCGATGATGACCGCCGAAATCAGCGAAGTCGGGCTGGAAGTGGTCGACGTCGAAAGCCTGCGCCTGCATTACGCCCGCACCCTGGACCATTGGAGCGAGCGGCTGGAAGACAACCTGGAGGCAGCGGCGAAGATGGTGCCGGAGCAGGCGTTGCGTATCTGGCGCTTGTACTTGGCCGGTTGCGCCTATGCGTTTGCACGGGGTTGGATCAACCTGCACCAGATCCTGGCGGTCAAGCCCTATGCCGATGGCAGCCATGAACTGCCGTGGACGCGGGAGGATCTGTACCGCTGAGTGGGAGGGGGCTTGCCCCTTCCCACATTTTGTTTTGTGTTATCT
Source organism: Pseudomonas arvensis (assembly GCF_056688935.1). NCBI lineage: Bacteria > Pseudomonadati > Pseudomonadota > Gammaproteobacteria > Pseudomonadales > Pseudomonadaceae > Pseudomonas > Pseudomonas arvensis. Next base: position 6,197,394 of record NZ_CP162038.1, on the reverse strand, counting down.
GGTTAAAGGATGGGTGAGATCAAGCGCGCCACTCGCATCCCCAGTTGTTGCAGGCGCCGGGTTTCGCGGCTTTCTTCCTGGCTGACTTCATGGGCCTGTGCGAAGTCATCCAGCAGCATCTGTTCCACCTCTTTGGCAAAGGCTTCATCGACGGTCAGCAACATCACTTCAAAATTCAGCCGGAACGAGCGGTTGTCCATATTCGCACTGCCGATGGCGCTGATTTCGCTGTCCACCAAAACCACCTTCTGATGCAGAAACCCCGGCGTGTAGCGGAACACTCGCACCCCGGCGCGCACGGCTTCGATGGCGTAGAGGCTGGAGGCGGCATACACAATGCGGTGATCCGGCCGCGACGGCAGCAGCAGGCGTACGTCCACACCGCGTAGCACCGCCAGGCGCAGGGCGGCAAACACGGCTTCGTCGGGGATGAAATACGGGCTGGTGATCCACACCCGTTCGGTCGCTGCGTGAATGGCCTCGACGAAAAACAGCGAGCAGGTTTCATACGGATCGGCCGGGCCGCTGGCGAGCAATTGGCAGAGCACACCGTCTTCGGGGTAGGCGTCCGGCAGAATCAGCGGCGGCAGTTCCCGCGCCGCCCAGAACCAGTCTTCGGCAAACGACTCCTGCAGGCACGCCACCACCGGGCCCTTCACCTGCACATGGGTATCGCGCCACGGCGCCAACGGCGGTTTTTTGCCCAGGTATTCATCCCCCACGTTATGGCCGCCGACAAACCCGGTGATGCCATCCACCACCACGATTTTGCGATGGTTGCGGAAGTTGACCTGGAAGCGGTTGAGCCAGCCACTGCGGGTCGCGAAAGCCTTGACCTGCACCCCGGCGTCGCGCAGCGATTGCACGTAGCGATGGGGCAGGGCGTGGCTGCCGATGCGGTCGTAGAGCACGTAGATGCTCACGCCTTGGGCGGCTTTTTCCTTCAGCAGCGCGTGAAGTTGCCGGCCAAGTTGGTCGTCATGAATGATGAAAAATTGGAACAGCACGGCCGTCCTGGCGGTACGGATCGCGTCGAAGATCGCGCTGAAGGTGGCGTCGCCATTCACCAGCAGGCGTACTTCATTGTTGGCCAGGCACGGCATACGGCCCAGCTTGGGCATGGCGCGCAAAGAAGCATAGGCACTGGAGTTACGCGCGGCCAGGGCTTCTTCGACCCAGGGGCGCCAGTTCAGCTCGGTGATGGCGGTGTGCATTTCCTGGTTGGCCTGGCGACGGGCCTGGATGTAGGCGTCGAAGGTGCTGCGGCCGAAGATCAGGTAGGGAATCAGCGTGAGGTAGGGCATGAACATCAGCGACAAGGCCCAGGCGATCGAGCCTTGGGCGGTCCTGACGGTCAACACCGCGTGGATCGCGGCGAGAGTCCCGAGAAAGTGCAGTGTGGCGATGACGTAGGCGAGCAGGTGCGGGCCGAAGAAATCCATGGACGTCGGTACTCCAGGCAATCCAATGCCTAACAGACCATGTTCGGCTGTGAATGTCGCTATTTTATTTGGCGTGCAACACTGGCGCCTTTGCAGCGTCTAACGCCCACAATTGCTCAGGAGTTACCCGATGAATGCTCGTCTGCTCTGCTTGTCCTTGGTTGTTGGTTTGTCGCTGCCGGTGGCAGCGCAGGCGCAGATGCTGGCGCCGGGCTTGTGGGAATTGACCACCAGCAATATGAAAGTCGATAACCAGGACCTGCCGGACTTGTCCCTGATCCTCGGTCAGCTCAAGCAACAAATGACCCCTGAACAACGTGCCATGCTCGAAAAGCAGGGCATCACCATGGCCGGCAAAGGCGTGCAGGTGTGCCTGACGCCGGCGCAGGTCGCGTCTGACTCGATCCCCCTGACCGACCCGCAATCGGGCTGCAAACAGGAGGTGACCGACAAGACCGGCAACCAGTGGAAATTCCGCTTCAGTTGCCCGAAAGCCCAGGGCACCGGTGTCGCCACTTTCCAGAGCCAGAAAGAATTCACCACCACCGTCAACGGTACCTTCAATGCCACCGGCATTCAGCAGAAGGGCAGCCTGGACACCCACGCGCAGTGGTTGGGCAACGACTGCGGCACGGTCAAACCCCGCGCCTAACGCAAGAAATGCAGCGGCAAACCCTGGCAGCTGTCGACCACCTGGCCGTTGTGCCAGGCCAGGTGGCCGGAGACCAGGGTGGTGCTGACGCTGTGGCGAAAGCTGCGTTCTGCAAAAGGCGTCCAGCCGCAGCGGGCGAGGATCGGTTCTTCGCTCACCGGCTTGCCTTCGGGCTCGGGTTTGATGAGCACCAGGTCGGCCCAATACCCTTCGCGTAGATAACCGCGGTCCGGGATAGCAAACAGGTCGGCGACCCGGTGGCTGGTCTTGGCGACCAGCGTAGTCAGCGGCAGCAGGCCGTCTGCCACCAACTCCAGTAACGCCGGCAGCGCATGTTGCACCAGCGGTAACCCTGACGGCGCTTCACGATACGCCAGCTGTTTTTGCGCCCAGGTATGCGGCGCATGGTCAGTGCCAATCACATCCAGACGATCACTCAATAACGCCTGGCGCAGCGCGTCGCGGTCGGCGCGGGTCTTGATCGCCGGGTTGCATTTGATCTGATGGCCGAGGCGGTGATAGTCGCGGTCATCGAACAGCAAGTGATGGATGCAGACTTCAGCGGTGATGCGTTTTTGTGCCAGGGGCTTGTCGTCGAACAGTGCCAGTTCCCGGGCGCTGGTGAGGTGCAGCACATGCAAGCGTGTGTCGTGGCGCTTTGCTAACTCCACCGCGAAAGACGACGAGCGATAGCAGGCCTCGGCATCGCGGATCAGCGGGTGGGCGACGGCGGGGATGTCGTCGCCGAAACGCTCGCGCAAGCGCAGTTCGTTGGCCTGGATACTTGGCGTGTGTTCGCAGTGGGCCAGCAGGATGGTCGGCACTTCGGCAAACAGGCGCTCCAGAATCCGTGGATCGTCCACCAACATATTGCCGGTGGAAGCGCCCATGAACACTTTGACTCCGGCCACCTCACAGGGGTCGAGGGCCGCGACGGTGTCGAGATTGTCGTTACTCACCCCAAAGTGAAAGCTGTAGTTGGCCACCGAGTGCAGGGCCGCACGACGCTTTTTATCGGCCAGGGCTTCCAGGTTAAGGGTGGCCGGGTTGGTGTTGGGCATGTCCATCACGCTGGTGATGCCGCCAGCCACCGCCGCACGGGACTCGCTGTAAAAGCTGCCTTTGTCCGGCGCGCCGGGGTCGCGAAAGTGCACCTGGTCGTCGATCATGCCCGGCAGCAGCCATTGGCCCTTGGCGTCGATGGCCAGCGGCGCATTGCAGCCGGTGATGCTGCTGGCGATCTTCTCGATACGGCCGTTGGCGACCAGCACATCGGCGTCGAAAATCTGGCCTTCATTGACCAGGCGGGCGTTGCGGATCAGCAGGCGGCTCATGGTTCAGAACTCGTTTTGCAGGGCTTTGTAGCCGCGCACCAAATCAACGTTGGTGCGTGCCACGTCTTCGGAAAACTCCGAGGCACTGACGCTCACCGGCGGAAATTGCGACAGGTCGGTGTTGGGCCCGATGCGGGTGGTGGAGGGCACGTAGAACGCGGCCGGCAAGTCGCGGCCATCGACCACCGAGTTGTGGCGCACCACGCAACCGTCGCCCACGGCGCAATTGAACAGCACGCTGTTGAAGCCGATGAACACGCGATCGCCCACCGAGCACGGGCCGTGGACGATGGAGCGGTGGGCAATGGAGGTGAATTCGCCGATGGTGACTGCCGCGCCGGATTTGGAGTGAATCACCACGCCGTCCTGGATATTGGAATTGGCGCCGATGGTGATCGGGTCCATGGCGCCGCTGGCGTCGACTTCGTCGGCGCGGATCACCGCGTATGGGCCAACGAAGACGTTCTCGCCGATGATGACCTTGCCGCAGATGATGGCTGTTTTGTCGACGTAGGCCGATTCGGCAATCACTGGCAGATCGCCGGAAGGGTTCTTGCGGATCATGCGCTGGGCTCCGTGATGATGTGGACGTGGTCGCCATCGATGGCGTTGTAGAAACAGGTGGGCCGGCCGGTATGGCAGGCAGGGCCGAGTTGGTTGACGATCAGCAGCACCGCGTCGCCGTCGCAATCCAGGCGCGCTTCTACCAACTGTTGCCAGTGACCGGAGCTTTCGCCTTTGCGCCACAGTTGCTGGCGCGAGCGCGACCAATAGCAGACTTGCCCGGTAGCGAGGGTTTCGTTGAGGGCCTGGCGGTTCATCCAGGCCAGCATCAACACCGCGCCGCTGCCGTGTTGCTGGGCGATGGCGGCGATCAAGCCATCGCTGTTCCACGCCAGCGCGTCGAGCACCGGTTTGAGTGGAAAGCGACTGCCGATGGCCGCCCCTTCCAGTTCGAGCATGCTCAGGTTCATGGCTTGCTCAGGGCAGCGCACAAGGTGTTGAGGTTGTATTCGAACAGTCCGGTAAACGTGCTGGCGGGGCCTTCGGCGGCGAGGGCGTCGGAGTACAGCGTGCCGCCGATCTGCGCGCCGCTTTCGTCAGCGATCTGCTTGAGCAGACGCGAGTCCTTGATGTTTTCCATGAACACGGCCTTGACCTTGTCTTTGCGGATCTGGGTGATCAGCGCAGCGACTTCGGCTGCGGAAGGCTCACGTTCGGTGGACAAGCCTTGCGGCGCCAAGAACTGAATGCCATAGGCCTGTCCCAGGTAACCGAAGGCGTCATGAGAGGTGACAATGCGGCGGTTGCCGGGTGGCAGGGCACCGAACTTGGTCTTGGCTTCGGCCAGCAGGCGATAGATTTCCTTCAGGTAGCTTTGGCTGTTGCGCTGGTAATCGGCGGTATTGGCTGGGTCGGCGGCCACCAGAGCCTTGGTGATGTTGTTCACGTAGATTTCAGCGTTGGCCAGGTTGTGCCAGGCGTGCGGGTCGGGGATGGTTTCGCCGTCTTCTTCCATGGTGTGGGAGATCACGCCCTTACTGGCGGTGACTACTGTGGCTTTGGTTTCGGTGCTGGTGACCAGGCGGTCCAGCCAAGGTTCGAAACCGAGACCATTCTTGATGATCAGCTTGGCCTTGAGCAGCGCCTTGGCGTCGTCCGGCGTGGGCTCGTAGGTGTGGGCGTCGGCATCCGGGCCGACCATGTTGCTGATCTGGATGTGATCGCCACCGATCTGGTGAGTGATGTCATCGAGAATACTGAAGCTGGTGACCACCTGGAGTTTGTCGGCGGCCTGGGCCATCGACAGCGGCAGCAGCAGACTGAACAGCACGAGTAGAGCGCGCATCGGGAAACACCTCATTGGGATGTAAGCAGGGGCGGGCGGCGCAGCAAACCGTGCACCGGACCGAAGACCACGGACAGCAGGTACCCCGCGCCAGCCACCAGCACAATCGCCGGGCCGCTGGGCAGTGAGTAGTAGAACGACAACAACAAGCCAAGCCACACCGACAGGCATCCCAGCACCGCCGATACCGCAATCAACACCGGCAGGCGCCGGCTCCAGAAACGTGAAGCGATGGCCGGCAACATCATCAAACCCACCACCATCAACGCGCCGATGGCCTGGAAGCCGATCACCAGGTTCAGTACCACCAGGGTCAAAAACAGCCCATGGGCCAGCGGGCCGAGACGGCTGACGGTTTGCAGGAACAGCGGGTCGAGGGTATCGAGCAGCAGCGGTTTGTAGATCAGCCCCATGGCGAGCAGGCTGAACCCGGACACCCAGAGCATGCCGGTGAGGGTGGTGGCGTCGACGGCCAGGGCGGAGCCGAACAACAGGTGCAAGAGGTCCAGGCGCTTGCCGGCGATGCCGAGGATCAGTACGCCGGCGGCGAGTGAAATCGGGTAGATGGCGGCGAGGCTGGCGTCTTCGCGCAGGCCGGTGCGCCGGGTGATCCAAGCGGACAGGCCGGCCATGCTCAAGCCGGCACCGAGGCCGCCGATGGTCAGCGCCGGCAGGCTGAGCCCGGCGAACCAGAAGCCCAGCGCAGCGCCGGGCAGTATGCCGTGGGCCACGGCGTCACCGATCAGGCTCATGCGGCGCAGGATCAGGAAAACGCCCAGCGGCGCGGTGCTGCATGCGAGCACCAGCCCGCCGATCAGGGCGCGGCGCATAAACACGAAATCGACGAAGGGCATCCACAGGTGGGCGGCGAAGTGCATCAGGCCACCTGCATCTGGGGCTGCGGGCGGATCAGCTCTTTGCTATTGCCGAACACACAGCCGGTGCTTTTGATATGCAGCACGTGCTCGGTGTGGTGGCGTACGGACGTCAAGTCGTGGCAAACGATGACCAGCGTGCGGCCTTCGGCATGCCAGGCGTGGATATGTTTCCAGCACAGCGCCTGGCCCTCTTCATCGAGGGCCGCGTGGGGTTCATCCAGCAACAACACCGGCGACTCGGCCAGGCTCATACGGGCCAGCAGCGCGCGTTGCAATTGGCCGCCGGACAACGCCATCAATGGGCGCTGTTCCAGGCCACTGAGGCACCAGTCTTCCAGCACCGTGTGCAGGCGCTGGCTGCGTTGCTGCGAGGTGAGTTGGGTGCCCCAGAAACCTGCGGCGACTAACTCTTGCAGGCTGATGGGGAACTGACGGTCGAGGTGTTGCTGCTGAGGCAGGAACGCCAGGCCGCCACGGCGTGGAACATCCACGATCACCTTGCCGGCCAGCGGCTTTTGCAGCCCGGCGATCACTTTCAGCAAGCTGCTTTTACCGCAGCCGTTGGGACCGATAACGCCCGTGAGGCTGCCTTTTTCCAAGGTGAAATCCACGGCGGGTGTGAGCGGTTGGCCGGGGGCGCCCCAGCGTAACGTGGTGCAGGTGATCATTCAGGCTGTCTCGTCCAGCGGCTTTCAGCCACGGCATCGTGCGCGTGCAGGCTTTCGGCGTGGATCACTTTCAGGTGGAAGGCTTTGACGGCATCCGAGCGTTTCAAGGCGAGGTTCAGGCGGCGGGCGGCGTCTTCGCAGAACATCAGGTTCTGCCCGTTGGCCAGGGCGAAGGCTTGTTCGTCCGCACGTTTCACGGCGGTTTGTACGGCGGTGCCGAGGGCAGCTTCGGCGTCGTTGATCAGATCAGTCAGCGCCAGATGATCGCCTTGCAGGTGTACGTGAAGCTGGGCGCTGCTGCGCTGGCTGTGGGGCGTGGCGATGATCCCATTGGCGCTGCCGAGCCAAGTCAGCACAGCTTCATGCTGCAACGGCTTGTCGGCGAAATCTTCGAGAAACTGCTGCTGAATCAACTGCCTGGCAAGGGCTGCGGAACAGGGGCAAGTCGAGGAGTAAGTCACGTCAATTTTTTGTTCCACGTGGAACATCTGATTTTCAAGGCGGGCTTCGATGCTGACCGGATAGCTCTTCCAACCGGCCAAAGGGCTCACCAGCGCCGGGCGTTTCAGCAGCAAATTCGTATGGATACGCAGGTAGGCGTTCTTAGATAAATCTTCATGACTGTCGAGAAAGCGCTGCAGTACATTGCGCAGAAGTGCAGGCGTAAGGGGCTGCTGGTCGAGCATTTCCAGCGCCAGGTACAAGCGTGACATATGAATGCCACGGGCGGTGCCGTCGTCCAGGCTCACACCGGCATCGGCGGTGGCGGTCAGACGCTGACCGTCGATGAGGATTGGCAGGGCGATGCCGCACATGCCCACCCAGTCGAGTGGCAAGGCTTGGCGTGAAGCCTGCGCGGCGATATCCGGCAGAGTCAGCGCGTTCATGAGCAGGTCCATCGTTGGAAATAATTCGACATGTTATAGTATAACAATAGAGTCGACGATGAATTTTCTGTCCTAGCCTTTTTTCAGTCATGTCGAGTACGGACGCTCCTTTATTTGCGGTATTTGTCATGCACAGACGTCAGCTTCTCAATCTGCTCCTGGCCAGCCCCTTTTTTGTGTTGCCGTTTACGGCGCACGCCACGCAGATTCGTAATGCGCGTTTATGGCGCTCAAACGACAAGCTGCGGCTGGTGTTCGACCTCAGCGGTCCGGTGCAGTACAAGACCTTCTCCCTGACCGCGCCGGAGCGCCTGATCATCGACCTCAGCGGTGCGGGGCTCAGTGGTGATTTTTCTCAACTTGAGTTGAAGAACAGTGGGATAACCTCGATTCGTTCGGGGCATTTCGGCAAGGCGGATACGCGCATCGTGCTCGACCTGGCCGCACCGATGCAGCTCAACAGCTTTATATTGCCGCCGCAGGAAGGTCAGGGGCATCGCTTGGTACTCGATCTCACCAGTGCCACTCAGGCGCCCCGTCAAATCGCCGCTGAACCTGCGCCCTTGGCGGCGCCGGTGGACAAGGCGCATCCCAAGCGCGACATCATGGTGGTGGTCGACCCCGGCCACGGCGGCAAAGACCCGGGCGCCATCGGCTCCAAGGGCCAGCGCGAAAAAGACGTGGTGTTGTCCATCGCCCAACTGCTCGCCAAGCGCCTGAAACGCGAGAAGGGCTTTGACGTGAAACTGGTGCGCAACGACGACTTCTTCGTACCGCTGCGCAAGCGCGTGGACATCGCCCGCCAGCACAAGGCCGATATGTTTATCTCGGTGCACGCCGATGCCGCGCCACGGCTTACGGCATCGGGGGCCTCGGTGTATGCGCTGTCGGAGGGCGGCGCCACTTCGGCCACGGCGCGTTTTATGGCCCAGCGTGAAAACGGCGCGGACCTGCTGGGCGCCACCACGTTGCTCAATCTCAAGGACAAGGACCCGATGCTGGCCGGGGTGATTCTCGACATGTCGATGAACGCCACCATTGCCTCCAGCCTGCAACTGGGCAGCTCGGTGTTGGGCAGTCTGCAAAGCATCACCAGCCTGCATCAGAAGCGCGTGGAACAGGCCGGGTTCGCGGTGCTCAAGTCACCGGATGTGCCATCGATCCTGGTGGAGACGGGCTTTATCTCCAACACCCGGGACGCCCAGCGCCTGGTGACGGCGCGCCATCAACAGGCGGTGGCGGATGGTTTGTTCGATGGCCTGAAAAACTACTTCCAGAAGAACCCGCCAATGAACAGCTACATGGCGTGGGTTCAGGAACAGAAGAATCCTCGGGCCTAGCAGCCGGTAATCCGGCTACAGGTGAACTTGGCGCTGGCCCCTCCGGAGCTGGAGAACCGATTGATCGTGGTCCAGCCCACGCGGCGTGTGTAGCCGACCCACGCCTCCCCATCCGAGGCCAGGCCAGTGAAAAACGTCAGTTGCCCATACCGGCTGTTGGTCTGTGCCCAATAGCGTTTGCCGGCTACTTCGAAGCCGCGCAAATACGTGGTGTTGCCCACCGTCGCCACACTGTAGGCGTTGCCCAGCGGGTCGACACAGGCCAGCACGTTGGCGCTGCGCGTGCAGGTGGCCAGCGGACTCGGCGCTTGTGCACAAGCAGGCCCTGCCGCTGCCAATAACAGGGCGCACACCAGGTATTTCATAAGGTTTCTCGGGGCTGGGAGGTGTTCAAGCATTGCGCCCTTCGTCGCAGCGAGCAAGGGGGATTGGCTTATTTGTATTGTTATACTATAACATAAAAGCACAGCCTGACCCGTGACCCGCTCCCCATGACCGAACAAGACCTGCTGACTACATGAATGAAGCCCAGCAGGGCTTCTTCCGCGAACCACCCTGTGTATCGAAGCCAAAGAACGTGAAGAGCTGCGCGAACGCCATAAACGGGCGATTTGACCGGCCGACCCTGATGAGGAATACCTGATGCCCAATCGTCTCCCCGTTACCGTGTTGTCCGGCTTTCTCGGCGCCGGTAAAAGCACATTGCTCAACTATGTGCTGCGTAACCGCGAAAATCTGCGTGTGGCAGTGATCGTCAACGATATGAGTGAAATCAACATCGACGGCAGTGAGGTGCAGCGCGACGTCACGCTTAATCGCTCCGAAGAAAAACTGGTGGAGATGAGCAACGGCTGTATCTGCTGCACCCTGCGTGAAGACTTGCTGGAAGAGGTCGGAAAGCTCGCCAAGGAAGGTCGGTTCGATTACCTGTTGATTGAATCCACCGGTATCTCGGAACCGTTGCCCGTGGCCGAAACCTTCACCTTTCGCGATGAAAACGACCAGAGCCTGGCCGATGTCGCACGCCTGGACACCATGGTCACGGTCGTCGACGGCATGAACTTCCTGCTCGACTACCAGGCCGCCGAAAGCCTGGCCTCACGGGGCGAAACCCTTGGCGAAGAGGACGAGCGCTCGATCACCGACCTGTTGATCGAGCAGATCGAATTCGCCGATGTGATCTTGATCAGCAAGATCGACCTGATCAGTAGCAGCGAACGCGAAGAGTTGATTGCCATCCTTGAGCGCCTCAACGCCCAGGCACAAATCATCCCGATGGTCATGGGCGAGGTGCCGCTGCACAAGATCCTCAACACCGGCCGCTTTGACTTTGAACGCGCCGCCCAAGCGCCAGGCTGGCTACAAGAGTTGCGCGGTGAGCATGTGCCGGAAACCGAAGAATATGGCATCGCATCCACCGCCTATCGCGCACGCCGCCCGTTCCATCCGCAACGCTTCTTCGACTTTATCGACCGGCCTTGGGTGAACGGCAAATTGCTGCGCTCCAAAGGCTTTTTCTGGCTGGCCAGCAAACATCAGGACGCCGGCAGCTGGTCCCAGGCCGGCGGCCTGATGCGTCACGGGTTTGCCGGGCGCTGGTGGCGTTTCGTGCCGAAAAGCCAATGGCCCCAGGATGAAGAAAGCGTCGCGGCAATCATGGGCAACTGGCAACTCAGCACCGGCGACTGCCGTCAGGAACTGGTGTTTATCGGGCAGAACATCGACTTCGCCCACATGCGCGCCGAGTTGGATGCGTGCCTGCTCAACGATGAAGAAATGGCCCTGGGCGTCGAAGGTTGGCGCCTGCTGGCTGATCCGTTTGGTCCCTGGTATGAAGAGGCAGCCTGATGCTGGCACCGGTTATCCCCTTGCGCCCCGTGATTCGCCAGACCCGTGGTGAAACCCCGCTGGCGCTGTCCGACATCCTTGAGGACGGCGTGAACCTGGCGCTGTGGCAGCGTCAGTTGCCGCTGCATATTGCCGAGTTCGGCGCCTTGCTGGTGGCACTTAACGAGCCGTTGGCTGATTCGATGGTGATTGAGCTCAACAGCGAAGACGCCGAGCCGAACTTGCAGGGATTGGCGTCCAGTTGCCGTGATCTTGAGGGTTATGAAGGCTTTGTCGCCGATGTGTCATGGCTGGTCAGTGCCTTCGCCTGCCTGCTCGGCGCCAAGCGCATCGGCGTGCGCCTGCGGCTGCTGGATAAAGCCATGTGCCCACGTTTTCACGTCGATCATGTGCCGGTACGGTTGATCACCACCTATGCGGGTGTCGGCAGCCAGTGGTTGCGTGAAGGCGTGATGGACCGGCGCAAGCTCAGCCAGCCGGACGCCGAACCCAGCGAGCGCATCGAGCAGATTCAGTGCGGTGAAGTCGCCCTGCTCAAGGGCACCAAATGGCATGGCAACGAAGGCCACGGCCTGATCCATCGCTCACCCGGCCTGAAAGCGGATGAGCGCCGATTGATTCTGACGCTGGATTGGCTCGCGTAACCGCGTAGGATCAAACGCTCTACACGGTCTGAACGATGCCCCTGATGCTGCAGAACATTCCCACCCACGTGATCGCCGGCCCCTTGGGCGCCGGCAAGACCAGCTTGATCAAGCATCTGCTCGCCCAACGCCCGGCCAACGAGCGCTGGGCGGTGTTGATCAACGAGTTCGGGCAGATCGGCCTGGATGCTGCGCTGCTGACCCGGGACGACGACGGCATTGCCCTCGGCGAAGTTGCCGGTGGCTGCCTGTGCTGTGTGAATGGTGCACCGTTCCAGGTAGGCCTGGGCCGCTTGCTGCGTAAGGCCAAGCCGGATCGTTTGTTTATCGAACCCTCGGGCCTGGGCCATCCTGCGCAGTTGCTCAAGCAGTTGCGCGAAGCGCCGTGGCAAGCGGTGCTGGCGGTCCAGCCCTGTGTGCTGGTGCTTGATGCCCAAGCACTGGCGGCGGGCAAGCCTTTGCCGGTGGCGCAGCAGGAGGCGCTGGCCAGTGCCGGGCTGTTGGTGTTGAACAAGGATGAGGCGCTGGATGCCACCCAGCGCCATGCGATCCAACGGCAGTTACCGGATTGTGCGATTTACTGGACACGCCAGGCGCAGTTGCCGCTGGCCCAGCTACCTGGCTTGAACGCAATTGCAGGCGCGGCTGTGGATAACTTCGCAGTGCCCAAGGGGCTGGCCCAACTGCCGGCGATCTGGAGCGATCCCGCGCAGCCCATTTGTTTGAGCCAGGCCCAGGAGGGCGGCTGGAGCATTGGTTGGCGCTGGCATCCAAGCCAGCTATTTGATCCTGAGCGTCTGGCGCTGTGGCTAAAAAGTCTTGAATGGCGCCGCGCCAAACTGGTTATCCACAGCCGTGATCGCTGGATTTCCGTTAATGCTGTGGATAACAGCTCGTTCACCTGGCAGCCCAGTGAATGGCGCCGCGACTCTCGTGTCGAACTGATCTTCAGCGCCCCACAGGACGTGGTCGCATTACAGGCCGCGCTCGCAGCCTGCCGTTACTGACGGTTCTTGGCCGCGTGATCCTGCCGCCATTGGCTCAGCTCAATGACTTCAGCGCTGGGCAGCGCCTCCTTGGCCTCGAACGGGTAGGGCGCCAGTTCGATCTGCGCGCTGTGGGCGCCGAATTGGGTGATAGTCCCGCTGTGACGGGTCTCGCCCGTGACGGTGAACTCGAAATTGTAGATACGCGCCAGACGCCGCCGGCCATTGGCGTCTTTCACAAAACCGATGCGCTTCAACGCGACGGCACCGTCGAGCAATTCGATATCGAGCTTGGCGCAATGCTGCTTGACCCGCGCCAGCGCCCGCTCGCGCAGGCCGTGGTTGTGCCACACCCAGGCGGCGCCGGTCGCCAGCAGCATCAACACAAACATGTTTCCCAGGGTCAGCATGCGAAAAACTCCAACAAAGTGAGAGCAGCTTAACTGTGTCGCCGGTCTGTCGTACAGGCTGCGTTTAGTCGCATACTGCGCGGCCAGAATTTCAATGGCTTTACGGAAATCCCCTGCATGAAACGCACACCTCATCTGCTTGCGATCCAGTCTCATGTGGTCTTTGGCCACGCCGGAAACAGCGCCGCCGTGTTCCCCATGCAGCGGGTCGGGGTGAATGTCTGGCCGCTGAACACGGTGCAGTTCTCCAACCACACCCAGTATGGACAGTGGGCGGGCGAAGTGTTGGCACCGCAGCAAATTCCTGCGTTGGTGGAAGGCATTGCCGCCATCGGTGAGCTGGGCAATTGCGATGCAGTGCTGTCCGGCTACCTGGGCAGCGCGGACCAGGGCCGGGCGATTCTCACCGGCGTGGCGCGGATCAAGGCCATCAATCCCAAGGCCCTGTACCTGTGCGACCCGGTCATGGGCCATCCGGAAAAAGGCTGCATCGTGCCCCAGGACGTCAGCGATTTCCTGCTCGACGAAGCCGTTGCCATGGCCGACTTCCTGTGCCCCAACCAACTGGAACTGGACAGCTTTGCCGGGCGCAAGCCGCAGTCGCTGTTCGATTGCCTGGCGATGGCCAAGGCGTTGCTGGCACGCGGGCCAAAGGCCGTGCTGGTCAAACATTTGGATTACCCGGGCAAGTTGCCGGACGGTTTCGAGATGTTGTTGGTGACCGCCGACGGCAGTTGGCACCTGCGTCGGCCGCTGCTGGCCTTCCCGCGCCAACCGGTGGGCGTGGGCGACCTGACGTCGGGGTTGTTCCTGGCGCGAGTGTTGTTGGGCGACAGCCTGTTGGCCGCCTTTGAGTTCACCGCGGCGGCTGTGCACGAAGTGCTGCTGGAAACCCAGGCCTGCGCCAGTTACGAGTTGGAACTGGTGCGGGCCCAGGATCGTATTGCCCACCCACGCGTACGTTTTGAAGCCACGCCGATAGATCTATAAACACACAAAACCCAATGTGGGAGCAGGCAAGCCAGCTCCCACATTTTGATTGGGTTTACAGGTCGGGCTTTGCCGTGTCTCAGCCTTTGATTTCCTGGTAGCGCTTTTCCAGCTCCTGACGAATCTGCCGACGCTGTTGGGCCTGTACAAACCGGCGCTTGTCTTCGCTGTTCTGCGGTTGCAGCGGCGGCACGGCGGCCGGTTTGCGTTGGTCGTCGACGGCTACCATGGTGAAGAAGCAGCTGTTGGTGTGGCGCACAGAGCGTTCACGGATGTTCTCGGTCACCACTTTGATGCCCACTTCCATCGACGTATTGCCGGTGTAGTTGACCGACGCAAGGAACGTCACCAGTTCGCCGACATGGATCGGCTCGCGAAAAATCACCTGATCCACCGACAGCGTCACCACATAGCGACCGGCATAACGGCTTGCGCAGGCGTAGGCCACTTCGTCGAGGTACTTGAGCAGGGTGCCGCCATGGACATTGCCTGAGAAGTTGGCCATGTCAGGGGTCATCAATACCGTCATCGACAGCTGGGCGTTTCCGGGTTCCATAGCACACTCACGGTTGTAGGCATTGGTTGGGGGCGCACCTCTGCGGGTGCTGGAATCTTTGCAGCGCTATCCTTTACGGGACGCCGGTGGTCGGCTTGCCGTCACGCCTGCACCGATCTGTTTCCATATATTGCACCGGCTTTCTGCTGGAAGTCGCGGTGTTAACCTTCAAAAGCCCATCCCAGGGCATTTCTTACGATAAAGGCAGACTTTTCCTTCCGCACTTTGCGACGTTTCATGTGCGCGGGCGGAAGTGGGAAAAGCGCCGGTACCCTCAAGGAGCCCCTCGCCATGCACGCCATCAGCTTTATCCAGGACTTGGCCGTGATCATGCTGGTGGCAGGGGTAGTCACTGTCCTGTTTCATCGCCTCAAGCAGCCGGTAGTGCTGGGTTACATCGTTGCCGGCTTCATCATCGGCCCCCACACCCCACCGTTCGGCCTGATCCACGACGAAGACACCATCAAGACCCTCGCCGAGCTCGGGGTGATCTTCCTGATGTTCTGCCTGGGCCTGGAGTTCAGCCTGCGCAAGTTGTTCAAGGTAGGTGCCACGGCGTTTATCGCGGCCTTCCTGGAAATCATCCTGATGATCTGGATCGGCTACGAGATCGGCCGCTGGTTTGACTGGAACACCATGGACTCGCTGTTCCTCGGCGCGATCCTGGCGATTTCTTCGACCACCATCATCGTCAAAGCCCTCAATGATTTGAAGATGAAGAACCAGCGTTTCGCGCAGCTGATTTTCGGTGTGCTGATCGTCGAGGACATTCTTGGCATTGGCATCATTGCCTTGCTGTCGAGCATCGCCGTCAGCGGTACGGTCAGCTCCGGCGAGGTGTTCTCCACGGTCGGCAAGCTCTCGCTGTTCATGATCGTTGCCTTGGTGATCGGCATCTTGCTGGTGCCGCGTCTGTTGGCTTATGTGGCCAAGTTCGAAAGCAACGAGATGCTGCTGATCACCGTGCTGGGCCTATGCTTTGGTTTCTGCCTGCTGGTGGTCAAGCTGGAATACAGCATGGTATTGGGCGCGTTTTTGATTGGCGCGATCATGGCCGAGTCCAAGCAATTGATTAAGATTGAGCGCCTGATCGAGCCGGTTCGCGACATGTTCAGCGCGATCTTCTTTGTTGCGATTGGCCTGATGATCGACCCGCAGATCCTGTTGCAATACGCCTGGCCCATCGCGGTGATCACCGTGGCAGTGGTGCTCGGCAAGATGTTGTCCTGCGGCCTCGGCGCATTTATCGCCGGTAATGACGGCCGCACCTCACTGCGCGTAGGCATGGGGCTGTCACAGATTGGCGAGTTTTCCTTCATCATCGCCGCGCTGGGCATGACCTTGCAGGTGACCAGTGACTTCCTGTATCCGGTGGCGGTCGCCGTTTCGGCGATCACCACGCTGCTGACGCCTTACCTGATTCGCGGTGCTGATCCGCTGTCGCTGAAGATCGCGGCGGTGATGCCCAAGCGCATGAGCCGGGTATTCGGTATGTACGGCGAGTGGCTGCGCAGCATTCAGCCTCAGGGCGAGGGCGCGATGCTGGCGTCGATGATCCGCAGAATCATCCTGCAAGTCGGCGTGAACCTGGCGCTGGTAATCGCGATTTTCTTCGCCGGCAGTTTTTTTGCGGCGCGCATTGGTGGGTATCTGGAAGGTTGGATCAATGATCCGAGCTGGCAGAAGGCATTGATCTGGGGCGGGGCGTTGCTGTTGTCGCTGCCGTTTTTGATTGCGGCTTACCGCAAGCTCAAGGCGCTGTCGATGTTGCTGGCGGAGATGAGCGTCAAGCCGGAAATGGCTGGGCGGCATACCCAGCGGGTGCGGCGGGTGATTGCCGAGCTGATCCCGATTCTGTCGCTGCTGGTGATCTTCCTGCTACTGGCAGCCTTGTCGGCCAGTATTCTGCCGACCAACAAGTTGCTGGTGCTGATTGCCGTAGTCACGGCAGCGGTGGCGGCTGTGCTCTGGCGCTGGTTCATCCGCGTGCATACGCGGATGCAGGTGGCCTTGCTGGAGACGCTGGATAACCACAAGGATACGCCGGAGCACTGATGTGGGCCGCTCTGCGGCCTGGCGCGGGACAAGCCCGCTCACCACAGGGATCAGGTCTCAGCTTTCGAGCCAGACGTCCCGCGCCCAGTGCCAGACCGATTCCCAGGTTTCTTCCTGGACGAGCTCTTCTTCGCTGGACCACAGCACCACGGTGCCGTCTTCTTCGACGCAGTAGTAGTCGTCGCCGTCCTGGCAGATCGGGATCAGGCTGCGGTCAACGCCCGCATCCCAGGCGTTAGCGGCCACGTCCGGCAGGTAGGTGTGGGATTGCGGGTCGGTGACGGTCACCGGCTCCAGGCTGCCGTATACAACATCGCTGACGGCCAGCAGGAATTCACGGAAGACAAACGGGATGTCGATGAACAGTTGTTCTTCGATTTCCACCAGTTGATCTTCGTCAGGCAGTTCCAGAGGAACCGGGACCGGTTCGTTGGCTTCACGCAATTGTTCGATGATTTCTTCCACGGCCGGGATCCTCTTGCTAGATGGCGCGGTTTATAGGGGCGTTTTATACAGTAGCTCGCTATAAGTGCAACCGTGAAATAGAAAACCCCGGACATGAGACATGTCCGGGGTTTTTTGTTACGGCTTGCAAGCGCGGGGGTATCAGCCGTTCTGGCGGATACCGGCGACCAGCCAAGGCTGGTTTTCGCCTTGAGGGCGTTCCATGTTCCAGCTTTCGCTGAACACTTCGCCCTGGTCGAAGCGCGAGGTCTTCGACACACCACTGAAGGTCAGGGTGGCGATGGTCTTGTCGGCGCGATCATCCACACCGTCCAGCTGTACGCGCAGGTCGTCGATGTAGGTCGACTGGAACGCGTCGCCGATCTCGGCGCGTTCGCGCTTGAGGAACTCCAGCAGTTGCGGGGTCACGAACTCGGCGATCTTGTCCATTTCGTTGGCGTCCCAGTGTTGCTGCAGGGACTGGAAGTGGCTACGGGCCGCTTCGACGAAACGCTCTTCGTTGAACCAGGCCGGTGCGTTGATCACCGGACGGGCCGCAGCAGGTGCTGCCGAACCACCGAAGATCGAACCCATGGCTGGCTTCTGCTCGAACACTTCACGCTGCATCGGCGCGCCGGCTGGAGCCATGTGCTCCTGCTGCTTGCGACGACGGGCGGCGATAAAACGGAAGACCAGGAAGGCGATGACGGCCATGATCAGGATGTCGAAGATCTGCATGCCCTGGAAGCCGCCGCCCATGAACATGGAAGCGAGCAGGCCACCGGCCGCGATGCCGGCCAGAGGGCCCAACCAGCGCGACGCACCGCCGGCCTTGGCCGCGGCGCCTGCAGCACCGGCTGCGCCTGCAGTAGCGGCAGCACCGCCTGCACCGGCGGATGGAGCCATTTGGCTGGTCTGGTGAGTCGGCGCCGCGCCCGAGCTTTTGCCGCCACCGAAGCGTTTGGCGTTGGCGTCGAGGCTCATCGTCAGGCCGATGCACAACGCCATGGCGATGCTAAGAAAACGTTTCATAAAGGGAATTCCCATTTGTGGATTGCACGCGCGCCATGTTGCACAGGTGTAGTGACAGTGGCTAGCGGCATAATGTTTCGGGCTTTTGCGTAAGACCGATTCCGAAAGGTCTGTAGGACTAATGGAAGATATTGGCCCGCGCTCGTTAAAAACAAGGGCGGGCCAATAAGCTTCATGTAGGCAAATGTTTCAGACGGCTTCGAGCTTCGCGTAACCCATCATCAGCCACTTGCTGCCTTCGGCGAAGTTCACCTGCACCCGTGCCTGGGCGCCGGCACCCTCGAAGTTGAGGATGACGCCTTCGCCGAACACGGAATGCCGGACCTGCTGGCCAAGGCTGAACTGGGTTTCCGGAATTTCGGAACCGGCAAACATGCTGCTGGAGTTCTGCTGCTGGCCACCGCCGAACGGGCGGCTGACGCTGTTGGACAGGCGCACTTCCTGGATCAGGCCCTTCGGCACTTCACGTACGAAGCGCGACACCTTGTTGTAGGTCTCGCTGCCGTACAGGCGTCGGGTCTCGGCGTAGGTCATTACCAGGTTCTGCATCGCCCGGGTGATGCCCACGTAGGCCAGGCGCCGTTCTTCTTCAAGGCGGCCGGGCTCTTCCAGGCTCATCTTGTGCGGGAACAGGCCTTCTTCCATGCCCACCAGGAATACATACGGGAACTCCAGGCCCTTGGCGCTGTGCAAGGTCATCAGCTGGATGCTGTCTTCATGCTCATCGGCCTGGGTGTCGCCGGCTTCCAGGGAGGCATGGCCGAGGAAAGCGGCGAGCGGTGTCAGCTCTTCGTCTTCCTCGGTGTTTTCGAACGCACGGGCGGCGCTGACCAGTTCCTCAAGGTTTTCTACCCGAGCCTGGCCTTTTTCGCCTTTTTCCGCTTCGTGATAGGCGATCAGCCCGGACTGCTCGATCACGGTCTGAGTCATCAAGTGCAGTGGCATTTCCATGCACTTGGCGGCCAGGTTCTCGATCAGCTCGACAAATACGCCCAGCGCACCGGCGGCACGGCCGGTCAGGCCTTTGTTGGCGATCAGCAAGCGCATCGCTTCCCACATCGACACATCGGCGTGGCGCGCATGGTCGCGGATCGCTTCGACGGTTTTTTCGCCGATGCCACGGGCCGGGATATTGATCACCCGCTCCAGCGCCGCATCGTTGCCGCGACCTTCCAGCAAGCGCAGGTAGGCCATGGCGTTCTTGATTTCGGCGCGCTCGAAGAAGCGCTGGCCGCCATAGATGCGGTACGGGATACGTTCGCGCAACAAGGCTTCTTCCAATACCCGCGATTGGGCGTTGGAGCGATACAGGATGGCGATGTCGCTGCGTGAGAGGCCAGTTTTCAACGCGCTTTCGATGGTTTCCACCACGTAGCGCGCTTCATCATGCTCGTTGAAGGCGGCGTACAGGTTGATCGCTTCGCCTTCGCCGCCGTCGGTCCACAGTTCTTTACCCATGCGCCCGGTGTTGTTGGCGATCAAGGCGTTGGCGGCCTTGAGGATACCGGCGGTAGAGCGGTAGTTCTGCTCCAGGCGGATGGTGATCGCGTCCGGGAAGTCGTCGGAATACTGATAGATGTTCTCGATTTTCGCGCCGCGCCAGCCATAGATCGACTGGTCGTCGTCACCCACCACCATCAGGCTGTCGCCGCCCTTGGCCAGCAGGCGCAACCAGGCGTACTGCACGGCGTTGGTGTCCTGGAACTCATCCACCAGAATGTGGCGGAAGCGTTTCTGGTAATGGGCCAGCAAACCGGGGTTGTCGCGCCACAGGTCGAGGGCGCGCAGCAGCAGCTCGGAGAAGTCGATCACGCCAGCGCGTGCGCAGGCAGCCTCGTAGGCTTCATAGATGCTGCGCATGGTCGCCAGGAACAAGTCGCCGCTGGCCTGGATATGCTGCGGGCGCAGGCCTTCGTCTTTCTGCCCGTTGATAAACCACTGCGCCTGGCGCACGGGCCAACGCTGTTCGTCGAGGCCCAGCTCGCGGATCACGCGCTTGACCAGGCGTTGCTGGTCATCGCTGTCGAGGATCTGGAAGGTCTGGGCGAGGCCTGCCTCCTGCCAATGGGCCCGCAGCAGGCGGTGCGCCAGGCCGTGGAAGGTGCCCACCCACATGCCGGCCGGGCTGATGCCCATCAGCTGTTCGATGCGGTGACGCATCTCGGCAGCGGCCTTGTTGGTGAACGTCACCGACAGGATGGAATGCGGGGACGCGTTTTCGACCTGGATCAACCAGGCGATACGGTGCACCAGCACTCGGGTTTTACCGGAGCCAGCACCGGCCAGGACCAACTGACGGCCAACGGGGGCCGCTACGGCCTGGCGTTGGGCATCGTTGAGGGAGTTAAGCAAAAGAGAGAGATCATCGCGCATCGGCGCATTCTAGGGTGCTGGGGGGAGTCGGGCAAATCCCAATGCCGGGTGGTCGATGGAAAATATCCGGCGCAGTCTAGGGCGGCTCAACATTCTGCCCAGGGTGATGACCGGTCGGTCAATGGCCACAGCCCGCGCAGGGTCTCGCTGAAGCTGTCTGGCGCCGAGCTTTGCGCCGTGTGACCGCGCAGTTTTATGACATGGAGCAGTTTGGCCCGGGCGCTTGCTTGTGTATGCTCCGTCGACGTTTCGGGCTCACCATTATAAGAACATTGCCTATGACCCTCAGCACCGACCTGCTTGGCCCCTCGATGGCGCCCGCGCAGGTTATCCGCAAACATTACGCCACTGAGATGGCGGTTGAGCGCACGCGCCTGCTGTATCAGGGCTCGCTGTTGCCGACCCTATTAATGTTGGTGAACGGCCTGGTCTGCGCCTGGCTGCTGTGGAATCCCAAGCAATACCTGTTGGACAGCATCTGGTTGGTCTGGCTGCTGGCCCTGGTGGCCATGCGCGTTATCCAGGTGGCGGCCTTTGATTCAGCCATGCCCAGCCGTCAGGCCCAGCCAATCTGGCGGCGCATGTTCATGCTCGGCTCGGCGGTCAGTGGCCTGACGCTGGCAACTGCCGCCATCGCCCTGGCACCGGTGAACAGCTTCATGCAGCAAGCCTGGGTGTTCGGCCTGATCGGCGCTGCGACGTTGTCGGCCAGCGTGGCCTACGCCGTGAGCCTGCCGGCGTTTCTATCCTTCGCCGTGCCCTGCCTGGTGCCGTCCATTGTCTACTTGTTATGGGATGGCAGCCCGCAGCAACAAGGTTGGGGTGTACTCGGCCTGATCCTGTTGGTGTCGCTGAACCTGGTGGCCTGGCAGGTCAACCGCCTGATCCAGCGTGAACTCCTGCGGCGTTTCCAGAACCAGGCCTTGATCGAGCATCTCCAGCAGGCGCAGCAGCGCAGCGAGCAGTTGAATCAGGACTTGGTGCGTGAAGTCGAGCAGCGTCGTCAGGTCGAGCAGGAGCTTCGTGAAGCTCAGATCGGCCTGCAGGACCGCGTGGCGCAACGCAGCCAGGAACTGGACGTCGCCAGCCTTGCGCTGAATAAGAGCGAAGCGCGCCTGGCTATGGCCCTGCAAGCCAGCGAACTCGGCCTGTGGGACTGGAACCTGCAAACCGACGAAGTCCACCACACCCAGCTTAAAGAGTTGTTCGGCCTGGAGCCGGAGTACGTCACGGCCATGCTCGGCCACCTCAAGCCGCGCCTGCACCCGGATGACTTGCCGCTGCTCAAGCGTGCGCTGGTGGAACACCTCAAGGGGCGCACCGAGGATTACCAGGTGGAATACCGCGTGCGCCATGGCGATGGGCACTGGGTGTGGATCGAAGACCGTGGCCGCGCGGTGGAGCGTGCGCCCAGTGGGCGCGTGATTCGAATGCTCGGCACGCGGCGTGACATCAGCGCCGGCAAGGCCCTTGAAGAACAACAACGGCTGGCCTCGACCGTATTTGAAGCCGCCAGCGAAGGCATCGTGATCCTCGATCCGAATTACGCGCTGATCGCGGTCAACCAGGCTTTCAGTCGCGTCACCGGCTTTGACATCGACGACATGCTCGGTCGCAACGTGGTAGAGCTACCCAGCAGCCGCGATGCGCGGCGTCACTTCCCGGTGATCCGCCAAGCCTTGCTCAGCCACGGCACCTGGCAGGGCGAACTGGTGGAAACACGCAAGAACGGCGAGCTTTATCCGCAGTGGCTGCAACTGAATGTGGTGCGCGATGTTCGCGGAAACGTCAGTCATATCGTGGGCTTCTTCGCTGATCTGTCGGCGCGGCGCGAGTCCGAGGAGCGCATGCGCTACCTCACCCATTACGACGAGTTGACCGGGTTGGCGAACCGCTCGCTGTTCCGCGAACGCTTGCGCGAAGCCCACCAGCGCGTGCGCCAGGGCGGGCGCAGCCTGGCGTTGCTGCATATCAATCTGGATCGCTTCAAGCTGCTCAATGACAGCCTGGGCCATGAAGTGGCGGACCAGTTGCTGCAAAAAATGGCGCGCCGGCTGATCAATGCCTTGCCCGAAGCCGACACCATTGCACGCCTGTCCGGCGATGAATTTGCCGTGTTGTTCGACGCCTACGGCAGCCTGTCGAGCCTGGCGCGGGTAGCCACGCGGCTGCTGGCCAAGCTGCGGGTACCCGTGACGGTGGAGGGGCATGAGCTGGTGGTCAGTGCCTCAATGGGCGTCAGCCTGCTGCCCGACAATGCGCGGGAAATTTCCGAGCTGGTCAGCCAATCAAACATGGCCATGCAACACGCCAAGCACTTGGGCGGCAACAACTTCCAGTTCTACACCGACAGCCTGCAAGCCAGCACCCTAGAGCGTCTGCAGTTGGAAAACCATCTGCGTAAAGCCATTGATGAGCGCCAGCTCTCGGTGTTCTACCAACCGAAGCTGTGCCTGGTCACGGGCAGGCTGAACGCTGCCGAGGCGTTGGTTCGTTGGGAGCACCCGCAGTGGGGGATGGTGCCGCCCTGCGACTTTATCGGCCTGGCCGAAGAAACGGGCCTGATCGTGCCGCTGGGCGAATTCGTGTTGCGCCAGGCTTGTTGGCAAGCCTGTGAATGGCAGCGCCAGGGGTTGGCGCCGATTCGGGTGTCGGTGAACCTGTCGGTGCACCAGTTACGCCAGGGCAAGCTGGTCAGCCTGGTGCGTCAGGTGCTGGAAGAAACCGGCCTGGACCCGCAATACCTGGAGCTGGAACTGACCGAGAGCCAATTGCTCGACAGCGTCGAACACATCATCGCTACCTTCCAGCAGTTGCGGGACCTGGGGGTGAAGCTGGCCATCGACGACTTTGGCACGGGTTATTCGTCCCTCAGCTACCTCAAGCGCATCCCTGTGGACTACGTAAAGATCGACCAGACCTTTATTCGTGGGCTGGGGCAAGGGCGCGAGGATGCAGCCATCACCCGAGCCATCATCGCCATGGCCCACGGCTTGGCACTCAAGGTCGTGGCCGAAGGCGTGGAAGATCAGCAGCAGTTGGATTTCCTGCGGGCGGAGCGTTGTGACGAAGTGCAGGGCTATTTGATCAGCCGCCCCATGCAGGCTGACGGGCTGGCGGATTTGTTACGGAAAAATGCAGATTTTCCTTAGCGACGCCAAGGGCGCCCGAGTGGCTACAAAGCTCCTGGCCTTTGAATATCAGGGGGTCAGGGCAATTTAGTGATGCGTCGGACGGGCAAAACGACAATTCTTGTAGTATAACTACAAGCTTGCTACATCCCCTGGCCCTGCCAATAACAAGAGTCCGTCCTTTGAACCTGTTGCAACATATCGCCCAGTCGCGCCACCTGTTACGCAAATCGGAACTCAAGGTTGCCGATCACGTGCTGCTTGACCCTGCGGCTGTGATGCACAGTTCCATGGCCGACCTGGCCCACAGCGTGGGTATCAGCGAACCGACCATCGTGCGCTTCTGCCGAGCCATCGGTTGCTCCGGGTTCCAGGACTTGAAACTCAAGCTGGCCCAGAGCCTGGCCGCCGGTGCCAGCTTCGGGCAGTTTGCGATTCACGAAGACGACTCCGTCGCCGACTACAGCCTCAAGATCTTCGATACCACCTTGCACACCCTCATGGAAGTGCGTGAAAAACTCGACCCGGTGGAGCTGCAAAAGGCCGTGACGGCCATGTCCCAGGCCCAGCGTGTGGAGTTCTACGGTTTTGGTGCGTCCGGCGCGGTGGCGGCAGATGCCCAGCACAAATTCTTTCGCTTGCTGCTGACGGCGGCGGCCTACAGCGACCCGCACATGCAGGCGATGTCGGCGGTGACCTTGAAGCCGACCGACGTAGCGATCTGTATTTCCCAGTCCGGCCGTTCCAAAGACCTGCTGATCACCGCCAACCTGGTGCGTGAAAGCGGCGCGTCGTTGATCACCTTGTGTCCGAGCCAGACACCATTGGCCGAACTGTCCACGGTCAACCTGGCGATTGACGTGCATGAAGACACCGAAATCTACACCCCGCTGACCTCGCGCATTGCCCACCTGGTAGTGATCGACGTGCTGGCGATGGGCGTGGCCATGGCGCGCGGGCCGAGCCTGGTCAACCACCTCAAGAGTGTGAAGCGCAGCTTGCGCAGCCTGCGGTTGTCGCCCAAGTCCGTCAAAGCCCTCGACGACTAAAAACTGTACACAGATCCAAATGTGGGAGGGGGTTTGCCCCCTCCCACATTGGCATCTCCTGTGTATCCAGAATCTTCATCAGGTTGTCATCGCCACGTCATCCGCCAACGCCATTCTGAACTCCCGTACTCGCATTGGGAGATTCCAAATGGCCCGTCCCTACGAAGACAGCAACAGCGCCGTAAAAACCCGTCGTCAGCAGGAAGACCAGCGCCGCATGGCGTTCCGTCGCGCAATTGAAGACCGTTGCCAGGAGCGCCAACTGCTCCAGAGCATCAGTGATTACCCGGAACTCCACTGGCAGGCACCCGCGGCTGCCCAGCGAAGCGTTCAGCCAGCGCGCTGATCTGCACCCGCTCGCTGCGGATAAAGCCCAGGAACGCATGGGCCACCGGTGACAGGCGCTTGGCCTTGGCCTGCACCAGGCACCAGCTGCGGTACAGCGGCAGCTCCTCCACCGGCAGCTCCTTGAGCCCGCCGGTGGCCAGTTCCATATTCACCGCATGCCGCGTCAGCAAGGCCACACCCAGGCCTGCGCAGACGCATTCGCGCTGAGCCTCGGCCGAGGCCACTTCCACCGTCTGGGTGAAGTGCACACGTTTCTCCTTGAAGTATTCCTCGCAGGCCATTCGCGTGCCGGAGCCCGGTTCACGGATGAGCAGGGTGTAGGGTTCCAGGTCTTGCAGACGCAGCGGTCCTTGCAGGCTCAAGGGATGATCCGGCAGTGCCACCGCGACAATCGGGTTGTTGAGAAACGGCAGGAATTCCAGGCCCATGTCCTGGGGCACCATGGACATGATCACCAGGTCGTCGCGGTTGTCGGAAAGCCGCCGGATCACCTGGGCGCGGTTGACCACCGTCAGGTGCAGTTGTACTTCTGGATGCTGGCGCTTGAACGCGGCAAACAGATGCGGCACGAAGTACTTGGCGCTGGACTCAATCGCGAGCTTCAGTTGGCCTTGCAGTGAACCTTGCATGTCCGACAGCTGCATATCGAGGTTTTCCAGGCGCCCGAAAATGTCGCGGCTGGCCCGTTGCAGCGCTTCAGCAGCCTCGGTCATGTAGAGTTTTTTGCCGACATAATCGAACAACGGCTGGCCGATCAGTTCCTCCAGCTGCCGAATTTGCAGGCTCACGGCCGGTTGCGTGAGGGACATTTCCTCGGCGGCGCGGCTGTATGAACGCAAATCGCACACTTCATTGAAAACCTGCAATTGACGCAATGTCATACGCATCAATGACTTACGCATAATTCAAATACCCATCCCGGCCATGATGCGCTGACTATAAGTCTTTACTTATACACAACCCAATAATTATTGATTTTTGTTAATCCCTGTTGGGGCTTAGTGTGTGTCTCGCGACTGTCATGAAACATTTAGTCACGCGCCGACCCGGCTCCAGCGGGTCGAAGAACGCAGCAATCGGCTCAAGGGAATTTCCAAGTGATAAAAAAGATCCTGATCGCCAACCGTGGTGAAATTGCCGTACGCATCGTGCGTGCCTGCGCCGAGATGGGCATTCGCTCGGTTGCGGTCTATTCCGACGCCGACCGCCACGCGTTGCACGTTAAACGTGCCGACGAAGCCCACAGCATCGGTGCCGAGCCTCTAGCCGGTTACCTGAACCCGCGCAAGCTGGTGAACCTGGCCGTGGAAACCGGTTGTGATGCGCTGCACCCCGGCTACGGCTTCCTGTCGGAAAACGCCGAACTGGCAGACATCTGCGCCGAACGTGGGATCAAATTCATCGGCCCGTCCGCGGAAGTGATCCGCCGCATGGGCGACAAGACCGAAGCGCGCCGCAGCATGATCAAGGCCGGTGTACCGGTGACTCCGGGTACCGAAGGCAACGTCGCCGACATCGCCGAAGCCCTCACCGAAGGCGACCGCATTGGTTACCCGGTGATGCTCAAGGCCACTTCCGGTGGTGGCGGTCGCGGGATTCGGCGTTGCAACAGTCGCGAAGAACTTGAACAAGCCTTCCCCCGCGTTATCTCCGAAGCCACCAAGGCCTTTGGTTCGGCGGAAGTGTTCCTGGAAAAATGCATCGTCAATCCCAAGCACATCGAGGCGCAGATCCTCGGTGACAGCTTTGGCAACGTGGTGCACCTGTTCGAGCGTGATTGCTCGATCCAGCGCCGCAACCAGAAGCTTATCGAAATTGCCCCAAGCCCACAGTTGACCCCTGAACAGCGCGCCTACATCGGCGACCTGTCGGTGCGTGCCGCCAAGGCCGTGGGCTACGAGAACGCCGGTACCGTGGAGTTCCTGCTCGCCGAGGGCGAGGTGTACTTCATGGAGATGAACACCCGGGTGCAGGTGGAACACACCATCACCGAGGAAATCACTGGGATCGACATCGTTCGTGAGCAGATCCGCATTGCCTCGGGCCTGCCGCTGTCGGTGAAACAGGAAGACATCCAGCACCGTGGCTTTGCGTTGCAGTTCCGTATCAACGCCGAAGACCCGAAGAACAACTTCCTCCCCAGCTTCGGCAAGATCACCCGTTATTACGCGCCCGGCGGCCCCGGCGTGCGCACCGACACGGCGATCTACACCGGCTACACCATCCCGCCGTTCTACGATTCCATGTGCCTCAAATTGGTGGTGTGGGCGTTGACTTGGGAAGAAGCCATGGACCGCGGCCTGCGTGCCCTGGACGACATGCGCCTGCAAGGCGTGAAGACCACCGCCGCCTACTACCAGGAAATCCTGCGCAATCCGGAATTCCGCAGCGGCCAGTTCAACACCAGCTTTGTGGAAAGCCACCCTGAGCTGACCAACTACTCGATCAAGCGCAAACCCGAAGAGCTGGCCCTGGCCATCGCCGCCGCCATCGCCGCCCACGCAGGCCTGTGAGGAATACAACAATGTCCAAGAAAATCTTTGTCACCGACACCATCCTGCGCGACGCCCACCAATCGTTGCTGGCGACCCGCATGCGCACTGACGACATGCTGCCGATCTGCGACAAGCTCGACAAAGTCGGCTACTGGTCCCTGGAAGTCTGGGGCGGCGCGACCTTCGACGCCTGCGTACGCTTTTTGAAAGAAGACCCGTGGGAGCGCCTGCGCCAACTGCGCGCCGCGTTGCCTAACACCCGCCTGCAAATGCTGCTGCGTGGCCAGAACCTGCTGGGCTACCGCCACTACAGCGACGATGTGGTCAAGGCCTTCGTCGCCAAAGCCGCCGTGAATGGCATCGACGTGTTCCGCATCTTCGATGCGATGAACGACGTGCGGAACCTGCGCGTGGCCATCGAAGCGGTGAAAGCCGCCGGCAAACATGCCCAGGGCACCATCGCCTACACCACCAGCCCGGTGCACACCATCGATGCGTTTGTGGCCCAGGCCAAGCAGTTGGAATCCATGGGGTGCGACTCGATCGCGATCAAGGACATGGCCGGCCTGCTGACGCCGTACGCCACCGGCGAACTGGTCAAGGCGCTGAAGGCCGAGCAGAACCTGCCGATCTTCATCCACTCCCACGACACCGCCGGCCTGGCTGCGATGTGCCAACTCAAGGCCATCGAAAACGGTGCCGACCATATCGACACCGCCATCTCCAGCTTCGCCTGGGGCACCAGCCACCCGGGTACCGAGTCGATGGTCGCCGCCCTTAAAGGCAGCGAATTCGACACCGGCCTCGACCTGGAGCTGCTGCAAGAGATCGGCCTGTACTTCTATGCCGTGCGCAAAAAGTACCACCAGTTCGAAAGTGAATTCACCGCGGTCGACACCCGTGTTCAAGTCAACCAGGTACCGGGCGGGATGATCTCCAACCTGGCCAACCAGTTGAAAGAGCAGGGCGCCCTCAACCGTATGAGCGAAGTGCTGGCCGAAATCCCGCGTGTGCGTGAAGACCTCGGGTTCCCGCCGCTGGTGACGCCAACGTCGCAGATCGTCGGCACCCAGGCGTTCTTCAACGTGCTGGCCGGTGAGCGCTACAAGACCATCACCAACGAAGTGAAGCTCTACCTGCAAGGCGGCTACGGCAAAGCGCCGGGCACCGTTAACGAGAAGCTGCGTCGCCAGGCCATCGGCAGCGAAGAAGTGATCGACGTGCGCCCGGCCGACCTGCTCAAGCCGGAAATGACCAAGCTGCGCGGTGAAATCGGCGCACTGGCCAAGTCCGAAGAAGACGTGCTGACCTACGCGATGTTCCCGGATATCGGGCGCAAGTTCCTCGAAGAGCGCGATGCCGGCACCTTGGCCCCCGAAGTGCTGCTGCCGATCCCTGAAGCCGGCGGCGTAGCCCGTGCCGGTGGTGAAGGTGTGCCGACCGAGTTCGTCATTGATGTGCACGGCGAAAGCTACCGCGTGGACATTACCGGTGTCGGCGTGAAAGCCGAAGGCAAGCGTCACTTCTACCTGTCCATCGACGGCATGCCGGAAGAAGTGGTGTTCGAACCGCTCAACGAATTTGTCGGCGGCGGCAGCAGCAAGCGCAAGCAGGCCAGCGAGCCGGGCCATGTCAGCACGGCGATGCCGGGCAATATCGTCGACGTGCTGGTCAAGGAAGGCGACGTGGTCAAGGCCGGTCAGGCTGTGCTGATCACCGAAGCCATGAAGATGGAAACCGAAGTGCAGGCATCGATTGCCGGCAAGGTAACCGCCGTTCATGTGGCCAAGGGCGACCGGGTGAACCCTGGCGAAATCCTGATTGAAATCGAAGGCTGATACAGCCTTCGACACTACCGCTTAATCCTCGGGGGGGCATGTGCCCCCCTTTTTTTTCGCCTGATGATCAGGCGATTGTGCGTCTTAGAACGTCATCGCCCATTGGCCCATCAGCCCCTGGTTGCGGCTGTTGCTGCCGAACTCGGCGGAATAGGTGAGGCCCACGCTATGTTCGGCTGACAGCGCCATGTCCAGGCCAGTACGCATCGCCAGGCTGTTGCGGTCCAGGGAGGTGCCGTCGATGGTGAAGTCGCTGCTGAAGTCTTCGCGTCTTTCTCCGGCGAAGGACTGGCGCACACGGCTGTCGACGTTGCCATACAGGTGTTTCCAGTGGGTGCTCAGGTGCGGTTTGAGGGTCATCTGGTTGTCCAGCCTGAAGTCGCGGGCCAGGCGCAGGCCGAAGGTGCTGCTGAGGTTTTGCTGGGTTTGTGTTCCGACGTTCAGGGCACTGTAGCCACCTTTCTCCTGGAACCGGTCGCGCTGATAACGCTGGAAACCCAAACCGGCAAAGGGCTCGACGCGCAAGCCGCCCGTGTCCCACTGGTAGCCCATTTCGGCGAACGCGTTTTGGCTCTGGGCTTTGTACTTGCCCGTGAGGTGCTCGCTATAATCGATGAAGTCAAAGTCGACACCGCGTTTGTTTCGACCGGCATGGCTGCTGTAAAGCGCACCCAGGCGCAACGCCAGCGGCCCGTCCTGGCGCACCGCATAGGCGCCCATGTGCCAGCTGTCCAATTCGCCCTTGAAACGCTTGGCGCTCAGTTCACTGCCAGACTTGCCACCCACCACGCCGATCCGCCACGCCGGGTCGATTGACCAGTCGGCCCCCAGCAACAGACCTTGGTTGCGTTGTTTCAAACCGGCGCTGCCGTGTTGCCCATCGAGCCTGCCGCTGTTGCCCAGGCCTTGGACCCAAACGCGGCCCGTCTCGCCAGTGTCGTTATCCAACTGGCGTATTGCCGAATGCAGGCTGGCATTCAGCTGTTTCATGCTGTTTTGGGTGGCGGTGCCCAGGTTGGCGTTTTGGCTACCGGCCACTTGTTCCAGCACGGCACCTAGCCGGCCCGGCTCCAGGCTGCCCAAGTACTGGAGGTAATCCTCCAGTTCGTATTTCGTCCAATAACCCAGTTCGTCCGACGCCAGCAGGTCGTGGACTGCGGAGTCCAGCATGCGGGCGACACTCAGGCCGTTTCGACTGGTGGCGTGGTCGGCGAGGTAGACGTCTTCGGGCGCTGGAATGGCAGGCTCTGGATAAGCTTTTTCGTTGCCTGCCACGAGCTGGTCGAGCCATTCGCTGTCGGGCTCCATGTCGCCGCGTGCCTGTGCGTTTTGAGCGCCGACGGCCCCCAGCACCAGGGTCATGGCCAGCGCGAATTGTTTCTGTAAGAACCGCATGTAAACCCACCTCTTGATATATGAGGCGGGGAATTTAGCGAGGTACAGGGAGGATAAATGTCAGGCTCGCAGCCACTGGTTTGCGGGAGATGTCTCTCGTCTGCTGCGATTTGAAACGCTGGGCGATAGGGCGAATGGCGGCGGTTTACCGACGCCGAACGTAACCCTTGCCATAGTGACGCTCCATCCGCGCCTGGATCAGCTCCAGCCCTAGGGACATCACCCAATAGATGATCGCCGCGGTGGTGAGCATCTCGATGTAGCGATAGCTCGAACGGCCATAGGATTGCGCCAGGAACATCACCTCCCACACGCCCATCACCGAGATCAGGGACGAGTCCTTGAGCATCGAGATGAACTGGTTGGTGGCCGGTGGAACGATGGTGCGCATGGCTTGGGGCAGGGTGACGTGCCAAAAGATCGCGTTGTCGCGCATGCCCAGCGCGAGGGCGGCTTCGCGTTGGCCGTGGGGCACGCCGAGGATGCCGGCGCGGAAGATTTCGCTCAGGTAGGCGCCATAGTTCAGCGACAGCGCAATGATCCCGGCCGTGATCGCCCCAGGTACCAAGCCCAGTTGCGGCAGGCCCAGGTAGATCAGCAGGATTTGGATCAGCAGCGGCGTACCGCGAAAAAATGAGGCGTAGAAGGTCGCGATGCCGAACGCCACCGCACTGCGGGACAGGCGCCCCAGCGCCGTGACGAAACCCAGCGCCGACGACACCAGAATCGAACACAGGCACAGGAACAGCGTCAACGCCGCGCCCTGCAGGAAGCCATTGGGCGCCAGATGCAGGCCGACCAGGTTCGGCAGCTTGTCGAGAATGATCGAGAACTTCAGGTCAAAGCTCAGGAAGAAACTGGCAAACAGGGCGAACAGCGCCGCCCAGGTCAGGTAAAGCCGCGTGCGAAAACTCATCGGCTGATATCAGCGCCGATCCATTTTTGCGACAGCTTGCTCAAGGTGCCGTCCTGCTTGAGCTGGGCAAACACCTCACGCACTTTGCTGTCCCACGCGGCGTCGCCTTTTTCGATGGCCACAGAGTTGGGCTCCGAGTACAGCGGTTCGCCAGCCAGCTTGAAGCGCTTGTCCTGGGTCAGGCGCGGTTGGGCGGTGACCAGGTTGGTGAGGATCGCATCCAGGCGCACGCCGGCACCCAGGCCGAGGTCCTGGAAGGCGACGTTATCGGTGTCGTACGGGGCGATCTGCACGTTCTCGAATGGGTACTGCAACTGCGTGTCTTCGGCGCCTTCGATCACCAGGTTCTTGTTCAGGTAGCTCTCATAGCTGGAGGCGCTGGTGAGGCCGACTTTCTTGCCGCTCAGATCCTTGGCAGCGTGGATGCGGTCATCCTTGGCATTGACCACGATCACGGCCGGGGAAGCGTAGTACTCCACCGGGAAATCAAACACTTCGGCGCGGGCCTTGCTCGGGGTCATCGAGCAGACGCAGATATCGTAGCGCCCGCTCCAGCGACCGGCGGCGATAACGTCCCAGGACGGCGTTTCCAGGCGCAGCTTTACGCCCAACTTTTGTGCCACGGCCTTGGCCACATCGACGTCGAAGCCGTCGAGTTGGTTCTGGTCATTGAGGAACGAGAACGGTGGATAGCTTTCCATCAGCACGCCCACCAGCTCTTTTTTCTGTTCAATCCGCTCCAGCGTGGCCCCGCCGAAGGCTTGGGTCGAGGCAGCCAGTATCATCAGGCCCAGGGCCAGCAGGGGTTTAAGTTTCACGAAGGACACCTTTAGAAAAAAGAGTTGGTACGAACCGGATTGAACGTATTAAATAGTTATAAGAACGACTCTCATAGTGAGTTATTTTCATAAGCTTATGAGTAAAAAGCATATGGGCGCAGAAACAGTAATCCTCGATGGTGGCATGGGCCGTGAACTGCAACGCCGTGGCGCGCCGTTCCGCCAGCCGGAGTGGTCGGCGTTGGCCTTGAGCGAAGCGCCGCAGGCGGTGGAGGCGGTACACGCGGCCTATATCGACAGCGGTGCCAACGTGATCACCAGCAACAGCTACGCGGTGGTGCCGTTTCATATCGGTGAAGCGCGGTTTGCGGCTGAAGGCCAAGCCCTGGCGGCGTTGGCGGGTGAGTTGGCGCGTCGTGCGGTGACGGCCTCGGGCAAAAACGTGCGGGTGGCCGGTTCGCTACCGCCGCTGTTTGGCTCGTATCGCCCCGATCTGTTCGAGGCTGAGCGGGTGACCGAACTGCTGACGCCTCTGGTACAGGGCCTGGCGCCCCACGTTGATCTGTGGCTGGCGGAAACCCAGAGTTCGATCATTGAGGCGAAGGCGATCAAGGCCGGCCTGCCGCAGGATGGCAAGCCGTTCTGGCTGTCGTTTACCTTGAAAGACGAAGACACCGACGACGTGCCGCGCCTGCGCTCCGGCGAGTCGGTGACAGGCGCCGCCGAAGCGGCGGCGCAGTTGGGCGTGCAGGTGCTGTTGTTCAATTGCAGCCAGCCGGAAGTGATTGGCGCGGCCATCGACGCGGCGCATCAGACCTTCGCGCGCCTTGGCGTGGCGATCCAGATCGGCGCCTACGCCAATGCCTTCCCGCCACAACCCAAGGAAGCCACGGCCAATGATGGCCTGGACCCATTGCGCGACGACCTCGACCCGCCGGGCTACCTGCATTGGGCCGCGGACTGGCAGAAACGCGGTGCCAGCCACTTGGGCGGTTGCTGCGGGATCGGGCCGGAGCATATTGCGGTGCTGGCCCAAAAGCTGAAGTAAGGCTTAAGCCTGGCGGCACTCCGCCAGGCCTTTCAACTGACCCGAAGCGCTCTGGTTGGACTCCGACAACCACGCCTCAAACCCTGCGCCTACCTTCGGCCACTCCCCATCCAGAATCGAATACCACGCGGTATCGCGGTTCTGCCCCTTGACCACCATGTGCTGGCGGAACACTCCCTCGAAACTGAACCCCAACCGCTCGGCCGCGTATTTGGAGCGGGCATTGCCGTTGTTGCACTTCCATTCCAGGCGGCGGTAGCCCTGTTCGAATGCGTACTTGGCCAGCAGGTAAACGGCTTCGGTGCTTTTCGGCGAGCGTTGCATCGGTGCGCCAAAAGTGACGTGGCCGATCTCGATGCGGCCCTGGGCCGGGACGATGGACATCAGGCTGAGGATGCCCTGTACTTCGCCGCTGGCGCGGTCAACCACGCTGAAGAAATACGGGTCGCTGTTGGCGGCGTGGTTGTTCAGCCAGGCATCGAATGCGGCACGCTCGGTAAACGGCCCGTAAGGCAGGTAATCCCAAAGCTTCGGATCGGCACCCGGACCATCAAGGGCTTGCCACAGCTGATCGGCGTGGCGTGCCGGGTCGAGTTTTTCCAGGCGAATAAAGCGCCCTTCAAGCAGGTGGGTGCTGGGTGCCTGGACGCCTTTCCAGTCGGCGGGGGAAATGGACATGCTGCGCTCCTTAAAGGCCTTTGCGAAATTGGATAAAGCCAGGGCGTTCGGCGATGCGTTCGTACAGCTGAATCGCCGTGGCGTTGGTCTCATGGGTCAACCAGTGGACCTTGCAGCAGCCGTCCGCTTTGGCGGTGGTGTAGACGAATTCGATCAGTTTGCGACCCACGCCGGTAGCGCGCTGGCTCGGGTCCACAAACAGGTCCTGCAGGTAGCAGGAGTTCTCGATGCTCCAGTTGGAGCGGTGGTAGATGAAGTTAACCATGCCCACCGCTTTGCCGTCCTGCCAGGCCAGGGCCGAGTAGGTCGGTTCCTGGGGATTGATCAGGCGTTGCCAGGTGCTCTGGCTCACTGCGTCAGGCAGCTCGGTGTTGTAGAAGGTCAAATAGGCCTGCCACAGCGGCAGCCACGCGGCGTGGTCGGCGGCGGTGACGGGGCGGATGTCGATCTGGCTCATTCTGAAACTCCTTGGGGAATAAAGCGCGCGAGGGCCTGGTCGCGCACGTCGGGGCTGGCGGCCAGGCCTTCGCGCATGCCGGCCATATCTGCCGCGCTGCGGTTCTGGCCGAGTTTGCGTTTGCCGATCACACGTTTGATCGGCAGGGCGAAGCCGACGATGGCCTTGAGCATGCCGTCAATGTAGTAGGCCGGAGCGTCGCTGACGGCCCAGGGTTGGGCGCGGCCGGTTTCGTGGCGTTCGGTCAGGGCGCTGACCAGCGCGAGCAGGCGCTCGGCGTCGGTGAACACTTCAGCTTTGCCGTAAGCGTGGACGGCGATGTAGTTCCAGGTCGGCACCACTTTGCCGTGCTCGGCCTTGGCCGGGTAGAACGCCGGGCTGATGTAGGCGTCGGCGCCTGCGAAAATCACTAGCGCGTCGCTGCCATTTTGCAAGTCGCGCCATTGCGGATTGGCCTTGGCCAGGTGTCCATAGAGCGTGCCGTTGGGGCCTTCATCGGGGTTGAGCAACAGCGGCAGGTGACTGGCCTGCAGGCCTTGCTCGCCAAAGGTCACCACCTGCGCCAGGCGTGTGTGCTGGATCAGTTGCTGGATTTCAGGCAAGTCGTCGATGGCGAAGGCGCGAGGTGTGTACATAAATATTTTCCTTGGCGAATGCCTGCATCCTAGGCAGGCTAATGGTTCGTTGTAAGAGCCATCTACTGCTCATTTCATAGGTCCAATTGCGTGCCAGCCATCGAACCTCCGCTGTCCTTCAACCCCGCCGGTATTGAGCTGGATCGCCGCCAGGGCCTTAGCCGTCAGCTTTATCAAGCGTTGCGCCAACGGGTGTTGGACGGGCGATTGGTCAGCGGCACACGTTTGCCGGCCAGCCGCGATCTGGCGGCCGCGCTGGCGATCTCCCGCAACAGCGTGGTGCGGGCCTACGATCAGCTGTACGCCGAAGGGTTTATCGAAGGGCGGGTGGGTGATGGCACGTATGTGGCGCAATTGACGCCTGCGCCGAGTCCGACAAAAAAATTATCCACAAAACTGTCCACAGGGTTTTCAACAGGCTTATCCCCAGCCTTATCCACAATTTGCGCTGAATCAGCAGAAAATTTCCCGGTGCAGGTTATCCACAGCCCGGCTATTGAGCGGATGGAAAAGAACCATCTGCCGCTGCCGCCAACGGGTCCTCCACGAGCTTTTCGCGTGGGCGTGCCGGCTTTTGATCTGTTCCCTTTCGACGTGTGGGCCAAGCTGAACGCGGCATTCTGGCGCAAGCCGGACTTTCAGCAGCTGTGTTACGGCGACCCGGCGGGTGATGGCCGCTTGCGTGGCTTGATCGCTGCTTATCTGCGCAGTTCCCGGGGTATGCATTGCAGTGCTGAGCAAATAGTGATCACCAGTGGCGCGCAGCAGGCAATCAGCCTTTGTGCACAGCTGTTGGTTGAGCCCGGTACGGGGGTGGCCATTGAAAATCCAGGCTACCGCGCCGCCGGCCATGCCTTCGCCGTTGCCGGGGCAACCTTGCATGGCGTGGCCGTAGACCAGGAAGGCATCGACTGCAGGGCGCTGTCGGCGCTGGATGACTGTCATTTGGCGTACGTCACCCCATCCCACCAGTACCCGTTGGGCGTGGTGATGAGCCTGACGCGGCGCCTGGAACTGTTGGCCTGGGCCGAACGACGTGGCTGTTGGATCATCGAGGACGACTACGATGGCGAGTACCGCTACAGCGGCGCGCCGCTGGCACCTTTGGCGGCGCTGGATCGCAGTGGACGGGTGTTGTACGTCGGCACTTTTGGCAAGGTTGCGTTCCCGGCGCTGCGCCTCGGGTATCTGGTACTGCCGCCAGGCTTGGTGCAGGCATTCGCTCAGCGCCGGGCAGTGGATGTGCGGCACTCGGAGATCAGCACCCAGACGGTAATGGCCGAGTTCATGGCGACGGGGCATTTCCAGCGGCACATTCGCCGCATGCGCCGCGCCGCGTTGAGTCGGCGTAACACCTTGCTCGCAGGATGGCCGCACGCACTGCCGGGGGTTGGCGAATTGCCCGGCGTCGCCGCCGGCCTGCACTTGACCGTACGCGTGGACAGCCTCGCCCGGGAGCGTGAGCTGCTGGCCCAGGCGCGTTCCGCCGATGTCGAGATCAATGGCCTGAGCACTTATTGGCTGCCGAACTCTGTCACCGCGCCCGACCAACGTGCCGGCCTCGTCCTGGGGTTCGCAGCGGTGCCCGAAGTCGCAATTGCCCAGGCGCTTATGCGCTTGCGTAAAGCCTGGTCATGAGGGTCCATGCAAGGGACCGACA
The DNA here is from genome assembly GCF_056688935.1 of Pseudomonas arvensis. Classification (NCBI taxonomy): domain Bacteria; kingdom Pseudomonadati; phylum Pseudomonadota; class Gammaproteobacteria; order Pseudomonadales; family Pseudomonadaceae; genus Pseudomonas; species Pseudomonas arvensis. Next base: position 6,160,577 of record NZ_CP162038.1, on the reverse strand, counting down.
GGTCAGCGGCGGAGGTGATTATGTATAGGCGATCAGCTCACCGCACAGGTCCAGCTCCACCAGGCGGCGAACCTCGGCGGTGGCGAGGCCGGCGCCGATCAGCGCGTTGAGCTTGCCGAACGCCGCCTCACGGGTCATCCCACCGCCCGACAACACGCCTACGCCACGCAGGCGGCTGCCCGCTTCGTACACATCCAGTTCTACACCGCCTTCATGGCATTGCGTGATTGCCACCACGACCACACCCTGCTCCTGGGCCCGTTTGAGGCTGTCGAGGAAGGTCGGGTTGTCGCTGGGGCCGGTGCCGCTGCCATAACACTCCAGGACCAACGCCTGGATACCGCTGTCGATCATGGCATCCAATTGCACGGCGCTCATGCCCGGCACCAGCGGCAGCACACCGATGTTGGCCAGCGCCTTGGGCTGACGGTAGTCCAGGGCTGCCGGGGTTGTATCGGCCTTGCTCGCGCCGCTGCTGCGCTGCAGTGCTGCAAACGGATGGCGACCAAAGCTGCGGATCTTCGCGCAACGGGTCGGGGCCATCAGCGCGCCGTGGAAATACAAATGCACGCCGGGCGCCAGGCCTTGATCCAACGCCGCCAGTGCTCCGCTGACGTTTTCCCAGGCATCGCTGTCCGGCACGCCCGCCGGCAACATCGAGCCGGTAAACACCACCGGCGCCGGCAGGCCCAGCAGTTGGAAGCTCATGGCGGCTGCGCTGTAGGCCAGGGTGTCGGTGCCGTGCAGGATCAACACCGCGTCGCAACCCGCGTCCACGGCGTCGATCACGGCGGTGTGCAGGCGCTGCCAATAAGCGGGCGTCATGTTGGCGCTGTCGATCAGCGGCGCCATTTCCCGGAAGCGCCACGTGGGCACTGGCTGGTTGGCGAGCTGCTCGCGCATGCGCGCTTCAAAGCCGGATGCCGGGGCCAGGCCATTGGCGCTGGCCTGCATGCCGATGGTGCCGCCGGTGTAGAGCACCATCACGTTGTAAGCTGGTTGCATCGAAGAATCTCCTGAACGAAAAACGCCGCCGGGCCCAGAGCATGCCCAAGGCCGGGCGGCGTGTCATCTAGCTGCGATTAACGTTGCGCTTGAGCGCTCAGTTCCGCCGCCGGGGCCGCTTCGGGTTTCACCGGGTTTGCCGGCCAAGCCGTGCGGTCCAGGTCCAGGTCAGGGAACTGGCTGGAGTCGAACACCGGGGTCTTGATGCCTGCGGCGCGCTGGTTGTCGTAGTCGTTCAGGATGCGCATGGCGATCTTGAACAGGAACGCCAGGGCGAACAGGTTAACGAAGGCCAGCAGGGTCATGGTGATGTCGGCAAACGCGAACACCGTGCTCAGGTTCTCGATGGAGCCCCAGAAAATCAGCGCCAGTACCAATGCGCGGTAGCCCATCAGCACCTTGCGGTTATTGCCCACCAGGAAGCGCAGGTTGCTCTCGCCGAGGTAGTAGTTGTACATGATCGAGGTGAACACGAACAACGCCAGGGCCACCGAGATGAACATGCGGCCCCAGTCACCGACCACTGCCGCCAGGGAGTTCTGGGTCAGGGCAATGCCGTCGCCTTCAAAACCTGGGGTATAGAAGCCGGAAAGCAGGATCAGCAGCGCGGTGCAGGTGCAGATCACGAAGGTGTCGAGGAACACGCTGAACGCCTGGACCACTCCCTGGGCGATCGGGTGTTCTACGGAGGCCACCGCTGCCACGTTAGGCGCACTGCCCAAACCGGCTTCGTTGGCGAACACGCCGCGCTTCACACCCATGATGATTGCGCTGCCCACCAGGCCACCGAAGGCCTGGTCGAGGCCGAACGCGCTCTTGACGATGGTCGCGAGCATGGCCGGTACGTGGTCGAATTGCAGCACGATCACGTACAGGGTCACGGCGATATAGATCAGGGTCTTGACCGGCACCAGCAGGTCGGCGATCGAGGCGATGCGCTTGATCCCGCCGATGAACACCAGGCCCAGCAATGCCGCCAGGGCCAGGCCGGTGTAGGTGGTGTCGAGGCCGAAGGCGTTGTTGAGCGAGTGGGTCACGGCGTGGGCTTGCAGGCCGTTGAACGCGAAGCCGAAGGTCACCAGCAGCAGGAACGCCATCACCATACCCAGCCAGCGTTTTTGCAGGCCGTGCTGGATGTAATAGGCCGGGCCGCCACGGTAGGTGCCCTCTGCGTCAGTGCGCTTGTACAGCTGGCCGAGGGAGCACTCGATAAAGCTCGACGACATGCCCACCAACGCGGTGACCCACATCCAGAACACGGCACCTGGGCCGCCAAGGGTAACGGCAATGCCGACACCGGCGATGTTGCCGGCGCCTACGCGGCCGGCCAGGCTGAGCATCAGCGCCTGGAACGAGCTGAGTTGGCCGGAGCTGCTCTTCAGGCTGTCTTTGAACACCGAGAACATATGGAAAAAGTGACGCAGTTGTACGAAACGCGAGCGGATCGTGAAATAACCGCCGAGCCCGACAATGAGCACGATCAGTACTTTCCCTGAGAGGAAGTCGTTGATGACTTCGAGCATGGAGTGTTCCTCGCTGATTTTTCTAATGGCAAACGCAGGACGGTTCGACGCAATCGCTAAGCACCAGGCAGTGCACGACCGTTCGACCCCAATCCTTTTGCGGGTTGTTATTCATGCGGTTTCGCGCTGTACCGGGCCTCGTTACCGACGGCCGCAGACGCGAGAGGGGCGGCACTATACCTAGGCGAACGTGATCCGTCTGCTCGGGCTGATTAAAGGTTTCAGCCAAGCTGTTACAGGCAAGGTGGGTTTGCAGGGCGATATTGGATTTTTTATGGGCGTCATTTCACAACCTTGAGGCAAAAAAAAGGGCCTGAAGAACGAGCCTTCGGGCCCTCAAAAGGTGAGAGGTGTCTAGTCCCTCAACCTGGTGAGCAGTGCAACAAACGCTTAGGCCTTCAACGGGACCAAGCGTGGAGCGATCATGTTTTCGGGGCGCAGGATGTCGTCGAGCATGGCGTCGTCGAGCAAGCCTTCTTCGCGCACCAGTTCCAGCACGCCGCGGCCGCTTTCGAGAGCGATACGCGCGATGCGGGTGGCGTTTTCATAGCCAATGTACGGGTTCAGCGCGGTGACCAGGCCGATGGAATGCTCCACCAGTTCGCGGCAGCGCGCTTCGTTGGCGGTGATGCCGACGATGCAGTGTTCGCGCAGCATGTCCATGGCGCGTTGCAGCAGGCGGATCGAGTCGAAGATCTTGAAAGCGATCAACGGCTCCATCACGTTCAGTTGCAACTGGCCGCCTTCGGCCGCCATGGTCAGGGCCAGGTCGTTGCCGATCACTTGGAATGCAACCTGGTTCACGGCTTCCGGGATCACCGGGTTGACCTTGCCAGGCATGATCGAGCTGCCTGGCTGACGCGCCGGCAGGTTGATCTCGTTGATCCCGGTGCGTGGGCCGCTGGACAGCAGGCGCAGGTCGTTGCAGATCTTCGACAGCTTCACGGCGGTACGCTTGAGCATGCCGGAGAACAGCACGAAGGCGCCCATGTCGGAGGTGGCTTCGATCAAGTCGGCAGCCGGTACCAGCGGCTGGCCGCTGATGGTGGCCAGGCGTTGTACGGCCAGGGCCTGGTAACGCGGGTCGGCGTTGATGCCGGTGCCGATGGCGGTGCCGCCCAGGTTCACTTCGGTCAGCAACTCTGGCGCCAGGGTTTTCAGGCGGGCCAGGTCTTCGCTGAGGGTGGTGGCGAAGGCGCGGAATTCCTGGCCGAGGGTCATCGGCACGGCGTCTTGCAGTTGGGTGCGGCCCATTTTCAGCACATGGCCGAACTCGACGCCTTTGGCGGCGAAGGCTTGGATCAGGCTGTCGAGGCTGGCCAGCAGTGCGTCATGGCCCAGCAGCAGACCCAGGCGGATCGCGGTCGGGTAGGCGTCGTTGGTCGACTGCGCCATGTTCACGTCGTTGTTGGGGTGCAGGTATTGGTATTCGCCCTTCTGGTGACCCATGGCCTCCAGCGCGATGTTGGCGATGACTTCGTTGGCATTCATGTTGGTTGAAGTGCCGGCGCCGCCTTGAATCATGTCCACCACGAACTCTTCGTGGAAATCGCCGCGGATCAGACGGGCACAGGCTTCGCTGATGGCAGCGTGCTTGGCTTCGCTGAGCTGGCCCAACTCGCGGTTGGCATCAGCGGCTGCTTGCTTGACCATTGCCAGGCCGACCACCAATTTCGGGTAATGCGAAATCGGAACGCCCGAGAGGCGGAAGTTATTCACCGCTCGCAGGGTCTGGATGCCGTAATACGCTTGGGCGGGTACTTCGAGTACGCCAAGCAGGTCTTTTTCTGTGCGGAATGATGCAGCGGAGGACATGACGGAAATCATCTCGATAGGGACCCGGAACAGGCCGGAACACCGCGAATGCTAGGCTTGTAGGAAAATTTGGGCCAATGCTGTTCAGCACTGGCCTATGCATAAACGGCATAATGCAGATGTGACCCGGCTATGATGGCGGGCGTGTGTGCCAAAATGGTGCGTACCCGTGGGAGGCAGTGATGAACCTTGAGAGCAAATGGCTGGAAGACTTCAGCGCCTTGGCGGCGACGCGCAGCTTTTCCCAGGCGGCGGAGCGGCGCTTTGTCACCCAGCCGGCGTTCAGTCGACGTATCCGCAGCCTTGAGGCCGCGCTCGGGCTGACCCTGGTCAATCGCTCACGCACCCCGGTGGAGCTGACGGCGGCGGGGCAACTGTTTCTGGTCACCGCGCGCACCGTGGTCGAGCAGCTTGGTGAAGTGCTGCGCCATTTGCATCATTTGGAAGGCGGGCAGGGCGAAGTCATGCAAGTGGCCGCCGCCCACTCCCTGGCGCTGGGTTTCTTCCCGCGCTGGATCGCGCAGTTGCGCAACGAGGGTTTGAACATCGCCACGCGGCTGGTCGCCACCAACGTCGGCGATGCCGTGCACGCCCTGCGCGAAGGTGGCTGCGACCTGATGCTGGCGTTCTACGACCCGGACGCGGCGATGCAGATGGACGCGGAAATCTTCCCGTCGCTGCATTTGGGCAACACCGAAATGCTCCCGGTGTGCGCCGCCGATGCCGACGGCAAACCGCTGTTTGACCTGGAAGGCGAGGGCAGCGTGCCGTTGCTGGCCTACAGCGCGGGTGCCTTCCTCGGGCGTTCGGTGCATTTACTGCTGCGCCAGCGCGCACTGCGTTTTACCACCGTGTACGAAACCGCCATGGCCGACAGCCTCAAAAGCATGGCCCTGGAAGGCCTGGGCATCGCCTGGGTGCCGCAACTGAGTGTGCGGGCGGAATTGGCCCGTGGCGAACTGGTGGTGTGCGGCGGGCCGCAATGGCATGTGCCGCTGGAGATTCGCCTGTATCGGTGTGCGTTGGTGCGCAAGGCGAATGTGCGGTTGTTGTGGCGCAAGTTGGAAGGTGGCGCTGCCCAAAGTACCTGAGCCAAACACGAATCAAATGTGGGAGGGGGGCTTGCCCCCTCCCACAGGGTTTTGCAGTGTTTTTGACTGACTCTTGAGTCAATAAAACCGCCGGTTTGGGCGGTAAGACAGATGGTCATCCCAGGGGCTGTTTATCTGGATTATTACGGTATACTGCGCGGCCTTCGGCCGGTCCAACCGGCCTTAATTCGTACACCAAGCCACGCCGGATTTCCCGCGTGGCTTGTTGTTTTTTGACGCGCCTGCGGGCGCCCAGAGAGAAGAGGCACGACGATGAGTGCATTGGTTGGCGTGATCATGGGCTCCAAGTCCGATTGGTCCACCCTTAGCCACACCGCCGATATGCTGGAAAAACTCGGCATTCCGTATGAAGTGAAAGTGGTCTCTGCCCACCGCACCCCGGATTTGCTGTTCCAGTATGCCGATGAAGCAGAATCCCGTGGCATCGAGGTAATCATCGCCGGTGCCGGCGGCGCAGCGCACCTGCCGGGCATGTGTGCAGCCAAGACTCACCTGCCAGTGCTGGGCGTACCGGTGCAGTCGGCAATGCTCTCGGGCGTGGATTCGCTGTTGTCCATCGTGCAGATGCCGGCCGGTATCCCGGTGGCTACCCTGGCGATCGGCAAGGCTGGTGCGATCAACGCTGCCCTGCTGTCCGCCAGCATCTTGGGCGCCAAGCATCCGCAGTTCCACGCGGTGCTGAAAAAATTCCGTGCTGAGCAGACAGACAGCGTGCTGGACAATCCAGACCCACGTATCGCCTGAGGTTGTTGACGATGAAAATCGGTGTAATCGGTGGCGGCCAACTGGGCCGCATGCTGGCTTTGGCGGGTACCCCGCTGGGGATGAACTTCGCTTTCCTGGACCCGGCGCCGGACGCCTGCGCTGCGGCCCTGGGTGAACACCTGCGTGCTGACTACAGCGACCCGGACCACCTGCGCCAACTGGCCGATGAGGTCGACCTGGTGACCTTCGAGTTCGAAAGCGTCCCGGCCGAAACCGTGGCCTTCCTGTCGCAGTTCGTGCCGGTGTACCCGAGCGCCGAAGCCCTGCGCATTGCTCGCGACCGCTGGTTCGAAAAGAGCATGTTCAAGGACCTGGGCATTCCGACTCCCGCCTTCGCCGACATCCAGTCCCAGGCGGACCTGGACGCCGCTGTCGCCAGCATCGGCCTGCCAGCCGTGTTGAAAACCCGTACCCTGGGCTACGACGGCAAGGGCCAGAAGGTCCTGCGCACCGCTGCCGATGTGGTCGGCACCTTCGCCGAACTGGGCAGCGTCGCCTGCCTGCTGGAAGGCTTCGTGCCGTTCACCGGTGAAGTCTCGCTGATTGCCGTGCGGGCCCGTGATGGCGAGACCCGCTTTTACCCATTGGTGCACAACACCCACGACAGCGGCATTCTCAAGCTGTCCGTGGCCAGTACCGAGCACCCGTTGCAGGCGCTGGCCGAAGACTATTCCAGCCGTGTGCTCAAGCAACTGGATTATGTCGGCGTGATGGCGTTCGAATTCTTTGAAGTCGACGGCGGCCTCAAGGCCAACGAAATCGCCCCGCGCGTGCACAACTCCGGGCACTGGACTACTGAAGGCGCCGAGTGCAGCCAGTTCGAAAACCACCTGCGGGCGGTAGCGGGCTTGCCCCTGGGCTCCACGGCCAAGATCGGCGAGAGCGCCATGCTCAACTTCATCGGTGTGGTGCCGCCGGTTGAGCGTGTGATGGCGATTGACGATTGCCACGTGCATCACTACGGCAAAGCCTTCAAGGCCGGGCGCAAGGTCGGCCACGCCAACCTGCGCTGCAAGGACCGCGCGACGCTGCAAGCGCAGATCCTCAAGGTTGAAGCGCTGATCGCCGAGCAATAAGCCAAGCCCGACGGGAACCATTGGTGACCGTCGTCTCTCTGATTGCAGGATGCCAAAGCCTGACTAGGCTTTGGCATAGCTCACTTCATTCAGAGGGAAATGCCATGGGTATCATCGGAACCATCTTTATCGGCTTGATCGTCGGCCTGCTCGCGCGTTTCCTCAAGCCAGGCGACGACAGCATGGGCTGGATCATGACCATCCTGCTGGGTATTGCCGGCTCCCTGGCCGCGACCTACGGTGGTCAGGCACTGGGTATCTACCAAGCGGGTCAGGGCGCAGGCTTTCTGGGCGCGCTGGTCGGGGCGATCATCCTGCTGGTGATCTACGGCCTGATCAAAAAGAAGTAATCAGCCGACAAAGTCCTCTGCGCTGCGCAGGCGCAGAGGGCTAGAATGCTCGGCACTTGTAATTGCCGAGCCTCTCCATGCGCCGTCTTCTGTTGACTCTCCTCCTGCTGGGCTCTGGCCTGGCGCACGCCAGTGAATTGCCGGAAACCGACTGGCTCGACCTGATGCCGATGTCGGACCAAAAGGCCCTCGAAGCCATGCCCGAGATCGACCACAACTCCCCGGAAGCTCAAGGCACCTTTACCGACAAGGGTGGTTTGAAGCAGAGCAAAGGCTTGCCCGCGGTGATGTATTCGACCAAGACCGTGGCGGCCATGAACGGCAAGAACATCCGTATCGGTGGCTACCCGGTGCCGTTGGAAACCGATGCCAAGGGCCGTAGCACGCTGTTCTTCCTGGTGCCGTACCCAGGCGCGTGCATCCACGTGCCGCCACCGCCGCCTAATCAATTGGTGCTGGTGCGTTATCCCAAGGGGCTGAAGCTGGATGATATCTACACGCCGCTGTGGGTGACGGGCACGTTGAAGGTGGAGAAGGTCAACAATGACTTGGCGGATGCGGCGTATGCGCTGGATGCGGGGAAGGTGCGGGTGGTGAAGGAGTCAGACCTCTAGAACCCGACACATAACCATGTGGGAGGGGGCAAGCCCCTCCCACATTTGATTGGGTTTACAGAGCTATACCGCAGATGCTCACGCCCAACGTGTGATGTTCACCCGGCGCCAGCGCCACCACATCCTCCAGCACATTCGCCGTCTCGATGCACAGCATGCCTGTCCAGCCATCGTCGGCCATGTCGTCGAAGGCCTTGGCGCGTTCGGTCCAGGGGTTCCAGATCACGGTGGATTTCGAGCCTTCGCTGATGAGCTGGATACGGCGCTGCCAATCCTTGTCGACGATGTTGAGCTTTGCAGGCGTGTCGAGATAGATGCGGTCGGTCTCGGCACTGAAATGCAGCAGGCCGGATTGCTTCTTCTCGCTCCAGCCATCGGCGGTGTCGATGTACGCCGAGCCGTCCAGGCCGTCGACCTGCACGTTGCGCACATCGCTGACGGCGAAGTAGGTGTGCAGCGCCTGGCTCAGGGTGACGGTGTCGGTGCCCCGGTTGTGGCTGGTCAGGCGGATGTGCAGTTGGTCGTCCAGCCGCAGGCTCAGTGTCAGGTCAACCTGATGGGGCCAGCCGGGGAAGCCGCCTGCCGGTACGGGCAGTGTCAGGTCCACGCGCAGTGCTTCGCCTTCCAGTTCGCTCCCCGCCAATTCCCAGCGTGCCGTACGCGCAAAACCGTGGGCGCCGGCAGGTTGGTCACTCTGGCGCATCGCCTTTATTACGCTTTGCGGGTTGCGGTCGAACACGCCAAACCATGGCCAGCACACCGGTACACCGGTTCGGATGCCTTTGCCTTGCTTGAACACCGCCGCCGGGTTAGGCCAGATCAGCGGCTGCTCGCCCTCACGCCCGTAACTGAAGATATGCGCGCCCTGCTGGGCGACCATCAATTGCGCGCCGTTGTGGCGGATACGCCAGCAGTCCAGCTCGTCGATTTTCAGGGTTTCAACGTGGGGCGTAGGCATACACAGCACTCTTCATGGCAGGCAATGGGGCAATGGACCGTCAAAACCCGGCGAGGTTTAACGTGCGCGCGACGGCACCGAACGCGTGCGGCCACTGCCGTCGATGGCGACGAACACAAACACTGCCTCGGTGACCTTGCGCCATTCGCTGGACAGCGGGTCGTCGCTCCACACTTCGACCATCATCTGGATCGAACTGCGGCCGATTTCCAGGGCCTGGGTATAGAAGGACAACTGCGCGCCCACTGCCACCGGCACCAGAAACGCCATGCGATCAATCGCCACGGTGGCCACGCGACCGCCCGCGACCTTGCTGGCCATTGCCGTGCCGGCCAGGTCCATCTGCGCGACCAGCCAGCCGCCGAAGATATCGCCAAAGCCGTTGGTCTCGCGCGGAAGCGCGGTGATTTGCAGGGCGAGGTCGCCTTGCGGGATAGGGTCTTCTTGTTCGAGTTCGATCATGCCGGAGATGCCTCTCAAGACTGCGGGTTCTTGCGCGTGCGTGGGCCGAGTATATCGACACCCTTGCGCCGCGACGACCTTCTGTGGCTGATTTGGTCGGCAATTGGCCGCTGTATCGTGGCTTTTTGCGGCAACTGTGCTTGTGATGTGCTTTTGCAAGCGATTTGCTATCTTGCCCAACCCGTCCTGGCTCAGCCAGCACACCGGATCTGCCGTCCTGACTAATAAGAGAAGCCTTGCCATGTCCTCCGTGCCCGCAAGCAGTGCGCAGCCTTCGCGCCCGCTGACCCGCAACGACTACAAAACCCTGTCGCTGTCTGCCTTGGGCGGGGCGCTGGAGTTCTACGATTTCATCATTTTCGTGTTTTTCGCCACCGTGGTCGGAAAACTGTTCTTCCCTGCCGACATGCCTGAATGGCTGCGCATGATGCAAACCTTCGGCATCTTCGCCGCCGGTTACCTGGCCCGCCCACTGGGCGGCATCATCATGGCGCACTTCGGCGACCTGCTGGGCCGCAAGAAAATGTTCACCCTGAGCATCTTCATGATGGCCGTACCGACCCTGATCATGGGCCTGCTGCCGACCTACGCGCAGATCGGCCTGTGGGCGCCGATCCTGTTGCTGCTGATGCGCGTCATCCAGGGCGCGGCGATTGGCGGCGAAGTGCCGGGCGCGTGGGTGTTCGTCTCCGAACACGTACCTCCACGCCATATCGGCTACGCCTGCGGTACCCTGACCAGCGGCCTTACGGCCGGTATCCTGCTGGGTTCGCTGGTGGCCACCGCAATCAACACGCTTTATACCCCTGAGCAGGTCTCGGATTACGCCTGGCGTATTCCGTTCCTGCTGGGTGGCGTGTTCGGCCTGCTGTCGGTGTACCTGCGTCGCTGGCTGCACGAAACGCCGATCTTCGCCGAAATGCAGCAACGCAAGACGTTGGCCGCCGAGCTGCCATTGCGCGCGGTACTGCGCGACCACCGTGGCGCCATCGTGCTGTCGATGCTGCTGACCTGGTTGCTGTCGGCCGGCGTGGTGGTGGTTATCCTCATGACCCCGACCGTGCTGCAAACCATCTACCACTTCAGCCCGACCGTAGCGCTGCAAGCCAACAGCCTGGCCATCGTGACCCTGAGCCTGGGCTGCATCGCCTCCGGCGCCTTGGCTGACCGCTTCGGTGCGGGCCGCGTGCTCATTAGCGGTTGCGCGCTGCTGCTGGCCACTTCTTGGACGCTCTACCACAGCCTGTTGGCTCACCCGGACTGGCTGTTCCCGCTGTACGCCTTGACCGGTCTGTTTGTCGGCACAATCGGCGTGGTGCCGTACGTGATGGTCAAAGCCTTCCCACCCGTGGTGCGTTTCAGCGGCTTGTCGTTTTCCTACAACGTGGCCTATGCCGTGTTCGGCGGTCTGACGCCACTGGCTGTCTCGCTGCTGATGAAAGAAAGCCCGATGGGCCCGTCTTACTACGTGGCTGCCCTGTGTGTGATGGGGATGGGAGTAGGCGTGTATCTGTGGAAACGCGGGCGTTAAAATCACCCGGTTCCCCTGTGGCGAGCAAGCTCGCTCGCCACAGGCTCTATAGGGGTTTGCGAACCCCCCGCTTCAAGCGCTCCAACCTCCTCGCAAGTCCCTTATTCATTGGCCTTCTCCCTTCCTGTCAGGAAATTCTTAAATAGTGGCCTTTCATCTAACTGTCACATTGCAGACATAGAGTGTTCACACGGCCTACCGATACTTGGCCCCGATCCAACTATCCCTATCTGCTAGGAGCAAGGCATGAAACTGAAACGTTTGATGGCGGCAATGACTTTTGTCGCTGCTGGCGTTGCGACCGCCAACGCGGTGGCCGCTGGTGTTGATCCGGCAATCCCGGCGTACGTTAAGACCACTGGTGTGTCGGGCAACTTGTCCAGCGTCGGTTCCGATACCCTGGCTAACCTGATGACCCTGTGGGCCGAGGGTTACAAAAAGGAATACCCGAACGTCAACATCCAGATTCAAGCTGCCGGCTCCGCTACTGCGCCACCTGCGCTGACTGAAGGCACCTCCAACCTGGGCCCGATGAGCCGCAAGATGAAGGACACCGAACTGGCTGCCTTCGAGCAGAAGTACGGCTACAAGCCAACCGCTATCCCGGTGGCCGTGGATGCCCTGGCCGTGTTCGTGCACAAGGACAACCCGATCCAGCACCTGACCATGGAGCAAGTGGACGCGATCTTCTCCTCGACGCGTCTGTGCGGCGGCAAAGCCGACGTGAAAACCTGGGGCGAGCTGGGCGTGACCGGCGACCTGGCCAACAAGCCAGTGCAGCTCTTCGGTCGTAACTCGGTGTCCGGCACCTACGGCTACTTCAAGGAAGAAGCCCTGTGCAAAGGCGATTACAAGCCTAACGTGAATGAACAACCAGGCTCGGCTTCGGTCGTGCAGTCGATCAGCTCCTCGCTGAACGGCATCGGTTACTCGGGCATCGGTTACAAGACCGCCAGCGTGAAAACCGTGCCTCTGGCCAAGAAAGGCAGCACTGACTACATCGAAGACACCGAAGAAAACGCCCTGAACGGCAAGTACCCGCTGTCGCGTTTCCTCTACGTGTATGTCAACAAAGCCCCGAACAAGCCTCTGGCTCCGCTGGAAGCTGAGTTCGTGAAACTGGTTCTGTCCAAACAGGGCCAGGAAGTTGTAGTGAAAGACGGCTACATCCCACTGCCAGCCAAAGTGGCCGCCAAGGCCCTGGCTGACCTGGGTCTGAAAGAAGGCAACTGATTGCCTTCGCGGGGCCGGCATACCGGCCCCGCATCCGAATTTTCTAGTCCGCTGCCAGCTATGCTTCGCGGCGGATTTGTTGCGTCACTGCACTGTCATCTTTCTGTCATACAGGATCGCTAGGGTGTGCGCATGAATGATCTGGCCAATTCCACCATGACGACGACTTCTCCTCCCAAGCGCATTGATTTCAATACGCCTGAGCTGCAACGCAAGCGCCGCATTCGCGCGCTCAAAGATCGCCTGACCCGTTGGTACGTGCTGGTGGGCGGCCTCGCCGTCCTCGGTGCTATCACCCTGATCTTCTTCTTCCTCGCCTACGTCGTCGCGCCGTTGTTCCAGGGTGCCTCGTTGACCAAGGAAGAGGCGCTCACCCCGGCCTGGATCCAGGACGCCGGCAAGCCGCTGATGATCTCCCTCGAAGAGCAGAACCAGGTCGGCATGCGGGTTTCCGACAAGGGCCAGGCGCTGTTCTTTAATGTAGAGACTGGCGCCGAGCTCAAACGCGTCGACCTGGCGCTTCCCGTGGGGACCAGCGTCGCGTCCATCGGTGAAGACCAGCCAGGCAGCCCGCTGGTGATCCTTGGTTTGTCCAATGGCCAATCGTTGGTGTTCCGCCACACCTACAAAGTGTCCTACCCGGACGGCAAGAAAACCATCACGCCAGCGATTGAATACCCTTACGGTGAAACGCCGATCGTGCTGGATGACGCCGGTCGCCCGTTGGAACATGTAGCCCTCAACGCCACTGACACCTCCCTGGTGGTGGCAGGTTCGGCCGGTTCGCACCTGAGCGTGCTGACCCTGAGCCGCGAAGAGAACATGATGACTGGCGAAGTCACCAGCGAGCAGAAGCGTGTCGAGCTGCCGCAAATGACCGAGCCGGTGAAGGCGATCTTCATCGACCCGCGCCAGCAGTGGCTGTATGTGATCAACGGCCGTGCCCTGGCCGATGTGTTCAGCCTGCGCGACAAGAGCCTCAACGGCCGCTACAAACTGTTGGAAGATGGCAACGCCGAAATCACCGCCAGCACCCAACTGGTCGGCGGTATCTCGCTGATCATCGGTAACTCCAAAGGCGGCCTGGCCCAGTGGTTCATGGCCCGCGATCCGGATGGCGAGCAGCGCTTCAAGCAGATCCGTACCTTCCAGATGGGCACGGCGCCCATCGTTGAAATCACCGCCGAAGAACGCCGCAAGGGCTTCACCGCCCTCGACGCTTCCGGCCAGTTCGGTGTGTTCCACAGCACCGCCCATCGCACTTTGCTGGTCGACCCGGTGGTCGACGGCCAGGGCGTGTTCGGCCTGTCGCCACGGGCCAACCGCGTAATCGTGGAAGCCGGCGGCAAGCTGCAACCGTTGCTGCTCGACAACCCGCACCCGGAAGTGTCCTGGAGCGCGTTGTGGAGCAAGGTCTGGTACGAAAACTACGACGAGCCTAAATACGTCTGGCAATCGACCGCTGCCAACACCGACTTCGAACCCAAGATGAGCCTGGCCCCGCTGACCTTCGGTACCTTGAAGGCCGCGTTCTACGCCATGCTGCTGGCCGCACCGCTGGCCGTCGCCGCTGCGATCTACACCGCCTATTTCATGGCCCCGAGCCTGCGCCGCAAGGTCAAGCCGGTGATCGAGTTGATGGAGGCGATGCCGACCGTGATCCTCGGCTTCTTCGCCGGCCTGTTCCTGGCGCCATACGTGGAAGGGCATCTACCGGGGATTTTCAGCCTGCTGATGCTGCTGCCGATTGGCATCCTGGTGGCGGGCTTTGTGTTCAGCCGCTTGCCGGAGTCGATTCGCCTGCGCGTTCCCGATGGCTGGGAAAGCGCGATCCTGATCCCGGTGATCCTGTTTGTGGGCTGGCTCTCGCTGTACATGAGCCCGTACCTGGAAACCTGGTTCTTCGGCGGCGACATGCGCATGTGGATCTCCCACGACCTGGGAATCACCTACGACCAGCGCAACGCCCTGGTGGTCGGTCTGGCCATGGGGTTCGCGGTGATCCCGAACATCTACTCCATCGCCGAAGACGCCGTGTTCAGCGTGCCGCGCGGCCTGACCCTGGGCTCGCTGGCCCTGGGTGCCACGCCGTGGCAGACCATGACGCGGGTGGTGATCCTGACCGCCAGCCCGGGCATCTTCTCCGCCCTGATGATCGGCATGGGCCGTGCAGTCGGCGAGACCATGATCGTGCTGATGGCCACCGGCAACACGCCGGTGATGGAGATGAACCTGTTCGAAGGCCTGCGAACGCTCGCGGCCAACGTCGCGGTGGAAATGCCGGAGTCGGAAGTGGGCGGCAGTCACTACCGCGTGCTGTTCCTCTCTGCGCTGGTGCTGCTGCTGTTCACCTTCATCATGAACACCCTCGCCGAGCTGATCCGTCAGCGTCTGCGCAAGAAATACTCGTCGCTTTAAGAAAGGTAGAAGTCTGTGAAACAGAACTCCCTGAATGGATGGTTCAAGAGCGGCGCCCCCGGCGTCTGGATCAGCGGTGGCGCGGTGTCCATCGCGGTCATCATGACCATTGGGTTGCTGGCCGTGATTGCGGTGCGTGGTTTGGGCCACTTCTGGCCGGCTGACCTGATCCAGGCCAACTACAGCGTGCCGGGCCAGGAAAACCATATCGTCATCGGCGAAGTGGTGCAGAAAGAAGAAGTGCCCCGCGAGCGCCTGAAAAGTGCTGGCCTGCCGGTGCCCGATGAAGGCCCGGAATTCATGACCCGCGAGCTGATCAAGGTCGGCAACCGGGACTTGAATGGCAACGACTTCACCTGGATCGTTGGCGAATGGCTGAAGGACCAGACCACGCCGAAAAACCTGATGGCGATCGAGCGGCGTGAGTGGGGCAACTTCTACGGCACCCTGGTCAACGTCAAGCAGGATGGCAAGGTCATCGCTGAAGGCGAGGCCGCGTGGCCGGAACTGCAAGCCCGCGTCGACCGCGTCAACAAGCTGGCCGCCCAGCTCAAGAGCCTGGAAAAAACCGATATCGGCGCGATCAACGCCGGCCTCGAACGCATCCGCCTGCACGGTCGTAAACTGGAGCTGGAAGGCAAGCTCGATGCCACCGCCCAGGCTGATATGGATGCTGACCGCGCCGAGCTGAATGCCCGTTACCAGGACATCGAAGCGCGTCTGGCCGACCTGCACGCCCAGTTCAACCGCGATGCGCTGACTGCTCGCGATGGCAATGGCAAGGAAATCGAAATCGGCATCGGCAAAGTGGTGCACGCCTACCAGCCGAACGCCATGGGCACGCTGACCAAGATCGGTTTCTACTTCAGCAAGGTCTGGGAATTTTTGAGCGATGACCCACGGGAAGCCAACACCGAAGGCGGGATTTTCCCGGCCATCTTCGGCACCGTGATGATGACCCTGATCATGGCGATGATCGTGACCCCGTTCGGCGTACTGGCGGCGGTGTACCTGCGTGAATACGCCAAGCAGAACACCCTGACCCGCATCATCCGCATCGCTGTGAACAACCTGGCCGGCGTACCGGCCATCGTCTACGGCGTGTTCGGCCTGGGTTTCTTCGTGTATGTACTGGGTGGCTCGGTTGACCGGCTGTTCTTCGCCGAAGCCCTGCCGGCACCGACCTTCGGTACGCCTGGCCTGCTGTGGGCCTCGCTGACCCTGGCGCTGCTGGCGGTGCCGGTGGTGATCGTGGCCACCGAAGAAGGCCTGGCGCGGATTCCCCGCACCGTGCGTGAGGGTTCCCTGGCGCTGGGCGCGACCAAGGCGGAAACGCTGTGGAAGATCGTGCTGCCGATGGCCAGCCCGGCCATGATGACCGGCATGATCCTCGCCGTGGCCCGTGCCGCTGGCGAAGTGGCACCGCTGATGCTGGTAGGCGTGGTGAAACTGGCCCCGTCGCTGCCGCTGGACGGCAACTACCCATACCTGCACCTGGACCAGAAGATCATGCACTTGGGCTTCCACATTTATGACGTCGGCTTCCAGAGCCCCAACGTCGAAGCCGCACGGCCACTGGTGTACGCCACCGCCTTGCTGCTGGTACTGGTGATCGCCACGCTCAACTTGTCGGCGGTGTGGATACGTAACCACCTGCGCGAGAAATACAAAGCGTTGGACAGCTGACACGATCCAATGTGGGAGGGGGCAAGCCCCCTCCCACACTGGACCGCGCCATACACAGAATTTGAGTAAACCGCTCCGGCGGTTCAACGAACTGAATTGGTAGCACAGGGAGCATCCCATGCAACACGACACCCATTCCCACGGCATCAACATGTCTGCCCTGGGTCGCGACAAGCAGAGCCTGAGCCTGGCCCAGGAAACCGTGGCCATCGAAGTGCCAGGCCTGAGCCTGTACTACGGTGACAAGCAGGCGCTGTTCGACGTCAGCATGAACATCCCCAAGCAGCGCGTGACTGCCTTCATCGGCCCGTCGGGCTGCGGCAAGTCCACGCTGTTGCGCACCTTCAACCGCATGAACGACCTGGTCGACGGTTGCCGTGTGGACGGTGCGATCAACCTCTACGGCACCAACATCTACCGCAAAGGCGAAGACGTGGCCGAGTTGCGTCGCCGCGTGGGCATGGTGTTCCAGAAGCCCAACCCGTTCCCCAAGACCATCTACGAAAACGTGGTCTACGGCCTGCGTATCCAGGGCATCAACAAGAAGCGCATCCTCGACGAAGCCGTGGAGTGGGCCTTGAAAGGCGCGGCGCTGTGGGATGAGGTCAAGGACCGCCTGCACGAGTCGGCACTGGGCTTGTCCGGCGGCCAGCAGCAACGTCTGGTGATCGCCCGTACCATCGCCGTGGAGCCGGAAGTGCTGCTGCTCGACGAACCCTGCTCGGCACTCGACCCCATCTCGACCCTGAAAGTGGAAGAGCTGATCTACGAGCTCAAGTCCAAGTTCACCATCGTCATCGTGACCCACAACATGCAACAGGCGGCGCGAGTTTCCGACTACACCGCGTTCATGTACATGGGCAAGCTGGTGGAATTCGGCGATACCGATACCCTGTTCACCAATCCGGCGAAAAAGCAGACCGAAGACTACATCACCGGTCGCTACGGCTAGGAAGCTGTGGTTCTGATTGCATTGACGCTGCGGTTCTCCGCACCTTACCGGACGCTCCAAGGACGCCAACATGATTAGCAAAGAAGGCCTTACCCATCACATCTCCGCGCAGTTCAACGCCGAGCTTGAGGAAGTGCGCAGCCACCTCCTGGCGATGGGCGGCTTGGTGGAGAAGCAAGTCAACGACGCCGTGACCGCGCTGATCGAGGCCGACTCGGGCCTGGCCCAGCAGGTGCGTGAGATCGACGACCAGATCAATCAGATGGAACGCAATATCGACGAGGAATGCCTGCGCATTCTCGCCCGTCGCCAGCCGGCGGCCTCGGACCTGCGTTTGATCATCAGCATCTCCAAGTCGGTGATCGACCTGGAGCGCATCGGCGACGAAGCCACCAAGATCGCCCGCCGCGCCATCCAGCTGTGCGAAGAAGGCGAAGCGCCACGCGGCTACGTGGAAGTGCGCCACATCGGCGATCAGGTGCGCAACATGGTGCGCGATGCCCTAGATGCGTTTGCGCGCTTCGATGCCGACCTGGCGCTCTCGGTGGCGCAATACGACAAGGTCATCGACCGCGAATACAAGACCGCCCTGCGTGAGCTGGCGACCTACATGATGGAAGACCCGCGCTCTATCTCGCGGGTCTTGAGCATTATCTGGGTGCTGCGTTCCCTGGAGCGGATCGGCGATCATGCGCGCAATATCTCGGAACTGGTGATCTACCTGGTGCGCGGTACCGACGTACGGCACATGGGCCTCAAGCGTATGAAGGCCGAAGTTGAAGGTTCTGCCGACCAAATCCCTAATGTTCCGGGCGAACCTGACGATAAGTAAGGTTGCCCGAGAAATTAACGCCCGGCCTTTGGCCGGGCGTTTTCGTTTCTGGCATCTGAATTTTTTGCGCAGCGGAAGAAATAAAGTCCAGCTGTGACTACCGAGTTTTGGCAAAATGCCATTAGTCAGGCGTTCTGCGTGCCGAAGTTTTTATAGGATGAAGGGTCAATGAGTAAAGTCAGTGTATTGGTGGTGGATGACGCCTCGTTTATCCGCGATCTGGTGAAGAAGTGCCTGCGCAATTACTTCCCCGGGATCAAGCTTGAAGATGCGGTGAACGGCAAAAAGGCCCAGGCCATCCTGATGCGCGAAACCTTCGACCTGGTGCTGTGCGACTGGGAAATGCCGGAGATGTCCGGCCTGGAGCTGTTGACCTGGTGCCGCGAGCAACCGCACCTCAAGGCCATGCCGTTCGTGATGGTGACCAGCCGTGGCGACAAAGAGAACGTGGTGCAGGCGATTCAGGCCGGCGTTTCCGGGTATGTCAGCAAGCCATTCACCAACGAACAGCTGCTGAACAAGGTCAAGCAGGCCTTGCACAAGGTCGGCCGCCTCGACGCCCTGGTCGCCAGCGCGCCGACCAAAATGAACTCGGCCTTCGGCAACGACTCCCTGAGCGCCCTGACAGGCGGCAAGCCTGAAGCGTTGCGTTCGGCCCCCGTTGCCGCTGCAGCGCCGGCGCCCAGCAAAGGCCTGCTCAGCAGCCCAGCGGTGCAAGCCCCTTCCGCCGCACCGGCAGCCGGTCGTGGCCAGGGCCAGCTGCGTCTGTCCAGCGGCACCCAGCAATGCGTCATCAAAGCGTTGAGCATCAAGGAAGCGCTGCTGGTGGTGCGTCGCACGGAAGTCCTGCCGCAGGTACTGGAAAGTGCCGTACTCGACCTGGAACAAGGTGACAACGCCGAAGTGGCCCGCCTCAACGGCTACCTGCACGCCATCGTCGCCTTCGAGCCCAAGCCCGACAGCGACTGGCTGCAACTGACCTTCCGGTTTATCGACCAGGATGCGCAGAAGCTCGACTACATCTCTCGCCTGATTGCACGGGGCACGGCGCAGAAGCATTTCGTGCCGGGTGCGTAAGCGCCTGAATATCGGAAATCGACCGGCTGTCTGATTCCCCATTTCTGGTTTGATTTATATCTGTTTCGATATAGTCTCTCGATAACGCTTCAGCGTTATCGAGCCTTTGCTATGCCTTGAAACAAACGTCCACCGCTTATGCCCGAATCGTCGATTAGGGGCTCGCGCCAGATTGCAGGAGTTAGGTTAAGCCATGACAAATCAAAACATTCACGGTGAACGTTTCAGCTCCGTTTGGGACGCGTTGGAAGATACCCCTCAGCAAGCCGCCAATATGCGGCTACGTTCAAAACTGTTGTTGGAGCTGTGCAAAACCATCCGCGGCTGGGAGCTTTCTCAAAAAGAAGCCGCCCAAAGACTGGGTATCAGTCAGCCCCGCCTCAACGACGTACTCACCGGCAAGATCGACAAACTTTCGCTGGATGCTTTGGTCAATTTGTCGGCAGCCGCGCAGATGAACGTGGATATTTGTTTTAATGGGCTGCCAGCATAGAGCTGTCATCCACACTTGCTAACCTGCCGCTCAGTCATCTCGGAAGGTTCACACCATGCTCCTTCGCCTTTTACTGTGCTGCGGGCTGGCCACGGTCACTACCTCGACCTTGGCCATGACCGTCTACAAATCCACCGACGCCAATGGTGTGGTGTTTTTCAGCGACCGGCACACCCCGGGCGCTCAAGCGTTTGAGCTGCATGAGCGCCGAGTCGAGCGTGTAAGACGACCGGTGCTCGATATGCCCAAACCCCTCTACCGACCGCAAGCCTACCGCTATCCCTTACCCTGGCGCGGCGGCCCGTTCCGCCTGACCCAAGGCCCCAACGGCAGCTTCAGCCACACCGACGCCAAGAGTCGCTACGCCATGGACATCGCCATGCCCGAAGGCACGCCGATCATCGCCGCGCGCAGTGGCGTGGTGGTGAAGACCGAGAACGGGCAGGCCGGGCGCGGCAATGATGCGTCGGGGAATTTTGTGCGGGTGCAGCATGATGACGGCACACAAGGCGTGTACCTGCATCTCAAGCAAGGGTCGGTCAGTGTGAGGGCGGGGCAGCGTGTGGCGGTGGGGAGCCCGCTGGCGCTGTCGGGCAATACCGGCAACAGCAGCGGGCCGCACCTGCACTTTGTCGTACAGCGCGCCACCGAGGCAGGGCTGGTGTCGATCCCGTATGAGTTCAACCAGCCGGTGGGCGCCTTGCCCAACTTTGCGTTGGGCAATTGAGGCTCAGTCGAGCATCAACACCTTGGCCAGTACGATCTTCGGCCCTTTCATCTTCTTGATGATAATCCGCAGGCCTTCAACCTCCAGCACTTCTTCCTCTTCCGGCACCCGTTTCAGGGTTTCGTAGATCAGGCCGGCCAGGGTTTCGGCTTCGATATGGTCCAGGTCGATGCCCAACAGGCGTTCCACCTTGAACAGCGGGGTGTCGCCGCGTACCAGCAGCTTGCCCGGCTGGTAGGCCAGGATGCCGCGCTCGGCCTTGCGGTGTTCGTCCTGGATATCGCCAACCAGCACTTCGAGCACGTCTTCCATGGTCAGGTAGCCGATGATGTTGCCGTCGGCCTCTTCGACCACGGCGAAGTGCGAGCCGCCCTTGCGGAACTGTTCCAGCAACTGCGACAGCGGCATGTGGCGCGACACGCGCTCCAGTGGGCGCGTCAGCTCGGCCAGGTTGAACGACTCGGGGATATGGTCGAGTTCGGCCAGTTCCAGTAGCAGGTCCTTGATGTGCAGCAGGCCGACGAACTCCTGGCGGACGCTGTCGTACACCGGGTAGCGGCTGAACTTGTGGCGGCGAAACAGCGCGAGGATTTCCTTGAGCGGTGCGTTGAACTCAAGGGTCACCAGGTCTTCGCGGGAGTTGGCCCAGTCGACGACTTCCAGTTCGCCCATTTCCACGGCTGAGGCCAGTACGCGCATGCCTTGGTCGCTCGGGTCCTGGCCACGGCTGGAGTGCAGGATCAACTTGAGCTCTTCGCGGCTGTAATGATGCTCATGGTGCGGGCCCGGCTCGCCTTGGCCGGCGATGCGCAGGATCGCGTTGGCGCTGGCGTTGAGCAGGTAGATCGCCGGGTACATGGCCCAGTAGAACAGGTACAGCGGCACAGCCGTCCACAGCGACAGCAACTCAGGTTTGCGAATCGCCCAGGATTTGGGCGCCAACTCACCGACCACGATGTGCAGGTAGGAAATCACGAAGAACGCCGCGAAGAACGACACCCCCTTGATCACTTCCGGCGATTCGACGCCTACGGCGGCCAACAGCGGTTCGAGGATGTGCGCAAACGCCGGCTCACCGACCCAACCCAGGCCCAGGGAGGCGAGGGTGATACCCAGCTGGCAGGCCGACAGGTAAGCGTCGAGCTGGCTGTGCACGGTGCGCAGGATCTGCCCGCGCCAGCCGTTGGTATGGGCGATGGCCTCGACCCGGGTGGAGCGCAGTTTGACCATGGCAAATTCTGCGGCAACGAAAAAACCGTTGAGCAGTACCAGGATCAGAGCAAAAAGAATCATGCCGAAGTCGGCGAAGAGTGTGGCGAGGGTGATACCAGGGGAAGGGTCCATGATTGGGTTTTGCAGGTTCCGTGTGTTCAAGAAGGGGTGACAGGCAGGCCTGAAAGGCAGGCGCAAGTCGGCCAATGTAGCGGCTGACGGGGCGCTTGCCTAGTGGTTGCTGCCGGGTGGGACGTGGAATGTATTGTCCAAAACACTGGAGATCCACTGTGGGTGGGGGCAAGCCCCCTCCCACATTTGGTTTCGTGCTGTATTCGAGTTATTCATCATTCCCGACGAGCCGCGAACGCGTCACCTGCGCCGGCGGAAAATGGCAGGTAAAGGTGCTGCCATGCCCCAGCACGCTGCTGATTTCCAGGCGCGCACGGTGGCGCAGCAGCACATGCTTGACGATCGCCAGGCCCAGCCCGGTGCCGCCGGTATTGGAGTTGCGGCTGGAGTCGACGCGGTAGAAGCGCTCGGTCAGGCGCGGCAGGTGCTTGGCGTCGATGCCGATGCCGGAGTCCTGCACGCTCAGGTGGGCGCCTTGCTCGTCGGCCCACCAGCGGATGCGGATGGTGCCCTTGTCCTGGGTGTACTTCACGGCGTTGAACACCAGGTTGGAGAACGCGCTGCGCAATTCGCCCTCGCTGCCCTTGAGCAATACCTGTGGGTCGGCTTCCAGGCTGATCTGCTGCCCGCGTTCGCCTGAAAGGGCCTGGGCGTCATTCTTGATGGTCTGCAACAGGCTTTGCACCCCCACCGGATGGTTGTCCGAGGGGTAATCGGTGGCCTCAAGCTTGGCCAGCAACAGCAGGTCGTTGAGCAGCGTCTGCATGCGCGAACCTTGTTGCTGCATTTGCTGCAGGGCACGGCTCCAGCGCGGGTTGATCTCGTCGACGTTGTCGAGCAGCGTCTCCAGGTAGCCGCAGATCACCGTCAGCGGCGTGCGCAACTCGTGGGAGACGTTGGCGACGAAGTCTTTGCGCATCTGCTCCAACTGGTGGATGCGTGTCACGTCGCGTACCAGCATCAGGTGCTCGTTGTTGCCGTAGCGCGTCAGGTACAGCTGGATGCGCACCCGGTCGTTGGTCGGCGAGGGGATTTCCAGGGCTTCTTCGTAATTGTCCTGCTCAAAGTATTCCTTGAAGCGCGGGTGGCGCACCAGGTTGGTCACCGGCTGGCCGCTGTCCTGGGGCGTCTTGAGGCCCAGCAGGGTCTCGGCGGCGCGGTTCCACCATTCCAGGTTGCCGTCGCTGTCGAGCATGATCACCGCGTCCTTGAGGGCGGCGGTGGACTCCTGCACCCGGTCGATCACCGCTTGCAGGCGCCCGCGCACCCGTTGGTCGCGGCGTTGCAGGTGGTAGATGCTGTCGAACACCTCGCCCCACAGGCCGTAGCCGTCGGGTGGTGCTTCGTCGGGCTTATGCTGGCGCAGCCATTCATGCAGGCGCAGCAGTTGCTTGAGGGTCCAGCCCAGGTACAGGCCGATGCCGATGGCCAGGCTCCAGCCGTAGTAGCCGCTGATCAGCCCGACCAACAGGCAGCCGGTGATCAACAGGAGCATGTGGCGGATCAGGGTGCCATGCCAGTTCTGGTTCACTTAAACATGCGTCCTTGTCAGCTGTTAAGGAAGGAGAAGGGTTGGCTCAGCCTTTGGTGGAGAACCGGTAGCCGGTGCCGCGCACGGTTTGTACCAGATTCTCGTAGGCATCGCCCAAGGCTTTGCGCAAGCGGCGGATATGCACGTCGACGGTGCGCTCCTCCACATACACGTTGCCGCCCCACACCTGGTCCAGCAACTGGCCACGGGTGTAGGCGCGTTCCTGGTGGGTCATGAAAAATTGCAGCAGGCGGTATTCGGTAGGGCCCATCTCGGCCGGCGTGCCGTCGATGGTGACGCGGTGGCTGATCGGGTCGAGGATCAGGCCGCCGACTTCAATCGGCGCTTCGCCGTCGGTCGGGCCGGCGCGGCGTAATACGGCCTTCAGACGCGCTACCAACTCCCGTGGGGAAAAGGGTTTGGTGATGTAGTCATCCGCGCCGACTTCCAGGCCCTGGATCTTGTTGTCCTCTTCGCCCTTGGCGGTGAGCATGATGATCGGAATGTCCCCGGTCAGCTCATCACGCTTGAGACGACGGGCCAGTTCGATGCCGGAGGTGCCGGGCAGCATCCAGTCCAGCAGGATCAGGTCCGGCTTGCGGTCGACGATAATGGCATGGGCCTGCTGGGAGTTCTCCGC
Source organism: Pseudomonas arvensis (assembly GCF_056688935.1). Classification (NCBI taxonomy): domain Bacteria; kingdom Pseudomonadati; phylum Pseudomonadota; class Gammaproteobacteria; order Pseudomonadales; family Pseudomonadaceae; genus Pseudomonas; species Pseudomonas arvensis. The sequence goes on along the minus strand of NZ_CP162038.1, from coordinate 6,136,433 downwards.
CTCCAGGCAGTCGTAGCCGGCCATTTCCAACGCAACGGCGATCATCTCGCGGATGGGCGCTTCGTCGTCAACAATCAGAATGCTCCTGCCAACCATGCTCAAAAATCCTCTTGTCATTTAACTGTCTTGCGCCGCATTAGATAACGGAATTATTGCAGTCGTGTGACAGTAATTTAGTCGCTCGGGCAAATCACGGCACTCTGGACTACCCTTTGGGTCCGAATCCTGACAACCACAAAAGGAAGGTTCCGATGACTTACCGTACTGTTTCCTGGAAAGCCCTGCTGGTAACGGCCGCGTTGACGCTGCCAGGCCTGGTGTTTGCGGGGGAGCCTGCAATGACCCAAGGCGGCATGTTGGTGGATCACAAGGGCATGACGCTCTACACCTTCGATAAGGATGCCGAAGGCAAGTCGGTGTGCAAGGACCAGTGCGCGACCAACTGGCCGCCGCTGAAAGCCGAATCCACAGACACAAAGACGGGCGATTGGACGGTTATTACCCGTGATGACCAGACCAGCCAGTGGGCCTACAAAGGCAAGCCGGTGTACACCTACAAGGACGACAAGAAGGCCGGTGACAAGACCGGAGATGGCAAGGGCGGTGCGTGGCACATCATCATCAAGCCATAAGCCTGCGGCGCCGCTGAAAGCATCGGGGGCAAGCCCCCTCCCACAGTGGGAATGCGTACCCCCGTGGGAGGGGGCTTGCCCCCGATGGCGCCGGTACAGCCACCACAAAAAACTCAGCGAAACCCGTAGTCCGCCACAATCCCCACAAAAATCGCCAACCCGGCCCAGTGGTTGTGCAAAAACGCCTTGAAGCACTTCATGCGGTCCCGGTCACGGGTGTACCAGAACTCCCAGGCAAAGCAGCCCGCAGCGGCCAGCAACCCCAGATGGAACCAGCTGCCCAGCTCGAACTGCGCCCCTGCCAACAACAGACACACCAGCGCCAGGCTCTGCAGGGTCAGGATGATCACGCGGTCGGCATCGCCGAACAGGATCGCGGTGGACTTCACGCCGATCTTCAAGTCGTCGTCCCGGTCGGTCATCGCGTAATAGGTGTCATAGCCCACCGTCCACACCAGGTTGGCGATGTACAACAACCACGCCGTGGCTGGCAGGTGGCCCGTTTCGGCGGTGAACGCCATCGGCATACCCCAGGAGAACGCGGCGCCTAATACCACCTGCGGGTAATAGGTGTAGCGCTTCATGAACGGGTAACTCGCGGCCAGCGCCAATCCGCCAAGGGATAATAGGATGGTGGTGGCGTTGGTCAGCAGCACCAGCAGGAAGCTGATGCCCATCAACACCGCAAAAAACACCAGCGCCTCTTTGGAACTGATCCTGCCGCTCACCAACGGGCGTTGCTCGGTGCGTTTCACATGGCCGTCAACCTTACGGTCGGCCCAGTCATTGATCACGCAGCCACCGGCCCGAGTCAGCACCACGCCCAGTACGAAAATCACGATATTGATAAATGAAGGCGAACCCTTTCCGGCAATCCACAGCGCCCACAGCGTCGGCCACAGCAGCAGGTAGATGCCGATGGGCTTGTCCATGCGGGTCAGTTGGATGAAATCCCAGGCCCTGGGGTTCAGGCGGTTCAGGGATTTGAGCAGACGTTGGTACATCAGCGGTTCTCCGGATGGTCATGCAGCGCGTGCCAGAAGCTCGGCAGGAAGATTTCCGCCACCAGCACGCTCAGCGACCCACGATCAAAACGTGAGCGGCGCGCCCACAGCTCATCGGCCTGATCGGCAGTCGGCAGCCATTGCCGTGGGTAATGGCACACCTCGATGGCCTGGCGCGTGAACGCTTGATCGCAGAACAGCAACTCGCCCAGTGAGCGGCTGCCCAACTCATCCATGTGCAGCCCGTCGCCCTGCAAGGCACTGCGCGCCGCCACGCTGCGGGCAAACACCCACGGTTGGCCGTGCCCGCGCAGATACACCTCGCGCACCCAGCCAACAGTGGCCGGGGCCAGGTCAAGGGCCACGCACTCATCGTCCCGCAACGGCTGCCAGCCTTCGAACAGCGGCGTCACGCTGAACGCCTCGTCGGACAGCCATGTCAGCCGTCGCGTCAGCGAGCCTTCATCGAACAGCCAATTGAGGGTCAAGGGCGTGGGCAGAGGGCTCAAACGGCTCTGGATCAGCCATTGGCAAGCATCGGGGAGGGCGGTTGAGTGCGGCACGGAGAGTCAGTAATTGGCAGCAAAAGAGGCGGCGAGCTTACCATGGCACCCTGGACTTTTGCCGGGCTCAACCGGCACCTTGCGTCGATCGCGCTTGCATCTGCCGGCCCCGATCAGTACAAAACGCCCTGAGCCGCGCGGCAACGCTGGATCCATCGACCGCCGGCCAAGACGCCTGAACCTGAGGAAGCACGTAATGAAGAAGTGGCAATGTATCGTCTGTGGCCTTATCTACAACGAAGCAGACGGCTGGCCTGATGACGGCATCGCGCCCGGCACTCGTTGGGAAGATGTCCCGGCAGACTGGCTGTGCCCGGATTGCGGCGTGGGCAAAATGGATTTCGAAATGATCGAAATCGGCTAATTTTCAGCTTTCAGAAAAGTACTACAAGGAGAAAGGAATGAACGCACCTGTCGTGATCATCGGCACAGGATTGGCCGGTTACAACGTAGCCAGGGAGTTTCGCAAACTCGACAGCGAAACCCCCTTGTTGCTGATCACCGCAGATGACGGGCGCTCCTACTCCAAGCCCATGCTCTCCACCGGCTTTGGCAAAAACAAGGAAGCCGATGGCCTGAGCATGGCCGAACCGGGCACCATGGCCGAGCAACTCAAGGCCCAAGTGCGTACCCACACCCGCGTCAGCGGCATCGATCCGGGCCACAAGCGCCTGTGGATCGGCGAGGAAGCCGTGGCTTACCGCGACCTGATCCTGGCCTGGGGTGCAGAAACCGTGCGCGTGCCGGTTGAAGGCGACGCTGCAGAACTGATTTTTCCGATCAACGACCTTGAAGACTACGCGCGCTTTCGCACTGCCGCGGCCGGCAAACGCCGCGTGCTACTGCTGGGCGCCGGCCTGATCGGCTGTGAATTCGCCAACGACCTGATCCTCGGCGGCTATGAAATCGACTTGGTCGCCCCGTGCGAACAAGTGATGCCAACCCTGCTGCATCCGGCGGCCGCTGCCGCTGTACAGGCTGGCCTGGAAGGCCTGGGTGCGCGGTTCCACCTGGGCCCGGTGCTCAACCGCCTGCAGCGCACGGCGGATGGGCTTGAAGCGCATCTGTCGGACGGTGACGTGATCCCCTGTGACCTGGTGGTCTCGGCCATCGGCCTGCGTCCGCGTGTGGACCTGGCGGCCGCTGCCGGCCTGCAAATCAACCGTGGGATCATGGTGGACCGCCACCTCAAGACCTCCCACGCCAATATCTACGCCCTGGGCGACTGCGCCGAGGTCGACGGCCTGAACCTGCTGTACGTCATGCCCCTGATGACCTGCGCCCGCGCCCTGGCCCAGACGCTGGCAGGCAACGCGACAGCCGTCAGTTACGGCCCGATGCCCGTCACCGTGAAAACCCCGGTCTGCCCGCTGGTGGTTTCGCCGCCACCACGGGGGACCGAAGGTGTATGGAGCGTCGAGGGTCAGGGCGCCGACATCAAGGCCCTGTGCCGCGACGCCAGCGGTCGCCTGCTGGGTTACGCACTGACGGGCACAGCCGTGATGGAAAAACTGGCCCTCAACAAAGAACTTCCGCCTCTACTGGCGTAAATGCTGGTCGTTCTGTCGGAATAAGCACGTTTTTCACCCCAGAAAGGTCGCCGCGAGGCTGGCGGAGCGTGCGAGGGCATGCCATCCTCACTTCCGTCTGCCGCAGAGTAGAGCCTGCGGCGCTTTGGGCGCCGTTCCGTCAGAGAGCGGCACGGACATAACAACAAAAAACCGTCAAAGAGGCTTCACACATGCGTAAACCAGAACTCGCAGCCGCAATCGCTGAAAAAGCGGATCTCACCAAAGAACAGGCCAATCGCGTCCTCAACGCCGTCCTCGAAGAAATCACCGGCGCCCTGCACCGCAAGGACAGCGTCACCCTGGTTGGCTTCGGCACCTTCCTGCAACGCCATCGCGGCGCCCGCACCGGCAAAAACCCGCAAACTGGCGAGCCAGTGAAAATCAAGGCGAGCAACACCGTTGCGTTCAAACCGGGTAAATCGCTGAAAGATACTGTTAACGCTTAACGCGCAGTACCGTCTCGAAGGGAGGCGGGGCGGTAAGAAGAATGGGCACGCCGACTGGGTTGGGTGCCCATTTTTGTTGGGGCTGATTATGGGCTTGGGCTCAACCGTAGAAATAGTCAAAAAAGCGTTCGTAGTTATCCTCGCCCAACAAGGGGCTGACTTCCTTTTTGAGTAACTTCACGAACGTGCTAGAAAGCTCATCATCGTCGTTGTAGATATCAAAGATGTCGAATTTTCCATGGACGATCTCGACAGTCTTGGCGAATGCCAGCAGGAAATCAGCGAGAGAGTCGGCAATCTTGAACGGTGCTACGGCATCGTAGCTCGCCAGTACGGGTGTGCCTGGCATATCGGTCACCGCGATAACGGGCTTGCCACCGCCTATGTCATCCATGAAAACCAAGTGTTGCGCAGGCCAGTTCCCATTCAACTCAGTCTTGTTGGATTCGCCTGCCCACTTGAAGCCGACTTGACCGTCTTCCAATGCGTCCAAGTTGAAAAAGCAGATGGGGGTCAAGCCCGTTTCGACTTCCACATCGACCGGCTCGCAAAGTTCGTAGAAGGAGTCCATCTCAGCGGACCGAGGCAGGGTTTGCGGCCATTTGGCGTTTGCCTGGCCGTTGTTTTCGAAGCGACCTTCGATGTCAAATTTCTTGTGGACGCGGCGCAGTTCTTTAAATGCGTTATCAAGGGCGCTCATATTCTTCTCCAATGGAAACCTATTTACCGCAGCCGGGTTTTGTAGCCGGTGTCCTGGCTCGGTCGATCAATCGGCCTTTGCCTGCATTACCGTAATTCTTCCTGTGCCCTTGGGGGCTGTTCAAGTGTTCGTCAATGCCACTTGGATGGTTCGCGTTTTGCAAGAATACAATGTTCCGTGGGTCACCTTTCCAGGCCTTGCCCAGTGCACCGTTACCTTCGACACTGTTGATATGGTGGCCGGTGTAACCCGCTTTGGACATCAAAGAGTTCAAGCGGGCATTGCTCTTGGTATTTTCGATCAAGTCTCGCTCATGGGGCGCCCAGTCTCTTGAACCACCACCGCGGCTCACGAGTTCCCGCTCTTCTCCCCAGGCCCGATTAATGGCTGTCCCACGGCCGCCGGCCTTGGGTGTAACGGAATTCTTGGGCTTGTACCGTACCAAATCCTTCGGGTTCAGGCCGTAGGGGTCGATCCACGTCAGTGGATTCGTTGAATACAGGTAAAGATTCAGTCCCCCGGCAAGGCCAATGGGGTCAGGCGTAGTGAAGCGGCCGATGTCCGGATCGTAGTAGCGAAAAATATTGTGATGTAGGCCGGTTTCCCGGTCCAGGTACTGCCCCTGGAATCTCAGGTTCTGTTCTTCGATGTAGTAGGGTTCACGCGTTTCCCGAACGGTGTTTCCCCATACCTGATAGCTGGCTTGCCAAACTGTCTGGCCATCATTTTCCGAAAGCAGCTCGGGCAGCCCGTTCAGGTCATTATGGTAATAGCGCACTTTTTGCTGGGCGCCTGTTCCATCAACCCGAGCCAGGGGTTCGTGGCTTTCGTCACCATAGATATAAAGACTTGTCTGCGCATGTTTGTGCTCTTGCACCAACCGTAACCCGTCCCAAGTGAATCGAGTCTCGCTCAGCAGTTGGCCATTTGCGTCGTGGGTTGTCTTGGATGTTCGTCGGCCCAGCGGGTCATAGGTCATGTGCACGACCGATTGCTGCCCGCCCTGTTCATTTCGTACTTCGATCAGACGATGTTCGGCGTCATAGGCGAAACGCTGGACGCCGCGCTTGGCACTGCGCTTCTCGATCATCCGGCCGAAACCGTCGTAGCGATAGCGTTTGTCCTGGAAAGTCAGGAGCTTGTTGTGCACCACCAGCCCGGCCCCGGGTTGTGGGCCATCGAGCAGGTTGGCAGCGGCGTCGTAGGAATAGGTTTCGTGTCGTGCTGCAAAATTGTCCTGGCTGGCGATGACTCGGTCGGTTGCATCGTAATGCAGCAATTGACGGTGCTGGCCATCGGTCTGTTGCTCAAGCTTGCCCACCAAGTTATCGGCGGTGTCGTACTCGAACTGTTTTTGTACTGCGCCAGGCAGTACAGATGCCCGGGTGATGTGGCCGCGTTCGCGGGAGCGCAGACGGCCACAGCGATCATAATGCTGGCGTGTACTCAGATACCCCTGAGTACGCAGTACTTCACGGTGTAGACGGTCGCGCTCGAAATCGCTGATGACACGTCCGTCTAGGTTTATCTGATGGAGGTGCCCGCTGCCGTAATAGAGGCGGTTGAGCCAGCGCCCATCGGGTAAGCGCGTCTGGTTGAGGTTTCCCAGCTCGTCGTAGTGATGCTGTAACGCACCTGCTGCGGTTTTCTCCTCTACAGCTCGACCCAGGGCGTCATAGCTGAAGCAGACGGTTTGTTGCTGGCCTGTCTTATGGGTAAAGGTGACAGCCTTGAGTTGGTCCAGTAAGTCGTAGGTGTACTCAGTACGGCCATCATCGGTGACCTTGCCCACCAGTCGCCCTGCCGCGTCGCGCTCAAAGTCATGCACGACAGTCGGTTCGAGCACGGCCGTGACTACTGCCATCCCGCTACCGTACGGTGCTGCAACCGCTTCCATGCGCGAAATATTGTTCAGTACGTCGTAGTGATAGCGGCGGATACTCCCATCCAAATCCTGCTGTTCGGTCACACGATCATTGGCGTCCCATTCGAAGCGATATCGTTCGCCGTTCTCGTTTGTCAACGTGCGCAGCCGGCCATAGCTGTCATAGGCAAAGTTGACCTCGCGATTGTGCGCGTCGACGCGCTGGCGGACTTGCCCCTTTCGATTTCGCAGGTAGTGTGTAGAGTGCCCGGCGAAGTCGGTATGAGCCGTTAGTTGGCCGATGGTGTCGCGTTGGAAATACTCAATACGCCCATCCGGAAGTTGAGTGCTCAGCACTCGACCCTGGACGTCGTGTACGAATGTCGTACGCTCACCCAGTGCATCAGTGATGACCTGCAAATAACCTCTTTCGTCGTAGCTGAACCGCGTCGGGTAGCCGGAGCAGTCAATATGCTCAATGAGTTGACCGAACGGGTTCCAACGCAGCCGTTTACTTTTCCCCGTTGCATCGATGATCTCTACCGGTTGTCCGCTGCTGTCGTAGCGATACCGTGTGATATGACCCAGCGGGTCGGTCTCGACAATACAGTTGCCCCGCGAGTCGTAGCGTGAGTGCCAGGTGTTGCCCTCGCTATCAGTCACCGAAACCGGCAACGCCCAATGCTCCAACCACACTATTGAATTATTGCGCCCTAATGGATCGCTCTCGCCGATCAGGTTGCCGGGGTCATCGTAGCTGTACGCATAGCGGCCACCCTGCGGGTTAGTGGCACTGAGCAGTTGGCGCTCGTCGTTCCACTCAAAAAGCCAGGTCTGACCGAGATTGTCGTTGTACTCAATGATTTGGTGCTGTGCGTTCCAATACCGGGAACTGACGCGCTGTAAGCCGTCGCTGATGCGCGTGAGACCGGCTTGCAAGTCGTAGTCGAACTGATAGGCGTCGCCGTCGTCGGTCCAATGTCGAACCACACGCCATTCCATGTCTTCAACCAACGCCCACTCATAAAAGCAGCGCAATCCGGTGGGCAGTTGGTGCTCCACCATCCGGCGACCGTTGTCGTAAACAAAGCGACGCTGTATCTGGCCGGTCGCGTCGCGTACTTCGGCTAGGCTTGCGGCTGCGTCGTAGGCATAGCTGACGAGCACTTCACGACGCTGGTCGGGGTACACACGCTCGATTCGCGCCAATAGACCTTGATCGCGGATCAGCTCCACCTGCACAAGGTCGAACGTGTCGCGCAGCCGCACCAGGCGTCCGGTTTCGTCGTAGTCGATATGGATTCGGTTGTCATTGCGGTCGCCGAGCTGGCTCAGGCGCAACTGCGACGGGCTGGCAGTGGGTTCGAACAAGCGGTACAGACCATCATCACTTTCGATCAGCAACTGCCCATTGAGGTGTCGCCGCACGGCGAGCCCTTCACCGGCGCTGAATACTGCGCCGCCCAACGGGATCGAACCCATGTCAATCGGGCGTCCCTGCTCGTCGGTGTACACCAACGTCTCGCCGCCTTCGGGATGCGCACGGATCTCTACGCACACTTCATAGGGCACGCTCCAGCCAGCACCAAACAGGCTGCCCGAGCGTTCGTCGCGGCTGTTGTAGAAGCGTTGCCAGTCAATCGGCAGGATGCCGGGCAGCACAAAATCCAGTTCCTCGACATCGCCCAGTACCTTCGCGCCCGTCGCCGCATGCACCGGATTCGATGAGCCCATCGCCGCGTTGGCCATTGCGCCCATCGCACTGCTGACAGCCATCGAAGTCGCGCCGCCGATCAACATGCACGGCAGCTTGCTGAAGAACTTGCCCTTGCCGCCCTTGAGCATCAGCAACGCCGTCACCGCCAGCCCGACGCCCGGTGTCTTGCCGCTGCGAACCTCACGCACCACCACCGAGCCGCCGCCAATGGTCACGTTGGAGGAGATCAGCCCCGACGACACCACCGTTGCATCGCAGGTGCTGCGATCACCGCTGCGCACCGCCGGCTGGCCGTTGATCGTGACCTTGTCCGAACCCTCGGCCAGAAACTGCGGTGGCATCGGCGGGTGCTTCATGCACACGACCACGTCCAGCGGCTTGGGCACGGCGCCGGGAGCCGGTGTCGCAACGGTCGGACGCCACATCTGCGAGAAGAAACTCTCGGCCATGTCCAGATAGCTGGCTTCGGGTTCAGGCGCGGGCTCTTCCAGCTCGGTACCGGCTGGCGCGACGTGGGAACTGATCGCCCCGGCGGCACGGGCGGCGGGGATGCTGTTGGTCAGTGTGTCGGTGGAACCGGTGAGAATGTTGGCCTGCACCGTGGGCGGAAACAGCGCGTTGCTGAAGCTGTCGCATAAATTCGTCAGGCCTTTGTCCGCGCCCGTCTTGCTCATGGCCAGGCCGACAATCGTGCCCACAACTGCGCCCAACAGGAAGCAGCCGAGCCCGCCGGTGGCGACGGTAATGCCGGTGGCCGCGACCACGGCAGCGGTCGCCACGGCGGTGATCGCGATATTAGCCGCCACCTCCAGCACACCACCGAGGATATCGGCCATCATGGAAGTGTGGGTCAGCGCATCGCCCATGCGGGCAGCCCAGAGTGCGTCAGGCACGCGTTTTGTCCAGCGTCACGGCATTCACTTGAGATTTTCCAATGCCAGTTGGTCTCTTGGTCTGGTTACGACATGCTCATCAAAGCAGTTCTGACGCGCCATTCACCACAGCTTGTCTTTCAAGCCCTCGCTTGCCAGGCAGCAGCGTGGTAGTGAAAATGGCACGCCGACTGAGTTGGGACGCCCACCTTAATATGGGTTTCAATGGTCCAGTGCTGCATGGATTTTCACTAGTTGCTCTTTGTATTTCTTACTGTTGGGTATGCGTATGCCTTTCAGATAAGCATCCAGTTGTTCAGGTGCGTTCTCAAGGAAGAACAGCTCAAGCAAATAGATGATCAGGAAATTTTTATAGAAAGGGAGGGTTTTGACTATTTTATCCTCGTCCTGATTTCCCTCTTGCTCGTGAGCGGTCGACATAAGTGTCGATAGCTTTGCTCTTACGAACGGTACAAGCCCGACTTTACGGTGCTCTAAAAGCTGTTCAAGCGCGTCGATATCTACTTTGGCGATATTGATTTTATTGGCGTCGTGTTGGAAAAGTATGTCCGAGGGCTGACTCTCGTTAATGTCGAGATTCAACTGCTCCTGAACCGCCAGCAACATGGCCTGATAGTGATCGCTCTTTATGAACGCCTTAACGTCGTCAATATTTACCATTTGTCGATACCCGTGATTATTTTGGAAAGATCATATCCGGTATGTCTATAAGGATCCGCGGCCTCATGGTCCCACGGGGTCAGTGCATCGAGGTTTTTTGAATCATGGACGCCCGTACCGCCTGTACGCTGAGGTATATCACGGTGGTGCAGCTCCATCGAAACCACTCTCTCCTCAACCGCGCCCGTCTTGCGGTTGACGACTTCCACTTTCATTTGCGGAGCCAAGCCGTCTTTCATACGCGCCAGGTTATTTTTTGAGTAGCGCGATGCGTTATTGGTCGCCTCCTCCTTCCAGAATTTTTTCCGCGAAGTGCTCCAGCAGGACCAGCCCCATGGGTCGATCCAGCCAAAGGGGTTCGGCGCATAGGTATATAGATTCAACCCCCCGCTCAGGCCAATCGGGTCAGGGGTGGCGAACCTTCCGATATCCGGGTCGTAAAAACGAAAGGTGTTGTAGTGCAGTCCGGTCTCCCGGTCCAGATACTGCCCCTGGAATCTCAGGTTTTGCTCTTCTATGTAGTAAGGTTCACGTACCTCTTTCAAGGTATTTCCCCACACTCGGTAATGGGCCTGCCAAACGCTGGAGCCATCCGCCTCAGTCAACAGCTCCGGCATGCCATTAAGGTCGCTGTGGTAGTACCGGACCTTTTGCAGCGGGCCTGTTCCATCCACCCGCGCCAGCGCTTCATAGCCACTATCACCATAGATATAGAGACTGGTTTGCTGATGACGGTGCTCTTGCAGCAGTTGCGCCGCGTCCCATATGAAGCACGTGTTGCCCAATAAGTGTCCTTTATGGTCCCGCTCGGCTTTCTCTATGCGCCGGCCGAGTGGGTCGTAGGTCATCGTGACGGTATGGCCGCGTTCGTTAAGCACTTCTATCAATCGATTTTCCGCGTCGTAGCGAAAGCGTTGTACGCCATGGCGACCGCTGCGCTTTTCGATCATCCGACCCCAGCCGTCGTAGCGGTAACGTTTATCCTGATAGGTGATCACTTGGTTATGAACGACGAACCCGGTGCCGGCATCTGGTCCATCCAGCAAGTTTGCCGCAGCGTCGTACGCGAAAGTCTCCTGCTGGCCATCCGTACTGTCCTGACTGGCAATAATGCGTCCGGTGGAATCGTAATGGAACAACTGACGGTGTTGGCCGGAGAGATGTTGATCCAACTTGCCGACAAGGTTATCTGCCGGGTCGTATTCGAAATGTTTCTGTATCGCGCCGGGTCGCCTGTAGAGTGGGCCTGTCTGTTGCCGTGAGCGCGAGCGCAAGCGACCGTTGCGGTCGTATTCGCTGCACGTACTGATCTGGCCTTGGGTGCGTAACACTTCACGGTGCAGACGGTCACGTTCGAAATCAGTTATCACCTGGCCGTCCAGATTGATCTGATGCAGGTGGCCACTGCCGTAGCGCAAACGACTGAGCCAGCGACCATCGGGCAATTGGGTCTGGATCAGATTACCCAGTTCGTCATAGTGATGTTCAAGCGTGCCTGAGTGGCTAGCTTCTTTCAGCAGTTGCCCAAGGCCATTATAGGCAAACGTCAACTCCTGGCGTCGCCCGTGCCTGTCGGTGAATGTAGCCGCCACCAATTGGTCTGTAGGTGCGTAGGTATAGTCAGTGATGCCATCCACGGTCTCTTTTTGGGTGAGCCGTCCCACTGCATCCCGTGAAAGCTGATAAACGAGGGGGGCCGTGGGGGTTGATGGCATAAGGTCGAGCCTGTTCCCATAAGGTGCGGGTACGAGGCTGACTGTCACTATGTTGTTCAGCGAGTCATATTCATATCGTTTGCTACTGCCATCGAGGTTGTACTGCTCTGCCAATCGGTCCCCATCGTCCCAGGCGAACCGGTAGCTCTCGCCATTCTCGTTGGCCAGCGTTTGCAATCGTCCGTAGGCGTCATACCCAAACTGAACCTGCCGGCCATGTGCATCGATGCGCAGGCGTACTTGGCCTCGGCGATTATGTTGATAGAGCGTGGTATGTCCCGCAGTATCAATGTAATTTACCAGTTGCCCGCTGGCGTCACGTTGAAGGTGCTCTGTTCGTCCGTCCGGAAACTGAGTCATGAGCAACCGACCACGCGGGTCATGGCCGAATTGAGTTCGCTCACCCGAGGCATCGGCGATGACTGCCAGATAGCCCCGACTGTCATAGCTCAAGCGCGTCGGGTAGCCGGAGCAGTCAATATGCTCGATCAGCTGTCCCAGAGAGCTCCAACGCAGCTTTTTGCTCTTGCCCATCGCGTCGACGATCTCCACGACCTGCCCGTGTACGTCGTAACGGTAGTGGGTGCTATGCCCCAGTGGGTCGGTTGCACAAATACAGTTTCCGCGTGCGTCATATCGGTAGTGCCAGCTGTTTCCAGCGGGATCCGTCTGTATCAGCGGCAAAGCCCAATGCGCCAGCCACAGGGTTGAGTCAATACGCCCCAGGGGGTCTTGCTCACTGATCAGGTTTCCGGTTTCGTCATAGTTGAACGAGTACCGCCCGCCTTGAGGATCGGTCGCACTCAGCATCTGACGTTCGTCATTCCACTCGAACCGCCACGTTTGGCCAAGGTTGTCCGTGGACGAAATGATCTGGTGCTGCAGATTCCACAGACGCATGCTCACGCGCTGCAAATTGTCGGTGATACGTGTCACCCCTGCGCTCAAGTCGTAATCGAATCGGTACTCATCGCCCTCATCGGTCCAGTGCCGAACGACACGCCATTCGCGCCCTTCAACCAAGCCCCAATCGTAAAAACACCGCAACCCAGTGGGCAGTTGATGCTCGGTCATCCGCAGGCCAGCGTCGTAGGCGAAGCGCCGTTGGACATGACCGGTCGCATCAGTAACGGTGGCTAAACTGCCGTTCAGGTCATAGCTATAACTGGCGAGCGTTTCCCGGCGTTGATCGGAGTGAATACGCTCGACCCGGATTACCCGATCAAGCTCGCGGACCAGCTCAATCTGCACCAGCGTGAAGGTATCTCGCAGGCCGACCAGGCGCCCTTGTGGGTCATACTCGAGGAAAATACGGTTGTCATTTCGGTCGCCCAACTGGCTCAGGCGTAGCACTGATCGGGCTGTCGGGGTTGGATCAAACAAGCGATAGAGACCGTCATCTCGCTCGATCAACAATTGACCGTTACGATGACGCCGAACACTCAAACCCTCGCCTGGACTGAACATCGCGCTGCCCAGCGCCACCGAACCCAGGTTGATACGCCGACCCTGTTCGTCGGTGTAGATAAGTTCTTCGCCGCCATCCGGATGCGCCAGGATTTCTACGCTTACCTCATACGAAACGCTCCAGCCCGCGCCAAACATGCCGTCGCGGCGCTCATCCCGACTGTTGTAGAAGCGCTGCCAATCGATCGGCAAGATACCTGGCAATACGAAGTCCAGTTCGGTATCGCCTCCCAACACTTTCGCCCCTGTCGCCGCATGCACCGGGTTGGGTGAACCCATCGTCGCATTGGCGGCAGCGCCCATGGCCTGGCTGACCGCATAGGATGAGACGCCGCTGAGCAACATGCAGGGCAAGTCGCTTAGCGCCTTGCCTTTCGCTCCTTTGAGCATCATCAGCGCTTCAATCGCCAGCCCAACGCCTGGCGTCTTGCCGCTACGAATCTCTTGCACCACCACCGTTCCGCCACCAATCGTGACGTTCGGCGAGATCAAACCCGACGACACCACCGTCGCGTCGCACATGCTGCGGTCGCCGCTGCGCACGGCGGGTTGGCCGTTGATGGTGACCTTGTCCGAACCTTCGGCGAGAAGCTGGGGCGGCATCGGCGGGTGACGGGCGCACAGCACCATGTCGGTAAGCGCAGGCACAACGCCTGGAGCTGGCGTTGCGACGGTTGGTCGCCAGAGTTGGGAGAAGAAGCCCTCGGCCATATCCAGAAAGCCTGGTTCTGCTTGCGGCATAGAGTCGGGCTCAGGTGGCGCTTGTTCGAGTTCAGTGCCCGCAGGCGCAACATGAGAAGGAATTGAACCTGCCGCTCGGGCCGCCGGAATGCTGTTGACGAAAGTATTGGTTGAACCCACCGCAATCGTCGCTTCCACCACGGGCGGAAACAGTGCGTTGCTGAAATCCTCGCACATCTTACTGAGGCCCTTATCGGCCCCCGTCTTGCTCATTGCCATGCCGACGACGATGCCCACCACCGCGCCGAGGATGCAGCCGCCAATACCGGCGGTTGCGACCGTCACACCTATTGCCGCCGCCACCGCAGCGGTTGCGAGTGCCGTAATCGCCACGTTGGCCGCCACCTCCAATACACCGCCGAGGATATCGGCCATCATGGAAGTGTGGGTCAGCGCATCGCCTAGCCGGGCAGCCCATAACGCGTCAGACATGCAATTGGCTCATCAAGAAATAGCGTCAAACGACAGCGAGTTTTTTATCAGCGCCCAATGCGCCGCCTCGGTATCTCCAAGCTTGTCCGCCTTCACGTAACTCAACGCGAGCATTTTGCGCGTGCCCGGTATCACCAACGCCAGCTGATACTGGAACACCTTGTCATTGCCCTTGTTGAATTGGCTGCGCAGTTCGATGCCTTCGACTTCCTGCGCGGCACCCAGGCGCACGTCGACGCCCGGTTGGTAACGCAAGTCCTGCACCTGTTTTTCCAGGCGCTGGAGCTGGTCATTGAAGTTGCTGTGCAGGGTTTCGCCATCGGCCAGCAAGCTGCGGCTGATGATTAGGGACGTGCCCAGTTCGGGGAACTTGAGGATGTTGATCGTCGCGTCCTGAAGCTCGCCGGCCGGCAGTTGAAGCTGGAATTCGTTGATTCGGTACGTCATGGCAAACAGGTCTCGTCAGGAACTTTTAGGCGCGGGAAACGCGGCTTTGATATTGGCGTCGATACTGGCTTTGACGCCCTGGCCGTCGGGCGTGGCGCCAGCGCCGCCACCATTGTTCAGGTGCAGCACGCCGCCGGTGTTGAACTCGGCATCGCCGCTGGCGTAGAAGCTGATCTGCACGCCGGTCAGGTTGATCTGCCCGCTGGCGTTGAGCTCCAGAATGCTTTCGCCGCAGACCAGACGCAGGTTTTCACCCACTTCGATCACGTAGCTCTGGCTGATGCTGTCGGTCTTTCTCTGGCCCACCGAGAGGATGTCTTCCTGCTTGACGACGCGCAGGCGGTTGTTGCCAATGGTCACCGTCTCGTTGTGCCCAATGCTTTTATTACGGTCATGCCCCACCGAATGGCTCTCATCCACCTCCACCACGATGTCCTGATTACGCTCGGCATGAATGTACAACTGCTCCAGGCCCTTCTTGTCCTCCATGCGGATTTCATTGAAGTTGGCCGGTGTGCCGCCCTTGCTGGAGCGGCTTTTCATACCGCTTTGGGTAGCGTTTTCCGGCAGATCGTAAGGCACCGTCTGCTCGGCGTTGTACACCCGCCCTGTGATGATCGGCCGGTCGGGGTCGCCTTCGAGGAAGCTGACAATCACTTCCTGGCCGATCCGTGGGATCTGCATCGAGCCCCAGTTCTTGCCGGCCCAGGATTGCGACACGCGAATCCAGCACGAGCTGTTTTCGTTGGATTGGTCATGGCGGTCCCAGTAGAAGTGCACCTTCACGCGGCCGTATTGGTCGGTCCAGATTTCCTCGCCTTTGGGGCCGACCACCAGCGCGGTCTGCGGGCCTTTGACGATGGGGCGATAGGTGCTCGCCAGGGGGCGGAAGCTTTGTTGGGCGTCGATGCAGGTCAGGCTGCTTTCAAACTGCGCCGAGCCTGAGCCGCCGCCGCTTTCCAGGCTTTCCTGGACGATGAGATAGCGACAGCCGACGATCAGGTATTCGCGGTTCTGGTCCTGGCGACTGAAGCCGGTGAGGCTGAACAGGTGGCCCGAACCGAGGCCGCGGGCATTGCCGTTGAACTCGATCTGCTCATGCAGGGTTTGCAGGGCTTCGATGCGGGTGCGCGCGTAGTGTTCGCCGTCGGCGCTTTGCACATAGGTGCCGGGGTAGTCATACAGCGGGTAATCGCCGGCAGTGTGCGGGCGCGGCATGGCCGAGCGCACGTCGATGCTGGCGCTGGGGCGCTGGAAGTCGTAGTCGTTGAGCTCCAGGGAGCCTGGCTGCACTTCCTGCGCCAGGTGCCAGTTGTGCATGTGGTCGCGTTCGCGCTGCTGCTCATCCTTGGGGTAATACGGGATCGACGCATAGCCCGGCACGGTGGTGTGGGCGCCATAGGCGTCGGCCAGCACCAGCACGTGGCGGTCCTGTTCATGGCGGAAGAAGTAGTAGATGCCTTCCTGTTCCATCAGGCGGCTGACGAAATCGAAGCTGGTCTCGCGGTACTGCACGCAGTATTCCCACTCGCGGTACGGCCGGCTCAGGGCGTCTTCGAAGTCGGAAAAACCCAGGTCGCGGAACACCTGCTTGATGATCTGCGGGATGCTCTGGTTCTGGAAAATCCGGCAGTCCGAGGTGCGGCTGAGCAGCCAGAACCACGGGCGCAGCGTCACTTGGTAACTGGCGAACTGGCCCCGGTCGATGTTCTGGCTGCAGCGCGCAACGATGCCGTGGAAGTGCCGCTCGCCACCGTCCGCCAGTTGCACACCGACGCTCATCGACTTGCCCAGCAACTGGTTGAGATCGATGTTGGCGTCCAGGGACGTCAGTTGCAGCTCATAGTTGAACAGCCGCCCCAGTTCTTCACCGCCGCCCATTTCATTGAGCAACAGCACATCCGGCCCGAGGGGGCTGGTGATCTTGGCCAGGCGTGAGGCTTGGTTAAAAAGCATCGAAGTACCCTAATAGCTGAAGGAACCCAATCCAAATGTGGGAGGGGGCAAGCCCCCTCCCACATTTTTTTCCGCGTTCCGTCAGGTCAATCGTTGAACTGGTAGTGCAGCTCGTTATCCCGGCTGCTGATCCGCACCCCCGCCAACGCCTTGCCTTCGAGCATGCGCGTGAGGAATTCACGGCTCATGTCCGGCAACAGGCTGTTGGTGAGGATGGTGTCGATCATGCGCCCGCCGCTTTCGGTTTCGGTGCAGCGCGAGACGATCAGGTCGACCACCGCGTCGTCGTAGTCGAAGGCGACTTTGTGGGTGCTCTCCACACGCTTCTTGATGCGCCCCAATTGCAGGCGGGTAATCGCCTTGAGCATCGTGTCACTCAGCGGGTAGTACGGAATCGTCACCAGGCGGCCCAGCAGCGCCGGCGGGAAAATCTCCAGCAGTGGCTGGCGCAGGGCCTTGGCTATTTCCTCGGGCTCGGGGATGTTCGCCGGGTCTTTGCAGACCTGGGAAATCAGCTCCGTGCCGGCGTTGGTGGTCAGCAGGATCAGGGTGTTCTTGAAGTCGATCACCCGGCCTTCGCCGTCCTCCATCACGCCCTTGTCGAACACCTGGAAGAAGATCTCATGCACGTCCGGGTGGGCTTTTTCCACTTCGTCCAGCAGCACCACGCTGTAGGGCTTGCGCCGCACCGCTTCGGTCAACACGCCGCCTTCGCCGTAGCCGATATAGCCCGGTGGCGCGCCCTTGAGGGTCGATACCGTGTGGGCTTCCTGGAATTCGCTCATGTTGATGGTGATCACGTTCTGCTCACCGCCGTACATGGCTTCGGCCAGGGCCAGGGCGGTTTCGGTCTTGCCCACGCCCGAGGTGCCGGCGAGCATGAACACGCCAATCGGCTTGCTCGGGTTGTCGAGGCCGGCGCGGGAGGTCTGGATGCGCTTGGCGATCATCTGCAAGGCATGGTCCTGGCCGATGATGCGTTTCTTCAGGTGCTGGTCGAGGTTGAGCACGGTTTCCAGTTCGTTGCGCGCCATGCGGCCCACCGGAATACCGGTCCAGTCGGCGACCACCGAGGCCACGGCCTGGTAATCCACGGTCGGCAGGATCAGCGGGGTTTCGCCTTGCAGCGCGGTGAGGCGCTGTTGCAAGTCGATTAATTGCGCACGCAATTCATCGTTGCCGCTGTCCACCACCCCGGCTTTTTCACGCAGGGTTGCGCGGGTGGCGAGCAACTCGTCCACCAGGGTTTTCTCTTCGGCCCAACGGCTTTCCAGTGTCGCCAAGCGTTCACGTTCGCTCGTCAGCAAGGCTTCGCTGTTGCTCTGGCGTGCACCAATGTCGATGCCGATGGCATGCTCGCGGGCGATGATTTGCAGCTCGGTTTCCAGGGCTTCGATGCGGCGGCGGCTGTCGTCCACTTCGGCCGGTACGGCGTGCAGGCTGATGGCGACGCGGGCGCAGGCGGTGTCCAGCAGGCTCACGGATTTGTCCGGCAACTGGCGCGCCGGGATGTAGCGGTGCGACAGCTTCACCGACGCTTCCAGCGCTTCGTCGAGGATCTGCACCTGGTGGTGTTTTTCCATGGTCGAGGCCACGCCGCGCATCATCAGCAGGGCTTTGTCTTCCGACGGCTCGGCGACTTGCACCACCTGGAAACGGCGGGTCAGGGCCGGATCTTTCTCGATGTGCTTCTTGTACTCGGCCCAGGTAGTGGCGGCCACGGTACGCAAGGTGCCACGGGCGAGGGCGGGCTTGAGCAGGTTGGCCGCATCGCCCGTTCCGGCGGCGCCACCGGCACCCACCAGCGTATGGGCTTCGTCGATGAACAGGATGATCGGCTTGGGTGACGCCTGAACGTCTTCGATGACCTGGCGCAGGCGCTGTTCGAACTCACCTTTCATGCTGGCGCCGGCTTGCAGCAGGCCCACGTCGAGGCTGCGCAGTTCCACGTCTTTCAGTGCCGGCGGCACATCACCGGCGACGATGCGCAGGGCAAAACCTTCGACTACGGCGGTCTTGCCTACCCCGGCTTCACCGGTAAGGATTGGGTTGTTCTGGCGTCGGCGCATGAGGATGTCGACCAACTGGCGAATTTCTTCATCGCGGCCAACAATCGGGTCTAGCTTGCCGCTGCGCGCCTGTTCGGTCAGGTCCACGGTGAAACGCTTGAGCGCTTCCTGCTTGCCCATCGCGCTCGGCGCCATCGCGCCGCTGGCTTCGCCTGGCACCCCGGCGTCGAAGCCGTCGCTGGCGCTAAGGGCATTTTCCGGCGAGTCGCCGACGTACTCGTCAAAGCGTTCGCTCAGGGCCTCGGCCTTGATCTTGTCGAACTCCGACGACAAGCCCAGCAACCCATGGCGCAAGCTTGGCGTCTTGAGGATGCCCAGCACCAGGTAACCGGTGCGCACCTGGCTTTCGCCGAACATCAGGCTGCCGTAGACCCAGCCGCGTTCCACGGCTTCTTCCACATGGGAGGACAGGTCGGTGATCGACGTCGAGCCGCGCGGCAGGCGGTCCAGGGCTTCGGTCAGGTCACGGGCCAGGCGCGCCGGCTCCACGTTGAACTGGCGGATGATGCGGTGCAGGTCCGAGTCCTGCAGTTGCAGCAACTGGTGAAACCAGTGGGCCAGTTCCACATACGGGTTACCGCGCAATTTGCAGAACACCGTGGCGGCTTCGATGGCCTTGTAGGCCACGCTGTTGAGTTTGCCGAACAACGCGGCGCGACTGATTTCACCCATGCTCTGGATTCCTTGAGGTGGTGGCGTGATCGGCGTAATGCCGGGCCAGGATTAGGTCGTTGGCGTCAACCGCAGGGCGGCCGAGCCAGGTGTTGAAGCCCAGGCGGAACTGACCGTTGAGTTGCAGCGCCGGTACTTCGGGTTGTTGCAAAACCAGGTTCAGATCCCAGTCCAATTCATGGCCCAGGTACTCGGCGACCCACGCCACCAGCTCGTTGAACGGCTGTTGGCCGGGCAGCATGCCCATGTAGTCATCCAGCGTGAGCGGGCCGAGGCGAATACGAAATTTATGCTGGCGGTCCCACACATGGCTGCCCAGGCAGAAGTCCACGCCCAACCGGTTGGCGCTGACACTCACGCGGCTGCGCTCGGGCAGTTCCAGCCATTGGCCGACGTATTCTTCAATCGCCACGGGCAGGCCGAAATACTCGCTGAGGATCGCCTTCAAGCCGTCCGGATAACGGGTCTGTGCGGATAAATGGCCGCTGTAATGCAGCTTCGCGGTGTCGGGAATCAGCCCTTGGTTGAGCAGGCTTGGCATGCCCCGGCCACTCAGGGCGGCGAGGCGTGCAGACCAGTAGTCATCGTCCGGGCGGTCATGGCTGACCGTCGGCCGGGCCTCGGCCCAGGCGCGGTAAAACAGGCTGAGCAGACGGTGATGGAACACGTCCAGGAACTGCTTGCTGGTGCTGTCGGCGTTGTTGCGCTGGCGCTCACGCACATACTCGGTGATGTGCAGCGGCAGCGGGCCGTTGGGGCCGCCGAGGCCGAAAAAGAACTGCTCCAGCCGCGCCGGCTTGCCGTCGCCACCGGGATCGACGGAGGCCAGCGTGGCCGGGGCGAAGGTGCAATCGGCCTGTTGCCCAAGACGCAGCGGGTCATCGGCCAGGCGCAGGGAATGGCCCAGGCGCGGCAGCTCGGGCGATTCGCACTCGATACGCCGCAATGCCTGGAAGAAATCGTATTCCCAGGGCTCCTGATGCATCGCATCCAGGGTACTCACAGGGTCGGACGCCGCCCGGGCTTGGCTTTCCATCGCATGATCTCGCCGCGTTCGGTGGTACGGATCACCGTCTCGGTAAAGCTGTTGATCGACACGTAGCGTGCCAGGAAGCGTTCCAGCACCGCACCGAGCAGGAACACGCCGGTGCCGCGAAACGCGTTTTCATCGAATTCCAATGTGATCTCAAGGCCACGGCCAAACACAATCGGGCCGGGCATCGGCAGGCGGCGGGTCACGGCTTTGCTGCTGACGTCGCGCAGGCCTTCGATCTGCAATTGCAGCGCCGCATCGTTGCTGTCGCCGTACAGGCGCAGCAGTTCGCGCAAGGCGCCGGCGCCCTGGCCTTGCTCGCTCAAAGACAGGTAGTTGAGTGACAACTGGCTGATCAGGCGCCAGGCCTTGGCGTCATGGGCATGGCTGGCACGCGGGCGACTCGGGCCCGCCACGCAGCGCACGGCCAGCACCGGGGCGCTGTCGGCCAGGGTGAAGTCGGTCTTGCCATTGCCCACGCTCATGAACAGCGATAAATCGCGGTTGGTGCACAGCGCCGTCACGCCCAGTTGGCGCAAGTCGTGGCCGTAGGGTGCCTGGCGGCTGTCCACCAGGCTGACGAAGGTTTCGCTGCCCACGTAGGTGGAGCGCGGGCCGTTGCGACGTTGGTCGCTGGACAGCACGCGGGGCTCGCGACGCACCGTGTAGTAGGCCTGGTCACGGCCGTAACGGGACGGGTCACGCACCGCGTAGAACGGCAAAAACGGCTGCTCCGGCCCGGTGCCGTGGCCGGTGATGCCGCTGAGCGAGTGAATCTCGAAATCCATCGGCCGCGTGCGGTCGGCGATCACATGGTGTTCGTTGACGCGGTCGGACAAGTGGATACGGTCCACGCGCTTGGGGAACAGGTTGATCGCCGGCGTGCAGAACGGCAGGAACTGCGCCGCGCCGACGCTGCCTTCCAGGCTCGGTTCGTGGCGGTCGAACAGCACGATCAGCTCCAGTTCCTGGCCATCGCAGCGTTTGACCGCACGGCTCAGCTCGGCGAATTCGACGAACAGGAAGCGATGGGGCAGGGCGAAGTACTCCTGCAACAACCGATAGCCCTGAAACGCCCGTGCTACCACTGGCATGGCCGCGTCGGCATCGTCAAAACCCCGGGAGCGCAGTGCGTCCTGGGGCAAGCGCTCAACCCAATCGCCACCGGGCTTGCGCGCGAACACCGCACAGGCGTTGCCCAGCAGTTGCTCGTAGAGGCGGAACGGTTGCTCGTCGGCGCCGCTGAGGTAGAGCGGCAGGTTGTCCAGGTCGAGACTGTTGAACGGCAATTCGGCGCCGGTGCGCAGGGTCAGGCGCAAACCGGCCTTGGCCTTGGGTTCGCTGGCGGCCAGGCGGCCGAGCACGGCGGCGGGGTTGCCGAAGTATTCGGCGTTGCTGACCTGCAACGGCCACAACGTCACCGGGTGGGCGGTGCGGTACTCGCAGCAGGTCTGGGTTTCGCGGCCCAGGGCGGCGCGCAACACGGTGTCGCGGGGCAGGGGGAAACCACTGGCCAGGGAGCCTTCGTCGGGATCGGTCTGCAACTGCACCACGGTCATCGACGGGGTTGGCGCCAGGTAATGCGGGTAGGCGATTTCCAGCAGGTTGTGGGTGAAGGTCGGGTACTCGGCGTCGAGCTTGAGCTGTACGCGGGCCGTGAGGTAGGCAAAGCCTTCGAGCAGGCGTTCGACGTACGGGTCGGCGCAGTCCATACCGGACAACGTCAGCCGACTGGCGATCTTCGGGTATTCCTTGGCGAACTCGGCGGCGCTTTCGCGCACGTGGTGCAGTTCCTGGTTGTACAGCTCCAGCAGGCGCGGGTTCATGGGCGTCTCCGCTGGTCGGCATTGACCACGCGCACGTGGCCGGATTCCAGGTCGAGGTCGGTTTGCAGCAACAGGCGCAACGGCACCGGCTGCGCCCACAGGTCGCCTTCGATCTCGAAACTCAGGGCGTTGTGGTTCATTTCGCCATGGCCGACACGGGCTTTGACCCGCAGGGTGTGGCGCAGAATGCGTGGCTCAAAGGTGGCGATGGCCTGGTAGATCAGGGCTTCCAGGGCCTTGATATCGACACTGGAAACGCTGTTGCCGGCGAGCGCCGGCAGGCCGTAATTGACCACCGAAGTGCCGGCCGGGGTGTGCAGCGTGGCATCGGCATCGAGCAACGACGTGGTGTTGAGCAGCCACGCCAGGTCGCGCAAGACCGAGGCTTTCAATTGGGTCAGGGACAGCACGCGTTTGTCGGCGCTTTCCTTCGGGTTGGTTGGATCGTCGTCGGTCAGCCGGTCCAGCAAGGACGGCTGCAGACGGTCGCGGGAAGCGATTTCAGTTACCACCAAAGCAGCTCCACGGACGGGTTGCGAGAGAAACAAAATGTCTTGGGCCATGGCGCGAAGCCATGGCCACAAGGGCTATCAGCGCTTGGTGTTGGAACGGATGTTCCAGCCAAACTTGATCGCGCCGCCGTCTTTGGTGCCGTCGGCTTTCTGCGGCTGGTAGTCGACCATCACTTGGGCGAAGTTCAGCGTGACGTTCTCGGTCAGGCGGTCATCGGAACCCGAACCACCGGTGCTCAGGGAAGTGACCAGCACTTCTTCCAGGTTGATCACCATGTACTCGACCTGGCTTTCACCACCGGCCTTGCGCACGGTCAGCTTGACCTTGTCGATGTGCTTGCCGCTGGCGCAGTGCATCATCAGGTTCGGCGACGCTTTGTCGACGTACTTGGTCAGCGACAGGTCCTGGATATTCACCTTGCCCGCGCCGCCACCGCCGCCCACGTGCATGTTGCCGGACTGGGCCATGCCCCAGCTCCAGTTCAGTACGTCGATTTCGTCCTTGTGGGCCTTGTCCATGGACTCGCCCTTGATGTCGCCGATCTTGATGAAAATATCAACAGCCATGTTTTCTCCCTGTGTGGCGCTTGCCACTGAATTTGAGTTACTCCAAATGGGCAGTGCTTTTGTGTGGGAGGGCGCTTGCCCCCGATGCAGGCACCTCGGTGTGTCAGTCACACCCCAGTGATGCTATCGGGGGCAAGCCCCCTCCCACAGAAGAGCCAGCTCATCCGTGGGTTAGGCGCTCTTGGCCGAAGGCAGCTTCGATACCAGGCGCAGCGACACGGTCAGCCCTTCAAGCTGATAGTGCGGGCGCAGGTAGAACTTGGAGTTGTAGTAACCCGGGTTGCCTTCGACGTCTTCCACGATCACTTCGGCGGCAGCCAATGGGTGCTGGGCCTTGGTGGTTTCGGTGGAGTGCGCCGGGTCGCCGTCGACGTAGTTGAGGATCCAGTCCTGCAACCAGCGCTGCATCTCGTCCTTCTCTTTGAAGGAACCGATCTTGTCGCGCACGATGCACTTCAAGTAGTGCGCGAAACGGCAGGTGGCGAACAGGTACGGCAGGCGCGCAGCCAGGTTGGCGTTGGCGGTGGCGTCCGGGTCGTCGTATTCGGCCGGTTTCTGCAACGACTGGGCGCCGATGAACGCGGCGAAGTCGGTGTTTTTCTTGTGCAGCAGCGGCATGAAACCGTTCTTCGCCAGCTCCGCTTCACGGCGGTCGCTGATGGCGATTTCGGTCGGGCACTTCATGTCCACGCCACCGTCATCGGTAGGGAACGTGTGGGCCGGCAGGTTTTCCACTTCACCACCGGACTCCACGCCACGGATGCGCGAGCACCAGCCGTAGTGCTTGAACGAACGGTTGATGTTCACCGCCATCGCGTACGCGGCGTTGGCCCAGGTGTACTTGGAGCTGTCGGCACCGTCGGTGTTTTCTTCGAAGGCGAAAGCTTCCACCGGGTCGGTCTTAGCGCCATACGGCAGGCGCGCCAGGAAGCGCGGCATGGTCAGGCCGATGTAGCGCGAGTCTTCCGATTCACGCAGCGAGCGCCAGCCGGCGTATTCCGGGGTGGTGAAGATCTTGGTCAGGTCGCGCGGGTTCGACAGTTCCTGCCACGAGCCCATGCCCATCACGGTCGGCGAGGCCGCAGCGATGAACGGGGAGTGCATGGCGGCGCAGACTTTCGACAGCTCGCCCAGCAGCTCGACATCCGGAGGCGACTGGTCGAAGTAGTAGTCGCCTACCAGGCAACCGTACGGTTCGCCGCCGAACTGGCCGTATTCTTCTTCGTACATCTTCTTGAAGATCGGGCTCTGGTCCCACGCGGTGCCCTTGAATTTCTTCAGGGTCTTGTGCAGGTCCGGCTTGGAGATGTTGAGCACGCGGATCTTCAGCTGCTCATCGCTCTCGGTGTTGTTGACCAGGTAGTGCAGGCCACGCCAGGCACTTTCCAGCTGCTGGAAATCCTGGTGATGGATGATCTGGTTGACCTGGGCGGTGAGCTTGGCGTCGATGGCGGCGATGATCGATTCGATCGATTTGATCGCGTCGTTGGACACCAGGTCAGTCTGGGCCAGTGCCTGTTCAGCCAAAGTGCGCACGGCGGTTTCCACGGCTTCGCGGGCACGCTCGGTCTTGGGCTTGAATTCTTGCATCAACAGCGAGGCGAACTCGCTGGTTTCTTCGGTGGCGCCGAGGTTGAGCGCGCCTTCGCGGGCGGTATTGTCAGTCATGATTATTGGTCCCCTGCAGGCTTGGGCGCGCTGGCAAGTGCTTGAAGCAGTGCCGGGTCCTTGATTGCCTTCATGATGATTTCTTCAGCGCCCGTCTTGCCGTCCATGTAGGTCAGCAGGTTGGCCAACTGGGTGCGGGCTTCGAGCAGTTGCTTGAGCGAGTCGACCTTGCGGGCCACGGCGGCCGGGCTGAAGTCGTCCATGCTTTCGAACGTGATATCCAGGCTCAGGTTGCCTTCGCCGGTCAGCTCGTTCGGTACGTGGAACGCTACGCGCGGCTGCATGGCCTTGAGGCGCGAGTCGAAGTTGTCGACGTCCACTTCAAGGAACTTGCGATCAGCCACTGGCGCCAGAGGCTCGGCAGGTTTGCCGGCGAGGTCGGCCATCACACCCATTACGAAGGGCAGCTGGACCTTTTTCTCGGCGCCGTAGAGCTCGACGTCGTACTCGATCTGCACCCGAGGCGCGCGGTTGCGCGCGATGAATTTCTGAGAACTTTGCTTCGCCACGTTGCTGCTCCTGGTCGCTTGAGCGACGGTGTTGTTACTGCGCAGTCGGCCGGCTTACTCGCCGTCCGGGCCACGCAGGTTTTCAAATTGGGACATGCCATCGGGAATCAGATTGCGCACGATCGCCGCAAAGTCGGCATGCACCAGGTTCTTCGCCCGGTTCAACAGCACCGGCAGCGGGCTCGAAGGCTCGTGACGGGTGTAGTACGCAAGGATCTTGTCGAGGCTGCGCAGCACCTCATCGCGGCTGGCGATGTCGCCGGCCGGGCGGGGTGCGGCAGGGGCAGCGGCGTACTCGACCGAGGGGGCATTGTCGTCACTGACGGCCTCGGGTTCGCTGCTGCCTTGGGTGTCTGGAACCGCTTGGTTGAGCACTTGCAGCGCTTGCTTGAGCGGTTGCTTCAAGAGGGTAAGGTCCACGCCCTGGGCGGAACCGACCTGGTCGCTGACCTGCTGCTCGATGGCTTCGCAGGCCGCACGGGCGGCACTCAAGGCGTCGCGGGTGGCTTGCAGGTGTTCGGGGTCGCTGTCGAGGAACGCGGCGTGCAGTTGCTGGGCGCCGAGTTGTTCATCGGGGAAATTCATCAGGCCGCTGGCGTTCAGTGCAGCGCGCAGGCTCACGGGGCCGAAGGTGCGCGAGCGCGTGAGGATGCTTTCGCGCAGCAGGCGAATGGTCGCGTCGCTGGTCAGGCCGGACAGGGCGTTGATGCGCACAGTCGGGTCGTTATCGTCGTCGGCATCCAGGCGCGGGTGCAGATCGGTCCAGTATTCGCGCAGCAGGGCGTTGATCAGCGTCAGGACGTCGGCCAGCCCGGCCACACCCTGGAGGGCGAGGGAGCTTTGCAGGAGGAAATGGGTGATGCGCAGGTCTTTGCTGCGCTGCAGCAAGTCGAGGCTCTGCTGCTGGATGCTGCGCCATTCCGGCGGCTCAGCGGGCAGGATGGAGTCACCCATGCTGCGCTCAGGCTGGCCCTTGGCATCACGCTCCAGTTGGAGAAATTGCGCGTCATACTCCATGTCTTCGCCACAGGGCGAAGTCGCGGAAACGGCGGTGAGCAGCAACGGCACATCCACTGAAATTGATCTCCCTATCAGCCCGTTAGATGTCGGGCAATTCATGCATTAGTTGCGCAAGGAACTTTGCATGGTTTCTTGGTCATATAAGCACAATGCTATTAATGTGCCATCATTGGTGTTCAAGAAGTTGTGCATTTTTGGTGTAGTACTTATGCCTTGTCAAGGTAAGCTATTCGCCCTCTGTGACAGATGTGCGGTGCTTAACAACCTGCGCGACCGGTGGGTCGAACGGCGCACCGGGACAGGATTTTTGTCATAGAGCCCAGTTAAGATCAGCGATCATGCTGGCATCAGCAGTTTGTAGACGGTCGGATGCACGACCTGATGGGGCTCTCTCGGGAAACGCTGTCCCGGGAATCGCCCGCGCGCGAAGTATCAGCAAGGAGGCAAGATGTCGCTGTGTTTGACTATCACTAGTTATCACAAGATCACCCCAGGGCAATGCGCCGAAAAGTCCATGAGTCAGGGCTCGATGGCGATCGGCCGCAGTTCGGATAATGACTGGGTACTGCCTGATCCTGAGCGGCTGGTGTCTTCGCAACACTGCGTTATTCAATACAAGGACGGCCGTTATTATTTAACCGATAACAGCACCAACGGTGTGGAGTTGGTTAACGCCGGTGTGCGCATGCGCCGGGGCAATAGCGAGCTGCTGCAAAATGGCGAGCTGATCCGCATCGGCGACTACGAGATTCAGGCGCGTATCGATTTCAATGTGCAGGCCGTCGATAACCAGCCGTTTGCCGGTGAGTCGCCGAACAGCTTTGAAGCGCTGATGGGCGCCGTGGTCAGTGCGCCGGTAGCCACGCCCGTGATCGCGCCGCAGTTCCAGGGCGCCTCGGCGATGGACACCCTGCCGGACCTGTTCGACTTCCTCAGCCCCACCGCCGTACCGCCGCCGACCGTGCCGGACCACGTGCCCTCCGAGCAACATGACTTCCGCCCGCCGACGCCAGTGGCTGCGCCTGTCGTTGCAGCGCCCGTGGCGTCGGGCTCGGTGATTCCTGAAGACTGGGACTTGTTCGGTGACGCGCCCGCGCCCGCGCCGGTGGCCAGCACGCCGCCGCCCAGCACGCCGCCGCCCCTGGCACCGACTCCACCGCCCACTGCGCCGGTCATCGCGCCGCCACCTGTGGTCGAGCCCGTGCTCCCCGTGGCCGACAGCCAGCAACCCGACCTCTTGCAAGCCTTCCTGCGTGGCGCCGGCCTCGACCAGTTGCGTCTGGACAACGCCCAGGCCGAAGCCCAGATGGAAAGCATCGGTCGCAGCTACCGGCTGATGGTCGAAGGCCTGATCGACGTGTTGCGCGCCCGCGCCAGCCTCAAGGGCGAGTTCCGCATGCAGCAGACGATGATCCAGCCTGCTGAAAACAATCCGTTGAAATTTGCCCCGAATGCCGAGGAAGCGTTACTGCTTTTGCTTCGCCATGGCAACCAAGCGTTTATGGCGCCGGACCTTGCCGTGCGGGACAGTTTCGACGACTTGCGGGCCCACCAGCTGGCCGTGATGGCCGGGGTGGAAGCCGCGATCAAGCACTTGCTCACGCGATTCGAACCAACCCAGCTGGAGGAACGCATGGGCAAGCCCGGCGGGCTGTCGAGCCTTTTCAACGGCTCGCGCCAGGCCCAGTACTGGCAGCAGTTCACCGAGCTTTACGGCAATATTTCCCGCGAGGCCCAGGAAGACTTCCAGGACCTGTTCGGCCGCGAATTCAGCCGAGCCTACGAAGAACACAGCGCGCGACAGCGTCGCTAACGCCACGCCGCAACAACGGATCAACGGATAGCTAAGTACGTCATTGAGGACGCAGGATGATTCCCAGGTTTTTACTCGCAGTCGCCACCGCGCTGCTGCTGACGGCGTGTGCCAACGACGCGGTCAAACCCGAAGCGGCGGTCGAGGAGCAGGCGGATACCGCTGCCGTCGAATTGCACTTCCACGCAATTTCCGGGCTTAACCCCGGCGCCAACGGCCAGGCCGCTCCAGTGCGCGTGCGCATTTTCGAACTGAAAAACGCCGCCACCTTCGGCCGTTCCGACTACTTCGCCTTGGCGGACCGTGCCCAATCGACCCTCGGCCTGGACCTGCTGGACCAGGACGAAGTGATGGTCCAGCCCGGCCAGCAACTGAGCATCCAGCGCGACCTCGACCCGTCCACGCGCCAGATCGGCTTGCTGGTGGGTTACCGCGAGTTGGACCGTGCGCAATGGCGCGCGGTAATCAACGTGCCAGCGCGCCAATACACCGAATACCAGATCAGCCTCGATGTGCGTGCCGTGCGCGCCGACGTCGTGGTTTCCCCATCCAGCCCTGCCCAATAACAAGCAATCGGAGCCCCCATGTCCTGGAACAATCGCGTGGTCTGGTCGGAAGGCATGTTCATCGGAACGCAGCACTTCCAGCAGCATGACCGTTACCTGGAAAACCTGATCGACGCCCGCAGCCGCCCATTGGCCGCCGGTGCCTGGGGGTTTTCCGAGTTGCTGATCGACCAGGGCCTGCTGGCCCAGGGCAAGCTGGCCATCGTCTCGGCACGGGGTCTGCTGCCTGACGGCACGCCGTTCAATATCCCCCAGGATGACCTGGCACCAAGCCCGCTGAACATCGACGACAACCTGCGCGACGGCCTGGTGTACCTGGCCTTGCCGCTCAAGCGCGCCGGTGCGCGGGACACGGTTGATGAAGGCGAAGCCCTGGAGGCTGCGCGCTACGTAAGCCAGGTGCGCGAAGTGCGCGACGACAACGCCCCGTTCGAGAACCGCGCGCCAGTGGCCGTGGGTTCCCGTGCGTTGCGCCTATTGACCGCCCAGGACGGCATCAGCGACTACGCCGCCATTGGCCTGGTGCGCATCAAGGAAAAGCGCGCCGACCGCGCCCTGGTGCTCGATGACACCTACATTCCACCGGTATTGGACGTGGCCGCGAGCAAACCGCTGACCGCGTTTCGCAGCGAACTGCTGGGCCTGTTGCACCAGCGCGGCGAGGCCCTGGCCGGCCGCGTGGTCGCGTCGGGCGCCGGTGGTGCATCGGAGATTGCTGATTTCATGCTGCTGCAACTGGTCAACCGCGCCCAGCCGCTGATCCAGCATTTTAGCCAGTTGAGTCCGCTGCACCCGGAGCGCTTCTTCAGCGAACTGGTGAGCCTGGCCGGTGAGTTCTCGACCTTTTCCACTGCGGGCCGTCGTCCCCAGGAATACCCGCAGTACCAGCACGATGACCTGGCCCTGAGCTACGCCCCGGTGATGGCTGCCTTGCGTGAAGCGCTGTCGATGCTGATCGACAGCAAGGCCACGCCGATTCCGATTGTCGAGAAAGCCTACGGCATTCACGTGGCGATGCTTGCCGACAAAACCCTGCTCGACAACGCCAGTTTCATCCTGGTGGTGCGTGCCGATGTGCCCGGCGAAACCCTGCGCGGTCGCTTCGGCCAGCAGAGCAAGGTCGGCGCGGTGGAGCACATCCGCGACATGGTCAACCTGCAACTGCCGGGCATCGGCCTGGTGCCCTTGCCGGTGGCGCCGCGCCAACTGCCGTATCACGCGGGCAGCACCTATTACGAGCTGGACCGCGGCAGTGAGCATTGGCAGCAACTGAGCAACTCCGGCGGTTTTGCTTTCCACATCGCCGGGCAGTTCCCGGGCTTGAACCTGGCCTTCTGGGCGATCCGAGGATAATCCGCGATGCATCCCAATGATGACGACCGCACCCAGTTCATGCCGCGCCCAGGTGGCCGTGCGCCGGAACCTGCACGGGCAGAACCGGCCCCGCTGTCGATGCCGGCTGCACCGATGCTCACCGGCAAAAGCCAGGGGCTGAACCCACTGGAAAGCGCCGCTGGCCCGCTGCTGGCCTTGCTGACGCGCCTGCGCAATACCATCGCCCACCCGGCGCCAGCCAGCCTGCGCGCGCAGTTGCTGGCCTACCTGCGCCAGTTCGAAGAGCGCGCCGAAGCCGCCGGTGTGGCGCGCAACGAAGTGCTGCTGGCCCGTTACGCGCTGTGCACCGCCCTCGATGAAGCCGTGTTGAGCACGCCGTGGGGCAGCACCAGCGATTGGGGCAAGCAAAGCCTGCTGATCACCGTGCACAACGAAGCCTGGGGCGGCGAGAAAGTCTTCCAGTTGCTCGACCACTGCCTGCAAAGCCCACGGGAACGCCTGTACCTGCTGGAACTGTTGTACCTGTGCATGTGCCTGGGTTTTGAAGGCCGCTACCGCGTGATGAACGACGGTCGCAGCCAGTTGGAAGCCTTGCGCGAGCGCACCGCTGCCGCGATTCGCAGTGCCCGTGGCGAGCATGAGCGTGAGCTGTCGCCGCACTGGCGCGGCGTGACCGTGGCGCGGGACCGCCTGGCGCAATTCATGCCGCCGTGGATCGCCGTGGCCATTGGCGTGGCGCTGCTGCTGGCGTTGCTGTTCACCTTGCGCATGCTGCTGGCGTCGCAGGCGGAGCCGGTGTTCAAGAATATCCATGCCCTGGGCGAGATCCCGGTGCAGGCCATCGACCGTCCAGTGGCGCAGCCCAAGGTCATCGAACGGCCGCGTCTGGCCGGGTTCCTGGCCGAAGACATCAAGGCCGGTCGTGTTGCCGTGGAAGATAAAGTCGACCGTTCGGTGGTCACCATTCGGGGCGATGAACTGTTCGCATCGGCCAGCTCCAGCATTGTCGACGACTACCAGCCGTTGATGCTGCGCATTGCCGATGCCATCCGCAAGGTCAAGGGACAGGTGCGCGTCACCGGCCACAGCGACAATCGCCCGATTGCCACGCTGCGCTTCCCGTCCAACTGGGCGCTGTCCGAAGCGCGGGCCAAGTCGGTGCTGGAGATCCTCGCGGCCAAGACCGGCCAGGCGGATCGCTTCAGTGCCGAGGGCAGAAGCGACACCGAGCCGTTGGCCACCAACAGCACAGCCGAAGGCCGCGCCCGCAATCGTCGGGTTGAAATCACCGTATTGGCGGAGGGCGTCGAGTGAAGGCGTTTTTCAGTTTCATGATTCGCTGGGTGATCCCGGTATTGGGCCTGATCGCCCTGAGCCTGATCATCTGGTTTGTCGGGCCGTTGCTCGACGTGCTGGTGCCGCAAGGGCGTCGCTGGGCGCTGATCATCCTGATGTTCGGGGTGTGGATCGCCTACCGCGTGTTCCGCATCATCCAGGCCCGCCGTCAGGCCGCCGAAGTGATGCGCAGCCTGGCCGCCGAAACCCCGGCCGACCCCAACAGCGTGGCCACCGCCGAAGAGTTGTCGACCCTGCGCCAGCGCATGGACGAAGCCCTCGCGCTGTTGAAAAAAGCCAAGCTCGGCGGTGACGAGCGGCGCAATCTCTACGAGCTGCCGTGGTACGTGATCATCGGTCCGCCGGGTTCGGGCAAGACCACTGCACTGGTCAATTCCGGGCTGCACTTTCCGTTGGCCGCGCAATTGGGCGCCGGTGCGGTGCGCGGCGTCGGCGGTACGCGCAATTGCGATTGGTGGTTCACCGATCAGGCCGTCCTGCTCGACACCGCTGGCCGCTACACCACCCAGGACAGCAACTCCACGGTGGATAAAGCCGCGTGGCTGGGCTTTCTCGACCTGCTGAAAAAGCAGCGTTCACGCCGGCCCATCGACGGCGCGTTTATCGCCATCAGCCTTTCGGATCTGCTGCTCGGCACCGATGCCGAGCGCGCCGCCCATGCGGCTGCGATTCGCCTGCGTATCCAGGAGCTGTACACCCAATTGGGCGTACGTTTCCCGATCTACCTGATGCTGACCAAGCTCGATCTGGTGCCGGGTTTCATGGAGTACTTCGATAACCTGAGCAAGGAAGACCGCGCCCAAGTGTGGGGTATGACCTTTGCCTTGGACGACGGCAAAAACAGCGACAGCCCGTTGGCCCATCTGCAAAGCGAATTCGCAGGATTAGAGCAACGCCTCAACGAGCGTCTGGTGGAGCGCCTGCAACAGGAACGCGACCCGGCGCGGCGCGACCTGATCTACGGCTTCCCACAGCAGTTCGGCGCGTTGAAGGATTGCCTGCAAAGCTTCCTCGAAGGCGTGTTCAAACCCAATGCCTTTGAAGAGCGCGTGCTGTTGCGCGGTGTGTATTTCACCAGCGGCACCCAGGAAGGCAGCCCGATTGACCGCCTGATCGGCGCCATGGCCCAGAGCATGAACCTGGACCGCCAGCATCTGGCACGCCAGAGCGGCACCGGGCGCAGCTACTTCATCGAAAAGTTGTTCACTGCCGTGGCGTTTGCCGAACGTGGCCTTGTGGGTGTGAACCCGAAGGTCGAACGCCGGCGCAAGTGGATCGCACGCGGTGTACTCGCGGCTACGGTGGCGTTGGTGGTGGTGGTCAGCGGCCTGTGGTGGGTGAGTTATCGCGCCAACCAGGCGTATATCGCCCAGGTCGACCAAAAGGTCGCGCCGCTGGGCCAGACTGTGCAGAACCTCAGCCCGGCGCAGCGTGAAGTCCTTGCGGTGCTGCCGTTGCTCAACGCAGTGAAGAACCTTGCTGGGGATTCGCCGAGCTGGTCCGAAGGCCTGGGCTTGTATCAGGGCGACATGCTCGAAGCCGAATCCGCCAGCGTGTACCGCAAGCTGCTGATCGCGGTGTTCGCGCCGCGTCTGGTGACGCGCATCGAAGAGCAACTGCACGGCGGCGGCAACTCGGATTTCCTCTACGAAGGCCTCAAGGCCTACCTGATGCTGGCCGACAGCGAGCATTACGATCCGGACTTCATCAAGGTCTGGATCGCCCTCGACTGGGATCGCAACCTGCCCCGCGACCTGCCGGCCGACCAGCGTCAGGCGTTGACCGGGCACTTGCAGGCGCTGTTCGATCGTCACCCGCCGAACGCACGCCTTGATCCGCGCCTGATCGATGACCTGCGCCGCCAACTGCAACAGCTGCCGGTGGCCCAGCGTGTCTACGACCGGGTCAAACGCCAGAAACTGCCCGAAGGCATCCCGGACTTTCGCATCAACGAAGCCGCTGGCCGTGATGCCGCGCTGGTGTTCAGCCGTAAAAGCGGCAAGCCGTTGGGCGAGCCGTTGAGTGGGTTTTTTACCGCCAAGGGCTATCGCCAGGCCTTCCTGCTGAGCAGCCTGAACCAGACCGGCACCCTCGCTGAAGAGCAGTGGGTGCTGGGCCACGAGCAGGCCGATCAACAGAACGTGGTGAGCCTGGCCGCCGATGTGCGTCGCCTGTATTTCCAGGACTACCAGCGCCAGTGGGATGCCTTGCTCGCCGATATCGACTTTGTGCCAATCACCAGCGTGGCCCAGGCGGCCGATGTGCTGCGGGTGATTTCCGGGCCGACGTCACCGCTGAAAAAGCTGCTGGTGGCGGTGGCCAGGGAAACGGACCTGCAAGCCGAAGAACGTCAGCTGGCCGCCAAAGGCGTACCGGTTGAAGGCGGTGTCGACAAGCTCAAGGAGCGCCTGGGCAGTCTGCTCGGCCAGGAACAACCGACCGGCAATGCACCGCAGGCGGCGGATGATCCGGTGACCGCGCATTTTGCCGAACTCAACAGCATCGTCAGCAAGAATGAAGGCGAGCCGGCGGCGATCGATGGCCTGCTGTCGGACATGAACGCGCTGTATGTGCAGGTCAGCGCCATGGTCGGCGCCAGCGGCGATGCGCTGCTCGGCGAAGCCAAGAATCAGGCGGCGGCTGCGGCCACGCGGGTCAGCCTGAATGCCGAACGCCAGCCGCCGCTGGTGCAGGGCATGGTCAAGTCGGTGGTCAATTCCACCACCAACAGCATGATGGGTGGGGTGCGTAACCAGCTGAACGCGGCCTGGGTCAGCGAAGTGGTCAACGTGTATCGCCAGTCCCTGGCAGGGCGTTACCCGATGTCGCCGGGCAGTGCGCGGGACGCCACGCTGGATGACTTCGGGCAGTTCTTCGGCGTGGGCGGGGTGATGGACAACTACTTCCGCAAATACCTGCAACCCTACGTGGACACGTCTGCGCAGACCTGGCGCTGGCAGCCGGGCGCTGCGCAGAAGCTCGGGATCGCGCCGGGGGTGCTGCAAACCTTCCAGCGCGCCGCGACGATTCGTGATGCGTTCTTCCGGTCGGGGGGCACCCAGCCCATCGTGCGTTTCGAACTCAAGCCGGTGTCGATGGACCCGACGATTACCCAGTTCCTGCTCGATCTCGACGGCCAGCAACTGAGCTACGACCACGGCCCAAGCCGCCCGGTAGCGATGCAATGGCCGAACCCCGGCAGCATTGGCGTGGTGCGGATTTCCATCATGCCGCCATCGGCCAGTGGCCGCTCGGGCGTGACCCTCGACGGCCCGTGGGCGTGGTTCCGCCTGCTGGAGCAATCGGACCTTACTGCCGGCAACTCGCCGGACCGCTTCAACCTGCGCCTGCGGGTCGACGGCGCGAGCATCGCCTACGAGCTGCGCGCCAACAGTGCTTTCAACCCGTTCAAGAGCCGCGTGCTCAACGGCTTCAGCCTGCCGGAGCGGCTATGACGACCCTGGGTTTCTACGGCAAGTTGGCCAGTCGCGGGGACTTTGTCAGCCGCGCCTTGCCCCAGAGTTTTGTTGGCCCGTGGGACAGCTGGCTGGCGGCGGGTTTGCTCGCCAGCCAGAACAGCCTGGGCGCTGATTGGCTCAACGTGTACCTGGTCAGTCCGCTGTGGCGCTTTGTGCTGGCGCCGGGCGTGTGCGGGCCGGACGCAGTGGCGGGCGTGGTGATGCCGAGCATTGATCGGGTCGGGCGCTATTTCCCGTTGGCGGTGGTGGCCTTGCTTGATCACGACACCAATCCCGCCTCGCTGGTGGGCGGGCCGGACACGTGGTTCGAGCAGGCCGAAGAGCTGTTGCTCAGCACCCTGGACAGCGGCGCGACTTTCGAAAGCTTCAACGACGGCCTCGACAGCCTGGGCTTGCCAGCGACTGAGCCGCGTGCGGTCGACAGCCGTTTCGCGGGCCTGCAACGGGTGTCCGCCACCGTGCCCCATGGGCGCATGACCGCGCTTGCCGAACAGGCCTGCGAGGGCGCGAGCCTGTGGTGGGGCCGAGGCTCGGAACGTATTTCCCCTGGTTTATTACGGTGTCAGGGCTTGCCCGCCGCCAGCGATTTTGCGCAGTTTCTGCTCGGACAAGAAGGTGTGGTGTAGATGGGCGCGACGTACAAATCCGCGAGCAAAAGCCATGTGGGCATGGTGCGCCAGGTCAACGAAGACGCATGCCTGGACCTGCCGGAAAACCGCCTGTGGGTGGTCGCCGATGGTATGGGCGGGCATGCGGCGGGCGACTATGTCAGCAGCCTGATCGTTGACAGCCTGCGCAGTGTGCCGTTGGGCCGCTCCCTCGACGAATACTCGGCCGCCCTGCGCAATGACCTGATCCGCATCAACGCCACCGTACGCGAAGAAACCGCCAACCGTGGCGTGACCATGATGGGCAGCACCGTGGTAGTACTGGCTGCCCGTGGCTTGCGCGGCGTCTGCCTGTGGGCCGGCGACAGTCGCCTGTATCGCCTGCGTGACGGCGTGCTTGAAGGCATCTCCCGCGACCACAGCTACGTGCAAGACCTGCAAGACAGCGGCCTGCTCAGCGAAGCCGACGCCCGCACACATCCGCGCGCCAATATCGTCACCCGCGCCGTGGGTGTGGAAGCGCAGTTGGAGGTGGCGGTGCTCGACCTGTTGATCGCCCCCGGTGACAGCTACCTGTTGTGCAGCGATGGCCTGAACAAGACCGTTGAAGACCACGAAATCCGCGAAGTGCTCAGCCATGACGCGCCGGATGAAATCGTGCGCAGCCTGGTGCACCTGGGGCTCAATCGCGGCGCGCCGGACAACATCACCGCCATCGTTGTGAAGGTATCGGCATGAATATCGTGATTCCTGGCTACGACATCGAAGGCGAGATCGGCGAAGGCGCCATGGCCAGCGTGTACCTGGCGACCCAGCGCTCGCTGGAGCGCAAGGTGGCGCTGAAGGTGATGGCGGCGGCACTGGCCGCCGACCCGAGCTTCTGCGAGCGCTTCCTGCGTGAGGGCAAGACCCTGGCGCGGCTGTCGCACCCGCATACCGTGACCATCCATGACATCGGCAATGTCGGTGAGCTGTATTACATGGCCATGGAGTTTTTGCCCAATGGCACGCTCAAGGAGCGCATCGCTGCCGGTATGACGCCGGAGCAGGGCGTGACGCTGATCCGCCAGATAGCCTCGGCACTGGGCTATGCCCACGGGCAAGGCTTGGTGCACCGCGACGTCAAGCCCGCGAACATCCTCTTCCGCGCTGACGGCACGGCGGTGTTGTCGGACTTTGGCATCGCCAAGTCCCTGGACGACCGCACCCAGTTCACCCAGGCCGGTTTTGCCGTGGGCACGCCGAGCTACATGAGCCCCGAACAGGCGCGGGGCCAGGAGATCGATGGCCGCGCTGATCTGTATGCGCTGGGCGTCGTGCTCTACGAAATTCTCGTCGGCAAGCTGCCGTACAGCGGCACCGACGCGCTGTCCACCGCGCTGGCGCACCTGACCGAACCGTTGCCGGAATTGCCGGTGCACCACGGTCGTTATCAGGGCGTGTTGCGCAAGTTGTTGGCCAAGGATCCGGCCGAGCGGTTCCCGGATGCGGCGGCGTTGTTATTGGCGCTGGATCAATTACCGATGGAATCGCCCGAGGCCACCCTGGTGCGCCCGATTCCGCTGAGTTTCGACCTGGGCGGCATCACGCCGGAGTCCATCGAAATCCCCACGGCCCAACCCGAGCCGGTGCGTCAACCGGTGGTGCCGCCGACGCAGCACAGCGAGCAGCGACGCGGGCCGGTGTTGGCGCTGGCGGCGGTGGCTGTGGCGGTTGCCCTGGCGATTGGCGGTGCTTCCTATTGGTGGCTGAGTGGCGATGATGAGCCCGCCAGGCCGCCGGCCGCTGCAGTGCCTGCGGCAACGCCGGCAGCAACACCCGCAGCAACGCCCGCGGCGGCAGCGGTTGAGGCGGATGGCGGTCAGCGTCCGTTGCTGATGGCGGGCAAGAAAACCCTGTTCCAGCGCGTCCTCAGCAAGCCGGGCGCGAAGCTTGCGGATGAGGCCGGCAGCGCGCCAGGTAAAGCCCTGCCGGCGTTTTCGGTGCTCTACGTGTACCAACGCAAGGACGTCGACGGCCAGCCGTGGGTGCGCGTCGGCACCGCCACCGACGGGCGCAGCGACGGTTGGCTGCCGGCCGCCCAGGTCAGCGACTGGAAGCAGAGCCTGGTGCTCAAGTTCACCGAGCGCTCGGGCCGTGCGCCGGTGATGTTCCTGCGCCAATCCGGCGAAGTGGAAAAGCTGCTCGCCGACCCGACCGCCGCCAAGGGGGCGTTGGCCAAGGCGCAGAAAAACAGCGAAGACAACGCGCAAATCCTCGCCCTGGAACCCACCGCCAGCGCGGTGCCGCAGAACCAGTTCTACCTGTTGCCGATCTTCGACTCCAAGGAGAGCTTCGACGAAAACGGCCAGCCGGTGCAGTTGCTCAATGTCGCTTCGATCGACCCCGGCAGCAGCGCAGCGGCCAAGCCCGCGACGCCGGTGATCAACGCCAATGCCGATGCCTTCCGCACCGCCGTGGTGCTGGTGGTGGACACCACGGTGTCGATGCAGCCGTATATCGACCAGATTCGCGACGTAGTCCATGAGCTGCAAACCCGCATCGGCGAGCGCGGCGAGTTGGACAGCGTCAGCTTTGGCATGGTGGGTTTTCGCAGCAGCATCAAGAAAACCCCTGGCCTGGAATACGTGGCCAAGACCCTGATCAGCCTCGACCAGGGCCGCGACCCGCAACGCTTCCTGGACATGGCGCGGCAGGTCAAAGCCTCCAGCGTGTCGAGCCATTCGTTCAACGAAGACGCATTTGCCGGGGTGATGCAGGCGGTGGACGGCATGGACTGGTCCGGCTATGGCGGGCGCATTATCCTGCTGGTCACCGATGCGGGTGCGCTGCGCAAGAACGATCCGTTTGCCGCCACCCAGATGAACGAAGCCGAAGTGCGCCAGGCGGCGCTGGGCAAACAGATCAAGATCTACGCCCTGCACCTGCGCACCGACGCCGGCAAGAAAACCCACGCCGGCGCCGAGAGCCAGTACCGCATCCTCACCGCCGACGCCAACCCGCAGATCGGCGACCTTTACACACCGGTGCCCGGTGGCGATGTACGCAAGCTGGGTGAGCGTGTCGACGAGATCGGCAGCGTGTTCGCCAACCTGGTACACCAGGTGCGCAGCAACACGCCGCAGCCTGTGCCGATGCTCAGTTCGGCGCCGACCCTGGCGGACAAATCTGCCGCTGTGGGTTACGCCATGCACATGGACTTCCTCGGCCGCAAAACCGCGAGCCAGGCACCGCAACTGGTGAGTGCCTGGACCGCCGACCGCGACCTGACCAACCCGGCGCTGCCGGCGTTCCAGGTGTGCGTGATGCTGACCAAGTTGCAGCTCAACGACTTGCAGCAGTCGTTGAAACTGATCGTCGACGCGGCGCGCAAGACCCAGACCTCACCCAAGGATTTCTTCCAGGAAATCGCCAGCGCCTCGGCCTACATGAGCCGCGACCCGCAAGCGCTGCGCAAGGGCGGCAACCTGGCAGACGGCGGCATCCTCGGCGAATACCTGGAAGGCCTGCCGTACCGCAGCAAGTCGCTGAACATGACCCAGGATTTGTGGTTGTCGCTGAGCGTGGCTGAGCAGGAAGACTTTATCGACGAGCTGGATTCGAAAATCCGCCTCTACGAAACCTTCCATAACGACGTCGCCAACTGGGTCCGTTTCGGCGATGCCGAGCCGGGCGATGCGTTGTACCGCGTGCCGTTGTCGACGCTGCCGTGATGCTGAACCTGAGCGCGGTGCACAAGAGCCGGGGCGTCGGGAGCCAGCGCTACAGCCTGGTGATCCCGGCGTTGCACCTGCGTGCCGGGGAGCAGTTGGCGATTGTCGGGCCCAGCGGTTGCGGCAAGAGCACCTTGCTGGACTTGCTGGCGCTGGTCCTGGCGCCGGATCAGGTCGGGCAGTTCGACTTCAATGCTGTCGACATCGGCGGCCTGTGGCGTGCCGATCAGCAATCGCGCCTGGCGCAGTTGCGCAGCCAACACCTGGGTTATGTGCTGCAAACCGGCGGGCTGCTGGGGTTTCTTGATGTGCGCGGCAATATCGCCTTGTCCCGGCAACTGTTGGGCCTGGAGGACGATGGCAGTGTGGCGCGCCTGGCCGAACAGCTGGAAATCAGCGACCAGTTGGCGAAGAAGCCCTCGGCGCTGTCGGTGGGCCAGCGCCAGCGTGTGAGCTGCGCCCGCGCCCTGGCCCATGCACCGCAACTGGTGCTGGCGGATGAGCCGACTGCCTCCCTCGACCCACTGAACGCCGAGCGTGTGATGCACGCGCTGCTGACCCAGGCCCGCGAGCACCGCGCCGCTTGCGTCATCGCTACTCATGACGAGCCCCTGGCCCGCGCCAGTGGCTTGCTGATACGGCGTATCAGTTGCCGACGCGATGCCGACGGTGGCGTCACCGCCACCCTTGGGGAGGCGTGCTGATGCGCATCCCCTTGATCGCTTCGCTGGCCTGGCAGGATTACCGCAACGACGCCTGGCTGTCGGCCTGTTCGGTGTTGGCATTGGTGGCGGTGATCGCGCCGTTGCTGGTGTTATTCGGCCTGAAATTTGGACTGGTTAGCAGTTTGACCGAACGTTTGCAGACCGACCCGGCCAC
Organism: Pseudomonas arvensis; assembly: GCF_056688935.1. Lineage (NCBI taxonomy): Bacteria > Pseudomonadati > Pseudomonadota > Gammaproteobacteria > Pseudomonadales > Pseudomonadaceae > Pseudomonas > Pseudomonas arvensis. Next base: position 6,096,000 of record NZ_CP162038.1, on the reverse strand, counting down.
CCGTGAAATTATTCCGCTGGGCGGTGGTCGATTCAGCAGCGGATTTATCGAGCAGCTTGGCCAGCGCAGCGATGTGGCGTTCGCCGTGCCGCGCACGCGGCAGATTGCGGCGACGGCGCAGGTGGGCGCGCTGACCTTGGAAATGCTGCCGACGGCGCCGGGTGATCCGTTGTTGGGTGCTGTGGCGCTGCCGCAGGGCCTGGGTCAGATCGTGCTGAGCCACACCGCTGCCGAGAAACTGGCGGCGCGGCCTGGGGATTTATTGGAAACCCGCTTTGCCCGCCAGATCTCAGGGCGTGTCGAGGAGCAGCGCACACGGGTGCAAGTGGTGGGGGTGCTGCCGCTGGAAGCGTTCGCCCGTGATGGCCTGTTCGCCGCGCCGGGCTTGCTGGAAGCGGCGGAAGATTACCGCGACGGCCGTGCTGTACCGGCGTTGGGATGGGCGGGTGATGAGGTTGCGGTGACTGAACAGCGGGTCTATCCGGCGTTTCGCTTGTATGCGCGCAGCCTCGGCGATGTGGAGCCGTTACGGGTGTATTTCGCTGGGCAGAACCTGTTGGTGTCGACCCAGGCAAACACTATCGCCCAGGTGCAGTCGTTGAGCCGCAACCTGTCGATCGTATTCTGGGTCATCGCTGGGTTGGCGTTGGCGGGGGCATTTGCGGCGATCTTCGCCGGTGCCTTGGCCGCCGTGGCGCGCAAGCGTCGGGAATTGTCGGTGTTGCGTCTGTTGGGGTTTTCCACCGGCGCGTTGCTGTTGTTCGTGGTGGTGCAGGCGCTCTACAGCGCAGGGTTTGCCGCCGTGCTCAGTGCCGGGCTGTATGGCCTGGCCGAGGCGGCGTTAAACACGTTATTTGTGCAGGTGCCGGGCGAACACGCCAGTCACCTGCTGGCGCGTCATTACGGCCTGGCCCTGGTTGCAGTCCTCGGCGTCAGCGCCGTGGCGGCGGCGTGCGGGGGTTGGCGAGTGGCGCGTATCCAGGCTTCTGAAGGAATCAGAGATGTATAAGTTACTGGGCGCCGCCCTGGCGCTGAGCCTGGCCTCGATGGCCTGGGCCGATGAAGCAAGCGATAAACTGGACAACCCCAAACCGTTGCCGGATGACGTGAGCCTGCCGCTGCCGTGCGAGGGCAATATGGTGTTCCGCTACGCCTACGTGCTGGCCCAGGGCACCCTGGACGACCGCGAGATCAGCCTCGGCTACCCCTTCGCCGAGGGCGAGGCCGGTTACCAGCAGTCGTTTATTTCCGGCTACCGCCGCGATTTTATCAACGGCCAGTTCACCCTCAAGGATTTGCCGAAAGACTGGAACAAAGTCATCGCGCCGTTGATGCCCAAGACCGACGCCAAGACGCCACTCAAGCCGATGCTGTACTTCATCGGCAAGTACGAAGTGACCGCGCGCCAATACGCCCAGGTCATGGCCCAGGCGCAATCCCTGGCCAGCGGTGAACCGGCCCCCGCCTGCGATGCGCCGACCGGCATGGCCGGGCGCTTGCCCAAGGTGAAACTGTCGCGTTTTGAGGCTGAGCGCTTCTCGGCGGTGTACAGCGCGTGGCTGATGAAATACCACCGCGAGTTGCTGCCGGTCAGTGGTCGCGGTTCGTCGGCAGAAGACGGCGGCCTGGGTTTTGTGCGCCTGCCCACCGAAGTGGAGTGGGAGTTTGCCGCACGCGGTGGCCAGGCGGTGAGCCGTCAGGATCTGGAAGGGCGCCTGTTCCCGCGTCGCGTCGAAGGCAGCGAAAGTGATGGCCCGCTGGGTGACTACGCTGTGTTCAACCAAGTCGCCGGCGGTACCGGCCAGGCGGCGCGCCTGATGCCCATCGGCACCAAATTGCCCAATCCGATTGGCATGTTCGACGTGATCGGCAATGCGGCGGAGATGGTCCAGGAGTCTTTTCAATTGGTCCATGCCGGGCGACGTCAGGGCACCTATGGCGGCTTTGTGGTCAAGGGCGGCAACTACCTGGAAGGCGAGGGTACGCTGTTCACCGGCATGCGCCGCGAATACCCGCTGTTCGCCGCCGACGGCACCGAGCAAAGCAACGAAACCACGGGTTTTCGCGTAGCGATTGGCGCGCTGTCGGCGCCACGTTCGCGTTACAAGGAGCTGTTTGTGCAGTGGCAAAAAGAAGGGCGCCTTGCCGCGCTGACCGATGCCATCGACGACGCCCAGGACCCGACCAAACGCCTGGACAGCATCATCGCCGCCAGCGTTGACCCCAAGCTGCAAGCCGAACTGGGGCTGGTCAACGAAGAGCTCAAGCGCAATGTCTCGCTGATCGCCCAGCAACGCGAAGAAGCGGCGGGCAACCTGATCCAGTCAGCCGCCTTGGTGGCCGAGACCATCAGCAACTACAACATCCGCCTGGCCAACCTGCAGAAGAGTCGCCAACAGTCTCTGGACAACAAGGACGAGGCCAGTGCGAAGCTGTTTGATATGGCCATTGCCAACGGTCGCAGCGCCCTCGACGGCGCGGTGGCGATTTACATCGACAACCTGGCCACCGGCACGCGCTACACCGATGCTGTGATCCAGGCGCAGTTTCAACGGATCAAGGAAGAGTTGGATCGCAAGCCCGTGCTCGGCAAGAGCCTGGTGACGCGCGCAACACTGTTCGTTCGCCATGTCGGCAACTACCGCAAGCAACAGCGGGCCGACCCGGCGACGATCTTGAAGGAACTGCTCGCAGCGAGCGGTCAGCGGTCTTGACCGTTGGTTGTGCGGCGAGCTTGGAAGGGACTCAGGCGGCAGTTGCCGGCTGGGCAAGTCAAACTTAGAAGAGAACACAACTTATGCTTTTTTCCCGTAAGGCGGTTTCCAAGCGTCACTTACTGCTGATTGCCGCTGGCTTCAGCACCGTGCTGACAGGTTGCGCCACATCGCCGGCCTCCAAGGTCGCGTCCAGCACCAAGGTCGAGTACTACCCCAACTGCTACGAGCCGGTGCAGCACTTGCGTGCCACCGATTCGAACATGACCAAGTCGGTCGTCACCGGTGCGGCCATCGGCGCAGCCGGCGGTGCCCTCCTCGGCGCCCTGACCGGCGACAAGGAAAAACGTGGCCGTAATGCCGCCATTGGCGCAGCCGGCGGCGCCCTGGCGGGCGGCGCGGCGGGTTATTACACCGAGCGTCAGAAGCAGATCGCCGATGACAACCAGCGCATTGCCTCGTACGCGGCTGACGTCAACAAAAGCGCCTCCGACATCGATCGCAGCACCGCGTACGCCAAGGCGTCCCAGCAGTGCTACCAGAGCGCATTCACCAAATTGGTGTCTGATCGCAAGGCCAAGACCGTCAACGACACCGAAGGCCGCAAACGCCTGGCGGAAATCGTCTCGGGCCTGAAGGAGTCCAATGACCTGATCGTTGCAGTCAACGGCAAAGCTGCCGAAGACCTGAACAACTACACCCAGGCCTACGAGAAAGACCTGCAACAAGTGGGCGTGCAGCGTGCCGACGTGGTCACCGTGGCCAAGGCCGATGCAGCACCTGCCGTGACGCCGGCCAACAAGAAGAAAGGCACCGGTACCAAGCCGCCGAAGAAGCCACCGCTGCCAACCGTACCGACTGAAGCGGTTTCCACCGAGAAAACCTTCCAGACCGCCCAAACCAAGCAAGATGAAAGCAAGAAGGTCGCCAGCGCCGGTAAGACTCAGATCGAAGGCACCTGCCGCGATCCAAACCTGGCCGACTGGGCGCCGGTACCTTGCCCGAACGTTTAAGTGGAAGGCTCACTGTAAACGTTGAATGCCGGCCGCCACATTGGACAGTAGTGGCGGTCGGCAGTCAGGCTGGAACATTAGCGTGATATTACTGCTTGACCGGTTAAACCAGTTATTTTGAATTGCTTACTCGTGAACGTTATTTTTGTTGGGGTGGGGTTGGTTTCCGTTGATTCGAAAACGATATCGCCCTCGAGTGTTTGGGCCTCTTTGTTGTACTTGAACTCTATCTCGCCTGACTCTGCATGTAACACATGAGCGTTATAAACTAAAGCAGCTACCGCCGACTTTCCGCTCTGGTCTTCGTCGATGGGGAGTTTTTGTAGCGTGCCGTCGCCCAGTTTCGATTCGGGGAGGTAGAAAAACAGACGCTGGTGATCCACCGTCGCGACAAACTCTAAAAAAACCGGATGGCCTGGAGCTGTAACGAACTGCATGGAAAATACAGTTGGCTCAAATGAATGACCTCCTGGGGTGATCGTTCCGACCAGTTCGCCGGTTGTTGTTTTAATACCGGCCGGCTCATGGAACGCTATTTTGCCTAGGCTCAGGTGCGCTTTTTCCGTGATCTGGGGGTTTACGTTTTTCGCCACGCAGTCAAACTTAGCTTCAATGTTTTCAATAGTTGCAGTCGTGCTTAGTTCAAAAAAGCCGCTCTCTTGCTCGAATGTATCCGTTACATTAGTCTTTGGCGCTATGTAAGTCAGATTTACAGAATTGCCCGATCCGCCAGTCAAGTTGTGACGGCCAGGTGTAAGCCCATCGGTAATCCTTGCTGCGAACATATGCAGTCCACCTTCTGGGCCATTGCCGAATACAAATCGAGAGCCGTTAATTATTAGTTTTCCATCTTTCTGGCTGATGGTTGGGGGGATGGCAAGTGTGTAATTTATATCGCCGAGTTTTATATGGAATTCTATCTCTTTGACGAGTGTATTAGGTGTTGGCTTCATGGCGAGGGACCTGTTTCAATAAAGTAAGATATAGGAGTGATCATCTTGGCTTTCAGCAAGCTTTTTATCTGCTGTTAGAATTGACAGTTTTTTATATTGATTTCGAATATTGATTATTCCGCTGGTGAACACCGAACGTGGGTGGCGTATACAATGACTCGTCAGTCAGCACTTAAGTTGCGTGTTGAGTTGTTCACTTTTCCATGACGAAGTGGCGTTTTTCTGGCGAATGGCTAAACTGCGCCAGCTCTTTATTATTTATGAGGCTGTGCGTTTATGAAGTTTCGTCTTCTGCTGTGGGTGCTGGGCCTGATGATGGGCAAAGCCAGTCGCACCAATCCTGCCTTCCAGCAACAGTTGGGTGATAAAGACCTGGCGTTCCAGTTGCAGACCCTCGACGGCAAGGTTGCCCGTCACTTCATCGTCAAAGACCAGCGCATCACCAGCCGCTCAGGGGTTCATCCTGCGCCGGCGTTCGTCATTGCGTTTAAAGATGCGGCCTACGGCTTCGCCACGATGCAGGCGAAGAACAAGCAACTGGCGTTCATGACGGGGATTCAGGACAAGTCGATCCAGATCAAGGGCAACCCGGCGCTGGTGATCTGGTTCCAGGGGTTGACCAAGTATCTGAAGCCGAAGAAGAAGTAATCGTTCAGTTAGACCGAGTTGGATTCATCGGGAGCAAGCTCCCTCCCACATTCGACCGCATTCCAAAGTTGGAACTCGGTCACCTGTGGGAGCGGGCTTGCTCGCGGATGCGGTTTAACAAACTACAGATTTATCCCCGGCTGAACCGGGAAGCAAGTTCACTGCCTTCGCATCAACCAGAAAGATCCTACTCACTCTACAAGTTGCAGCCCAAAGCCCTTCGCGCTAACCTCCCTCGCGTCGCTGCTCATCAGCGACCGGGCCTGGAAACCCGATGCTTAAGGACGCTACAGCGTCGTCAAACAATCAGCAGGCGCTTTTTTTCTGCCTGATGTTTGTGCTTTTTGGCGGCTGTGCGTGGGAGACCTCCGGGTCTGCCGGGTTCCTTTTGCCTCGGTTTCCAGCCCGCGTACAGCTGCCACCTTTCGCCTGGAAACGTCTGGGGCAGCTCTTTTTGTTCATGCAAAGGGAGTTAGTTATGCCATATGAAACATCTTTTACCGCGCACGATACCTGCCAATCTTCGCGTTCAGGAGATCAGCAATGAGCATTCTTTCCTCAGCAGAAACCATTGGCGCCGCCACCTTCGCAGACTGTGGCGAGAACAAAAGCCATTTGAAGCTGTTTCGTGTAAACGCTGGCGTTCCGCTGTACGACGCCGTTGAACACGCAGCCCACCTGCTCGAATCCGCCGAAATACTCTCGCTTGAAGCAGCAATGGACCCTAGGGCCGAGAAGTTCATATTCGCCTCGCACTACCTGTGCGAAATGGCCAGGGCGATCCTTAACGATCTGCTCCTGGCTATTCAGCCTGGTGGTCCGCACCCGCAGTAAGTAGTCCTTGCCCGGTGCATCGCACCGGGCACCTGAATCTCCATGGCATCATTTGCCACGTTTCCCGCACGACTCCCGGTTTTTCGCCTGTATTTAAGGCTATCTAATATTTGGCTTTCCACGCGGCCGGTAGACGCTATTGATGGGATGCCATCAGATTCTTCCTAAGGCTTTTAAGGAAATATCCGACTGTACTTTTGGCGATTACAACTTCAGGGTAGCGAGGCAATAAATCTACACACACTGTTTTTTCATCATTTGCTTTTTAGACAGCGACTATGTTCGACATGGCAGATGGAAAGCTACGTAATGTACCTCTGGATCAGGATAATCCATATGACTTCACCAGATTCTCTGCTTTATACCAATGAACTTACACCTGAACTTTTCCGCGCATTGAACACGTCACCATTTACGCCGTCAAGTACGCGCAGCGCGTACGGGCGATTACGTTGTATATCCAGACGGCACCCAGGCACAAATCGTAACTGGTGCGGGTAAAGGTAATAGCCATGTTGCGTTGGTGGGCAGCTATTTGAGCAATGACGACGAAATCATCAATACACCCCAAGGCTCTGCGCTGATTATTCGACGTAAAGGTGTAGAGAAGGCAGAAGATTTTTTGCCGCCCGTTGAAAAAGCTACCGCAATACTTGGCACGATTTAATGGGGGCGCCGTACCACTCGGTTAAATGGCTTCAACTTAATAAATTGGAGAATGCAAATGCCTGAAGGTTATTACATCGGACTTGGCGACAAAACCACTTGCGGCGGGACAGTTCTGGATGGCGACCCAAGAGTCAATATATATGGCCTCCTACATGCTTGTGAAGGCGACCAAGTTACGTGTGGAAAGCATAAAGGGATTTATAAAATCCTCGGCGGTATCTCGCATATGGAAAGCCATGGCAGGCTTATGGCTGGCACGTTGGACAGTTTCAGTAGTTGTCCCTGCCAAGCCAAATTCATTCCCTCGGTGTACACGGCGACCTACAGCAACGAAGGTTATGAAGCGCCAGCAACCAGGCGAACCGTTGAACCGACGTCTTCGACGCTAACCGGCCGCCCCGACGCACCGCGACAATCTGCCTATGCCCCTTCGCACACTCCCGCCCCATCTGCATTGAACGGGGTGCTGGGCCAGGAACCCGGCTTCTATGTCGTGCCCAAGAGCATGAGCCGAGAAGCATTGGAGAACTTGCTTTTCCCCGCACCTGATCCCGACGTAATGAGGAAGTTTCAAGCCCTCAATCCCAAAACTGGCTACGTAAAAGCTGGCGCCATGATCGTGCTTGGCGACCCGAACAACACCACCTGCAGTTATCAGGAAGCACAACTGATGCAGGCCGCTCAACAAGTGGACGCATCGCTGGATCCCCTGACGCCAGATGAAGCTGACTTTCTGTATCGACACGGCGCAGAAATTGCCAGTTTCATTGGCCACACCTCAACTTGGTTAGGTGTCAGCGCAGTAGTGATGGAAAAGCACCTGACCAACCTGCGCGACACACTCCAAGCCATCGAACGCCTGCATCAGGAAAGCTATCGCCAGCATGGTCACCTTAAATCGCCGCAGTTCTTCGCCGAACGCCAGCGCCTGCTCGCGCAGTTGGATGCTCACCTGTTGAACTCCACTCGTCTGCGCGGCCAGACCACTCTGGGCGATCATCCCAAGCTGAAAACGGCGCTCGGGATTTCCAGCCGAAGCTTGGTGCATCACTGGGACAAAGTTGGGGCGCCTGGGCAGATTCCGGGGTATTCCGCTCATGTGGAGGCGATCAGTCGTGCTACCAAATATATGAAGACGGGGGGTTATCTCGCCATTGGCATTGGCGGTGTTTCTTCGGTGCTTGCTATTGAGCAGGTGTGTAGCGGTGATTCTGAGGCGGCTTGCGAGAAGATCAAGTTCACTGAAGGGGGAAAGTTCGGACTTTCTACTGCCCTAGGTGTTGCAGGTGGCGCTTTTGCTAGTTCTGCAAGTGGTTCGATCTGCTTAGCAATCGGCGTAGCTACAGGGGGTGTTGGAGGCGTCGTCTGCGTCGCTGCCATAGTGGGAACTGGCGCATGGGTAGGTACGACTGTCGGTGGTATGGGTGGAGAATATATAGGTGGAAAAATCTACGAGGCCACGCAACCTTGACCAGTATCGATAATTGGAGTCCCTGGGTTGCGATCATTTTTATAGGAGTGCCCGGCCTACTCGCAATTGCCGGTATTGCACACAGTCTGTACCTAAGCCGCTGCCACCTTGATGATATAAAGGAAGCCTTGAAGAGCAGCCGTTACGTTTATCTTTGGGGGCCAAGCCTGGGGCGTCGGGGATTGATTTGGTCTCTCTTGGAAATATCAAAGATTGCCGGAATGGTAGTGTGGCCGAGGGCGTCCATCATTATTGGAGAGGTAAACCCTGCTGACCTTGAACACTTCCCACCTCACCTAAAACGGCATTTAGTCATCAATTTGACGGTGATGGCCACTAGTTTTACCTGGATGATAGTAGTAGCCGTTCTGCTGAAGTTTAGGTAAATCAAACGGGCTTCGCCCGAGGCCCACATCACGGCAGTGCTTGGCAGATCTACAGAAAACTCTCTGATCTGATCGGTCGTATCTCGTGATTTGTGTATACCCGATCATCCAGACGTCTCGTACGGCTTCGCCACGATGCAGGCGAAGAACAAGCAACTGGCGTTCATGACGGGGATTCAGGACAAGTCGATCCAGATCAAGGGCAACCCGGCGCTGGTGATCTGGTTCCAGGGGTTGACCAAGTATCTGAAGCCGAAGAAAAAGAAGAGTTGAGGTTTTTCAGTAAAATCGAGTTGGATTCATCGGGGGCAAGCCCCCTCCCACAGGGGAATGCATTCCAAATGTGGGAGGGGGCTTGCCCCCGATAGCTATCCGACAGGCGCCAGATTCAGCCCTGGCTGAACTGTGAGGCCAACTCGCGCAACAGCACCTCGGCATCCAGCACCTTGCCGACCACTTCCTCAGCCTTGTCGCGGCTCAGGCCCAGGCGCTCCAGCAGCGCATCCGGAATGGCCTCGTCCGGCCCGGAGCCAATCCCCCGGCTGCGCAACAAACGCACCGCCAGACACACCAGGTTCGGATACTCGGCGTACTGCCCGTCGTAGGTCGGGTCGTGCTGGAAGCGCAGGGCGGTGGACAGTTCGTCCGGCATGTCCCAGTAGCGCATCAGCCAGGCGCCGATCTGCTCACGGCTGATGCCCAGCAGGTGTTGTTCCACGTAGCTATGGCACAGGTGCGGGTTGACCTCCAGGTGACGGCAGATCAGCGAGAAGTGCGGCGGGAACACGTGAGCCAGCAGCAGGTAACCGAAGTTGTGCAGCAGGCCGGCCAGGTAGGTCAGGCCGGCTTCGGGGCGCTGGGCGCGGGGCATGGCGCGGGTCAGGCCTTCGATCACGGCGGCGGTGTAGATTGACTGGTGCCAGTACGGCGTGGCCTGGTGCGGGTTGTCCTTGGGCAGGCTCAAGGTCTTGCCCAGGGCCAGGCCCAGTGCCAGGTTGATCACCAGGTCAAAGCCCAGCACCCGTACGATGGCGTCTTCCACCGAGCGGATCTTGCCTGGCGACGCGTAATACGGCGACGCCGCCCAGCTCACCACTTGGGCGGCCAGGGCTGGGTCGGTTTCGACCACGCCGGTGATGTCGTCGATGGTGGCGTTGGGGTCGACGCGCAGCTTGATGATCTTTTGCGCGGTATCGGCCAGCGGCGGAATCTCGATGGTCGCTTCCAGGCGCTGCTGGATACGGCGGGCGGTGAACGCCTGCATCGCCTGGGTGATTTCCTCGCGGTCATCATTGGGGCGGTCGAGGTTCGGGCGGATTTTGCTCAGCGGCTCGCCGAACTGCGCGGCGCTCGCCTTGGTGAGCATGGTCTTGAAAGCGTCACTGGCGATTTCCAGCAGCAGGCCGGCTTCGCCGGAGTGCACCAGCAGGCTTGGCTCATTGAGCAGGCTGTCTTCGTACAGGCACGGCGAACTGGTGAGTGCCGGCAGGCCTGGCAGCAGGTTCAGCTCATGCTTGTCCAGCATGCGTTTGACGCGATCCGGCGACACAGCGATGAGGCGGCGACCGGTGAGTTCGGTGAGGCGGTTGAGGTCGAGCAACTGGTTCTGGGGGAACAGCACCATCAGTGCGCCCACCGCGTCTTCCAGCAGCACGGCCTGCACCTTGCGCGCAGGATTCAGGCCAGGGTGTTCTGCGACTTCCGTGTAGGGGATGGCGAGTTTTGCGAGCAGAGCCCGAATGACCGGCGGGGCGGTCAGTGGGGCTGTGGCGAGGGCAACTTCTGACATGGCCTGATCCAATTTCGTACAGTCACCGAAGTATAACCAGCTTGATACACCTGTAGGTCGCTTAAGTGAGTCAGGCGTCACACTTGGCCGTATTGCTGCCCATGGCGTAGCCAGCGATCGAGCAGCGGGCTGACGTGATCCGGCCAGCGTTCCATGAGGGCTTGCGCCGCATCGCGCACGGCGGGGAGCAAGTCGGCGTCGCGCATCAGGTCGGCGACTTTGAATTGCAGCAGGCCGGTCTGGCGGGTGCCGAGCATTTCGCCTGGGCCGCGCAGTTCGAGGTCTTTTTCGGCAATGACAAACCCGTCGTTGGTCTCGCGCATGATGCCCAGGCGCTGGCGGCCGATCTGTGACAGCGGCGGGTGATACAGCAGCACGCAGTGGCTGGCGGCGCTGCCCCGACCGACGCGGCCGCGCAGTTGGTGCAGTTGCGCCAGGCCCAGGCGCTCGGGGTTTTCAATAATCATCAGGCTGGCGTTGGGCACGTCTACGCCGACTTCGATCACCGTGGTGGCCACCAACAGTTGCAGGTTGCCGGCCTTGAATTCAGCCATCACGGCGGCTTTTTCGGCGGGCTTCATGCGCCCGTGGATCAGGCCCACCTTGAGTTCACCCAAGGCGCTGGTGAGGTCTTCGTAGGTGGTCTCGGCAGCCTGGCAGGTGAGTTCTTCGGACTCTTCGATCAGCGTGCACACCCAGTAAGCCTGGCGCCCTTCGGCACAGGCGCCGCGTACCCGCTCGATCACTTCGACACGCCGGGTGTCGGTGACCAGCACGGTGTTGACCGGGGTGCGGCCGGGCGGCAGTTCGTCGAGGATCGAGGTGTCGAGGTCGGCGTAGGCACTCATGGCCAGGGTGCGTGGGATCGGCGTGGCGGTCATGATCAGCTGGTGCGGGTTCATCCGGCCGCCCACGCCTTTCTGGCGCAGGGCCAGGCGCTGCTGCACGCCGAAGCGGTGTTGTTCGTCGATGATCACCAAGGCCAGGTTCTTGAACTTCACTTCGTCCTGGAACAGCGCGTGGGTGCCCACCACCATCGGTGCGCCGCCGGCGATCTGCTCCAGTGACGCTGCGCGGTTCTTGCCCTTGAGTTTGCCGGCCAGCCACGCGACTTCCAGGCCCAGGGGTTCGAGCCAGCGCTTGAAGGTGATGAAGTGCTGCTCGGCGAGGATCTCGGTGGGTGCCATCAATGCGACCTGGTAACCGGCTTCCAGCGCCTGCAAGGCGGCGAGGGCGGCGACCACGGTTTTGCCTGCGCCCACATCTCCCTGAATCAACCGGAGCATGGGTTCTTTCTGGCTGAGGTCGTAGGCGATTTCATTGCCGACACGTTGCTGGGCGCCAGTCGGCGCAAACCCGAGGTTGGCCAGGTACTGCGCAGGCAGGCGCGTGGCCTTGGGCATCGCCGGGGCGCGCAGGGAACGCATGCTTTCGCGCAGGCGTTGCTGGGACAGCTGATGAGTGAGCAATTCTTCGAAGGCCAGGCGATGTTGGGCCCAGTGGTGACCCAGGGCCAATTCGTCGACATCGGCATCGGCCGGCGGGTGATGCAGGTAGCGAATCGCATCGTCCAGTGGTGCCAGTTGATAGTCGCGAGCCAGCTCCAGTGGCAGCCAGTCGGGCAGGCTTTGCGGGCCAAGCATCGTCAGGGTCTGCGTGCACAGCTGGCGCAGGCGTTGCTGGGTCAGGCCTTCGGTGAGCGGGTAGATGGGCGTGAGGGTGGTGTCCACCGGCGGCGGTTCGTCGCCGGTAATCGCGCGGTATTCCGGGTGGTAGATTTCCAGACCTGAGGCGCCGGGCCGGGCTTCGCCATAGCAGCGCACGCGCGTGCCGCGCTTGAGGCCTTCCTTCTGCGCGTTGCTGAAATGGTAGAAGCGCAGGCTCAGGCCGCCGGTGCCGTCCTGCAGGCGCACGACCAGGCTGCGGCGCTTGCCCATGACCACGTCGGCGCCGCTGACGGTGCCTTCGACTACCGCGTCTTGCCCTGGGCGCAAGTGGCCGATGGGCACCACGCGGGTACGGTCCTGATAACGCAGGGGCAGGTGAAACAATACGTCCTGGAGGTTTTCCAGGCCGACCTTGGCCAGTTTCTCGGCCATGGCTTCACCGACACCCTTGAGTGCCGTCACCGACACCTGCGACAGCTCTGTCATACCGTTGCTTAGCTCGCAGCAGGCGGCTTGGCCACCGAACACAGGCGGATCGAGTCGGCGAGGATCTCAATCGCTTTAGGCCGTGGGAAGCTCGCACGCCAGGCGATTGCCACCGTGCGGAACGGCACCGGCGGTGTGAGCGGTCGCACTGCGATCACGCCAGGGGCGTAGTGATGGCTGTCCACCGCCGACAACGGCAGGATCGAAATGCCCAGGCCGGACGCAACCATGTGGCGAATGGTTTCCAGGGAGCTGGATTCCACGGTGGTGTGCTTGGCGCCGTCGTTGCCTTTGGTCAGCGTCGGGCAGGCTTCCAGCACCTGGTCGCGGAAGCAGTGGCCTTCGCCGAGCAGCAACAGGCTCTTGTCGTTGAGCAGGCCGGCGTCGATGGTGTCTTTCTGCGTCCACGGGTGGGAGGCGGGCATGAGCACGTAGAACGGCTCGTCGTAGAGGGGCAGCGTCAGCACGTCGGCCTCGTTGAACGGCAGCGCGATGATGATGGCGTCCAGCTCGCCGTTGCGCAGTTTGTCGCGCAGCACGTGGGTGAAGTTCTCTTCGATATACAGCGGCATCTGCGGCGCGACGCGGTGCAGTTGCGGGATCAAGTGCGGGAACAGGTAAGGGCCGACGGTGTAGATGGCGCCGACTTTCAGCGGTGCGGTCAGCTGGTTTTTGCCGGCTTGGGCCAGCTCGCGAATGCTTTGCGCTTGTTCCAGGACTTTCTGGGCCTGGGCAACGATGCCTTCGCCCACGGGCGTAAGGCGCACGGCGCTTTTGCTGCGCTCGAAAATCAGCACACCGAGTTCGTCTTCAAGCTTTTTCACGCCCACCGACAGCGTCGGCTGGCTGACGTGGCAACGCTCGGCCGCGTGGCCGAAGTGCTGCTCTTGGGCGAGGGTAACGATGTAGCGTAATTCTGTAAGAGTCATAGCGGGCGTCCATGAGGTTGCGGGCCAAGCATACCGGCTGCAATCGATAGACGCACGTTATCAGAAGTTTGTTGGGGATTGAGCGGGGAATGCAGAGGATTTTGCTGACTGTGGCAAGGGTTGCCCCTTGCCACAGTTATTTTCAGCGGCGACGTTTCTCGATGTTGTACACAAACGGTGCAACGATCTCGACACTGCCGCTTTTCACCATATCGGCCGGTGGCTTGGGCAGTGGCTGGGCACGACGGATCATGTCCAGGGTTGCACGGTCCAGGTCGGCGTTGCCGGAGCGGCCCACCAACTCGTAGGACAGCACATTGCCTTCGGCATCGACCACGAAGCGCAGGCGGTTCAGGCCTTCCTTGCCACGCGCCTGGGCTCCTGGCGGGTACTTCTTGTACTTCTGCAGATGCGCCAGCAGCGTGCCTTCCCAGGATGCCTTGGCTGCAATTTGCTGCGGCGACGGGCCTGGAACCGGCTGGGCCGATTTTTCGGCTGGCGCTTGGGTCGGTGGAGCATCGCTCGGCGGGTCCTCGGAAGGTTTCTCCTTGGGCGGCTCGATCTTTTTCTCTACCGGCTTGGGCGGCTGAGGTTTGGGCTTGGGCTTGACCGGCTTGGGCACCTGGATCGTTGGCTTGGGTGCCTCTGCCAGTTTCGGCAAAGGCAACTCTTCCACCGGTGCAGGCGGCTGCGGTGGCGTGACCACTTTCGGCGGGGCCGGTGGCGGCGGCGCAGGCATCGGCGCCAGGTCAATGACCATGGCGGCCGGTGGCAACTGCACGGTGTGCGGCGCCGACCAATGAAGCGCGATAGCAATCGCGACGGCATGCACGCCCAGCACGACGGCAAGGCTGGTGCCATAACGCGTCAGTTTGTGGCGCGTCGTGATCATTTCTTGGCTGCCGTCTCAAGTCCGACCAGGCCTACCTTGAGGTAGCCGGCTGCCCGCAGGGCATCCATCACCCTCATCAGGTCGCCGTAGTCCACGCCCTTGTCGGCCTGGAAGAAGATCGTCGTGTCTTTTTTGCCTTGGGTCTTGGCGTCGAGCACCTGGCCCAGGGTTTCAGCTTTGACTTCTTCTTCGCCCAGGAACAGGCGTTGGTCTGCCTTGACGCTGAGGAACACCGGCTTCTCAGGCCGCGGCGCAGGCTTTGCGCTGGACGCGGGCAGATCGACCTTGATGTCCACGGTGGCCAAGGGTGCGGCGACCATGAAGATGATCAGCAGTACCAGCATGACGTCGATAAACGGCGTGACGTTGATTTCGTGGTTCTCGACGAGTTCATCGTCGCCTTGATTCAAATGCAGGCCCATGGCCGATTACCCCACTTTCACCATGTGCGGTTGCGAGCTGCGCTCGGTAGGCAGGTGATCGAGGTCGCGGCTGACCAGCAGCAGGACTTCTGCCGACGCGTCCGATACCTGGGCTTTGTAGCCGGCAATCGAACGGGCGAAGACGTTGTAGATCACCACCGCAGGAATTGCCGCAACCAGGCCCAGGGCGGTTGCCAGCAGGGCTTCGGCGATGCCTGGGGCAACGACGGCGAGGTTGGTGGTCTGGGTTTTGGCGATGCCGATAAAGCTGTTCATGATGCCCCACACGGTACCGAACAGGCCGACGAACGGTGCGGTAGAACCGATGGTGGCGAGGACGCCGGTGCCGCTGCTCATGTTACGGCCACAGGCTGCAACCAGGCGCTCAAGGCGGAATGCAACGCGCTCCTTGATGCCTTCTTTTTCGCGGGTATTGGCCGACAGGCGCATTTCTTCCAGCGCGTCGTGCACCAGCGTGTTGGCCAGGGTGCCCTTCTTGGTCGCGCTTTCGCTCGCTTCCTTGAGGGTGGCGGCTTTTTTCAGGTGGACGATTTCAGTACGCAGACGACGCTTGGCACCCAGCAGCTCGAAGCCTTTGGCGATCCAGATGGTCCAGGTGATGATCGAGGCGATGGCCAGGCCGATCATCACGGCTTTCACCACGACGTCTGCGTTCTGGTACATGCCCCATGGGGAAAGGTCGTGGGCCATGCCCAGCGTGTTGTCTTCTTCCAGTACTACGCCGGTTTCGTCGGCGGCAGCAGGGGCTGCAGCCAGGGCCGGGTCGGTGGCGGCTGGCGCAGCAGCGGGAGCGGCCGGGGCTGTAGCGTTGTGCTCGGCGGCAGCCGGGGTGGCTGGGGCGGTGGCATCAGCGAATGCGGCGGTCGGTGCCAGCAATACGCTGAACACCAGCGCTGCAATCGCGCGCCAGGCGCGGGACGGGGTTGGCGAAGCGGGGGTTGTATTACGTGTCATGCTGGCCGGACCTGAGAGGAAAAATGAGTGATCGTCCTACCAGACCCTAAACGGCCGAGGACAAATGGGTGGTCATTATTGCAAGTAATTCTTGTTAACAGAAGTAATACAGTAACTTTATTTGGACTTTTTCTGGCCGCTGGTCAGCCGAGAAGGCTAATCTAGACCTTTGAGAATGGAGTTTTGTGATGTCCGCACCTTCTGTTGTGATTGCCGGATGCGGCGATGTGGGTAGTCGCCTGGCTAGCCAATTGCTGAGCTCGGGATGGGAGGTTCATGGCCTGCGCCGCGATATTTCGCGTCTGCCCGACGGCGTGATCGGCATTGCCGGCGACCTGTTCAACAAAGATTGTCCTGACACCTGGCCCACCGGCGGGGTGGATTACCTGGTGTATTGCGCTGCCGCCACGGATCACGACGAAGCCGGTTATCGCGCCGCTTACGTACAAGGACTGAAACATGTGTTGGAGTGGCTGGATGATTACGGCCAAGTGCCGAAGCACCTGCTGTTTGTATCCAGCAGCAGTGTTTACGGACAGCAGAATGGCGAGCGGGTCGACGAAACGTCGCAGACTCAAGCGAAGGGGTATTCCGGGCAGGTGATGCTGGAGGCTGAGCAGGTCGCGCTCAATAGCGGCATCCCAGCCAGCATTGTGCGCCTGACCGGCATTTATGGCCCCGGCCGCGAGTGGCTGCTGACCCAGGTTCGCCAAGGCTATCGCGTAGCAATCGACCCACCTTTATATGGCAACCGCATTCACGCGGATGATGCGGCGGGCTTGCTGGCGTTTTTGTTGCGTCATGTGGAACAGGGTGGGTCGTTGGACAAGTTCTATATCGGTGTCGACGACGCGCCTGCGCCACTGGCCGAAGTGGTGGACTGGTTGCGCGAGTACCTGGGTGTGACCGAATGGTCCGAAGACGCCAGTGTGCGGCGTGCGGGCAGCAAGCAGTGCAGCAATGCCCGGGTCAAGGCATTGGGATGGAAACCGACCTATCCAAGCTTTCGTGAAGGCTATGCTGCAATCCTTGAAGGAAAGCGCTAACCGAAAAAGGAGCCCGAGCAGACTGTGTGAAAACGCACTGAAGGCCGGCCCAACAAACGCCCCGACTCGTTCGGGGCGTTTGTTTTTATGCCGGCGACAGGCGAAAAAAGGCCTTCTAGCCCATTAGCGCCATCAGTTGGCGGGCCCCGAGCACGTTAATCGCTCGTTTCAGGTTGTAGGCATTCACCGCCAAGGCCATTTCAGCTTTCGTCCCCTCAAGTTGCCGCAGCAAGAAACGACCATTACCCAATAGCCACTGTTTGAGGTTGCCGAAGGGGTGCTCAACGATGGATCTTCGGTTGGCCATCATCTCAGGATGCGCCTGCATCCTTTGCTCCATCCGCTCGAAAGCCTCTTCATGGGCATGTCGTGAGACATAACGACGCTGGGCTCCAGTGCATTGCGCTTTCAGCGCGCAGTTGGCGCAGTCGTCGACGGCGGCCTGATAGATCCGATCACCTTTCGCTGGAAATAGCCGTAGAGATAGAGTTTTAGCTGATCGGCAGGATCATAAGAGGGGCGACCGGTGCCTTTGGGCAACGCCTTATCGAACCCCAACTGCACCAGATCCAGCTTGGCCACGTAGAAGTCTATGACTCGAACGAGGTGATCCTCGGGGATCAGTTCTTCCAGCGAGACCGGGAACAGGCTGGTCTGGCTGCGAGATTCGCCCTGGATGTACGCCATAACGAAAAATGCTCCGTATCTTTCGATACGGAGCATTTTCTTTGAGCTCTGCGCAGATTGCTAGGTTTTCACACAGTCTGCGAGGGCTCCTTTTTTACGGTTTTTCCAGCAGCCACTGTCGTGGCCCAGGTGTAAACGAAGGTACTTCGTCGGCCTGTGCGGTGTTGACTGCCTGGAAAATTTCCAGCTGTTTGCCTTTGCGGACAAAAATCCATGGATTGCCCACGCCGTTGAGTTGCAGCCACATACTGTCGTAGCCGCCGCTCATTGAAGCGCAATCACCTGCCAGGCACAGCGAGTACCGGTCGACACCCGGTAAGCCTGCAACTTTGCCGTCAGCCTGAAACTGCACAGTGGCGCCGTTGCCGAAGCCGTCAGTGATTTTCCAGTCGCCGCCCATATAGGCCGCATACAGTGCGCGTTCGAAGTTCGCGCCCAGTGGCGCACCTTCAGGGGCGGGGTCTTTGGCGCGGGCAAATAGCTGTTCGGGCTCGTTGTCGTTGGCCACTTGCAGCAGCTGCTTGCCTTTGCGCTTGAGTTCAGTGGCGGAGCTGCCGTAGAAATCCACGCTCCAGGCGCCGGATTGTTCGCCGAGCAGCTTGCCTTCGGCAACTTCAAAACCGTTGTAGTAGCGCGCCTGCGCAGCCTTGGAATTGACCTCCCATTCGAGGTTCGGGCCAAAACTCTGCAGTGCTTCACGCAAAGGGCCGCCCTTGGCTGCCGCATCGATGGCGACCTGGTTGATCCAGGTGCCGCTCACATCCAGGTCGGCCGGGTTGCTGGCGCAGCCGCCGAGCATCAGGGCGAGCAACGAAGTGGCTACAAGCGCTTTGCGCATCATGAAATCCTTCTAAAACGAAGTCGGCGCGGCCTGTGAAGGCTGCGCCGGGTGTTTTACTCGATGACCAGGATCGCGTCCATCTCAACCTGTGCGCCCTTTGGCAGGGCAGCAACGCCGATGGCGGCGCGGGCTGGGTAAGGCTGTTCGAAGTATTTGCCCATGATCTCGTTGACCTTGGCGAAGTGGCTCAGGTCGGTGAGGAAGATGTTCAGCTTGACGATGTCCTTGAACGAACCGCCCGCCGCTTCGGCTACAGACTTGAGGTTTTCGAAGACCTGCACGGTCTGTGCTTCGAAGCCCTCCACCAGTTCCATGGTCTTCGGGTCCAGCGGGATCTGGCCGGACATGTAGACAGTGTTGCCCGCCTTGATCGCCTGGGAATAAGTGCCGATGGCCGCCGGGGCCTTGTCGCTGGTGATAACAGTCTTGGTCATGAATGACTCCTTGTAAGAGGGTGGGTTATGCACGCATGCGGGTGATGCGGATCACACCGGTCAA
Source organism: Pseudomonas arvensis (assembly GCF_056688935.1). NCBI lineage: Bacteria > Pseudomonadati > Pseudomonadota > Gammaproteobacteria > Pseudomonadales > Pseudomonadaceae > Pseudomonas > Pseudomonas arvensis. Next base: position 6,077,080 of record NZ_CP162038.1, on the reverse strand, counting down.
GGCGCGCAGCTTCTTGATCACGCGGGCCAGGTGCACGCGGTCGTGAACGCTGACCACCAGTTGGACCACGCTGATGCGACCATCGCGTTCGTCCATGCTGATTTTTTCGATATTGCCGTCGGCCGCGTTGACGCTGCTGGCCAGCAGGGCGATCAGGCCGCGCTGGTGTTCCAGCTCCACGCGCAGCTCGACGTTGAATTCGCCGGTGACATCCTTGGCCCATGAGAGCTGGATGCATTTTTCCGGGTTGTGACGGATTTCGGTGATGTTGCGGCAGTTGTCCAGGTGCACGACCATACCTTTGCCTGCGGACAGGTGGCCGACAATCGGGTCGCCCGGGATTGGCGTGCAGCACTTGGCATAGCTGAGCACCAGGCCCTCGGTGCCGCGAATCGCCAGCGGGCCTTCGGGGCTTGGCAGCTGCTCGCCTTCGCCCAGCAGGCGGCGAGCGACCACATAGGCCATGCGGTTGCCCAGGCCGATGTCTTCCAGCAGGTCCTCGACGGTTTCCTGGCGATACTCGTGGAGCATCGCTTGCACGCGCTCCTGCGGGATTTTGTCCAGGGCGCTGTCGAAGCCGTTGAGTACCTTGTTCAGCAGGCGTTCGCCTAGGCTGATGGACTCGGAGCGACGCTGCAGTTTGAGGGCGTGACGAATGTGCGTGCGCGCCTTGCCGGTAACCACGAAGTTGAGCCATGCCGGGTTCGGGCGTGCGCCCGGTGCGCTGACGATCTCCACGGTGGAGCCGCTTTGCAGCGGCTCAGACAGCGGGGCGAGACGACGATTGATCCGACAGGCGATGCAGCTGTTGCCCACGTCGGTATGCACCGCGTAAGCGAAGTCGACCGCCGTGGAGCCTTTGGGCAGCTCCATGATCCGGCCTTTGGGCGTGAACACATAGACCTCGTCCGGGAACAGGTCGATCTTCACGCTTTCGATAAATTCCAGCGAGTTGCCGGCACGTTGCTGCATTTCCAGCACGCCTTTGACCCACTGGCGAGCGCGGGCATGGGTGCCTTTTGGCTGCTCGTCGCCGCTGGATTTGTACAGCCAGTGGGCGGCGATGCCGTTGTTGGCCATCTCTTCCATTTCGCGGGTGCGGATCTGGATCTCGATCGGCACGCCGTGCATACCGAACAGCGTGGTATGCAGTGACTGATAGCCGTTGGCCTTGGGAATCGCGATGTAGTCCTTGAAGCGGCCCGGCAGGGGTTTGTACAAATTATGTACAGCGCCCAACACGCGGTAGCAGGTATCGACCTTGTCGACGATGATCCGGAATGCGTACACATCCATGATTTCGTTGAAGGCCCGACGCTTGCCGCGCATCTTCTTGTAGATGCCGTAGATGTGCTTCTGCCGGCCGCTGACCTCGCCCTCAATCTCGTCGATCGCCAGGCAGTGGCTTAGCGACTCTTCGATCTTGTTGACGATTTCCTTGCGATTGCCACGGGCGCGCTTGACCGCCTGGTAGATGCGCGCCGAACGCATCGGGTGCATGGCCTTGAAGCCGAGGTCTTCGAACTCGATACGAATGGCGTGCATGCCCAGCCGGTTGGCGATGGGCGCGTAGATTTCCAGGGTTTCCTTGGCGATGCGCCGGCGTTTTTCGCCGGACAGCACTTCCAGCGTGCGCATGTTGTGCAGCCGGTCGGCCAGCTTGACCAGGATCACCCGGATATCCCGGGCCATGGCCATGGCCATCTTCTGGAAGTTTTCCGCCTGGGCTTCGGCCTTGGTCTCGAAGTTCATCTGGGTCAGTTTGCTGACCCCATCGACCAGTTCGGCCACGGTTTCGCCAAATTGCGCGCTGAGCGCTTCCTTGGCGATGCCGGTGTCTTCGATCACGTCATGCAGCATCGCGGCCATCAGGCTCTGATGGTCCATGTGCATGTCAGCGAGAATATTTGCCACCGCAAGAGGATGGGTGACATACGCCTCACCGCTACGGCGGCGTTGGCCGTCGTGGGCTTGTTCGGCGTAGAAATACGCTCGGCGGACCAGGTTGACCTGGTCGGGGCCGAGGTAGGTCGATAAGCGATCGGCGAGGGCGTCTATGCTCGGCAAGATGTGAACTCCTGCCGAAGGCTTTGACCCCGCGCCGTGCTACGTCGACCAGGCATAGGCTTAGACGGCCTCGTTGGACTCGTCCTCGAACGCTGCAAACAGCGGTTCGTCTTCAACGATTTCAGCGTTGGCGATGAACTCGTAGCTCATCAGGCCTTCAGCGATTTCACGCAGGGCTACAACGGTAGGCTTGTCGTTTTCCCACTGGACCAGAGGCTCTTTGCCGCCAGTGGCCAGTTGACGGGCACGCTTGGTAGAGAGCATGACCAGCTCAAAGCGGTTTGCCACGTGGTCTAGGCAGTCTTCAACGGTTACGCGGGCCATGATATTCCTCGGAGCGGATGCAAGATGCGCGCTGCCCGGTTGGGCGAGCGGACTAAACAGTTTAAAAAATCACCAGCGTTTAGGGAAGCGCTGATTTTTCGCAAGCCCTCGCAAAACCGCTGCAAGTGCCAATGTAAAGCCCTTGCAGCGGTTTTGGGAAGCGCTAATCAGCCGAGTAATTCGGCCAGTAACTTACCGAAACGCTGCTGTTGACGCTTTTGCTGGAGCTGATTAGTGCGGAAAATTGCCTTCAGATCATCCAGTGCGTGGGAAAAATCGTCGTTGATGATCAGGTAATCGTAGTCGACGTAGTGGCTCATTTCGCTGACGGCTTCACGCATGCGCCCTTCGATGATCTCGTCGCTGTCCTGCCCGCGGTTGGTCAGGCGCTGGTGCAAGGCTTCAAGCGAAGGCGGCAGGATGAAGATCGAGCGCGCCTGGGGCATCAGCTTGCGTACTTGCTCGGCGCCCTGCCAGTCGATTTCCAGGATCAGGTCGTGGCCTTCGTCCAGGGTCTGCTGCAGGTGGCTTTGCGAGGTGCCGTAGAGGTTGCCGAATACCTCGGCGCGCTCCAGGAAGTCGCCGTGTTCGATCATCTTGACGAACTCGGTGCGCTCGACGAAGTGATAGTGCACGCCGTTCACCTCGCCCGGGCGCATGGCGCGGGTGGTGTGGGAGACCGAGATGCGGATCTGTTCGTCAGCGTCGGTCAGGGCCTTGACCAGGCTGCTCTTGCCCGCGCCCGAAGGGGCGGAAATGATGTAAAGGGTGCCGGTGCTGTGGGTCATGAAGGTTGCCTTACTCAATATTCTGTACTTGTTCGCGCATCTGCTCGATCAACACTTTGAGGTTGACCGCAGCCGTAGTGCTGCGCGGGTCGAAAGCTTTGGAGCCGAGTGTATTGGCTTCGCGGTTGAGTTCCTGCATCAGGAAGTCCAGGCGCCGACCGGCGGCGCCGCCGGATTTGAGTACGCGGCGCACTTCGAGGATGTGGGTGCTCAGGCGATCCAGCTCTTCGGCGACGTCGCTCTTCTGGGCCAGCAGGACCATTTCCTGCTCCAAGCGCGTCGGGTCGAGGTCTGCCTTCATGTCGGTGAAGCGGTCGAGGACCTTCTGGCGCTGGGTGGCGAGCATCTGCGGCACCAGCTCGCGCAAGGTGATCACGTCGGCTTCTATCGAGGTCAGGCGCTCGTTGATGAGGCGGGCCAGTTCGCTGCCTTCGCGTTCGCGGCCGGCCTTGAGTTCCTTCAAGCCCTGGGTGAACAGGGCGAGGGCTTCGGCGTTGAGGGCTTGCGGGTCGGTGGCATCGGCCACCAGCACGCCTGGCCAGGCCAGCACTTCCAGGGGGTTCAATGCGGCGGGTTGCTTGATCAGCCCGGCGATGGTCTCGGCGGCGGCGACCAGTTGCGCAGCGCGCTCGCGATCCACTTGCAGTGGTTTGCCGGTGGTCTCTTCGGTAAAGCGCAGGGTGCATTCCAGCTTGCCGCGGGAGATGCCCTGGCGCAGGGCTTCACGCACGGCGCCTTCGAGGTCGCGGAATGATTCCGGCAGGCGCAGGTGCGGCTCCAGGTAGCGGCTGTTGACCGAGCGCAGCTCCCAGCTCAAGGTGCCTTGGGCGCCGGCTTTTTCGACGCGGGCGAAGGCGGTCATGCTGTGCACCATGGAGGTACCTCGCGATGCAGCCCCGAAAACACGGGCTGATGGTTAAGAAGGCGCAGGATTGTAGCGCAGTGGGGCGAGCGCGCCCAAACAATGGGCGATAGGCTGTCCATTCGTAACCGGATTTTTTAGCAGTGCCCCGAATCGGTTCGCGGCTCTATAATGCCCGGCAGTTTTTCGTCCTCAGTACAGGTATCCCCTATGAAACGTCCAAGTGGTCGCGCTGCCGATCAGCTCCGCTCGATCCGCATCACCCGCAACTACACCAAACACGCCGAGGGATCTGTACTGGTCGAGTTTGGCGATACCAAGGTGATTTGCACCGTCAGCGTCGAAAATGGCGTGCCGCGCTTCCTCAAGGGCCAGGGCCAGGGTTGGTTGACCGCCGAGTACGGCATGCTGCCGCGCGCCACTGGCGAGCGTAACCAGCGTGAAGCCAGCCGTGGCAAGCAGGGCGGCCGCACCCTGGAAATCCAGCGCCTGATCGGTCGTTCCCTGCGTGCAGCCCTGGACATGTCCAAGCTGGGCGACGTGACCCTGTACGTAGACTGCGACGTGATCCAGGCCGATGGCGGCACCCGTACCGCGTCCATCACCGGCGCGATGGTGGCCCTGGTCGACGCACTGAAAGTGATCAAGAAACGTGGCGGCCTGAAAGGCGGCGACCCGCTCAAGCAGATGATCGCTGCCGTATCGGTTGGCATGTACCAGGGCGAGCCTGTGCTGGACCTGGACTACCTGGAAGACTCGGCTGCCGAGACTGACCTGAACGTCGTGATGACCAGCACCGGTGGTTTCATCGAAGTGCAGGGCACCGCCGAAGGCGCGCCATTCCAGCCGGCCGAACTGAATGCAATGCTGGCCCTGGCCCAGAAAGGCATGACCGAAATCTTCGAACTGCAGAACGCCGCACTGGCTGACTAAGCCGCCTTCAAGGAGAAGCGCCATGAGTGACAGTCAAATGCCGGTCCCGGCACCGACCAAGGAAGTTCGCCAGTGGGCGATGTTGTGTCACTTCGCGGCGTTTCTGGGGTTGGTATTCCCCTTTGGCAGCCTGTTGGGGCCGCTGATCGTGTGGCAGATCAAGAAGGATATGGACCCGCTTATCGATGATCAGGGCAAGGAAGCCCTGAATTTCCAGATTACCGTGGCCATCGCCTGGCTGGTCTGCATGGTGCTGGGTTTTGTGGTGATCGGCTTTGTGCTGATGTTGGTGCTGGTGGTTGCAGCGCTGGTGCTGACCATCATTGGTGGCGTTAAAGCCAATAACGGCACGGCTTACCGATACCCCTGGACCTGGCGTCTGGTCAAATAATGATCGCCCACAAAAAAACCGACAGCGATGTCGGTTTTTTTGTGCCTGGAGAAAGACCTTAGATGGTCAGTGTCCAGTCGTAGTCCACGATCAGCGGCGCATGTTGCGAGAAGCGCGGCTGGCGTGGCAAGCGTGCGCTGCGAACAAACCGGCGCAGACCTGGGGTCAGCAACTGGTAGTCGAAACGCCAGCCCAGATTAAGCATCTCGGCCTGTTCGTTATCCGGCCACCAGCTATACTGGTCGCCTTCACGGCTGACTTCGCGCAGGGCATCCACATAGCCCATATTGCCGACAATCTCGTCCATCCAGGCCCGTTCCGGCGCCAGGAAGCCTGGGGATTGCTGGCTGTCGCGCCAGTTCTTGATATCCAGCTTCTGTTGCGCCACGTACAGCGAGCCACAGTAAATGTACTCGCGACGTTTACGCCGCTGCTTATCCAGATAACGGGCGAAATCGTCCATTAGCTTGAACTTCTGGTTCAAGTCTTCATCGCCGTTCTGCCCCGAAGGAAGCAGCAAGGTCGCGATGCTGACCTTGTCGAAATCGGCTTGCAGGTAGCGCCCGTAGCGGTCGGCTGTCTCGAAGCCGAGGCCGCTGATGACCGCCTTGGGTTGCAACCGCGAGTACAAAGCCACGCCACCTTGGGTGGGCACTTCGGCATCGCAGGCATAAAGGAAGTAGCCATCCAGTTGGAAGGCTGGGTCGTCCAGTTCAAAGGCGGAGGCGCGGGTGTCCTGCAGGCAGATGACGTCGGCATTCTGAGCTTGCAGCCAACTGAGCAAACCACGCTCGACTGCAGCCTGAATACCATTAACGTTCACACTGATGATCCGCATAAATGGCCCCAAAAATCGCGTGCGTGTATGATACACGCCGTCTACCTAATTAGCTAAATCCGTGGTATCTGAGGCTTTTTTCATGCAGGCGTATCAACGCGATTTCATTCGTTTTGCCATCGATCGCGGCGTTTTGCGCTTCGGTGAGTTCACTCTCAAGTCCGGGCGCACCAGCCCGTACTTCTTCAATGCTGGCCTGTTCAACTCGGGTTCGGCCCTGGCTCAGCTGGGTCGTTTCTACGCGGCAGCCATCGTTGAAAGCGGTATTTCCTTCGACGTGCTGTTTGGCCCGGCCTACAAGGGTATCCCCCTGGCGGCCACAACGGCAGTGGCTTTGGCTGAGCATCACGGGCGGGATCTGCCTTGGTGCTTCAACCGCAAGGAAGCCAAGGCTCACGGCGAAGGCGGCAGCCTGGTGGGCGCGCCGCTGACCGGCGACGTGCTCATCATCGACGATGTCATCACCGCGGGTACCGCAATCCGTGAAGTGATGCAGATCATCGCTTCCCAGGACGGCGCCAAGGCCGCTGGCGTGTTGATCGCACTGAACCGCCAGGAGCGCGGCAACGGTGAATTGTCGGCGATCCAGGAAGTGGAGCGCGATTTCGGCATTCCGGTCGTGAGTATCGTGTCGTTGAACCAGGTGTTGCAGTTCCTGGAAGATGATCCGCAGCTCAAGCAGCATCTGCCGGCGGTGCGTGCGTACCGCGAGCAATTCGGCGTCTGATACAGCAAGTAATGTGGGAGGGGGCAAGCCCCCTCCCACATTTGTTTTCTGCGTTTTTAAGGACGCTTGCGGTTGCTGATCAGCGTGCCCACACCGGTGTCGGTGAAGATTTCCAGCAGGATCGCGTTCGGCACGCGGCCATCCAGGATCAGCGAGCTACCGACGCCGCCTTGCACCGCTTCCAGCGCGCAACGGATCTTCGGCAGCATGCCGCCGTAGATGGTGCCGTCGGCGATCAACTCGTCCACCTGTTGGGTGGTCAAGCCGGTCAGCACCTTGCCTTCCTTGTCCATCAAGCCGGCGATGTTGGTCAGCAGCATCAGCTTTTCAGCTTTCAGCGCTTCGGCAACCTTGCCCGCTACCAGGTCGGCGTTGATGTTGTAGGACTCGCCATTGGCGCCCACGCCGATGGGCGCGATCACCGGGATGAAGTCGCCTTTGACCAGCAGGTTCAGCAGGTCGGTGTTGATGCCGATCACTTCGCCCACTTGGCCGATGTCGATGATTTCCGGCTGGGTCATTTCCGGCGTCTGACGGGTGACGGTCAGTTTTTTCGCGCGGATCAACTCAGCGTCCTTGCCGGTCAGGCCGATGGCGCTGCCGCCGTGGCGGTTGATCAGGTTGACGATGTCTTTGTTCACCTGGCCGCCGAGGACCATCTCCACCACGTCCATGGTCTGCGCGTCAGTGACGCGCATGCCATCGATGAAGTGACTCTCGATCGACAAACGCTTGAGCAGGTCGCCGATCTGCGGGCCGCCACCGTGTACTACCACGGGGTTGATCCCGACGGCTTTCATCAACACGATGTCGCGGGCAAAGCCGGTTTTCAGCTCGTCGCTTTCCATGGCATTGCCGCCGTACTTGATCACCAGCGTCTTGCCGACGTAGCGTCGAATGTAAGGCAACGCTTCGGACAGGACCTTGGCGGTGTTGGCAGCGGCTTCGCGTTCGAGGGTCATTCAGGGCTCCGGAAAAAAATCAGAACGGTAATTGGAGATCAGGGGCAACACGTTTCAACTGGGCGTGGAACACGTCCTTGATGCGCTGCAACTCAGCCTCGGTATCCGCCTCGAAACGCAGGACCAGCACCGGTGTGGTGTTGGACGCGCGAACCAGGCCCCAGCCTTTGGCGTAATCGACTCGCACACCATCAATGGTGGTCAGGTTGGCGCCTTCGCCCCATTGCGCATCGTGCAGTGCGTCAATGATGCTGAATTTGCTCTCCTCGGTCACATGGATATTGATCTCTGGCGTAGAAATATCATTCGGGAAGGTCTGGAATAGCTCTTCGGCGGTGGATTTTTCCTTGCTGAGGATCTCCAGCAGGCGCGCAGCGCTGTAAATACCGTCGTCAAAGCCGAACCAGCGCTCTTTGAAGAACACGTGGCCGCTCATTTCGCCGGCCAATAGCGCGCCGGTTTCCTTCATTTTCTTTTTGATCAACGAGTGGCCGGTCTTCCACATTAGCGGGCGACCGCCATATTCCTTGATCAGCGGGGTGAGGCGGCGGGTGCACTTCACGTCGAAGATGATCTCGGCGTTGGCATTGCGCGCCACCACGTCACGGGCAAACAGCATCAACAGGCGATCCGGGAACACGATTTCACCGGTCTCGGTCACCACACCGACGCGGTCGCCGTCACCGTCGAAGGCCAGGCCGACGTCGGCGCCGGTTTCCTTGACCTTGGCGATCAGGTCCACCAGGTTCTCAGGTTTGCCCGGATCCGGGTGATGGTTCGGGAAGTTGCCGTTGACCTCGCAAAACAACGGAATCACTTCGCAGTTCAGCGCTTCGAGCAGTTGCGGCGCGATCACGCCGGCCGCGCCGTTGCCGCAGTCCACCACCACTTTGAGGCGGCGGGCGAGCTTGACGTCGCGGGTGATTTCATCGGAGTAGCGCTGCAGGATGTCGACCTTGGTGATGCTGCCTTTGCCGCTGGTCAGGTCGTTGGTCTTCAGGCGGGTATGCAGGGCTTGGATCTGTTCGTTGGCCAGGGTGTCGCCAGCAATGACGATCTTGAAGCCGTTGTAGTCCGACGGGTTATGGCTGCCGGTGAGCATCACCCCGGACTTGCCGGCCAGGACATTGGCGGCGTAGTACAGCGCCGGCGTTGGTACCAGGCCGACGTCGCTGACGTGGCAGCCGGCGTCGGCCAGGCCCTGGATCAGTTGTTCCACCAGTTCCGGGCCGGACAAGCGACCGTCGCGGCCGACCGAAACGTTGGGCTCATCCTGGGCGAGGCTCTGGGCGCCGATGGCGCGGCCAATCCAGTAGGCCGTTTCGGCGGTCAGGGTCTTGGGCACCACGCCACGGATGTCATAGGCGCGAAAAATGCTGTCGGGGAATGTCGGGGCTACTCGGGCTGCGGTACTCATCGCGGGGGGAAACTCCATCTGAAGGGGGCAAGGCTGGCCTTAATGTGGCTGACCGGTAGGCTCAAACTGAAGGGTATGACGGTGTTTTCGGCAGAGAGTTCGTGGTGCAAAAATGCCATCGGCGTTTGGCGGCCTGGCTCTTTTTTGCGTAATGCATTGATTTCACTATGGAAATCTCGCTGATAAATTCCGCGCATTCTTCATCCTGAAAAGCCATGCGGTGGCGTCTGGTCGGGCAGAAGCACCCGGCCAGGTTCAGCTTAGTCAGAGACTGCCGGAATGCCCGAAGCCGCCTGCGCCGCGTTGGGTTTCGTCGAACTCATGCACCAGTTCGAAGTGCGCCTGCACCACCGGCACAAGAACCAGCTGGGCGATGCGCTCGCCGACCACGATGTTGAAGGCAGTCTGGCCACGGTTCCAGCACGACACCATCAACTCGCCCTGGTAGTCCGAGTCGATCAGGCCGACCAGATTGCCCAGTACGATGCCGTGTTTGTGACCCAGGCCGGAGCGCGGCAAGATCAGCGCCGCCAGGCCAGGGTCGCCCACGTAGATCGACAGGCCGGTCGGAATCAGGACGGTCTGACCCGGCTCAAGCAGGGTGTCCTGCTTGAGCATGGCGCGCAGGTCCAGGCCGGCGGAGCCAGGGGTGGCGTAGGCCGGCAGTGGGAATTCGGTGCCGATGCGTGGGTCGAGGATCTTGGCTTGCAAAGCGTGCATGGAAATTAAACCTGGTTCAGCCGTTGGGCGATAAAAGAGATCAACTGGCGGGCAATCTTGCCCTTGCTGGTCTGGGTGAAAAGGGTGGCGTGCAGGTCGCGGTCAATCACGCTGCAGGCGTTTTCCTCGCTGTTGAAGCCGATGCTCGGGTTGGCGACATCATTGGCAACGATCAGGTCGAGGTTTTTGTCTTTCAATTTGCGTGCGGCGTAGTCCAGCAAGTGCTCGGTCTCGGCCGCGAAGCCGACGCTGAACGGGCGGTCTGGACGGGTGGCGATGGTGGCCAGGATGTCCGGGTTGCGCACCATTTGCAGGAGCAGGCCGTCGCCGCTTGTAGGGTCTTTCTTGAGCTTTTGCGGGGCGACGACTTCCGGGCGGTAGTCCGCAACCGCTGCCGAGGCGATAAACAGGTCGCAGGGAATGGCTGCTTCGCAGGCCGCGAGCATGTCCCGGGCGCTGACTACGTCGATTCGCGTGACGCGATCAGGGGTCGGCAAATGCACCGGTCCGGTGATCAAGGTGACACGTGCGCCTGCCTCGACCGCCGCTTCTGCCAGCGCAAAGCCCATTTTTCCTGAGCTATGGTTGGTGATGTAGCGCACCGGGTCGATGTTTTCCTGGGTCGGGCCAGCGGTGATCAGCACGTGCTTGCCGGTCAGGGCCAGGTGCTGGAAGCACTCGGCGGCGCACTGGGCCAGATCGGTGGCTTCGAGCATGCGGCCCATGCCCACGTCGCCGCAGGCCTGGCTGCCGGACGCCGGGCCGAACACCTTGAGGCCACGACTTTGCAGGAGTTGAGTGTTGGCCTGGGTGGCCGGATCGCGCCACATGGCCTGGTTCATGGCCGGGGCGATGGCCACGGTGGCGTCGGTGGCCAGTACCAGCGTGGTCAGCAGGTCGTCGGCAATGCCTTGGGCGAGGCGGGCGATCAGGTCCGCGGTGGCTGGGGCGATCAGCACCAGGTCGGCCCATTTGGCCAGTTCGATGTGGCCCATGGCGGCTTCCGCCGCCGGGTCCAGCAGGTCCAGGTGAACCGGGTGGCCGGACAAGGCCTGCATGGTCAGGGGGGTGATGAACTCACTGCCGCCACGAGTCATGACCACGCGCACTTCGGCGCCTTGGTCCAGGAGCCTGCGAACCAACTCTGCGCTCTTGTAGGCGGCAATGCCGCCGCCGACGCCGAGAACGATGCGTTTCCGATACAGACGCTGCATTGGTTTGCCTTTCCAGTTCAGTGAAGCCAGTTCAGTGACGCCTGCGATCTCCCCTCCCCAGGTGAAATCGCACGCAAAAAAGAGGGCCTACGATAACACAGCGTCTGTCAGGCAGCAGCGGCGCACATGCACAGGGAGGTGGGATGAGTATTCGTGACTGGCCGGCGGCAGAGCGTCCGCGGGAGAAGCTTTTGGCATGGGGCGCGGCAAGTTTGTCAGATGCCGAGTTGTTGGCAATCTTTCTGCGCACAGGTGTAGCCGGTCGGAGCGCGGTGGACTTGGCGCGCCATCTGCTCGCCCAATTTGGTGGCTTACGCCCGCTGCTGGAGGCCAACCAGGCGCTGTTCAACCAGCAACTGGGCTTGGGGCCGGCGAAGTTTGCCCAACTGCAGGCGGTACTGGAAATGTCCCGGCGGCATATGGCCGAACACTTGCGCAGTGAGTCAGTGCTGGAAAGCCCGGAGGTCGTGCGGGGTTACCTCAAGGCGCTGTTGCGCCATGAGCCCCACGAGATCTTTGGCTGCCTGTTTCTCGATTCAAAACATCGGGTATTGGGCTTCGAGGCATTATCCGAGGGCACCATCGACGCCGCGGTGGTGTATCCCCGGCAGGTGGTCAAACGCGCACTGGCCTACAACGCGGCGGCGTTGATCTTGTGTCACAACCATCCTTCGGGAAGCGTGGAGCCGAGTGCTGCTGATCGAAAATTGACCAAAGTCCTGCAGAAAGCGCTGGAGATGGTGGACGTGCGGGTGCTGGATCACATCATCGTGGGGGATGGTGATCCATTGTCGATGGCGGAGTACGGATGGATGTAGCCCCCACCCTTTGCGGTGGGGGCCATGGTTCAGGGCTTGACGCTGACCTTCGAGAAGTCCTGGCGCCCGAATGGGCTCACCTGGTATCCCTCGACATTCTTGCGGGCCAGGGCAAAAGCGGTCGGATGCGCCAGCGGCAGCCACAACGCCTGCTGCTGGATCTGCGCCTGGGCCTGTTGATACAGCTTGCTGCGCACCCCTTGCTCGCTGGTGGTCTTGCCGGCACTGATCAGCTTGTCCAGCGCAGGGTCGCAGTAACGCGCGAAGTTGGTCCCGGATTTCACCGCTGCGCAGGAAAACTGCGGGGTCAGGAAGTTATCCGGATCACCGTTGTCACCGGCCCAGCCCATGAACAGCAGGTCATGCTCGCCGGCTTTGGCGCGGCGAATCAGCTCGCCCCATTCGATCACGCGGATCTCGGCCTGGATGCCGACTTTGGCCAGGTCGGCTTGCAGCAGTTGCGCGCCGAGGTTCGGGTTGGGGTTCAGCAGGCTGCCGGTGGGGCGTGTCCAAATGGTGGTCTTGAAGCCATCCTTGAGCCCGGCGCGATTGAGCAGGGCCCTGGCCTTGTCGAGGTCCTGTGGATAACCCGGCAAGTCCTTGGCGTAGCTCCATGTATTGGGCGGATAAGGGCCGTTGGCGGCTTCGGCGGTGCCTTCAAATACCGCTTTGAGGTAGCTGGCCTTGTCGAAGGCCAGGTTGATCGCCTGACGCACTTCGGGCTTGTCCAGGGGAGGGTGCTGGCTGTTGATCGCCACGAATGCGGTCATGAATGCGGCGGTTTTTTCTACTTTGAGGGCCGGGTCTTTCTCGGCCTCGCCCACATCCAGCGGCTTGGGCGACAGGGCGATCTGGCATTCATCGCGGTGCAGCTTCTGCAAGCGCACGTTGGCGTCCGGTGTGATCGCGAAGATCAAGTTATCCACAGCCGGTTTGCCGCCAAAGTAGTCCGGGTTGGCTTTGTAGCGAACCACGGCGTCTTTCTGGAAGCGACTGAAAATGAACGGCCCGGTGCCAATCGGTTGGCTGTTGAGCTTCTCGGGCGTACCGGCCTTGAGCAGTTTGTCGGCGTACTCGGCCGGGTAAATCGAGGCGAAGCCCATGCTCAGGGCGGCGAGAAAGGTGGAGTCGGCATGGTCCAGGGTGAAGCGCACGGTCAGTGGGTCGAGCGCATCGATCTTCTTGACCAGTGTCGGTAGTTGCAGCGACTGGGCGTGAGGGAAACCGCTCTGGGCGATCTTGTGCCACGGGTTGGCCGGGTCGAGCATGCGCTCGAAGCTGAAGCGCACGTCTTCGGCGGTCAGGCTGCGGCTGGGGGTGAAGTACTCGGTACGGTGGAACTTCACATTCGGGTGCAGCTTGAAGGTGTAGGTCAGGCCGTCCGGCGACACGTCCCAGCTGTCGGCCAGGCTTGGCACCAGCTTGCCGCTGGGGGCATCGAAGTCCACCAAGCGGTTCATCAATACGTCCGCGGAGGCGTTGGTGGTGGTCAGCGAGTTGTACTGCACCACATCAAACCCTTCGGGGCTGGCCTCGGTGCACACGCTCAGGTTGGTGGCGGCATAGGCCAGCGGAGCGATAAAAAGAGGGGCAAGCAACAGCGGTAGGGCAGCGAGGCGCATATTCGGTTTCCTTTGCAGATCGAAGGCCCATCTGCGAGTGCAGTCTGGAAAAGTCCTACCGTAGTGCTCTGATTGATAAATGACTAGCCCATTTTTGCCTGTGCTTTTGGCTCAAATGCTGTTTTGATGGCGCCTCAGATAGTTTCGTCGCGCACTTCACGGTGCACGCGGGCGCTGAAAATCATTCTGTGCGACGAGCGGTCGGCTGTTGTAGCGGCCCCTCCTGGCAACGGTTCTGGCGTCAACGGCCGAGATTTACTCCGGTAAAAACACACTCGCTGTTGTTGCGTCAGGGTCTTTCTGGTATAAAGCAGCGCTCTTTTCTAGGGGCCCGGTTCCTTCACTGTAGGTGTAGCCGGTAAGACCCTTAAAGAAACGCGGCGCCTGGCGCCAAATGACTGAGAGATTAAGCGGCCAACCCATGCCGGGTTGGGCATGTGGTTTTAGAGGGCTGAGGCATGTCGAGAGTCTGTCAAGTTACCGGTAAGGGTCCGGTGACTGGGAATAACATTTCCCACGCAAATAACAAAACCCGTCGTCGTTTCCTGCCGAACCTGCAGCATCACCGCTTCTGGGTTGAAGAAGAGAAACGTTTTGTTCGCCTGCGTGTATCTGCTAAAGGCATGCGTATCATCGACAAGCGTGGCATCACTGTCGTGCTGGCCGAAATCCGTGCCGCTGGCAAGATCTAAGGAGCTCTATCATGCGTGAATTGATTCGAATGATCTCTAGCGCCGGTACTGGTCACTTCTACACTACCGACAAGAACAAGCGTACTACCCCGGACAAGCTCGAAAAGAAAATGTTCGACCCGCGCGTTCGCAAGCACGTGATCTACAAAGAAGGCAAAATCAAGTAATTGATTTTCTTCCTTGTGAAAAAAAGCCCGTCTCTCACGAGTCGGGCTTTTTTTTGCGTGGGATTTGGTTGATCAGGCCTTCTGTTCAAACACCACATAGATCTTGCGGCAGGGTTCCAGTACTTCCCAGGTGCCACTGAAGCCGGCGGGAATCACGAAGCGGTCGCCGGCGCGCAAGGTCTTGGCGTTGCCCTCTGTGTCGCGCAGCACGGACACACCCTGCACGATCTCGCAGTACTCATGCTCGGTGTAGCTGACCTTCCACTGCCCGACCTCACCTTCCCAGACCCCCGCACTCATCTGGCCACATGGGCTGTTGTAGTGGTTGTAGACCGTCTGCTCGGGATCGCCCTTGAGGATTTTCTCGGCGGCAGGGCGATAGCGGTCGGGGGCGGTGGTGGCTTGGCTGAAGTCGACGATGTCCTGGATGCTCATGTGCGTGTCCCGTCTGGCCTGGGGTTGGAGAGCCCAAAGTCTATGTTTATTAAAATGAACATCGCAAGGGCGTTTACCGGCGTTATGTCAAATATATTGAAACATCCCCAGCCGCTGGTTTAGGGTGGCAACTGCCTTTGAGCCGAACAGTTGGCTGGCGGGCAAGCATTCTTTGAGGCTGCCGGGGGACATCGCCTGGCCCTTGTATTCAACAAGAGGAGGACACTCGCATGACCACCCTGACCCGTGCCGACTGGGAACAACGCGCCAAGGATCTGAAGATCGAAGGCCGCGCCTACATCAATGGCGAATACACCGCCGCTGTTTCCGGTGACACCTTCGAATGCATCAGCCCGGTCGATGGCCGTCTGCTGGCCACTGTTGCCAGCTGTGACGCCGCCGACGCCCAGCGCGCCGTCGAAAATGCCCGCGCCACCTTCAATTCCGGCGCTTGGTCGCGCCTGGCGCCGGCCAAACGCAAAGCCACCATGATCCGTTTCGCGGCGCTGCTCAAGGCCAATGCCGAAGAGCTGGCGCTGCTGGAAACCCTGGACATGGGCAAGCCGATCAGCGACTCCCTGAACATCGACGTACCCGGCGCGGCGAATGCCCTGAGCTGGAGCGGCGAGGCCATCGACAAGATTTACGACGAAGTCGCTGCCACGCCGCACGATCAACTGGGCCTGGTAACCCGCGAGCCGGTGGGTGTGGTTGGCGCCATCGTGCCGTGGAACTTCCCGCTGATGATGGCCTGCTGGAAACTCGGCCCGGCGTTGTCCACCGGTAACTCGGTGATCCTCAAGCCGTCCGAAAAATCCCCGCTGACCGCCATCCGTATCGCGGCCCTGGCGGTTGAAGCCGGTATTCCGAAAGGCGTGTTCAACGTGCTGCCGGGCTACGGCCACACCGTCGGCAATGCGCTGGCGCTGCACATGGACGTCGACACGCTGGTATTCACCGGCTCGACCAAGATCGCCAAGCAGCTGTTGATCCGCTCCGGCGAGTCGAACATGAAGCGCGTATGGCTGGAAGCCGGCGGCAAAAGCCCGAACATCGTGTTCGCCGACGCCCCGGACCTGCAAGCCGCCGCGAAATCTGCAGCCAGCGCCATTGCCTTCAACCAGGGTGAAGTCTGTACCGCCGGCTCGCGCCTGCTGGTGGAGCGCTCCATCAAAGATACATTCCTGCCGCTGGTCATCGAGGCGCTCAAGGCCTGGAAGCCCGGCAACCCGCTGGACCCTGCAACCACCGTCGGCGCGTTGGTGGACACCCAGCAGATGAACACCGTGCTGTCGTACATCGAAGCAGGTCACGCCGATGGCGCCAAACTGGTGGCCGGCGGCAAGCGCATCCTGGAAGAAACCGGCGGTACCTACGTCGAGCCAACGATTTTCGACGGCGTGACCAACGCCATGAAGATCGCCCAGGAAGAGATCTTCGGCCCGGTACTTTCGGTGATCACCTTCGACAGCGCCGAAGAGGCGATCAAGATTGCCAACGACACGGTGTATGGCCTGGCTGCCGCCGTGTGGACCGCTGACATCTCCAAAGCGCACCTGACCGCCAAGGCCCTGCGCGCCGGCAGCGTGTGGGTCAATCAATACGACGGCGGCGACATGACTGCGCCGTTTGGTGGCTTCAAGCAATCGGGTAACGGTCGCGACAAGTCGCTGCATGCGTTCGACAAATACACCGAACTGAAGTCGACCTGGATCAAGCTCTAAGCAACACCGCAGGTCGAAGGTGGGAGGAGGTTTGCCTCCGATAGCAGTGTGTCAGGCACTTAACGTGCTCAAGGACCCGCCGCCATCGGGGGCAAGTCCCCTCCCACACTGTTTTGTGTGTTCTCAAGAATTATCCACAGGAGCGTGGCAATGCGTTGGGCGACCTATTTCGCCGTCCTGGCCTCGGTACTTAGCGTCGGCTTGGCGCTGGGTGTCAGCATGCCGCTGGTGTCCCTGCGTCTGGAAGGTTGGGGCTACGGCAGCTTCGCCATTGGTGTGATGGCGGCCATGCCGGCGTTCGGCGTATTGCTTGGCGCCAAGGTCTCCAGCCGGCTGGCCGCATGGCTCGGCACTGCCAATCTGATGCGTCTGTGTATGTGGTGCGGTGCGGTGTCCATCGGTTTACTGGCGATCCTGCCCAGCTACCCGATATGGCTGGTGCTGCGCCTGATGATCGGGGTGATCCTGACCATCGTGTTTATCCTCGGTGAAAGCTGGATCAACCAGTTAGTGGTGGAGCAGTGGCGTGGCCGATTGGTGGCGCTGTATGGCTGCAGTTATGCCTTGAGCCAGCTGTCCGGGCCACTGCTGCTGGGCGTGATCGGCACCGACCATGACTATGGCATCTGGGTCGGCGTGGCTTTGTTGGTGATTGCCCCGCTGGCATTGCTGGGACGCTCCGGCGCACCCACCGCCGATTCGTTCAGCGTGACTTTCGTCGAGCTGTGGCGCTTTTGCCGCAGCCTGCCGGCGATTGCCTGGGCGGTGGCGCTGTTCGCCGCGTTCGAAGCGATGATCTTGACGCTGCTGCCGGTGTATTGCCTGCAACAAGGCTTTACCGCCGAGATTGCCTTGGCGATGGTCAGCACGGTGGTGGTCGGCGATGCGCTGCTGCAACTGCCCATCGGTGCGCTGGCCGACTACCTGCCACGGCGCACGTTGTTCCTGAGTTGTGCTGTGTTGTTGCTGGTGTCCAGCCTGGCGATTCCGTTGACGTTGCACACGCTGTTGATCTGGCCGATATGGGTGTTGTTCGGCGCCAGTGCCGGTGGGTTGTTTACCCTGTCGCTGATCCTGATCGGCGAGCGTTATCGCGACGATGCGCTGGTGCGCGCCAATGCCCACATCGCCCAGCTGTGGGGCATCGGTTGCCTGATCGGGCCACTGGTGGCCGGGGCGGGCAGCCAGTGGATCAACGGGCATGCCCTGCCGCTGTTGATGGCGGCGGGGGCGTTGGGGTTGGTCGTGCTATTGCTGCGCCAGGGCGCATTCGGTGCCGCACAGCCAGCCTGATTTGAAATGCGATCCTCTGTGGGAGGGGCTTGCGGCCTCCCGCAGAGGATTTGCGTTGTGTCAGAGCATGCGTTCCAGGCCGACGCGGGTGGCGAACCACGCATTGAACCGCCGCCACCAACTGCCAGGCTCGCGGGTCAGCATGTGCAGTTGCCCGTCATCTTCGGTGATCCACACCACGTTGCCGTCCTGCAGTTTCGCCTCGTAACTCAAGGCGGGTGCCATGCCTTGCAACGCCAGGTTGCGCACGTGTTCCGCCAGTTCGGGGCTGTCCACCAAGACGCCGACTTCGGTATTCCACAACACAGAGCGGGGGTCGAAATTGAACGAGCCGATAAACGACTTCGTCCGATCAAAGATCATGGCCTTGCTGTGCAGGCTGGAATCCGAACCTCGGAAGGAGCCCCGGCGAAACAGGTGCGGGCTGCTGCCACCGCCGTCGCCGGGTTGGCGGCGCAGTTCATAGAGTTTGACCCCGTGCTCCAGCAGCGCCTTGCGATAAGGCGCATAGCCGCCGTGCACGGCCGGCACATCGGTGGCTTCAAGGGAGTTGGTCAACAGGCTCACCGATACACCCGCGTCGGCGCGCCCCGTCAGGTACACCAGCCCAGGCTGCCCCGGTACGAAGTACGCCGAGATCATTATCAGCTCATGGTTGACGCCTTCCAGCTCCGGCGCGAGTTGGGTGGTCAGCAGCAGGCGTGGGTCCGGGTCGGCCTTGGCCAGCACCTTGCTCGGTGCGTCCCACAACGCCTGGTTCCAGGCCCAGATCAGCTCGCGGCGCCAGATGTCCATGCGCGGTTGGGTCTGGTAGGTGCGCAGGCGGTTGTACAGCGCGTGATTCTGCTGGCGTGACTCGGCCAACGACGCCTCCAGGCGCACGCGCGCGGCAGCCAGGTCGCCTTTAGAGGGGCTGTTTGAGACAAAATCGTCAATCGGTTTGCTCAGGGCGCTGTTCCAGTACTGATCGAAACTGTGCCCGAGCTGCTCGGCCACCGGCCCTACGCTGAGCATGTCGATATCGGTGAAATTCAGGTTTGGCTCGGCGTCGAAATATTCATCCCCCAGGTTTCGCCCGCCGACGATGGCCACACTGTTGTCCGCCAGCCACAGCTTGTTGTGCATGCGCCGGTGTTGCAGCGACAGGTCGAACAGGCGGCCCATGGCCCGCGTCACACCGGTGCTGCGCCCCAAGTGCAGGGGATTGAACAGGCGAATCTCGATCTTGGGGTGGGCGGCGAGGGTGGCGATGATCTGGTCGAGGCCGTCGCTGGTGGTGTCGTCCAGCAGGATGCGCACACGCACGCCACGGTCGGCGGCCTTGAGCAGTTCATCCACCAGCATGCGCGTGCTGATGCCGTCGTGGACGATGTAGTACTGCAGATCGAGGCTGGTCTGGGCGTTCCGGATCAGCTCGGCGCGGGCCATGAAGGCTTCGCTGCTGTTGGGCAACAGGCGGAAACCGGAGCGGCCCTGGTAAGGCGCGGCCTGGGCCTGGATCGAGCGGCCGAACGACGACTGTGCTGCCGGCAGTGCGTCGCTGGGGATACGCGGTGTGCTCACTGTGGCGCAGCCACCCAGGGTCAGGGCTCCCAACAGGCAAAACGGTAAAAGCCGTCGAATCATCAAGGGAGGCGCTTCCAGTTCAGGGCGGTTGTCGGCATATGACGGCGATTTCTCGCGAAAGGTCAGTCCGCCGACTCGGCCAACATCTTTATCGCCGCGACACCGACCTTGCGCACCGCTTCTTCAATCTGCGGGGTTGGCTTGGCACCGTAGTTCATACGCAGGCAGTTCCGATACTTGCCCGATGCAGAAAAGATGCTTCCCACGGCGACCTGGACACCTTGTTCTATGAGCACCCGGTTGAGTTTCAGAGTATCGAAGCCCTCCGGCAGTTCTATCCACAGCATGAAGCTGCCCTGGGGGCGGCTGGCGCGCGTGCCCGCCGGGAAATAGCGGCTGACCCAATCGAGCATCAAGTCGCGATTGCGCTGGTATTGGGTGCGCATGCGCCGCAAATGCGGCTCGAAATGCCCACCCTTGAGAAATTCGGCAATTGCGATCTGCGGTTGGGTCGCGGTGGAGCCGGTGCTGATGTATTTCATGTGCAGCACCCGTTCCAAGTAGCGCCCCGGTGCCACCCAGCCAATGCGCAGGCCCGGCGCCAGGGTTTTCGAGAAGGAACTGCAGAGCAGCACGCGGCCATCTTCGTCGAAGGATTTGATGGTGCGCGGGCGCGGGTAGCTGTAGGCCAATTCGCCATACACATCGTCTTCGATGATCGCCACGTCAAAACGCTGTGCCAGGGTCAACAAAGCGCGTTTGCGTGCCTCCGGCATGATGTAGCCCAACGGGTTGTTGCAGTTGGGGGTCAACTGAATGACTTTGATCGGCCACTGCTCCAGGGCCAACTCCAAGGCTTCGAGGCTGATGCCAGTGATGGGGTCAGTGGGGATTTCCAGGGCTTTCATGCCCAGTCCCTTGAGGGTCTGCATGGCGCCGTGGAAGCTCGGCGAGTCCACCGCGACGATATCGCCGGGGTCACAGATGGCGTGGATGCTGGCGGACAGCGCCTCATGGCAGCCGGTGGTGATCACGATGTCTTCGGCGGTCAACTGGCAGCCGGAATCCAACGACAGCCGGGCGATTTGCTCACGCAGTTCCATACAGCCGAGGATGTTGTCGTAATACAGCCCCGGCAGATCCTGGCGCCGGCTGACGCGGGCAAGGCTTCGCAGCAGGGGTTTGAGGGTGGGTGACAATACATCCGGCATGCCCCGGCCCATCTGTATGACGTCTTTTCGCGGCACAGCGCGAATCAGTTCCAGCACTTGGTCCCACTGGGAGATTTCTACCGGGCGTTGGGCGGGGCGGCCTATTTCCGGCAGGGCCGGCAGCTCGCGGCCAACGGGAACGAAGTAGCCGGACTTGGGCTTGGGCATCGCCAGGCCGTTGTCTTCCAGTAGGCGATAAGCCTGTTGCACGGTGCTGAGGCTGACCCCATGTTCGACGCTCAAGGCCCGCACGGACGGCAATCGATCACCGGGGCGATAGAAGCCCTGTTCGATGCGGGTGCCCAGCAATTCGGCGAGATTGACATAAAGGGTCATGACGGTCGCTCCCAGTGGACCAGTACAGATAGAGAGAAAATACAGGATTCACTGGCCCATAGGCAGTGTCTGTATGGATTTAATAAAGGTAGGTTGAATCTGTAATGGTTTTTGCCGTTCGCCCATGCTTGTCACTCAAGGCAACACGCCACTGAGGGGCAACAACATGAACGGCATGAGCGATGTGCGGCTGGCGCTACACAGTCAGGAACTGGAAGCAGGGCAGGAGCGGGCACTGTCTGCGCTCACGGGTAACCGCTGGAGCCTGTTCTGGCACCGTCGCCACACGCGCAAGGCTTTGCTGAGCCTGACCTGCGAGCAATTGCAGGATATCGGACTGACTGCCGAGCAGGCGCGCCAGGAAGGCTTGAAGCCTTTCTGGCGCGGTTGATCACACCAGCTCTTTGAGGCGGTGCCAGAGCATCCCCAGCGCCAGCAGCGGCGAGCGCAGGTGCTGGCCGCCGGGGAAGGTGATGTGCGGCACCTTTGCGAACAGATCGAAACGCCCCTGCTGCTGGCCGCTGATGGCTTCGGCCAGCAGCTTGCCCGCCAGGTGTGTGGCGTTGAGGCCATGGCCCGCATAAGCCTGGGCGTAATACACGTTGGGTTGATCCGCCAACCGACCGATCTGCGGCAAGCGGTTGGCGCCGATGCCGATCATGCCGCCCCACTGGTAGTCAATTTTCGCGTCGGCCAACTGCGGGAACACCTTCAGCATTTTCGGCCGCATGTAGGCGCCGATGTCCTGGGGATCACGGCCGGAGTAGTGGCAGGCGCCGCCGAACAACAGGCGACGGTCGGCGGACAAGCGGAAATAGTCCACCGTCACCCGTTGATCGCACACCGCCATGTTCTGCGGCAACAGATTGGCGGCCTGCGCTTCGCTCAAGGGTTCGGTGGCGATGATGTAGCTGCCGGCGGGCAGCACTTTGCCGCTCAGGTGCGGGTTGAGGCCGTTGAGGTAGGCGTTGCAGGCCAGTACCAGGGTCCTGGCACGCACGTGGCCGTGGGCGGTGTGCACCTTGACCTCGGGGCCGTAGTCGATGCGTGTCACTTCGGACTGCTCAAACAACTGCGCGCCCAACTGCTGCGCGGCGGCCGCTTCGCCGAGCGCCAGGTTCAGCGGGTGCAGGTGGCCTGACCCCATGTCGATCATGCCGCCCACATAGCGGTCGGAACCGATGACGCTGCTCATCTCGGTAGCTTGCAGCAGGCGCACTTCATGGCGATAGCCGAGGCTGCGCAGTTCTTCGGCGTCTTCGGCGAGCCCGTGCAGGTCGCGAGGCTTGTTGGCGAGGTCGCAGTAGCCCCAGGTCAGGTCGCAGGGGATCTGGTAGCGCTCGACGCGCTCACGCACGATCTCGACGGCTTCCAGGCCCATCAGCTTAATCTCGCGCACGCCATCGCTGCCGATCACATTGGTGAACTGGTCCAGGCCGTGGCCGACGCCGCGAATCAGTTGCCCGCCATTACGCCCGCTGGCGCCCCAGGCGATCTTGCGCGCCTCCAGCAACACCACGCGCAAACCACGCTCGGCCAGTTCCAGCGCGGTGTTAAGCCCGGAAAAACCCCCGCCGATCACACACACGTCGGCAGTCACTTCGCCGGTCAACACCGGGTAATCGGGCTGCGGCAGGCTGCTGGCGGCGTAGTAGGAAGCGGTGTGCCGGGCGCTGGCGGTCATGGGGAGCATCCCTGTTTGGAAAATTTGACGCAGGATACAGCGGTCGGACGAAGCTGTCTGTGCGGTGCGTTTTGCGTCAGAATCTACGCCTATTCGCCGTTTGGTACCTGCTTCGATGAGTTGCAACAGTCAGAAAGTCAGCGCATTGCGCCGTCAGATTCCTTCGTTCGAGTGCGTCCCCGGTTGCCACGACTGCTGTGGGCCAGTGACTACATCGCCCGAGGAAATGTCGCGACTGCCGCGTAAGACTGCTGCCGAACAGGACGCGGCAATGGACGAGCTGAACTGTGTGCACCTGGGGCCCAACGGTTGCACGGTGTATGACGAGCGGCCGTTGATCTGCCGCTTGTTTGGCACGACCAAAACCTTGCCATGTCCCAATGGGCGGGGGCCGGTGGAGCTGATTCACCCGAGGGTGGAGAAGCAGATCCACGAGTACATGGCGAGTACCCGGCAGGTGCTGGTGTAGCGGCTTTACTCGATCAACTGTGTCAGTCAGTCGGGGATCGGCAGGTTCAGGCTCTCTTTCACCTCTTCCATCACGATATAGCTCTTGGATTCGCGCACGTGGGGCAGCTTGAGCAGAATGTCGCCCAGCAATTTGCGGTACGACGCCATCTCGGAAATCCGCGCTTTTACCAGGTAGTCAAAGTCGCCGGACACCAAATGACACTCCAGCACATGGGGCAGTTTCAGCACGGCCCGGCGGAATTCCTCAAAGGTGTCGCCGGATTTGTAATCGAGGCTGATCTCGACAAATACCAGCAGACTGCCCTTCAAATGCTGGGGATTGAGCCGCGCGTTGTAGCCCATGATGATCCCTTCGCGCTCCAGCCGGCGGACCCGTTCGGTGCATGGCGTGGTCGACAGCCCGACCTTTTCACCCAGCTCTGTGAACGAGATACGCCCGTCGGTTTGCAGGATGCGCAGGATATTGCGGTCGATCTTGTCCAGCTCCCGCTTGGTCTGGGTGTTGGTACGCATAGGGGATACGCCTCTGTGAAAAGGGTTTCTGCCGAGAATTGTCGCCAAATATAGGCATTTATATAGTGAAATGCACTGGTGATTGCTTTTTATACTGCGCTCATCATTGCTCGAACAACACACGTCGGCGGCCAAGCCGCGATGAGGATATAAAAATGCGCGTTCTGGTCTTGGGTAGCGGCGTCATTGGTGTGACCAGTGCCTACTATTTGGCTCGGGCCGGTTTCGAGGTGGTCGTGGTCGACCGCCAGCCAGCCGCTGCCATGGAAACCAGCTTCGCCAACGCTGGCCAGGTGTCGCCGGGCTATGCCTCGCCATGGGCCGCACCGGGCGTGCCGCTCAAGGCAATCAAGTGGCTGCTGCAACGCCACGCGCCGCTGGCAATCAAGGCCACGGCCGATATCGATCAATACCTGTGGATGGCGCAGATGCTGCGCAACTGCACCGCCAGCCGGTATGCAGTGAACAAGGAGCGCATGGTGCGCCTGTCCGAGTACAGCCGCGACTGCCTCGACGAATTGCGCGCCGAGACCGGCATTGCCTACGAAGGCCGCAGCCTGGGGACTACCCAGCTGTTCCGCACCCAGGCCCAGTTGGATGGCGCCGCCAAAGACATCGCCGTATTGAAAGAATCCGGCGTGCCCTTCGAACTGCTCGACCGCGCCGGCATTGCCCGCGTTGAACCGGCCCTGGCCAGCGTCACCGATATTCTCGCCGGTGCCCTGCGTCTACCTAACGACCAGACCGGCGATTGCCAGATGTTCACCACTCGCCTGGTCGACATGTGCAAGCAGTTGGGCGTGGAGTTCCGCTTCGAACAGGATATCCAGCGCCTCGACCATGCCGGTGATCGTATCAACGGCGTGTGGATCGACGGCAAGCTGGAAACCGCCGACCGCTACGTGCTCGCCCTCGGCAGCTACTCGCCGAAGCTGCTCAAGCCGCTGGGGATCAAGGCGCCGGTGTACCCGCTCAAGGGTTACTCGCTGACCGTGCCGATCACCAACCCGGCGATGGCGCCGACTTCGACCATCCTTGACGAGACCTACAAGGTCGCGATCACCCGTTTCGACAACCGCATCCGTGTCGGTGGCATGGCTGAAATAGCCGGTTTTGACCTGTCGCTTAACCCGCGTCGGCGCGAAACCCTGGAGATGATCGTCAACGACCTTTATCCTCAGGGCGGCGATCTGGCTGCTGCCGAGTTCTGGACCGGCCTGCGCCCGACCACCCCCGACGGCACACCGATTGTCGGTGCCACTCCCTTCAAGAATCTGTTCCTGAACACTGGCCATGGCACCCTCGGTTGGACGATGGCCTGCGGCTCCGGCCGCTTGCTGGCTGATCTGATGGCCAGGAAAACCCCGCAAATCAGTGCCGCGGGCCTCGATATTTCCCGTTACGGCAACCACCAGGAGTCCGCACAACATGTCAATCCAGCGCCAGCTCACCAATGAGCGCATGAGCCAGATCGTCGTCCACAGCGGTACCGTGTACCTGGCCGGGCAAGTCGGTGACGACATGAACGCCGCAATTGAACAGCAGACCCGTGAAACCCTGGCCAATATCGAGCGCTTGCTGGACCTGGCCGGCACCGACAAGACCAGGCTTTTGTCCGTGACGATCTACCTGAAAGACATCGACGCCGATTTCGCCGGCATGAACGCGGTGTGGGACACGTGGCTGCCAAAGGGCGTCGCTCCGGCCCGCGCCACGGTTGAAGCCAAACTGTGTGAGCCAGAAATCCTGGTAGAGCTGTCCGTTGTGGCCGCGCTGCCTTAAACCAAGATCCCTCTCCCGGTGCCGAAGCAGTTGGTCGGTGCCGGTTTTTCTTCACTTTGCCGCCTAGAAGCCTGCCGCCATGCGTCCAGCCCGTGCCCTGATCGACCTCCAAGCCCTGCGCCACAACTATCAATTGGCCCGTGAAGTCACGGGGGCCAAGGCCCTTGCCGTGGTCAAGGCCGACGCCTATGGCCATGGTGCCGTGCGGGTGGCCCAGGCGCTGGAAGCCGAGGCTGATGGGTTTGCCGTCGCGTGTATCGAGGAAGCCCTGGAGCTGCGCGCTGCCGGGATTCGTGCACCGGTGCTGCTGCTGGAAGGTTTTTTTGAAGCCGACGAACTGCCGCTGATCATCGAGCATGATCTGTGGTGCGTGGTGCATTCGCTGTGGCAGCTGGAGGCGATCGAACAGGCCAGGCTGGGCAAACCCCTGACGATCTGGCTGAAGCTGGATTCGGGCATGCATCGCGTCGGCCTGCACCCCAAGGATTATCACGAGGCCTACCAGCGCCTGCTGGCCAGCGGCAAAGTCGCGAAAATTGTCTTGATGAGCCACTTCGCTCGCGCCGACGAACTCGATTGCGTCAGCAGCAATGAGCAAGTCGCGGTGTTTGAGGCGGCGCGCCAAGGCTTGGCGGCTGAGGTCAGCCTGCGCAATTCGCCGTCGGTGCTGGGCTGGCCGAGCATGTCCAGCGACTGGGTGCGCCCCGGCATCATGCTTTACGGCGCGACGCCATTTGGCGAAGACCACGCCATTGCCGCACGTCTGCAGCCGGTGATGACCCTGGAATCGAAAGTGATCTGCGTACGCGAACTGCCGGCCGGCGAGCCTGTGGGCTACGGCGCCCGGTTCATCACGCCCAAACCGATGCGCATCGGCGTGGTTGCCATGGGGTATGCCGACGGTTACCCGCGCCACGCGCCCACCGGCACGCCGGTGCTGGTGGCTGGGCAGCGCAGCCAATTGCTGGGGCGTGTGTCCATGGACATGCTATGTGTCGACCTGACGGACGTGCCCCAGGCCGGTCTGGGTTCCACGGTGGAGTTGTGGGGCAAGCACATCCTTGCCAGTGATGTCGCAGTTGCCGCCGAGACCATTCCCTACCAGATCTTCTGCAACCTGCGTCGAGTGCCAAGGCTCTATTGCGAGGCTTGAGCGTCAGGCACGAACACCGCGCCCTGGGATTTAGGCCCAAGTGTTGTAAATACTGAACGCTGTCGCCATGATAACGCTCAATTACAACAAAGCCTGAATCCTAGGAGGCTCCTGCATTGGACGTCGGCGAACGACTGCAATCCATCCGTAAACTGAAGGGTCTTTCCCAGCGCGAGCTCGCCAAGCGTGCGGGTGTCACCAACAGCACCATTTCGATGATCGAAAAAAACAGTGTCAGCCCCTCGATCAGCTCCTTGCGCAAGGTGCTGGGCGGCATTCCCATGTCGATGGTCGAGTTCTTTTCCGAAGAGATCCTCCAGGAAATACCGACCCAGATCGTCTATAAAGCCAATGAGCTGATCGACATCTCTGACGGCGCCGTCACCATGAAACTGGTAGGTCGGGCGCACCCGAGTCGGGCCATCGCGTTTCTCAACGAGATCTACCCGCCTGGCGCCGACACCGGTGAAGAAATGCTCACCCACGAAGGCGAAGAAACCGGGATTCTGTTGGAAGGTCGCCTGGAGTTGGTGGTCGGTCTTGAAACTTTTGTGCTCGAAGCCGGCGATAGCTACTACTTTGAAAGTACCAAGCCTCATCGTTTTCGCAATCCGTTCGACGTACCGGCGCGACTAATCAGCGCAGCCACACCCGCGAACTTTTAAGAATAGAGGCGTCCTGCCAGCGTTGCAGAGACACCCTGGCTGTATTCCGCAAGGTTGAATCTCCCTTTATTTAATAGGGTTGTTTCAGCCCGGCGGGCTAACCGTTATACTTTCGCCGCCTGCGAAACCGTGGCCGCAGGCGTGAATAGCCACCATTGAGGGTGAACGCGTGAACCTAATTATGAAAATGCTGGCTGCACCAGCAACCGTACTGGCCCTATGGGCTGTGAGCGCACAAGCTGCGACCAATGATGACATTGCCAAGCGCCTGGAGCCCGTGGGCCAGGTCTGCGTCCAGGGCCAGGAATGCAAAGGCATGGAAGTCGCCGTGGCCGCAGGCGGTGGTGGTGCGAAAACCCCGGATGACATCATCGCCAAACACTGCAACGCGTGCCACGGCACCGGCCTGCTGAACGCGCCGAAAATCGGCGACACCGCCGCCTGGAAAGAACGCGCCGACCACCAGGGCGGCCTTGATGGCATCCTGGCCAAGGCCATCACCGGCATCAACGCCATGCCGCCTAAAGGCACATGTGCGGATTGCTCGGATGAAGAGCTTAAAGGGGCGATCAAGAAGATGTCCGGCCTGTAATTAGCCGATCTTCGCCAAAAAAGCCGCTTACGAGCGGCTTTTTTGTGCCTGTGATTTAGGTTTCGGGCTGGTGATTGCAGCAAAGACCCGGCAAGCTCGGTCCAACCCCTAATCATGGAATGTTCAGGAGGGTCGGATGGTGCAGTTGTGTTCAATCGAGCAAGCAGTTGACGACGTACTGGCGCGTTTGCCGGCGCATATCCACATGGGCATGCCGCTGGGCCTGGGCAAGCCCAATCTGTTCGTCAACGCGCTGTACCGGCGTGTCGCCAAGCTGCCGGAGCGGGCGCTGACGATTTACACCGCGCTGAGCCTGGGCCGGCCAACGATGGGCGATGGCTTGCAGAAGCGCTTTCTCGAACCCTTTATCGAGCGGGTGTTTGGGGATTACCCCGAGTTGGAGTTTCTCGCTGCCCTGCATTCAGACAGCCTGCCGAAGAACATCCACGTGCAGCAGTTCTTCATGCAGCCCGGCAGTCTGCTGCACAGTACGTCGGCCCAACAGGATTACGTCAGCAGCAACTACAGCCACGCCGCCCGCGATATCAATGCCGCAGGCCTGAACCTGGTGGCGCAGTTGGTCGCGAGCAGCGCCGAGCACCCAGACCGCCTGAGCCTGAGCTGCAATCCGGATATCACCCTCGACCTGTTACCGATGGTCGCCAAGCGCCGTGACGCGGGGGAAACCATCCTGATCGTTGGCCAGGTTCACACCGATTTGCCCTACATGCCGGGCGATTCCGAGTTGGGCATGGATGCGTTCGACTACCTGATCGATGCAAAGGACAGCACCACGCTGTTCTCCACACCGAACATGCCGGTGGGGTTCCAGGACCATTTCATCGGCCTGCATGCCAGCACGCTAGTGCGCGATGGCGGCACCTTGCAGATTGGTATCGGTTCCATGGGCGATGCGCTGACCGCCGCCTTACTGGCGCGCCAGGCCGATAATGAAGCATTCCGCCTGCTGCTGACCGACCTGGATGTGTACCAATGGGCACCGTTGATCAGCCACGAAGGCGGTGTCGACCCCTTCGCCCGCGGCCTTTACGGGTGCAGCGAAATGTTCGTCAACGGCCTGTTGGTACTGGCGGATGCGGGAATTGTGCGGCGCAAGGTATACCCGGATATCGCGACCCAGGAACAGGCCAATGCCGGCTTGCTGGACGATGCGGCGCAGCCTGACGGTGTGTCCATCCACGGTGGTTTCTTCCTCGGGCCACGCAGTTTTTACCAGCGCTTGCAGGAAATGACCCACGCCAAGCGCCTTGAATTCAACATGACCCGCATCAGCTACATCAACGAGCTGTACGGCCAGGAAGAACTTAAGCGTTTGCAGCGCCTGGATGCTCGGTTTATCAACAGCGCGATCATGGTGACGTTGCTCGGCGCGGGTGTGGCGGACCAGTTGGAAGACGGCCGCGTGCTCAGCGGCGTAGGCGGGCAGTACAACTTTGTGGCCCAAGGCCATGCGCTGGAAGGTGCGCGGTCGATCCTGATTTTGCGCAGCTGGCGCGAATCGGGCGGAGAGGTCAGCTCCAATATCGTCTGGGATTATGGGCACTGCACTATTCCTCGGCACCTGCGGGATATCGTCATCACCGAGTATGGAATCGCCGATCTGCGCGGTCAGACGGATGCCAAGGTGATTGAGGCGTTACTCAATATCACCGACTCCAGGTTCCAGGATGACCTGATCGAAGAGGCGCAAAAGGCGGGCAAGTTGCCCAAGGATTTCCAGCTCGATCCGCGATTTATCGACAACACACCGGAGCGGCTCAAGGGGATTCAGGCGCGGCATCGGCGTTTGTTTCCGGAGTACCCGCTGGGCAGCGATTTCACGGATGAAGAGCGGGATCTGTTGCGCGCATTGAACTGGCTCAAGAGCAAATTCAAGCTGACGGAAATTCTGGAGTTGGGTAAGGCGGCGTTGGATGCGCCGGAACCGCAAGCGTTTCCCGAGCATTTGAAGCGGATGCGGTTGGATAAACCGGAGGGGCTGAAAGAAGACTTATACCAGCGCCTGCTACTGGCCGGCCTCCAAGCCACCGCGCACTAACAAGCAACACAAGGCAAATATGGGAGGGGGCAAGCCCCCTCCCATATTTTGAATCGAGGTTATTCGATGAACGTAACTACGCCACCGGCCAACGACTTCACCCGCGCCAGCGACTCAACCCGATAACCCTGCGCATCCAGTTCCGCACGGCCACCCTGGAACGATTTCTCGATCACGATCCCCAGGCCGGCAACGGTTGCACCGGCCTGCTTGATGATCGAAATCAGCGCCTGGGACGCTTTGCCATTGGCCAGGAAGTCGTCGATCACCAACACGCGGTCGCTGCTGGTGAGGTGGCGCGGCGAGATGGCCACGGTGCTTTCGGTTTGCTTGGTGAACGAGTAAACGGTCGCCGACAGCAGGTTTTCAGTCAGGGTCAGGGACTGGTGCTTGCGGGCGAAGATCACCGGCACACCGAGGTTCAGCCCGGTCATGATCGCCGGTGCAATACCCGAGGCTTCGATGGTGACGATCTTGGTGATGCCCGAGTCCTTGAACAACGCGGCGAATTCATCACCGATCAGCTTCATCAGCGCCGGGTCGATCTGGTGGTTCAAAAAGGCGTCGACCTTGAGTACCTGATCGGAAAGCACGATGCCTTCTTCGCGAATTTTCTTGTGCAGTGCTTCCACGGAAAGCTTCCTCTAATGGCGCGCTCTGCGCCGAAAGTAGATTAAAAAGTAGTCGATTCTAGCGCTTTAACATCGCGCGTATGTCCGCCAGGGCGGTGTTGCCGCGCACGGCCTTTACCTCGGTCGGGGTGTCGTCATTGCCTTCCCAGGCCAGGTCATCCGGCGGCAGTTCATCCAGGAACCGGCTGGGGGCGCAATCGATGATCTCGCCGTATTGCTTGCGCTTGGCAGCAAAGGTGAAGGCCAGGGTCTGACGCGCGCGGGTAATGCCGACGTAGGCCAGGCGCCGTTCTTCCTCGATGGTGTCGGCTTCGATGCTGGAGCGGTGCGGGAGGATTTCCTCTTCCATGCCCATGATGAACACGTAGGGAAATTCCAGGCCCTTGGAGGCATGCAAGGTCATCATCTGTACACCTTCGGCGCCGTCTTCCTCTTCCTGCTGACGTTCGAGCATGTCGCGCAGCACCAGCTTGCCGATGGCGTCTTCGACGGTCATCTCGCCGTCTTCGTCTTTTTCCAGGGTGTTCTTCAGCGCTTCGATCAGGAACCAGACGTTGCCCATGCGGTAATCCGCGGCCTTGTCGCTGGAACTGTTGGTGCGCAGCCAGTTTTCATAGTCGATGTCCATGACCATGCTGCGCAGGGCGCTGATCGGGTCTTCGCCGGCGCATTGCTCGCGCACCTTGTCCATGAAGCGCTTGAAGCGCGCCAGGCGATCGGTGAAACGCGTGTCCAGGTGCTCGCCCAGGCCGATCTCGTCGGTGGCGGCGTACATCGAAATCTTGCGTTCGGTGGCGTAGTTGCCGAGCTTTTCCAGAGTCGTCGAGCCGATTTCCCGGCGCGGCACGTTGATCACGCGCAGGAAGGCGTTGTCGTCGTCCGGGTTCACGATCAGGCGGAAGTAGGCCATCAGGTCTTTTACTTCCTGGCGTCCGAAAAAGCTGTTGCCCCCCGACAGGCGATACGGAATCTGGTGGTGCTGCAACTTCAACTCGATCAGCTTGGCCTGGTAGTTGCCGCGATACAGAATCGCAAAGTCGCTGTAGGGCCGATCGGTACGCAGGTGCAAGGTGAGCAACTCGACGGCCACGCGCTCGGCTTCGGCATCTTCATTGCGACAGCGGATCACGCGGATTTCGTCGCCGTGGCCCATCTCACTCCACAGCTGTTTTTCAAACTCGTGGGGGTTGTTCGAGATCAGCACGTTGGCGCAGCGCAGGATGCGGCTGGTGGAGCGGTAGTTCTGCTCCAGCATGACCACTTTCAAGGACGGGTAATCGACCTTGAGCAGCATCAGGTTTTCCGGACGGGCGCCGCGCCAGGCATAGATCGACTGGTCATCGTCACCCACCACGGTGAACTGGTTGCGCTTGCCAATCAGCAACTTCACCAGCAAGTACTGGCTGGCGTTGGTGTCCTGGTATTCGTCCACCAGCAGGTAGCGCACCTTGTTCTGCCACTTTTCGAGGATGTCGGCGTGTTCCTGGAACAGCTTGACCGGCTGCAGGATCAAGTCGTCGAAATCCACCGCGTTGAACGCCTTGAGCGTGCGCTGATAGTGGGTGTAGACGATGGCGGCGGTCTGTTCCTTGGGGTTGCGCGCGTTTTCCAGGGCTTCGGGCGGCAGGATGAGGTCGTTTTTCCAGGCGCCGATCATGTTCTTGATCTCGTCGACGCCGTCGTCGCCCGCGTATTCCTTCTGCATGATGTCGGTCATCAAGGCCTTGACGTCGGTCTCGTCAAAGATCGAGAAGCCCGGCTTGTAGCCCAGCCGCGCATGCTCCTTGCGGATGATGTTCAGCCCCAGGTTGTGGAAGGTACACACCGTGAGGCCACGGCCTTCGCCACCCTTGAGCAGGGTGCCGACCCGCTCCTTCATCTCGCGCGCGGCCTTGTTGGTAAAGGTCATGGCGACGATGTACTGGGCGCGGATGCCACAGCTCTGGATCAGGTGCGCGATCTTGCGGGTGATCACGCTGGTCTTGCCGGAACCGGCACCGGCGAGCACCAATAGAGGGCCGCCGACGTAGTTCACGGCTTCTTGCTGCCGGGGATTGAGTCGGGACATACAGAATTTCGGGAGTCGTTGTTCAAAAGGGCGGGCATTTTAACAGGCTGGCAAGATTCTGCTGCCCTGGATCGACGGTGTGACGTACCACTCGATCTAAATTTGCCGGTTTTGCTACTTTGCCGCAGGATGTCGAGGCTTTTTACGCTTAAAACAGCGACAAATGCTTACACCTGCGCATTTGATAACCCCTATCATTGGTGATTATCAGGCCGCACGTCATAATGCCCGCCGCCAACGAAATTTTGCAGAGTCTAGGGAGCTAGCTTGTCTACGCCTGTCGAACCCTTGCGTTTGCTGCTACTGGCCGATACGCCTGAGTGGGCAGCGTTGTTGCGCGAGTGCCTGGCGCCGATGGGCGATGGGGCTGTGCTGATCAGCGCGCCAAACTGGGACTCGGTGAGTCGTCTGTTCGACGATGACGCCAGCGCCGTGCTGTTGACCACGTCCAGCCTGCAACCCGGCCCTGGCCAGTGCAGCTTGCCGTGCGTGTTGCTGTTGGAGCAGGAGCCGCTGGTTTCGCCGCTTGGCGTCAGTGACTGGCTGATCCGTGATGCACTGGACGCCGACATACTGCGCCGCTGCCTGCGTCATGTGCGTGAGCGCGGCGTGCTGGAAAACACCCTGCAACGCCTGGCCGAGCAAGACCCGCTCACCGGTATCGCCAACCGCCAGGGCTTCCAGACCCTCCTTGCGGCGCGGCTGGCCGAGAACGAAGGCCGCGGTCTGGCCCTCGGTCACTTGGACCTCGATAACTTCCGCCACGCCAACGATGCCCTCGGCCACCAGGCTGGCGACCGCTTGATTCTGCAAGTGGTTTCGCGGCTCAAGAGCCAACTTGAAATCGGCGACCAACTGGCACGCCTGGGCAGCGACGAGTTCGCCTTGCTGATTGACACCCGCCGCGCACCGCAACGCGCAGAGTGGATGGCCGAGCGCATCACCGAAGCCATGGCCGAGCCGTACTGGGTGGATGGCGAAAGCCTGCTGATCGGTTGCAGCCTGGGCGTGGCCCATGCCCGCGCCCGCGCTGGCGCCGACCCATTGATGTGGCACGCCCATATCGCCATGCAGCAAGCCAAGAGCACCCAAGGCTGTACCTTCCATATCTTCAACGAACGCATCAACCGCAACGCGCGCAGCCTCGCCGATCTGGAAAGTGAACTGCGCCGCGCCTTGCGCCGCGATGAACTGGAGCTGCATTACCAGCCGCGCCTGGACCTGGATGACGGCCACATCGTTGGCCTCGAAGCCCTGGTGCGCTGGCGCCACGGCGAGCGCGGCCTGTTGCCGCCCAGCGAGTTCGTGCCTTTGGCCGAACAGAGCGGCCTGATCGTACCGTTGGGCTACTGGGTAATCTCCCGCGCCCTGCGCGACATGCAAGACCTGCGTGAGCGCGGCCTGCCGCCGTTGCACATGGCGGTCAACCTGTCGTTCCGCCAGTTCCAGGACAGCCAGTTGCTCTCAACCCTCAGCCGATTGATCGCTGAGCGCGGCGTAGAGGCGCAATGGCTGGAGTTCGAACTGACCGAAACCGCCGTAATGCGCCGTAGCGATCTGGTCAAGCAGACCATGGACGCCCTCGGCCGGCTCGGTGTGCGGTTTTCCCTGGACGACTTCGGCACCGGTTTCTCCTCGTTCGTGCACCTCAACAGCCTGCCGATTGCCTTGTTGAAGATCGACAAGAGTTTTGTCGGCGGCATGGAAGAGCGCGAAGAGAACCGCAAGCTGGTGCACGCGATGATCAACCTGGCCCACAACCTCAACCTGGAAGTGGTGGCCGAGGGCGTGGAAACCCCGGAGCAGCTCGCGTTGCTGAGGCTGTTCGGTTGCGACCAGGCCCAGGGTTACCTGATCAGCAAACCGCTGCCCCTGCCGGAGTTGGTGGATTACCTCACATTCGGCAAGGGCCAGCAGGCGCTGTTGGGCTGCTGACCTGCAAACCCAATCAACGGTGGAAGGGTAGGGTTTTACTCTGTTTGTGCAGCCTGAAACGAGGCTTGAACCTCAGGCTCCTGGCGAATCATCCGCTTCATCTTCGCCTCGAACGCCCAGGTCAGGCTTACCGCCGCACAGGCCAGGCCGAGTGCCAAACCCCACCATACACCGGTTGGCCCCCAGCCCAGCGTGAACGCCATCAACCACGCTGAAGGCGCGCCGATCAACCAGTAGCAGCCCAGCCCCACCAGGAAGGTGGTCTTGGCGTCCTTGAGCCCCCGGATGCAGCCCATGGCGATGGTCTGCACGCCGTCGAACAACTCGAACCAGGCCGCGACGGCCAGCAGGCTGACGGCGAGCACGATCACCTCGTGGAACGCCGGGTCGTCATGGTCGAGGAACAGGCCGATCAGCGGGTCGGAAAACAGCCATAAGACCACGGCAAATCCCAACATTATCGTCGCCCCAAAGCTGATGCCGACGCGACCGGCCATGCGCGCCTGCAACAATTGCCCGGCTCCATAGTGCTGGCCGATGCGCATGGTCACCGCGTAGGACATACCCGCAGGGACCATGAATGCCACCGAGACGATCTGCAGGGCGATCTGATGCGCCGCCAGTTGCGTACTGCCCATGGTGCCCATGCACAGCGCGGCAAAGGCAAACAGCCCGACTTCGACCGCGTAGGTGCCGCCAATCGGCAGGCCCAGGCGCCACAATTCACGCAGGTATTGGGTATTGAGGCGCAGCAGGCCGGTGCTTAGCGGGTAGGCGGCGTAAGCACGGTTGCTGCGGATGTACCACATC
The DNA here is from genome assembly GCF_056688935.1 of Pseudomonas arvensis. Lineage (NCBI taxonomy): Bacteria > Pseudomonadati > Pseudomonadota > Gammaproteobacteria > Pseudomonadales > Pseudomonadaceae > Pseudomonas > Pseudomonas arvensis. The sequence goes on along the minus strand of NZ_CP162038.1, from coordinate 6,041,609 downwards.
AATGTCAGGGCCATGCCATTGGCGACGATGGCGGTGACCAGGCCAATACCCATCAAGCCGAGTTTCGGCAGGCCGAACATGCCTTCGATCAACGCGTGATTGAGCAGGTAGTTCAGCACCGTGCCGCCGAGGCTGATCACCATCACCGGGGTGGCCTTGCCGATGGCGCTGGTGAAGCCGCGCAAAGCCATGAAACTCAGGTAGCCGGGCAGGGCAAATGGCAGCATGGTCAGAAATTGCCCCGCCGACTGCACGTTGGTGTCGGTCTGGCCAAACATCAGCAGCACCGGCTTGAGGTTCCACAGCAGCAGCGCCGCAGCCAGCGCCATTAGCCAGGCGAGCCACAGCCCGGCCTGGGTCAGGCGAGTAGCACCTTCGATGTCGCCGGCGCCGTGACGGATCGCCACCAAGGTGCCCACGGCGGCGATTACCCCAATGCAGAAGATCGACACGAACGAATAGCTAGCCGCGCCCAGGCCACCACCGGCCAAGGCTTCGGGGCTCAGGCGCGCCATCATCAGGGTGTCGGTCAGCACCATCAGCATGTGCGCCAACTGTGAAGCAATCAACGGCCCTGACAGCCGCAGGATGGCCCAGAGTTCGGTACGTGCCGGATGCTGCATGATCATCACACTCAGAAAGTCGGAGGGTCGGGAGGGTTCGATTCTCGGCCCTCTCAGCCCATTGCACAAAGGGATAAAAGCGATCATTCGCATGATTAAAACTCATGCCAGATTGATTCTGGTAGGGTTTAGGCGTCCTGCTGTCGGAGCTTTCCTTATGTCGCGTCGTCTTCCTCCTCTTTATGCGTTACGGGCATTTGAAGCAGCCTCCCGGCATAACTCCTTTACCCGTGCCGCCGAAGAACTGTCGATTACCCAGAGTGCGGTGAGCCGACATATCCGCACGCTGGAAGAGCATTTCGCCTGCCGCCTGTTCCAGCGAAGTGGCCGTAACCTTCAGCTCACCGAATCAGCGCGCCTGCTGTTGCCCGGTGTGCGCGAGGGGTTCGCGGCGCTGGAACGGGCCTGCCATACCCTGAACGCCGAAGATGACATCCTGCGCATGAAGGCGCCGTCCACCCTGACCATGCGCTGGTTGTTGGCGCGGCTCAGCCGCTTTCGGGCGTTACAACCGGGCAATGAAGTGCAACTGACCAGCGCCTGGATGAATGTGGATGAAGTGGATTTCAATCAAGAGCCTTTCGACTGTGCGGTGCTGTTGAGCTATGGGCACTTTCCGGCGGACTGGGAGGCCAGCTACTTGTTCCCTGAGTTGTTAATACCCGTGGGCGCGCCGAACCTGTTGAACGATGGCCCTTGGGACGTAAATCGCCTGGCCGCTACCGAGTTGCTGCACCCCACGCCCGACCGCAGGGACTGGCGCAAATGGCTGGAGCGCATGGGGCTGTCGAACCAGGTATCGCTCAAGGGCGGGCAGGTGTTCGATACGCTTGAACTGGGCATGATTGCTGCCGCTCGTGGTTATGGCGTGTCCATGGGCGATCTGCTGATGGTGGCCGAAGATGTCGCGCAGGGACGCTTGAGTCTGCCGTGGCCGACGGCGGTTGCGAGTGGGGAAAGTTACTATCTGGTGTGGCCGAAAACCCGTCCGGGTGGTGAACGCTTGCGGCGCCTGGCGGATTTCCTCCAGAGCGAGGTGCATTCCATGGTTTTACCTTCCGTCGAACGCCTCAATTGAAGGGTTCGTGCTTCATCACGCAACCGTTTGCGTGATACCCCTGCGATTCGCTCAAGTATTGCCAGGCGCAGCCGAAGTAGGTGTGTTGGAACCATCGTGCTCCAACGTTTCCCACCAGATAATTTGCCGAGCAGCGCTATGAGATCAGGATGATCCTGGCCTCGGCCAGGAGCTGTCATGTCTCAACCCCGCGCCCGGATCGCCTCGCAGTTAGGCCTCGCATTAGCCGTGATTCTGGCTGTCGCCATCGGCGGCAGTACCGTGTTCGCCTTGCGTTCCCTTGATTCCGCCAACCTCGATACCCGCGAGGAGCACCTGGCCAGCGAAGCGCGATTGCTCGCCGACCAACTCAATACGTTCCACAGCACGTTGCGCGAGAGCACCCAGCGTCTGACCGGACTGTTTGAGAAGCGCTTCAGCGCCGGGTTGCGGGTGCAGGCAGACCAGATGGTCGCGGTGGCCGGGGTCCAGACGCCGAGCTTGTTGCTGGGCAGCGAAGTGCTCAACAACAACTTCAGTGAAGTGGATGAGTTCAAGCAGATGTCCGGCGGCGTGGCCACCGTGTTCGTGCGCAGCGGCGACGACTTTGTCCGCGTCAGCACCTCCCTGACCAAGCAGGACGGCAGCCGCGCCATTGGCACTGTGCTTGACCGCCAGGGCCCGGCTTACCAGCGTGTGCTCGGTGGCCAGGCGTATATCGGCCGCGCGGTGTTGTTCGACCGCTCCTACATGACTCAGTACAGCCCCGTGCGCGACAGCAGCGGCAAAGTGATCGCCGTGCTGTTCATCGGTTTTGACTACACCGACGCCCAGGCCGCGCAGTTCGAGAACCTCAAGCGCTTCCGCATCGGCCATACCGGTTCCCTGGCGTTGCTCGACGAGCAGAAGCGCTGGCTGGTGCCGCCAGCCGGTGTGCAGGCGTTGGATCAAGCGGTTCCTGTGATGTTGGACTTGGCCAAGACCCCAGGCAAAGGCCACTTCTGGAGCGACAAGAACGAAGACTTCTACAGCGTTTCGGTGCCCTTCGATGGCGGCCCATGGGCCGTGGTCGCGAGCATGCCGAAGGCTGAAATCCGCGCGGTGACCTGGGCAGTAGGCATTCGCCTGGTGATCGGCAGCGTGCTGGCGATGCTGCTGGCGGTAGGCGCTACGGTGTGGCTGCTGCGCAGCAAACTGCAACCCTTGAGCGACCTGGTGCGCCAGGCCGAAGCCTTGGGCGCGGGCGACTTGAGTGCGCGTCTCAACGTGTCCAGCCATGATGAAATCGGCCAACTGGCCCGCAGCTTCAATCAGATGGGTGAAGCGCTGTCGACCATGGTTTCCCACATCCGCAAGGCGGCCGAAGAGGTCAACAGCCGTGCCCAGGCGCTGTCCGGGTTGTCCGGCGGGGCTTATGACGGCATGGAGCAGCAGTCCGGCGAAATCACCAGCATGGCTGGCGCGGTGGAAGAGTTCAGTGCAACGTCGCTGAATATCGCCGACAACATGGGCAACACCGAGCGTCTGGCCCAAGAGAATGCCCAGCAAACCCGTATCGGCCGCACCTCGATGCAAGAGGCGTCGTCGTCGCTGGAGCATATCGCGACCGCGCTGAACAGCACGGCCACGGTGATCAATACCCTCGGCCAGCGCTCTCAGGAAATCGGCGGCATCGTCGGTGTGATCACCTCCATCGCCGAGCAGACCAACCTGCTGGCGCTCAACGCCGCCATCGAGGCGGCTCGCGCCGGTGAGCAAGGTCGTGGGTTTGCCGTGGTGGCTGACGAAGTACGTAACCTGGCCTCGCGTACCCGCGAAGCCACCGATGAAATCTCCGGGATGATCCAGAGCATCCAGCGGGAGACCGGTAATGCCATCAGCACCATGGAACACGGCAACACGCTGATGCAGGAAGGCCTGTCGCGCAACGCCGACGTGGCCTCGGCCCTGGCGCGTATCGACGAACAGAGCCGTTCGGCCGGCCAGCAGTTCGCGGCGATCACCACGGCAACCCAAGAGCAAAGCAGCACCGCGACGTTGCTCAGCAGCAACTTGCAGAGCATCGCGCTGGCCAACAGCGAGCAGCGGGAAGTGGTGTCGAACCTGGCGATTACAGCCAAGGAACTGGAGACGTTGGCGGCTGGCTTGCGGCATGAAGTGGATCGTTTCCGCTGAAGCCATTGCGGTACAAAATGTGGGAGGCGCCAGGCTCAATTGATCGCAGCCGGGCGGTATTGCAGCGCCTCCTTCAGATGGTCCCGGCTGATATTGTCCACTTGATCCAGATCCGCCAGGGTGCGCGCTACTTTGAGCAACCGATGAGCCGCCCGCAGCGACAAAGTCAGCCGCTCGCAGGCGCTCTCCAGCCAGCTTTCATCGGCTTTCGCCAACTGACAGTGCTCACGCAGCCTCGGCAGATCAAGAAAGGCGTTGGCGCAGCCCTGGCGCTGTTGCTGACGCTCCCGCGCATCGGCCACCAGGGCTGAGGCCGTTGCCGTGGTCTCTCCAGCCTGCTGGGTGGGATTGAGCGCAGTGGTTTCACGCGCCACGGTAAGGTGCAGGTCGATCCGATCCAGCAAGGGGCCAGACAGCTTGTTGCGATACCGCTGGATCTGTTCCGGCGTGCAGCGACAACGCCCAGTGGGCTCACCCATGTAACCGCAAGGGCAGGGGTTCATCGCCGCTACCAGCTGAAAGCGCGCCGGGAAACTCACGCGGTCGCGGGCGCGGGAAATCACGATATGGCCCGACTCCAATGGCTCGCGCAGAACTTCCAGCACCTTGCGATCAAACTCCGGCAATTCGTCCAGGAAGAGCACGCCATGGTGCGCCAGGGTGATTTCCCCTGGCTGCGGTTTCGACCCACCGCCCACCAATGCCGGCCCTGACGCCGAGTGGTGCGGCTGGCGGAACGGCCGGTGCGGCCAGTGGCTCAGTGGGGCGAGGCTGACCACCGACTGAATGGCCGCCACTTCCAGGGCCTCCTGTTCGCTCAGCGGCGGCAGCAAACCGGGCAGGCGGCTGGCGAGCAAGGTCTTGCCGGTACCCGGTGGCCCACTGAACAGCAGGTTATGTGCGCCCGCTGCGGCAATCAGCAATGCCCGCTTGGCGGCCAGCTGACCCTGCACTTCGCTCAAATCAGGGTACGGCTTGTTCAGGTACTGCAAGCCATCGGACTTGTAGGGCTCAATCGGCACATGCCCATTGAGGTGCGCCACCACCTGCAGGAGGTGATCCACTGCAATCACTTTCAAACCCGACGCCAGGCACGCTTCCTCCGCGTTCGCCCGCGGCACTATCACCGTGCGCCCGGCCTTGCGCGCCGCTAAAGCCGCTGGCAACACACCTTTGACTGCGCGCACTTCACCGGACAACGCCAACTCACCCAGGCATTCAACGTCATCGAGCATCAACGCCGGCACTTGCACACTGGCGGCGAGGATCCCCAATGCAATCGCCAAATCAAAACGCCCGCCGTCCTTGGGCAGGTCGGCGGGCGCGAGGTTGAGGGTGATACGGCGCGAGGGGTATTGCAGGGCGCAGTTGAGAATGGCGCTGCGAACGCGGTCCTTGCTTTCCTTGACGGCGGTTTCGGGTAAACCCACCAGGGTCAAGGACGGCAAACCATTGGCCATGTGCACCTCGACGGTGACGGCGGGGGCTTCTACGCCGACCTGGGCGCGGCTGTGGACGATGGCGAGGGACATGCTCGTTCCTTGAAATGGGAGGCCGCTTCCTGCGGTTTTTCAAGGGTAGACGAGGTGGAGAAGGGCGAGGCGGGGAGGTTTTACAGAACGTATCCAGAGCAAAGGTGGGAGAGGACTGGCCCCATCCCACACTGATCGCATTTATTCAGCCGCAGGTGTCAACCGCGCTTCCAGCTCTGCGACTTTGGCCTCCAGACTCTCCAGTCGCGCACGGGTGCGGGCGAGCACCACCATCTGGCTGTCAAATTCTTCCCGGCTGACCAGATCAAGCTTGCTGAAACCACTTTGCAGCAAAGCCTTGAACTGACTTTCGATTTCATTGCGGGGCAGCGGGGTTTCGCCGCTGAACAGGCGAGAGGCGTGGCCGCTCAGGGCGTCGAGGAGGTCTTTGGGCGCGAGCATGGGAAATATTCCGGAAAACTGTTGGCGGGCAGTGTATCACGCAGCGTCTATAGTCTTTTTCACGGCCTGCGGCGCACGCTTTTCGCGCATCGGGCCGGGCGGCGTCGCACTGTTTTCGTGCGCATTGCAGCCGCCAAGTAGCCCCGTGGGTGGGGTTAAGCGGGCAAGGGACTGATTTCAGTGATTTTTACGGAGCTGGCAAGGTTTCTGCTTAGACGATCATGACCCATGCACTGATGCAGTCGCTGTGACGAATGCAGTGCGCCGACGGATCAGGGGTACAGGTTTCGTCACCAGTGGTTCGCTGGCGTCCCAATGGCAACTGCCCTTGCGACGATGCGTTACAAAGCCAGGCACTGCGCTTAGACTTGAGACGGGTTTGTTTTCCTGGGGCAAGTCCACCAATTCGGGAGAGAGTTTTCATGAAGCTAGTCACTGCCATCATCAAGCCGTTCAAGTTGGACGATGTACGCGAGTCGTTGTCCGAGATCGGCGTGCAGGGCATTACCGTTACTGAGGTCAAGGGCTTCGGTCGGCAGAAGGGTCACACCGAGCTGTATCGCGGCGCGGAATACGTAGTCGATTTCCTGCCGAAGGTGAAGATTGATGTCGCCATTGACGACAAGGATCTTGACCGGGTTATCGAGGCGATAACCAAGGCCGCCAACACCGGCAAGATTGGTGACGGCAAGATCTTCGTGGTCAATCTGGAACAGGCTATTCGCATCCGTACCGGCGAAACCGATACCGACGCAATCTAAGCCGCCAAACCCCAACGCCCCAGGAGAAAACAATATGACTCTGCGTAAATTCGCAGGGCTCGGAGCCCTGTTGTCCATCGTAATGCCAAGCCTGGCCATGGCGGCAGACGAAGTGGCTGCTCCAGTCCTCAACTCCGGCGACACCGCCTGGATGCTGACCGCCACCGCACTGGTGCTGTTCATGACCATCCCCGGCCTGGCGCTGTTCTACGGCGGCATGGTCCGCTCCAAAAATATTCTGTCGGTGATGATGCAGTGCTTCGCCATCACTGGCCTGATCAGCATCCTGTGGGTCGTCTACGGCTACAGCATTGCGTTCGATACCACCGGTATGGAACAGGGTGTGGTCAATTTCAATTCCTTCTTCGGCGGCATGGGCAAGGCGTTCCTGGCGGGCGTGACCCCGGCCAGCATCACCGGGCCTGCGGCGTTGTTCCCGGAAGCGGTGTTCATCACCTTCCAGATGACCTTCGCCATCATCACCCCGGCGCTGATCGTGGGTGCCTTTGCTGAGCGCATGAAGTTCTCCGCGATGCTGATCTTCATGGGCATCTGGTTCACCCTGGTCTATGCGCCCATCGCGCATATGGTCTGGAGCGGCAACGGCGGCCTGATGTGGGACTGGGGCGTGCTGGACTTCGCCGGCGGCACCGTGGTGCACATCAACGCTGGTGTAGCTGGTCTGGTGGCGTGCATCGTGCTCGGCAAGCGTAAAGGCTTCCCGACCACCCCAATGGCACCGCACAACCTGGGTTACACCCTGGTGGGCGCGGCAATGCTGTGGATCGGCTGGTTCGGCTTCAACGCCGGTTCTGCTGCTGCCGCCAACGGCACCGCCGGCATGGCGATGCTGGTGACTCAGATCGCTACCGCTGCTGCGGCGCTGGGCTGGATGTTCGCCGAGTGGATCACTCACGGTAAGCCAAGCGCACTGGGCATTGCCTCGGGCGTGGTGGCTGGCTTGGTGGCCGTTACACCGGCCGCTGGCACCGTTGGCCCAATGGGCGCCCTGGTGATCGGCCTGGTGGCGGGCGTGGTCTGCTTCTTCTGCGCGACCAGCCTCAAGCGCAAGCTCGGCTACGACGACTCCCTGGACGCATTCGGCGTGCACGGTATCGGCGGTATCGTCGGTGCGATCCTCACCGGTGTGTTCGCAGCCCCCGCATTGGGCGGCTTCGGCACCGTGACTGACATCGCGGCTCAAGTCTGGATCCAGTGCAAAGGTGTCGGCTTCACTGTGATCTACACGGCCATCGTCACCTACGTCATCCTCAAGGTACTCGACATGGTCATGGGCCTGCGTGTTACCGAAGAGGAAGAGGCTGTCGGCCTCGACCTGGCGCAACACAACGAACGCGGCTACAACTTGTAAGTACGCGTTAAAAAGATGCCCGGCTTGCCGGGCATTTTTTTGCCTGGCGTTTGTCAGTCGTAAGAGGCTGTGCGGTTTTTTGCGCTGACTTTGTGATCGGGCGCGCACGGCACTTTTCACCGTGCGAATGTCTTACAGGCATGTAGGCGTATTCGACACTTTGTTTTTTCCCTGAGCGCGCTAGAATGCGCGCCGATGGGCGGAGAACTGTATGTGGCAACAGACCCTGATTACCCTGCGGGCCAAGCCCCGGGGCTTTCACCTGGTGACTGATGAGTTGCTCGCCGGCTTGCCTGAATTGAAGGCGTGTCGTGTGGGCCTGTTGCACCTGTGGTTGCAGCACACCTCGGCCTCGTTGACCGTCAACGAGAATGCCGACCCGGCGGTTCGCCGTGACTTCGAACGTTTTTTCAACGCGCTGGTGCCGCAAGGCCGTGCCGGGTTCGAACACAACGACGAAGGTCCGGATGACCTGCCGGCGCACTTCAAGGCCAGTCTCCTGGGCTGCCAGCTGAGTTTGCCGGTCAAGGCCGGCCGCTTGGCGATGGGGACCTGGCAAGGTGTTTATCTGGGCGAGCACCGTGATCATGGCGGTGCTCGTAAAGTCCTCGCCACCTTGCACGGTGATGGGGCATAAGCCACTGGTTATCCAGTGGATGTTGATTTTTCTCCGGCGACCTCGACAGAGGGCGAAGCTGGGCTATAACTAATCTGCTTTTCGCAAGTCATGAGGTAGAACATGAGCGACGATGATCTGGAAAACGACGAACTCGAAGTAGGTGACGAAGACGACACCGAAGAAGGTCTTGAAGCTGCAGCGGAAGACGTTGCGGACGACGACGGTGGCGATGATGCACCTGCCCCGGCGGCCAAAGGCAAAGCCAAGGCAGCTGTTTCGGTAGATGAATTGCCGAGCGTTGAGGCCAAGAACAAAGAGCGCGATGCCCTGGCCCGTGCGATGGAAGAATTCCTCGCTAAAGGCGGCAGAGTGCAGGAAGTCGAGGCTAACGTGGTGGCAGACCCACCCAAGAAGCCGGATAACAAGTACGGCAGCCGACCTATCTGAGGTCAGTCACCTGCTTGTAAGAAAAAGCCCGCCGTCGCTGCGGGCTTTTTCATGCCTGTGAGCTTTGTGATCATCCAAATGTGGGAGGGGTTTTGCCCCCTCCCACATTTGGATCTCCAGTGTTATTGCCAGCTGCGTAGCAGTGCTGGCAATTCGGTCAGGCTGCGAATCTGCGCATCCGGGTGCTTATCGCCTTCCCACACCTTGCCCGTCGGGTTGAACCACACCGCCCGCAACCCAGCCTGCTGCGCCCCGGCGATGTCATCGCCCGGATGGTCGCCAACATGCACCGCCGCACTGGCGTCCACGCCACCACGCTGCAACGCCTCTTGAAACAATCGCGCATCCGGTTTGGCAATCCCGATATCTTCAGCACGCAGGGCGAAATGGAAATAATCCGCCAGACCAACGCGCTGCACATCGGCATTGCCGTTGGTGATCACGCCGAGCAGGAAGTGCTGGCGCAGGGCTTTGAGCATCGGCTCGGCTTCCGGAAACACGCTGATCTGGTGGCGGGCGTGAATGAACGCTTCGAAGCAAACATCGGCCATCTCCGTGGCTTGCGGCTGTGGATATCCGGCCTCCTCGAAGGCGTGCATCAGCACCCGGTGGCGCAACACGCTGATGCGGTGCTTGAGCTCCGGATGACGTTGCAATACCTGTTGGCGCAGGCTGGCGAAATGCTCCAGCGGCAGATCACCGACCTTGGAGGCATGCACGGCCAGCCATTCGCGCATCGACGCTTCGGCGCTGATGATGACGGGTACGTTGTCCCAGAGCGTGTCGTCCAGGTCGAAGGTGATCAGCTTGATACTCATGAGTCGCCGCCCTTGATGCGTTTGGCCCGTGGATGGGCGCTGTCGTACACCGTTGCCAGGTGTTGGAAGTCCAGATGGGTGTAGATCTGCGTGGTCTTGATGTCGGAGTGGCCGAGCAGCTCCTGCACGGCGCGCAGGTCCTGGGATGACTCCAGCATATGGCTGGCAAAGGAGTGCCGCAGCATATGCGGGTGCAGGTTCTGCCCCAGTTCGCGCTCGCCGGCGGCCTTGACCCGCACCTGAATCGCCCGTGGCCCCAGGCGCCGGCCTTGCTGGCTGATAAACACGGCGTCGTCCGCCGGGTTGGCCAGCGCCCGCAGCGGCAGCCACAGTTGCAGGGCTTCGCGGGCCTTTCTGCCCACCGGCAGCACGCGGGTTTTGCTGCCCTTGCCGAGGACTTGCACCAGTCCGTCCGCCAGGTCCAGCTGGTCCAGGTTCAGGCCGGTCAGTTCCGACAGGCGCAGGCCCGAGGAATAGAACAGCTCCAGGATCGCCTGGTCGCGGTGGGCGAGGAAGTCGTCTTCCACGGCGCCGTCGAGCAATTGCAGGGCGCGGTCGGTGTCCAGGGTCTTGGGCAGGCGCCGTTCGCCCTTGGGCGCAGACAGGCCGTTGGCCGGGTCGTGATCGCACAGGCCTTCGCGGTTGAGGTAGTGATAGAGCCCGCGTACAGCCGACAGCAGGCGCGCCAGGCTGCGCGAGGACTGGCCGGCGTGGTGCAGGCGTGCGATCAGGCTGCGCAGGTTCTGGATATCCAGGGCCTTCCAACTGGTGACCTGCTGTTTTTCGCAGTAGGCCAGGACCTTGTTCAAGTCCCGTCGGTAGGCTTCCAGCGTGTGGGGCGACACCTGACGCTCGTTGCGCAGGTGAGCGCAGTAAGCGTCCAGTTGCCGTTCCATGGCTAGCGCACCGCGCGCAGGGCGGTGGTGAAGCGCGGCAGAACGCGGCCCAGCACTTCGGCGATATAGGTCAGGAACAGCGTGCCCACCGAGCTTTTGTAGTGCGCGGGATCACGGCTCGCGATGGCCAGCACGCCATGCAAACCTTGATGGCTGAGGGCGACCACTGCAGTGGAACCGATCTCCTTGCGCTGTTCGGCGCCAAACAGGAAGTCCAGCTCGTGCTCGCGCAGGGTGCCGCTGATGCTCTTGCCCTCGGACAACAGGCCGCCAATCGCGGTCTGCGCGTCGCTGCCGCTGACCCAACGGCCCACCGGCATCGGGTTGTCGCTGAACAGGATCAGGCTGACAAATGGCACCTGGAAGTCCTGGCGCAGGCTGTCTTCTACCGCGATCACGGTTTCTTCCAGGCTGGTGGCGTCCATCAGGGCAAGAATCAGGCGACGGGTCTTGTCGAACAGGCGGTCGTTGTCGCGGGCGACGTCCATCAGGTGCGAGAGCTTGTGACGCATCTCGATGTTGCGCTCGCGCAGGATCTTCATCTGTCGTTCCACCAGCGACACGGTGTCGCCACGCTGGTGGGGGATGCGCAACGCCGGCAGCAGTTCTTCGTGCTCGACGAAGAAATCCGGGTTCGCCTCAAGGTACGCCGCGACAGCAGCGGCCTCCAGACTTTCGCTCGGGGTTGCGGGTGCGGGTACTTGAGGCTTATCGGTCATTAGCTGGGCTCACTCATAGACGGACCTGTCCTTCGTATACACGCGAGGCCGGCCCGGTCATCAGCACCGGGTGGCCAGGGCCTGCCCATTCGATGGACAGGCGTCCACCGGGCAGGTCGATCAGCAGCGGCGAATCCATCCACCCCTGGCTGATCGCGGCGACGGCAGCGGCGCAAGCACCGGTGCCGCATGCCTGGGTTTCGCCGGCGCCGCGTTCCCATACACGCAATTGCGCGCGGGAACGGTCGATCACCTGCAGGAAACCCACGTTGACCCGCGCCGGAAAGCGCGGGTGGTGTTCGATCTTCGGCCCCAGTTCATGCACGGGGGCATTGTTGATGTCGTTGACCCGCAGTACGGCATGGGGGTTGCCCATGGACACGGCGGCGATGTCCACCGACTGGCCGTCCACATCCAGCGCGTAGCTGACGGCCTGCTCGGTGGCCTGGAACGGAATATCCGCCGGCACCAGGCGTGGCGCGCCCATGTTGACGCTGATCTGGCCGTCGCTGCGGATATCCAGTTCGATCACGCCGCTCTTGGTCTCGACGCGGATCTGGCGCTTGGCAGTCAGGCGCTTGTCCAGCACGAAGCGCGCGAAGCAGCGCGCACCGTTGCCACACTGCTCCACTTCGGAGCCGTCGGAGTTGAAGATCCGATAGCGGAAATCCACCTCCGGGTTGCTCGGCGCTTCGACAAGCAGCAATTGGTCGAAACCAATCCCGGTATGCCGATCGCCCCACTGTTTAGCGTGCTTGGGCAGGATGTGCGCGTGCTGGCTGACCAGGTCCAGGACCATGAAATCATTGCCCAACCCGTGCATCTTGGTAAAACGCAGCAGCATGGCTTACTCCGGCAGCAGGCTTTCGCCAGCATACAACTCGGCTACCGTCTCGCGGCGACGCACTTCAAACGCTTGATCACCGTCCACCAGCACCTCGGCGGCACGGCCGCGGGTGTTGTAGTTGGAACTCATGACAAACCCGTAGGCACCGGCCGAATGCACGGCCAGCAGATCGCCTTCTTCCAGGGCCAACTGACGATCCTTGGCCAGGAAGTCACCGGTTTCGCAGATCGGGCCGACGATGTCATAGGCGCGGGCTTCGCTGTCGCGAGGCGTCACTGCGGTGACATTCATCCAGGCCTGATACAGCGCCGGGCGGATCAGGTCGTTCATCGCCGCGTCGACGATGGCGAAATCCTTGTGTTCGGTGTGCTTGAGGTACTCGACCTGGGTCAGCAGCACGCCGGCGTTGGCGACGACATAGCGACCGGGCTCGAACATCAGTGTCAGGTCGCGGCCTTCAATGCGCTCACGCACGGCCTGGATATAGTCGGCGATCAGCGGTGGCTCTTCATCGCGATAGCGCACGCCCACGCCACCACCGAGGTCGATATGGTGCAGGTAGATGCCGCACTCGCCGAGGCGGTCGATCAACGCCAGCAAGCGGTCGAGGGCATCAAGGAACGGCGGGAGGCTGGTCAGTTGCGAGCCGATATGGCAGTCGACACCCAGCACTTCCAGGTTTGGCAGTTGGGCGGCGCGGATGTACACATCTTCGGCGTCGGCAATGGCGATGCCGAACTTGTTCTCTTTGAGACCGGTGGAAATGTACGGGTGGGTGCCGGCATCGACGTCCGGGTTGACGCGCAGGGAGATCGGCGCACGAACGCCCATCTCGGCGGCTACGACTTGCAGGCGCTCCAGCTCGTCGGTGGATTCGATATTGAAGCAATGCACACCGACTTCGAGGGCGCGGCGCATGTCTTCGCGGCTCTTGCCGACGCCGGAGAACACAATCTTGTCAGCCTGACCGCCAGCCGCCAGTACTCGCTCCAGCTCGCCACGGGACACGATGTCAAAACCAGCGCCCAGACGCGCCAGGACATTCAGTACACCCAGGTTGGAGTTGGCCTTGACTGCGTAGCACACCAGGTGCGGTACGCCGTCCAGTGCGTCGGTGAAGGAGCGGTATTGCGCTTCGATGTGAGCGCGGGAGTACACGTACGTCGGGGTGCCAAAGCGCTGGGCAATCGCGGACAGCGCCACGCCTTCCGCGAACAGCTCGCCGTCCCGGTAGTTAAAAGCGTCCATGGAGTTCCCTTATTCGTAGGTGTCGTGCTTATGCGCTTTGGATGGCTTTTGCGACGATTGCGCCTGTTCATTCGGGTCTTTGCTGTCATCGGGCAGGTACAGCGGGCCTTTTTGACCACAGGCACTAACGAGGCAAGCGACCGCGACGAGCGCAGCAAGGGAAGAGATCAGGCGCTTCATGGCGAAATCCTTGAATATGCATTAATTGCGCCCGAGTATACCGACCACCCGCCAGCTTGCCTATGCGCTGAAATACCCGTCCGGCGGGGGTTTGCCGACACGAAGGTGAAGCAGGCTACGCTGGCAGAGGATATTTCGTACCGTCATCGGTAGCGAAATCGGTATCCTTTGCAATCGGCGAAGCTCGCCCGTATCGTGCGGCGCTTGAGCAAAACCAGACACTTTTGAGGTTGCCACAATGAGTTTGACCGAAGCCCGTTTTCACGACCTGGTGGATTCGACCCAGCAGGCGCTGGAAGATATTTTCGACGACAGCGGCCTGGACGTGGACCTGGAAAACTCGGCCGGCGTGCTGACCGTCAAGTTCGACAGCGGCCAACAGTTGATCTTCAGCCGCCAGGAGCCGCTGCGTCAGTTGTGGTTGGCGGCGCGTTCCGGTGGCGTTCACTTCGACTACGACGAAGAAAGCGGCAAATGGCAATGCGACAAGAGTGAAGAGCTGCTGGGCGAGATGCTCACGCGCCTGGTCCAGGGATATACCGGCGAAGAGCTGGATTTCGACGAGATTTGACTGTGACCCAGCCTGTACCTGTCCGCCCGCCCAAGCCGCTGTTCAGCAATGTGAGCCCTGCGGTGCCGTCACCTTGTATCAGTTTGTGTCGCCTGGACGAGCAAAAAGTCTGCCTCGGCTGCTTTCGCCACGTCGAAGACATCCGCGAATGGCGCTCCGCCGACGATGCGCGGCGCCGGGTGATCTGTGCCGAGGCCGAGCAGCGCAGGGCGAACACCTGAGGCTGTCTTGTTTATTTGTGACGCTGTGGTAGTGTCCGGGTACGCCTCAACTCACCGAGGCCCGTGAGAACCCCGCCTTTTTTTGGCGGGGTTTTGCTTTTTTGTGCAGAAAAAAGGAGTCTGCCTGAATCATGACCACCGCACCGTCCATCATCCTCACCCGTCTTGACGTGCAGCGCCTGGAGCAATTGATCGACCGCTTGGGCGACGCAACTCCCGGCGTCGAAGCGTTGCAAGCCGAACTCGACCGCGCCGAAGACGTGGTCGGTCACGATGAAGTGCCTGCGGGTGTCGTGACCATGAACTCCAGCGTGCATTGCCGTGAGCAAGGCAGCGGCAAGGACTACCACCTGACCCTGGTCTACCCGAAAGACGCCAATGCCGATGAAGGCAAAATCTCGGTCCTGGCGCCAGTGGGCAGCGCATTGCTCGGCCTGCAAGTGGGCCAGCACATCGACTGGCCTGCACCGGGCGGCAAGACGCTGAAGCTTGAATTGCTCAGCGTTGAAGGCCAACCCAAGGATGGCGGAGCGTTCCCGCTTTAAATCTGGCTCAGCGCCGCATTCAGCGACAACTCCAGCTCGGCCTTGTAACGCAGGTAAAGGTTGCTCGGGCTCTGCACATCGCCGAGTAGGCCCGATAGATCAAGGTCGGTGATGTAGCAGCGGTAGCGTTCGGTTTCCCGGCGCTGCCCGACGATCTCCTGGGCGACCACGGCAAATAGCTGGTCGCCGAACTCCAATTCGCAAAACTCCCGTTGATTACAGTACAGCGTGATGCCCACTTGGCCGGGTGCTGCCTTGCCGATAATCGCCTGCACGTCGTAAAACGGTTTGTTCGTCGGGTTGTGCGGCGTCGGGCGGGGCTCGATGCCGCGTGCGCGGCCGTTGCCTGACGGCAATAATTGGTAATACAAGGTCTGCGCCGCGCCCAGCGGCTGTTGCGTGTCCAGCGGCGACAACGCCTCGCGACGATAGATGATTGATTGCAGGAAGCGCTGCAACGGCGCCAACAGGCTCTGCTCATCATGAAACGGCAGGCGCTGTTGCCACAGTGCGTTGAACTCATCCAGCACATACAGCTCGGCGAAACCTTCATTGACCCGATAGAACACCTGCACGCAATCGGCCATGCCCATGGGCAACAGCAGCGCCAAGTCGTGGTCTTCCAGCGCCATGGAATCCAGATGCAATGGGCTGTAGCTGGCCAGCTCTTCACTGAGGTAGGCGATCAGCGCGTCCTGGGTTGCCAGTGACACGTGGGTGGCCTGGCCCGGCGTCAACTCCATCACGTGGTAGTGCTGCTGGACTTGCAGCAAGTACCGGTGATTGGACTGACCCAGCAGCAGGTTCTGCGCGGTGTCGAAGATTTCTTCCACGCGCTGGGCAATGAATTGCGCACGGTTGTGACAGAAGCAGCGCACCCGCAGCCGTGGCAGGTGGTCCGGCGGCAGTTGGTTGAGGTAGTCGCGCAGGCAGTCGAGCAAGGCGTGCGGGCCGTCGTAACGGCTGACCATTACCTCGTTCCAGCTGTTGAGCGTGACCTGGTCCAGGGTCAGCACCAGGTTATCGCGCACCCCGGCATAGCTCAGGGAATCGGTGCGCTCGGTGGTCATCAGGATATTCAGGTCGCGGTGATGCTTGAGCGGGTCGACGCCGACGTTGATCAGCAGCAACACCTCCTCGGGCACCGCCGAGCGCAGCAGGCTGATTTCATCGACGCTGGTCAGGGGCAGGGCGACGGTCTGCTGCAGGCTGCCCAGCAGGTTGAACAGCTCGAATTCGGTCATGTCGCTGGTGCCGGGGTGCAGCGCCAGGCGCGTGCTGCTGTCGATCACGCCATTGCGATGGCACCAGGTGAGCATCTCCAGCAGGTCGCGGCTGCGCTTGATCGGCGCGAAGTGCTCCCATTCCAGCGCGGTGAGGTTGCCGTTGTACAGGCCCCAATGGTGCTGGCCCGGTTCCTTGCGGTTGGGCGACTGCACCAGGGTCAGGGTGTCTTCGGCCAGGTCCGGGGCGATGCCGGGGTTGATGAACTCGACCTTGCCGGCCTTGCGCTCGAAGGCGGCGTACAGACGCCGGCCCAGCACATTGAGATCGCGCTTGTTGATCAGGCTGACGGTCTGTTCGGTACGGGCAAACTGGGTCAGGAAGCGATAGCTGTAGTTCAGCTCGCTGACCAGCGCACGACGCTCTGACGCCACCTGGCGCACTTTCCATTGGCTGCGGCTGTCCAGCAGGGCCAGTTGACGCTGGTCCCAGCCCCACTCGTGGGCGAGGCGCTCCAGCAACAGTCGCTGCCAACTGGTGCTGCGTTGGCCGGCGGTGAGTTTGCGATTGACCTTCAGGTACAGCGCACGGCGCACCAGCTCCAGGCGTTCCGGCTCGTTGCGGGCCTGGAGGTATTCCTCGATGCGGCGGTACACCACGATGTACGGGTCCAGCTCATCCAGGTCCATCTGGTTGGCGAACACCGCGCGCTTGAAGCGCAGGCTCAGGCAGTGCACGTTCGGGTGCTCGCTCGCGTAGACCTCAGTCAGCAGCAGCTTGAGCACCGATTTGTAAGGCGACTCGATGCCTTTGAACAGTTGCCACAGCCCCGCGCCAATGAATTCGCCGGGGGGAATATGCGCGAGGTGGCCCAGGTCGAGGGTTTCATCGGCGCGAATAAACCGCTTGGAAAGCAGCGTATGGGTGAATTCGGCGTAACGGGTTTCTTCGTATACCGGCACCAGCCACCAGATCGGCGTGCGCCCGGCCAGCCAGATGGCGGTGCGGTAAAACTCGTCCAGCAGCAGGTAATGCTGGGTGGTGCCGCAGTCGTCGGAGCTCAGCTGGGTGTCGCGTTCACCGAGCACAAAGCGCGTCGGCTCGATCAGAAAGAAGTGCGCCTCGGCGCCCATGGTCAGGGCCCAGGCTTCCAGCATCTGGCATTTCTTACGCAGTTCGGCCTGCTCGTTTTCGCTCAGGTCGGGAGCGTGGCAGACCCACACGTCCATGTCGCTCTGATCCGCCTGGGCCAGGGTGCCAAGGCTGCCCATCAGGAACAGGCCATGGATCGGCTTGGGCTGATTGACCGGCCGCGGCTTGTAAGAGAACGAGCGGGTCAGGCGTTGGGCTTCGGCCAGGGCCTGGGCGTCAGGTTCGAAGTTCGACAGCCCGGCCGGCGTGCTGCCCGATACATAGCCGGGCAACAGCGGATGATTGACGTGGAAAAACAGCGGCAGCAGGGTCAACACGCTTTGTTGGCGCGGCGTCAGACCTTCGACTGCACGGGCCATGCGGCCTTCGTTGAGGGCCATGAAGCGCGCGCGCAGTTGGGCCAGCACCTTGCGGTCGATGCCTTCGTCCAGGTCCGGGCGGATTTCATGGGTGCGGGTCATGTCGAACTCGTGGCTCGCAGAGCCCGACGTGGGCGGCCGTGTAGGAGTTTACAGTCAGTGGCGTAGGAGTTTTAGAGGGAAAGCAGCGTTTGATGCCAGAATTTTCTCACGTGCACAGCAAAGCCCTCGGAATCCGCAATGGGCGGACTCCATGGGCGGTAGTCGGTATCAGGCGGCTTCTTTGGTGTTGGCAGTGGTCAAAATGGTCAGCAGGGTTTGGGCCTGCTCCGCAGCGTCCCGGCCAAGGCTGGTGAGGTAGCCTCCGTCCGGCTGGTCGATCAGTCCTTTTGCATGGAGTCGCTTGGCAGCGGCGATAGCAGTGGCAGCGGCGGTCTGGTGGACTTTCAGACCTTCCTTGGTGCTGTCCAAGGGAAAGAGTACAAGGATTTCCAGTTCGGCAACCAACTCAGGGGTATACGACATAAGGACTCCAGACTTTCTAAAATTTATTAGAGGCTAGCAGACCATAAGGTGAACGCACTTTGCCGAACTGTCCAGCGTGTTGCGGTGTGCCGGGGTTATTCCTTTTCCGGCGGCAACTCAGGCAACGCCCGCAGCGCGGTTTCATACCAGTCGGTATTGAAGGCGCGGTCTTCTTCCAGCATTGCGTCAATCTCGAATGCGAGCACGTGGGCCATGAGATTCAGGATCTCTTCACGCTCATAACCCACCAACGTCAACTTGTTGAAGGTAGCTTTGGCGGCAGGCGGGTTGTCGCTTTCGATCTGGTTCTCGATTGCTTCGATCAGGGTGTTTTCGGTGAATTCTTCTTCGTCGTTATCGATATCGGTCGGCTCGCTCATGGCAGGCTCCTCAAGGAAAGGGCGCCAGTCTACCCCCATTCAGGCAGGTGATGCTGCTGGTCAGGCCGCGCCCCAGGATCTATAACTCCTGCAGCCAACCCCGCACACGGCCTGGAGGCTTTGCGATGCTCAAGCTTTACGGATTTTCGGTCAGTAACTACTACAACATGGTCAAGCTGGCGCTGCTGGAGAAAGGGTTGCCTTTCGAAGAGGTGCCTTTTTACGCTGGTCAAACCCCAGAAGCCCTGGCCGTGAGCCCGCGTGGCAAGGTGCCGGCGCTGGGCGTGAAGCAGGGGTTTATCAACGAAACCAGTGTGATCCTCGAATACATCGAGCAAACCCAGGAAGGTCCGTCGCTGTTGCCAGCCGAGCCATTCCAGCGCGCCCAGGTGCTTGCGCTGTGCCGTGAAATCGAGCTGTACATCGAGCTGCCTGCCCGCGCTTGTTTTGCCGAAGCGTTCTTCGGCATGCCGGTGCCGGAGGCGATCAAGGAGAAGTCCAAGGCCGAGTTGTTGTTGGGTTTTGGTTCATTGGGCAGGCACGGCAAGTTCGCGCCGTATGTGGCGGGGGAGAGCTTTACGATTGCCGATTTGTATTTCATGTACAGCGTGAACCTCGCCTGCGCGGTGGGCGAGAAGCTGTTTGGCCTGGATCTGCTGGCTGAAATGCCGGCGGCCAAGGCGTTGCTGGAAAGGTTGCACGCCATGCCCAACGCTCAGAAAGTGGCGGCGGACAGAGAGGCGGCGATGCCGGCGTTTATGGCGATGATCGCGGCCAAGAAATAGATTTTGGCGTCTGGCAGGACGCTATCGCGGGCAAGCCCGGCTCCCACATTGGAATGCGATTTCCTGTGGGAGCTGGCTTGCCTGCGATGCTTTTAGCGGCTGGCGAGCAATTCCTGGCCGCGCAACACAGCTGCCTTCACCTGCGCCGGCGCAGTGCCGCCGACGTGGTTACGGGCATTCACCGAGCCTTCCAGGGTCAGCACGGCAAACACGTCCTGTTCGATCTGGTCGCTGAATGTGCGCAGTTCTTCCAGGCTCATTTCCGCCAGGTCCTTGCCGGTGTCCACGCCGTATTTCACGGCATGGCCGACGATTTCGTGGCAGTCACGGAACGGCAGGCCACGGCGCACCAGGTAGTCCGCCAGGTCAGTCGCGGTGGAGAACCCACGCAAGGCCGCTTCGCGCATGATCGCGTGTTTTGGCTTGATCGCCGGGATCATGTCGGCAAAGGCACGCAGCGAGTCGCGCAGGGTGTCGGCGGCGTCGAACAGCGGTTCCTTGTCTTCCTGGTTGTCTTTGTTATAGGCCAGCGGCTGGCCTTTCATCAGGGTCAGCAAGCCCATCAGCGCGCCGAACACACGGCCGCTCTTGCCACGTACCAGCTCTGGCACGTCGGGGTTTTTCTTTTGCGGCATGATCGAACTGCCGGTGCAGAAACGGTCCGGCAGGTCGATGAACTGGAATTGCGCGCTGGTCCACAGCACCAGCTCTTCGGAGAAGCGCGACAGATGCATCATCGCGATGCTGGCGGCGGCGCAGAATTCGATGGCGAAGTCACGGTCCGACACGCCATCCAGGGAGTTGCCCCCTACGGCGTCGAAGCCCAGCAATTGCGCGGTGTACTCACGGTCGATCGGGTAAGTGGTGCCGGCCAGCGCGGCGCTGCCCAACGGCATGCGGTTGGCGCGCTTGCGGCAATCCACCAGGCGCTCGTAGTCGCGGCTGAGCATTTCGAACCAGGCCAGCAGGTGGTGGCCGAACGTCACAGGCTGGGCGGTTTGCAGGTGAGTGAAGCCGGGCATGATGGTGTCCGACTCGCGCTCAGCCTGCTCCAGCAGACCTTTTTGCAGGCGAGTGATTTCGGACAGGATCAGATCGATTTCGTCGCGCAGCCACAGGCGGATATCCGTGGCCACCTGGTCGTTACGGCTACGACCGGTGTGCAGCTTCTTGCCGGTCACACCGATACGGTCGGTGAGGCGGGCCTCGATATTCATGTGCACGTCTTCCAGGTCGACGCGCCAGTCGAACGTACCGGCCTCGATCTCACCGCGGATGGTGGTCAGGCCGTCGATGATGCTGTCGCGTTCGGCGTCGGTCAGTACACCGACTTTGGCCAGCATCGTCGCGTGGGCGATGGAGCCCATGATGTCGTGGCGGTACAGGCGCTGGTCGAAGGTGACGGAGGCGGTGAAGCGGGCGACGAAGGCGTCGACGGGTTCACTGAAGCGGCCGCCCCAGGACTGGTTGGTCTTGTCGGTGCTCATGGATTCGCTCGTGGTCTGCTTAATAAAGAGGCGTGGAAGTCTGCCGGCGATAATAACAGGGTTGCCCGTGGAGGCGGTGCTGCGGGTCGTCGGCATTTATATTTGTGCAAAGGATGGCTAAGTGCCTTGCCGCCGACCGCGTCCGGGAAGAGACTGGAGGCAGGTGTTTATTGAAACGATATTTGACGATTGAGCAATATCGTTCCAGTGAGCGTCTACAGTTGGACTGATAGTGTGTGAATGCACCAAAGTCGGGTATTGCGGTCAGAGCCTGACTATCCATTTAAAAGGGGGGTATTCGGATTGTGTATCAGCAAACCCTACGACGATGCCCGATGGCAGCAGGTTTTGGGCGCTATTGAACAGGTCCGGGTAAATATGGGTGCCGCTGTCGGGGCACTTTTTGCCGCTCGCGCTAGTCTTAGCGTGGATCGCTGTGACGCAAGTCACCGCACCTGTCTACGCTATCCTTGTGCGAGACTCACGCAGGAATCCAGCGCTATATGAATGTCCTGATCGTTGATGACGAACCCCAAGCCCGCGAGCGACTGACCCGCTTGGTCAGTGAGCTTGAGGGTTATACAGTCCTTGAGCCCAGTGCCTCCAACGGGGAGGAGGCGTTGACGCTGATCGACAGCCTCAAGCCGGACCTGGTGTTGCTCGATATCCGCATGCCGGGCCTCGATGGCCTGCAAGTTGCCGCCCGGCTGAGCGAGCGGGAATCGCCGCCTGCCGTGGTGTTGTGCGCCGCGCAGGAAGAGTTTGCCGAACAGACACTGGAAGCCAGTGGCGTCAGCTTTGTGATCAAGCCAGTGACTGGCGACGCCTTGCTCAAGGCCCTGAAGAAAGCCGAGCGCCCCAACCGCGCTCAACTGGCCGCCTTGACCCAGCCTGCCGCCCAAAGTGGTAACGGGCCGCGCAGCCACATCAGCGCACGTACACGCAAAGGCATTGAGCTGATTCCGCTGAGCCAGGTGGTTTACTTCATTGCCGATCACAAGTACGTGACCCTGCGACATGAGGCCGGCGAAGTGTTGCTCGATGAGCCGCTCAAGGCCCTTGAGGATGAGTTCGGTGACCGCTTCGTGCGTATCCACCGCAACGCACTGGTGGCCCGCGAGCGCATCGAGCGCCTGCAACGCACACCCCTTGGGCACTTCCAGTTGTTCCTCAAAGGGCTTAACGGCGATGCGTTGATTGTCAGCCGACGCCATGTCGCCGGCGTGCGCAAAATGATGCAGCAGCTTTAGTCCGAGGGCTCCAGTGAGGTCTGCATTCCTTATCCCGGTGCGACGTGGCCAGGGAGGCCCCGCACTTGCTGATTCAAATCAAAGCGCGTTTGCCTGAGCTGTTATTATCTGCCGTATCTACCCAGTACGGATTGATCCATGTCCTCTCGCGAAATCCGCATCGCCACCCGTAAAAGTGCCCTGGCCCTATGGCAGGCCGAATACGTCAAAGCACGCCTTGAGCAGGCCCATCCCGGCCTCACGGTGTCCCTGGTGCCCATGGTCAGTCGCGGCGACAAGCTGCTCGACTCGCCGCTGTCGAAGATCGGTGGCAAGGGCCTGTTCGTCAAGGAACTGGAGACGGCGCTGCTGGAAAACGAAGCCGACATCGCAGTGCATTCGATGAAAGACGTGCCCATGGACTTCCCCGAAGGCCTGGGCCTTTTTTGTATCTGCGAGCGCGAAGACCCGCGTGATGCCTTCGTTTCCAACACCTATGCGTCCCTGGATGAGCTGCCGCTGGGTAGCATCGTCGGCACCTCCAGCTTGCGTCGCCAGGCGCAGTTGCTGACCCGTCGCCCGGACCTGCAGATCCGTTTTTTGCGCGGCAACGTCAACACCCGTCTGGCCAAGCTGGATGCCGGCGAATATGACGCGATCATCCTCGCCGCTGCCGGTCTGATCCGCCTGGGCTTCGAAGACCGTATCACCTCGGCCATCAGCGTCGAAGACAGCTTGCCTGCTGGCGGGCAGGGCGCCGTGGGCATCGAATGCCGCACCGCCGACCGTGAAATCCACGCGCTGCTCAAGCCTCTCGATCACCACGATACCGAAGTGCGCGTCACGGCCGAGCGTGCCCTGAACAAACACCTCAATGGCGGCTGCCAGGTGCCCATCGCCTGCTACGCCGTGCTTGAAGGTGAAAACCTGTGGCTGCGTGGACTGGTCGGCGACCCCGACGGCGGCACCTTGCTGACGGCAGAGGTGCGCGGGCCGCAGCGTGATGCCACGGCCCTGGGCATCCAGGTCGCTGAAGAACTGCTGGATAAAGGCGCCGGTGCCATCCTGCAAAAAGTCTACGGTGAGGCCGGCCCGCAGTGAGCGGATGGCGAGTGCTGCTGACGCGGCCTGCCGAGGAGTCGACAGCCCTGGCGGTGTCGTTGTCTGAAGCCGGCATTTTCAGCAGCAGCTTGCCCTTGCTCGACACTGAGCCTTTACCCATCACGCCCGGACAGTTGGCTGTATGGCGCGACCTGGACCGCTATTGCGCGGTGATCGTGGTGAGCAAGCCCGCTGCGCGCCTAGCCGTGCAGCAATTGGCTTTTCGTCCCGCGCCGCCAATGCCTTGGTTCAGCGTCGGCGCGGCAACAGCGCAGGTACTGGCCGATCATGGCCTGAACGTTCACTATCCCCAAACTGGCGACGACAGCGAGGCCTTGCTTCAGCTGCCGGCGTTGCGCGAGGCTGCTGCACGCCCTGGTTCGCGGGTGTTGATCCTGCGGGGCGAGGGCGGACGAGAGCTGCTGGCGGAGCGTTTGCGCGAGCAAGGTGCTAGTGTCGACTATCTGGAGTTGTACCGCCGTTTTCTTCCAGACTATGACGCCGGTGTGCTGGTGCAACGTATCCAGTTGGAACGCTTGAACGGGCTGGTGGTCAGCAGTGGGCAGGGTTTTTTGCACCTGCAAGCCTTGGCCGGCTCCCATTGGCCACAGGTGGCACAGCTGCCGTTGTTCGTGCCCAGCCCACGCGTCGCCGAGATGGCGCGGGCTGCTGGCGCAGAAAAAGTTGTGGATTGTCGCGGCGCGAGTGCCGCGGCTTTGTTAGTGGCGTTACGGAGTCATGCCGTTCCCACTCTCTGATACGCAAAGGACGGATACGTGAGCGAAACAGCCTTGCCTAAAGATGAAACCCAACCCGCACTCGATGCGCCGGTTGAGTCACCGGTCACCACGCCGCGCCGTGGCAATGGCCTGGCAGTTGTCGCGCTGCTACTTGGCGCCGCTGGCGTTGCCGCCGGCGGCTGGGGGATCTGGCAGGTCCGCGCCCTGCAAGCCAGCAGCCAGCAGCAGTTGGGTCAGGTGCAGACCCTGGACGACCAATCCCAATCCCTCAAGCAAAGTCAGCAGCAACTGGCTGCACGTCTTGCCCAGTTGCCGGGTGCGGACGAACTGGAAGAGCGCCGCCGTCTGGTCGCCCAGCTGCAAGGTGATCAGCAGCGCCTGAACCAGCGCCTGGAAACCGTGCTCGGGGCGAGCCGCAAGGACTGGCGCCTCGCCGAGGCCGAGCACTTGATCCGTCTGGCGAGCCTGCGGTTGTCCGCCCTGCAAGATATCAACAGTGCCCAAGCGCTGGTCCAGGGCGCCGATGAGATTCTTCGCGAGCAGAGCGATCCAGGTTCCTACGCCGCCCGTGAACAATTGGCCAAGAGCCTGGCCGCGTTGCGCAGTACCGAGCAGCCGGACCGTACCGGGTTGTACCTGCAATTGGCAGCCTTGCGTGACCAGGTTGTTCAGCTGGCGGCCATTGCCCCCGAATATCAGCTCACCGAGCCCGCTTCCCAGGGGCGTCCAAGCACGGATACGGATAACCGCTGGAGCCAGTGGTGGGAACAGATTTCCCGCTACTTCCGCATCGACTTCAACCCCGACGACAACATCCGGCCGCTGCTTGCCGGCCAGGGCTTGAACCAAGTTCGCCTGGCCCTGAGCCTGGCGTTGGAGCAAGCCCAATGGGCGGCGCTCAATGGCGAGTCGGCGGTGTACAGCCGATCGCTGGGCGAAGCGCGCAGCGTGTTGCAGGACAACTTCAACCAGGACAACCCGCAAAGCAAAGCGATGCTGGCGCGTATCGCCGAACTTGAGCCCAAAGCCGTGTCGGTGGTGACACCGGATCTGGCGGCGAGCCTGGCCGCAGTGCAGGCGTACCTCGAACGTCGTCATCTGTCTGCTGATGAAGCCAAGGCGGCGGCTGGCAACCCGGCGGCCTCGTCGGCGAAGCAGGAGTAGACCCGATGAAGCGTTTCTATGTGATCCTGGTGCTGGCGATTGCGATCGCCCTGGCACTCGCTGTGGGCATTTCGAAACACACCGGCTACGTGCTGATTACCTACCCTCATGTGCTGCATTACGAGTCGAGCCTATGGGCGACCGTGGTGGCCGTGTTTGCCATCGGCCTCGCCATCTACCTGATCCGCGTGTTGCTGAGCCTGGTGACCACCTCCGGTGGCGTGGTCAACCCGTGGTCTCGGCGTAACCGCAGTCGCCGTGTGCAGATCGCTATCGAGCAGGGTCAGATGGACCTTGCCGAAGGCCGCTGGGCCAGCGCTGAGCGGCATCTGCACCGTGCCGCCGAAGCTGAGCGCCAACCGCTGCTTTACTACCTTGGCGCTGCCCGGGCGGCGAATGAGCTGGGGCGTTATGAAGAGTCCGACGGGTTGCTGGAGCGTGCGCTTGAGCGTCAGCCCCAAGCAGAACTGGCGGTCGCTTTGAGCCATGCGCAATTGCAATTGGACCGTGGTGACACTGATGGTGCGCTGATCACTTTGCAGGCCATGCACGAGCGTCATCCCCATAACGCCCAGGTGCTGCGCCAATTGCAGCGCCTGCACCAGCAACGAGGCGACTGGTCGTCGGTCATCCGACTGTTGCCGGAACTGCGCAAGGACAAAGTGCTGCCTGCCAGCGAACTGGCCGAGCTGGAGCGCCGTGCCTGGGGTGAGAACCTGAGTCTGGCAGCCCAGCGCGAAGAACAGGGCGAAGCGGGTTTGCAGTCCCTTGAACGGGCCTGGCAACAACTCACTTCGGCCCAGCGCCAGGAGCCGCAGTTGGTTCTGGCCTACGCCGAGCAACTGCGCCAGCTGGGCGCCGATGCCAAGGCGGAGGAGGCGTTGCGCAGTGCTATCAAGCGTGATTACGACAGCCACCTGATTCGTCTCTACGGCCTGCTGCGTGGCAGTGATCCGGCCCGGCAATTGAAGTTTGCCGAGGGGTGGCTCAAGGATCACCCAGGTGATGCCAGCCTGCTGCTGACATTGGGGCGTCTGTGCCTGCAAAACAGCCTTTGGGGCAAGGCGCGGGACTATCTGGAAAGCAGCCTGCACGTGCAGCGCAATCCTGAGGCGTGTGCCGAGCTGGCGCGGTTGTTGGCCCAGCTGGGTGATACCGAGCGCAGCAATCAACTGTTTCAGGAAGGTCTGGGCTTGTTGGATAACCGCTTGCTGGCGTCTCCACTGCCAGTTGCCGCCCGCGTTTGATGTAGGAAAGGAGAGAGGGTTGGCTCGGATTCGTCTGAGAGCTAACCCTTCATGTCCTGCGGATGTAGGCTCTGGAGCGCTTTATTGCAAACTCCTACGCCTGGATGCTCGAAGTCTTCCATCCTTTTGCGGGATGTCCCTAGGCCCTCACAGAATTGTCTGCTCTGTCGCGTATTGAAAGCGGTCGGGCCTTTCCTCTACCGTAACCACCTATCTCTCGCGGTGCGGATAAAGCATGTCTTTGGCCCCTTCACGCTCCTTGTTTTTTATTGCGTTCATCGCAGGCGCACTGACGTTGGGCGCGTCCTTCTATCTTGAGTTCGGTGCATCGTTGCGTCCGTGCTTCCTGTGCCAGATACAACGGGTATTTCTGGCCGCATTCCTGCTCGTCAATCTGGTCGCGGTTGTCCACAACCCCAGGCGTTCCACTTATTACCTGTATGGGCTGGCGAGCATGGTGTGTGCGTTGTTGGGCGCCATCACCGCAGTGCGCCAGGTGCTGCTGCAAAATGCCGCACCGGATCAGGCGACCCATTGCTGGCCCAGCCTGAGCCATATGGTCCAAGATCTGTCCATGTGGCAGGCATTGAAATTGGTGGTTGAAGGCACTGCCGATTGTGTGGAAATCAGCTGGACGCTGTTTGACTTGAGCGTTCCCGAGTGGAGCCTGCTGTTCTTCCTGGGCATGTTGACCCTTGGGGCCATACAGTTTTCTCGGCTGTTTTTGAGCCGTCCATTGCATCAGGTAGAGCGCTGAATGGAGGTCGTGGTTTGTAGGGCGGGATTAAACACTTGTATGAACTTTCTCTCCTGCGTACCTTGAAGCCATAGTCGTGCGGGCATAATCTGGCCCGCACGCGTTATCAAAACCGTTTGTTTGTCAGATGCGGCTTTGTCCCGCTGCAGCTTGATCCTTGAAGTTTTGCGTGGGCATCAGGCGGCAGCGCCCCTATAGGGAAGAGAGATCATCATGCTGGAAAGTTGTCAGAATGCTCAGGAACGCTGGGGTGGGGTGCACAAGCTGATCGACAGCTGGCTGAAGGCACGTCACGAACTGGTTCGCTCCTTTGATGCGCTTGGCGCCAAGCCTGAAGCGCTGGCTGAGAATGGCAAGCCGTTGCAGGAGTTTTGTGAAGTGCTGGTGGACTACGTGTCGGCCGGTCATTTCGGCGTCTACGAACAACTGACCAAAGAGGCAGAAGCCTTCGACGATAAGCGTGGTCTGGAACTGGCCGAGACCATTTACCCGCGCATCGATGTTATCACCGAGAAGTTACTGGCGTTCACCGACCTATGTGATGCCGGTAAGTGTGTTGCCGAAAAATTCAAAGAGTTGGGCGCACTGCTTCACGAGCGTTTCGAACTGGAAGACTGCCTGATCGAAGTGCTGCACAACGCCCACAAGGAAGAGTCAGCCACTCAGGCTTGATCCTCAACGGCAGTTGGAAAAACGGTGCGCATGGCGCACCGTTTTTTATTGGGTCAGTGGCGAGTGCCGAGCAATTCGATCTCGAATACCAATGGTGTGTAAGGCGGGATCAACTCACCTGCACCGTCGGCGCCATAGGCTTGGGCGGATGGAATCACCACGCGCCATTTCGCTCCCACGGGCATCTGTTGCAACGCGCTGCTCCAGCCGTCGATCACGCTGTCCAGGCGAAACCACTGGGGCTGTGTGCTCTGATCGAAGACCGTGCCATCGGGCAAGCGGCCCACGTATTTCACTTGAACCTGATCATTCGCGCCGGGCTTGCTACCGCTGCCAGGTGCCAGTTCGGTGAGCAGGATTCCATCGGCCAATTCGCGCACCCCTTTCGCGGTTTTTTCCTTGGCCAGAAACTGCTGTTCAGCGGCAAGGGCTTTTTCGCTTTTGGGGGTGTGAGCGTCGGCTTCGGCCTGCGCTTCGTGCAGGGCAAGAATCTGTTCGATGCGTGCATTATCCAGCGCCAGCGGCTTGCCTTGATAGGCTTGCTTGAGGCCGTCGATCAAGGCCTGGATCTGCAGGTCCGGTACTTCCTGACGCAGGCGTTCACCGAGGCTGGCGCCAAGGCTGTAGGCAAGGTCGTGCTGGTCTTGGTCTGCCGTTTTGGCAGGTGATTGCTCGCTCGCATTGGCCACGGAAATTGCCAAGCCCAGCACAAGAAAAAGGTAACGCGACATGGGCATTCTCCCGCCTGAAGTGCGACGGATTATGCCAGTGTGAATGGGTAAAAAGTGCCGCGTATTTTCGTTATATCAATAAGAATTTTCGTACCGTGCAACGCATGGCAAACGATACTGTCAACATGCCCTAGCGGCGGTAAGAGCAGAGGGCTAGTATGAGCCGCACCCACGTCAGCCAGGAGGTAAACCATGTCGGCCAAACAGAAGCCTGTTAATACCCCGTTGCACTTACTCCAACAACTGTCGAGCAGCCTGCTCGAACATCTGGAAAGCGCGTGCTCCCAAGCGTTGGCCGATGCAGAAAAACTGCTCGCCAAATTGGAAAAACAACGCGGTAAGGCGCAAGAAAAACTGCACAAATCCCGCACCAAACTGCAGGGCGCCGCTACTGCCGGCAAGGCCAAGGCACAAGCCAAAGCCAAAGACGCTGTCAAAGAACTTGAGGACCTGCTGGACGCCCTCAAGGATCGCCAGGCTGAAACCCGCGCCTACATTTCCCAACTCAAGAAAGATGCTCAGGAAAGCCTGAAACTGGCCCAGGGCGTCGGTCGTGTGAAAGAAGCTGTAGCGAAGGCACTGGGCGCGCGCGCACCTGCTAAAGCGATCGCCAAGCCAACTGCTAAAACCGCTGCTGCAAAACCAGCCGCCAAGCCAGTTGCCAAGACTGCCGCTGCAAAACCAGCCGCCAAACCAGCTGCTAAAACCGCTGCTGCAAAACCAGCCGCCAAGCCAGTTGCCAAGACTGCCGCTGCAAAACCGGCCGCCAAACCTGCTGCTAAAACTGCTGTTGCAAAACCGGCCGCCAAGCCAGCTGCCAAGACTGCTGCTGCAAAACCAGCCGCCAAGCCAGCTGCCAAGACTGCTGCTGCAAAACCAGCCGCCAAGCCGGCTGCTAAAACTGCTGTTGCAAAACCGGCCGCCAAGCCAGCTGCTAAAACCGCTGCTGCAAAACCAGCCGCCAAGCCAGCTGCTAAAACTGCTGCTGCGAAACCAGCCGCCAAGCCAGCTGCTAAAACTGCTGCTGCAAAACCAGCCGCCAAGCCAGCTGCTAAAACCGCTGCTGCAAAACCAGCCGCCAAGCCAGCTGCTAAAACTGCTGCTGCAAAACCAGCCGCCAAGCCAGCTGCTAAAACTGCTGCTGCAAAACCCGCCGTCAAGCCAGCTGCCAAAACCGTCGCTGCCAAACCAGCCGCCAAGCCAGCACCCGCCAAGCCAGCAGCACCTGCGGCTACTTCGGCTGCCTCCACCGCTCCAGGCGCCCCGGCCAGCAGCACCCCTGCACCGGCAGCACCAAGCACCACTCCAACCAGCGCTTCCTAAGTGCCGGTGGCCACGACGCGCAAGTGTTGCAGCGCGTCGTGGTCAAGGTTGGTGGCAGCCTCAGCCACCAGTCCTTCCAACCATTTCTGATGCTCCATCACTTCTGCGCTCGACCATGTCTTTGCCAGCGCTTCCAGGCGTGACAGCAGCTCGCGTTCCGCCTCCAACTCCAGGGCCTTGACCCGCTCCCGTAACGCCGACAGCTGTTCATCCCGCTGCGCCAACACCCGCCATTGCACGCGCACCTTTCGCAACGGTTCGATGACGTGTGCCTGCCAGGGTCCGGCGATCTGTTTCAATGCCTGCACGCGCTCGCAGGTCAGCGCCGCCCCGCGATGTTCCAGCCACGCCCCACACAGCAGCAGGCACACATCCGCTCCTTGTTCCTGCAAACGCAGACACGCGGCCTCCACACCCGGACGGGCGTAAGTCGAGAGGGCAAAGCTCCACAGGTCAGCACACATATTCACACCCAAGCCATTGGCCAACGAAGCTGGTAGACTCCGCCGCCATTATGATCCGACTTCAAAGCCTAACATTACAGCGTGGCCCGCAACGTCTTCTCGAAGACGCCGAGCTGACCCTGCACGCCGGTCACAAAGCCGGCCTGATCGGTGCCAACGGCGCCGGCAAATCCACGTTGTTTGCCCTGTTGCTGGGTGAGCTGACCCCGGATTCCGGGGATTGCCTGCTGCCGGCCGACTGGCGCATCGCCCATATGCGCCAGGAGATCGACACCCTGGACCGCATCGCGATCGACTACGTGCTCGATGGCGACCTGCGTCTGCGCCAGGTGCAACACGACCTGGCCGAGGCCGAGAAAGCCCAGGACGGCGCCGCTCAGGCCCGCCTGCACTCGGAACTCGACAGCGCCGACGGCTACACCGCCGATGCCCGCGCTCGCAAGATGCTTGCCGGCCTTGGCTTTACCAACGAGCAAATGGACCGCCCGGTCGCCGACTTCTCCGGCGGCTGGCGCATGCGCCTCAATCTGGCCCAGGCGCTGATGTGCCCCTCGGACCTGTTGCTGCTCGACGAGCCGACCAACCACTTGGACCTTGATGCGATCCTGTGGCTGGAAGATTTCCTCAAGAGCTACCAGGGCACCTTGCTGCTGATTTCCCACGACCGGGACTTCCTCGACGCCGTGGTCGACAACATCGCCCACGTCGAACAGAAGAAAATCACGCTCTACCGGGGCGGCTACACTGCGTTCGAGCGTGCCCGTGCCGAGCGCCTGGCCCAGCAACAGCAGGCGTTCGAGAAGCAGCAAGCGCAACGTGCGCACATGGAAAGCTACATCGCCCGGTTCAAGGCCCAGGCCACCAAGGCCCGTCAGGCCCAGAGCCGGATCAAAGCCCTGGAACGCATGGAAGAACTGTCGGCGGCCCACGTCGATTCGCCGTTCGACTTTGTATTCCGCGAATCGGTGAAGATCTCCAGCCCCCTGTTGGACCTCTCGGATGCCCGCCTGGGTTATGGCGACAAAACCATCCTGGAGAAGGTCAAGCTGCAGCTCACGCCAGGTGCGCGCATCGGTTTGCTCGGCCCTAACGGTGCGGGCAAGTCGACGCTGATCAAGAACCTTTCAGGTGAGCTGCAACCCCTGGCCGGCCGCCTGACCCGTGGTGAGAACCTGGTGGTGGGCTACTTCGCCCAGCATCAGTTGGACTCCCTGGACTCCAAAGCCAGCCCGCTGCTGCACCTGCAACGCCTGGCACCGACCGAGCGCGAGCAGACCCTGCGGGACTTCCTCGGTGGTTTCGACTTCCGTGGCGCGCGCATCGATGAGCCGGTGCTGAACTTCTCCGGTGGTGAAAAGGCGCGCCTGGCGCTGGCGCTGATCGCCTGGGACCGTCCGAACCTGCTGCTGCTCGATGAGCCCACCAACCACCTTGACCTGGAAATGCGCCTGGCGCTGACCATGGCCCTGCAGGAATTCAGTGGTGCGGTACTGGTGGTGTCTCACGATCGCCACTTGCTCAAGAGCACCACCGACAACTTCCTGCTGGTGGCCGATGGCAAAGTCGAAGAGTTCGACGGCGACCTGGATGACTACGCACGCTGGCTGACGGATTACCGTCTGCGCAACGCACCGGTCAGCAACACGCCGATCAACCCGGACAAAACCGACAAGAAGGCTCAACGTCAGGCTGCTGCGGCCTTGCGCCAACAGTTGGCACCGCACAAGCGCGAAGCCGACAAGCTGGAAGCCGAGCTGGGCAAGCTGCACGAGCGCCTGGCCAAGATCGAAGCCAGCCTGGGCGACAGTGCGGTGTACGAGGCTGCGCGCAAGGATGAGCTGCGCGACCTGCTGGCCGAACAGGCCAAGCTCAAGGTGCGTGAAGGGCAATTGGAGGAAACCTGGATGGAAGCCCTCGAACTGCTAGAAACCCTGCAAGCGGAGCTGGAGGCGCTGTCCTGATGGAAGCGTTGCAATTGCCGATCCCGACGCAATGGGTCGAGCCTGTGTGGATCGGTGTGCAAATCCTGCTGATCCTGCTGGGCGCTTACCTCGCCCAGCGTTTCGTTGCCAAAGGCCTGACTCGCCTGGGTGAGCGCTACCCGTTCCCGCCGCAACTGTTGATGCCACTGCGCGGCGGCCTGCGCTGGCTGATCATGGGCAGTGCGCTGATCTTCGTGCTGGGTCGCCTGGGCGTGTCGGCCACGGTGCTGTGGACCGCGTTGTCGGGGTTTGTTGCGGTTGCCGCCGTGGCGTTCTTCGCGATGTGGTCGGTGCTGTCGAACCTGCTGTGCGCGATCCTGATCTTCACGGTCGGGCCGTTCCGCATTGGTGACATCGTCGAGCTGGTGGATACCGTCGACAAGCCGGGTGTGAAAGGCCGTGTGGTAGCAATCAACCTGCTCTACACCACGTTGGTCGAGGTCGCAGAGGCCGGGACTGACAGCGCGATGGTGCAAGTGCCCAACAGCCTGTTCTTCCAACGTTCCGTGCGGCGCTGGCCAGGCACCCATGTGTTTCCGGGCGACCGCTAGTACTCACATCTTGTAAAAATCTATAGCCAGCCTTCTGCCTGCGGAGTTAGCTTAAGACACAATCGCTAATTCCTTCCCGAGGTGTGCAATGGCACTCGATACGTGGCTGGCCTTTTTCCTGGCCAGTTGGATCATCTCCCTTTCCCCTGGCGCCGGTGCCATCGCCTCGATGTCCAGCGGCCTGCAATATGGTTTTGTGCGCGGTTACTGGAACGCCATTGGCCTGCAACTGGGCCTGGCGATGCAGATTGCCGTGGTGGCGGGTGGTCTGGGTGCGATTCTGGCGGCGTCGTCCACCGCGTTTTATGCGATCAAATGGTTCGGCGTGGCCTACCTGGTGTACTTGGCCGTCAAGCAATGGCGCGCCTTGCCCATGGACATGAGCGATGACGCCGCGCCACGCGCGATCGGCAAACCGATGGCGATGATGTTCCGCGGTTTTCTGGTCAACGCCAGCAACCCGAAAGCCCTGGTGTTCATGCTGGCGGTACTGCCGCAGTTCGTGAACCCGCAGGCACCGTTGCTGATCCAGTACCTGATCCTGGGTGCGACGATGATCAGCGTCGATATGATTGTGATGGCGGGGTACACGGGGCTGGCGTCCAAGGTGCTGCGCCTGTTGCGCACGCCGAAGCAGCAGAAGCGTGTGAACCGCACGTTTGCGGGGTTGTTTGTGGGGGCAGCGGGCTTCCTCGCCAGCCTGCATCGCGCAACGGCTTGAGCTGACGAAACGCAATCAAAGTGTGGGATGAGGCAAGCCCCCGCCCACATTGATTTTGTGGTTGGTTGTAAAGCTTGGGCTCAGCGCAGGATTTTCGGCGCTTCATCCCTTGGCAGGTTATTACGCAACACCGGCTGGCCAGGCGCTTGATAGCCGCCACCCAACTGCTCCGCCAACTGCCGCGCCACATCCTCACCCAACGTCTTCGACACTTCCTTCACCACCCGTGGCCGGTTCAGGCTTATGCGTTGGTCACGGCTGCTCACCAGTTTGGTGTCCTGGCCTTCGCCCATGGCGGTAAACGCCGAGGTGATTTCAAAGGTGCGCGTGTTGATCAGGCTGAAATCCGCCACCAGCGTCAGGCCCAGCACCGCCGAGTAGCTGTTGGTGTGGTCCAGCGCGTTGATGTCCTGGGTGAAGTCGATGTCTGACAGCGTGCCGAACAGCACGTAGTCCGCGCCCTTGAAGTGGCCGGCCTTGATGCGCTTGATCACGTCGTAGACGTCGCCCTTGGCATCGGCCGTGTAAGGCGTGCCCTGCACCAGTTGAAACTGGCGGGACTTGAGGATCTCGCCTTTGATGTCGCCACTGAATTTGCGCAGCTCGGTCTGCTCGATGTAGCTGTTGCGGCTTTCGTACTCGCTGTAGCTCGCCGCGCCGCTGGCCTGGTAGCTGCTGGCTTGGAAATTGTTACTGGCCGAGACCTGGTGGATGTATTCCTCAACCCGCGCCTCGTAGGCCAGGTCGGTCACCGCGATCTTCGGCGCCGCCGACGCGCCAAAGGCGCACAGCAGGCCGATCAAACCGATCCATGCACGCATTGCTTAGCGCTCCGTGGTCTTGCGGATTTCTTTTTCGTCCATCCATTCGGCCAGGCCACTCTCGACGTCGATCAGTTGCAGGCTGAACTTGTAGAACACGTCTTTGTAGTCCGCGCTGCGCTTGACGATGGAACTGATGGAGCCTTCCAGTCGGTACTTGGCCGCGATCATGTTGCCGGTCTTGCTCACGGTGGACTTCTTGTACAGGCCGCTCTGGTTCTGCAGTTTCAGCTGGTCGACCTGGCTTTGCATGTCGGTGTTGTCGCTGGCAAAGCGTGCGGTACCGGTCTTCATCAACTGGGTCTTGATCGACGTGGTGATCTCGCGGGTGTCGATGTACTCGCTGGTCTTGTTCTTCACGTCATACACCTGCACCACCGGGCGGCCTTGCAGGATGCCGGACTGGGCCAGGGAGCGGGTCATGCTTTCGGCGATCATCTGCAGGTCGGTGGAACCGAACTCGTTGGTGACCGTTTCCACGGCCTTGGTATCGCCGTAGTTGATGTTCTTGCTACCCAACACGGGCGAAGTATTGGAGCAACCGCTGGCCAGGACGGCCACCACGGCGAGCATCGAAACGCGTGCAAACATGGAGAAATCTCTCAAGAAGGATGGACGGCTCAAGGGGTTTTGACTTCGAGGCGAAAGTCCGCTGCCTGGGGCAGATTGGCGATGGCCGGCAGGAAGGTGGCCTGATTGACGTAAAGGTTCAGCACCTTCCAAGTGTCTTCATCGCCCACTGGGAAACCGTCGGCACCCAGCCAGGCGAAGCGGTAATACAGGGTCTGGTTACTGCTGGTGATATTGCTCAACTGCACCTTGGCGGTGAGAAAGCCGTTCTCGCGGGCGACGCGAATGGCGCCGACGGCGACGCCCTTGAACTTGCCCATCACCACGATTTTGCTCGCGGCACTGCCGGGTTCCGGCGGCGGCGGGGTGGCGCAGCCGGCGAGCAGGATCAGCGCCAGGGCGCCGAGGATGAAACGACGCATAGCGTGCTCCTTAAGGTTGTTTGAGGGTGGCGATGGCCTGGGGCGGCGTGCTCGGTACCACATGCGCCGCAAGACCACCGGCAAACACCTGGTTACCGACCACGCGCAGGGTGATGACCTGGTAGCGCTGGTCGGCCTTGACCATCACTCGCGTGCCGCCCAGGGCGTTGGGCAGGCTGACCTGATGCTCGCCGTGCTTGAGGCGCAGGCGGGTGACTTGGGTCATGTCCGGCAGGGTGCGCCAGGTGCGGGTGTCGGCGCCTTCGGTCACGGCCGAGGCGATGCCCAGCACCAGGCCCGCCATGGGGTTGGTCCTGTTCAGGTTGTTTTGTGCCACGCCACGGGTGACCGCACGCACGGTGGTGCGCAGAATGATGCCGGGCATGTCATCGCGCAGGGCTCGGCGCGACATGGCTGTGGTGCTATTGAGGGCCGTGAGGTTCTGTTGCTGGCCGTCGACGCCAATCTGGGTGAAGGTCGCGGTGGAGCGGTCGGCCTTGATCACCGGGAAAGACAGCGGGGTGATCACCAGGTTGCCGTTGATCGGGATTGGCAGCGGCAGGCGGATCGAATCGCGGGCCGGCGCCAGGCCGCTCTGGACCACGATCAGCACGTCGGTTTCATCGGCGCCGACCTTGGACTTGTCGAGATCCAGCAGGGCCTTTTCCAGCAGCGGGGTGTCAGGGCGCAGCTCCGCAGCCTTGCGATAACCAGGCGCGGCCAGGTCTTTTTCACCCAGGGCTTCGTAGACGAAACCGGCCAGGTAATGGCTGAAGGCGCTCTGGTAGCTGTTTTTCAGGCCGACCACTTCCGGCGCGTTGAGGGCTTCCACCGGGTAACCGCTCAGGTCTTTCATCTGGGTGGTCACACCTTGGCGCTCGGCTTCATCCTCGCGCTTGAGGTATTGCTTGTCGCGCAGGTCGGCGATCACGGCTTCGCGTTCGTGGGTTTTCTTGATTTCGGTGCGTGCACCGTCGAAGTCATTCAGGGCCAGCAGGTTCAGGGCCATCTGGGTGGTCAGCATGACTTTTTCGTAGTCGTAGCCTTCGTAGCGACGCACTTTGTCGTTGGCCAGCAAGCTGCCGAACTGGGAAAGGTACCGTGCGCTGTCGAACTTGACCGATTCTTCCCACGTGTAGACTTGCAGGTCGGCCCTGCGCCAGGCGGTCTGGCTACCGGTCAGGTCGCCCTTGGCTCGCAGCAACTCGCCTTTCTCGAAGTAATACAGAAGGTCCTTGTCTTCGCCAGTATTGTTCTTTTCCAGCAGGGTCAAGGCGCTGTCGACATTGCCACTGGCCAGTTGCTGGTTGGTGGCTTGCAGCTCGGAGTCGTAGCTGCGGAACATCGAACAGCCGGAGAGCAAGGTGACCGCCACGAGCGCGAGCGGAGGTAAGGCGCGAAGTGCCATGCAGCTTCTTCCCTGAAAGTAGTCAGCCGGTGTGGTAATTCCTCATAAAAACGAGGAATGAAATTCCCTTTCGCACTAACAGGGCGCGGCATTATAGGCGCCGTTACTGGCAAAACAATGGCTTTTTGCCGTGATGCTGCCCACAAAAATGCCACCACTTCGCGTTAAAGTCGTCGTGCTTGACCACGCCAGATCACTTACGGCTTGAGTCAAACCCCTGAAGCCCTAACAATGTGTTACTTCGTATTTCCCTTTGAGATTCATTCATGACTGCCCCCTTCCGTTTTCTCGCCTGGCTGTTGTTGCCGGCGTTGATGTCGTGCAGCTTCAACCTGTTGGCCGCGACTGCCGAAGGCGCGCCACAAGCCCTGCATTTACTGGACTACATTGGCGCTGACTATCCGCCGACGGTGGAGGCGGGCAAGGTGGTGGATGATTCGGAATACCGCGAGCAGGTGGAGTTTCTCGGGGTGTTGCAGGGGCTGGTGGCGGACTTGCCGCAAAAGCCTGAGCGCGCCGAGTTGGTCAAGGGTGTTGATGAGTTACTGTCAGCCGTCAAAGCGCACGAGGACGGCGCGATTGTCGCTCGTCAGGCCCGTCAGTTGGGCGCGAAGCTGGCTGTGGCGTATGAAGTCAGCCAGGCCCCGGTCATCACGCCGGACCCGACACGCGGCGCACCGCTCTATGCCCAGCATTGCTCGGTATGCCACGGCACGGCCGGCGCCGGTGATGGCCCGGCGAGCGTGGGCATGACGCCGCCGCCTGCCAACCTGCGGGATGCCACGCGGCTGGATCGCCTGAGCCTCTACGCGATCTACAACACCCTGGGCCTGGGCGTCGAAGGCACCGATATGCCGTCCTTCGCCGACCAGTTGGACGACCGTCAGCGCTGGGACCTGGCCACTTACATCGCCGGCTTCACCGCTGACCCCACGGCGGCAAAAAGTGAGCAGCCCTTCAACCTCGCCGATCTGGCACGCCAAACCCCCAACGAAGTGTTGGCCGCCAACGGCCCGGCCGCTGCCGCCACCTTCCGCGCCCAGCGGGCGCAGCCGCCGCAGGTCAAGCGTGGCCCGGCGCAATTGCTCGATTACACCGCGACGACGTTGGACAAGAGCCTCGCCGCGTTCCGTAATGGCGACCACGAACAAGCCTACGACCTGTCCGTAGCGGCTTATCTGGAAGGCTTCGAGCTGGTGGAAAGCTCCCTGGACAACGTCGACGCCAACGTGCGCAAGGACACCGAGAAGGCCCTGATGGCCTATCGGCAATCGCTGCAGGACGGCTTGCCGCTTGAGCAGGTGCAGCAGCGCCTGGACGT
Organism: Pseudomonas arvensis; assembly: GCF_056688935.1. Taxonomy (NCBI): domain Bacteria; kingdom Pseudomonadati; phylum Pseudomonadota; class Gammaproteobacteria; order Pseudomonadales; family Pseudomonadaceae; genus Pseudomonas; species Pseudomonas arvensis. The sequence goes on along the minus strand of NZ_CP162038.1, from coordinate 6,003,440 downwards.
CGCCAAAGGCAAACTCACCGAATCCGCCGGGTTGTTGGGCAGCGACGGCTTGAGTTGGTCGTTGAGCTACATCTCGGGTCTGCTGATTCTGCTGCGCGAAGGCCTGGAAGCGATTCTGGTGCTGGCGGCGATCCTCGCCTTCCTGCGTAACACCGGCCAGCAATCGGCGGTGCGCAGCGTTAACGTCGGCTGGGGCCTGGCGCTGCTGGCGGGCTTGGCCACCTGGGCCTTGGCGGCGTACGTGATTGACGTGAGCGGCGCCCAGCGCGAATTGCTTGAAGGCTGCACGGCCCTGTTCGCCAGTGTCATGGTGCTGTGGCTGGGCGTGTGGATGCACGACCGCCGCCATGCAGCGGCGTGGCAGGACTACATCAAGAGCAGCCTGGTGGGCGGTGGTGGGCGTTTCGGTTTCGCCGTGCTGGCGTTTTTCTCGGTATACCGCGAGTTGTTCGAAGTGATCCTGTTCTACGAAACCCTGTGGCTGCAAGCCGGGCCGGCCGGGCACAACGCTGTGCTGGCGGGCGGCGCCACAGCGCTGGTGCTGCTGGTGGGCCTGGCCTGGGTGATCCTGCGCGGTTCGGCAAGGTTGCCGCTGGCGCTGTTCTTCGGCATCAACGCAGCGCTGTTGTGCGCACTGTCGGTGGTCTTCGCCGGGCATGGCGTCAAGGCGTTGCAGGAAGCCGGCATCTTCGGCACGCGGCCGGTGGCGTTCTTTGACTTCGACTGGCTGGGCATCCACGCCGACGCCTATTCGTTGAGCGCGCAGGCGGTGGCGATCCTGGCGATTGTGGTGCTGTATGGCCGCAGCCGTTTGGCCGAAAAACGCCGCGTGGCGGCTTGATCATGCGGGTATGGATCGACGCCGACGCCTGCCCTCGGGCGGCGAAGGACCAGGTGGTCAAGTTTGCCCTCAAGCGCCAGTTCGAGGTGGTGCTGGTGGCCGGGCAGAGTCAGATCAAGCCGAGCTTTGCCTGTGTGAAGCTGATTGTGGTGCCCAGCGGCCCGGACGCGGCGGATGATTACCTGGTGGAGCACGCCGTGCCCGGCGAACTGGTGATCTGCAGCGATGTGCCGTTGGCCGATCGCCTGGTCAAGAAGGCCGTCACGGCGCTTGACCCACGGGGCAAGGAGTTCAGCCCCGCGAACATGAGTGAGCGCCTGGCGGTGCGTAACCTGTTCACCGATCTGCGTGAGCAAGGCCAGATGGGCGGCGGGCCACCGCCCCATAGTGAGAAGGATAAGCAGGCGTTCGCCAATGCCCTGGACCGCATCCTCACTAAGTTGATGCGCCCGGCCTGACTCCTGTGGTGAGCGAGCTTGCCTCGCGCGGGAAAGCCCGCTCACCACAATTGAGTGCTTTGTGAGCGGGTCAGTCGTTTTCGTGGGTCAGCTCCAGCACCCGATCCACCAGTTTGTTGATGCCCGAGGCCACTTCACTGATGCTCTTGCCGAGCATGTAAGCCGGAGTGCTCACCAGCTTGCGCGCCTTGTCTTCGACGATGTCTTCAACCGCGCACTCCTGGTGGATGGCGCCCATCTTGTCCAGTGCGGCGGCAGTGTCGGCACAGTTGCCAATGGTGCAGGTCACACCGGGGCCGTAGATCTTGGCAGCCAGGGCCGGTGAAATACAGATCAGCCCCACCGGCTTGCCGGCCTCGGCAAAGGCTTCGGCCAGTGCCAACACCTGTGGATTGACGCTGCACTCGGCGCCTTTCACCGCAAAGTCCGACAGGTTCTTGGCCGCGCCAAACCCGCCGGGCACGATCAGCGCATCGAAGTCTTCGGCATTGGCCTCTTTGATGTCTTTCACCTCGCCTCGGGCAATGCGCGCCGATTCCACCAGCACATTGCGCGACTCGGGTATTTCTTCGCCGGTGAGGTGGTTGATCACGTGCAACTGTGGCATGTCGGGGGCAAAGCATTGGACCTGAGCGCCGCGCTGGTCCAGGCGCAGCAAGGTGATCACGCTTTCGTGGATCTCTGCGCCGTCATACACGCCGCAGCCGGAAAGGATCACTGCAATCTTTTTGCTCATGGGCATTTCTCCTGGAGTCTTGGCGTTAAATGTCTACTAATTTGTAACCTGTTGCCAATGGGATCTCACGCCTCTGCACCTAATCTTGATGTAACAAAAATAGACCGGACTAGCCCATGGACTTCGTGCCTTACGCGGTACCGTTTTTCATTGCCTTGATCGTAGTGGAGCTGCTCGCCGACCGTTGGCGTGGTCAGCGCAACTACAGGGTGGCGGACGCCATCAACAGCCTCAGCACCGGCGTGCTGTCCACCACTACCGGGCTGTTGACCAAGGGCGTAGGGCTGTTGACCTACGCATTCGCCCTCAAGCACCTGGCCGTGATCGAGCTGCCGACCCAGAGCGTCTGGTCCTGGGTCTTCGCCTTTGTGCTCTACGACTTCTGCTACTACTGGCTGCATCGCATGGGCCACGAGCGCAACATCCTGTGGGCCGCGCACTCGGTGCACCACCAGAGCGAGGACTACAACCTCAGCACCGCCCTGCGCCAGACCAGCACGGGTTTCCTGTTGAGCTGGGTCTTCTACCTGCCTCTGGCCGTGCTCGGCGTGCCGCTGGTGGTGTTCATCAGCGTGGCGTCCCTCAACCTGCTCTATCAATTCTGGGTGCACACCCGCCATGTGCCCAAGCTCGGCTGGTTCGAGTGGTGCTTCGTCACGCCGTCCAATCATCGGGCCCACCATGCACAGAACGCTCTCTACATGGATCGCAACTATGGCGGGGTGTTCATTTTTTGGGACCGGCTGTTCGGCACCTTCCAGGAAGAAGACGACAACGAACCGGTGGTTTTCGGCGTGACCACGCCCCTGGCCAGTTGGAACCCGCTGTGGGCCAACCTGCAGTTCTATGCGCAGCTGTGGAGCGATGCACGGCGTACCGAGAGCAAGTGGGACAAGCTGCGCATCTGGTTCATGCGCACCGGCTGGCGTCCGGCGGACGTGCAGGCCAAATACCCCCTGGCCAAGCCCGACTTGAGCCAGTTCCGAAAATTCGAAGTGCCGCTGGACGTGCGCCAACAGGTGTACATCGCCCTGCAGTTTGCGGCATATGTGGGGTTTGGCAGCTATTTGATGAATGTCGGCGAGGGTTTGCCCACGGCAGCGTTGGTCTTGGGCTGGAGTGGGATGGCGCTGGGGTTGTTTACTTTGGGCGTGGCCCTGGAGAATCGCCCGTGGGCCTTGAAGGCCGAGCTGGCGCGCCTGGCGCTGAATGTGCCGCTGGTGTGGCTGGCGCCGCAGGTCGGGCTGTGGCCGGCCAGCCACCTTGGCTGGCTGGGGCTGCTGAGTTACAGCCTGCTCAGCGTGATCGGCCTCTACTGCTGTAGAAGCCGGCTTACTCGACTGGTGTCTTAGGCGCTTCGACCGAGGCCGGCTCGGCTGCGAGCCTGGCCTTGGCGTCGGCACAGGCCTGGCGGGCAATGCGGGCGTTCTTGAAGCGGCGGCGCAGCCACAGGGCAAAGCCCAGCAGCAACAATGCGCCGAGGACCCACAATTCGTACTTTTTGACGCTGCCGAGCATGCCTTCCAGCACTGCGCCGAAGTGGTAAGCCGCCGCACCCAAGGCCGCGGCCCAGATCGCAGCACCAATCCCGTTGAGGATCAGGTAGCGCAGTGGCGGGTAGCCTGACAGGCCAATCGCCACCGGCATCACTGTGCGCAATCCATAGACGAAGCGAAAGCTCAGCACCCAGATATCCGGGTGTTTGCGGATATGTTCCAGCGCCTTGTCGCCCATCAATTGCCAGCGCGGTTTGCGTGCCAGCAGCTTGCGGCCATGCTTGCGCCCCATGTAATACCAGAGCTGGTCGCCGGCGTAGCTGCCAAAGAAGGCAACGACCACCACCAGGTTGATATCCATGTAGCCACGGAACGCCAGGAAGCCTGCGAGCACCAGAATGGTCTCGCCTTCAAAGAAGGTCCCGAGGAAGAGGGCAAAGTAGCCGAAGTCATGCAGAAATTGTTGAAGCATGGTCTGGGTGCTGGCGAAATGAACGCGCAGCCTACGCCTTCGTGAACATTCATGAAAGTATCGAGATGTGTCACGAAGTGAACAATTCCTACATAAACGACGAATGCGACTACAGGTCGCATCGATAAGCACAACTGTCATACCTTCGTCATAATGGCCGCTTATAACTGCAACGCTCGCCCGTAAACCCGGGCTCAGGAGTCTGTCGTGAGCTTTACCCCTGCCAATCGCCTGTTCCCCGCCACTCGTCTGCGTCGCAATCGCCGTGATGATTTTTCACGCCGTCTGGTTCGTGAAAACGTCCTGACGACGAATGATCTGATCCTGCCGGTGTTTGTGCTCGACGGCGCAAATCGTCGGGAAGCGGTGGCGTCGATGCCGGGGGTGGAGCGCCTGACTATTGACCTGTTGCTTGAAGAGGCGGCGGGTTGGGTCGAATTGGGGATTCCGGCGTTGGCGCTGTTCCCGGTCACGCCGGCCGAACTCAAGTCCCTCGACGCTGCCGAAGCCTGGAACCCGGACGGGATTGCCCAGCGCGCTACCCGCGCCCTGCGCGAGCGTTTCCCGGAGCTGGGCGTGATCACCGACGTGGCGTTGGACCCGTTCACCACCCACGGCCAGGATGGCATTCTGGACGAAGAGGGTTATGTCCAGAACGACATCACCGTCGATGCGTTGGTCAAGCAGGCCTTGTCCCACGCTGCGGCAGGCGCCCAGGTGGTTGCACCGTCGGACATGATGGACGGACGTATCCAGGCGATTCGCGAAGCCCTGGAGCTGGCAGGCCACGTCAATGTGCGGATCATGGCGTACTCGGCCAAGTACGCAAGCGCCTACTACGGCCCGTTCCGCGATGCGGTGGGCTCGGCGCTGAATCTGGGCAAGGCCAATAAGGCCTCGTACCAGATGGACCCGGCCAACAGCCACGAAGCCTTGCACGAAGTGGCGGCCGATCTGGCCGAAGGCGCCGACATGGTGATGGTCAAGCCGGGGATGCCGTACCTGGACATCCTTTGGCGGGTCAAAGATGAATTCAAGGTGCCGACCTTTGTCTATCAGGTCAGCGGCGAATACGCGATGCACATGGCTGCAATACAGAACGGATGGTTGAGTGAAGGGGTGATTCTGGAATCCCTGACGGCCTTTAAACGCGCGGGGGCTGATGGCATTCTGACCTACTTTGCCGCCCGCGCCGCCCAATTGCTTAGAGAGCAACAATAGCCCTCACAGGAACATTCGATGAATACCGAAGGACTCTCCGAAGTTGCAGTAAAAGACGCTCACCCGGTGGTTGAACAAGTCACCGAGACACCTCCCGAGCTGGAGCCGGCCCCGCCTGCCGTGGTGGCCGAAGTGCCAGCGCCGGCGCCGGCGCCCCTGGTGACCAACCTGGATGACAGCAGCCTGTATATCCACCGCGAGTTGTCGCAACTGCAATTCAACATCCGCGTGCTGGAACAGGCGCTGGATGAGTCCTACCCGTTGCTGGAGCGCCTGAAATTCCTGCTGATTTTCTCCAGCAACCTGGACGAGTTCTTCGAGATCCGCGTCGCCGGCCTCAAAAAGCAGATCACTTTCGCCCGTGAACAAGCCGGTGCCGACGGACTGCAACCGCACCAGGCACTGGCGCGCATCAGCGAGCTGGTGCACGGCCATGTGGACCGCCAATACGCGATCCTCAACGATATTTTGCTGCCGGAGCTGGAAAAACATCAGGTCCGCTTCATCCGCCGCCGTCACTGGACCACCAAGATCAAGACGTGGGTGCGCCGCTATTTCCGCGACGAGATCGCGCCGATCATCACTCCTATCGGCCTCGACCCGACGCACCCGTTCCCGTTGCTGGTGAACAAAAGCCTCAACTTTATCGTCGAGCTGGAAGGTATCGACGCCTTCGGTCGCGATTCCGGCCTGGCGATCATCCCGGCCCCGCGCCTGTTGCCACGGATCATCAAGGTACCGGAAGAGGTGGGGGGCGCTGGCGACAACTATGTATTCCTCTCGTCGATGATCCACGCCCACGCCGATGACCTGTTCCAAGGCATGAAGGTCAAGGGCTGCTACCAGTTCCGCCTGACCCGTAACGCCGACCTGGCGCTGGACTCCGAAGACGTCGAAGACTTGGCCCGTGCCCTGCGCGGTGAGCTGTTCTCGCGGCGCTACGGCGATGCAGTGCGCCTGGAAGTGGCCGACACTTGCCCCAAACACCTGTCGGACTACCTGCTCAAGCAGTTCAACCTCAGCGAGACCGAGTTGTACCAGGTCAACGGCCCGGTGAACCTGACGCGCCTGTTCAGCATCACTGGCCTGGACAGCCATCCGGAGCTGCAATACACGCCGTTCACTCCGCAGATTCCGAAACTGCTGCAAAACAGCGAGAACATCTTCAGCGTCGTGAGCAAGCAGGACATCCTGCTGCTGCACCCGTTCGAGTCCTTCACCCCGGTGGTCGACCTGCTGCGCCAGGCCGCCAAGGACCCACACGTCCTGGCCGTACGCCAGACCCTGTATCGCTCGGGTGCCAACTCGGAAATCGTCGATGCGCTGGTGGACGCCGCGCGTAACGGCAAGGAAGTCACGGCCGTGATCGAATTGCGTGCGCGGTTTGACGAAGAATCCAACCTGCAACTGGCCAGCCGTCTGCAAGCGGCCGGCGCGGTGGTGATCTACGGCGTAGTCGGCTTCAAGACCCACGCCAAGATGATGCTGATCCTGCGCCGCGAAGCCGGCGAAATTGTGCGTTACGCCCACTTGGGCACCGGCAACTACCACGCCGGCAACGCCAAGCTCTACACCGACTACAGCCTGCTGACCTCCGACGACGCCTTGTGTGAAGACGTCGGCAAGTTGTTCAGCCAGTTGATCGGCATGGGCAAGACATTGCGCATGAAGAAGCTGCTGCACGCGCCGTTCACCCTCAAGAAGGGCATGCTCGACATGATTGCCCGCGAGACCCAGTTCGCCCTCGATGGCAAACCGGCGCACATCATTGCCAAGTTCAACTCGCTGACCGATCCGAAGATCATCCGCGCGCTGTACAAGGCCAGCCAGTCCGGCGTGCGCATCGACCTGGTGGTGCGTGGCATGTGCTGCCTGCGTCCGGGCATTGTCGGGGTGTCGCACAACATCCATGTGCGCTCGATCATCGGCCGCTTCCTGGAGCACACGCGGGTCTTCTACTTCCTCAACGGCGGCGAAGAGCAGATGTTCCTCTCCAGTGCCGACTGGATGGAGCGCAACCTCGACAAGCGTGTGGAGACCTGCTTCCCGGTGGAAGGCAAGAAACTGATCATGCGAGTGAAGAAGGAGCTGGAAAGCTACCTGACCGACAATACCCACAGCTGGAGCCTGCAGTCGGACGGTCGTTACGTGCGCAACACGCCAACCGGCAACCAGAACCCGCGCAGCGCGCAGGCGACGTTGCTGGAGAAGTTGGGCAGCCCGATTCTTGCGGTGAACTGACACGCAATAAGGTCTGAAAATGTGGGAGGGGCGGTGCGACGATTCGACTTGCCCCCTCCCACATTTTTTTTGCGGTGTTCTTTGGATCGAGTCAGCGCAGGTTCAGGCTGAACCCCACCCGCGTCAGCCACTCCGCTTCCTGGGCAAAGTCCGCCTGGGTCAGCTGGTTTTCATCCAGCCAGCCTTTGGGGAACATCACTTCCAGGCTGTCGCCATCGGCACGCAGTTTGACCTGGGGCATTTCCTGGGTGCCACGGATGTGGTGGAACAGGATCGCGAAGCGCAGCAGCACGCACAGGCGGATCAGCTTGATGCCTTCATCACCGAACTCGGCGAATTTATCCTTGGGGATGTTTCGGCGATGGCCGCGTACCAGCAGCGCAAGCATCTGCTGGTCTTCCCGGGAAAAACCGGCCAGGTCGGAGTGCTCGATCAGGTAGGCGCCGTGCTTGTGGTAATGGTAGTGGGCGATGTCCAGGCCCACTTCATGCACCTTGGCGGCCCAGCCCAGCAGCTCGCGCCATACACCGTCTTCCAGGTCCCAATCCTCGGCCACCTGGTCGAAGGCATGCAGGGCTTTGCGCTCTACACGTGCCGCTTGTTCCAGGTCAACGTGATAGCGCTCCATCAGCGAACTGAGGGTGCGTTCACGCACGTCTTCGTGGTGATGGCGGCCCAGCAGATCGTAGAGCACGCCTTCACGCAGGGCACCGTCGCAGTGGTCCATGCGTTGCAGTTCAAGGGCGTCGAAGATGGCTTCGAGAATCGCCAGGCCGGCCGGGAAAATGGTGCGGCGGTCGGGCTTGATGCCGTCGAAGTCGATTTTCTCCGCATCCCCGAGTTTGAACAGCTTGCGCTTGAGCCAGGCCAGGCCTTCGGCGTTGACCTCGCCCGTGCCATGCCCACCGGCCTTGAGGGCCAGGCCGATGGCCCGGATGGTGCCGGATGAGCCGATGGCTTCATCCCAGGTCAGGCGGTGCAGGGCGTGCTCGATGCTCATGATCTCCAGCCGCGCTGCGGTGTAGGCCTGGGCGTAGCGCGCCGGGGTGATCTTGCCGTCCTTGAAATAGCGCTGGGTATAGCTGACGCAACCCATCTGCAGGCTTTCGCGCAGCAGTGGTTCGAAACGCTGGCCGATGATGAACTCGGTGCTGCCGCCGCCGATGTCCGCCACCAGGCGCTTGCCGGGGGTGTCGGCCAGGGTGTGGGACACGCCGAGGTAGATCAGGCGCGCTTCTTCACGACCGGAGATGACTTCTACCGGGTGCCCGAGGATTTCCTCGGCGCGGCGGATGAATTCGCCACGGTTGCGCGCTTCGCGCAGGGCGTTGGTGCCGACGATCCGCACCGCGCCCAGGGGCATGCCGTTGATCAGTTGGGCAAAACGCTTGAGGCAATCGAGCCCGCGTTGCATGGATTCTTCATTGAGCTGGCGCGCGTCGTCGATCCCGGCAGCCAGTTGCACTTTCTCTCCGAGCCGCTCAAGGATGCGGATTTCGCCGTTCTGGGCCTTGGCCACGACCATGTGAAAGCTGTTCGAGCCCAGGTCGATGGCGGCGATCAGGGACAGATTCTTGGCTTGGGATTGCGGCATGGTTTGGGGGTCTCGGTCGATAACCTGACCATCGTGCCACGATCGACCGCTGACGCCAACGCGTTGTGCTTCGGGAATGTCGCCGGCGACGTCTGTAGGTGTTGTTTGTAGGAAGTGTAGGCTGTCGTCTTAAGCTGCTGCTCGCAAGTGCGCGAGCCACTGTAGGGGATTTTAACTTAGGGGCCTTTTACGCTTAGCTTTGATTTGGCCTACAGCCTGTGAGTCAGTGTTCTATTCATTATTTTGCTCAAGCCTACTGATGGGGAAGGCACGGATGACAGTTTATTTTTATCGCTCCGACACCAATTAAAGGGTTGTCTTATTCTTTAGGTAAGTGCCAAAGAGACAGACTGTCACTCGGCAATTTTGCCGTGGTGTTATTTATTTATGGTTTGAATTCAAGACAAAAATAAATACGCCTGAAAACTTTCAGTGACAGGTCGAATATGAAGAAAATTGTTGGATTGACTCTTGGTATTGCTTATCTGGCTGCGGCCTTTAACGCTCAGGCATCCACCAGTGCAGAACTGATCGTCAGGGGTACGATCAAACCTGCCGCCTGCAACCTCAGCATGACCGGTGGCGGCATTATCAACTACGGCATCATCCCTTCGGGCAAACTGCTTCCGACGGCGTTCAACCCGCTCGCGGAAATGACCACTCCCCTGAGTATCAACTGTGGCACCACGGCTGCTCAGTTCGGGCTGAAGTTTGTCGACCTGCAGGCTGGCAGCAAAGTGCCAGGCATCCTCAATGCACTGGGGGCAGGTTATACCGAGGCTCATAACTACGGCTTGGGGAGCGCCTCTGGTCGCAGGACCGGCGGCTTTGCGGTTACCCTCAAGGACCTCCGGTCGTCGTCCACAGTGCTCAGTCCCATCGTACGTGTGAGCACCGGCGCGTGGCAGAACAGCGACGGCAAAGTTGCCCAGTCGCCTAGTCAACATTCGTGGCGCAGCAGTACAACCGCGGTTCCCGCCATGATCACTCAGTTGACCGGAACTATTGCTGTGAGGGCGGTGATCAACAAAGGTCAGGATCTGGACCTGAGCCGTGACATTACCCTTGATGGGCGTGCAACGCTTGAGTTGAATTACATCTAAGCGACTGAACTACAGCCGGCCTGAAACCCTATGTTTCTTGTCGGCTGTTTTTATGTGGGCGTCAATCGTCAACTTAAATGTTGCGGGGAGTACTGAGTGCTTAGTTTTTCAGCAATAAGTAATGTGCGGTTGCTGTGTGCAAGTGTGTGTTTGTATTTCGCAAGTTTTGCAATGGCGGACGGCATGTTGCCGGAAACTACCCTGGTTGTGCTCTATGAAGAGCAGGGCGAAGCCACCATAAACATCAAGAATACCGATGCGGCACCGGCGCTGCTTCATTCTGTCGTCGAGAACGTGCCCGAGGACGTGGAGCCGCTGCTGATTGTGACGCCGCCCATTACGCGCGTAGAGGCAGGTGAAACCCAGTTGGTGCGTTTCATCAGCACGTTGAAAGAGCCCTTGAAGACCCAGCGGTTGAAACGCGTTTCCTTCGAGGGCATTCCCCAGGCTAAAGCCCCTGGCGGTACGACCATCGGCATCACCCTGCGACAGAACTTGCCGCTGATCCTGCACCCACGAGGTTTACTTCTGCATCACACCCCTTGGGAGCTGCTGAAGTGGAAGCAGGTGGGGGAGCGCCTAACGGTTCATAACGACAGCGCTTACGTGGTGCGCCTGGCGCCGGAGGTGCAGTTGCTGCCTCAACAAATCGTTGCAACGCTGCCGCGCGCCTATCTATTGCCGGGGGAAGCGCTGGCGTTGAGCGTTGATGGGCCGTTGGCGGGTGTGACTGCCGTCAATATCCAGCCGGCCACGGTCTACGGGTTTGCGGCGGACAACTACCGCGCCCCGATCAATGCCAATGGGGATTGATCGTTCCATGACAAACCTGTCGAGTAACAAACGTATGACGTCGTTGTGGCCCCGCCGACCCACGCTGCTTGTGGGATTTGCGACGTTATGGAGTTTGCCTGGCCTTGCTCCCGCGCTGGAATTGGGCGAGGGGTTCGATCTGGCGGCGCTCACCACCCATGGCATTGATCCGAAAGTGTCTGACTACTTCCGTAGTGCGGCGCGTTTTCGCGAGGGTGTTCAGGTGGTGGGGCTGCGGGTTAACGGGAACCCCCTTGGCTTGGTGGATGCACGGTTCGGTTCAAACGGGCAGCTGTGTTTTACCCCTGGGCTGCTGGAGAAAGCCGGGTTGGTAACGCCCAGCGGCATGCTTGGCAAGGGGACTGATGCGGACCAGGCCTGCCATGACTTCCTCGGCGCTTTCCCGACGACGATGGTGCGACTGCGCCCCGGCAGCGACGAGGTGGCGCTGGTGGTACCGACCGGATCACTGCGTGCGCCGCAATGGGAGGCCGGACAATTTGCCCGAGGCGGTACGGCGGCGTTGTTCAACTATGACGTGCAGGGTTTCGACAGCCATTCGCGCAGTGGGCCCAGCCGGTTCGTCTCGGCCCATACCGAGGCGGGCTTCAACGTGGGTGACTGGATTGTTCGCAGTCGTCAATTCTATGTATCTGACAATGGTGTGGCCCGTACCGAGCACCTGTATGCCTATGCCCAGCGAGACCTCGCTGCGTTGCAGTCGACTTTCCAGGTAGGCCAACTCGCCAGTAACAACCCGTTGTTCAGTGGGATTCAATTGTCCGGTGTGCAGTTTTCCCCCGATGGCCAGTCGCGGGCGCCGGCGGGCAGCAACAATGCCGTGGTAGAAGGGTTGGCCCAAAGCCAGTCACGCATTGAAGTACGCCAGGCAGGCGTGCTGATTCACAGCACGCTGGTGCCTGAAGGCCCTTTCAGGCTGACGGGCCTGCCCTTGCTCAATGGCACCAGCGACCTGGAGGTCAGCGTCATCGATGTACGGGGCGCCAGGCGCAGTTTCGTGGTGCCTGCCGCCTCTTTCGCAGGAGCTGCGCCAGCGGCGCCGGGCTTTTACTTCTCCCTTGGCAAGGTGCGTGAAAACGAGCAAGAGCAGGCGCCGTCGCCGGTAGTCGCCATGGCCAGCGGCACGTGGGGCCTGGGCCGCGACTCCTCGGCCGGCGTTGGCCTGTTGAATACCGACGAATACTGGTCGGCCGGCGGCACCCTCAGCAGCGTGTTTTTCCAGCGGGTTTCCGTGGGCGTACGTCATAACGTGTCCCGGGACAGTCGCAACGCGGTATCCGGGTCTCGCAGCAGTGTGTCGGTGAGCAGCCCGGTGTACGGCAATCTCGACCTCAGTCTCAGCGCAACCACCCAGACCCGTGGGTATCGCGAGGTGCTGGAAGCGGGTCGCCCGAGTAACGCCGACGAACTGGGGTCGCGCTTCAGTCATCAGTACACGGCAGGCCTGAGCTGGGTCGATAACACGCTGGGGGCATTCTCCCTGGGCTACACCCGCAGCGCGCAGCTTGACGGGCACGCTACAGACCATGTGTTCGCTTCATGGAACAAGTCGTTTCGCCACGCCGATGTCGCGTTGATCGCCGACTCGCAAGTGGGCGGTAGCCAGGTACGCCGTGATGCTGCGAGTGGAGGCCGGCGGCGCGACACCGCCCAGGACGATGACCTGTCCGTGCGTTTGCAGGTCAGCGTGCCCTTGGGCAGTGATCGTCGCCTGAACAGCTATACCAGTCATCGTGGAAAGCAGGCCCGTGCAGGCGTCGCGCTCAGTGAACGGGTCAATGAGTATGTGAATTACGACGTGGGTATCGAACGTGACCTCAGTGCCAGGGAGCAATCGGTTCGGGGTCAGGTGGACCTGATGCCGCGATACACCCGCGTCGGCCTGGGGGTCAATCGGGACCCGCTGGGTACAAGCTATACCGGGCAGTTGCAAGGCGGCATGGTGGCTCACGAAGGTGGGTTGACGTTCTCGCCGTATGCCGTGCAGGACACGTTTGGCATCGCATCGGTGGGCAAGCTCAGCGCCGCGAAAATCGACACCCCACACGGACCGGTATGGACCGACTTCAGTGGGCAAGCCGTGATCCCCGGCTTGCCGGCCTACACCAATAGTCGCATCGAAGTGCAAACCCAGTCCCTGCCCAAGCGTGTTGACCTGAAGAACGGCACCCAGGTGCTCGCCGCGGGCCGAGGGTCGGTCAACAGCCTGGCGTTTGATGTGGTGACAGTGCGCCGCATGTTGCTCTCCGCCGTTGATCAACAGGGTCGGCCGCTGCCTCAGGGCGCTTCGGTGTTCGACAACAACAATCGCTTCCTGACCAGCGTGGTGGGCGAGGGCATGATTTTCCTGAACGACGCCAATAACGAGCAAAGCCTGCGAGTTTCATTGCCGGACTCTTCTACCTGCCTGCTGAATCTGGCCACCGAGACCCCGCGTGACAATGACACGTTCTACGAGACAGCATCGGCGGTGTGCCATGGCCGCTGATCGCAAAGGTATGGGCTTTGCACTGATGTGCACATTGTTGATGGTCCAGGGTGTACGGGCTGAAAATTGCCGGGTGTCCGTCAGTCAGCCCCGTATCGACTATGGCGTTATTCGCAAGGAGACACTGGCCCCAAGCGCATCCTTCCCGCTGGGAACGCGCACGGTGCACCTGAGCGTACTCTGTGCAGAGCCTTCGGCAATGGCATTGCGGTTTGTCGGGGCGGCCGATGGGCAAGGTTTTCGCTTTGGTCGTGAGGGGCGCTTTCGTCTGACCCTCAAGCATGCCCAGGTGGATGGGCAGCCCGTCACGTGGGGGGTGGCACATCTGCCCGGTGAAGCTGTCAACGGGCAGTTATTGCCGGGCCAGGTCCTTGTGGCACCGGTGGCCGGAAAGCGACTGACCGCCCAGGTCGACATCGACACCGAGCTGCCCGCCGACGTTTTGCAGGTGCGCAGCCAGACCTTGCTGGAAGGGCAGGGTCATTTCGAACTGGTCAGCCCGGCTGCTCCACTGAACCGATGAAGTTGGCGAGCTCTGGGGTTTGCGGGTTGGCGAACAGTCTTTTGGGGTCGCCAACTTCATGCACCTTGCCCTGGTGCATGAACACCAGCTTGTCGCCAACCTCTCGGGCGAAACGCATCTCGTGGGTCACCATGATCAAGGTCATGCCGTCCTTGGCCAACTGACGGACGACGCTGAGTACCTCATTGACCAGCTCCGGGTCCAGGGCCGAGGTGATCTCGTCGCACAGCAGCACTTTGGGTGACATTGCCAGGGCGCGGGCAATGGCGACGCGCTGTTGCTGGCCGCCGGACAGGCGATCAGGAAAGGCGTCGAACTTCTCGCCCAGTCCCACGCGCTCAAGCATTTGTCTTGCCAGTTGCGCGGCCTTGGCCTTGGACACTTTCTGCACCACTTGTGGGGCGAGCATCACGTTTTCGCCCACCGTAAGGTGCGGGAACAGGTTGAACTGCTGGAATACCATACCGACTTTCTGCCGCAGGCTGCGCAGGTCGGCGCGGGCGGCGTCGAGGTATTCGCCGTCGACTTCGATCACGCCGTCGTTGATCGATTCCAGGCCGTTGAGGGTGCGCAGCAAGGTGGACTTGCCCGAGCCACTGCGGCCGATGATCGCTACCACCTGGCCTTCTTCAACGGTCAGGTCGATGCCTTTGAGGACGTGGTGATCGCCGTAATACTTATGCAGGGCGGAAATTCTAAGCAGAGGCATGCAGTCTCCTTTCCAGATAGCGCGCACTGAGGGACAAGGGGTAGCAGAGCAGGAAGTAACCGAGGGCCACCAGGCCGTAGACCATGAAGGGCTCGAAGGTAGCGTTGGCGAGCATGCCGCCGGTCTTGGTCAATTCGGTGAAGCCGATGATCGAGGTGACTGCGGTGCCTTTGACCACCTGCACCGAGAACCCCACCGTTGGCGCGACGGCAATGCGCAGCGCCTGGGGCAGGATCACATAGCGCAGTTGCTCCAGCGGATTAAGCGCCAGGCTGGCCGAGGCTTCCCACTGCCCGTGGGCGATGGAGTCGACGCAGCCGCGCCAGATTTCGGCGAGGTAGGCGCTGGTAAATAAAGTGAGGGCAATCGCTGCCGCCAGCCAGGGCGAAATATCAATTCCCAGCAAGGCGATGCCGAAGAACACCAGGAACAGTTGCATCAGCAGCGGCGTGCCCTGGAACAGTTCGATATAGGTGCGCGCAACATTGCGCGCGAACACCTTGTTGCTGATGCGCATGGTCATCACCAGCAAGCCGATCAGGCCGCCGCCGATAAACGCCACCAGCGACAGCAACAGTGTCCACTGCAAGCCGGTCAGCAGATTGCGCACGATGTCCCAGAAGGAAAAATCACTCATCGGCTGTTCCTCATCACAAAGCAGCGGCCGATCCAGTTGAGCAACTGGCGAATCATCAGCGCCATGCACAGGTACACCAGGGTGGTCAGGGCATAGGTTTCAAATGCGCGGAAATTGCGCGATTGGATAAAGTTGGCGGCGAAGCTCAGCTCTTCGGTGGCGATCTGCGAACACACCGCCGAACCGAGCATCACGATGATGATCTGGCTGCTCAGGGCCGGCCACACCTTGCCCAGCGCCGGTAGCAGCACCACGTGGCGGAACGCCTCGAAGCGCGTCATCGCCAACGCTGCTGCAGCTTCCAGCTGCCCACGGGGAATGGCCTGGATGCCGGCGCGGATAATCTCCGTGGAGTAGGCCCCCAGGTTGATTACCATCGCCAATACGGCCGCCTGCCACTCGGTAATCTTTAGCCCCAGGGACGGCAGGCCGAAGAAGATGAAGAACAGTTGCACCAGGAACGGCGTGTTGCGGATCAACTCGACATAGACGCCGAAGAACCAGGCAAACGGCTGGATCTTCCATGCCCGCACCACCGCGCCGACGGTACCCAGGGCCACGCCGAGGATCGCGCCGATGGCCGTCAGCTCAAGGGTGAACAGCGCGCCGCGCAGCAGCAGGTCGGTATTGGCCAGCACGGGTACAAAGTCAAATTGATACGCCATGAAGTCAGCTCCGTCGTATCAGAGATCAGCAGGCAGCGGCTCTTTGAGCCACTGCATCGCGTTCTTTTGCAGGCTGCCGTCAGCCTTGCCCGCGACCAGGATCTGGTTGACCTTCTCCAGCAGCGCCGGCTCGTTTTTGTTTACGCCGACGTACACCGGCGAGTCCTTGAGTTTTACCTTCAGCGCCGGCACGCGTTTTGGGTTGCGTTCGCTGATCGCGACCATCACCACGTTGCCGCTGGCGATCAGGTCAACTTGGCCGGCCAGGTAGGCGGCGATGGTCGAGTTGTTGTCTTCGAAGCGCTTGATGGTGGCTTCCTTGGGCGCTACGGCGGTCAGCTCGATGTCTTCGATGGCGCCACGGGTCACGCTGATGGTCTTGCCCTTGAGGTCGTCGAGGCTGCTGATGGCGGCATCCGGTGGGCCGAACACCGCCAGGTAGAACGGCGCGTAAGCCTTGGAGAAGTCGATGACCTTTTCCCGCTCAGGGTTCTTGCCCAGGCTTGAGATCACCAGGTCGACCTTGCCGGTGGTGAGGAACGGGATGCGGTTGGTGCTGTTGACCGGGGTCAGCTCCAGTTTGACCTTGAGTTGGTCGGCCAGCAGCTTGGCGGTGTCGATATCCAGGCCGCGTGGCTTCATGTCCGGGCCGACCGAGCCGAATGGCGGGAAGTCCTGGGGCACGGCGACCTTGAGGGTGCCACGGGCGACAATATCGTCCAGACCGTTGGCCTGGGCGGGTGCCTGGATGAGCATCAGGCTGGCAAACAGGGCAGTGAGCAGGGCGCTGTAGCGCTTGGTCATGGCAACTCTCCGAGAAGGGCGAAGGAATTTTCTGAATTTGCTCAGTGCATAGCCCATGCCAGCACGCAGGGAATGGCGTGCGGGGCTGGGATTTGTTGAGGTGCTGTGGTCTTACTGGTCTGAACAGTGAGTGAGCTTTTCGCACTCTTTTCGAGCGCCGATAAAACCCCGCGAGCCCCTTTGGGGCGTGGCTTGCCGCCGGCCGCGATTAGCTTTACAACTAGCCACTCAGTTGTCTGGAACCTTGAGTTTTTTATGAATTCCATCGCCCAAGCCGTACCGGAAGCGGCCCTGCAGGCCATCCGCAAACTGATCAAGGAACAGGGTTTTGTGCCGGGCGACGCATTGCCGTCCCAGCGCGACCTGGCGGTGCAGTTGGGCGTGAGTCGGGCGTCGTTGCGCGAGGCATTGTCGTCCTTGAGTGCTTTGGGCTTGGTCAGCGTGCAGCCGGGCAAAGGTGTATTCGTGCAGGCGGCTGAAGAGGCGCCGGGATTTGCCTGGCCGTTCGCGGCTCAGGCCACGCCGCTGGATATCTTCCAGCTGCGCTATGCCCTGGAGGGCTTTGCGGCGGGGCTGGCGGCGGTGACGCTGACCATCGATGAATTGGACAGTCTTGAGGATAACGTCGAGGCGATGCGCAAGGTGCTCAAGGCCGGCGACTTCGAAGCGGCGGCGCGATTGGACTTCGAATTTCACCAGCGCATCCTGCTGGCCAGTGGCAACCAGGCAATGGTGAGTATCCTGAGTGCCAGCGCCGAGGTGTTCCTGGAGAGCCAGAAACTACCGTTCATCCGGCCAGAGCGGGCCATGGAAACCTGGCAGGAACATCGCAAGATACTGCGCGCACTGGCCCGCCGCGCCAGTGCGGCGGCACAGAAAACCATGCAGGAGCACGTACGGAACGCGGCGTTGCGTACGGGCATTGCCTTCGTGACGCCTGTCACGCCGTGAGTCGGGCCATACCCAAACTCATGCACCACCATAGCAAGACTCAATCAGAGGCGGCTTCCTGAACGGGGGAAGGGCGGCTATGATGGGCAACGTTTTTTTTGCTTACAATCCGGAGACATCCATGAGCAACGATCTTATCAAGCACGTCACCGACGCGACCTTTGAGGCCGAAGTACTCAAGGCTGACGGCCCGGTGCTGGTTGACTACTGGGCTGAATGGTGTGGCCCTTGCAAAATGATCGCTCCGGTCCTGGACGACATTGCAACCACTTACGAAGGCAAGCTGACCATTGCCAAGCTGAACATCGACGATAACCAGGAAACCCCGGCCAAGCACGGCGTGCGCGGTATTCCTACGCTGATGCTGTTCAAGAACGGCAACGTCGAAGCCACTAAAGTGGGCGCGCTGTCGAAGTCCCAGCTGCAAGCTTTCCTCGACGCCAACATCTAAGCGTCGTCAAAAAGGCCCCGCAAATCGCGGGGCTTTTTCGTTAAACAGGGCTAGACGCTCCGAAACTCAGGTGGTACATTCGGCCCCGCACTGGTTTCTCCACTGCCCCCTGCAAGCCGTCGCCGACGCATTCCTTTTCGATTAGTACGCGATCCTGTCGCCTTCTCTGCGGCGCGGCCTCATTAAGCCAAAAGCTTAATTTCCCCCCCTCCATAAATGATTACGTCATTCCTATATGAATCTGACTGAACTCAAGCAAAAGCCGATTACCGACCTGCTCCAACTGGCCGAAGAAATGGGCATAGAAAATATGGCCCGTTCGCGCAAGCAGGACGTGATTTTCTCCCTGCTCAAGAAGCACGCGAAAAGCGGC
This sequence comes from Pseudomonas arvensis, assembly GCF_056688935.1. Taxonomy (NCBI): domain Bacteria; kingdom Pseudomonadati; phylum Pseudomonadota; class Gammaproteobacteria; order Pseudomonadales; family Pseudomonadaceae; genus Pseudomonas; species Pseudomonas arvensis. The sequence goes on along the minus strand of NZ_CP162038.1, from coordinate 5,984,843 downwards.
GAGGAAATCTCCGGTGATGGCGTGCTGGAGATTCTCCAGGACGGCTTCGGCTTCCTCCGCTCTGCAGACGCCTCCTATCTCGCCGGCCCAGACGATATCTACGTCTCGCCGAGCCAGATCCGTCGCTTCAACTTGCGCACCGGTGACACCATCGTTGGCAAGATCCGCCCTCCGAAGGAAGGCGAGCGTTACTTCGCCCTGCTCAAGGTCGATACGATCAACTTCGATCGTCCAGAGAACGCGAAAAACAAGATTCTCTTCGAGAACCTGACCCCGCTGTTCCCGACCGTGCGCATGAAGATGGAAGCCGGTAACGGTTCCACCGAAGACTTGACCGGTCGTGTAATCGACCTGTGCGCCCCGATCGGCAAAGGCCAGCGTGGCCTGATCGTCGCACCGCCGAAAGCCGGTAAAACGATCATGCTGCAGAACATTGCAGCGAACATCGCACGTAACAACCCTGAAGTTCACCTGATCGTATTGCTGATCGATGAACGTCCGGAAGAAGTAACCGAAATGCAGCGCACCGTGCGCGGCGAAGTGGTTGCCTCGACGTTCGATGAGCCGCCAACCCGCCACGTGCAGGTTGCCGAAATGGTGATCGAGAAGGCCAAGCGCCTGGTCGAACACAAGAAGGACGTGGTGATCCTGCTCGACTCCATCACCCGTCTGGCCCGTGCCTACAACACCGTGATCCCGAGCTCCGGCAAGGTATTGACCGGTGGTGTCGATGCCCACGCCCTGGAGAAACCGAAGCGTTTCTTCGGCGCTGCGCGGAACATCGAAGAAGGCGGCTCGCTGACCATCATCGCCACCGCACTGGTTGAAACCGGTTCGAAGATGGACGAAGTGATCTACGAAGAGTTCAAGGGTACCGGCAACATGGAACTGCCTTTGGACCGTCGCATCGCAGAAAAGCGTGTGTTCCCGGCGATCAACATCAACCGTTCCGGCACCCGCCGCGAAGAGTTGCTGACAGCCGACGACGAACTGCAGCGCATGTGGATCCTGCGCAAGCTGCTGCACCCGATGGACGAAGTCGCGGCCATCGAGTTCCTGATCGACAAGCTGAAAACCACCAAGACCAACGACGAGTTCTTCCTGTCAATGAAGCGTAAGTAATACGACGTTTCAGGTCCGAAAAAATGGCGCCCTCAGGGGCGCCATTTTTTTTCGCCTGCTTTTTAAGCACCGTTGGCACCCAAAAGCACCGCGATAGGCTGCCAGCCAGCCTCAGAGCAGGTAGGATGTACGCCTATTTTACGGGTGGCATGGTTAATGAAATTCAAGGATCTTCGGGATTTCGTGCAGCAACTTGAGCAGCGCGGAGAGTTGAAACGCATCCAGGTGCCGGTGTCCCCGGTGCTGGAAATGACTGAGATTTGCGACCGCACCCTGCGTAACAAGGGCCCGGCGCTGCTGTTCGAAAACCCGACCGGCTTTGATATTCCGGTGCTCGGCAACCTGTTCGGCACGCCCGACCGCGTGGCGTTCGGCATGGGCGCCGAGTCGGTCAGCGAACTGCGCGAGATCGGCAAGCTGCTGGCCTTCCTCAAGGAGCCCGAGCCGCCCAAGGGCTTGAAGGACGCCTGGTCGAAGTTGCCGATCTTCCGCAAGATCATTGCCATGGCGCCCAAGGTGGTCAAGGACGCCGTGTGCCAGGAAGTGGTCATTGAGGGCGATGACGTCGACCTGGCCATGCTCCCGGTGCAAACCTGCTGGCCTGGCGACGTCGGCCCGCTGATCACCTGGGGCCTGACTGTCACCAAAGGCCCGAACAAGGACCGTCAGAACCTCGGCATCTACCGTCAGCAAGTGATCGGCCGCAACAAGGTGATCATGCGTTGGCTGAGCCACCGTGGCGGCGCGCTGGACTTCCGTGAGTGGTGCGAAAAACACCCCGGCCAGCCGTTCCCGGTCTCCGTGGCCCTGGGCGCCGACCCGGCCACCATCCTCGGCGCCGTGACCCCGGTGCCGGACAGCCTGTCCGAATACGCCTTCGCCGGTCTGCTGCGCGGCAACCGCACCGAGCTGGTGAAGTGCCGTGGCAACGACCTGCAAGTGCCGGCCACTGCTGAAATCATCCTCGAAGGCGTGATCCACCCTGGCGAGATGGCCGACGAAGGCCCTTACGGCGACCACACCGGCTACTACAACGAAGTCGACAGCTTCCCGGTGTTCACCGTCGAGCGCATCACCCACCGGATCAAGCCGATCTACCACAGCACCTACACCGGCCGTCCACCGGATGAGCCGGCGATTCTCGGCGTGGCACTCAACGAAGTGTTCGTGCCGATCCTGCAAAAGCAATTCCCGGAAATCACCGACTTCTACCTGCCGCCGGAAGGCTGTTCGTATCGCATGGCCATCGTGACCATGAAGAAGTCGTATCCGGGCCATGCCAAGCGCGTCATGCTGGGTGTGTGGTCGTTTTTGCGACAGTTCATGTACACCAAGTTCGTTATTGTCACCGACGACGACATCAACGCCCGCGACTGGAACGACGTGATCTGGGCCATCACCACGCGCATGGACCCCAAGCGCGATACGGTGATGATCGACAACACGCCGATCGACTACCTCGACTTCGCGTCGCCGGTATCTGGCCTTGGCTCCAAGATGGGCCTGGATGCCACCCACAAATGGCCGGGTGAAACCACCCGCGAATGGGGTCGGGTGATCGTCAAGGATGAAGCCGTGACCGCGCGCGTCGATGCGATGTGGAAAGAATTGGGAATAGATTGATGCGTGTAACCCTGCAACCTTCCGGCGCTGTGCTGGAGCTGGTCCCCGGCGAGCGAATCCTCGAAGGCGCGCGCCGCCTGGGCTACGAATGCCCCCAGGCCTGTCGCAACGGCGTGTGCCATGTGTGTGCCGCGCTGCTGGTGGAAGGTCGGGTGCAGCAAGCCGGTGAGGTACGCGATCACGGTGAGTTCTACACCTGCATCGCCGAACCGCTGGAAGATTGCATTGTGTTGTGGGATGGCGTGCTGGCGCCGGGAGAGTTGCCGTTGCGCAAGTTGTCGTGCCAATTGAGTGAATGCGTAGAGGTCGGTGGTGATGTGTGGCGCGTGCGCCTGCGGGCTCCGGCCGGCAAGACGGTGCGTTACCACGCCGGGCAGTACCTGATGATCGAACGGGAAAATGGCGAGAAATCAGCCTTTTCCCTGGCATCGGCGCCTCACGCCGGACGCGAGCTGGAACTGCATGTGCTGGCCCGCGAGGACAGTGCGCGCAGCCTGCTGGAACAACTGCAACGTAACCGGATGGCCCGCGTAGAACTGCCGTTTGGTGACACTCACCTGGCCGAGTTGCCGGACGGTCCGCTGGTGTTGATCGCCGCCGGCACCGGCATGGCGCAGATGCACAGCCTGATCGAACATTGCCGCGCCTCCGGCTTCAAGCACCCGGTGCACCTGTACTGGGGCGTGCGTCGCCCGGAAGACTTTTACGATATCGAGCACTGGGACCAGTGGCTGCAATTGCCTAACCTGTTCCTGCACAAAGTCGTCAGCGATTTGTGCGGCTGGGAAGGGCGCTGCGGTTTGCTCCATGAAGCCGTGTGCGAGGACATCGTCGATCTCAAGTCTGTACACGTCTACGCCAGCGGTTCACCGGCGATGATCTACGGCACCTTGGATGCGCTGGTCGACGCTGGCATGGATGCGCACCAGATGCGCGCCGACGTATTCGCCTACGCGCCGCGCCCTTAAAAGCGCACGCCGGTCGTCACCATCGCCGCATTGAACCCCAGCAACACCAACTCCGCCGCCACCGGCCCGTAATAGGTGCCTACTGACGGAATGATCACCGGCGCCACGCCGAAACGGTTCAAGGGGATCTTGTCGCGGTACTTGCCGCGATAGCCCTGGATCGCCCCGCCCGTAACCTTCAGGTACACCGGATAGTCGTTCATGTCATAGCGCTTGCCCGCGTAAGCGTAGTACGAGCGCTGGCTGAACGAGTTGCGAAAGGTCGCCCCGCCATACACCCACCCTGATGCCTCATTGCGCTCCAGGCCAATCAGGTCCTGGTTGTTGTTGTGGTCCTTATCCGGCGCGAAGTGGCGGGTATAGACGCTGGTCTGCGCGTACCAGAAGCCTTTGTCGTCTTCGGTAACGGGCGCTTCGCTGGCCAGCGCGGTGGTGGCCTGGGCCAGCAATAACAGGCCAGGCAGTCGGAATCTTTTCATGGGTGCGACCTCGGTAGTCGGTTTGATGGGCGGCTAAGTGGGTCGTGATGTGCGCACTATTTTGACGGTTTGATGCGAGCCCAGGCTGAACCGGGGCTGAAACTAGCGGGATTGCTGCACATAATCCTGACGAAAGGGTGCCGGGCTTATGCATTCGCTTATTCTTTAAAGGTATTTAATTTGTTACATGAATATCTTTAAGCTATAACGCAACGGACTACCGATTTTCTGCCAATAACCAACAACTGACCGCCACCGCCCGCCAGCCGGATCGATCGTACGCACTCAGCGCATTGAAGCGCCGGGTCTTGATTCCAAGGGGAGCGGTATGGGGAGCTACAACAAACACGCGCTGTACATGGCGATTTTGTCGGCCAATTTGCTGACCGCTGTGGGTTTCAATCCAGTCTTTGCGGCCGAAACGTCCGCCACCGATGCACCCAGACTCGACACGGTAATCGTCACCGGCACCCGTGCTCAGGAGCGCACGGCCAGTGCGTCGCTGTCACCCATTGATGTGATCTCCGGCGAAAGCCTGCGCAGCACCGGCTCCGATGAGCTGGGCGCGGTGCTGGCGCGCCTGATTCCATCCATCAATTTCCCGCGCCCAAGCCTGGTGGATGGCGCCGAGCTGGTGCGACCTGCGCAATTGCGTGGCCTGTCACCCGATCAGGTGCTGGTGCTGGTCAACGGCAAGCGCCGCCACACCAGTGCCTTCGTCAATCTGGGCGGTGCGGTGGGGCGTGGCTCGGCGCCGGCGGACCTGAATGCGATCCCGCTGTCGGCGGTGGACCATATCGAAGTGCTGCGCGACGGTGCCTCGGCGCGCTACGGCTCGGATGCGATTGCCGGGGTGATCAACGTGATCCTCAAGCACGCCGACCACGGCGGCTCGATCTCCACCAAGTTCGGCGAATACAAGAAGGGCGACGGTATCCAGCGTAACGTCAGCGGCAACACCGGCCTGGCATTGGGCGACAACGGCTTTATCAACCTCTCTGCCGAAGGCGCCGACAACGATTACACCAACCGCGCCGGCGATGACTACCGTGCGGGCAGTGTCGGTTCTACCACCTACGGCCAGCGTGTTTTCCGTCAGGGCGAGCCGGCTACCAATGAAGGCAAGTTCCAGTTCAACTCCGAATATTCCTTCAACGACTCGGCCGAGTTCTACACCTTCGGCGGCTACAGCAAGCGGCGCGGCGAGACAGCGGCGTTCTACCGGGCGAGCAATGCGGCCAACAATATCCCTGCGCTCAACCCCAACGGTTACCTGCCGTTGATCAAGGGCAACCTCGAAGACACCTCGCTGGTGGTGGGCTTGCGCGGCTTGCTGGCCTACGACTGGCATTACGACTTGTCGGCCAACTACGGCAAGAACCAGTACGCACTCAGCACCGAAACCATCAACACCTCCCTGGGCCTGGCCACGCCGCGCAAGTTCGACAACGGCACCCTGAGTAACGACCAGAAACAAGTCAGCCTGGACCTGTCCCGTGAGTTTGATGTGGTTTGGCTGCCGTACCCGGTGTCCGTGGCGTTTGGTGGCGAATACCTGCACCAGGGCTATGAAATCGAAGCCGGCGAGCCGGCATCCTACTTCCAGAGCGGCAGCTCCGGGCTGGGCGGTTTCCGGGATGCCGATGCCGGCACCAGCTCGCGTCACAATTGGGCTCAGTACCTGGACCTGGAAACCAACTTCACCGAAAAACTCAGCGCCTCGGCCGCCGTGCGTCATGAGGATTACAGTGATTTCGGCTCCAATGTCAGCGGCTCGCTGTCAGCCCGCTATGACTTCACTCCGCAAGTGGCCTTGCGCGGCAGTGTTTCCAACGGTTTCCGCGCGCCCTCCCTGGCGCAGCAGAACTTTGCCTACACCTCGTCGCAATTGATCGGCAGTACCATCCAGGAAGCCGGCACCTTCCCGGCCAACAGCCAGGTGGCGCGCTTGCTCGGCGCCGAGGACCTCAAGGCCGAGAAGTCGCGCAACTACAGCCTGGGCCTGGTGCTTGAGCCGGCCGATGACCTGACGGTGACGGTGGATGTGTACCGCATCGACATCCGTGACCGTATCAGCCTGTCCTCCAACCTTGGCATAAACGCGGCGACGCGGGCCTATCTGCAGGCCAACGGCGTGGGCAACATCGACTACACCACCGCCCGCTACTTCACCAACGCCACCGACACCAGCACCGATGGCGTTGACCTGGTGGCCAACTATCGCTACCTGTTCGACAGCGGCGTGCGCTGGAACAGCACCGTAGGCTACAACTACAACCACACCAAAGTGACCGATGTGAAACCCAACCCGGCCATCCTCGACAGCCTTGGTGCGAACCTGGTGCGTGTGGACCGCCGCGAGCGCATCGGTTTGCTCGGCGATACCACGCCCCAGCACAAGCTGAGTCTGGGTAACGACTTCACGTTCGGTAATTGGGCACTGCACAGCAATCTGGTGCGCTATGGTGAATTCACCAGCTACCAGGCGGACAAGGTCAACGACCAGACCTTCAAGGCAGCCTGGGTGCTGGATTTGTCGGCCGACTACAAGTTGAAGAACTGGACCTTCACCCTGGGCGGCGACAACGTCACCGATAAATACCCGGAGAAGGTCAACGCCTTCGCCAGCAGCGGTGGCAATTTGGCCTATAGCACTTTTTCGCCGTACGGTTACAGCGGCGCGTTTTATTACGGTAAAGTTGCTTACAACTGGTAACACACAGGAGGCGTACCGCTTTTCGCCATGACCGCCATTGAAACCGATCTTCAGCAATTGGCTTACCCTCCGCGGCTCGATCTGGGGCCGCAACTCACTCACGAACAGTTGATGAGCTCGATGCAGGCCACCATGGGCCGGCACAAGGGTGGGCCGGTCTGGTTATTTGCGTACGGTTCGCTGATCTGGCGTCCTGAGTGCTCGTCCGCCGAGCGGCTGCGGGCACGGGTCCACGGTTATCACCGGGGCCTGTATCTGTGGTCCCACGAGCATCGGGGTACGCCGGAAACGCCGGGGTTGGTGTTTGGGCTGGATCGCGGTGGCTCGTGCAGCGGGTTCGCCTACCGCTTGCCGGAGGATCAGCTGGAGGCCTCGCTTTACGCCTTGTGGCAGCGCGAGATGCCATACCCGTCGTACCGGCCACACTGGCTCAGCTGCCGTCTGGAAGATGGCAGTCAGGTGCAGGCATTGGGGTTTGTATTGGAACGGCATTTGCCCAGTTACGCAGGCAATTTACCCGACGTCATCCTTAATCACGTGTTGCAAAGCGCTTGCGGGCGTTACGGCACTACGCGCGATTATGTCGAGCAGACCGTGAACGCCCTGCGTAGCCACGCCATGCCAGATAAGAATCTGGAGGCGCGGCTCAAGCGGTGTGCAAAGGGTTGCTCAGGCGATTAACGCGCCGAGCTGACGCTGTTGGTGTGCCACAGCGTTGGGATCAGGAATGCGATCGCCAGCAGGCACGCGCCGATCAGCAGTACGAAACCACCGTCCCAGCCGAAGTGGTCCACGGTGTAGCCCATCGCCGCACTCGCGGCCACCGAACCACCCAGGTAACCGAACAGACCGGTGAAGCCCGCAGCCGTACCGGCGGCTTTCTTCGGGGCCAGTTCCAGCGCCTGCAGGCCGATCAGCATCACCGGGCCATAGATCAGGAAGCCGATGGAGAACAGCGCAATCATGTCGACCATCGGGTTGCCCGGCGGATTGAGCCAGTAAACCAGGGTTGCCACGGTCACCAGTGCCATGAACACCACGCCCGTCAGGCCACGGTTGCCACGGAAGATCTTGTCCGACATCCAGCCGCACAACAGCGTGCCTGGAATGCCTGCCCACTCGTAGAAGAAGTACGCCCAGGACGTTTTATCCACGTCGAAGTGCTTGGCTTCCTTCAGGTAGGTCGGCGCCCAGTCCAGCACGCCGTAGCGCAGCAGGTAAACGAACACGTTGGCGAAGGCGATGTACCACAGCATTTTGTTGCGCAGCACGTATTTGACGAAGATTTCCTTGGCGCTGAATTCTTCTTCATGGCTGGCGTCGTAGCCTTCCGGGTAGTCGTTCTTGTACTTCTCGATGGGCGGCAGGCCGACCGATTGCGGGGTATCGCGCATGGTGATGAAGGCAAAGGCCGCTACCGCCAAGGCCACAGTGGCCGGCACGTAGAAGGCAGCGTGCCAGTCGTTGAACAAGGCCATGCCCAGCAGGAACAACGGGCCGATCAGGCCGCCGCCGACGTTGTGCGCCACGTTCCACACCGAAACCACGCCGCCGCGTTCTTTCTGCGACCACCAGTGCACCATGGTCCGCCCACTTGGCGGCCAGCCCATGCCCTGGGCCCAGCCGTTGATGAACAGCAGAATGAACATCATGGTCACGCTGGACGTTGCCCAGGGCGCGAAACCGAAAATGAACATCACGCCTGCCGACACCAGTAGACCGAAAGGCAGGAAGTAGCGAGGGTTGGAACGGTCGGACACCAGGCCCATGAGGAACTTGGACAGGCCGTAGGCAATCGCAATGGCCGACATTGCCAGGCCCAGTTGACCGCGGGTGTAACCCTCGTCGATCAGATAAGGCATGGCCAGGGAGAAGTTTTTACGCAGCAGGTAATAACCGGCGTAACCAAAGAAAATACCGGCGAAGATCTGCCAGCGCAGTCGTCGGTAGGTACTGTCTATTTTTTCTTCAGGCAGGGGTGCCTGGTGCGCGGCAGGACGAAAGAAAGCAAACATTCAAGAGCTCCAAATTTCTTGTTTTGACTGCGGATGCGAATGTTACAGTTTCGTTACCGAAAATAGCATTGCATCTTGGCGGCAAACACGGGAAATGAGCGCAAGTGCATGTTCTCTTACGAACATGTCGCGAATAGATAAGTGGTGGTCGCAAACGGTTTCTGAGGCGGGTGGAGATCTAAATGTGGGAGGGGGCTTGCCCCCGATAGCGGTGATTCAGTCAACAGATGTGTCAACTGATCCACTGCAATCGGGGGCAAGCCCCCTCCCACATTTGATTGCATTGCAGGTCGGTCAGCGGGTCTGGACGACGACCTTGCCTACCGCCCGGCGCTGGCCGAGGTCATTGATCGCCTGGGCGGCCTGTTCGAGCGGATACACCTGCGACACCAGTGGCTTGAGCTTGCCCTCGCCATACCAGGTGAACAATTGCTGGAAGTTCGCCGCATTATCCTGCGGCTGGCGCTGGGCAAAAGAGCCCCAGAACACCCCGACTACCGCCGCGCCCTTGAGCAGCGCCAGGTTCACCGGCAGCTCTGGAATGCGCCCGCTGGCAAAACCCACCACCAGCAAGCGGCCGTTCCAGGCGATGGCGCGGATGGCCTGGTCAAACAGGTCGCCGCCCACCGGGTCGTAGATCACATCGGCGCCGTTGCCGTCGGTGAGGCGCTTGATCTCATCCTTCAGGCTGGTTTCGCTGTAGTTGATCAGCTCATCGGCGCCGGCGGCCTTGGCCACGGCAAGTTTGTCGGCACTGCTGGCGGCGGCGATTACGCGGGCGCCCATGGCCTTGCCGATTTCCACGGCGGCCAGGCCTACACCGCCGGACGCGCCGAGCACCAGCAAGGTTTCGCCAGGTTGCAGGTTGGCGCGTTGTTTAAGCGCATGCATCGAGGTGCCGTAGGTCATGCTGAAGGCGGCGGCGGTGTTGAAGTCCATGCTTGGCGGGATCGGCAGCACGTTATAGCCCGGCACCGCGACCTGCTCGGCAAAGCTGCCCCAGCCGGTGAGGGCCATGACCCGGTCGCCGACTTTCAAATGGCTGACTTTCTCACCCACTTCGCTGACCACGCCGGCCGCCTCGCCACCCGGCGAAAACGGAAAGGGCGGCTTGAACTGGTACTTGCCCTCGATGATCAAGGTGTCCGGGAAATTCACCCCCGCCGCATGCACCTCCAACAGGATTTCGTTCTTCTTGATCGCCGGGCTGGCGATTTCTTCCAGCACCAGGGTTTCGGCGGGGCCGAAGGCTTTGCACAGCACAGCTTTCATCGGGCTATTCCTTTTGGTGTCGTGGCCGATAAGTGTAGGAGGGTAGGCCCGTGGGTCAACGAGCATGCCCGGCCCTGATAAGTCGCCATAAGCTTGTGCTCAGCCTTACTAGCGTTATGCTACTCGGCACCGAATTTGAGGAATGAACTGTGAAAGCGTGGATCCTGTTGATGCTAGCCCTGACCTTGCCCATGGCAGCCCAGGCCGAAGAAGCCAAAGAAGGCGAGGCGCCGAAGGTCAGCTATATCAGCCTGAGCCCGCCGTTCGTGGGTAACTACGGCCTGGACGGTACGGCGAAGCTCAAGGTGTTCAAGGCTGATATCGCCCTGCGCGTGACCGGCACCGAAGCCGCCGCAGCGGTCAAAGCCAACGACGCGTTGATTCGTAACCAGTTGGTGGCGCTGTTTACCCAGCAGACCAACGAGACCATGAGCACCGTTGAGGGCAAGGAGAAACTGCGCCAGGAAGCCCTGAAACAAACCCAGCAAGTGATGAACGACGAGACCGGCAAACCGGTGGTCGAAGATCTGTTGTTCAACAACCTGATCATTCAGTAGGCGGCACTTCCCATAGCTTCAGCAGGGCTTCAGTGAATGCGGGTTCCAGGACACGGTTGCCGTGCCCGCTGAGGTGGTTGGAGTCGAAAAACAGCGGCTTGGCATCGTCGTCATAGGCTGAGCAGGTGGAGCCTGGGCATAGCGGCGGCAGTGGGTCCCACACCCTCAGGCCCGGATAGGCCGCCGTCAGTTGCTTGAGGAGCTTCATTTGCGGTGCACGCAGGCGTTCCAGTTGCTCGCGCTGCAGGGTCAGGCCTGGCGCGCACACCGGGTTCATGCGGTTGAACCAGTCCGAGCAACGATTGGGCGCGGCTTTGAACAGCGGTTTGGGGGCGTCAATCAGCACAGTGAGCCGTGCCGCCTGCAATCGGCTCAGCACCTTGTCGGCGGACGCTCGTGCGGCGTCGATGTTCTCGGCGCTCAGTTCGCTCAATGCGTCATCGACCAGTTTTGTTTCACCCTCGCGCCACTCACGTCCGGTGAGTTCCGGCATGCGCAGCGAGGCCAGGAACACCACGTCTCCCGGCTTGGCGCGTGCTTCGATCTGCTGGAGTTGGGCTTCGCGCGAAGCTGAACAGTGCGCAGGGTCGGGGCCGATAAGGCTGACGACACCGCAACCGCCCATTTCATATTCCACCACCGTGACGCCGAGCTTGAGCGAGACCAGCTTCAACAGGGTGCGGTATGCCGCCGTATGGGAATCTCCGATAACAAACAACGTACGTCCCTTCAGGCGCGGGTCGTCGACGGTTTCAAAGTCTTCCTGGGGGTAATGTTTGTAGGCATACCAGGTGTAGGTATCGCGAGTCTGGCTGAGTGACAGGGTCGACGGGTTCAACGACACCCATTGCGCGCCGAGCCACAGCAGCCCGGTGACGGCCGCCCCGCCGGTAAACGTGAGCCAGGCCTTGCGTTGCAGCGCGCAGCGGCCGCTGCGGATCGGTGCTTCGATACAGTGGTAAGAGGCGGCCGCGAGTGCGAGTACCAGTACGGGGTAAAGCAGTTGAACCGCTGACAGCTCAAGCCCGACGGTCCAGCGCAGGAACACGAGGAGCGGCCAATGCCACAGGTAAAGCGAATAAGACAGTCGACCGATGTAAGTCGCTAACCCGCTTTGCAACAGACGTTGCAGCGCGCCGGCTGGTTGATCGGCCTGTAACACGATGCCGGCGATCATGAGCAATGAACCGGCCACAGTCACTATCGCCCAGGGAAAGGGGAATTGATTCGGGTTGGCGAACACAAAACCAATGATGAGCAGCCCCATGCCAACCGTGAGCATGGCCGGCGCCCATTGATTCATGCGAGGCGCCGTGCCTATCAGTTGGAACAGGATTGCTCCGGCGGCAAGCTCCCAGAAGCGCCCTGGCAGCAGGTAAAACGCTGACAGCGGCTCGGTATTCACCTGGTAGGCGCCGATAATCAGCGACGCAACGGCCATCAGCGGCAGCAGTCCCCAAATGATTGCTACGCCTTGCCGGCAGCGCAGCCATATAAAGAACAGCGCGGGGAAGATCACGTAGAACTGTTCTTCTACCCCCAATGACCAGGTGTGCAGGTAGGGGTTGAGTTCGGCGCCGGGTGAAAAGTAGGTGTCGGTGCTCCACGCCAGCACGAAGTTGCTCAAGCCAAAAAAAGCCGCCTGGCCCGTGCTGTTGATCATTTCGCTGAGCCAGAACTGTGGCATGAACATCGCCGACAGCACCACGCTCACACTGAGCATTACCAGCAGCGCGGGCAGGATGCGCAGCAAGCGGCGTCGGTAAAAATCTTTCAGGTAGGCACCCAGGCCCAGTTCGCGACGGTCCCACAGCGACTGGCTGATCACGTACCCGGAAATCACGAAAAACATGTCCACGCCGGTGAAACCACCCGGCAGCAGGTCGACGTAATCCATGTGGTAGATGATCACGCTGAGCACGGCGATGGCACGCAGGCCGTCGATAGCAGGCAGGTAGGGGGCGCGAGTCACGAGGCCTTCCTCCTTGATAAAAGGGATCGACGATTTTGCCAAACCCAAGGCCCCGCGACGACTAGCCGTTCGGACAGGTGTGTCTGCGCTTGTTTCGAAGTTTCAGTGCAGTGCCAGTACCGCGGCCCATTGTTCAGCGGTGACTGGCATCACCGACAACCGGCTGCCCTTTTGCACCAGCGGCAACTCGGCGAGGGCGGTCTGCTGTTTCAGGTAGCCCAGGCCCAGCACCTTTGGAAAAGTCCGGACGTGCGCGACGTTGATCGCCGTCCACGGGTTTTTCTCCGAGGTGGCCTTGGCGTCGAAATAGTGGCTGTCCGGCTCCAGCGCGGTCGGGTCCGGATAGGCCGCCTCGACAATCTTGCCGATACCGGCGATGCCTGGCTCGGGGCAACTGGAGTGGTAGAAGAAAAACTCATCGCCGACGGCCATGGCGCGCAGGAAATTGCGCGCCTGGTAATTGCGCACGCCGTCCCAGCGCGTTTCGCCGAGCTTTTCCAGGCCTTTGATGGACAGTTCGTCGGGCTCGGATTTCATCAGCCAGTAGGCCATTTTTGGGCTCCTGAAAAAGGCAGTGGGCAAGTTGTCAGGCAATTTGATGACAAACCGACAGTCGGTTGGCGCCAAGGTTTGCGTGTTGGTTCACGTTACCGCAAAATGCCGGCCTTTAAGCTTGACGCCGCTGCAACGGACTACTTTGGAACGTTGTTGTCATCGTGTACGAGGTGCCTGAAGGGGGGCAATCGATGCAACGTAAACCGGATTTACTATGGATTTTGGTGATTTTGTTTGGTCTGGGCGTCGTGACCACCGGGTATGCCCAAAGCTTGTGGTCGAACAAGACCGATGCTCCCGTTGAACTGGCTCAACAGCAGCCGCAACCGTTCAAGCGTTAACCCTTCTTCAAGACGCCGCTGCTTCAAGCGGCGTTTTTGCGACATACCACTGCTTATCCGTGACGGTGCCAGCCAATGGCACATCCCAACTGGCTTGTGCCAATCGATCAACCTTCTGACATTCATGGGCCAGGCCCAGCAGCGTCGGCTTGCGCCAGTTTTGGCGGCGCGCCAGATACGCCAGGCTGCGGTCGTAGAAACCGCCGCCCATGCCCAGGCGACCGCCGGCGTCATCGAACCCCACCAACGGCAGCAACACCAGGTCCAGCGCCCACACCTTGCGCTGGCGCTTGGCGTTGACTCGTGGCTCCAGGATCCGAAAGCGGTTGGGCCGCAGCTTTTCCCCAGGCTTCACGCGCTGGAACACCATCTTGGTGCGCGGCCAGGCGCTGAGCACCGGCAGGTAAGTGGCCTTGCCCCGGCGCTGAGCGGCACGCAGCAGCAGGCGCGGATCGATTTCACCGTCCGTTGGTAGATATAAGGAAATATGTTTGGCTCGGCGAAACAGCGGGTGCTGTGCCAGTTGCCGATACAGGCCGTGGGCGGCTTGGCGCTGCTCGCTCGGCGTCAGGGCGCGGCGGGCTTTGCGCAACATGCGTCGAAGTTGCGGACGGGAAAGCGGCGCAGGTTCGGTCATGGGTTTTCGGCTCATAAAACAATGCCAGTCCGGGGACTGGCATTGAGTTTGGGAATTCAGGCTCCCCGACAGAACCGCTGTCGACTAAGCCCTTGAACCCGAAAGTTCAAGGTGGAAGAAGCAGTAGGCTTTAAGGCTTTCCGTCTAGCGGACATGCACACCAGCCCAACGTGCAACTTCCAGGGTAGTGCGAATCGGCTCCGGGACATCGCCGACTGGCAAGCACGCCAGGGAGTGGGGCGAGTATACCTTAAACAGTCGCGGGGATCAGCCCTTGGGTTGCTCTGTGTCGCTGGAAAGCACCAGGTCGACACGTTCAAGCAGGTCACGCACCTGCTCGCGGGTCGAGCCGCTGGCCTGTACGTCAGGGCGTTCCTGCTTATGCAGCAGATCGTGGGTAATGTTCAGCGCGGCCATCACGGCGATACGATCGGCGCCGATCACTTTGCCGCTGCTGCGGATTTCACGCATCTTGCCATCCAGGTAGCGGGCGGCGCTCACCAGGTTATTGCGCTCTTCCTGGGGGCAGATGATCGAATATTCTTTGTCGAGGATCTGCACGGTGACGCTATTGCTTGAACTCATGAGTCTTGCTCCAGGGCCTTCAGGCGCGAAATCATCGATTCGACCTTACGCCGGGCGATTTCGTTTTTTTCAATGAGGTGAGCGCGTTCCTCGCGCCAGGTCTTTTCCTGAGCTAATAGGAGTCCGTTTTGACTCTTAAGTTGCTCGACCCGAGTAATTAGCAATTCGAGTCTGGCCATCAGCGCTTGCAGGTCGGTGTCTTCCATTGGGTTCCACTGGATTTTGTCTGATGAATGGCAACTGCAGGATAAACGATCTGACGCCCTTGATAGTCTTGGTACGTCTGCCGGTGCTAGGATACAGCGCTCCATTCTAGACATTGCGCCGTCTGGCGCCTAGCTCACCATGCCCATTAAGAACTCCCCGTACGACGCTTTTTCCACACTGTTGAGCACCAGCGGCCACCCTTGCTCGCCTGCCGAACTGCACGGCGTGTTGTTGGGCCGCAGCTGCACTGGCGTTGGCTTTGATGCCGACAACTGGCTGGCTGACGTGGCCGAGCTGCTGGAAACCGAACCGACCGACAACGTGCGCAACGCGCTGATCGGCCTGCAAGAGATGGTCAAGGGCGAGCTGACCGGTGATGACGTCACCGTGGTCCTGCTGCTGCCGACCGACGACGCGTCGCTTACCGAACGCGCCGCCGCACTGGGCCAATGGTGCCAGGGCTTCCTCCACGGTTTCGGCGTCAACGCCGGCGGCCTGGAGCTGAGCACCGACGCCAAGGAAGTGCTGCAGGACCTCGCCGCGATCTCCCAAGTGCAAGACGCGCTGGAAGAATCCGAAGACGGCGAAGGCGACTACATGGAAGTCATGGAATACCTGCGCGTCGCGCCGTTGCTGCTGTTCACCGAGACCCGAAAGTCCGCTGAACCCGCCGCTCTTAAACCGTCGTTGCACTAAGGCCTTCGCCGCACTAAGAAAGGAAGTCCATCTGCCCATGATCCATATCCCCAAAGCGGAATACACCCGCCGCCGCAAGGCGCTCATGGCGCAGATGGAACCCAACAGCATCGCGATCCTGCCGGCCGCCGCCGTGGCCATCCGCAATCGTGATGTCGAGCACGTCTACCGCCAGGACAGCGACTTTCAGTACCTGAGCGGCTTCCCCGAACCGGAAGCGGTGATCGTGCTGATGCCCGGTCGCCAGCATGGCGAATACGTGCTGTTCTGCCGCGAACGCAACGCCGAGCGCGAACTGTGGGACGGCCTGCGCGCCGGCACCGAAGGCGCAATTCGCGAATTTGGCGCTGACGATGCGTTTCCCATCACCGATATCGACGACATCCTGCCCGGCCTGATCGAAGGCCGCGACCGGGTCTATTCAGCGATGGGCAGCAATGCTGAGTTCGACCGGCACGTGATGGAGTGGATCAACGTGATCCGCTCTAAAGCGCACCTGGGCGCCCAGCCGCCGAACGAATTTGTTGCCCTGGATCATCTGCTCCACGACATGCGCCTGTATAAATCGGCGGCAGAAGTGAAGGTGATGCGCGAGGCTGCGCGGATTTCCTGCGCCGCCCACGTCAAGGCGATGCAGGCCAGCCGCGCCGGTTTGCATGAGTTCAGCCTTGAAGCCGAGCTGGATTACGAGTTCCGCAAAGGCGGCGCGAAAATGCCCGCCTACGGCTCCATCGTCGCCGCCGGGCGCAACAGCTGCATCCTGCATTACCAGCAGAATGACGCGCTGCTCAAGGACGGCGACCTGGTATTGATCGACGCCGGTTGCGAGATCGATTGCTACGCCAGCGACATCACCCGTACCTGGCCGGTCAACGGCAGGTTTTCACCTGAGCAAAAAGCGATCTACGAGATTGTGCTGGCCTCCCAGGAAGCCGCCTTTGCCGAGATCGCGCCGAACAAACACTGGAACCAGGCCCATGAGGCCACCGTGCAGGTCATCACCGCCGGGCTGGTGAAGCTGGGATTGCTGCAAGGTGAGGTTGGTGAACTGATCGCCAGCGAAGCCTACAAGCCTTTCTATATGCACCGTGCCGGCCACTGGCTGGGCATGGATGTGCATGATGTGGGCGAGTACAAGGTGGGCGGTGAATGGCGGGTGCTGGAAGTCGGCATGGCGTTGACCGTGGAGCCGGGGATCTATATTTCGCCGGACAACCAGACCGTGGCGAAGAAATGGCGTGGCATTGGCGTGCGCATTGAGGACGACGTGGTAGTGACCAAGCAAGGCTGTGAAATCCTGACCGGCGGCGTGCCCAAGACCGTAGCCGAGATCGAAGCGTTGATGGCGGCCGCCCGATGAGCCGGGTCAACCTGGCGATTATCGGCGGTGGCCTGGTGGGCGCCAGCCTGGCGCTGGCGTTGCAGGCCGGGGCCAAGGCGCGGGGCTGGAAGATCGTGCTGATCGAACCTTTCGCACCGGGCGACAGCTACCAGCCAAGCTACGATGCGCGGTCGTCGGCGCTGTCGTTTGGTGCGCGGCAGATTTATCAGCGGTTGGGCATCTGGCAGGACATCTCCCGCCGCGCCGAGCCGATCAAGCAGATCCACGTGTCTGACCGTGGCCGGTTCTCTACTGCACGCTTGTCCGCCATTGAAGAGGGCGTGCCGGCCCTCGGCTATGTGGTGGAAAACGCCTGGCTCGGCCAATGCCTGTGGCAAGGCCTGGACAAAGACGTGGTCAGTTGGCGCTGCCCGGCGGAAGTCACGCGCATGGAACCGCTGACCGACGGCTATCGCCTGACCCTCAACGATGAAACCGTGTTGGAATGCGACCTCGCCGTGCTCGCCGATGGCGGCCGTTCCGGGTTGCGCGAGCAATTGGGCATCGGCGTGAAGACCCGTCCGTATAACCAGAGCGCGCTCATCGCCAACATCACGCCCAGCGAAGCCCACAACGGCGAAGCCTTCGAGCGCTTCACCGACGATGGCCCGATGGCCTTGCTGCCGCTGCCGGACAACCGCTGCGCGCTGGTCTGGACCCGCATCGGCATGGACGCCCAGCGCCTGGCGGCACTCGACGAGCGCAGTTTCCTGAGTGAGTTGCAGGGCGTGTTCGGCTATCGCCTGGGCACCTTGAAGCAGGTTGGCGCACGCCATCTGTATCCGCTGACCCTGGTGGAAGCCGAAGAACAGGTGCGTTCCCACCTGGCGATCCTCGGTAACGCCGCCCACAGCCTGCACCCGATTGCCGGGCAGGGCTTCAACCTGTCCCTGCGCGATGCGAGCGCCTTGGCCGAGGCCTTGCTGGCCGGACCTGCGGTGCCGGGCGACCTGGCGACCTTGCAGGCCTACCGCGAGCGCCAGCGTATGGACCAGAAGCTGACCGTGGGATTCTCCGATCAGGTCACGCGCCTGTTTGGCAGTGCACAACCGTTGGTGGCGCTGGGCCGCAACATGGGCCTGCTGGGCCTGGATCTGTTGCCGCCGGCCAAGCGCTGGTTCGCCCGTCAGGCCATGGGCCTGGGCACGCGTCCCGATGCGTAAGTGGCTGGTGGCGCGGCTGGGCAAGGCACGCTTGCTGCGTTGGGTCATGACCCTGTATCCGCCATACCTGGGCGCTGGCGTCAGCGTGCAGCACATGAGCGCGGATTTTCGCCACGTCAAAGTGCGCATGGGCCTGGGCTGGTACAACCGTAATTACGTCGGCACGCAGTTCGGCGGTAGCCTGTATTCGATGGTCGACCCGTTCTACATGCTGATGTTGATGGAGAACCTGGGCCGCAATTACATCGTCTGGGACAAGGCCGCGAGCATCGACTTCATTTCGCCGGGCAAAGGCCCGGTGTATGCCGAATTTTTCATCGACGAGGCCTTGCTGGACGAGGTGCGTCGACAGACCGCTGGCGGCGAGAAATACCTGCCTCACCTCAAGGTCGAGATTCATGACGGCTCCGGCACCCTGGTGGCGCGGGTCGACAAAATCCTTTACGTGCGGCGCAAGCCGCCAGCGAGACAGGCTTAAAGCATGGACATGCGCGCAGATGTGCTGATTGTCGGGGCCGGAATGGTCGGAAGCGCCTTGGCGCTGGCGTTGCAGGGCAGTGGCCTGCAAGTGCTGCTGCTCGATGGCAGCCCGCTGAGCGTCAAGCCGTTCGACCGTGACGCGGCCTTTGAACCCCGCGTGAGCGCCTTGTCGGCCGCCAGCCAGCGCATCCTTGAGCGCCTGGGCGTGTGGGACGGCATTGTGTCGCGCCGCGCCAGCCCTTACGGCGAGATGCAAGTGTGGGACGGCAGCGGCACCGGGCAGATCCACTTTTCGGCCGCCAGCGTGCACGCCGAAGTGCTCGGGCACATCGTCGAAAACCGCGTGGTGCAGGATGCCTTGCTTGATCGCCTGCACGACTGCGACCTGGGCCTGCTGGCCAATGCGCGCCTGGAGCAGATGCGCCGCTCCGGCGATGACTGGCTGCTGACCCTGGCCGATGGCCGCACCTTGCGTGCGCCGCTGGTGGTGGCCGCCGACGGTGCCAACTCTGCGGTGCGTCGCCTGACCGGCACCGCCACCCGTGAATGGGATTACCTGCACAACGCCATCGTCACCAGCGTGCGCAGCAGCCAGCCGCACCAGCGCACGGCCTGGCAACGCTTTACCGATACCGGCCCGTTGGCGTTCTTGCCGCTGGTGCGCGATGGGCAGGAGGACTGGTGTTCGATCGTCTGGTCGACCACGCCGACTGAATCCGAACGCCTGATGGCGTTGGATGATGAAAGCTTCTGCCGTGAACTGGAGCGCGCGTTTGAAGGACGCCTGGGCACGGTGGTCAGCGCCGATCCACGGGTTTGTGTGCCGTTGCGTCAACGTCACGCCAAACGCTACGTGGCCGAGGGCCTGGCGTTGATCGGCGATGCAGCCCACGTGATCCATCCGCTGGCCGGGCAGGGCGTAAACCTGGGTTTCCTGGATGCGGCGGTGCTGGCCGACGTGTTGTTGTCGGCGACTGAACGCGGTGAGCGCCTGGCGGATGTGAAAGTGCTGAGCCGTTACGAGCGTCGGCGCATGCCCCACAACCTGGCGTTGATGGCGGCGATGGAAGGGTTTGAGCGTTTGTTCCAGGCCGACCAGCTGCCACTGCGCTGGTTGCGCAATGCCGGTTTGAAGCTGGTCGACCAGATGCCCGAAGCCAAGGCGGTATTTGTACGCCAAGCCCTCGGCCTGACCGGCGACCTCCCAGACCTCGCCAAACCTTGAATTGAAACGCCCACCTGTGGGAGGGGCGGTGCGACGACTCGACTTGCCCCCGATGAGGCCGTCCAGCCCAACTCAAATTCCAGCCATGCAACATCTGGTAACGCCTCCGCCGAGCGTTACCAAATGCCAGTCCCTATCATTTGCGCTCACTTTGCAAATGAGAGACCGCACCCATGTTGGCACCCAAGCGCCTCCTGACTGCCCTGGCACTCACCCTGATCGGCAGCACCACCGTGCAGGCAGCCGACGAAGTGGTGGTCTACTCCTCGCGCATCGACGAACTGATCAAGCCGGTGTTCGACGCCTACACCCAAAAGACCGGCGTCCAGGTCAAGTTCATCACCGACAAGGAAGCCCCGCTGATGCAGCGCATCAAGGCCGAGGGCGAAAACGCCACCGCCGACCTGTTGCTCACCGTGGATGCCGGCAACCTCTGGCAGGCCGAGCAAATGGGCATCCTGCAACCCTTCACCTCCAAGGTGATCGACAAGAACATTCCTCTGCAATACCGCTCGTCCACTCACGCCTGGACCGGCTTGAGCCTGCGTGCGCGGACCATCGCCTATTCCACTGACCGGGTAAAACCGGGCGACTTGACCACGTACGAAGCCTTGGCCGACAAGCAGTGGGAAGGCCGCCTGTGCCTGCGCACGGCGAAAAAGGTCTACAACCAGTCGCTGACCGCAACCCTGATCGAAACCCACGGCGCGGCCAAGACCGAAGAAATCGTCAAGGGCTGGGTGAATAACCTGTCTACCGATGTGTTCTCCGATGATATCGCGGTGCTGGAAGCCATTAATGCCGGCCAGTGCGACGTGGGCATCGTCAACACCTACTACTACGGCCGCCTGCACAAGCAGAAGCCGGACCTGGCGGTGAAGCTGTTCTGGCCGAACCAGGGCGACCGTGGCGTGCATGTGAACCTGTCGGGCATTGGCTTGACCAAGCACGCGCCGCACCCGGAAGCCGCCAAGGCACTGGTGGAGTGGATGACCACGCCTGAAGCACAGAAGATCTTTGCCGATGTGAACCAGGAGTTCCCGGCCAACCCGGCAGTGCCGCCGTCGGCTGAAGTCGCTACCTGGGGCAAGTTCGTGGCCGACACCTTGCCGGTGGAAGTGGCGGGCAAGCGTCAGGCAGAAGCCATTCGCCTGATGGATCGCGCCGGCTGGAACTAAGTACAATTTGTAGGACGCCGTAGATCAAAATGTGGGAGGGGGCTTGCCCCCGATGGCGAAGTGTCAGTCTACTCATCATTGACTGGTCCACCGCTATCGGGGCAAGCCCCCTCCCACATTGGCATGTGCTGTTTTCAAGTTATTCATCTGACGAGAGCTGACCTTTGGCCCACCCCGCCCAACGCCGCTGGTACCTGCCGGTCTTCAGCGTCGCCGCTTTGGTGCTGCTGCCGCTGAGCGTGCTGTTGCTGTCCTGGCAAAGCATCGACCAGCAGATCTGGTCCCACCTCTGGGAAACCCAGATGCCCCGCCTGCTGGGCAATACCCTGACGCTGGTACTGGGCGTCGGCGTCGGCGTAACCCTGCTGGGCGTCAGCCTCGCCTGGCTTACCAGCCTTTGCGAATTCCCCGGACGGCGCTGGCTCGACTGGGCGCTGATGCTGCCGTTTGCCATTCCCGCCTATGTGCTGGCGTTCGTGTTTGTCGGCCTGCTGGATTTCGCAGGCCCCGTGCAGACCCTGTTGCGGGAATGGTTTGGCACAGGCCTGCGCCTGCCTCGCGTGCGCTCCACGAGTGGCGTGATCATCGTGTTGGTGCTGGTGTTCTACCCTTACGTCTACTTGCTGGCGCGCACGGCGTTCCTGGCTCAGGGCAAAGGCTTGATGGAAGCGGCGCGTGTACTTGGGCAATCACCGTGGCAAGCGTTCTGGCGCGTGGCACTGCCGATGGCGCGGCCGGCGATTGGCGCGGGTGTGGCTCTGGCGCTGATGGAAACCCTGGCGGATTTCGGTGCGGTTTCGGTGTTCAACTTCGATACATTCACCACTGCGATCTATAAAACCTGGTACGGGTTTTTCAGTCTTTCCAGCGCAGCCCAACTGGCCAGTCTGTTGCTGCTGGTGGTGATGCTGGTGCTGTACGGCGAGCGGCGCGCCCGTGGCGCGAGTCGTTCCGGTAATGAGCGGCCTCGGAGCAAGGCGCTCTACCACTTGCGCGGGTTTAAGGCCGCTGCCGCCAGCGCGTGGTGCGGGCTGGTGTTTGCGTGTGCCTTTGTCATTCCGGTGCTGCAGTTGATCGTCTGGTTCTGGCAGCGCGGCCGGTTCGACCTGGATGAGCGTTATTCGGGCCTGATCGTCCATACGCTTTATCTCGGAGGCATCGCGGCACTGATCACGGTCAGCGTGGCGTTGGTGTTGGCCTTCGCCAACCGCCTGGCGCCAACTCGGGTGATTCGCTCCGGTATCAGCCTGGCCAATGTTGGCTATGCGTTGCCGGGTTCGGTGCTGGCGGTGTCCATCATGCTGGCGTTCAGCTATCTGGACCGCGAACTGGTAGTCCCGCTTGCCGGCAAGCCGTTGCTGCTGGGCAGCCTGTCTGCGCTGGTGCTGGCGTATCTGGTGCGTTTTCTGGCGGTGGCCTATGGGCCGCTGGAAAACAGCCTGGCGCGGATCCGGCCTTCATTGCCGGAAGCGGCGCGTAGTTTGGGCGTGAGTGGGCCGCGACTGTTTTGCAAAGTGTATCTGCCGCTGTTGCTGCCCGGCACCCTGAGTGCCGCGCTGCTGGTGTTTGTGGATGTGCTCAAGGAAATGCCCGCGACTCTGCTGATGCGCCCGTTCGGCTGGGACACCCTGGCGGTACGGATCTTTGAAATGACCAGCGAAGGCGAGTGGGCACGGGCTTCGCTGCCGGCATTGACATTGGTGCTGGTGGGCCTGTTGCCAGTGATCGGGTTGATCCGACGCTCCGCCCGACCAATCGGCTAGGTGTCAGTCCTACGGCTTGAGGCTACAATGCGCGGCATTCGGTGCGCTCCGCCTTTCGGATCGGGTCGCTGTACGTGGCTGAAGCCCTTGTAATTCAAGGTCTTCAGCACGAACAGCAACGCTGCGCACCTTCGCCAAGCCCGGAAGGAGAAACCCATGGGACAGCGTACGCCTCTGTATGACCTGCATCTCGCCCTCGGCGCGAAAATGGTCGATTTTGGCGGTTGGGATATGCCTTTGCATTACGGCTCGCAAGTTGAAGAACACCATCAGGTGCGACGCGACTGCGGGATGTTCGATGTATCTCATATGACCGTGATCGACGTCACCGGCCCCCAGGCCAAGGAATGGCTCCAGTACCTGCTGGCCAATGATGTCGAACGATTGCATGGCTGTGGCCGTGCGTTGTACAGCGCCATGCTCAACGAGCAGGGTGGCGTGGTGGACGACATGATCGTCTATCGCATTGAAGCCGGGTACCGACTGGTGGTCAACGCCGCCACCCGTGACCAGGACATGGCCTGGATGCAGGCGCAAGTGGGCAGCCACCAAGTGCAATTGGCCGAGCGGCCCGAGTTGGCCATGCTAGCCATTCAAGGCCCCCATGCCCGGCAGAAGATTGCCGAGTTGGTCACCCAGTCCCGCAGCACCCTGATTCACCAGCTCAAGCCTTTTGAAGGCCAGGCCGACGGCGATTGGTTTATCGCCCGCACGGGTTATACCGGCGAAGACGGTCTGGAGATTGTCCTGCCTGCCGATCAGGCGCCGGGATTTTTCAACGATCTGGTAGGGGCCGGTATCTCGCCTATCGGCCTCGGCGCACGGGATACCCTGCGCCTGGAAGCCGGCATGAACCTGTACGGCCAGGACATCCACCAGGACGTTTCACCCCTGGCGGCCAACATGGCCTGGAGCATCGCCTGGGAACCGGCCGAGCGCGATTTCATCGGTCGTGCGGCGTTGAAGGCTGAGTTGGCTGAAGGTGTGCAGTTCAAACTGGTGGGGCTGGTGCTGGAGGAACGCGGGGTTTTGCGCGCTCATCAGGTGGTTCGTATCGCCAATGTTGGCGAAGGAGAGATCACCAGTGGTAGTTTCTCCCCTACGCTGAGCAAATCCATTGCCTTGGCGCGTGTACCGATGGCGACGGCCGATCGGGCCGAAGTGGAAATCCGCGGCAAGTGGTACCCGGTTCGAGTGGTCAAACCGACCTTCGTGCGCCATGGCAAAACCTTGATCTAACTATTTCCGGCAGGCCGATGGCCGCTGACACTACTTCTGAGGACACAGACTATGAGCAATATCCCGGCCGACCTGCGTTTTGCCGAGAGTCATGAATGGGCCCGTCTGGAAGCTGACGGCACGGTGACCGTGGGTATCTCCGACCATGCCCAGGAAGCCTTGGGGGATGTGGTGTTTGTTGAGCTAACCGAAGTGGGCAAGGTGTTTGCCGCTGGAGATCAAGCGGGTGTAGTGGAGTCGGTCAAGGCCGCTTCAGACATCTACTCGCCGATTGCTGGCGAAGTGATTGCTATCAACGAGGAGTTGGGTGGCAGTCCCGAGCTGTTGAACTCCGACCCGTACGGTGCCTGGATCTTCAAGCTCAAGCCAAGCAATCCGGCTGAACTGGAAGAACTGCTGGATGCTGCTGGCTACAAAGCCGCTATCGGCGAGTAAACGCAAGACCTATGTGGGAGGGGCTTGCTTCCTCCCACATTCAAACAAGGTCAGCCGTGATTGTTCAGTTTGCTCTCAGGACTGCTTTTACCGCCGCCACCGACCGCTCCACATCGGCCTCTGTCATCGCCGTGAACATCGGCAACGACACGATCAAGCGCCCAACCTTTTCCGCCACCGGGAACATGCCTTCCTTGAACCCCTGCGCCCGATACAGGCTCAGCAGGTGAATCGGTGGGTAGTGATAGCCAATGCCGACATCATGGGCCTGCATCTGCTCCATGAAGGTGGCGCGGGCGGGCAGGCCGTCCTGACGCTCCGGCAGCACCAGTTGGAACAGGTGCCAGTTGCTGTTTTCGAAATCTGCCGGCGGCAGTTGTGCACCGTATTGCGCTTCAAAGTCGCTGCCGAAGCATTTGAAGTAATGTCGCGCCAGGTTCTGGCGGTGGGCGGTGATCTGCTCGATATGTGCAAACTGCCCCAGACCGATGGCGGCGGCGATATCCGTCATGTTGAACTTGCCGCCCAGTACATCCACATCCAAGCCGTCGAAGCCGGTACGGGTGACGCCCTGCAGGCGGTATTTTTCTGCCAGGCGTGCTTCTTCGGCATTATTCAACACTAGGCAACCGCCCTCGGACGAGGTGATGTTCTTGTTGGCCTGGAAGCTGAACGACACGAAGTCCCCGGTGGCGCCGATGCGCTCGCCGTCCCAGCTGGAGCCCAGCGCCTGGGCGGCGTCTTCGACGATGCGCAGGTTGTACTTGTTGGCCAGCGCGTACAGCATCGGCATATCCAACGGCAGCCCGGCCAGGTACACGGGGATGATGGCCTTGGTGCGCGGGGTGATCGCGGCTTCAACCTGGCCCAGGTCGATATTGCGGGTGATGGGGTCGATATCGGCGAACACCGGCGTGGCCCCCACTTCCAAAATCACGTTGGCAGTCGCCACCCAGGAGATCGGTGTGGTGATGACTTCATCCCCTGGCCCTATACCCGCGATGCGCAAGGCAATCTCCATGGTGCAGGTGCCCGAGTTGAAGGTGCGCACGGGGCGCCCGCCAAAGTATTCCGACAGTTGCGCCTCGAACGCCTGCACTTTTGGCCCGCTGGTGATCCAGCCCGAACGCAATACATCGCCCACCGCCGAAATGGTGGCTTCATCAATGGTGGGTTTGGAGAACGGCAGAAAGGGCAGTTGGCTCATAACGACGAAGGCATCCGTTTCAGGTTTGCGATGAGTACAGGAGGTATCAGTACCGGCATGGTTGCACGGCCTGACTGAATATAGCCTGTCGCCTGTGAATGAATCGTCATGCAGCGGGCAAAAAAATGCCGCTTCGAAAGCGGCATTTTTCAGAGTGTGGATGTCACTCGGTGACAGCGTTTTTAGCGAGGATAGCGTTAGCCAGCTCCATATCCGTGGCCTGCAGGCCAGGGTTGTCGGCGCGGACTTTCTGCATGGCGGCTTCCAGGTACGGGCCGCGGATGCCGCCGTCGCTGGCAACAAAGCTGCCAGCGTCGTCTTGTGCGGCAACGACCAGTTTGTGGTCCTTGAAGGTCAGGTACGTCGAGCCGGTGGTGGCGCCCGACGAGATGACATTGCGCCAGAAACTGTCGGCCATGGCTGAACCGACAGGAAGGGAAAGCACAGCGAGGGTAGCGACAGCATATTTGAGACGCATGATGAGTGACTCCGGGTGGGTGATCTGTACCGTTTGATTGTAGTTAGCCCAACCGAGTTCCATCACTGACTAAACAGTTTCTACCTTCAAAATCACGCCATCCAGGCCAACCACCCGGACTTGAGCGCCCACAGGGCTGTCAGGCCCGGTCACCATCCATACACCATCACCGATCCTTACCTTGCCCCGACCGCCCACGATCGCCTCATGCACCACGAATACGCGGCCGACCAGCTCCGAGCCGCGCTCGTTGAGCCCTGGTTGGTCGCTGGCCTTGGCGCTGCTGCGCTGGCGTTTCCACCAGTACACCGCCGTCAATATCGACAATACGGCGAACAGCAGCAGTTGCCACTCCAGCCCCAGTGGTGGCACCAGGAACTTGATCACGCCCACGGCAGCCGCTGCGATACCCATCCACAGCAGGTAACCACCGGCGCCGAATACCTCAAGAATCAACAGCACTGTACCCAGCGCCAGCCAATCCCAGAATGAAAGGTGCTGCAGGAAATCCCACATGGCGAGTGCCTCAGCCTTTCTTGTTATCGAATGTGGCCTTGACGATCTCGCCGATGCCGCCGACCGCGCCGATCACTTGGCTGGCTTCAAGCGGCATCAGGATGACCTTGCTGTTATTGGCCGAGGCCAGTTTGCCGAGGGCGTCGATGTATTTTTGCGCAACGAAGTAGTTGATGGCCTGCACGTTACCGGTAGCGATGGCCTCGGAAACAACCTGTGTGGCACGGGCCTCAGCCTCTGCTTGACGCTCACGGGCTTCAGACTCCAGGAACGCGGCTTGGCGTCCACCTTCAGCTTCAAGAATCTGTGCCTGCTTCTTGCCTTCGGCAGTCAGGATCGCCGACGCCCGCAGGCCCTCGGCCTCAAGGATTTGTGCACGTTTGATCCGCTCGGCTTTCATCTGGCCGGACATGGCAGCCATCAGGTCGGCGGGCGGGCTGATGTCCTTGATCTCGATACGGGTGATCTTGATGCCCCACGGAGCAGTGGCTTCATCCACGGTTCGCAGCAGTTTTTCGTTGATGCCGTCACGCTGGCTGAGCATGGCATCCAGCTCCATGGAGCCCAGGACGGTACGGATATTGGTTTGCAGCAGGTTGCGGATGGCGTGTTCGAGGTTGTTGACCTCGTAGGCGGCCTGGGCGGTATTGACCACCTGGAAGAAGCACACAGCGTCGATCTGCACGGTGGCGTTGTCGGCGGTGATGACTTCCTGGGGTGGAATATCCAGCACGCTTTCCATCACGTTGATCTTGCGACCGATGCGGTCCATGACCGGGATGATGATGTTCAGGCCGGGCTTGAGGGTGTTGGTATAACGGCCGAAACGCTCGACCGTCCATTGGTAGCCCTGAGGTACCACCTTGAAGCCCATGAATAATATGGCGGCGGCCAAACCTACGAAAAGAAGCAGTACGGTTCCGATCTGCATAGCGATTCCCTATCTGATGGTGTCAGTTAAACGGCGTTCGGCCGATTGTAACGGGGTTGTCACCGATAAGAACGCTTTCAGCGAGCTGTAATCAAAGGATTTGTTACCGAGTCCCCAGGCGTTACTCGCAACACTTCGGCCATTGTGGTCAGCCCCGCTTGCGCCTTGCTCACTCCGGCCATGCGCAGGCTGCGCATGCCCTGCGCAACAGCTGCCCGGCGCAGGGTCTGCACGTCGGCGCCGGGAGTGATCAGTGCTTTGATCGACTCATCCAATACCATGACTTCGTAGACCCCTGCGCGTCCCCGATACCCGCTGTTGCGGCATTCCCCACACCCAATGGCCTCGTGGGCATCGCCCGTCGAGCGCTTGCAATGAGGACACAGCACTCGCACCAAGCGCTGCGCCATGACGCCCAACAGGGTGGCCTTGATCAAATAATGAGCGATACCCAGTTCCTGCAAGCGGCTGATAGCGCTGGGCGCATCGTTGGTGTGCAGCGTCGATAGCACCAAGTGCCCGGTAAGCGCGGCCTGGATCGCCATTTCTGCGGTTTCCTGGTCGCGAATCTCGCCGATCATGATGATGTCCGGGTCCTGGCGCAGCAGGGCGCGGATACCGCTGGCGAAGGTCAGGTCGATGTTGTGCTGCACCTGCATCTGGTTGAACGCCGGCTCGACCATCTCGATCGGGTCTTCCACCGTGCACAGGTTGAGTTCCCGTGTCGCCAGTTGCTTGAGCGTGGTGTAAAGGGTGCTGGTTTTGCCTGAGCCGGTAGGGCCGGTGACCAGGATGATGCCGTTGCTCTGGCTCGTCATGGCGTGCCAGCGCTGCTGGTCCTCGGTGGACAAACCCAGCCGGTCAAAATCCTTGAGCAGCACTTGGGGGTCGAAAATCCGCATCACCAGTTTTTCGCCGAAGGCCGTCGGCAACGTCGACAGACGCAACTCAACTTCCGCACCGGCCGGGCTTTTGGTTTTGACCCGGCCGTCCTGGGGTTTGCGCTTTTCTGCCACGTTCATCCGGCCCAGGCTTTTCAGGCGGCTGACCACTGCCATCGTCACCTGGGGTGGAAATTGGTAGACGTCGTGCAGCAGCCCATCAATGCGAAAACGCACCCGGCCCTGCTCACTGCCAGGCTCGATATGAATATCACTGGCCCTTTGGGCGAAGGCGTATTGCAACAGCCAGTCGACGATATTGACGATATGCGCGTCATTGGCGTCCGGCTCCTGTTCGCTGGCGCCCAGGTTGAGCAACTCGAAATTCCCAGGCACTGCGACCTTTTGATCCGCACCGCTGACGGACTTCGCCAACCGGTAAAACTCGCTGATACACCGCTGAATGTCCTGGGGGTTGGCAACCACGCGCTTGATCGACCGCTTGAGCACTTGCGCCAGCCCGGACTCCCAACTGCTGACGTGGGGCTGGGCACTGGCGACGGTGACGGTGTGCGTATCCACAGCCACGGCCAGAATGGCGTGGCGCTGGGCGAACGCGTGGGACATCAGCGGCACCACCGTTGCGACATCGATCTTCAGCGGGTCGATACGCAGGTAAGGTTGCCCGACATGCCGGGCCAGCCATTGGGTTAGGGTTTCCAGGGACGGCCCATGGGCGGCGATGCACTCTAACGGGTGCTGGGTGTCGCTGGCCGGCATCGCCGATAACCGCTGCGCGGTGTCGGGGGTTATCAAACCGTTCGCTACCAAGTCCGGCAGCAACGCATGCAGTTCCAATCGCTGATCAACAGCCATGTAGGGAATCCTGGGTAGCCTTGGATGAAATTTCAGGCTAGCCAGCCCCTGGATTTCCTCCTCCCAGCGTGTGTTGCAGGTCTTTACTGAGCGGCTGCAACCATCGCCGCAGGCCCCACGCAATCAGCCGGCCACAGGTCCAGCGCACACACGCTGATCAGGTTTCGAATCTTTTCACCGATGACCTGGGCCCGATGCCAGCTCAAACCATCGATCACGATATCGATGCTCAGCAGGTCGTCTTCCCGGTTCACGCTGACGTGCCGAGGGGTCAGGAATTGCAGCGCAAAGTAGTTGAGCACCCGGCACAACACATCGGGCTCCGCCTCGGCGACGATCTGGTAATGCGCCTCGCAATGAGCGCTGGTGACAGCCCACGCATCGACGCGGGCAGCAGGGTGAGTGGTTTCGACGGTGTGCATGCTGACTCTCCAGATTCGACTGGAGGAATTTTTACATTCGCCAACGGAGATTTCTTATCTAAGATGGGCTTTATATGCGCGAAATCGAATAGATCAATTCAATATTACGAAAGTGAAAGGTATTTTTATGCACAGCGAGTTGGACGTCTACGACCGTCGCATCCTGGCCCTGTTGCAAGAGGACGCTTCGCTCTCCAGCGCACAGATCGCCGAACAGGTGGGATTGTCCCAATCGCCATGCTGGCGGCGTATTCAGCGGCTCAAGGAGGAGGGGGTTATCCGCGGCCAGGTGACGCTGTTGGATCGCAAGAAGATCGGCCTCAACACGCAGATTTTTGCCGAGGTCAAACTCAACGCCCACGGCCGATCCAACTTCACTGAGTTCACCGACGCGATTCGCGGCTTTCCAGAAGTATTGGAGTGTTATGTGCTGATGGGGGCGGTGGATTTTCTGCTGCGCATCGTGACGTCGGACATCGAGGCGTACGAGCGGTTTTTCTTTGAGAAGTTGTCGATGGTGCCGGGGATTCAGGAGGTCAACTCGATTGTGGCGTTGTCGGAGATCAAGTCCACCACCAGCCTGCCAGTATTGCGCTGACAGGGAAGGCCTCATCGCGGGCAAGCCCGGCTCCCACAGGAGAATGCATTCCAACGTGGGAGCGGGCTTGCCGCGATAGCGATCTTACAGACGCAGCAGGGTCTTCCAGGCCCGGTTCTGATACACCGCAATTGCCTGGTGCATCCGCGCATCCAGCGACTCATCGGTAATCGGCTGGTTGGCCAGTTGCGCCAACTTGTTCAGCTCGCCGTACAAGCGGTCCAGCTCCGGAATGTCCACCACCTGGCGTGCATGGTGCAGCCACGCCTGGATGCGTTCGATACGCGGCAGTTGCTCGGCCAGGTCTTCCGGCTGCTGCTGGTAGCGTGGCAGTTGCAGGGCGACGGCGTCCTCGGCCAGCAGGCGCGGCAGCCAGTTGGTGATCTGCGCGGCGCCCTGGCGGTTGCCACGCACGTTGCGGTCGGCAGTCCAGGTGCGAGCCAGCAGCCAGCGCGACAGGTTCAGTGAGAACAGGCCCCAGCGCACGTCGTCCAATTCTTCGACGAACTGCTCCGGCGCAGCTTTGCGGATGTCTTCATCGTCGTCACCGGCCTGGACCAGCGGGCGCCAGTCTTCCAGCAACGCATCGAGTACGCTGCGCAGTTCGCTGGTGGATTGACGCGGTGCGGCCTGGCCGAGGCTGCCGATCAGGGCGCGCAGTTCGCCGAGGTTGTCGACCCAGTCTTGCAGCAGGCGCCAGTGGCCATTGAAACGGTATTGCTCAGCCAGGCGCTGGCTGCTGCCCAGCAGGTGCCACATGATCGCGGCGAAGGCATCGTCCAGCGGCATTTCGGCGTGGATCTGCGGCGCCGGCAGGCTCAGGGAGTAGCTGCTGGCGTCATAAAGACGGTAGCCGCGCTCGGCCTTGCTGATATCGCAGGGCATCAGGGCCAGGGTCGCTGCCAGCTCGGCGGCCAGCTCCAGCAGGGCCGCCGGTTCGCCTTCGCGCAGTTCCAGTTCCAGCTCGCAGATTTCTTCTTTCTGCTTGCCGACCACCACGTGGCCCAGGTCCAGGGCGGCTTCGATCACAACTTTGGCCTTGCCGCGACCCCAGGCGATTTCGGCGCGTTCACGCACGAAGTCGGTGGTGAAGATCGGCTTGAGGGTTTTTTTGTCCAGCTCGGCCAGTTGCTCGGGCCAGCATTCGCCGTCGAGCTTCTTCACGTCGAGCTTGGCTTTGGGCAGGTCCCAGTTGTACTCGTTGCGTTCCGACAAGCCGGCGATGCTCTGGCCACGGGTCTTGAGGGTCTGGATGATCTCGTCACCGTCCTTGCGCAGGCGCAGGGCGACTTTGGCCTGGGCCAGGTCGCGCTCGGGGGTGTCAAAGTACTGGTTCATCAACTCACGGCGTTCCCAGCCACTTTTGTTGCGTTTTTTCAGTAACGGGTGCTCACGCAGCGCGGCGAGTGTTTCGCGGCTGACGCGGAGCTTGATTTCGGTTTCTTTCTGCATGGCCGGAAAATCCAGGATCGGGAGCGCAGCCGGGGAAAAGTGTGGCTGCCAAGGTCGTGCAGTGTACAGGACTGAGCCCGGCAACGTGCCGCAACGGTTTATTGTGTCGTGCAGATGGCTCTATAGTGGGGCTCATCCGGGAAGTTGAGAGACCGCGCATGCCGTTACCGTCCATGAAAGAGCAGTTCGCCGCCTTGATTGCCGCGCCCTCGGTCAGTTGCACCCAAGCGTCTCTCGACCAGACCAACCGCCCGGTGATCGATTTGCTCGCCAGTTGGCTGGGGGACCTGGGTTTCGCCATCGACATCCAGCAAGTCAGCCCCGGCAAGTTCAACTTGCTGGCCAGCTTCGGCAGTGGCCCTGGTGGGCTGGTGCTGGCCGGTCATAGCGACACGGTCCCTTATGACGCCGCGCTGTGGAAAACCGATCCGCTCAAACTGACGGAAGTCGACGGCCGCTGGGTAGGATTGGGCAGTTGTGACATGAAGGGCTTTTTCGCCCTGGCCATCGAGGCGGTGTTGCCGCTGCTGGACCAACCCTTCAAGCAACCGTTGCTGATCCTCGCCACCTGCGATGAAGAAAGCTCCATGTCCGGTGCCCGAGCGCTGGCCGAAGCCGGGCGCCCACTGGGTCGCGCGGCGGTGATCGGCGAGCCCACCGGGCTCAAACCGATCCGCCTGCATAAAGGCGTGATGATGGAGCGCATCGACATCCTGGGCCAGAGTGGCCACTCGTCGGACCCCAGCCTGGGCCACAGCGCTCTTGAAGCGATGCACGATGCCATCGGCGAATTACGCGGTCTGCGCCTGGCCTGGCAGCGTGAATACCGCAACCCGCAATTCAGCGTGCCGCAGCCGACCATGAACTTCGGCTGTATCCACGGTGGCGACAACCCCAACCGCATTTGCGGTCAGTGTTCACTGGAATTCGACCTGCGGCCGTTGCCGGGCATGGACCCGCAAGTGCTGCGCGCGGCCATCCGGCAGAAGCTCGAACCCCTGGCCGAGCGCCACAAGGTCAAGATCGACTACGCGCCCCTGTTCCCCGAAGTGCCGCCGTTCGAACAACCGGAAGACGCCGAACTGGTGCGTGTGGCGCAACGATTGACCGGTCATCGTGCCGAAGCAGTGGCGTTCGGCACCGAAGCGCCTTATCTTCAGCGCCTTGGGTGTGAAACCCTGGTATTGGGCCCTGGCGATATCGCCTGTGCTCACCAGCCGGGCGAGTACCTCGAAATGTCACGCTTGACGCCTACAGTGCGTCTATTGCGGGAACTGATCGAACATTACTGCCTGAAACCCGCATAAATTAACCCCTGTCTGTTCGTACATAAAAGGAGAGTGAGCGTGTCGCCAAGCCTGTTCCGACGATAACCATCAGCCCGCCGTGCGCTTCCACGATTCATCCTTTTTGGCTGCTTTTTATTACAGGCCCAGGTGTTATGCCCGAATACGTCAATTGGCTTCGTCACGCTTCGCCCTACATCAACGCCCACCGCGACTGCACGTTTGTGGTCATGCTGCCCGGCGACGGTGTGGACCATCCGAACTTCGGCAATATCGTCCACGACCTGGTGCTGCTCCACAGCCTGGGCGTGCGGCTGGTGCTGGTTCATGGCTCGCGCCCACAAATCGAAGCGCGCCTTGAAGCACGTGGCCTGGTCCCGGCTTATCACGAAGGCATGCGCATCACCGACGCGCCGACGCTGGAGTGTGTGATTGACGCGGTCGGCCACTTGCGTATCGCTATTGAAGCGCGCTTGTCGATGGACATGGCCTCATCGCCGATGCAGGGTTCGCGCCTGCGGGTGGCCAGCGGCAACCTCGTCACGGCGCGTCCGATCGGCGTGCTCGAAGGCGTGGATTACCACCACACCGGCGAAGTGCGTCGGGTCGACCGCAAGGGCATCAACCGCTTGCTGGACGAGCGATCCATCGTGCTGCTATCGCCATTGGGTTACTCGCCCACCGGTGAGATCTTCAACCTGGCCTGCGAAGACGTCGCCACCCGCGCCGCCATCGACCTGGGTGCCGACAAACTGCTGCTGTTCGGCGCCGACCTGGGCCTGATCGATGAAAATGGCCGGTTGGTGCGCGAACTGCGTCCGCAACAAGTGCCGGCTCACCTGCAACGCCTGGGTAGCAGCAACTACCAGGCCGAGCTGCTTGACGCGGCGGCCGAGGCTTGCCGGGGCGGGGTAGGGCGCAGCCATATCGTCAGCTACGCCGAAGATGGCGCGCTGCTCACCGAGCTGTTTACCCGCGATGGCGGCGGCACCTTGGTGGCCCAAGAGCAATTCGAACTGGTGCGCGAGGCGGCGATTGAAGACGTCGGTGGTTTGCTCGACCTGATCAGCCCGCTGGAAGAACAAGGCATCCTGGTACGCCGTTCGCGGGAAGTGCTGGAGCGTGAGATCGAGCAGTTCAGCGTGGTCGAGCGCGAAGGCATGATCATCGCCTGTGCGGCGCTGTATCAGATTGCCGATTCGGATGCGGGGGAGTTGGCGTGCCTGGCGGTGAACCCGGAGTATCGCCATGGCGGGCGTGGTGATGAGTTGCTCGAACGCATTGAAAACCGTGCCCGGGCCCAAGGCTTGAAAACCTTGTTCGTCCTCACCACCCGTACCGCTCACTGGTTCCGTGAGCGTGGTTTTGTACCGAGTACCGTCGACCGGCTGCCGTCGGCGCGGGCGTCGCTGTACAACTACCAGCGTAACTCGAAGATCTTCGAAAAGGCGCTGTAAACCCTATCTGCAGGTCGATGCAAATCCAAATGTGGGAGGGGGCTTGCCCCCGATGAGGGAGTGTCAGTCACCTAATGAGCGACTGATACACCGCCATCGGGGGCAAGCCCCCTCCCACATTTTTGATCGCATTTATTCCTTGGCGAATTTGTCGGTCACGAAGGCCGAATAGTCCGGCAGCACCGTCTCAACCTTCCCCCTGTTCCTTCAAAAACTTCGCCGTCTCCCCAATTGCCGTTGCCGTGCCGCCTTTAAGCAGTGCATCGGTTTGCTGCGCCTGGGCATTGCCGATCAGATCCTCGGGTTTGTCGATACCGCTGCCGTTGCGCACCACCAAGGCTTCAGAAGTATTGATTTGCGCCGATACGATGAACGCGACGATGGGGAGATTGCGCGAGGCAGCTGCTGCCAGCGGGCTGGAACCGAGGTTGCCGATGGTCAAATCGGCGGCTTGGACAGCACAAGAAATTATTAGTGACACAAAAACTGTAACAAATTGACGGGAGGATATGCGTTTGGCCATGATGGCGTCGCCTTTTTGATCGTGGGTGACGTATGCAACAGGGCGATCACACTAATCGATCTAAAAAAGCGCTAACAAATACCCTTTAGGAATTAGCTTATGGAGCGGCTGGTCTATCCTGACCTGTCCGAATCATGCAAAGGCTTATTCCTGGATCGTATGAAAAAGAATGAAATAATTCTTTTTGGGTGTATGAAAAACTCATTACCCTGCAGGGACCAAATCAACTGCGATTAGACGAAGGTAGTAGACACACAAGGTTACGATTGACTTGTCAGTCACTATCCGGTGGTAATCGCGCATCTGTGGATCGAGGGCGTCAGACCCGAGACCGAAGAAATACAAAAATTAGAAATGAGAGGAGCGGTACATGAATAAGTCCACCTTGGCTTTGGCTGTAGCTTTGGGCGCGATCGCCCAGCAAGCAGGCGCTGCCGGTTTTATCGAAGACAGCAAGGCCACACTGGGGCTGCGTAACTTCTATATCAATACTGATAACCGTGATGGCGCTACCAAAGCGGCCGGCGCGCAGAACAAGTCGGAAGAGTGGGGCCAAGCTTTCGACCTGCGCTTCATCTCCGGTTACACCCAAGGCACCGTAGGCTTTGGTCTTGACGCTATCGGCCTGCTGGGCGTGCGTCTGGATTCGGGCGGCGGCACCAACGGTGCCACTAAACCTTCGACCGGCAACGCTGGTTCTTACGGCGGCACGGTTTTCCCGAGCAAGTCCAACGGCGAAGCTGTTGATAACTACTCCAGCCTGGGCCTGACTGCCAAAGCCAAGATCTCCCAGACCGAATTGAAGCTGGGCACGCTGCAGCCAAAGCTGCCGGTTCTGGTGACCAACGATGGTCGTCTGCTGCCGCAAACCTTCCAGGGTGGCCAGATTACTACCAACGATATCAAGGACTTCACGCTGGTAGCGGGTCAGATCGAAAAGGCCAAGGGTCGTAACTCCAGCAACGTTGAAAACCTGTCTATCGCAGGTGCCAACGGTCGTACGGCCTCTGGCCGCGACAGCAACAAGTTCTATTACGCCGGTGGTGACTACAAAATCACCAAAGACCTGACTGCCCAGTACTACTACGGCAACCTGGATCAGTTCTACAAGCAACACTTCCTGGGCCTGCTGCACAACTGGGCCATCGGTCCTGGCGTGTTGAAAACCGACTTGCGCTACTTCAATAGCCGCTCTGACGGTAACAACAGCAACGACGCCACCTACTACACCAGCGGTGACTACGGTACTAACGCCGCCGGTAACAACATCACCAAAGGTAAAGTCGACAACAATCTGTACAGCGGCTTGTTTCTGTACACCGTTGAAGGTCACACCTTCGGTGGCGGTTACCAGGCCAGCAACGGCAACAGTGACTTCCCGTTCCTGAACCAGGGCGACGGTGCGTCGGCCTATCTGACCACTGACATGCAGATCGCCAAGTTCGCTCGCGCTGGCGAACGCACCTGGCAAGCTCGCTACGCTTATGACTTCGCCAAGGTTGGCGTGCCTGGCCTGACCGCCGGTGTGGTTTACCTGCGTGGCGATAACATCGACACTGCCGGCAAGGTCGGCTCTACAACGCCGCAACCTACTGTGAACTCCAACGGCGCGAGCGAGTGGGAACGTGACATCACTGTTGCCTACGTCGTGCCACAAGGTCCGCTGAAGAACGTTGGCGTAGCCTGGAAAAACGCCATGTGGCGCAACGACATTGCCGGCCAGCGCAATCAGGACGAAAACCGTCTGATCGTCAGCTACTCGCTGCCACTGTTCTAGTAGCGTGAAGTTGTTGTAAGACTGTAAAAACCTTGCCCGGCGCAACGCCGGGCAAGGTGTCTTGCTTTCAAGTCGGGCTAAACCCCCGCAAGCCCTTCCTGAACCCCTCTTTGTGCAGCGTCTCAAGGCCTTCTCGAACCTTGGAAACGATGGTGCGCCTCGTCCCTGCGCACGTCCAATGAACCCTTTTTTAATATTCCTTTATCTTCTAGATAGATCGATATTTATTCTTTTTAAATCATCCACAATCCATGCACAGTGGGCTCCATAAGCACTCACCAGGAGCCACACCATGAGCCTAAGACTGGGCGATATCGCCCCCGACTTCGAACAGGATTCCAGCGCCGGCAAGATTCGTTTCCACGAATGGTTGGGCGATAGCTGGGGTGTGTTGTTTTCCCACCCGGCGGACTTCACCCCAGTGTGCACCACCGAGCTGGGTTTTACTGCCAAGCTCAAGGACGAGTTCGCCCAGCGCGGCGTCAAGGCCATCGCCCTGTCGGTCGACCCGGTGGATTCGCACCACAAGTGGATCGAAGACATCAACGAAACCCAGAACACTATTGTCAACTTCCCGATCCTGGCCGACGCCGACCGCAAGGTCTCGGACCTCTACGACCTGATCCACCCGAACGCCAGTGACACCCTCACCGTGCGCTCCTTGTTCGTGATCGACCCGAACAAAAAGATTCGCCTGACCATCACATACCCGGCCAGCACCGGGCGTAACTTCCACGAAATCCTGCGGGTCATCGACTCGCTGCAGCTGACCGACAACCACAAGGTCGCCACCCCCGCCAACTGGCAGGACGGTGATGAAGTGGTGATTGTGCCGTCGCTCAAGGATGAGGAAGAGATCAAGAAGCGCTTTCCCAAGGGCTATCGCGCTGTGAAGCCGTACCTGCGGCTTACCCCGCAACCCAATCGTTGAAGCGGATATAGCCATCGGGGGCAAGCCCCCTCCCACAGTGACCGCGTTCTCCTGTGGGAGGGGGCTTGCCCCCGATGGTGTCGGTCAATGCAACACCTTTGAAAGTGAATCAAAGCAGGGGTTTTCAGGCCGTTTCGACGGCCTTTTTTTTCGCCCGGCGGTTTATGAATCGCATATGCATTTAAAGAATAAACAAATGAAAAAATAAGATTTATAGATATATAAATCTGCTGATAAGGTCTGTCACATATTGGCGCCATCGCCACACAGCGAACCGCCGGCACTAGCTCAAGGAATTCCTGCATGTTGGTCGTAACACTTGGAGGCAGTCCCAGCCAGCGTTCCCGCTCCGGGGTCTTGCTGGAAAAAACCCGTCAATGGTTGCAAGACAAAGGCGTTGAAGTGGTGAGTTACCAGGTACGGGACTTCCCGGCCGAAGACTTGCTGCATGCGCGCTTCGACAGCCCCAAGGTCATCGACCTGCTGCAACAGGTGGCTAATGCGGATGGCCTGGTGATCGCCACGCCGGTGTACAAGGCGTCGTTCTCGGGTGCATTGAAAACCGTGCTCGACCTGCTGCCTGAACGCGCCCTGGCCCACAAGATCGTGTTGCCGATGGCCACCGGTGGCAGCATCGCCCATATGCTGGCCGTGGACTACGCGCTCAAACCGGTGCTGTCGGCGTTGAAAGCCCAGGAATTGCTCCACGGCATTTTTGCCGAAGACAGCCAGATCGCCTACGCCGAAGGCAGCGCTCAGGCGCAACTGGTGCCTGTGCTCGAACACCGTTTGCATGAGTCGCTGGAGCAGCTCTACAGCGCCATGGCCCGTCGCCCGAAACCGCTGGACCCCCATGTGTTGAATGACCGTTTGTTGACTGCTCGCTGGAGCATCTGAGCCTTACCCCTTTAAGAAACACTCACCTTACTCAGCCGCCAACGGCCAAGCAGGTGCAGCCAAAACCCTAATCGCATATTTGGAGAGAGCGCCATGCGCACTGTCATCTTGCGTCGTGGTCTGGTCGCACTGTTTGCTGCGGCTGTGTCCTTCGGCGCCATTGTTCAAGCTCAAGCCGCCGAGACCCTGCGGATCGGTTATCAGAAGTACGGCACTCTGGTGCTGCTCAAGGCCAAGGGCACCCTGGAAAAACGCCTGGCCGCCCAAGGCGTGCAGGTGCAATGGACCGAGTTTCCGGGCGGCCCGCAATTGCTTGAGGGCCTGAACGTCGGCTCCATCGACTTCGGCGTTACCGGCGAAACCCCACCGGTGTTCGCCCAGGCGGCAGGTGCCGATCTGCTCTACGTGGCCTACGAGCCGCCAGCGCCGACCAGTGAAGCAATCCTGGTGCCGAAAGACTCGACGATCAAATCGGTGGCCGAGCTCAAGGGCAAGAAAATCGTGCTCAACAAAGGCTCCAACGTGCACTACCTGCTGGTGCGTGCACTGGAAGACGCCGGCCTCAAATACACCGACGTGCAGACGGTGTTCCTGCCGCCCGCCGATGCCCGCGCCGCATTCGAACGTGGCAGCGTAGATGCCTGGGTGATCTGGGACCCATACCAGGCTGCCGCCGAGAAACAACTGCAAGCCCGCACCCTGCGCGACGGCAGCGGCATCGCCGACAACCATCAGTTCTACCTGGCGACCAAACCCTACGCCGAGCAGCACCCTGAAGTGGTCAAGGCGCTGATTGAAGAAGTGCGTGCCGTGGGCGAATGGTCCAAGGCCAACCCACAGGAAGTGACTGAACAAGTTGCGCCCCTGCTTGGCCTGCCGGCGGACATCACCCTGACCTCGGTGAAACGCCAAGGCTACGGCGCGCTGTTTCTGACCCCTGAGGTGGTCGCCGCCCAGCAGAAAATCGCCGATACCTTCTACCAACTCAAATTGATCCCCAAGCCCTTGAGCATCAAGGACGTGATCTGGACGCCACCCGCCGCTGTGGCCAAAGCGCCGTAATTCGACTTCTTCAGGAGACAACTCCATGAGCCTCAATATTTTCTGGTTCCTGCCTACCCACGGCGACGGCCATTACCTTGGCACCGCCGAAGGCGCTCGCGCCGTCGACCACGGTTATTTGCAGCAAGTGGCCCAGGCCGCTGATCGCCTGGGCTTCGGCGGGGTGTTGATCCCTACCGGACGCTCCTGCGAAGACTCATGGCTGGTGGCCGCCTCGCTGATCCCGGTGACCCAGCGTCTGAAATTCCTTGTTGCCCTGCGCCCCGGGATCATTTCCCCGACGGTGGCGGCGCGTCAGGCTGCGACCCTGGATCGCCTGTCCGGCGGCCGTGCGTTGTTCAACCTGGTCACCGGTGGTGATCCGGAAGAATTGGCCGGCGATGGCTTGTTTCTCACTCACGAGGAACGCTACCAGGCGTCGGTGGAATTCACCCGCATCTGGCGCCGTGTGCTGGAAGGCGAAACCGTGGATTACGACGGCGAGCACATCAGCGTCAAAGGCGCCAAATTGCTCTATCCGCCGATCCAGCAACCGCGTCCGCCGCTGTACTTCGGCGGTTCTTCCGAAGCCGCCCAGGACCTCGCCGCCGAACAGGTGGAAATGGTGCTGACCTGGGGCGAGCCCCCGGCCGCCGTCGCAGAAAAGATTGAACAGGTACGCGCCAAGGCCGCGAAACTCGGGCGCACCGTGCGCTTCGGCATTCGCCTGCATGTGATCGTGCGCGAAACCAACGATGAAGCCTGGAAAGCCGCCGACAAACTGATCTCCCATCTGGATGACGACACCATCGCCCGCGCCCAGGCTTCCCTGGCGCGCTTCGATTCGGTCGGCCAGCAACGCATGGCCGCCTTGCACGGCGGCAACCGCGACAACCTCGAAGTCAGCCCCAACCTGTGGGCCGGTGTCGGCCTGGTACGCGGTGGTGCGGGCACTGCTTTGGTGGGCGATGGCCCAACGGTTGCGGCGCGGGTCAAGGAGTACGCCGCGCTGGGCATCGACACCTTTATCTTCTCCGGCTACCCACACCTGGAAGAGTCGTATCGCGTGGCTGAACTGCTGTTTCCGCACCTGGACATCGAACGTCCCGAGCTGCCGAAAAGCGCCGGTTACGTGAGCCCGTTCGGCGAAATGGTCGCCAACGACATCCTTCCCAAAGCTGCGTCACAGAGCTGAGGCGGCGTTATGAACCTTGAAAAATTGAGCCATCGCGTAGCGCCCTGGGTGCTGCCGATTCTATTGCTGGCGGTGTGGCAGTTGTCGGTGTCGGCGGGTTGGTTGTCGACGCGCATTCTGCCGGCGCCCAGTGCGGTGATTGAAGCCGGTGTCCACTTGGTTGCCAGTGGCGAAATCTGGACGCACCTGGCCATCAGTGGCTGGCGCGCCGGCCTGGGCTTTGTGATCGGCGGCAGCATCGGCCTGGCGCTGGGGTTTATCACCGGCCTGTCAAAGTGGGGCGAACGCCTGCTGGACAGCTCGGTGCAGATGATCCGCAACGTGCCGC
Source organism: Pseudomonas arvensis (assembly GCF_056688935.1). Classification (NCBI taxonomy): domain Bacteria; kingdom Pseudomonadati; phylum Pseudomonadota; class Gammaproteobacteria; order Pseudomonadales; family Pseudomonadaceae; genus Pseudomonas; species Pseudomonas arvensis. The sequence continues at coordinate 5,943,438 of NZ_CP162038.1, read as the reverse complement.
ACCTGGCGCTGATTCCGCTGGTGATCCTGTGGTTCGGGATTGACGAGACCGCGAAGATTTTCCTGGTCGCCCTCGGCACATTGTTCCCGATCTACCTGAACACCTATCACGGCATCCGCAACGTCGACCCGGCGCTGGTGGAAATGTCGCGCAGTTACGGTTTGTCCGGTTTCAGCCTGTTCTGGCAAGTGATCCTGCCGGGCGCGCTGCCTTCGATTTTGGTGGGTGTGCGTTTTGCCCTGGGCTTTATGTGGTTGACGCTGATCGTGGCGGAAACCATCTCTGCCAGCTCGGGCATCGGCTACCTGGCAATGAACGCTCGTGAATTCCTGCAAACCGACGTGGTGGTGCTGGCCATCGTGATGTACGCGATCCTTGGCAAACTGGCCGACCTGGCGGCGCGCGGTCTGGAGCGGGTGTGGTTGCGCTGGCATCCGGCGTATCAAGTGAATAAAGGAGGTGCGGCATGACGGCTCAACAACCTCCGCGCCTGCTCAAGGGGATACCCCTGGCGGTGCGCAAATTGCGCAAATCGTTCGGCGCACGGGAAGTGCTCAAAGAGATTGACCTGCACATTCCGGCGGGCCAGTTCGTGGCTGTGGTCGGCCGCAGCGGGTGCGGCAAAAGTACCTTGCTGCGCCTGCTGGCCGGCTTGGACAAAGCCAGTGGCGGCGAGCTGCTGGCCGGCTCCGCGCCGCTGAGCGAAGCGATTGAAGACACGCGGTTGATGTTCCAGGAAGCACGTTTGCTGCCGTGGAAAAAGATCATCGACAACGTGGGCCTGGGTCTCACTGGCAATTGGCGCCCCAAAGCGCTCGAAGCACTGGAAGCGGTCGGCCTGGCCGAGCGTGCCAATGAGTGGCCAGCAGCGCTGTCCGGGGGCCAGAAACAACGTGTTGCCCTGGCGCGTGCGCTGATCCATCAACCGCGCCTGCTGCTGCTCGATGAGCCATTGGGGGCACTGGATGCCCTGACCCGCATCGAGATGCAGCAACTGATCGAAAACCTCTGGCAGAAGCACGGTTTCACCGTGTTGCTGGTGACCCATGACGTCAGTGAAGCCGTGGCGATTGCCGACCGGGTGATCCTGATCGAAGACGGCGAAATCGGCCTCGATTTGATCGTCGACCTGCCACGTCCGCGTGCCCGTGGTTCACACCGTCTGGCCGCGTTGGAAGCCGAAGTGCTCAACCGTGTGCTGTCGTTGCCCGGCACGCCGCCGGAACCCGAACCTGTTTCACCGCTGCCTACGCAATTGCGTTGGGCTCAATAACTCACTTGTCCCGCGAAGGAAAAACACCATGACTATCAAAGCCATCAACGTGCGTAACCAGTTCAAAGGCACCATCAAGGAAATCGTAGTCGGCGACGTGCTGTCGGAAATCGACGTGCAGACCGCCTCCGGGATCGTCACTTCGGTGATCACCACGCGCTCGGTCAAAGAGTTGGAGCTGGTGATTGGCAGTGAAGTGATTGCGTTTGTTAAGTCGACTGAGGTGTCGATCGCCAAGTTGTGATTGGTCTTGAGGCCGCCATCGGGGGCAAGCCCCCTCCCACATGTTGAACTGTGAACACACTCAAAATGTGGGAGGGGGCTTGCCCCCGATGAGGCCAGATCGGCCAATACAAGACTCAACGCTTGGGCAGGTACGCCGGCAAATACAGCCCCACGTAAGCATCAAACACACGCATTCCTTCCTCCGCCATGCGCGGCGTAATCAGCCCATGCTGATGCACCGAGCGCGCATACACGCGATCACTCAATTCCAGCGCCAGCGCGAACACATCCACATCGGTGGGCAGGGTCGGCACTTCGAAGTGACGGCTGAACACCGCCAACATCAAATCCCCCAACTCCAGATCGTGCTGGCGATCTGCCTGGGTCACTTCGGTTAATCCGTGCTGGGCCAGGATCAACTGCCGAGCGGCGGCGTCGTTGCTGTAGATGGTGAGCATGCGCTGCTCGATCACGTAGGACAGGTCGCGCCAGTGCTTGAGCGGCTCATGCTCGATAGGCGCCTCAATGGCTGCCCGGAACGCGGCGTGCACATCGGCCGTCAAGGCTTGCAGCAACGCCGGTACGCTGGCGAAAAAGTGGTACACCGACGACGGTGGAATCTGTGCGCGTTCGGCCACGCTGTAGATCGACAAACTGGCCACGCCTTCGGCGGCCAGCAGGGTGCGGGCGGCGTCGAGGATCGCGTCGATCCGGGCCTGGCTGCGGGCACGGGGTTTACGCGGGGTGGCGGGGCGGGTGGTCATGGAAGTCTCCTACAAGGCAGCGGGCATTGTATGAGCCCTGAGGTGGGTTGTCTGCCAGACCGCCATCGGGGGCAAGCATGAGTATCTACACAACTCTTAAAGGCTGACACAGAATCCTGTGGTGAGCGGGCTTGTCCCGCGCTGGGCTGCGAAGCAGCCCCAATAAGGTCACCGCAGAGTGCCAGAACCAATCGAGGTGAAGGTTTTGGGGCTGCTGCGCAGCCCAGCGCGGGACAAGCCCGCTCACCACAAAAGCCCATTTGCCATAGATTGAGCATCCTCCGGAAGTTGTGTAGATGCCCATGCCCCGATAAGGCCGACTCGGTCCCCCGGAACAAACCCATAAAAAAACGCCACAGACCAAAGGCCTGTGGCGTTTTTTCAATGCAACCGCCGCTTACACGGTATGCAGATACCAGTTGTACTCAAGGTCGGAGATGGAGTGTTCAAACTCTTCCAGCTCACTTTCCTTACAGGCGACGAAGATATCGATGTATTTAGGATCGATGTACTTGGCCATCACCTCGCTGTCGTCCAACTCGCGCAGGGCATCACGCAGGTTGTTCGGCAGGCTTTGCTCGTTCTGCTCGTAGCTGTTGCCTTCCACGGGTGCGCCAGGCTCGATCTTGTTGGTCAGACCGTGGTGCACGCCTGCCAGGACCGAAGCCATCAGCAGGTAAGGGTTGGCGTCGGCGCCGGCCACACGGTGTTCGATACGTACGGCGTCGGACGAGCCGGTCGGTACGCGAATCGCCACGGTGCGGTTGTCCAGGCCCCAGCACGGCGAGTTCGGCACGTAGAACTGTGCGCCGAAACGACGGTAGGAGTTGACGTTGGGGCACAGGAACGCCATTTGGGCGGGCAGGGTCTCCAGCACACCGCCGATCGCATGACGCAATGCGGCGTTCTGCTCGGGATCCTCGCTGGCAAAGATGTTCTTGCCGTCTTTGTCCAGGATCGAAATGTGAACGTGCAGCCCGTTGCCTGCCTGGCCTGGGTAAGGCTTGGCCATGAAGGTGGTGTCCATCTCATGGTCGTAGGCGATGTTCTTGATCAGGCGCTTGAGCAGTACCGCGTAATCGCACGCTTTGATCGGGTCGGCGACATGGTGCAGGTTCACTTCGAACTGCGCCGGGGCACTTTCCTTGACGATGGCGTCGGCCGGGATGCCTTGCTCTTTGGCACCTTCCAGAATGTCCTGGAGGCAGTCGACGTATTCGTCGAGGTCGTCGATCAGGTAGACCTGTGTCGAGTGCGGGCGTTTGCCGGAGATCGGCGAGCGGGGCGGTTGTGGGCGGCCGTTCACGTTCTCCTGGTCGATCAGGTAGAACTCAAGCTCGAAGGCAGCGCAGATGGTCAGACCGAGGTCGTCAAATTTGCTTACAACCTGGCGGAGCACTTCGCGGGGATCGGCGAAGAAAGGTTCACCTTCAAGTTCGTGCATGGTCATCAGCAGTTGCGCGGTAGGGCGCTTTTGCCAAGGCTCATTGCACAGGGTATCGGGGATTGGATAACAGATTCGGTCAGCATCACCGATGTCCAGACCCAGGCCGGTGCTTTCCACCGTCGAGCCATTGATATCCAGGGCAAATAAAGAGGCAGGCAGGTTAATGCCCTTCTCGTAAACCTTGTGGAGGCTGGTGCGTTCGATGCGCTTGCCGCGCACCACACCATTCATATCCGCAATTAGAAGGTCTACGTACAGAACCTCAGGATGATCCTTAAGGAACGCGTTCGCTTCGTTAAGCTGAACGGCACGCGGGGGTACCGACATGATGCAACACCTTTGTTGTTAAAAATATCAATCATTGATCTTTTCTGGTTTCAGTCAACCCGAACGGCATGCCGAAGTCAAGCGAGGCCTTTTTTGCCCTAAAAAAGCGCCGCGAAGCCTTTTTTGGGGCTTTTTGGGGCGGTTTTTTGCATTTGACCGGCTTGGGAATCGCAGGCTTGAGCGGGCCGTGTTGTATTTTTTACGGGGGTGTTGTGTAAAAAAATGAACAAGGCTAAGCTCGATTCAAACCCATAACAGCAATAATACCGGGGTGCTTCATGTTTCACCTGCCGCCACTCGGCGTCTATGCCTGCTTCTGCCAGGCGTTGTCCGCAGTCCGTTCGCCCCGCGTGAATGCCCCGGCACCGGCCAATATTCTTGACGGCCCGTCCGACCTTTTCTTTGCCCCCTCAACTGCCCCTGACCGGCGCCTTTTCAAGGAACCGATCAAGATTGTGCACGACTTTGGCGTGAGGAATGCAACGCTGCAGCAAATGGCAGGTAAGCTCCTACCCTGAATGAACAAACGACGCGGATGCTGCGTCAACCAACGCCTGGCCTTTAATGGATGCCAGGAAACCCAGCCCAGAGGCATTTATGAGTAACAACCTCGACCAGCTCACCGATTGGTTGAAAGACCACAAGATCACAGAAGTCGAATGCATGATTGGCGACCTCACCGGCATCACCCGGGGCAAGATCTCGCCGACCAACAAGTTCATCGCCGAAAAAGGCATGCGCCTGCCCGAGAGCGTTCTGTTGCAGACCGTGACCGGCGACTATGTCGAAGACGACATCTATTACGAATTGCTCGACCCGGCCGATATCGACATGATCTGCCGCCCCGACCAGAACGCGGTGTTCCTGGTGCCGTGGGCCATCGAGCCGACCGCCCAGGTGATCCACGACACCTACGACAAGCAAGGCAACCCGATCGAGCTGTCGCCGCGCAACGTGCTCAAGAAAGTCCTCCAGCTCTACGCCGACAAAGGCTGGCAGCCCATCGTGGCGCCGGAGATGGAGTTCTACCTGACCAAACGCTGCGAAGACCCGGACTTCCCGTTGCAACCGCCGATCGGTCGTTCCGGGCGCCCCGAGACCGGTCGCCAATCCTTCTCTATAGAAGCGGCCAACGAATTCGATCCACTGTTCGAAGACGTCTACGACTGGTGCGAACTGCAGGAGCTGGACCTCGACACCCTGATCCACGAAGACGGCACCGCGCAGATGGAAATCAACTTCCGTCACGGCGACGCGCTGTCCCTGGCCGACCAGATCCTGGTGTTCAAGCGCACCATGCGCGAAGCCGCGCTCAAGCACAACGTGGCGGCCACCTTCATGGCCAAGCCGATGACCGGCGAGCCCGGCAGCGCGATGCACCTGCACCAGAGCATCATCGACATCGCCACCGGCAAGAACGTCTTCTCCAATGAAGACGGGAGCATGAGCCAGCTGTTCCTCAACCACATTGGCGGCCTGCAGAAATTCATCCCCGAATTGCTGCCACTGTTTGCCCCTAACGTGAACTCGTTCCGCCGCTTCCTGCCCGACACCTCGGCGCCGGTCAACGTGGAATGGGGCGAAGAAAACCGCACCGTCGGCCTGCGCGTACCGGATGCCGGCCCGCAGAACCGTCGTGTGGAAAACCGCCTGCCGGGCGCCGACGCCAACCCGTACCTGGCGATTGCCGCCAGTCTGCTGTGCGGCTACATCGGCATGGTTGAAGGCCATAACCCGAGCGCGCCGGTGGTGGGTCGTGGTTACGAGCGGCGCAACCTGCGTTTGCCGTTGACCATTGAAGACGCCCTGGAACGCATGGAAAACAGCAAGACCATCGAGAAATACCTGGGTCAGAAATTCATCACAGGCTACGTCGCGGTCAAGCGGGCCGAGCATGAAAACTTCAAGCGCGTGATCAGTTCGTGGGAGCGGGAATTCCTGCTCTTCGCCGTCTGATGCGCCGGGCGCGCGGCTCGCTCCGTGCGCCCTTCACTGAAATTTCAGGAGATTGGTATGTCCAGCAACAACCCGCAAACCCGTGAATGGCAAGCCTTGAGCAACGATCACCACCTGGCGCCGTTCAGCGACTTCAAGCAATTGAAAGAGAAAGGCCCACGGATCATCACCAAAGCCCACGGCGTGTATTTGTGGGACAGCGAAGGCAACAAGATCCTCGACGGCATGGCCGGCCTGTGGTGCGTGGCGATCGGTTACGGTCGCGATGAACTGGCCGACGCCGCCGCCAAACAAATGAAAGAACTGCCGTACTACAACCTGTTCTTCCAGACCGCTCACCCGCCGGTGCTGGAGCTGGCCAAGGCCATTTCCGACATCGCGCCTGCCGGCATGAACCACGTGTTCTTCACCGGCTCCGGCTCCGAAGGCAACGACACCATGTTGCGCATGGTCCGCCACTACTGGGCGATCAAGGGCCAGCCGAACAAGAAAACCATCATCAGCCGCAAGAATGGCTACCACGGCTCAACCGTGGCTGGCGCCAGCCTTGGCGGCATGACGTATATGCACGAACAGGGCGACTTGCCGATCCCGGGCATCACCCACATCGCCCAGCCGTACTGGTTTGGCGAAGGCGGCGACATGAGCCCTGAGGAATTCGGGATCTGGGCCGCCAACCAGCTGGAAGAGAAGATCCTCGAACTGGGCGTGGACACCGTCGGTGCCTTTATTGCCGAACCGATCCAGGGTGCCGGTGGTGTGATCGTCCCGCCCGCCACCTACTGGCCGCGCATCAAGGAAATCCTCGCCAAGTACGACATCCTGTTTGTGGCCGACGAAGTGATCTGCGGTTTTGGCCGTACCGGTAAGTGGTTTGGTAGCGACTTCTACGACCTCAAGCCAGACATGATGACCATCGCCAAAGGCCTGACCTCGGGCTATATCCCTATGGGCGGCCTCATCGTGCGTGACGAAGTGGTCGAGGTGCTGAACGAAGGCGGCGATTTCAACCACGGTTTCACCTATTCCGGTCATCCGGTGGCCGCCGCAGTGGCCCTGGAAAACATCCGCATCCTGCGTGATGAAAAAATCATCGAGCAGGTCAACAGCGAAACGGCACCCTATTTGCAGCGTCGTCTGCGTGAGCTCAATGATCACCCGTTGGTGGGCGAAGTGCGCGGTGTGGGTCTGTTGGGCGCTATTGAACTGGTGCAGGACAAGGCCACTCGCAAGCGCTATGAAGGCAAGGGCGTCGGCATGATTTGCCGCAACTTCTGCTTCAACAACGGCCTGATCATGCGCGCCGTGGGCGACACCATGATCATTTCGCCGCCGCTGGTGATCAGCAAGGCCGAGATCGACGAGTTGGTGACCAAGGCGCGCAAGTGTCTGGACCTGACTTTGGCGGCATTGCAGGGCTAAGTGCTAGTCTCCGCCTGCGGCAGATAACGCAGGCTGCGGCTCAAAAGAAAAAATTGGAGCATCACCAAATGAAGGCATTAGGTTTGAAGAACGCTGGCAAGACCCTCCTCGCCTTGTCCCTGATGGGCGCAATGGCGGGCGCGGCCCAGGCAGACGATAAAGTGCTGCACGTCTACAACTGGTCCGACTACATTGCACCGGACACCATCGCCAACTTCGAAAAAGAGTCGGGCATCAAAGTGGTGTACGACGTTTTTGACAGCAACGAGACCCTGGAAGCCAAGTTGCTGGCAGGCAAGTCCGGCTACGACATCGTCGTACCGTCGAACAACTTCCTCGCCAAGCAGATCAAGGCCGGTGTCTACCAAGAGCTGGACACGTCCAAGCTGTCCAACTACAGCAACCTGAACAAGTCCCTGCTCAAAGCCGTGTCGGTCAGCGACCCGGACAACAAGCACGCCTTCCCGTACATGTGGGGTTCGATCGGCATCGGCTACAACCCGGAGAAGGTCAAGGCCGCACTGGGCGTGGACAAGATCGACTCGTGGGACGTGCTGCTCAAGCCTGAGAACATCGCCAAGCTCAAAAGCTGCGGCGTGAGCTTCCTCGATTCGCCAACCGAAATGCTGCCGATCGCACTGCATTACCTGGGCCTGCCGACCGACAGCCAGAAGAAAGACGATCTCAAGCAAGCCGAAGCGCTGTTCCTCAAGATCCGCCCATCGATTGGCTACTTCCACTCCTCCAAGTACATCTCGGACCTCGCCAACGGCAACATCTGCGTAGCCGTGGGTTACTCGGGTGACATCCAGCAGGCCAAATCCCGCGCGGCTGAAGCCGGTGGCAAGATCAAGGTTGCCTATGACATTCCGAAAGAAGGCGCCGGTAGCTTCTTCGACATGGTCGCCATCCCTAAAGATGCCGAAAACGTCGACGCCGCTTACAAATTCATGAACTACCTGCTCAAGCCGGAAGTCATGGCTTCGATCACCGACAGCGTGCGTTTCCCGAACGGTAACGAGAAGGCCACGGCATTGGTCGACAAGGACATCACCAGCGACCCGGGCATCTACCCGCCAGCCGATGTGCAAGCCAAGCTCTACGCCATTGCTGACTTGCCAGCCGCAACCCAGCGTGAAATGACGCGCAGCTGGACCAAAATCAAGTCCGGCAAGTAAGCCTCAACACCTGTGGGAGAGGGCTTGCCCCTCTCCCACACATTAAATGACAAAAAGTTTTGCCGGATCGGTTTATCGAGGGTAAGTTGCGCGCCGGTTTTGTTGCCGGGCAACAACTTCAGGCCCAACTATTTAAGAGGACCTCCACTTGCCAATTTCTTTATTTCGCAAAGCCATGCTGGTGGGTGCAGGTATCACGCTGGCTGTCAGCGTGCAGGCCGCATCGACGGTGCATATTTATAACTGGTCGGACTACATCGGTACCGACACCCTGGCCAACTTCGAAAAGGCCACCGGCATCAAGCCCGTGTATGACGTGTTTGATTCCAACGAAACCCTGGAAGGCAAGCTGCTGGCCGGGCGTACGGGCTACGACGTGGTCGTGCCGTCCAACCACTTCCTCGGCAAGCAGATCAAGGCCGGGGCGTTCCAGAAACTCGACAAGTCGTTGCTGACGAATTACGCAAATCTTGATCCGGCGTTGCTCAAGCGCCTGGAAAAGAACGACCCAGGCAACCAGTACGCCGTGCCGTACCTGTGGGGCACCAACGGCATCGGTTACAACGTCGACAAAGTGAAGGAAGTGCTGGGCGTCGACAAGATCGACTCCTGGGCCGTGCTGTTCGAGCCGGAAAACATGAAGAAGCTGGCCACTTGCGGTGTGTCCTTCATGGATTCGGCAGATGAAATGCTGCCGGCGGTGCTCAACTACATGGGCCTGGATCCCAACAGCACCAACCCGGACGACTACAAAAAGGCCGAAGAAAAGCTGCTCAAAGTGCGGCCCTACGTGACCTACTTCCATTCCTCCAAATACATCTCCGACCTGGCCAACGGCAACATCTGCGTGGCGGCCGGTTTCTCCGGTGATGTGTTCCAGGCCAAGGCCCGTGCGGCTGAGGCTGGCAAAGGCGTGAACATCGCCTACGCAATTCCGAAAGAAGGCGGCAACCTGTGGTTTGACGTGCTGGCGATCCCCAAGGACGCCGCCAACGTCAAAGAGGCCCACGCCTACATCAACTATTTGCTGCAACCTGAGGTCATCGCCCAGGTCAGTGATTACGTCGGTTACGCCAACCCTAACCCAGGGGCGGACACACTGATGAAGCAATCGATACGCACCGACGAAGCGGTTTACCCACCGCAGGCGGTTCTCGATCGGACATTCGTCAACTTCGAGCTACCCCCGAAAGTGCAACGTTTAATGACCCGTAGCTGGACCAAGGTCAAGACGGGCAAGTAAGGCTCAACCTATCCAAGGTTCGTCCGTATTGGACGTTCTGCACTCTTTTTTTCTGGGAGTTTCGTAAATGGCAGTTGCCTCCGGCGCCTATAAGAAAGCCCTCGAAGGGGACCAGACACCGAAGAAGGTGCTGGTCAAAATCGACCGGGTCACGAAGAAGTTCGACGAGACGATTGCCGTGGACGATGTGTCCCTGGAAATCAAGAAAGGCGAGATCTTCGCCCTGCTCGGCGGTTCGGGTTCGGGCAAGTCCACCTTGCTGCGCATGCTCGCAGGTTTCGAGCGCCCGACTGAAGGGCGCATCTACCTCGACGGTGTGGACATCACCGACATGCCGCCCTACGAGCGGCCGATCAACATGATGTTCCAGTCCTACGCCCTGTTCCCACACATGACGGTGGCACAGAACATCGCTTTCGGCCTGCAACAGGACAAGATCCCCAAGGCCGAAGTCGACGCCCGCGTGGCCGAGATGCTCAAGCTGGTGCAGATGAGCCAGTACGCCAAGCGCAAGCCACACCAGTTGTCCGGTGGCCAGCGTCAGCGTGTGGCCCTGGCCCGTTCCCTGGCCAAGCGCCCGAAACTGCTGCTGCTCGATGAGCCCATGGGGGCGCTGGACAAGAAATTGCGTTCGCAGATGCAGCTTGAGCTGGTCGAAATCATCGAGCGCGTCGGCGTGACCTGCGTGATGGTGACCCACGACCAGGAAGAGGCCATGACCATGGCCGAACGCATCGCGATCATGCACCTGGGCTGGATCGCGCAGATCGGCAGCCCGATCGACATCTACGAAACGCCTACCAGCCGTCTGGTGTGCGAGTTCATCGGCAACGTCAACATTTTCGACACCCAAGTGGTGGACGACGCCGAAGGCCACGCGGTGCTCAAGTGCCCGGACCTGGACCGCGACATCTACGTGGGCTACGGCATCGCCACCTCGGTGGAAGACAAGTCGGTGACCTACGCGATTCGCCCGGAAAAACTGTTGGTGACCACCGAAATGCCGACCTGCGAGCACAACTGGTCCAGCGGCAAGGTGCACGACATCGCCTACCTGGGCGGCCACTCGGTGTTCTACGTGGAGCTGCCGAGCGGCAAGTTGGTGCAGTCCTTCGTGGCCAACGCCGAGCGCCGTGGCCAGCGGCCCACCTGGGGTGATCAGGTGTACGTGTGGTGGGAAGACGACAGCGGCGTGGTACTTCGCTCATGAACACAAAAAAGCTCAAGCGGCGCTTGAACCGCCTCGTCCCCAGTGGCAAGCAGGTGGTCATCGGGATTCCGTTCCTGTGGCTGTTCCTGTTTTTCGCCCTGCCGTTTTTCATCGTGCTGAAAATCAGTTTTGCCGAAGCCGACGTAGCGATCCCGCCGTACACCGAGATCTACACCTACGTTGAGCAGAAGCTGCAAGTGGTGCTGAACCTGGCCAACTACAGCTTGCTGGCGGGCGACGAGTTGTACATCGCCGCGTACCTGGGCTCGCTGAAGATGGCGTTTTTCAGCACGCTGCTGTGCCTGCTGATCGGCTACCCGATGGCCTACGCCATTGCCACCGCGCGCAAAGAGATGCAGACCGTGCTGGTGCTGCTGATCATGATGCCGACCTGGACTGCGATCCTGATCCGCGTGTATGCGTGGATGGGCATCCTCAGCAACAACGGGCTGCTCAATGGCTTCCTGATGTCCATGGGGCTGATCAACGAGCCGCTGCAGATCCTCAATACCAACATCGCGGTGTATATCGGCGTGGTCTATTCGTACCTGCCGTTCATGATCCTGCCGCTGTACGCGAACCTGGTGAAGCATGACCAGAGCCTGCTGGAGGCCGCGTCGGACCTGGGTTCGAGCACCTTCAACAGCTTCTGGAAAATCACCGTGCCGCTGTCCAAGAACGGCATCATCGCGGGCTGCATGCTGGTGTTTATCCCGGTGGTGGGCGAGTTCGTGATTCCGGAACTGCTGGGCGGCCCGGAAACCCTGATGATCGGTAAAGTGTTGTGGCAAGAATTCTTCAACAACCGTGACTGGCCGGTGGCGTCTGCCCTGGCGGTAGTGATGCTGGCGATCCTGATCGTGCCGATCATTCTGTTTAACCGCAGCCAAGCCAAAGAATTGGAGGGCAAGATATGAAGCGCGTCAGTTTCTCAAGCTTCATGCTGGTGGCGGGGTTGCTGTTCATCTACCTGCCAATGCTGATCCTGGTGATCTACTCGTTCAACGAATCCAAGCTGGTGACGGTGTGGGGCGGTTGGTCGATCAAGTGGTACGTGGGCCTGCTGGACAACACCCAGTTGATGGGGTCGGTGGCCCGCTCCCTGGAAATCGCCTGCTACACGGCGGTTGCCGCGGTGGCGTTGGGTACGTTGGCGGCGTTTGTGCTGACGCGCATCAGCCAGTTCAAGGGCCGTACGCTGTTCGGTGGCCTGGTGACGGCGCCTCTGGTGATGCCGGAAGTGATCACGGGTCTGTCGCTGTTGCTGCTGTTCGTGGCCATGGCGCAGATGATCGGTTGGCCCCAGGAACGTGGCATCGTCACCATCTGGATCGCCCACACCACGTTCTGTGCGGCGTATGTGGCGGTGGTGGTGTCGGCGCGCTTGCGTGAGCTGGACCTGTCGATCGAAGAAGCAGCCATGGACCTAGGCGCGCGGCCGTGGAAGGTGTTCTTCCTGATCACCATCCCGATGATCGCGCCGTCGCTGGCGGCGGGCGGCATGATGTCGTTTGCGCTGTCGCTGGATGACCTGGTATTGGCCAGCTTCGTGTCGGGCCCGGGCTCGACGACCTTGCCGATGGAAGTGTTCTCGGCCGTGCGTCTTGGGGTTAAACCCGAGATCAACGCCGTGGCCAGCCTGATCTTACTGGCGGTGTCGCTGGTGACCTTCCTGGTGTGGTTCTTCAGCCGTCGCGCCGAAGAACACCGCAAGAAAGCCATTCAGCAAGCCATCGAAGAAGCGGCAGAAGATGGCTGGAAACAGCCGGACAAGCGCCGGGCGCCTGCACCGGTCTAAAGCCTGGTGTAATACAAAATGTGGGAGGGGGCTTGCCCCCGATAGCGGTGTATCAGTCAACAGATGCAGTGACTGGCAGTCAGCAATCGGGGGCAAGCCCCCTCCCACAGTTGATTGCATTTCAAGCCCAAGGCGACGTGCGAATCACCTCCACAAAATTCATCGGCTTGAACCCCGGCTCCTGATCCACCAGCACATCGGTCTTCACGTTGCCAAACGTGGTCTGCGGGCGATGGCGCAAGCCGTCGGCAAAGGCGCAGATGATGCACTCCTTGAACCCTTCACCCCGTGGATGCGCATGCACCACGGCTTCGCGCTGCACGCTGGTAAACGCGGCGTAATCCATGCCCAGCACGTCCATCTCCACACCGGCCGTCACCAGCGCCACGGTAGGGCGCAGATGTTGCGGCACACCTGGCGTGGTGTGCAGGGCAATGGACAGCCACACCTGTTCGATATCGTCATCGCTCAGCCCATAAGGCTTTAGAAAGGCGGCGGCCGCATTGGCACCGTCCACTTCGAAACGCTCGTTATCGCTGCGATGACCTTCCACCAGCCCGAGGTCGTGGAACATCGCGCCGACGTAAAGTAGCTCCGGGTTGTAGGTCAACTGCTTGCGCTCACCGCTCAACGCGCCGAACAGAAACACCCGGCGCGAGTGGTGGTAGAGCAGGTCGGATTCGATGTCGCGGATATACTCGGTAGTGGCCTTGGCCAGGGCGCTGTCGGGGATCTTGATGCCGGCGATGGAAGTGGTCATGGTGGCTCTCCTGTGGAAAGCATCCAGTCTGGTCGCGCGCCCACGAAGCGGCCAGGGTGACGAGGGTGCGATCCCGGCCAATCTGGCGCGACATCGTGCCAAGGGTGTACGCGATCAAATGTGGGAGCTGGCTTGCCTGCGATAGCATCACCTCGGTATACCTGATGGACCGAGTCGTCTGCATCGCAGGCAAGCCAGCCCCCACAGCGTTTTGCGTCAGCCCGAGATATAAGGTTTGCCCATGCACAAAACCGTCGCCATCCTGATCTTCCCCGGCGTCCAGTCCCTGGACGTGACCGGCCCCATGGACGTGTTCTGCGAGGCCAACCGTTTCCTCGCGCCCGACGACCATTACCAACTGGAAGTGATCGGTGTCGGCCACGGCACGATGGCAGCCTCCAATGGCTTGTCACTTCAGGCTCACAGGCATTACAGCGAAGCCCTGCAAGCCTACGACCTGCTGCTGGTTGCCGGCGGCCCGCAGTTGCCGTTCGAGGATTTCGGGCCGCCGTTCAGTGAGTGGCTACGCGGCGCTACCGCCCGTGCGCAGCGCTTCGGCTCAATCTGCAACGGCGCTTTCATGCTGGCCCGTGCCGGTCTGCTGGACGGCAAAACCGTCACCACCCATTGGGGCGACGCCGCTGACCTGGCGCGCCTGTGCCCCTCGGCCCAGGTCGAAGCCGACCGCCTTTACGTACAGGACGGCAATCTCTACACCTCCGCCGGGGTCACGGCGGGCATCGACTTGTCGTTGTACCTGCTGTCCCAGGACCACGGCCCTGAGGTGGCCTTGAGCGTGGCCAAGCGCCTGGTGGTGTTCACCCAGCGCTCAGGCGGGCAGTCGCAGTTCAGCCCGTTTCTTACGCCCCATGCCGAAACCACCTCGGCCGTAGCGTTGGTGCAGCTGTATGTATTGGCGAATTTGACCGGGGATCTGACCATCGCCGACCTGGCCAAGGCCGCGCATATGAGCGCGCGCAATTTCTCTCGGGTGTTTGCCCGTGAAGCGCAGGTTACGCCGGCGGAGTTTGTCGAGCGGGCGCGGGTGGATGCGGCGCGGGTGCTGCTTGAAAGTACTCACGCACCGCTGAAAACCGTGGCTTACCAATGCGGTTTTCGCGATGCCCAGCACATGCGCAGTGTGTTCAACCGCCGGTTGGGGGTGACGCCGCAACAGTTCAGGCTCAACTTTGCGGCGCCATCGCTATCGGGGCGGTGCGACGACTCGACAAGCCCCCTCCCACGGTTTTGATCGTGTTTGCGGCTGCTATCGGGCGGGCAGCAGTTTCAGGGTGCCACGGGTGTTGGCGGTGACTTCTTCATCACTGAAGTGCGCCTGCTCGTAGCCGCCTTCGATATATGTCTGCGCCTGGTCGCTGTAGTGGCGATCAAACGGCACGCCGCTTTGCCCGACCGGGTTGATCGTCAAGGCGTGGGCCACATCGGCAAAGTCGATCAGGCGGCGGGTCGAGGGGCCGTAGGTCACCGGCCACGGCGCCGGGCCGATGGCGGCCGACTGATTGTTCGGCACTTCGTGGCTGCCGGGCGCCGGGAAGGGGCCGACGTTGACGATCAGGTCCAGCGGTTTCTGCGAGCCCAGCGGATGGCCGTGGGTCAGGGTATGCGCCTTGCCCCACTGCCATTGCGTTGGGTCATCGCCGAAAGTGGTTTTCAGGTGCACGAGGCTGTTATCCCACGCGAGCTTGACGGTGTCGGCGCGCTTGCCGTCCCACCAAGGCGAGGTCGGGTCAGCGGCCAGGCGTGGCAAGGCGGCGTCGACGACCCGTGTGGTGAGCAGGGTCTTGAACATGGCGTCGCCGAGTTTTGGGCGAAAGGTCGCGTCGGCGAGGTTGTAGAGAAGTTGGTTGAACAGCGTGGCGCTGGTGGAGTCGAGCGGGTAGTCACCTTTCCAACTGGCCAGTTGTTCCACCAGCTTCAACTGTGCCGGGTCCTTGACCACCTCACGCAGCACCGGCAACAGCGGCGCCAGCAAGCGCGGGCCAAAGGCAGTGGTGGTGCCCAATTGCAGGGCCTGGCTGTTGTTCACATCCCACTTCACGCTCTTGTCGCTCAACTGCGCGTTCAACTGTTGGCCACGGTCGGCCAGGTTGTAATAGCCGGGGATCTCCATGCCGGTGGGCGATGCCGGCTGGGCATTGGCCGACACCACATAACCGCGAGCCGGGTTTTCTTCCTGGGGGTTGGCGCTGAACGGATAGAAGCCCAGCTTGTCGGCCTGGGCGGTGCTGCCGTCGAGGATGAACCCAGGGTTGACGCCAGCCGGACGGATCGGCAACTGCGCCGCTGCCCACCAGCCGATATCGCCCTTGGCATTGGCCCACACGATATTCAGCCCCGGTGCCGACACCTTGGCCGCCGCCGCGCGGGCCTTGGCCAGGGTGTCGGCGCGGTTGAGCTGGTAAAAGCCGTCGAGGATCGGGTTCTGGGTATCGAGGAAGGCCCACCACAGGGCGATGGGCGTCTTGCCGGCGCTCTCGCCAAGCACGTCATTGATAATCGGCCCGTGGGGCGACTGGCGCAGGGTGAGGGTGACCGGCGCCTGGCCTTTCACCGCGATCTGTTGTTCGCTGCTGGTCATGTCGACCCATTGGCCGTGGTACCAGACCTGGTTGGGATTGTCCGGGTTGATCTTCTCGGCGACCAGGTCGACGTCGTCGTTCTGGAACATGGTCAGGCTCCAGCCAAAATCCAGGTTGTGCCCCAGGAACGCCACCGGCACCAGCGCGTTGTGATAGCCATACAGCTCAAAGCCCGGCGCGGACAGGTGCGCCTCATACCACACCGATGGCACCGAGAAGCGGATATGCGGGTCACCTGCCAGCAACGGCTTGCCGCTCTTGGTGCGGCTGCCGCTGATGGCCCAGGCGTTACTGCCTTCGAACTGCGGCAGGCCGTTGTCGGCCAGGGCCTGCTCGCTCAAGGACGCGATGGCGCCGAGTGTTTGCCAATCGCTGGCGGCCAGGTTGAGCGCGCCTTTGGGTTGCCAGTCGAGGTCGAAGACTTTCAGGTACTCGCCGCCCAATTGGTCGCGGACGTAGGTCAGCAAGGGTTCGGTACGAAATGCGGCGGCAAAGCTGTAGGCCATATACCCGGCGACGCTGATGGTGTCTTCGGCGGTGAACCGGCGCTTGGGGATCCCCAGCACGTCGAACTCCATCGGGCTTGCGTGGCTGTCCTGATACTGATTGATCCCGTCCAGATAGGCTTGCAGGGCCTTCCACGAGGCAGACTCGTGATCCATCTGTTCCACGTAGCTCAAGGCTCGCTCACGGATGCGCAGGCTGCGAAACAGTTTGTCGGTCTCCAGCAGCTTGGGGCCCAGCACCTCGGCCAGTTCGCCACGGGACAGGCGCCGCATGATCTCCATCTGGAACAACCGGTCCTGGGCGTGCACATAGCCGAGGGCGCGATACAGGTCGGTCTCGTTCTCGGCACGGATATGCGGCACGCCACGGTCGTCGTAGCGCACCGTGACCGTGCCTTGCAGGTCGGTCAGCGTGACCGTGCCCTGGCGGGTGGGCTGCTTGCTGTACACATACCAGCCGCCGCCGAGGGCGATCAGCACTATCAGAACCGCGAGAACCCGCAAGACGCGCTTCATGGACTTTCCTTACCGGGAGTGGAGTGACTAACGATCTTCAGGCCACGAACAATAGCAGCCCACTGCCAGGGTGTGAGTGGCACTCACTTCACGGCCTGCTTGGAGTGCCTTCAGGATCGGTTCGATAAAACTGTTGCTGGCATTGCACGTCAGGCCTTCACTGTACGGCCCGAAATACGCGAGCTTTCCTGTGCGATCCCAGATGCCTACGGCTGGGCTGGCCGGTACCTGGCTGGCGCCGGGCAGGGCGGTGAGGATTTTCATGTTGCGCAGGTTGTCGGGCAACCGGCCGTGGCTGCCGGGTTTTTGCAGGGCGTAGAACTCGACGCCCTGGGGCGCGTAGTGCTCGATCAACTCGCCCAGGTGCTGCTGGTTGCCAACGTTGCACGGGCAGGCCGGGTCCCAGAAGTGCACCAGGCGGATCGGACCTGGGCCACTCAGTTCGGCAGGCAGGCGCAGTGCATCGCCGGAAAACACCGCGGTGTGTTCGCTGAAGGCGCGCAGGTAGCGGCCCTGGAACCAGTCATACGCGGCCCACAGCACGCCCGCGCAGATGATCAGGATCAGGCTGGCAAACAGGGTGGTGCGGTAGGGTTGTCGCATTCAGATCAATCCTCGAAGGTCGCGTAGCTTGCCATGCCTGCCCTGACAGATGAATATCGCAGCTCGATATTCATCTGCGCTGTACGTTTAGTCTGGAACCTCTTATGCCCGTTACCTTTGACCCCGATCATCTGCGCGATAGCTTGCGACCCCTGGTGGATGCGCAACCGCTCAGCGCCGAAGCGCGGGTGTACCAGCGTTTTTATGGGTTGGACCTGGCCGCGCGCAAAGTGCCGGCTGTGAGCCGTCTGGGACGCTTTGAAGTGCGCGGGTTCGAGGTGGTGGGGCAGGTGTGGTCGCCGCCACAACCGGTGGCAACGATGTTTATGTTCCACGGCTTCTACGACCATATGGGCCTGTATCGCCACGTGGTGGACTGGGCGCTGGACCAGGGCTTCGTGGTGATCGCCTGCGACCTGCCGGGACACGGCCTGTCCAGCGGGGTGCGCGCCAGCATTGATGATTTCGCGGTGTACCAAGACGTGGTGCAGGCACTGTTCGCCCAGGCCCAAGCGCTGCAACTGCCGCAACCCTGGCACCTGTTCGGGCAAAGTACCGGCGGCGCGGTAGTGGTGGATCACCTGCTTCACCACGGTGCCGACAGCCCGGCCCAGGGCAAGACCTTCCTGTTGTCGCCGTTGGTACGGCCGCGGGCGTGGGGGTGGTCGCAGCTCAGCTATTACCTGCTGCGTCCGTTCGTCAAAGGCATCGCCCGGCGATTCAGCGAGAACACCAACGACCCGCAATTCAAGCCGTTCCTGGAGGCTGACCCGCTGCAGCCGCGCCAACTGCCCACCGCCTGGGTGGGCGCACTGTCACGCTGGATCAAGCGTATCGAAGCCGCACCGCGCAGCTCCCGGCGGCCGGTGATTGTGCAGGGTGAGGAAGATATGACGGTGGACTGGCAGCACAACTTGCAGGTGCTGCGGGGCAAGTTTGATGCGCCTGAGGTGTTGATGCTGCCCCGTGGCCGGCATCACTTGGCGAATGAGATTCCGGAGATTCGTGAAGAGTACTTCCGGTATTTGACAGACCATTTGAAATAACACAATCCCAATGTGGGAGGGGGCTTGCTCCCTCCCACATTGGTTAAGGTGCCAGGCTTGAGGTGCTCTGGCCCACCGCCAGCCCGGCGCGGATCGCTGCCAGCGCCGCCTGGTAATACGCCTTACCCTGCGGCGACTCCGCAAACGTCGCGAATTCTTCCAGCTCCGGGTCAGACAAATCCCGATAGACATACAGCAGCGTATTGTTCAGATCATTCCCAATCTGCTGCATCAACCGCTCACGCTGGCCATTCAACATGCCTTGGGCCTGACCCCCACCCAGCAGGCCAGGGATCATCTGGCTCAAGCTGTCAGCCGCGACACCGGCAATCGCCAAGCTGACTTCTGCACCAGCCTCGCGGGCGGGGAGCGCCTGGGCCAGGTGGCCGATGATCAGGCTGCGCGTGGCGTCGGCTTCGATTTTCGGCAGGCCCTTGGCGTTTTTCGCCAGTTGGTCGCGGCGGGTGGCCAGCAGCTCGGCGACGACAATCTTGCGGCCCAGCGGTGATTGGAAAAACGCCAGGGCAGGCTTTGGGTCTGCCAGGTTCTTGCGCAACTGCGCCTCGGCGCGTTGGTCCATGGGTTGGGCGGCAAAGCGTTTATTGCTGTTGTCCACCAACGCCTGGTAAACCGCTGGCGGCAGGCTGTTGCGGTAGCGCTGCTGGGCAGCACTGAGGGCGTCATTGAAATGCGCACGTTGTTCGGCCCAGCCGGCGACCTTGTACAACTGGTCATGGCCGTCTGCCCAAGCGGGCAAAACGCAGAACATCAGCAAGGAAAAAAACAAACGACGCATATGGACTCCTGTCAGTCGGCCACTATTGTCCGTGTCGGGCGTAGGATTTGTCGAGAAGTCCTATCAGTCACCTGACTAAAGTGTTGTGAGACGCTCGACGGCGCTGTCGGATTTGAAGACGTATGGATACTATGCGCGCCATGCAAATACCCCTCGATCACCCCCTGCTGCAACGCATTGTCGACGACCTGGCCGAAAAAGGTTGGTCGCAGCAGAACGGCTTCCTGCCCCAGGCTCTGACCCTGGAACTGGCGGCTGAGTGCCGTAAACGTGCGGCCGAGGGTGAACTGGCGCCGGCGGCGGTGGGGCGCGGACCGTCCCAGGAAATTCGCGAGGGCATTCGTGGCGACCATATCCAGTGGCTGGAGGAGGGCGATGCTGCCGTCTGCGACAGCTACATGGCGGTGATGGACAGCGTGCGCCTGGCGATGAACCGGGGCTTGTTCCTGGGCCTGGAAGATTTCGAAAGCCACTTCGCGATGTACCCGCCAGGAGCGTTTTACCTCAAGCACCTGGACCGTTTTCGCGACGACGACCGGCGCATGGTCTCGGCGGTGATCTACTTGAACGACGCCTGGCTGCCCGAGCATGGCGGTCAGTTGCGCATGTACCTCAAAGGCGGCGTCGAATACGATGTGGTGCCCACCGGCGGTTGCCTGGTGGTGTTCCTGTCGGGCGAAGTGCCCCACGAAGTCATGCCCGCCACGCGTGAACGCCTGTCCCTCACCGGCTGGTTTCGCCGGCGGGGCAACGAGCCGTTTTAACCATGCAAAAGATTCTGATCAGCCGCTGCCTGCTCGGCCACAAGGTACGTTACGACGGTGGAGCCAGCGGGCCGTTTGATCAACTGGCGGCGTGGCAGGCCGAAGGCCGGGTGGTAGCTATCTGCCCGGAAGTGTCGGGCGGTTTGCCGACGCCCAGGCCCTCTGCCGAGATTCCCGGCGGGCAAGGCATTGATGTCTGGGAAGGCCGCGCCAAAGTGCTCACGGCCGAGGGCGAAGATTTCAGCGCCGCCTTTCTCGATGGCGCCCGTCAGGCCCTGGCGTTGGTGCAGCGCCACGGTATCCGCATCGCCATCCTCAAGGCCAATAGCCCGTCCTGCGGCAATCTGCTGACCTATGACGGCACCTTCACGGGCGTGAAGGTGACTGGCGAGGGCGTCACGGCGGCGCTGCTCAAGCGCCACGGCGTGCAGGTGTTCAGTGAGCTGGAGTTGCCTGAAGCGGCGCAGGCGTTGGCGCTACTGTAGGGGCATCGCCCTCGAACCACTTCTGCGACAGCGCCTTCAACCGGCCGTCGTCCTTCACCCGCTTCAATGCGCCGTCCAAACTCGTCTTGAATGCCGGGTTGCCCTTCTGGAACGGGATTGCCAGCTCAGGCTTCTCGCTATAAGCCTCGCTGAAATCGAACTGATCCTTAAGCTCGGCAGTCATAGCGATATGGTTGATGGCCACGTCGTACTTGCCGGTGGCGACCCCCGGCAGCAGGTCGGCGTCATCGGTGGTGATGAACGAGGAGCGCACGTCCATTTCCTTCGCCAGCAGTTCTCCCAGCTCGACTTCGAAGCCGGTGAGTTTGTCGCCTTCCTTGAAGTTATAGGGTGGGGTGTCGGCTTCAAGGGCGATGCGCAGTTCGCCGCGATCATTCACGTCGTCGATCAGTTCGGCATGCGCCAAAGGGCTCAGAAGGGGAAGCAAAAGTAACAGGCCAGGCGAAAAGCGCATGGTCACTCCTAAAGAATTCGAATGTGCGAGGCGCCGTTCAGCATCGCTTTGCTATGGTGGTGAGTGCCTTGGACAGCAATTTGTCGCGAAGTTGTCATAACCCTACAGATTTCACAGAAAAACTGGAGAAGCGAATGAAAGCCCTTTTGTCCCGTGCAACGATTGCCAGCCTGTTGCTGGGTGCCTCGATGTTGGCCAATGCCGCCGATGTGCCTCGTACCCCCGCGCCCAAAGGTGCCGAGGTGTTTATCGTCTCGCCCAAAGATGGTGCCACTGTCGACAAGACCTTCACCGTCAAATTCGGCGTCAAGGGCCTGGACCTGGAGCCGATCGACAAGCAAGTGCCCAACGCCGGTCATCACCACTTGCTGGTAGACCAGGACGTGAAGTCGCTGAAAGCTGACGAAGCCATTCCGGCCACCGCCACCTCGATCCACTTCGGCAAGGCGCAAACCGAAACCGAGCTGACCCTGACCCCAGGCAAGCACACCCTGCAATTGGTGGCTGGCGACAACGTTCACCGCCAGTTTGAACCCACTGTAGCCTCGAAAGTCATCACGGTTAACGTCAAGTAAGATTTGTTCAGACAAAAAAATGGGAGACCCCTGTGGGTCTCCCATTTTTTGTGCAGCGTTTAAAGCGTTAGAACAACACGCGGCTACGGATGGTGCCGTTGATGTGCTGTAGCTTCTCTTGCGCCAGGTCCGAGTACTCGGCGTCGACGTCGATGACCACGTAGCCGACTTTCTCGTTGGTCTGCAGGAATTGACCGGAGATGTTGATGCCGTTTTCCGCGAAGACCTTGTTGATCTCCATCATCACGCCAGGGATGTTCTGGTGGATGTGCAGCAGACGGTGCTTGCCAGGGTGAGCCGGCAGGGCCACTTCCGGGAAGTTTACGGACGACACCGACGTACCGTTGTCGCTGTACTTGACCAGTTTTTCCGAGACTTCCAGGCCGATGTTGGCCTGGGCTTCAGCGGTGGAACCGCCGATGTGCGGGGTCAGGATCACGTTGTCCAGGCCACGCAGCGGG
Source organism: Pseudomonas arvensis (assembly GCF_056688935.1). Lineage (NCBI taxonomy): Bacteria > Pseudomonadati > Pseudomonadota > Gammaproteobacteria > Pseudomonadales > Pseudomonadaceae > Pseudomonas > Pseudomonas arvensis. The sequence goes on along the minus strand of NZ_CP162038.1, from coordinate 5,921,008 downwards.
CTTTCGAAGATATCGTCGTTGGAGCGTGGCTCCACCGGGAACACGTCGATGGCGGCGCCGATCAGGTGCTTGTCCTTGATCGCGTCGGCCAGGGCGTCCAGCTCGACCACGGTGCCGCGTGCAGCGTTGATCAGGATGCCGCCTTTCTTGATGGCGCGGATTTCCTTCTCGCCGATCATCCACTGGGTCTCAGCGGTTTCCGGAACGTGCAGCGTCACGATATCGGACATGCCCAGCAGCTCGGTCAGGCTCGACACCTGGGTCGCGTTGCCCAATGGCAGCTTGGTCAGCGTGTCGTAGAAGAACACCTGCATGCCAAGGCCTTCAGCCAGTACCGACAGCTGAGTGCCGATCGAGCCGTAACCGACGATACCCAGCTTCTTGCCCCGGATTTCGAAGGAGTTGGCCGCACTTTTGATCCAGCCGCCACGGTGGCAGGAAGCGTTTTTCTCTGGGATGCCGCGCAGCAGCAGAATGGCCTCGGCCAGCACCAGCTCCGCGACGGAACGGGTGTTGGAGTACGGAGCGTTGAACACGGCGATGCCGCGCTCGCGCGCCGCGTTGAGGTCGACCTGGTTGGTGCCGATGCAGAAACAGCCAACTGCCACGAGTTTCTTGGCGTGATCGAAGATCTCCTCGGTCAGCTGAGTGCGGGAGCGAATGCCGATGAAGTGCGCGTCGGCGATCTTTTCCTTGAGCTGGGCTTCCGGCAGAGAACTGGTGATGTACTCAATGCTGGTGTACCCGGCGGCTTTCAGAACGTCGACAGCCGATGGGTGGACGCCTTCCAGAAGAAGGAACTTGATCTTGCTCTTATCGAGAGAAGTCTTGCTCATCTGCGTAAACCTGTATCCCGGAGAAAAATGGCAGGGAGTCGGATCACTTAAGCTGACCCGGACGGCAGGAAAGCCGTCACCGCAGAAACGCCCTTGGGCTCTGTCCTGCGGGGGCGGTATGCTAGCATACGTGCCCCGCTAAACACCCATTCCTGCGACGTGAAGCGTTCTCAGGATGACCATGAATTGTTCGAGAGTTCTGTCGATGACCCATCCTGCCCTGATTGATGAGCTAAAGACCCTGGTTGAGCCCGGCAAAGTGCTGACCGACGCCGACTCCCTGGAGGCTTACGGCAAGGATTGGACCAAGCACTTCGCACCTGCGCCCACCGCCATCGTCTTCCCCAAGACCATCGAGCAGGTTCAGGCCATTGTGCGCTGGGCCAATGAACACAAGGTGGCGCTGGTGCCGTCCGGTGGTCGTACCGGCCTGTCGGCAGCGGCCGTGGCGGCCAATGGCGAAGTGGTTGTGTCGTTCGACTATATGAACCAGATTCTCGACGTGAACCTCACCGACCGCACTGCCGTGTGCCAGCCGGGCGTGGTCACCAAGCAATTGCAGAACGTCGCCGAAGAAAAAGGCCTGTACTACCCGGTGGACTTCGCCTCGTCCGGTTCGAGCCAGATTGGCGGCAATATCGGCACCAATGCCGGCGGGATCAAGGTGATTCGCTACGGCATGACCCGTAACTGGGTGGCCGGCATGAAAGTCGTCACCGGCAAGGGCGACGTGCTGGAACTGAACCGCGACCTGATCAAGAACGCCACCGGCTACGACATGCGCCAGCTGTTTATCGGTGCGGAAGGCACCCTGGGCTTTGTAGTCGAAGCCACCATGCGCCTGGACCGGGCGCCGAAGAACCTCACCGCCATGGTGCTCGGCACTACTGATTTCGACTCGATCATGCCGGTGCTGCACGCGTTCCAGAACAAGCTGGACCTGACCGCGTTCGAATTTTTCTCCGACAAAGCCCTGGCCAAGGTCATGGGCCGTGGCGACGTGCCGGCGCCGTTCGAAACCGAGTGCCCGTTCTACGCGCTGCTGGAATTCGAAGCCACCACCGAAGAAGTCGCCAACCACGCCCTGGAAACCTTCGAACACTGCGTCGAGCAGGGCTGGGTGCTGGACGGCGTGATGAGCCAGAGCGAAACCCAACTGCACAACCTGTGGAAGCTGCGCGAATACATCTCCGAGACCATTTCCCACTGGACGCCGTACAAGAACGACATCTCGGTCACCGTCTCCAAGGTGCCGGCGTTCTTGAAGGAAATTGACGCGATCGTCGGCGAACACTACCCCGATTTCGAAATTGTCTGGTTCGGCCATATCGGCGACGGCAACCTGCACCTGAACATCCTCAAGCCGGAAAACCTGAGCAAGGACGAGTTCTTCGCCAAGTGCGCCACGGTGAACAAGTGGGTGTTCGAAACCGTCGAGAAGTACAACGGCTCGATCTCTGCCGAACACGGCGTGGGCATGACCAAGCGCGATTACCTGACCTACAGCCGCTCGCCGGTTGAAATCGAATACATGAAGGCCGTGAAAGCGGTATTCGACCCTAACGGGATCATGAACCCTGGCAAGATCTTCGCTGTTTAAGGAGTCGTTCCATGAGCTACCAGCACAAGTATGTCGACGGCACCAACATCCACTTCCCGGTGGGTAAAGTGGTGTGCATTGGGCGTAACTACGCCGAACATGCCAAGGAACTGGACAACCCGGTGCCGACCGAGCCGTTGCTGTTCATCAAGCCCGGCAGCTGCGTAGTGCCGCTGGAAGGCGGTTTTGCCATCCCTGCCGAGCGTGGCTCGGTGCACTACGAAGCGGAAATCGCGGTATTGATCGGCAAGCCACTGTCGAACAAGCCAAGCCGTGAAGAAGTGCTGGATGCCATCTCCGGCTTCGCCCCGGCCCTGGATCTGACCCTGCGTGACAAGCAGGCCGAGCTGAAAGCCAAGGGCCTGCCGTGGGAAATCGCCAAATCCTTCGACGGCGCGGCAGTGATTGCCCCCTTTGTGGTGAGCAGTACCTTTGCGGATGTGACCGATATCGGCATTCGCCTGGCCATCAACGGCGAAGTGCGCCAGGACGGCAATAGCGCGCAGATGCTCAACCCGATCATCCCGATGATCCAGCACATGGCCGGCTGCTTCTCGCTGCAGGCCGGTGATGTGATCCTCACTGGCACTCCGGCGGGTGTAGGCCCGTTGAATGTGGGTGATGAACTTGTGTTGGAACTGACCGGCGTGAACCGCTTCGAAAGCAGCGTTCGATAAACACCTGGTCAAACCTGTGGGAGGGGGCAAGCCCCTCCCATATTGATTTGTGTGGGTCCACTTAATCTGGGTTTTTGCATTTTTTTCACACACTATCCGGATAATCCTTGGCCTTGTGCTATCCCCTAACGCTGACTTTCCGGAAAAAGCGCCCCATGGCCGTGTCCCTGCCTTCCGCCACACCCAAGCCGCGTTCTCGTTTTGCCCTGCGCTGGTATTCCTGGCTGTTTTTGGCAGGCGTCATCGTTTATGGCGTTGCCTGGGCCATGCATTGGGACGATCGCGGCATGCTGTGGGTGTCGGAGCGCTTTGAAACATCGGCTGAGCGCAATGAAAGTGTGTGGTTGCCGGACTACCACGCCGTCATCGACGCGAAAGTCTTGCCAGGCATGGAGAAGGACGAGGCCTCGGACGTCTCCTACAGCCCGCAGACCAAAACCCTGTTTTCCGTCATGGGAAAAAACCCTTTCCTCGTTGAGTTGAGCCTGCAAGGCGATGTACTGCGCAAGATGCCGCTTAACGGCTGGAGCAATCCGGAAGGTGTTACGGTCATGGAAAATGGCCTGCTGGCGGTGGTCGATGAGCGCGACCACAGCCTGACCATCGTCAAGGTCGATGCCTCCACCCAGCAACTGAACAAAGCTGATTTCCAGAGTTATGACCTTGGCCCCTCCAAAGACCAGAACAAAGCCTTTGAGGCGATCACCTGGGACAAGCTAGGCCAGCAGCTTGTACTGGGCGAGGAGCGCCCGCCGGCGTTGTTCACCTGGAAAAGCGACGGCAGCCAGACTCTGGTTGGCGACAAGCAAAAACTCGCCAGCAAAGAACTGGATATGCGCAACCTTTCGGCGTTGGCTGTCGACCCGCGCACCGGCCACCTCCTGGTGCTTTCGGCCGATTCCCACCTGTTGCTGGAGTTGGACGAGAAGGGCGAACAGGTCAGCTTCATGACCTTGCTGGGCGGCTTCAATGGCCTGGGCAAAACCATTCCCCGGGCGGAAGGGGTGACCATGGATGAGGATGGCACGCTGTACATGGTCAGTGAGCCGAACCTGTTCTATCGTTTCGAAAGGCAGAGATAGACGGCCAGTTACGTCGGATATTTCTCTATCTGCGGCATTCGCCAGACATCCGGGCGCGTTTAAGTTTAAATTCAGACAGGCGTGATATTCATTCGCCACTTTTGATTTTGAGCCCGCCCAATGCGCCGACTTGCCCGCCCCAAACCCGTTCTGTTTCTCCTGGCGCTGATCGCCCTGATCTGCGCCGGAGTCGCTGGGCAGCACTTTCGCCTGTTCGAGCGCGCCTGGTTCAACTGGCAGGTGTGGCGCCAACCCGCCGATGAGCGCTCCATTGGCCTGGCCGAATACCGGGTAACGCTGGAGGCCCGGGTCATTGAGGGGCTGGACGACGATGTCTCGGCCCTCACCTATGATCCGGTGCGCAAAAGCCTGTTTACCGTCACCAATCAAAATGCCGAACTGATCGAGTTGTCTTTGGACGGCAAGATCCTGCGGCGCATCCCTTTGGTGGGGTTCGGCGATGCCGAAGCCGTGGAATTTATCAGCGGCAACATCTATGTCATCACCGACGAACGCCAGCAGCGCTTGATCAAGGTGCATGTGGACGACGAGACCCAGTTCCTCGATGCCGCCGATGCGGAGCAGATGACTCTTGGCCTGCACGTGGGTGGCAACAAGGGGTTTGAGGGCTTGGCCTATGACTCGGTGGGCAAGCGCCTGTTCGTGGCCAAGGAGCGCGACCCGATGCTGATCTACGAGGTCCACGGTTTTCCCCATTTCAAGCCGGAAAAAACCTACTCGGTGCACGTGATCAACAACCCCAAGCGCGACGCCGGGCTGTTTGTGCGTGACCTGTCGAGCCTGCAATACGACGAGCGCAGCGGCCACCTGCTGGCACTGTCGGATGAGTCGTTTTTGGTATTGGAGCTGGATATCGACGGTCGCCCGTTGAGCAGTCTTTCTCTGCTCAACGGCCGTCACGGCCTGAAAAAGCGTGTGCCTCAGGCCGAAGGGATCGCCATGGATGACGAAGGTACGTTGTATCTGGTCAGCGAGCCGAACCTGTTCTACGTGTTCAAGAAACCCAGTCCCTGAAAACACCGCCAAACCAATGTGGGAGGGGGCAAGCCCTAATGCCGGTCAGTTAAGAGATAAAAGGGCAAAAAGTAACCTGTGGCGAGGGAGCTTGCTCCCGTTGGACTGCGCAGCAGTCCCATTTTTGGGGCCGCTTCGCAGCCCAGCGGGAGCAAGCTCCCTCGCCACAGGTACGGTGTTCGCCCTTAACTGACTGGCATTAGGGCAAGCCCTCTCCCACATTTGGTTTTGCATCAGGCCTTGAGGGTTTTGACGCCTTCCGGGGTGCCGAGCAGCAGCACATCCGCCGGACGCGCCGCGAACAGGCCGTTGGTGACCACGCCGACAATCGCATTGATCTGGGTTTCCAGCTCCACCGGGTTGGTGATCTGCATATTGAACACGTCGAGGATGATGTTGCCGTTGTCGGTCAACACGCCTTCGCGGTACACCGGGTCGCCGCCCAGTTTCACCAGCTCGCGGGCTACGTGGCTGCGGGCCATCGGGATCACTTCCACTGGCAGCGGGAACGCGCCGAGGACTGGCACCAGCTTGCTGGCGTCGGCGATGCAGATAAAGGTCTTGGCCACGGCCGCGACGATCTTCTCGCGGGTCAGGGCTGCGCCGCCGCCCTTGATCAGGTTCAGGTGCTCGTCGCTCTCATCGGCGCCGTCGACGTAGAACTCCAGGTCGCTCACGGTGTTGAGCTCGTACACTGGAATGCCATGGCCCTTCAGGCGTGCGGCGGTGGCTTCGGAGCTGGCCACGGCGCCGTCGAACGCGCCTTTGTGCTGGGCCAGTGCGTCGATAAAGCAGTTGGCAGTGGAGCCGGTGCCGACACCGACGATGCTTTTGTCGTCGAGTTTAGGAAGGATTAAATCGACGGCGGCCTGGGCCACTGCCTGTTTGAGTTGATCCTGGGTCATGCGGGCTCCGGAACGGGCGGGGAGTAAAGAGGGGCGCGAGTATAACCCAACAAAACCTCGGGATTCGTGTGGTCGCCCGCCCAAACGCTGGGTTAGACTCCTTGGCCCTGCCCAACCTGCTCAGTGATTCCCGCCGATGCTTGAACAGTACGTCAAAAAGATCCTCACCTCGCGCGTTTACGACGTTGCCGTAGAAACCCCGCTGCAGACCGCCCGCCAGCTCTCCGAGCGCCTGGGTAACAAGGTCTGGCTCAAGCGCGAGGATTTGCAGCCGGTGTTCTCGTTCAAGATTCGCGGCGCTTATAACAAGCTGACGCAACTGAGCGCCGAAGAGCGTGCGCGAGGCGTGGTGACGGCGTCGGCGGGCAACCATGCGCAAGGCCTGGCCCTGGCGGCCAAGGTGCTGGGGGTCAAGGCCACGATTGTGATGCCCAAGACCACCCCTGAAATCAAAGTCGAAGGCGTGCGCTCTCGCGGCGGCAAAGTGGTGCTGCACGGCGACTCCTTCCCGGAAGCGCTGGCCTACTCGCTGAAACTGGTCGACGAAAAAGGCTACGTCTACATTCACCCCTACGATGATCCGCACACCATTGCCGGGCAGGGCACCGTGGCGATGGAAATTCTGCGCCAGCATCCAGGCCCGCTGGATGCGATTTTCGTCCCGGTGGGCGGTGGTGGCCTGATCGCAGGCATCGCGGCGTATGTGAAATACCTGCGACCGGAAATCAAGATCATCGGCGTCGAGCCGGATGACTCCAACTGCCTGCAAGCCGCCATGGCGGCGGGTGAGCGCGTGGTGTTGCCGACGGTCGGGATCTTTGCCGACGGCGTTGCGGTGGCACAGATCGGCCAGCACACCTTTGATATCTGCAAAGACTATGTCGACGAAGTGATTACCGTGAGCACCGATGAAATCTGTGCGGCGATCAAGGATATCTACGACGACACCCGTTCCATTACCGAGCCGGCAGGCGCGTTGGGCGTGGCGGGCATCAAGAAGTACGTCGAGACCCGTGGTGTCAGTGGCCAGACCTTCGTCGCCATCGACTCCGGGGCCAACGTCAACTTCGACCGCCTGCGCCACGTGGCCGAGCGCGCCGAACTGGGTGAAGGCCGCGAAGCCATCATCGCCGTGACCATTCCCGAGCAACCGGGCAGCTTCAAGGCGTTCTGCGAGGCCGTGGGCAAGCGCCAGATCACCGAATTCAACTACCGCTACCACTCCGGCAGCGAGGCGCACATCTTCGTTGGCGTGCAAACGCACCCGGAAACCGACCCGCGCAGTGCGCTGATCGCCAGCCTCACCGAACAGGGCTTCCCGGTGCTGGACTTGACCGAGAACGAACTGGCCAAGCTGCACATCCGCCATATGGTCGGAGGGCATGCTGCCCACGTCAGCAATGAAGTGGTGTTCCGTTTCGAATTCCCGGAGCGTCCGGGGGCGCTGTTCAACTTTCTTAACAAATTAGGCGGGCGCTGGAACATCTCGATGTTCCACTATCGCAACCACGGCGCGGCGGACGGCCGTGTGGTCGCCGGCCTGCAAGTGCCGGCGAGCGAGCGTCACCTGGTGCCGGCGGCCCTCGAAGCCATTGGCTACCCGTACTGGGATGAAAGCGATAACCCGGCCTATAAACTGTTCCTCGGTTGAGCGACTACGCTGATTGGGGGCGGCCTCTAAGGAATACGAAACATGGAAACCCTGATCACCCTGAAAGTTATCCACATTGCAGCCACCGTGGTGTTGTTGCTCAGCGGCCTCGGCCTGGCGTTGCTGGCGTGGCGTAAACGCAGCGCCGGCGCGGCGGTGACCGTGCAGCGCCCGTGGGCGTTCGTGTGGTTGCTGATGGGCATTTGCGTGGTGAGCATGCCGTTTACGGGCTGGTGGCTGGTGCACCTGACTGGCTGGCCGTTGGGGCAGACCTGGATTCTGGGCTCCAGCATTCTCTATACCGTGGCGGCGCTGGCGTGGTTCTGGCTGGTGGCGCGGCTTAATCGCCTGCGTAAGGGGGAGGGAGGTAGTCTGAATTTCACCCTGGTGCTGGCGGTGGTCAGCCTTGTGGGGTTTGTGGCGATTGCGGGGTTGATGGGTGCCAAGCCGGTTTAAGGCTTGAGAGCTTGTCGACCTTATCGGGGGCAAGCCCCCTCCCACATTTGACTGTGTTCACAAATCAAGTGTGGGAGGGGGCTTGCCCCCGATAGGGCCATCAGCTGCGCAGCGTAATCACCGGCCACCCGCGCTTCTCGGCTTCGGCGCGCAAGTTCGGGTCCGGATCCACCGCTACCGGGTGGGTAACCTGCTCCAGCAGCGGCAGGTCATTCATCGAGTCGCTATAGAAATAGCTGTCTTGCAGGCTATACCCCGTCTCTTCCAGCCAACGATTCAAGCGTGTCACCTTGCCTTCACGAAAGCACGGCACATCGGTGCTGCGCCCGGTGTAGCGGCCGTTTTCCATCTCGCACTCGGTCGCAATCAGCGTCTCGACGCCCAGGCGTGCAGCAATGGGCGCGGTGACGAATCGGTTGGTGGCGGTGATGATCACCAGTTTGTCACCGGCGGCACGGTGCTTGGCCAGCAGTTCCACGGCCAGTGGCAGCATGATCGGCTCGATGCAGTCGCGCATATAGTCGTTGTGCCACTCATCCAGTTGGGCCATCTCGGTGCGGCCGAGGATTTCCAGGCAAAAGTTCAGGTAGGCGGCGTTATCCAGCTTGCCGGCCAGATAATCCTGATAGAACTCGTCGTTGCGAGCCTTATAGGCTACGGCGTCGAGAATCCCGCGTTCGCACAGGTAATCGCCCCAGGCGTGGTCGCTGTCACCGCCAAGAAGGGTGTTGTCCAAGTCGAATAAAGCCAGGCGCATTGCAGTTACTCGCTGAAAAGTCTGTAAAAAGGCGTCCAGAATACGGTCTTTTCACAAGAGTGCACATAAGGTAAGAAGCCTCGTTGCCGCTGGAACAACCTTTGTGGAACAATGCGGCGACATGCGTTTGCGAGGTTGTTGCCGTGATCGACCCCGATGGTTTCCGTCCTAATGTCGGGATTATTCTTACGAATGATGCCGGACAGGTGCTATGGGCTCGCCGAATCAACCAAGATGCCTGGCAGTTTCCTCAAGGCGGAATCAACCCCGACGAAACCCCTGAAGACGCCTTGTACCGTGAGTTGAATGAAGAAGTCGGCCTTGAGCGCGAAGATGTGCAAATTCTGGCCTGTACCCGCGGCTGGTTGCGCTATCGTCTGCCGCAGCGCCTGGTGCGTACTCACAGCCAACCGCTGTGTATCGGCCAGAAGCAGAAATGGTTTCTCCTGCGCCTGATCTCCGACGAGCAGCGGGTGCGGATGGATTTGACCGGTAAGCCGGAGTTTGATGGCTGGCGCTGGGTCAGCTATTGGTACCCGCTGGGCCAGGTGGTGACATTCAAGCGCGAGGTTTATCGTCGCGCTCTCAAAGAGCTTGCCCCGCGCCTTTTAGCGCGCGACTGACGACGGAGTTCGACCCCGAGCCATGCTCAATACGCTGCGCAAGATCGTCCAGGAAGTTAACTCCGCCAAGGATCTCAAGGCGGCGTTGGGGATTATTGTGTTGCGCGTCAAGGAAGCCATGGGCAGCCAGGTCTGCTCGGTTTACCTGCTGGACCCAGAGACCAACCGTTTTGTGCTGATGGCCACGGAGGGCTTGAACAAGCGCTCTATCGGCAAGGTCAGCATGGCGCCCAATGAAGGTCTGGTGGGCCTGGTGGGGACGCGTGAAGAACCCCTGAACCTTGAAAACGCGGCCGATCACCCGCGTTATCGTTACTTTGCCGAAACCGGCGAAGAGCGCTACGCGTCATTCCTCGGCGCACCGATCATTCACCACCGCCGCGTTGTCGGCGTGTTGGTCATCCAGCAGAAAGAACGCCGCCAGTTCGACGAAGGTGAAGAAGCCTTCCTCGTGACCATGAGCGCGCAGCTCGCCGGGGTTATTGCCCACGCCGAGGCCACGGGCTCGATTCGCGGCCTGGGCCGTCAGGGCAAGGGCATCCAGGAAGCCAAGTTCGTCGGCGTGCCGGGTTCGCCGGGTGCTGCCGTCGGTACGGCGGTGGTCATGCTGCCACCGGCCGACCTCGATGTAGTGCCGGACAAGACCGTCAACGACATCGACGCCGAAATCAAACTGTTCAAGACCGCCCTGGAAGGCGTGCGCGCCGACATGCGCAACCTGTCGACCAAGCTGGCCACTCAACTGCGCCCCGAAGAGCGTGCGTTGTTTGACGTGTACCAGATGATGCTCGACGACGCGTCCCTCGGGAACGAAGTCAAAACCGTGATCAAGACCGGCCAATGGGCCCAGGGCGCCCTGCGTCAGGTGGTCACCGATCACGTCAACCGTTTCGAATTGATGGACGACGCCTACCTGCGCGAGCGCGCCTCGGACGTGCGCGACCTCGGTCGCCGTCTGCTGGCTTACCTGCAGGAAGACCGCACCACCAACCTGGTCTACCCCGACAACACCATCCTGATCAGTGAAGAACTGACCGCCACCATGCTCGGCGAAGTGCCGGAAGGCAAACTGGTGGGCCTGGTCTCGGTACTCGGTTCGGGTAACTCCCACGTCGCGATCCTGGCTCGGGCCATGGGCATCCCGACAGTGATGGGCCTGGTGGACCTGCCGTATTCCAAGGTCGACGGCATCGACATGATCGTCGATGGCCATCGCGGTGAAGTCTTCACCAACCCCAGCGACGTGCTGCGCAAGCAATACGCCGAAGTGGTGGAAGAAGAGAAACAACTGGCCCTGGGCCTGGATTCATTGCGCGAGCTGCCGTGCGTGACCACCGATGGTCACCGCGTACCGCTGCTGGTCAATACCGGCCTGCTGGCTGACGTGGCCCGTGCGCAACAGCGAGGCGCCGAAGGCGTAGGGCTGTACCGCACCGAAGTGCCGTTCATGATCAACCAGCGTTTCCCGAGTGAGAAGGAGCAGCTGGCGATCTACCGCGAGCAACTGCAAGCCTTTCACCCGTTGCCGGTGACCATGCGCAGCCTGGACATCGGCGGCGACAAGTCACTGTCGTATTTCCCGATCAAGGAAGACAACCCCTTCCTCGGCTGGCGCGGCATTCGCGTGACCCTCGACCATCCGGAAATTTTCCTGGTACAGACCCGCGCCATGCTCAAGGCCAGCGAAGGCCTGAACAACCTGCGCATCCTGTTGCCGATGATCTCCGGTACCCATGAGCTGGAAGAGGCGTTGCACCTGATCCACCGTGCCTGGGGCGAAGTGCGCGACGAGGGCGCCGACGTACCGATGCCGCCGATTGGTGTGATGATCGAAATCCCGGCAGCGGTGTACCAGGCCAAAGAGCTGGCGCGGCAGGTGGACTTCCTGTCGGTGGGTTCCAACGACCTGACCCAATACCTGCTGGCCGTGGACCGCAACAACCCACGGGTGGCCGACCTCTACGACTACCTGCACCCGGCGGTGCTGCAAGCGCTGCAACACGTGGTGCGCGACGCCCATGCCGAAGGCAAGCCGGTGAGCATCTGCGGTGAAATGGCCGGTGACCCGGCGGCGGCCGTGCTGTTGATGGCGATGGGCTTTGACAGCCTGTCGATGAACGCCACCAACTTGCCGAAGGTCAAGTGGATGTTGCGCCAGGTTGAGCTGAGCATGGCCAAGGATCTGCTGGCCGAGTTGATGACTATCGACAACCCGCAAGTTATCCACAGCTCGCTGCAGTTGGCGCTGAAGAACCTGGGGCTGACGCGGATGATCAACCCGGCCTCCGCTAAAACCCTCTAGACCGAGTCGCCTTTTTCGCAGGCAAGCCAGCTCCCACATTGGAATGCATTTCAACTGTGGGAGCCGGGCTTGCCCGCGATAGCGCTCGCTCAAGCACCGCTAAATCCTCAGTTCGACCTCGCCAAGTCGGCCACCATGCGGCCCAAAACTACGCTCCACCATCCGCCGCGTCCCGTTGGCATTTACAATCAGCGCCGTACTCGCCCGCGTCCCATAACTTGGGCTGGCAATAAACACGCTGGATAAAAGACTTTCCGTCGCCAGGCCCACGCCGGTATCTGGCAGGTCTGCAAACGGCGCCGTTTGAGGATCACTCAAAATCCCCAACAAGGCTTCCGGCTGTGGATCATCCAATACCGCGCTCAACGCCTTCTTGGCTTTGAGCAACTTTGGCCACGGCGTATCCAGGCCGGCGTTGGATAAGCCGTACACGCCAGCCTCCAATCGTGTGGGCCTGGTCTGGTTGGCGTTGTAATGCCACAGCTCATCCCGCGTGCCCACCAGCAGGTTAAACCCGGCATATTCAATCGAACGGCCATTAACGTCGGCCAAATACTGATCAATGGGCAGCGAACCACTGAGAAACTGCGCCACCACCTCCCCGCGTGACTTACGTGCCGGCGGCTGGTGGGGATCCCGGATATTGGTCAGGGCCGCAAATCGCCCATCGGCGTTCACTCCAAGCCAGGTACCGCCCGCTTCCTGATCGCGACCGGCATAGACTTCGGGCACATCCGACCACTGGGCCAGCCGCAGGCTGGGGCGGGCGTAGAACTCGTCACGGTTGGCCGCGACGATCAGCGGTTGGGCGTGGCCCGGCCGCCAGGCGAAAACAATCAGGCACATCAGGCGATTCCCTTTTGTGTTTTTTTGCCACTGTACCCACACCAGCAGCGGTGTTCCATCGTATCCAGTTGGGCCGCATGCCTTCCATCCGTTAACATGCCGGACTTGCTTCGGGGGCTCCCATGGAATTTCTGCTGTATTTGCTGCTGGGCGCCTGCGCGGGCGTGCTCGCCGGGCTGTTTGGCGTGGGCGGCGGGATCATTATCGTGCCGGTGCTGGTGTTCAGCTTCACCTTGCAGGGCTTCGACCCGCAGGTGTTGACGCACCTGGCCGTGGGCACGTCCCTGGCAACGATCATCTTTACCTCGGTCAATGCCGTGCGTGAGCACCACCGACGTGGCGCGGTGCGTTGGCCGATTTTTGTGTGGATGACCGTTGGCATCCTCATCGGAGCTGGTTTTGGCGCACTGACTGCCGAGGCGATTTCCGGCCCGCATTTGCAGAAGATCATTGGCGTGTTCGCGCTGATCATCGCCGTACAACTGGCCCTGGAGGTCAAGCCCAAGGCCAGCCGGACGGTGCCCGGTAAAGTCGGCCTGACGCTGGCAGGCACGGTGATTGGCTGGGCGTCGGCGATATTCGGGATTGGTGGCGGCTCGCTGACCGTGCCGTTCCTGACCTGGCGCAGCGTGCCGATGCAGCAGGCGGTGGCCACATCTTCGGCCTGTGGCCTGCCGATTGCCTTGGCCAGTGCATTAAGTTTCATGATTCTGGGCTGGCATGACCCGCTGCTGCCCGCGCATAGTCTAGGGTTCGTGTATTTGCCGGCGCTGCTGGGCATTGCCCTGACCAGCATGGTGTTTGCCCGCTTCGGCGCACGCCTGGCGCATCGGTTGTCGCCGCGCTTGCTCAAGCGGTTGTTCGCCGGCCTGCTGTTTTGCGTGGGTTTGAATTTTTTACTGTAACGCAGACTTAATCGCGTCCGGGCATGGTCCGGTCGCCATAACGCATGATTTAACGAGGAGTCGCAATGCTGCCTTACCCGCAGATCGACCCGGTGGCCCTGGCCATCGGTCCGCTGAAAATCCACTGGTACGGGTTGATGTACCTGATCGGCATCGGCGGCGCCTGGCTGCTGGCCTCCCGGCGCCTGAACCGTTTCGACCCGACCTGGACCAAGGAAAAACTCTCCGATATGGTCTTCTGGCTGTCGATGGGGGTCATCGTGGGCGGGCGTCTTGGGTATGTGCTGTTCTACGATCTGTCCGCCTACCTCGCCAACCCGACACTGATTTTCGAAGTGTGGAAGGGCGGCATGGCGTTCCACGGTGGGTTTATCGGCGTGATGATCGCCGCCTGGTGGTTTGGCCGGCGCAATGGCAAGTCATTCTTCCAACTGATGGACTTCGTCGCGCCGCTGGTGCCGATCGGCCTGGGCGCCGGGCGCATCGGTAACTTCATCAACGCTGAGCTGTGGGGCAAGCCGACCGACGTGCCGTGGGCCATGGTGTTCCCGCCGTTCAGCGATCCTGCGCAACTGCCGCGTCACCCGTCGCAGCTGTACCAGTTCGCGCTGGAAGGCGTGGCACTGTTCCTCATTTTGTACATTTTCTCGCGTAAACCCCGCCCAACCATGGCCGTTTCCGGCATGTTCGCGCTGTTTTACGGGATCTTCCGTTTCATCGTCGAATTCGTGCGCGTGCCGGATGCGCAGTTGGGCTACCTGGCATGGGGCTGGTTGACCATGGGCCAGGTGCTCAGTGTTCCAATGATCCTGGTCGGCCTCGGCCTGCTGTGGTGGGCGTACAATCGCCCGCAGCCGCTGAAGAACGCTGCGCTTTAAATTCGAATGCCGGGGCCTGCGCGCGGGCCCCGGCTTCAACGATACGGGTACTTACATGAAGCAATATCTCGAACTACTGAACGACGTCGTGACCAATGGCCTGACCAAGGGCGATCGCACCGGCACCGGCACCAAGGCTGTGTTCGCCCGTCAGTATCGGCATAACTTGGCCGACGGCTTCCCGCTGCTGACCACCAAGAAGCTTCACTTCAAAAGCATCGCCAATGAGCTGATCTGGATGTTGAGCGGCAACACCAACATCAAGTGGCTCAACGAAAACGGCGTGAAGATCTGGGACGAATGGGCCACCGAAGACGGCGACCTGGGCCCGGTCTACGGCGAGCAATGGACCGCCTGGCCAACCAAGGACGGTGGCACGATCAACCAGATCGACTACATGGTCCACACGCTCAAGACCAACCCCAACAGCCGCCGCATCCTGTTCCACGGCTGGAACGTCGAGTACCTGCCCGACGAAACCAAGAGCCCCCAGGAAAACGCGCGCAACGGCAAACAAGCCCTGCCACCGTGCCACCTGCTGTACCAGGCATTCGTGCATGACGGCCATCTGTCGATGCAGTTGTACATCCGCAGCTCCGACGTATTCCTCGGCCTGCCGTACAACACTGCTGCGCTGGCGCTGCTGACCCACATGCTGGCCCAACAGTGCGACTTGATCCCTCATGAGATCATCGTCACCACTGGCGATACCCATGCCTATAGCAACCATATGGAACAAATCCGCACTCAGCTGGCGCGTACGCCGAAGAAGCTGCCGGAGTTGGTGATCAAGCGTAAGCCTGCGTCGATCTACGACTACAAGTTCGAAGACTTCGAGATTGTGGGTTACGACGCCGACCCAAGCATCAAGGCCGACGTGGCTATCTAGAGCCCACCTTCGTCTTCAGATGTGGGCTTTTGTGTGGGAGGGGGCTTGCCCCCGATAGCGGTGGATCAGCTAAATATTGGTTGGCTGAAACTCTGTCATCGGGGGCAAGCCCCCTCCCACATTTGAACTGTGTTTGCTTGAGTTAATGGCCGTGGCTTCTGCCCACATGTGAGTGCTCAGCCTCGCTGGCCGCAACACTCCCGCTGACCTCCAGCCGCTGCAAAATCCCACACTCCGGCCCGCCGCCGCAGCGCTGGCGCAAGTCCAGCAACTGCACCTGCAATGCCAACAACCCATCGATCCGCGCTTTCACATGGTGGATATGCTCGTCGATCAACGCATTCACACTTTCACACTGGTCCTGAGGACTGTCCCGTAGACCCAGCAGGCTGCGAATTTCTTCGAGGGTCATGTCGAGGCTGCGGCAATTGCGGATAAAGATCAGCCGCTCGGTATGCGCCTGGGTGTACACCCGGTAGTTGGCGTCGGTGCGCGCCGGGGGCGGCAGCAGGCCTTCTTTCTCGTAATAACGGATGGTTTCCACCTGACAGTCGGTCAGTTTGGCCAATTCGCCGATCTTCATCGCAGCAATCTCCAAATGGGTGCTTGACCCTATAGTGGCTACAGGGTCTTTACTTGGCAACAGGCACCTTTACGGACGCGACAGAATGAGCGATTCCATCCACACCCCGCATAAACACGACCATGATCATGACCATGGTCCCCAGAAACTGACGCCAGTGCACAACCATGCTGGCTCCTGCTGTGCAAGCAAGGCAGCACCTGCCGTGGTCACGTTGAGTGAAGCGCCCACTGCGGGCTCGCGCCTGAGCACCTTCCGCATCGAAGCCATGGACTGTCCCACCGAGCAAACGCTGATCCAGAACAAACTGGGCAAGCTCGCCGGTGTGCAGCAACTGGAATTCAACCTGATCAACCGCATCCTTGGCGTCACCCACGACCTGCCTAGCACTGCGCCGATCATTGATGCCATCAAGTCCCTGGGCATGCAGGCCGATCCGATCGAGGAGGGCACCCCCGCCGCCGAGCCGCCTGCCAGGAAACACTGGTGGCCGCTGGCCTTGTCCGGCGTCGGCGCGTTGGGCGCCGAAGTGCTGCACTTCACGAATGCGGCCCCGACCTGGGTGATAGCCATCGTGGCGCTGGTGTCGATCTTCAGCGGTGGCCTCACTACCTATAAAAAGGGCTGGATCGCCCTGAAAAACCTCAACCTGAACATCAACGCCTTGATGAGCATCGCTGTGACCGGCGCGATTCTGATCGGCCAGTGGCCGGAAGCCGCCATGGTGATGTTCCTGTTCACCGTGGCCGAGTTGATTGAAGCCAAGTCCCTGGACCGTGCGCGCAATGCCATCAGCGGCTTGATGCAAATGGCCCCGGAACAGGCCACGGTGCAGCAGGCGGATGGAAGCTGGGTTGAACAGGAAGTCAAAAGCATCGAATTGGGCGCCATCGTGCGGGTTAAGCCCGGCGAGCGCATTGGCCTGGACGGTGAAGTCACCGCTGGCCAATCCACCATCGACCAGGCACCGATCACCGGGGAAAGCCTGCCGATTGAAAAAACCGTGGGCGATAAAGTCTTCGCCGGCACCATCAACCAGGCGGGCTCCCTGGAATACAGCGTCACGGCAGCGGCCAATAACTCCACGCTGGCGCGGATCATCCACGCCGTCGAGCAGGCGCAAGGTTCACGGGCGCCGACCCAGCGTTTCGTTGATAGTTTTTCGAAGATCTACACCCCGGCCGTCTTTCTGTTTGCCTTGGGCGTGGCGATTATTCCGCCGCTGTTCATGGCCGGCCTGTGGTTCGACTGGATCTACCGCGCCCTGGTGCTGCTGGTGGTCGCCTGCCCCTGCGCATTGGTGATCTCGACCCCGGTGACCATCGTCAGCGGCCTGGCGGCGGCGGCGCGCAAAGGCATACTGATCAAGGGCGGCGTGTACCTGGAGGGCGGTTACAAACTCGACTACCTGGCGCTGGACAAGACCGGCACGATCACCCACGGCAAACCGGTGCAAACCGATTACCTGGCGTTGTTCCCCAACGTTGCGGACAGCGCACCGGCCCTGGCTGCCAGTTTGGCCGGGCGTTCCGACCACCCGGTGTCCCTGGCAATCGCCAATGCGGCTGTGGATAAAAAGCTGCCGACGCATGTTGTGGATAACTTCGCAGCCCTGGCCGGTCGTGGTGTGCGCGGCGACATCAACGGTGAGACCTACCACTTGGGCAACCACCGCCTGGTGGAAGACCTCGGCCTGTGTTCGCCCGAGCTGGAAGAGAAACTCTTCGCCCTGGAGAAGCAGGGCAAGTCCGTGGTGTTGCTGCTCGACAAATCCGGCCCCCTGGCACTGTTCGCCGTGGCCGATACGGTCAAGGACAGCAGCCGCGAAGCCATCCAGCAACTGCACGATTTGGGCATCAAGACCCTGATGCTCACCGGCGACAACACCCACACCGCTCAGGCGATTGCGGCCCAGGTGGGCATCGACCAGGCCCAGGGCGATCTGCTGCCCACCGACAAATTGCAGGCCATCGAAGCGCTTTATGGTCAAGGTCGTCGGGTGGGCATGGTCGGTGACGGCATCAACGACGCTCCGGCGCTGGCTCGCGCCGAGATCGGTTTCGCCATGGCCGCTGCCGGCACCGACACCGCCATCGAGACCGCCGACGTGGCGCTGATGGACGATGATTTGCGCAAGATCCCGGCATTCATTCGTTTGTCGCGGCAAACGTCGAGTATCCTCAAGCAGAACATCGCCCTGGCGCTGGTGATCAAGGCGATCTTCCTCGCAGTCACCTTCCTGGGCATGGCCACCATGTGGATGGCGGTGTTCGCGGATATGGGCGTGAGCCTGCTGGTGGTGTTCAATGGCCTGCGCCTGCTGCGCAAATAAACGATGAGAGGGCGGTGTGCTGAGTGCTGAGCTGAAGGCGTTTTTTATGGTCGCCCGCCTGGGCAGCATTACCCAGGCGGCGAAAAAACTCGGCCTGAGCCAGCCCACCGTGACCACCCAGATCCGCAACCTGGAAAGCCAGTATGGCGTGGAGCTGTTCTATCGCGGTGGCCGCCGCCTCACGGTCAGCGACGATGGCGCGCGGTTGCTGCCGATGGTCAAGGCGCTGTTGCAACAGGAAGCGGACATCGAGTTCTTCCTGCGCAACAGCGGCCAACTCCAGGGCGCCTTGCGCATAGCTGCGACGGCGCCGTATTACATCCTCGATCTGGTCAAAGCCTTTCGCGAACGCTTGCCCCATGTGGAAGTGTCAGTGGACATCGGCAACTCCCAGCAGGTGCTTGAAGCATTGGATGAGTACCGTGTCGACGTGGCCGCTTCCTCCCAGTTGCTGGAAGACCCGCGCTTGATCCGCCGCGTGCTCGGCACCGACCCCCTGGTGCTGGCGGTGCATCGCAATCATCCCTTGGCCAAGCTTGATCATGTGCCACTGACCGCCCTGGCCGGGCACACCTTGTTGATGCGAGAAGCGGGCTCCACTACACGCAGGCTGACGGAAGAAATGCTCCAAGGCGCCGGCGTAAGTTACGGCCCGCTGTTGGAAATCGGCAGCCGCGAGTCCATCCGGGAGGCAGTGCTGCGCAATATCGGCATCAGCATCATCGCCCGCCAGGAAGTGCCCCATGACCCGCAACTGCGGGTACTGACCATCGAAAATGCGCCGCAGATTCCGGAGTATTTGTACTGCCTCAAGGAGCGCAAAGGCGCGCGGCTGCCGGCGGCGTTTCTGGGGTTGGCGCAGGAAATGTCGCCGATCTGAGATTTTTTGGTGGCTTTCAGGGCCTCATCGGGGGCTTGCCCCCCAATAGCAGTAGTCCAGACACCACACCTATATGACCCCTACCCAAATCCACCAATACCACTATCGCCACGTTTTGCCTTCCTGCCACACGAGCGACGCATTGCCCTCCTAGCATGGCCTTCATCCGTTCGATGAGGTGCCACCATGCACACAGCCCTGACCCAACCCGGCGCGCCCATGAAGGTGCGCGGTATCCAGAAACGCTTCGGCGCCTTTACCGCGTTGGACCACGTGTCCCTGGACGTCGCCGCTGGTGAGCTGGTGTGCCTGCTGGGTCCGTCCGGCTGCGGCAAGACCACCCTGCTGCGTTGCATCGCCGGCCTGGAGCGTCAGGACAGTGGTGAACTTTACCTGGGTGATCGTGACGTTTCCCTGCTGCCGCCCCAGGCACGGGACTACGGCATTTTGTTCCAGTCCTACGCGCTGTTTCCCAACCTGACCATCGAAGCGAACATCGGCTACGGCCTCACCGGCAGCGGCCGTGATGAAGTGCGCCAGCGTGTTGGGCAGATGCTCGAACTGGTCGGTCTGGTGGGCAGCGAGAAGAAATACCCCGGCCAGCTCTCCGGCGGCCAACAGCAGCGCGTGGCCCTGGCCCGTGCCTTGGCGCCGGCGCCTTCGTTGCTGCTGCTGGACGAACCCATGTCCGCCCTCGACGCCCGCGTACGCGAGCACCTGTGCACCGAGTTGCGCCAACTGCAACGACGCCTGGGCATTACCACATTGATGGTCACCCACAACCAGGACGAAGCCATGTTGATGGCCGACCGCATTGCCGTGATGAACAACGGCAAGGTCGAGCAATACGCCACGCCCCAGGAGATTTACGACCGCCCGGCCACGCCGTTCGTGGCGGAGTTTGTCGGCCAGGGCAATTGGCTGCCCTTCAGCCGTAACAGCGTGAGCCATGCCCAGGTCGGCGGGATGAACATGCGCCTGGCCGACGATGCCGGCGCGGCCAGGTCCGGTCGCCTGTTCTGTCGCCCGGAAGCCATCAGCGTCAATCCGCCAGTGCACGAGGAAAACCTGTTCCCGGCCAAGGTCCGCGAGATCACTTTTCTCGGCAACCGCTGCCGCATGAGCTTTGAGCTGGAGCAGTTGCCCGGCCATCCGCTGCTGGCCGAACTGGCCCCCGAAGCCATGCCGCGCCTGGGCGCCCAGGATATCTGGGTGGCCTTGCCACCACGCAGCCTGCAGGTGTTTGCCTGAGATGGCCGCTGTTATGACCCTGCCGCGTCAGATATCCCGTGCCGAAATCGGCGACCGCTTCTTCGTGCTCGGCGGCAAACTGCTATGGCTGCTTTTACTCGGCTTAGCGGTGTTGATGCCATTGCTGGCGATCTTCTGGCGTGGCTTTAGCAGCGAGGCCGGGCAAGGTGGCGGGCTGGTGGCTGCGCGGGAATTGCTCACCAGCGCCAACTTCCATTGGCTGCTGGGCAATAGCCTGAAAGTCTCTCTCAGCGTTGCGGCGATTGTCGTACCGCTGGCCTATCTGTTTGCCTACGCCCTGCAACGCACGTTGATTCCGGGCAAAGCGATCTGGCGTGGCCTGTCGCTGCTGCCGCTGATGGCGCCTTCGATGCTGCCGGGGATTGCGTTGGTTTACCTGTTCGGCAACCAGGGCATGTTGCGCGGGCTGCTCTCGGAGAATATCTACGGGTTCTGGGGGATTGTTCTGGGGGAGGTGATCTACACCTTCCCACATGCGCTGATGATTCTGCTGTCGGCGCTCTCCTTGGCCGATGCGCGGCTGTTCGACGCGGCCTCCAGCATGGGCGCCAGCCCCGCCCGGGCATTTCGCAGCATCACCTGGCCCGCTACGCGCCAGGCGGTGTTCGCCGCGTTATGTCTGGTGTTCACCCTGACCATCACCGACTTCGGTGTGCCCGTGGTGGTTGGCGGTGATTATCAGGTGCTGGCGCTGGAAGCCTACAAAGCGGTGGTCGGCCAGCAACAGTTCGGACGCGGCGCGTTGATCGGTATGGTGCTGTTGCTGCCGGCGCTGTTCAGCTTTGGCGTGGATGCCTGGTTGCGCCGGCGTCATGGCGATTCCATGAGCGGCCGCGCCCAGGTGTTCCAGCCGGCGCCATCACGGCTAAGGGATGGCTGCTACCTGGCCATCGTCCTATTGATCTGCGCCGTGTTGCTGCTGGTGTTCGGCATGGCGGTGTATTCCTCGCTGGTGAAATTCTGGCCGTACAACCTGTCGCTGTCGCTCAATCACTATCAGTTTGAAGACACGGCGGGTGGCGGCTGGCTGGCCTATCGCAACAGCCTGGCCATGGCCCTGTGCACGGCACTGATCGGCAGTGTGCTGATCTTCACCGGCGCCTACCTGATGGAAAAAACCAAAGGCCAGAAGGGTTTGAACCTGGCGCTGCGCCTGCTCAGCTTTGTGCCGATGGCCGTGCCGGGCTTGGTGCTGGGCCTGGGCTACGTGTTTTTCTTCAACCTCAACGGCAACCCGCTGCATGTGTTCTACGGCTCCATGACCCTGCTGGTGGTGTGCACCATTGCGCACTATCTGACCACTGCACAGATGACTGCCACCACCGCGCTGCGCCAGTTGGACGCTGAGTTTGAAGCCGCTGCGCTGTCGCTCAAGGCGCCGCTGTACCGTCATTACCTGCGCGTCACGGTGCCGATCTGCCTGCCGGCGTTGCTGGACATCGTGCGCTACCTGTTTGTCTCGGCGATGACCACTGTGTCCGCCGCGATCTTCCTCTACAGCCCCGACACCATTCTCGCCGCCGTCGCCGTGCTGAACATGGACGACGCCGGCAACGTGGGCGGCGCGGCGGCCATGTCGACCTTGATCCTGTTCACCTCGGCCAGCGTCTCGCTGCTGCTGGCGTGGGCCTCACGTGGCGCGTTGCGCCGCTCCCAAGCCTGGCGCCAGACCGCGCCCGGCCAATAATCCCTGAAGGAGGTGTTCCATGTTCAAGCCCCTGGCGCTGGTCGCTGCCGTACTCACTGCATTCAGCCTGAATGCCTTCGCCAAGACCGAGCTGACCGTGTACACGGCCCTCGAAGCCGAGCAGTTGAAAACCTACAAAAAGGCCTTCGAGCAAGCCAACCCTGACGTTGAGATCAAGTGGGTCCGCGACTCCACCGGCATCATCACCGCCAAGCTGCTGGCCGAGAAAGACCGCCCGCAAGCCGACGTGGTGTGGGGCCTGGCGGCCTCCAGCCTGGCGATCCTCGATCAGCAGGGCATGCTGGACAACTACGCGCCGAAGGACCTGGACAAGATCGGCAAGAACTACCGCGACGCGGCCAACCCACCGGCCTGGGTCGGCATGGACGTGTGGGCCGCGACGATTTGCTTCAACACCGTCGAAGCCGAGAAACAAGGCCTGAGCAAACCAGTGAGCTGGCAAGACCTGACCAAGCCCGAGTACAAGGGCAAGATCGTCATGCCCAACCCGGCGTCTTCCGGCACGGGCTTTCTGGACGTCAGCGCGTGGCTGCAGACCTTCGGCGAGAAGCAGGGCTGGCAGTACATGGACGACCTGCACCAGAACATCGGCCAGTACGTTCACTCCGGTTCCAAGCCGTGCAAGCTGGCCGCTTCGGGGGAATTCCCGATTGGTATTTCGTTTGAATACCCGGCGGTGCAGCTCAAGCGCCAGGGCGCGCCGCTGGACATCATCCTGCCCAAAGAAGGCCTGGGCTGGGACATCGAAGCCACGGCCGTGATCAAGGGCAGCGCCCACGCCGATGCGGCGAAAAAACTCGCCGATTTCTCCGCCAGCCCTGCGGCGATGGAGTTGTACAAGGACAACTTCGCCGTGCTCGCCCAGCCGGGTATCGCCAAGCCGCAGACCGAATTGCCGGCGGACTATGAGCAGCGTCTGATCAAGAATGACTTTGGCTGGGCATCGAAGAACCGCGACAGCATCCTGACGGAATGGCGCAAGCGGTATGACGGGAAGTCGGAGAAGGTGGCTGCTCAGTAAGTTTTCGTTAGGG
This sequence comes from Pseudomonas arvensis, assembly GCF_056688935.1. Lineage (NCBI taxonomy): Bacteria > Pseudomonadati > Pseudomonadota > Gammaproteobacteria > Pseudomonadales > Pseudomonadaceae > Pseudomonas > Pseudomonas arvensis. The sequence continues at coordinate 5,897,757 of NZ_CP162038.1, read as the reverse complement.
CTGATGGCCTCATCGGGGGCAAGCCCCCTCCCACCAGATCAAATGTGGGAGGGGCGGTGCGACGATTCGACTTGCCCCCGATGGCGGCCTTGAAAACAGGACATCACTTCATGACACAACTACTGATCATCGGCGCCGGCATCCTCGGCCTGTCCCACGCCTATGCGGCCGCCAAGCGCGGCCTCAAGGTCAAGGTGTTCGAGCGCAGCGCCACGCCGTTGGGCGCTTCGGTGCGCAACTTCGGCCAGGCGCTGGTCACCGGCCAACCACCGGGCCCGATGCTCGACCTGGCGCGGGAAAGCCGCGAGATCTGGGGTCACTGGGCACAAGTTGCCGGCCTGCAACTCAAGCGCAATGGCTCGTACCTGTTTGCCCGCACCGAAGCCGAAGAGCACTTGTTGGAAGCCTTCTGCGCCGGTCGCGCCCAAGAGCACGGCTACAACGTCGAACTGCTGCAAGGCGCGGCGATGAAGGACCTGTATGGCGGCCAGTTTCGCCATCACCGCGCCGCGCTGCACGGCAAGGACGATCAGCAGCTGTATTCCCGCGAGGCGATCCCGGCGCTGATCAACTACCTGGCTCAGGAATTGAAAGTGGAGTTTCACTTTTCAACCCTGGTGCGCGATGTAGAGCCAGGCCACCTGCACAGCACGGCGGGGAGCTTTCGCGGCGAGCAGATCATCGTCTGCTCCGGCCACGATTACCAAACCCTGCTGGCCGAATCGATCGCCGAACTCAACCCGAGCATCTGCCGCCTGCAAATGCTCCGTGCGCGGCCGGCGGTGAATCTGAACCTGCAACACGCCTTGCTCACCGGTTTGAGCTGCGTGCATTACGGCGCTTTCGCCGACTTGCCCGAAGCCGCGCCAGTCCAGGCACAAATCCTGCGCGAAGCCCCTTACCTGCATGAGCACGGTATTCACCTGCTGATCAGCCCGACGCCTCATGGCGAACTGATCATCGGTGATTCCCACGACTACGGCAGCGATGCGTCACCGTTCAACGCCGAACAGGTCGATGACTGGATGATCGAATTGGCCGAGCAGACCCTCGGTTGCAAGCTCCAAGTGGTGGAGCGTTGGCAGGGTGTGTACGGCTCGCGGGGGCCGGGGCCGTTTTCATTCCTGCGCGTGGCACCAGGCGTGAGTGCAGCGTTGATGCACACCGGTGTGGGCATGAGCGTGGGGCCGGCAATGGCCGAGCGCAATATCCGCACGTTATGGGGGCCGGCGTGATGAGCCGGGAACAGGTGATCGGCGAGGTCTTCGGCTTGTATGAGCGGTACGGCGCGGCGGATTACATCGGCGAGCCGGTGTCGCAGATAGAGCACATGTCCCAGGCCGCTCAACTCGCCATGGCCGAAGGCTTTGATGATGAAGTGGTGCTGGCGGCGTTTTTCCACGACATCGGGCATCTCTGCGGCCAGGGCGAGGAAAACATGGGGGGTTATGGCGTGGTCAGCCATGAACGGCTGGGGGCGGATTATTTGCGTCGGGCGGGGTTCAGCGAGCGCATGGCCACGTTGGTGGAGTATCACGTGCAGGCCAAGCGCTACCTGACCTTCAGCCAGCCGGACTACTACGCGCGCCTGAGCGAAGCCAGCCGTCGTACCTTGGCCTACCAGGGTGGCGTGATGACCGCCGAGGAAGCCCAAGCCTTTGAGCAAGACCCGTTGTGCGCAGTTAGTGTGCGCATGCGCCACTGGGACGAGCAGGCCAAGGAGATGCATGTAGCGCTGCTGGACCTTGAGGTGCTCAAAGCCAAGGCCCTGCAGCTACTGGTTGATCAGGATTCGTCCAACCGCTGAGCCAAGGCTTCGACCTGCTCCTGGCGCTCGGCCTGGCTCAGCCTGGCGTTGGGGTTGAGCGACGACCATTGCGGGTGGGCGCGGGCTTTGTGCAGCGCGTCCGGCAACTTGCCTTCGCGCCAGGTTTTGTCCTGGGGCGTGTCGACCTTGATGCTGTGCATCGCCGCATGGCCGCGCAGGTCCAGCGCCTTGAGTAGCTGGCGTTGGCGCAGGGCCAGCAGGCGCAGCACGCTGTCGTCGACGGTCAACTCGCGGTGGCCCTTGATCTTGCCCAGCAGGCGACTGCCATAGCTGCGCGCGGTTTGCAGCGCGCCGCCGGCGATGGCGCCGGCCAGGGCGGCGGCGCCCAGTGTCAGCCCGCCGACCAGCAGATCCACCCCGGCACCCGCCGCCGCACCGGCAGCGATCCCGCCACCGACGCGCACGCCGAGTTGCTTGAGGGTTTCCGGATTGAACAGGTCATCGCCCCAGCGCCCGTCGAGCAACGGCAAGTCGCTGGCGGCTGCATCTTGTGGGCGGAAACCAAACAGTTTGAGCAGGGCTTCCACGCATTTTTGTTCGCGCTGGCGCACGGCCTTGCGCAATTCGCCGATGGCTTGCTGCTCATCTTCGGTGACCACGCTGCGCCGGCACGCGGCGCAATCGATCAATAATTCGGCGATCAAACGAGCGGCGCTTTGCTGGCGGGCCTGGCGTTGGGCTTGCTGATCCAGGATCAGCCGTTCCAATTGCGGCCGTGCGTTTTCCAGCAGCAGGGCCAGGCTTTCATACAGACGACGCTCGCCGTCTTCCGGCGGCGCGACACTGTCAAAACGCACCAGCGCATGCAGGCCAAGGCGGGCCAGGGCTTCGCGCCAGTCTGGCTCGCGGTGCTCGCTGCTGCTGACGAAATTGAGCACGGGCAGCAACGGCTTGCCGCAACTGGCCAGCACTTGTAGCTCGTCGCGGTACTTGGCCAGCACCGGCTCGCGGGCGTCGATCACATACAAGCCGGCATCGGAGGCCAGCAGTTGGCGCAGCACCTTGGCTTCCTGTTCGAAACGCTGGCGCGCTTCGCTGCCTTCCAGGAAGCGCGTCAGGCGGGCCGGCCCATCGAGGCGTTCGCCGGGGCGATCCAGGCGTTCCAGGTAATCGAGCAGCGCGATGGCGTCTTCCAGGCCGGGTGTGTCGTACAGCTCCAGCAAGGCTTCGCCGTCCACCGACAGGCGTGCGCCTTCCACATGCCGTGTCGTGCTGGGGCGATGGGAGACTTCACCGAAGCCAACATCACGCGTGAGGGTGCGCAGCAACGAGGTCTTGCCGACATTGGTGTGGCCGACTACGGCGAGTTTCAGCGGTTTAGTCATGACCGGTCTCCAGCCAGTTCAGCGGCGCGCAGTCGGCGAAGGGCAGCTCCAGCTGTTGCAACGCGGTGTGCCAATCGCCAAGGCGTTCGGCATCCAGCGCCTGGCCCGGCGGTGCTTGCAGCAACCAGACGCGGGTGGCGGTGGCGCTGCGCGCGAGTTCGGCGATCAGCGCCAGGCTGCCGCGATCCGGCGAACGGCGCGGGTCGCAGGCGATGGCCAGGCGTGCGGGCGGGAAGCGGGTGAGCTGTTCCAGCAGCTTGTTTCGCGACTCACGGCTATCGAGGATGCCGGCGTTTTTCACCTGGGCCGGCAGCTTGGGCGGCCAGGGGTGCTGGTCGTCCAGTTCGATGGCCACCAGCAGGGCGCCGTCGCTTTCCAGTTCACTGACGCCACCGGTGACGTGGTGCAATTGTTCGGGCGCGGCGTCGTTGACGCCGAGGCGTTCGCTGCTGGGCATCAGGCGTTCGCGCAGTTGGCTGTAGCCTGGCAGGTTGAGGTCCAGGCGCAGGGCGGTGCGCCCGCGTTTCCAGCGCCACAGGCACAGCAATGCGAGGATCAGGCGGGGCAGCAGGCCATACACCAGCAGCACGCCGACCAGCCAGGCGGCCCAGGCTTGGCGGGCGCTTTCGATATTCAGGGCGGAGTCGCCGCTGGCGCGGATCATCTCGACGGTCGGCACATTGAAGCCCAACAGAGCAGGCAAGGTGCCGATTGCCTGGGTGACGGCGACGAAGGTGTCGGCACCGAGAATGGTGGTTTCCCACACGAAGCCGTAGCGGCGGGTAGCGAGTAGGGTAAGCAGAATCACCATGGCGCTGAGCAACGCCAGCAACCATAGACTGTTGACCAGCACGCCTACGGCCCAGCGATTGAGTTTCTGCCGTTGCAGTAGCAGTAACAGTGCTGGCGCCAGTTGGGCGGCTTTGGCATCACGGGCGAATTTTTCGCTGAGCCACAACCATAGTCGCCCGAGGCTGGCACTGTGCTCACCGGCAAACAGCAGGCCTAACGCCCAACTGATCAGCAGGATCAGGTTCAAGCCAAGCAGGCTGCCCAGGGCCCAGAACACATTCACCGGGGTCAGGCCGTTGCCCAGTGCAGCAAACGCCAGCCCTGCGCCGCTGATGACCGCGACGATTGCCAGCAGCACCAGCGCCAGACGCGCACCTTGCAGCCAGCGGGTGAGGGCCGCCGCTAGCCCATCGCGTTCGGCCAGGTGCAAGGCGCGCTGCTGGATACGTGTCGGCAGGTCGCCCCCGGCCGTGCGGGCCAGGCGGTTGGCTTCCAGGTCTTCCAGCGGGCCTGCGTGTTCTTCGCGCAGACGCACGGTTTCTGTCAGCCAAAGTGTGTGCAGTGGAGTCACGCGTAGTCCTGTTGTGTTTGTGAGCCTGGAGCATAACCCCTGGCTCGGGGCTCTGGTATTCTCGTCGCCATGAAAAAAACTCTCCCTTTAAGCCTGATCGCAGCCCTCGGTGAAAACCGTGTGATCGGCGTCGACAACAGCATGCCCTGGCATTTGCCGGGGGATTTCAAATATTTCAAGGCCACCACCCTGGGCAAGCCGATCATCATGGGGCGCAAGACCTGGGATTCCCTGGGCCGACCGTTGCCGGGGCGCTTGAACCTGGTGGTTAGCCGTCAGACCGACCTGGCGCTGGAAGGTGCGGAAGTTTTTCCGTCACTCGATGCCGCCGTAGCGCGGGCTGAAGCCTGGGCGCTGGAGCAGGGCGTGGATGAGCTGATGCTGATCGGCGGTGCGCAGTTGTATGCGCAGGGGCTGGAGCAGGCGGATCGCCTGTATCTGACGCGGGTGGCGCTGAGCCCTGAGGGCGATGCGTGGTTTCCGGCGTTTGATATGAGCCAGTGGAAGCTGGTTTCAAATCTGGAGAATCCGCCTGAAGGGGATAAGCCGGCTTACAACTTTGAGGTGTGGGAGAGGGCCTGAAAGCATCGGGGGCAAGCCCCCTCCCACATTGAAATGCATTCCAAATGTGGGAGGGGGCCCCCGATAGCGGTCTATCAGGCCTGCGCCAATTCCCCATGCTCATCGGCATTCAACAGCGTTTTATCCGTCTGCCCCATGATCTGGCTCGTAATCGCGCCCGCCGTCATCGAGCCGTTCACGTTCAGCGCCGTACGGCCCATGTCGATCAGCGGTTCAACGGAAATCAGCAGCGCCACCAGTGATACCGGCAAGCCCATGGCCGGCAGCACGATCAGCGCGGCAAAGGTCGCTCCGCCGCCCACGCCCGCCACACCGGCCGAACTCAGGGTCACAATCGCCACCAGGGTCGCAATCCACAACGGGTCCAGCGGGTTGATGCCCACGGTCGGCGCTACCATCACCGCCAACATCGCAGGATAAAGACCGGCACAACCGTTCTGGCCGATGGTCGCGCCAAACGAGGCGGCGAACCCGGCGATGGATTGCGGGATGCCCAGGCGGCGGGTCTGCGCCTCAATGCTCAGCGGGATGGCTGCTGCGCTGGAGCGGCTGGTGAAGGCGAAGGTCAGCACCGGCCAGACCTTGCGGAAAAACCGCAGCGGGTTGATCCCGGCCAGCGACAGCAGCAGGCCATGCACCACGAACATCAAGCCCAGGGCCAGGTACGACACCAGCACAAAACTGCCGAGCTTGATGATGTCTTGCAGGTTGGAACCGGCGACCACCTTGGTCATCAGCGCCAATACGCCGTACGGCGTCAGCTTCATCACCAGGCGCACCAGGCGCATCACCCAGGCTTGCAGGGTGTCGATGGCGTTGAGCACTTTCTGGCCTTTTTCCACGTCATCCTTGAGCAGTTGCAGCGCGGCGACCCCCAGGAATGCAGCGAAAATCACCACGCTGATGATCGACGTCGGCTTGGCCCGGGCCAGATCGGCGAACGGGTTCGACGGCACGAACGAGAGCAGCAGTTGCGGGATGTTCAGGTCGGCGACCTTGCCCGCGTAATCACTCTGGATCACTTGCAGGCGCGCCATTTCCTGGGTGCCGGCCACCAGGCCATCGGCGGTGAGGCCGAACAGGTTGGTCAGGCCGATACCGATCAGCGCCGCAATCGCGGTGGTGAACAGCAGCGTGCCGATGGTCAGGAAGCTGATCTTGCCCAGGGACGCCGCGTTATGCAGACGCGCCACAGCGCTGAGGATCGAGGCAAATACCAGCGGGATCACGATCATTTGCAGCAATTGCACGTAGCCGTTGCCGACCAGGTCAAACCAGCCGATGGAGGCCTTGAGCACCGGGTTGCCGGCACCGTAAATGCTGTGCAGCGCCACACCGAACGCCACGCCCAGTACCAGAGCGAACAGGACCTTCTTGGCGAGGCTCCAGTTCGTGCGGCGGGTTTGTGCCAGGCCCAACAGCAGGGCCACGAACACCAGTAAGTTGAGAATCAGGGGCAGATTCATTGAAGCTCCGTTGAGAAGGCAGCCAATCGCGAGAGCCTGCGATTGCGAACCGGAAAGCCTAACAGCTTGATATTTATTGATTTAATACCGATATGGAATGGCAACTGTCGTTTTTGGAATAAGCCGTTGACGCTCAGGTGTATGCCGCTGGCGGGATCAGGACGTGCGCAGTCGTGCTCAACATGGGAACTGTCACGTGGATTTGTTAGCGTCGATGTCTTTCACTCAGGGAGACAACGCCGATGAAGCTCGCGCCGAAACTACTGGTATCCGCCGCACTGTGCCTGGGACTCGCCAGCCAGGCGTTTGCCGCCACCGAGTTGAAACACTGGCCCGCGCCTGCCGCCAAGCAACTGAACGACATGATCGCCGCCAACGCCAACAAGGGTAACTACGCGGTGTTCGACATGGACAACACCAGCTACCGCTACGACCTTGAAGAGTCCTTGCTGCCCTACATGGAAAACAAGGGCCTGATCACCCGCGACAGCCTCGATCCTTCGCTCAAGCTTATGCCGTTCAAAGACACCGCCGACCATAAGGAAAGTCTGTTCAGTTACTACTATCGCCTGTGCGAAGTGGACGACATGGTCTGCTACCCGTGGGTTGCCCAGGTGTTTTCCGGCTTCACCCTCAAGGAACTCAAGGTCCAGGTGGATGAGCTGATGGCGTCCGGCAAGCCCGTGCCGGTCAGCTATTTCGAAGGCGATGTGGTGAAGAAGTCCGAGGTGCAGCCGCCGAAAGTCTTTACCGGCCAGACCGAGTTGTACAACAAGCTGATGGAAAACGGCATCGAGGTGTACGTGATGACCGCCGCTTCCGAGGAACTGGTGCGCATGGTCGCGGCGGATCCGAAGTACGGCTACAACGTCAAACCCGAAAACGTCATCGGCGTGAGCACGCTGCTCAAGGACCGCAAGACCGGCGAGCTGACCACGGCGCGCAAACAGATCACCGCCGGCAAGTATGACGAGAAGGCCAACCTTGGCCTGGAACTCACGCCGTACCTGTGGACCCCGGCAACCTGGATGGCCGGCAAACACGCGGCGATCCTCACCTACATCGACGAATGGAAAAAACCGGTGATCGTCGGCGGCGACACACCGACCAGCGACGGCTACATGCTGTTCCACGATGTGGATGTGGCCAAGGGCGGCGTGCACCTGTGGATCAACCGCAAGGACAAATACATGACCCAACTCAACGGCATGATGGCCAAGCACGCGGCGGCGCAGGCCAAGGAAGGGTTGCCGGTGACGGCGGACAAGAACTGGGTGATCGTCAAGCCGGAGGAGATTCAGTAAAGAGCCTTAAGTCGAAGTGCAGTCACTGTGGGAGCTGGCTTGCCTGCGATGCAGGCACCTCGGTACTTCATGTACTCCGAGGTGATGCAATCGCAGGCAAGCCAGCTCCCACATTTGATCTTCATTGTTTTGGGGGATTTTCTCCAGGCAAAAAAAGCCCCGCACCTGGCGGGGCTTTTTTATGCGCGAAGCTTACAGGCCGTCGAGCATGGCTTTGTTGCGTACCGCACCTTTGTCGGCGCTGGTGGCCAACAATGCGTAGGCCTTCAATGCGGTAGTGACTTTACGTGGACGCTTCTCAACCGGCTTCCAACCTTTCTTGTCCTGCTCGACCCGGCGTGCCGCCAGTTCTTCGTCGCTGATCAACAGGTTGATCGAGCGGTTCGGAATGTCGATCAGCACCTTGTCGCCATCCTGCACCAGGCCAATCGCGCCGCCCGCAGCAGCTTCCGGCGAAGCATGGCCGATGGACAGGCCCGAGGTGCCGCCGGAGAAGCGGCCGTCGGTCAGCAGGGCGCAGGCTTTGCCCAGGCCTTTGGACTTGAGGTACGACGTCGGATACAGCATCTCCTGCATGCCCGGGCCGCCTTTCGGGCCTTCGTAGCGGATGATCACGATGTCGCCTTCTTTCACTTCGTCGGCGAGGATGCCGCGTACCGAGCTGTCCTGGCTTTCGTAGATCTTGGCGCGACCTTCGAAGACGTGGATGGATTCATCCACACCGGCGGTTTTGACCACGCAGCCGTCGAGGGCGATGTTGCCGTACAGCACGGCCAGGCCGCCTTCTTGCGAGTAGGCGTGCTCGACACTGCGGATGCAGCCGTTTTCACGGTCGTCGTCGAGGGTGTCCCAACGGGTCGACTGGCTGAACGCAGTCTGGGTCGGGATGCCCGCCGGGCCGGCCTTGAAGAAGGTGTGCACGGCTTCGTCGTCAGTCTGGGTGATGTCCCATTTGGCGATGCCTTCGGCCAGGGACTTGCTGTGCACCGTCGGCAGGTCGGTGTGCAGCAGGCCGCCACGTGCCAGGGAGCCCAGGATCGAGAAGATCCCGCCGGCGCGGTGCACGTCTTCCATGTGGTACTTCTGGATGTTCGGCGCGACTTTGCACAGTTGCGGCACGTGACGGGACAGACGGTCGATGTCGCGCAGGTCGAAGTCGATCTCGGCTTCCTGGGCGGCGGCCAGCAAGTGCAGGATGGTGTTGGTGGAACCGCCCATGGCGATGTCCAGGGTCATGGCGTTTTCGAACGCCTTGAAGTTGGCGATGTTGCGCGGCAGTACCGAGTCATCGTTCTCGGTGTAATAACGCTTGCACAGCTCGACGATAGTGCGGCCGGCCTGCAGGAACAGCTGCTCGCGGTCGCTGTGGGTCGCCAGTGTCGATCCGTTGCCCGGCAAGGCCAGGCCCAGGGCTTCCACCAGGCAGTTCATCGAGTTGGCGGTGAACATGCCGGAGCACGAGCCGCACGTCGGGCAAGCGCTGCGCTCGTATTCCGCGACCTTCTCGTCAGAAGCGCTGGAATCGGCGGCGATGACCATGGCGTCAACCAGGTCGAGGCCGTGGGAGGCGAGTTTGGTCTTGCCGGCTTCCATCGGGCCGCCGGAGACGAAGATCACCGGGATGTTCAGGCGCAAGGAGGCCATCAGCATGCCGGGGGTGATCTTGTCGCAGTTGGAGATGCACACGATGGCATCGGCGCAGTGGGCGTTGACCATGTATTCCACGGAGTCGGCGATGATCTCGCGGCTCGGCAGCGAATACAGCATGCCGTCATGGCCCATGGCGATGCCGTCGTCCACGGCGATGGTGTTGAATTCCTTGGCCACGCCGCCAGCGCGTTCGATCTCGCGGGCGACCAGTTGGCCCAGGTCCTTGAGGTGGACGTGGCCCGGTACGAACTGGGTGAACGAGTTGGCAATCGCGATGATCGGCTTCTTGAAGTCGTCATCTTTCATCCCCGTGGCACGCCACAGTGCGCGCGCGCCGGCCATGTTGCGGCCGTGGGTGGATGTTTTCGAGCGGTAATCTGGCATGGAGCACTCCGGGCGGCTAATCAGGTAACTACTAATCAGGTACTACTGGGGAGTGAGCTTCTGTTGACGTCTGGAACACCCGAAAAAATGGCACTGGTGTCCGGAAGTTGCCGCAAACGTGACGGGATCGCCGTGCGCCTTGGCCTTGAGCTCATAAACCCGCCGGGGGATGACTGGCGATGAATAGGGCCGATTCTACACCGCTGGCGGCTGGAGGGAACGGGGCAATATTCAGGGCCGAAGTCTTTGTTTAGACTAGCGGCCCTTTGCCCTCCCCCCACTCCAAAGGAATTGGAATGCCCGGTATCCATCGTTTTCTTGGGTTCTACCTGCTGATCGGCCTGATCCAGGGAATCGTCTTCTATTTCTCCGACCAGCTCTATCGCTTGAGCGAGACGCTGTTTTTTGTCACCTACACCGTGGTGTTGGTGGGTGGCACCACCTTGCAGCTGTTGGGGGAAAAAGCCCGACAGTGGCGCTCCTTGTTGCCTACGCTGGCGTTCACCCTGTTGATGGGCGGCATGACGTTCTGGGTGTGCTATGGCCTGGACCATGTCGGCAATAACCGTTGGATGATCAACTCCTGGTTCATCAGCGTGGTGGTGTTGAGTTACGTCTGTGCGACGTTTCTGTTTGCCTGGCCCGCTGTAAAAGGGCAGCGCTGGCGCTATGAAGATCTGTTCCAACAAGCCTGGAACAGTGTGTTTATCGTGCTGTACGCCCTGATTCTGGTGGGTGTGTTCATGTTGTTGCTCAAGCTATGGGGCCGACTGTTCCTGATGCTGGGTATCGAGTTCTTCGAGCACCACTTCTGGAGCCAGTTATTCCTGTGTATCAGCCTGCCGCTGGTATTCGCCTTGGGCATGTACTTGGGCGGGCGCAGCGAGAAAATCATCGGCCAGATGCGCGGCATGCTGTTCAGCGCGTGTGGGTTGTTGTTGCCGTTGATCGCACTGATCAGTGTGCTGTTTACCCTGACCTTGCCGTTCACCGGTCTGGAGCGGATCTGGGCCACGGGCTATTCCACACCGATCTTGTTGGTGCTGGCTGGCGTGCAGTTGTTCTTGCTCAACGGCGTGTTTCAGGAGGGCGTCCAAGCCCGGCCGTATCCTAAGTGGCTGACGTACTTTATCGAGTTGAGCCTGCTATGCCTGCCGATCCTGTCCGCGTTGGCGTTTTACTCAAGTTGGCTGCGGGTCGAGCAGTACGCCCTGTCGCCGCAACGCTTCGTCGCCCTGGCGGCGGCGCTGCTGTGTGGCCTGTATGGCCTTGCGGCAGTATGGGCGGTGGCCTTGCGCTCGCCGGTCTGGCTGGGCAACTTGCGTATTACCAACCCGGCCCTGGCGTTGTTGTTCTGTGGGCTGGTGGTGTTGATCAACACGCCGATCCTCGATCCGGTGCGCCTGAGCGTCAACGATCAGGTCCGGCGTTTGCTTGACGGGCGCACCAAGGCTGAAGCGTTCGATGCGCACTACCTGCGGTTTGGCTTGGAGAAGGCGGGCGAGGAGGCGTATGCGAAGTTGCAGGTCGACCTGGATCAGGAGCGCATTCTGGACCCGGATTCGCGCCGCGCCTTGCGTGAACGAATGGACGACACGGCACTGAGTTTCACTGAACGTTATGCCAAGGAACGGGCCGAGCGGCCCAAACCCGAACTGGAATGGATCGGCCCGGCACCCAAAGGCAGCGAACAGTTTGCCGAACTCAGCCTGGACACCGATGCGCCTTGCGCGCCTGGCTGTGTGCTGTGGGCGGTCGATCTCGACAGGGATGGCCAGCCTGAAGTGCTGGCGATACCCCGCACCAGCTATCGTCATGACTTCAAGCCGCCGCGTATTTTCGTACTGGACGAGCAGGGCGAATGGGACGACCGCGGCCCGCTGCTGTGGACGCAACTGCCGGACGGTTACGTCGACACTGAAACGCTGATCCACGACATCCGCGAAGGCAAGGTTTCCTTGGTCAAGCCGCGCTATCTGCAATTGCAGTCCAGCGACATGTTGCTCAGTCCGGTGATTCGGCAGCCTTAAGCGCGCCCGGTTCGGCGGTTGGTCACCCACCCCCACAGGCTGAGGACAATGAAGCTGAGGGCGATGGTCAACAGCAGGTGATCGCCCGTCTGGGCCAGCGCCGCGCTGCTCACGGCGGCGGTGAGGAACATGATGCTGTTGCCCGCCGACGCCGCTGTGCCCGCGCGACTGGAGAACAGCAGCATCGCCGCAGAAATGGCGGCGGGGCGGACCAGGGTGACGGCCAGGGCGCTGATCAGCATCGGGATCAACAGGCTCAGTGTGTTGATGGCCCGGTAGCTGACGATCAGAGTCAGCAGCACACCCGCAACGAGCAGCAGTCCGAGGCCGATGTTGATTTGTCGAGACAGCGAAATGCGTTTCTGCAAAAACGATGCGGCAACGCCGCCCAGCAGATACGCCACGCCGTACACCATCAGCACCAGCGCGTAGTGGTATTCGGAGAGTTTCAGCGCATCCATGAAAATCAGCGGCGTCACGCTGATCAGCGCGAAATAACAGGCGAATACCAGTGCGGCTATCCACCAATACCGCAGGAAATCGCGGTTGCGGGCCACGGCTTTCAGCGTGTTGATGATCGATACGGACGCGTGATGCGGGCTGGCAGACTTGGACGGCAGGACGCAGAGCGCGTGAATCAACATGCCCAACGCCATCAGGGCAAAGCCATAGAAGCTGCCCTGCCAGTCGAAGGTGGTTTGCAGCCAGGAGCCGATCAGCGGCGACAGTGCAACGAATGAGCCGCTCAAGGTCATGTAATAGAGGCGTATGCGGGCACGGTCCTGCTCGTCGAACAGATCTTCCACCAGCGCGTGGGCTAATACGAAGAACCCGCAACCCATGGCCTGCACGCCGCGAAACAGCAGGAAGCTCAGGTAATCCGGGGCCAGTGCGCAACCTATTGCACCGAGGATCGACAAGGTGATGCAGCCGAGCAGGACTTCCTTGCGCCCCCATTTATCCGACAGCGGACCCGCGACCAGTTGGGAGATCGAAAACACCAGGGTGAACAGGCTGATGGACAGTGCGATGTCTGCGCTAGGCGTGTCGAACCTTGTCGCCAGGGCTGGGAAAGAGGGCAGCAGGATATTGATCGGGAAGAAGCTGATCAGGGAGATGCAGGTGATCAGGATAAAGCGGGAGAGGGTGGTTCCAGACATTGTTGTTGTTTTCCGGAGTAAAACCAGAAACCGATACTAGTCTGCGAAAAGTGGAATTCAATCAAAACGACTGTGGGAGGCTTCCTGGTTTAACGTGGCTTGCAGCTGTAAGAAATAGGCTCCGGTCTAAATGTGGGAGGGGGCTTGCCCCCGATAGCAGAGTGTCAGGCAATAGATTTGCTGACTGATCCACCGCTATCGGGGGCAAGCCCCCTCCCACATTTTTATCTGTGCATGGCTTTAGCTGTTTGGCAACAACCGGCACGTAATGCTCTTGATATAGCGCGTCTCGACAATCGCCGGGTGCACCGGATGATCCGGACCCTGGCCGCCGCGTTCGAGCATCTGGATATTGCGATCCAGGTGACGGGCGCTGGTCAGCAGGATGTTTTGCAGGTCGTCTTCCGGCAGGTGCATGGAGCACGACGCGCTGACCAGGATGCCGTCCTTGCTGAGCAGGCGCATGGCTTGCTCGTTGAGGCGGCGGTAGGCGCCTTCGCCGTTTTTCATGTCTTTTTTGCGTTTGATGAAGGCCGGTGGGTCGGCGACGATTACGTCGAAGCGCTCTTCACTGGCTTTCAGCTCTTTCAACGCTTCAAACACGTCGCCTTCGATGCAGGTCATCTTCTCGGCAACGCCGTTCAGCGCAGCGTTGCGCTCCACGCCGTCGAGGGCGAAGGCGGAGGCATCGACGCAGAACACTTCACTGGCGCCGAAGGCCGCGGCTTGCACGCCCCAGCCGCCGATGTAGCTGTACAGGTCGAGTACGCGTTTGCCTTTGGCATACGGTGCCAGGCGCGCGCGGTTCATGCGGTGGTCGTAGAACCAGCCGGTTTTCTGGCCCTGGATCACCGGGGCTTCGAATTTCACGCCGTTCTCTTCCAGCGCAACCCACTCCGGCACCAGGCCGAATACGGTTTCGACGTAGCGGTTGAGGCCTTCGGCGTCGCGTGCGGCGGAGTCGTTCTTGAACAGGATGCCGCTCGGCTTGAGCACTTGGGTCAGTGCAGCGATCACGTCTTCCTTGTGGGCTTCCATGGTCGCCGAGGCGATCTGTACCACCAGGATGTCGCCGAAACGGTCGACCACCAGGCCCGGCAGCAGGTCGGAATCGCCGTAGACCAGGCGGTAGAACGGCTTGTCGAACAGGCGATCACGCAGGGACAGGGCAACGTTGATGCGGTGCACCAGCAGCGACTTGTCCAGCGGCAACTTGATGTCGCGCGACAGCAGGCGGGCGCAGATCAGGTTGTTCGGGCTCATGGCCACGATGCCCAGGGTCTTGCCGCCGGCCGCTTCCAGGATTGCCTGGTCGCCTGCCTGGAAGCCGTGAAGAGGTGTGGCAGCCACATCGATTTCGTTGCTGTAGACCCACAGGTGGCCGTTGCGCAAACGACGATCGGCGTTGGCTTTGAGACGCAGGCTTGGCAGGGACATGACGTCGCTCCGGAAAAAAGAGCGGGAGTATACCTCTTGCGCACCGATTCATGTGGGAGCTGGCTTGCCTGCGATGCAGGCGGCGCGGTGTATCTGACGTACGGCGCTGATGCTGTCGGGGGGCAAACCCCTCCCACATTTGGTCGGGTTTCAGTTTGGGTTGTGGGTGTCGGCCATGTCTGCTTAGGGGGTAGAATCCTCGCCTAGCCCAGAGTGTGTACTTATGTCCCAAGAGCTTTCAGCCGAACAGATCCAACAGGCCCTGCAGGGCATCAGCGTGCCGCCTCAGCCGCAAATCATGGTGGATTTGCAGATGGAGCAGTACATGCCCGACCCGGATCTGGAAGTGATCGCGCGGTTGATCTCCCAGGATCCCGGCTTGTCCGGCGCGTTGCTCAAGATCGTCAACTCGTCGTATTACGGGCTGAGCAACAAGATCGCCTCGATCCAGCGTGCGGTGAACCTGCTGGGCAGCCGTTCGATCATCAACCTGATCAATGCCTTGTCGATCAAGGGCGAGATGAGCGACGACACCATCGTCACCCTCAACCGCTTCTGGGACACGGCCCAGGATGTGGCCATGACCTGCCTTACGCTGGCCAAGCGCACGGGCTCCCAGGCAGTGGACGAGGCCTACGCCCTGGGGTTGTTCCACGATTGTGGTGTGCCGTTGATGCTCAAGCGTTTCCCCGACTACATGGCGGTGCTGGAAGAGGCTTACGCCAATGCCGGCCAGGACTGCCGCGTGGTCGACACTGAAAACAATGCCTTCAACACCAACCACGCCGTGGTCGGTTACTACACGGCCAAGTCCTGGCGCCTGCCGGAGCATGTGACCGACGCCATCGCCAACCACCACAACGCCCTGGCGGTTTTCAGCGATGAGTCCTCGCGCAATCCCCAGCTGAAAAACCTGTTGGCGATCCTGAAGATGGCCGAGCACATCTGCTCGTCCTATCGAGTGTTGGGCAACCAGGCGGTCGATCACGAGTGGGAAACCGTCGGCCCTCTGGTGCTGGATTACGTGGGCCTGTCGGATTACGACTTTGAGAGCATGAAGTTGTCGATCCGCGAACTGGGCGCACACTGACCCTTCCTTCAAGAGGTACGCATGCCCGAGTTACCCGAAGTCGAAACCACCCGCCGCGGGATTGCGCCGCACCTGGAAGGCCAGCGCGTCAGCCGCGTCGTCGTACGTGAGCGGCGCCTGCGCTGGCCGATCCCGGAAGATCTGGATGTGCGCCTGTCCGGGCAGCGCATCGTACTGGTGGAGCGGCGTGCCAAGTACCTGTTGATCAATGCCGAGGTGGGCACTTTGATCAGTCACTTGGGCATGTCGGGCAATTTGCGCCTGGTGGAAGTCGGTATGCCGGCGGCCAAGCATGAGCATGTGGATATCGAGCTGGAGTCGGGCATGGCCCTGCGTTACACCGACCCACGGCGCTTTGGCGCGATGCTCTGGAGCCAGGATCCGCACAACCATGAGCTGTTGATCCGCCTGGGGCCGGAGCCGTTGACCGACCTGTTTGATGGCGAGCGCCTGTTCCAGCTGTCCCGCAAGCGGTCGATGGCGATCAAGCCGTTCATCATGGACAACGCGGTCGTGGTGGGCGTGGGCAATATCTACGCGACAGAAGCGCTGTTTGCCGCGGGGATTGATCCGCGTCGTGAGGCGGGGGGGATTTCGCGGGCGCGGTATTTGAAGCTGGCGATTGAGATCAAGCGCGTGCTGGCGGCCGCCATCGAACGGGGTGGCACCACGTTGCGCGACTTTATCGGTGGCGACGGGCAGCCGGGGTATTTCCAGCAGGAGTTGTTCGTCTACGGCCGGGGTGGCGAGGCGTGCAAAGTATGCGGGACTGAGCTGCGCAATGTGGTGCTGGGGCAGCGGGCGAGTGTGTTTTGCCCCAAGTGTCAGAGCTAATGGATGTGTGAAGGCTGATATAGCCATCGGGGGCAAGCCCCCGATGAGACCTTAACAGGCATTTAAGATCTTCAGGCCTTACCGGTAATCTTCCGGTACTTCTCCATCAATTGCTCTTCCGTCTCCGGACGCGCCTCATCCAGCGGAATGCAATCCACCGGGCACACCTGCTGGCACTGGGGCTCGTCATAGTGGCCGACGCACTGGGTACACAGGTTCGGGTCGATTACGTAGATCTCCTCACCTTGGGAAATCGCAGCGTTCGGGCACTCGGGTTCGCAGACGTCGCAATTGATGCAATCGTCGGTGATGATCAGGGACATGGAAACTCCTGCCAGGGCGCTCGGCCAAGGCATCTGAAAACTAATGCGCGCAATTGTGCCGCATTGGCGCCTGCAGTGCGAGCAGGCGCCGATAGAGTGGTCTTACTTCTTGAAGCGTAGGGTCAGCGCGTCGGCCACGGCTGGATGCACGAACTTGGTGATATCTCCGCCCAAAGCGGCGATTTCACGAACCAACGTCGAGGAAATGAACGAATAACGTTCCGACGGCGTGAGAAACAGGCTCTCAACGTCCGGCGCCAGTTGACGGTTCATGTTGGCCAGTTGGAATTCGTATTCGAAGTCCGATACCGCACGCAGGCCGCGCAGGAACACATTGGCGTTCTGCTCTTTGGCGAAGTGCGCCAGCAGCGTCGAAAAACCTACCACTTCTACGTTAGGCAGGTGCCTGGTGACCTCACGCGCCAGCTCCACGCGCTGTTCCAGGGGAAACAGCGGGTTTTTCTTGGGGCTGGCCGCGACCGCGATGATCACATGGTCGAACAAGCGAGAGGCGCGTTCGACCAGATCGCCATGGCCTTTGGTAATCGGGTCGAAGGTTCCTGGGTACAACACTCGGTTCATCGCGTCGTCCTGGCGGAGTCCGTTGGGGAACCGGATGGTATCGCAGCCATCCCGGTCGGCCAAGTCGACTTATGTAGATACATGCCGCTGATCGAGCGTTTTTTCATGCTGTTTTCAGACGTTCGGCCAATGCACTGGCCAGTTGCGCGGTCAATCCGTACACCGATAATTGGGGATTGGCCCCAATACTGGTGGGGAATAACGAGCCATCGTGGATCGACAGATTGCGCAATTGGTGATGGCGACCCAGGCTGTCGGCCACAGCGTTCTTCGGGTCTTCCCCCATGGCGCAACCGCCCATTACATGGGCGCTGCCCAGGGTTGTGCGATGCAGTTCCAGGTTCAAACCGTCAATCAGGTCACGGGCTTGGGCCAAGGTATTCACGTAGCGTGCATCGTGATGCAGCGGCTTGACCGACTTGGCGCCCGCTGCGAATTGAATCTCGGCCATGCTGTGAAAGGCGCGGCGCAGGCCGTCCCAGGCGTAGGGCGAAACCTGATAGTCGAGGACGGGGGTGCCGTCACCGCGCAGATCTACCGTGCCGCCGGGGCTGTCGGGGTGAAATCCGTCGCGCAAGAGGGCGAGCATCGCGTGAGTATTGGGTAATTGGCTCATGTCCAGCGCGTTCCCGGTGCCGTAACCGCCAAACAGGGTGCTGGCCAATCCAGGGTGTAAGGGCGGTGCTTCCAGCTTGTAGGACATTTTGCCGGTGGTGCCGTCCTGCCATTGGAAGTGGTCGGAATAGATTGATTGCGGCGCGCCGTAGAACGGGTTGATCACCTCGTCGAACAGCCCAGCGGAGAAATTCACCAGATGCAAGAACGTGCGCTTGCCCAGGCGCGAGTGAGGGTCGGGTGCATCCGAGCGCATCAGCAGTGCCGGGCTGTTGATACCGCCGCCCGATAGCACGTAATGCCTGGCCTTGACCGTGATCCTGCGGCCGGTCGGCGATACGCAGCGCTCATCCATGGCCACGCATTCCAGGCTGCTGATGGTATCGCCGCTGTAGTTGAGGCGTTCGGCACGGGCCAGGTAGAGCAACTCGCCACCTTTCTCCAGGGTGGACGGTATGGTGGTCACCAGCATCGATTGCTTGGCATTGACCGGGCAACCCATGCCGCAATAGCCCAGGTTGAAACAGCCGCGCACATTGCGCGGGATCACATGCCAGCTATAACCGAGCTTTTCACAGCCTTTGCGGATTACGTCGTTGTTGGCGTTTGGCGGGATAGCCCAAGGCGCGATGCCCAAGCGCTGTTCCATTTTCTCGAACCATGGCGCCATCTCGGCGCTGCTGTGGCCCTTGACCGCGTATTCGCTGGCCCAGTGGGCGAGGGTGGCGTCCGGGGTGCGAAAGCTCGATGTCCAGTTGATCAACGTGGTGCCGCCGACTGCCCGCCCCTGCAGGATGGTGATCGCGCCGTCCTTGCTCATGCGGCCGATGCCTTCCTGGTACAGGCTGGCGTAGGCCTCGTCCTCCAGCAGCTTGAAATCGCTGCTGGTCTTGAGCGGGCCTTCCTCGATCAGCAGCACCTTGTAGCCGGCGGCGCTGAGCATCTCTGCCGTGGTGCCGCCCCCGGCGCCGCTGCCGATGATGGCGACGTCGGCTTCCAGCGTCAGGTCATTGTCGAGGGCGGCGCCGTTGTGGGTTTTCCAGCCACGGGCCAGGCCTTCGCGGAACAGATCGGGTACGGGCATCAGGGTCGTCTCTTGTTTTTATTGTGGAGGGATGCAGATCAGATCTTCGGCGGGCCGGGATAGCCGCAATGGGCCCAGGACGCCGGCTGGAAGTACCAGGCCATGATCACCAGCTTGAGCAGCGAACCCTGGCCCATGCGCAGCAGGTTCAGGTAGCTGTTTTCCCAGCGGTGCAGGAAGTTGCGGATTTGCTCCGCGCTGGCGTTCTCCCAACTGCCCCAGATACCGGTCAACGGCCCACGGGTAACGCCCATGCCCAATACGTCGAACAGTTGCTGGGTGAGCTTGAACATCTCCGGCGACAGATGCTGCAGGCTGAAGTCGAGCTTTTTCAGGGTGTCTTCGACGCCGTTGGCGACTTCCTGGGCGCTGGCTACACCCTCCAGCAAGACCGGAATGACCGCGCGCAGAAACGGCAGATCACTGCTGCGCAACAGGGCAAAGCCGCTGGCCGGTGTGCTGCTGGAGCAGCCGCTGAGGCTGGCGCCAAGCCCGGCGGTGGCCAGGAAGGCGCTGGCGCACAGGCCGATTTTCAACACGCCGCGCCGCGACAGTTCGGGTGAATCAGTCAGGCTAGGGTTCATTGTTATTGTTATCCCGTAGGTGGCGGTATCAGCGAACGAACAACGTCTGGATCAACTTCTGGATGGTTTTGCCGTAAGGCGGGTAGATCAACTTGGCAGCGTTCAGGCGCTGTTTCACCAGCACCCCCTTGGCTTTGCTGAAGGTCAGGAACCCCTCATGGCCGTGGTAATGGCCCATGCCCGACGGGCCGATGCCGCCAAACGGCATGTCGTCCTGGGCCACGTGCAACAGGGTGTCGTTCAGGCACACGCCGCCGGAATGGGTCTCGTGCAGCACGCGGTTCTGTTCGCCCTTGTTGTAGCCGAAGTAATACAGGGCGAGTGGGCGAGGGCGTTGGTTGATGTAGGCAAACGCTTGGTCGATACCGCGATAGGGCACGATCGGCAGCACGGGGCCGAAGATCTCGTCCTGCATCACGGTCATGTCATCGCTGACATTCAGCAGCAGGCTGTGGGCCATGCGGCGCGCCTGGCCTTGCTTATACAACGGAACCAGAGTGGCGCCTTTGTCGGTGGCGTCCTTGATGTAGGCATTGAGCCGGGCCAATTGCCGCTCGTTGATGATGGCGGTGTAGTCCGGGTTGTCGGTCAGGGTCGGATAAAACCCGCGAACGGCGTTGCTGTAAGCCTCGACGAAACCTTCGACGCGGTCTTCCGGCACCAGCACGTAATCCGGCGCGACGCAGGTTTGCCCGGCATTCAAGGCTTTGCCGAAAGCGATGCGTTCGGCGGCGTCCTTGAGCGGCACATCGGCGGAAACGATGGCGGGCGACTTGCCGCCCAGCTCCAGGGTGACCGGCGTAAGGTGTTCCGCCGCCGCGCGCATCACGTGTTTGCCAATGCTGGTGGCGCCGGTGAACAGCAGATGGTCGAAGCGCAGCTTGGAAAACGCCATGCCCACGTCGGCTTCACCCAGCACCACGCACACCAGGTCCTCGGGGAAGATCTTCGCCAGCAGGGTTTTGAGTAGCGCGCCAGTGGCGGGAGTGGACTCGCTGAGCTTGAGCATCACCCGATTGCCCGCCGCCAACGCGCCCACCAACGGCCCTATGGCCAGGTACAGCGGGTAGTTCCACGGCACGATCACGCCGACCACGCCCAGCGGCTGGTAAATGACCTTGGCTGACGCCGGTTGAAAGGCAATGCCTACAGCACGGCGCGAAGGTTTCATCCAGCCCTTGAGGTGTTTGCTGGCGTAGTGAATGCCGTGCAGGCTGGGCATCAATTCGGCGAACAGGGTTTCGTCGGCGCTGCGGTGGCTGAAATCCTGGCTGATCGCGTTGATCAGCGCCTGGCGCTCGTCGCTGAGCAGGTCGCGCAGGGCCTTGAGCCATTGCTGGCGTCGCGCGGCTGGCGGCATGGGGTTGGCGGCGTAGGCGCGGCGTTGAGTGTCGAACAGGTCCTGGAGTTGATCCAGCACCTGGGAGTCCTGCAGGTAGGCAACGTTGGCAGACATGGCGCAGCACCGATTGTTATTGGTCTGCCTGGATTTTTAGAGTCATTGCTCTAAATTGTCAAATAACATTGCGGCAACATGCAGATTTATCCTGGCAAGGATAGGTCGTAAGATGCCCCATCACGTGTATAGAAGCTGATTCCCCCTATGGCCCCACGAGTAAAGACCAGCGAGCGCATTGTGCAAACCAGCCTGGAGCTTTTTAACCAGCAGGGCGAGCGCAGTATCAGCACCAACCATATCGCCGCCCATATGGAAATTTCGCCGGGGAACCTGTACTACCACTTCCCCAACAAGCAGGCGATCATCGCCGTGCTGTTTCGTGAATACGAAGCGCTGGTCGACAGCTTTCTGCGCCCACCACAGGGGCGCGCCGCGACGGTCCAGGATAAGCGTTTCTACCTGCAGGCCTTGCTGGCCGGGATGTGGCGCTATCGCTTCCTGCATCGCGACCTTGAGCATCTGCTGGAGAGCGACCCTGAACTGGCCACCGGCTATCGGCGTTTTTCCCAGCGTTGCCTGATCCAAGGCAATGCGATCTACCAGGGGTTTGTCGACGCGGGCATCCTCAACATGGACCCGGTGCAAACCGAAGCCCTTACCCTCAATGCCTGGATCATCCTCACTTCCTGGGTGCGGTTCTTATGCACCACCAATGAAAACTCCGCCCAATTGAGCGCCGAAGCGATCAAGCGTGGGGTGTATCAGGTGCTGGTGCTGGAGGCGGGTTTTGTCACGCCCCAGGCGAAAGAGGCGGTGGATGCGCTGTTCAAAGAGTTTTACGTGCCGTTGAACCAGGCACTGGAAGAAGTGAAGTAGACCTTTCCCACATGCATTCGTAGGAGTTCGTCATGCCGCTTGCCCAACTGATCAGTCCCCAGCAATTGGCCGAGCGCCAGAAGGCCGGCGGGGTGGTGATCCTGGATTGCCGTTTTGCCTTGGAAGACCCGGATTACGGTCTGTGCAGCTACGCCGAAGGGCACATCGAAGGCGCGCAATATGCCGACCTGGAACGCCATCTCAGCGGCCCGGTAATCAGGGGCGTGACCGGTCGTCACCCATTGCCGGCGGCGGACACTTTGGTTCAGCAATTGCGGGCCTGGGGCATCAGCGCAGATACCAATATTGTGCTGTATGACGACGGCCCCGGCGCCTATGCCGCCCGCGCCTGGTGGCTGTTGGCCTGGTTGGGCAAGCGCGATGGCGTGTTTATCCTGGATGGTGGCCTCAAGGCCTGGCACTCCGCCGGTTTGCCGCTGAGCCTGGACGCGCCGCTAGTTGAGCCTGGGACGTTCGCCGGTACGCCGGACAACCGCCTGCTGGTGGACGCCGAACACCTGCAAAAACGCTTGGCCCAGTCGGGTCTGACCCTGATCGACGCCCGCGCTCAAGCACGTTTTCGCGGCGAAGTGGAGCCGATCGACCCGATCGCCGGGCACATCCCTGGCGCGCAATGTGCGGCCTTCAACGAAAACCTGGGCGCCGATGGCCGCTTCCTTCCGGCTGAACAGCTCAAGCAGCGCTTCGCTGCCCAACTGGACGGGCGTGCACCGGAAGAACTGGTGGCGTATTGCGGTTCCGGGGTGACGGCCTGCCATAACCTGTTCGCCCTGAGCCTGGCGGGTTATCCGTTGGGCAAGCTGTATGCGGGGTCGTGGAGTGAGTGGATTACTGATCCGGCGCGGGCGATTGCTACGGGCGACTGAGTTCCCTGCCGTGTAAGCCACCTCCCACATGTGCCCTAAGCCATTGTGGGATGCGGCGCTCCAGGTAGTAGCTGGGGCGTTTCAGTGAGCCATCGACGAAGCCCACGTGCCCACCTTTGGCCGTCAGCTCAAATTCGGTGCACGCCGACAGCTCGCTGGCCTCGGGCAAGCTGTGGGCGAAGACGAACGGGTCGTCGGCGGCATGGATAATCAGGGTCGGTGTGCGAATGTCGCCCAGGTAATATCGACTCGATGCCTTTCGGTAATAATCCTCTGCACTGAGAAAACCGTGCAACGGCGCGGTTACCCGGCCATCGAAGTCCCAGAATGTACGCATCTTCTCCAGGGATCCGAGTGCTTCAAGGGTTTTTAGCCCGTCCTCTCGACCATCCTGCAAAAACTGACGCTGTTTGACGCGGATATACGCCAACATCTCGCGCATGAAGTGCTTCTGATACACCCGCGAAAACCCCAGCCCGATGCGGTCTGCGCACTGGTCCAGGCGAAACGGCACCGACACCGCCGCCGCGCCTTGCAGCCCCGACGCTTCGCCGGTTTCACCCAGGTGCTTGAGCAATACATTGCCGCCAAGGGAATAACCCACGGCATACAACGGCGCCAATGGCCGCTTGGCGCGCAAGTGCGCAATTGCTGCGGCCAGGTCTTCGCTGGCGCCCGAGTGATAGCTGCGGGCCAACAGATTTGGTTCCCCTGAGCAGCCTCGCCAGTTCAGCGCCACACTGGCCCAGCCTTGTGCGGCGAGGACTTTTTGCAGTCCGGCCACGTAAGGCGAGTTGGATGAGCCGGTCAGCCCGTGCAGCACCAGCACCAAGGGGGCTTGCGCGTCATGGGGCCCATGCCAGTCGAGGTCGAGAAAATCGCCGTCTTCCAGCCACAGGCGTTCGCGTTGGCGCTCGATATGGGTAGTGGGACGCCACAATGGCCCCCACAGTGTTTGCAGGTGGGGGTTGCCGAGGCCGAAGGCGGGGGTGAATCTTTCAGAAGAAGGGGTCATGCAGATCTCTGTGGCATGGGGTGAGCGGGCCCACCACAGAAGCCCGCACTGAGACTACTCGGCGTGTTCTACCACCCGGTGCCACAAAGCGTAATACACCCGCCCGGATTTCTGCTCCCGGTGCAGACGCCACGCGCCCGGTAAACCCAGGGTGGACGGCGCGGTCTCGCTTTCAGTGTAGATCCACGCATCCGGCGCCAGCCATTGGCGTTCTTCCAGCAGTGCGCACACGGTGGGCAGCAGGTTCTGGTTGAACGGCGGGTCGAGGAACACAACGTCGTACTCGCTGGCCGCCTGGGTTTCCAGGTAGCGCAGAGCGTCGGCCGTTTGTACCTGGCCATTGGTGCAACGCAGCGTGCCCAGGTGTTCCTTGAGGCTGGAGACCGCGACATTGCTGGCATCCAGCGCCTGTGCCTGGGATGCGCCACGGGACAACGCCTCCAGGAACAGTGCGCCACTACCGGCGAACGGGTCCAGCACCTTGGCGCCCGCGATGTACGGCGCGAGCCAGTTGAACAGGGTTTCACGCACGCGATCCGGGGTTGGGCGCAGGCCCACGACATCGGGGAAGCTCAGCTTGCGGCTGCCCCATTCACCGCCAATGATGCGCAGTTGGCCCACACCGTTGTGTACGTTGTGGACAGGTTTTTTCGGGCGAGATGAACTGGCCATTAATGCTCCGGAACCCCGAGCGGCTGCTCGGCGGGTTTATCAGTGGGGGGCGGTAGTGGCTTTTGCGCAATCGTCGGGCCGGCGGTCACGATGACCATCTTGTCGGCGCTCAAGTGTTTATTCATTGCAGCCTTGACCTGCTCTACGGTCAGGGCCTGGGATTGTTTCATGAAATCTTCCAGATAGCTCAGCGGCAGGTTGTAGAAACCCATGGCGCCCAGCTGCCCAACGATATCGGCGTTGCTCGCGGTAGACAGCGGGAAGCTGCCGGCCAGCTCGCGCTTGGCGTCATCCAGCTCTTTTTGCGTCGGGCCGGTCTTGAGGTAATCGGCGACTACGTCTTCAACCAGGCGCAGGGTGCCGCCACTCATTTCGGCGCGGGTCTGCAGGTTGATCATGAACGGACCGCGTACCTGCATCGGCGAGAAACCGGAGTAGACACCGTAGGTCAGGCCACGCTTTTCACGGACTTCGCTCATCAAGCGGGTACCGAAGCCGCCGCCGCCGAGGATCTGGTTACCCAGGGACAAGGCCGCGTAGTCCGGGTCGGCGCGGTCGATACCGAGTTGGGCGAACAGCAAGTGGGTCTGCTTGGACGGAAACTCGATACGGCTCAGGCCGGCCTTGGGTTCGGTCGGCTGGGCAATCTTCGCCAGGGCCGGGCCTTTAGGCAGCGATGCGGACACTTTCGCCGTCATGGCTTCGGCTTCGGCGCGGGTCAGGTCACCGACCACTGCAATCACCGCATTACCGGCGGCGTAAGCCTTGGCATGGAACGCCTGCAACTGCGCCAGGGTGATTTTCGGCACGCCTTCTGGTGTGCCTTCGCTTGGGTGTGCGTAAGGGTGATCGCCGTACAAGCGCTTGAACAGCTCCAGGCTCGCCAGTTTGCCGGGATTCTGCTTCTGGTATTCGAAGCCGGCGAGGATCTGATTCTTGATGCGGGCCAGGGAGTCGGCCGGGAAGGTCGGTTTGCCGATCACTTCGTCAAACAGCGCCAGAGCGGCGTCGCGTTTATCGCTGGCGCTCAAGCTACGCAGGGACACCAGCGCCATGTCGCGGTAGGCGCCGTTGCCGAAGTCGGCACCCAGGCCTTCAAAACCACTGGCGATCTGGCTGACATCCTTGCCAGGAATACCTTCGTTGAGCATGGCGTTGGTCATCAGCGCCAGGCCCTGCACATCGCCGTCCTGGCTGCTGCCGGCGGCGAACAGGATGCGCATGTCGAACATCGGCAGCTCATGGGCTTCAACAAACAGCACCTTGGCGCCTTCGGCGGTGGTCCAGGTTTGCACGTCGAGCTTGCGGTTGGTCGGCGCCTTGCCGTCCAGTTCTGCCAGGGATTGCAGCGTGTTGGCCGATTGAGCTTTTTCCAGCGCGGGGCTGGCTACCGATTCACTCGGGCGCAGGAAATACACGGCGCTTGCCGCGATCAGGGTGACGGCGATCAGGCCGGGCAGGATCAGGCTTTTGCGATCACTCATGAGCAGTCTCCTCAGGCAGAACATGGGCGACGCTCAGACGTTCGCGGGTGAAATAGGTGCGCGCGGCCTTTTGGATGTCTTCCGGGGTCACGCTTTGCAGGTCGGCGAGTTCGCTGTCCATGAGTTTCCAGGACAGGCCAACGGTCTCCAGGGAGCCGATGGCCGTGGCCTGGCTGGTGATGGAGTCACGCTGGTAGACGAGGCCGGCGATGACCTGGGCGCGGATTCGCTCCAGCTCTTCGGCGGTTGGCGGCTTGGCCTTCAACTCGTCCAGCAACCGCCACAGGCCGGCTTCGGCTTGGGCAATGGTCTTTTTCTTCTGCTGGTTCGGTGTGGCCGACAGCATGAACAGCGTATCGCCACGGGTGTAGGCGTCGTAGTTGGTGGAGGCGGCCGACACCAGCTCTTCACCGCGTTCCAACTGCTCCGAGATGCGTGCGCTGTAGCCGCCATCCAACAGGGCCGAGATCAGGCGCAGGGCTTGTACCGAACGTTTGTCTTCGGCAGTCGCCAGGCCCGGCACGTTGAATCCGAGCATCACACTCGGCAGTTGGGTCTGCACGTGCATCGTCAGCAGGCGTTCGCCGGGTTCGGCCAACTCCATCGGGATCTTGGCGGGCGGTACGTCGCGCTTGGGGATCGGGCCGAAGTAGCGCTGGGCCAGGGTTTTCACCTCGTCCGGGGTCACGTCGCCGACGACCACCAGGGTGGCGTTGTTCGGCACGTACCAGGACTGGTACCAGTGGCGCAGTTCCTCGACCTTCATGCGGTCCAGGTCGGCCATCCAGCCGATGGTCGGCGTGTGGTAGCCGCTGGCCGGGAAAGCCATGGCCTTGAAGCGCTCGAAGGCCTTGGACATCGGGTTGTCGTCGGTGCGCAGGCGGCGTTCTTCTTTGATGACCTCGATTTCGCGGCTGAACTCGTCGGCCGGCAGGCGCAGGCTGGCCATGCGATCGGCTTCGAGTTCGAAGGCCACGCCCAGGCGGTCGCGGGCCAGGACTTGGTAGTACGCGGTGTAGTCATCGCTGGTGAACGCGTTTTCTTCGGCGCCCAGGTCGCGCAGGATCAGCGAGGCTTCGCCGGGGCCGATTTTGGCGCTGCCCTTGAACATCATGTGTTCCAGGGCGTGGGACAAACCGGTCTGGCCCGGGGTTTCGTAGCTCGAACCCACCTTGTACCAAACCTGGGAAACCACCACCGGGGCGCGATGATCTTCGCGCACGACGACCTTGAGACCGTTGTCCAGGGTGAATTCGTGGGTGGGTTGTGGGTCGGCAGCCAAAGCTGAAAGAGGCAGACAAACTGTGCTGAACAGCAGGCCTGCGGCGCGGCGGGCTAGAGCATTCATTCGTTTTTAAACCTGTTGGGCTGCCCGCTTGGTCTTAGCGTCGGCGGGCGAGGAGGTGCTAGGATACTGGTCGAATATACGGACGGCCACTGCGGCAGTCTTGTTGAGGCCCTATTTTGGCCTTACAAAATGTTGCGCATGAACGAGCTGGCTAAAAAACAGTCTGTTACGCATCGAATTTTATTTACCGGCGCGCCCCTCTGGCGCGTCGCTACCTTGAGATAGCCGTCTCCATGTTTGGTTCCAACGACGACAAGAAGACCCCAGCTGCGGCTGGCGAGAAGAAAGGCCTGTTCGGATGGCTGCGCAAAAAGCCGCAGGAAACCGCTGTTGAACAGCCACAGGTTCAAGCTGAGCCGATCCCCGACCCTATAGTAGAAGCCGAACCGGTTGCCGAAGCGCCGGCGCCGGTGGTGTTGCCGATGGCTGAGCCGGTGTTGCAGCCGGTGGTTGAGGCTGAGCCGGAACCTGAGCCCGAGCACAAGCCATGGCCTGAGTTGCCGGTGGCCGAAGAGCCCGTGGCGTTGGTCGAAGACGTCCAGGCTGAACACGTGGCCCCGCCGATTCCTGCGGTGGTTGAGCCGGTTGAGGTAGTGGTCCAGGCGCCGCCCGTTGTCGAAGTCCCTGCGCCTGTTGCTGTTGTGGTCGCTGCGCCCGTCCAGGTTGTCGAGGCTATCGAGGTTGTCGAGCCAGAACCGCTCGCTCCCTCTGCAGAAACCACCAAGACCGGCTTCTTCGCCCGCCTCAAGCAAGGTCTGAGCAAGACCAGCGCCAGCATCGGCGAAGGCATGGCCAGCCTGTTCCTGGGCAAGAAGGTCATTGATGACGAACTGCTGGAAGACATCGAAACCCGCCTGCTGACCGCCGACGTGGGCGTCGAAGCCACCGCCGTGATTATCCAGAGCCTGACCCAGAAGGTCGCGCGCAAGCAGTTGACCGATGCCGACGCACTCTACAAATCCTTGCAGGCCGAACTGGCCGCGATGCTCAAACCCGTGGAAGCCCCGCTGGTGATCACCCCGAACAAGCCGTTCGTGATCCTGGTGGTGGGCGTCAATGGCGCCGGCAAGACCACCACCATCGGCAAGCTGGCCAAGAAGCTGCAACTGGAGGGCAAGAAAGTCATGCTCGCCGCCGGTGACACCTTCCGCGCCGCCGCCGTTGAGCAATTGCAGGTCTGGGGCGAGCGCAACAAGATCCCGGTGATCGCCCAGCACACCGGGGCCGACTCCGCTTCGGTGATCTTCGACGCCGTGCAAGCCGCCAAGGCCCGTAACATTGATGTGCTGATCGCTGATACCGCCGGTCGCCTGCACACCAAAGACAACTTGATGGAAGAGCTGAAGAAAGTGCGCCGCGTGATCGGCAAGCTTGATGCCGACGCGCCCCACGAAGTGCTGCTGGTGCTGGACGCCGGTACCGGCCAGAACGCCATCAGCCAGGCCAAGCAATTCAACCAGACGGTGCAACTGACCGGCCTGGCATTGACTAAGCTCGACGGCACAGCCAAAGGTGGCGTGATCTTCGCCCTGGCCAAACAGTTCGGGTTGCCGATTCGTTATATCGGCGTCGGTGAAGGCATCGATGACCTGCGCACCTTTGAAGCCGAACCCTTTGTAGAGGCACTGTTTGCCGAGCGGGAGCGTTCATGATTCGATTCGAACAGGTCGGTAAACGCTATGCCAACGGGCATGTGGGCTTGCATGAGCTGAGCTTTCGAGTGCGGCGCGGCGAGTTCTTGTTTGTAACCGGGCATTCCGGCGCCGGTAAAAGTACCTTGTTGCGCCTGCTGCTGGCCATGGAGCGCCCGACCACCGGCAAGTTGCTGCTGGCCGGCCAGGACCTGGCCACCATCAGCAATGCGCAGATTCCGTACCTGCGCCGGCAGATCGGCGTGGTGTTCCAGAACCACCAGTTGCTGTTCGATCGCACGGTATTCAACAACATTGCCCTGCCATTGCAGATTCTCGGGCTTTCCAAGGCCGAGATCGTCAAGCGCGTGGACTCGGCCCTGGAGCGCGTGGCGCTGTCGGACAAGACCGACCTCTACCCTGGCGACCTCTCCACCGGCCAGCAACAGCGCGTCGGCATTGCCCGCGCCATCGTCCATCGCCCGGCCTTGCTGCTGGCGGACGAACCTACCGGTAACCTCGACCCGCGTCTGGCGGCCGAGATCATGGGGGTGTTCGAGGACATCAACCGCCTGGGCACCAGCGTATTGATCGCCAGCCACGACCTGGCGCTGATCGCCCGCATGCGCCACCGCATGCTGACCCTGCAACGCGGTCGTCTGATCGGTGATGGGGAGGCCGGCGTATGAGTGCCACCCGCAGCCCCAAGGTTTCCGAGCGCGTGGCGCCGAAACCGGCCGACCCGCAACCGAAAAAGAAAAAACACGACGATGACGACGGTCCGGACTTCAGCACGCTGCTGCGCGCCTGGATCGAAAGCCATCGTGCCAGCCTGCTGGACAGCCTGCGTCGCCTGGGCAAGCAGCCGATCGGCAGTTTTTTCACCTGTCTGGTAATGGCTGTGGCCTTGAGCCTGCCGATGGGTTTGTCCCTGCTGCTCAATAATGTCGAGCGTCTGGGCGGTTCCTGGCAGCGTGCGGCGCAGATTTCGCTGTACCTGAACCTGGATGCCAGTACCCAGCAAGGCGAAGCGCTGCGTGACGACATCAAGAACATCCCAGGCGTGGCGGATGCCGAGTACGTCAGTCGCGACCAGGCGCTTGAGGAGTTCCAGCAACATTCCGGCCTGGGTGAGGCGCTCAAGGAGCTGCCGCAGAACCCGCTGCCAGGCGTGGTGCTGGTGACGCCGAACGAAGTGGACAAGACCGCCCTGGAAGCCCTGCGTCAAAAACTCGCAGAGATGCCCAAGGTGCAACAGGCGCAACTTGATCTAGTCTGGGTTGAGCGCCTGGCCGCCATCCTCAAGCTGGGCGACCGTTTTGTGTTCGGCCTGACGGTGCTGTTGGTGTCTGCATTACTTTTGGTGATAGGTAATACCATTCGTCTTCATATTGAAAACCGTCGCACCGAGATAGAAGTGATTAAACTGGTCGGCGGCACGGACAGCTATGTGCGTCGGCCTTTTCTGTACATGGGTGCGCTTTATGGTCTGGGTGCGGGGATTTTGTCCTGGGGCGTGTTGGCATTTGGCCTGGACTGGCTGAACGACGCGGTAATCGGGCTTGCCGGGTTGTACGGCAGCGATTTTGCCCTGGCCGGCGTGCCGGTAGCCGATGGTCTGAGCCTCTTGCTTGGCGCGGTCTTGTTGGGTTATATCGGTGCGTGGATTGCGGTCGCACGGCATTTACGTGAGCTGGCACCGAAGTAGTTAATGTCAGATTAATGTGGTTTCGTTTGTATTGACCGTATCAGTGGTTTAGGGAACTTGTCCTACGGTTCCCGGTCAATTTTCGCAGTGCTGAACTGCACGAGTTATGTAAGTCGGAGGTTTCGTATGACCACTTCTTTGCAACCTGCTTATGCCTTGGTCCCCGGTGCGAACCTGGAAGCCTATGTGCATACGGTCAACAGCATTCCATTGCTGACACCCGAGCAGGAGCGTGAACTGGCCGAGAGTCTCTATTATGAGCAGGATTTGGGGGCGGCTCGGCAGATGGTGCTCGCCCACCTGCGTTTTGTCGTACATATCGCCCGTAGTTATAGCGGCTACGGCCTGGCCCAGGCTGACCTGATCCAGGAAGGCAACGTTGGCCTGATGAAGGCGGTCAAGCGTTTCAACCCTGAGATGGGCGTGCGCCTGGTGTCGTTTGCCGTGCACTGGATCAAGGCGGAGATTCACGAGTTCATCCTGCGCAACTGGCGCATCGTGAAAGTCGCGACCACCAAGGCCCAGCGCAAACTGTTCTTCAACCTGCGCAGCCAGAAGAAACGCCTGGCGTGGCTGAACAACGAGGAAGTCCACCGCGTGGCCGAAAGCCTCGGCGTGGAGCCCCGTGAAGTGCGCGAGATGGAAAGTCGTCTGACCGGCCATGACATGGCCTTCGACCCGGCCGCTGAAGCGGACGACGACAGCGCCTTCCAATCGCCGGCCAACTACCTGGAAGACCACCGGTACGACCCGGCGCGTCAACTGGAGGACGCCGATTGGAGCGACAACTCCAACCACAACCTGCACGAAGCGCTGGAAGTGTTGGACGACCGCAGCCGTGACATCCTCTACCAGCGCTGGCTGGCGGAAGAAAAAGCCACGCTGCATGACCTGGCGCAGAAGTACAACGTGTCGGCCGAGCGGATTCGTCAGCTTGAGAAAAGCGCGATGAACAAGCTGAAGTTGTCGATCGCCGCCTAAAGGGTAACGCGGTCAAAATGTGGGAGGGGGCTTGCCCCCGATTGCAGTGGGTCAGCTACAGATAAGCTGACTGATCCACCGCTATCGGGGGCAAGCCCCCTCCCATATTTGTTTTGTGTAGTGTCAGTCAGACCAGGGCGCTTTGCGGGAGTTGTTCAGCTCAAGCAGGTAGCCATCGCCACCGAGTTGACTCATCTGCTGCCGAATCCAAGCCGCCCGCCGCGCCACATACGCGGTCGGATGGCTGGCACTCCACACCCGTGGGTTTGGCAGCACCGCCGCCAGGTAACTGGCCTGCTGCCGTGAAAGCCCCTTGGCACTCACACCAAAGTGATGCCGCGCCGCCGCTTGCGCGCCGAACACCCCTTCATCCCATTCCACGCTGTTGAGGTACACCTCAAGGATCCGCTCCTTGGGCCACAGCACCTCGATCAACCCGGTAAACCAGGCTTCCAGCCCTTTGCGCAAATAACTGCGACCAGCCCACAGGAACAGATTTTTCGACACCTGCTGGCTCAACGTACTGGCCCCGCGAATCGAGCCGCCGCGCTCGTTGTGCAGGATCGCCGCCTGGATCGCGCCGAAATCAAAGCCCCAATGCTGCGGGAAGCGCTGGTCTTCACCGGCCATCACCGCCACTTTGAGCTCATCGGATATCTCGTCCCACGGCACCCAGGTGCGCTGCAGGTCAATGGGTTCGCCGTCGAACCAGGATTCGACCTTGCGCTCCACCATCAGCGCAGTGAACGGCGGCGGGACGACACGAAACAGCAGCACCAGCAAGACACTGCCGATGGCAAACCATTTCACGACGTTGAGAAAGCGTTTGAAGAGGAGACGCAGCATAGAGATGGCTTGGCCGAACCCGTTGAGCGGGCCATTATACAGACCCTGCCCGATGAGTCTGACTGGAGTTCCCCATGCTGCGAAGCTTTCTGATGCTGGCCGCGTTTTTCGGCTTCACCGGTGTCGCCCTCGGCGCCTTTGCCGCACATGGCCTGAAAAACCGTCTGAGCGCCGAATACCTGGCGATCTTCCATACCGGCGTGACCTACCAACTGGTGCACACCCTCGCACTGTTTGGCGTGGCATTGCTGGCGGCCCATCTTCCCGGCCGCCTGGTGACGTGGGCCGGTATCTCGTTTGTCATCGGTATCTTGCTGTTCTCCGGCAGCCTGTATGTGTTGACTACCACGGGCATCAGCAAGCTCGGCATCATCACGCCGTTCGGTGGCCTGGCATTCCTGCTCGGCTGGTTCTTCCTCGGCCTGTTTGCCTGGCGCTTGCAGGTCGTCTGACCAAGGGACTTGGGCCAGCAACACCAATCAAGCTAGAATGCTGGCCCCTAAAAACGATGGCGGCCCGTGGCATGCGCATTCAGTTGAACGGCGAATCCTTTGAACTGCCCGACGGCGCAACCGTTGCGGCCCTGCTGACCCGCCTGGAACTGACCGGGCGTCGTGTTGCAGTGGAGCTTAACCTGGATATCGTCCCGCGCAGCCAGCATGAAGGCACCGCGCTCAGCGACGGTGACCAGGTCGAAGTGGTCCACGCCATCGGCGGCGGCTAGTCGCCTGCCCGAATTCTGCAGAACCTCACCCCATTACGAGGATTTCCCATGAGCATCGTTCGTAGCGACAAGCCTTTCGTCCTGGCCGGTCGTACCTACCAGTCCCGCCTGCTGGTCGGCACCGGCAAGTACCGCGACATGGAAGAAACCCGCCTGGCCATCGAAGCCTCGGGTGCCGAGATCGTGACCTTCGCCGTGCGCCGCACCAACCTCGGCCAGATCGAGGGCGAGCCGAACCTGCTCGAAGTGCTGTCGCCGGATCGCTACACCTTCTTGCCGAACACCGCCGGTTGCTATGACGCCATCGAAGCCGTGCGCACCTGCCGCCTGGCCCGTGAGCTGCTCGACGGCCACAACCTGGTGAAGCTGGAAGTGCTGGCCGACCAGAAAACCTTGTTCCCCAACGTGATCGAAACCCTCAAGGCCGCTGAAACGCTGGTCAAGGAAGGCTTCGACGTGATGGTCTACACCAGTGATGACCCCATCATCGCCCGTCAATTGGCGGAAATCGGCTGCATCGCAGTGATGCCGCTGGCCGGTCTGATCGGCTCCGGCCTGGGTATCTGCAATCCGTACAACCTGCAGATCATCCTTGAAGAAGCCAAGATCCCGGTGCTGGTGGATGCCGGCGTAGGCACCGCCTCCGACGCGACCATCGCCATGGAGCTGGGCTGCGACGCGGTGCTGATGAACTCGGCCATCGCCCACGCCCAGCAACCGATCATGATGGCCGAAGCCATGCAACACGCCATCGTCGCAGGCCGCCTGGCCTACCTCGCCGGGCGCATGCCGAAAAAACTCTACGCCAGCGCCTCTTCGCCGCTGGATGGTCTGATCAAGTAAGAGCCATTGATGACTGAATCAAACGAAACGCCGAACACCGTGGAAGAAGCTGGCGACGAGTCCAAGCACCGCCGCATCAAGAGCTTTGTGATGCGCGCCGGTCGCATGACCGAAGGCCAGCAAAAGGGCCTGGAGCAAGGCACGCCGCTGTTCGTATTGCCCCTGGCCGATGCGCCGGTGGACTACGACCAAGTGTTCGGCCGCTCGGCGCCGCGTTCCCTGGAGATCGGTTTCGGCATGGGCCATTCCCTGCTGGAAATGGCCGCCGCTGCGCCGGACCAGGACTTCATCGGCGTGGAAGTGCACCGCCCAGGTGTCGGCGCACTGCTTAACGGCGTGCTGACCCAAGGCCTGACCAACCTGCGCGTCTACGACTGCGACGCGATTGAAGTGCTCAACCGCTGCATTGCCGACAACAGCCTCGACCGCCTGATGCTGTTCTTTCCGGACCCATGGCACAAATCCCGTCACCACAAGCGCCGCATCGTCCAGGCGTCCTTTGCGGAACTGGTGCGCAGCAAGCTTAAAGTTGGCGGCATCCTGCACATGGCCACCGACTGGGAGCCCTATGCCGAATACATGCTGGAAGTGATGGACGTTGCCCCTGGCTACCGCAACCTGGCGCAAGACGGCAAATGCGTGCCACGCCCGGCTGAGCGGCCGATCACCAAGTTCGAACGTCGCGGTGAGCGGTTGGGGCATGGGGTTTGGGATTTGAAGTTCGAGAAGCTGGCCTGACCCGCTTTCGAATTGAAATGCAGTAAAAATGTGGGAGGGGGCTTGCCCCCTCCCACATTTGGTTCTGTGTTGGGTTTGAGGTCAGCGGCGGTCTGCGACTACCCCAATCAACACCAGCACCACCACCAGCACCGGCGCCAGGCTGTAGTTATTGAACTGGCTCAACCCCCGCACAATCCACGGTGTGGCATAGATCAACGCCGCACCGCTGCCGATCATGCACACCAGTGCCATCAGCGGCACGCGCAAGGCGCCGGCGATGCTGCCCAGGCGTGCTTCGACCCAGCCCTTGATGTCGGCGCCGAACAGCACCAGCAAACAGCCCACAAGGGCCAGGGAGATTTCCGACAGGTTGCTGCGGCTCCAGCGGGATACGGTGGCGAGCAGGTCGAGTACCAAATCCATGTGACTTCCTTAGAGCGTCAGCTCAAAAACTTCTGCAACAGGTCATTGAGAAAGAGTTGCCCACGGTCGGTGGCCGCCAGGCGTGACGGTTCGACCTGCATTAAGCCACTTTGTTCTGCCTCGCGACGTGCCTCGTCGAGGCTTGCCAGGTCGAGGCCGGTGCGCTCGGCGTAGAGCTTGGCGTCGACGCCTTCGGTGAGGCGCAAGGCATTCATCAGGAATTCGAAGGGTAGCTCGTCGTTGGTCAGTTCCTTCGCGCCAGCCTGGAAGCTTTTGGCCGGGTTGAGGTAGTCCTTTGGCGCACGGGTTTTCCAGGTGCGCACAATGCGCCCGTCCGGGTGGCTGAGCTTGCCGTGGGCGCCGGCGCCGATGCCGATAAAGTCGCCGAAGCTCCAGTAATTCAGGTTATGTCGCGCCGGTCGGCCCGGTTGGGCATAGGCCGATACTTCATATTGGGCGTAACCGTGTTCGGCCAGCAATGCCTGGCCAGCTTCCTGGATGTCCCATAGGGTGTCGTCTTCTGGCAGCGCTGGCGGCTGGTTCCAGAACACGGTGTTGGGTTCCAGGGTCAGCTGGTACCAGGACAAATGCGTGGGCTTGAGCGCGATGGCCTGGCGCAGGTCGTCGAGGGCGTCGTCCAGGGACTGATCGGGCAGGCCGTGCATCAAGTCCAGGTTGAAGTTATCGAACCCGGCCTGGCGCGCCATACCGGCGGCGCGTACAGCTTCATCGCCATTGTGGATGCGGCCCAGGGCCTGGAGTTTTTCCTGCTGGAAGCTCTGGATGCCGATGGACAGGCGGTTGATCCCCAGCTTGCGGTACGCCACGAACTTCTCTTGTTCGAACGTGCCGGGGTTGGCTTCCAGGGTTATCTCGATATCGCCGGCAAACGCAATGCGCGCTTCTACACCTTTGAGCAGGCGGCCCAGTGCTGCGGCGCTGAACAGGCTGGGCGTGCCGCCACCAAAGAAAATCGAGCTCAACTCCCGGCCATATACGGCGTGCAGGTCCTGGTCCAGGTCGGCCAGCAGGGCGTCCACATACTCTTCTTCCGGCAGCACTTTGCTTGCGGTGTGGGAGTTGAAGTCGCAATACGGGCATTTGCGCACGCACCACGGGATGTGGATATACAGCGCCAGGGGCGGCAGCACAGGCAGGGCCGCCCGGGGTGTTTGCGCGCCGCCGTGGATCAGCGGCAGCGCCGGGGTGTCGTGGGTCATTTCAGGCTCAGGCGTTGGCGCAGCAAATCCATTGCGCGGGCGCGGTGGCTGATCTGGTTCTTGTCGGTCGGGCTCAGTTCGGCGCTGGAGACGTTGCGCTCCGGCACCCAGAACAGCGGGTCATAGCCAAAACCATGCTCACCGCTGGCCGCATGCAGGATGCGCCCGTGCCACAGGCCTTCGCACAGGATTGGCAACGGGTCGTCCGCGTGGCGTACCAGAGCCAGCACGCAGACGAACTGCGCGCCGCGCATCGCGTCCGGCACGTCCTTGAGGGCGTCCAGCAGCTTGGCATTGTTGGCTGCGTCACCTTTGCCATCGGCGTAGCGCGCCGAATAAATGCCGGGTGCGCCGCCGAGGAAATCCACCGCCAGCCCCGAGTCATCCGCCAACGCCGGCAGGCCTGAAATACGTGCGGCATTCCGCGCTTTGAGGATGGCATTCTCGACGAACGACAAGCCGGTCTCTTCCGGCTCGACCTGGCTGAACTCGCCAATCGAGCGCAGTTGCACCGACTCGCCGAGCATGGCCTGGAGTTCTTTGAGTTTGCCGGCGTTATGGCTGGCCAGTACCAGTTGAGTAAGGTTCATCATTGCGCCGGAAACAGTTCCTGGTTGAACTGGAAGCTATGGGCTTTGCCGCCAGTTTCAACGTTGATGGTAAAGGTCTTGTATTCACGCTGGGTCACGGAGTAGGGCGCGAGGTAGCTGATCCCGCCTTTTTCTTCGATTTGCTTGAACGTCAGCATCTCGCTCTTGCCGCCCAGGTCCTTGATGGTACCGGTCACTTGGGCCGCGACTGGGGCCACGCCCTTGATCACGGTCACATTGATCAAACCCTTCTCCTTGCTGCGCACCACGCCGGCTTTTTGGGCGGTTTCGGGTGGCAGGAAGCTTGAGGTGAAGGTGTTGTAGTGCACGGTGATATCACCGAAGTCTTTCTTGCGATTAGCGTCGATAGTGTCCGCAGCCATGGCATTGGCGCCCAGGCATGCGGTCAGTAGAAAAATAGCCAAGCGACTCATAAACGTCCCTCTCGAAAATGCTTAGACGGCAATTTTGTGGTCGGTCAGACCAGGGCTGCTGACCCGGTAGATACCGATTTCGCCCAACAGATTGGGCCATAGTTTACTCGCCCAGCCGTGGCGGTGCTGTTGATCGACGGCAAGGCGGTTGATCACCTTGGCTTCACGCTCGCCACACAGCGCTTCGAAGTCTTCGAAGGTGCAGAAGTGGATGTTCGGCGTGTTGTACCAGGTGTACGGCAGGAAATCCGACACCGGCATGCGACCCTTGGTCGCCAGGTACCAGCGGCAGCGCCAGTGGCCGAAGTTGGGGAAGGTGATAATGCACTGGCGACCCACGCGTAGCATTTCGTCGAGGATGCGGTCCGGGTAGTGCACTGCTTGCAGGGCCTGGGTCATCACCACGATGTCGAAACTGTTGCTGGCAAAGTTGCCCAGGCCCTTGTCCAGGTCCTGCTCGATCACGTTGATGCCCTTGGCCACGCATTGGGCGATGTTGTCTGGGTCGTTTTCCAAGCCGTAGCCGGTGACTTGCTTGTTATCGCGCAGCCAGCTCAGCAGTTCGCCATCGCCGCAGCCCAGGTCGAGCACGCGGCTGCCGGCGGGGATCCAGTCTTGGATGATGTCCAGGTCGGCTCTCATGGCGTTCTCACCTCAAAGCGTAAGCAATTCATATAAGCGAAATGCGGTTCATGTAGTTGCTAAAAGCCTGCAAATAACGCGGGATCGGGATCAGGAAGGCGTCGTGGCCTTGCGGAGCATCGATCTCCAGGTAGCAGACGTCTTTGCGTGCGGCCATCAGCGCGTCCACCAGCTCACGGGAGCGCGCCGGCGAGAAGCGCCAGTCGGTGGTGAACGACATCACGCAGAACTTGGCCGTGGCGCCTTCGAAGGTTTTCGCCAGGTCGTCATCAAAGTTGGCGGCTGGGTCGAAGTAGTCCAAAGCCTTGGTCATCAGCAGGTAGGTGTTGGCGTCGAAACGCCCGGAGAACTCCTCGCCCTGATAACGCAGGTAGCTTTCCACCTGGAATTCGACGCTGTGGAAGTCGTAGTTGAGCTTCTCGCTTTTGAGACCACGGCCGAATTTCTCGCCCATGGAGTCGTCGGACAGGTAGGTGATATGCCCGACCATCCGCGCCAGCATCAGGCCGCGCTTGGGAATCACACCGGCTTCCTGGAACGAACCGCCGTGGAACTCGGGGTCGGTGAGGATTGCCTGGCGCGCCACTTCGTTGAAGGCGATGTTCTGTGCCGACAACTTGGGGGCCGAGGCGATGGCCAGGCAATGGCGCACGCGGTCTGGGTAAGTGATGGTCCATTGCAGCGCCTGCATACCGCCCAGGCTGCCACCGATCACGGCGGCCCATTGGCTGATGCCCAGCAGGTCGGCGAGACGCGCCTGGCTGTGCACCCAGTCTTCCACGGTGAGCACCGGGAAGTCGGCGCCGAACGGCTTGCCGGTTTCCGGGTTGAGGCTGCTGGGGCCGGTGGAGCCGTTGCAGCCGCCGAGGTTGTTCAGGCTGACCACAAAGAACTTGTTGGTGTCGATGGGCTTGCCGGGACCGATGCAGCTGTCCCACCAGCCGGGCTTGCGCTCGTCGGCACTGTGGAAACCCGCAGCATGGTGATGGCCGGACAAGGCGTGGCAGATCAGCACGGCGTTGCTCGCCGTGGCGTTCAGTTGGCCATAGGTTTCGTAGATCAGGTCGTAGGCGGGTAGCGAACGGCCGCAGGCCAAGGCCAGGGGTTCGCTGAAGTGCGCCACTTGGGGCACGACCAGTCCAACAGAATCGGGGGGGAAGGCAGCTGGCATCGACCCTGCTCTCGTTTAAATGAGGCGTAAGTCTAAAGACCGCTGCACCCAGCGGCAAGCAAAGGCCTGCGCGGTGCGAAATGAGGGAGGGAGCAAGTCCCTCCTACCTTTGTTCATCAGATCAGCAAGCGCAGAATCTCTGGCATCCCGGTCATGGCCGCCAGGTTGTTGATCACTAGCATGTCCAGCAGCTTGAGCACCATGAACGCGAGGATCGGCGAGATATCCAGGCCGCCCAGGTTCGGCAGCAGACGGCGGAACGGCGCCAGGGCCGGCTCGCAGATCTGGTTGACCAGCTCGGCGCCAGGGTTGTGGCTGCCCGGGGCGACCCAGGACAGGATCACGCTGATGATCATGGCGAAGAAGAAAATCTTCAGGAACAGCGCGGTCACGCCGATGATTGCCCAGATCAGCAACTGTACGAAATTGCCGGTGGTGCCGTAGGTCAGCAGCAGGGTCAGCGCCATCAAGGCCAACTGCACCAGGATCGCCAGCACCAGCGAGGACATGTCCAGGCCGAACAGGCTCGGGATCACTCGGCGCAGCGGCTTGAGCAACGGCTGGGTGGCCTTGACGATGAACTGGCAGAGCGGGTTGTAGAAGTTGGCGCGTACCAGTTGCAGCACGAAACGCAACAGCACGATCAGCAGGTAAAGGCTGCCGAGGGTTTGCAGCACGTAGACGGCTGCGGTGTTCAAACCAATCATGTTGGCTCCTTAGTTGCCCAGTTGTTCGGCCATTTCGGCCGATCGGTGCGCAGCGGCACCCAGTGCTTTTTCCACCAGGGCTTCAAAGCCCCCGGCCTGGAACGATTCAATGGCGGCCTGCGTGGTGCCGCCTGGGGAGGTCACGCGGCGGCGCAGTTCGGCGGCATCCACATCGCTGGAGACGGCCATCTTCGCGGCGCCCAAGGCGGTTTGCTCGGACAGTTGCTCAGCGACTTCCCGTGGCAGGCCCAGTTTCACGCCAGCAGCGGTCATGGCTTCGATCAGCAGGAAGAAGTACGCCGGGCCGCTGCCGGAGACAGCGGTGACCGCGTCCAGTTGTTGTTCCTGTTCCAGCCACAGGGCAATGCCCACGGCGGACAGCAGCTCCTGGGCCTGTTTACGTTGCTCGGCGCTGACCTCGGCAGTGGCGTACAAACCGCTCACGCCCTGGCGCAGCAGGGCCGGAGTGTTGGGCATACAGCGTACGATAGGCTGGGCACCGAGCCAGTTTTTCATGCTGGCGCAGGTAATGCCGGCGGCGATGGACACCACCAACTGATGCGGTTTCAGGTTCGGGCGCAGGCTTTCGCACACGGCCTTCATGGCCTGTGGCTTGACCGCCAGCACGATCACGTCGACGCCCTGGATGGCTTCGGCGTTGTCGGCGAAGGTGTCGATACCATGCTCGGCGCTGACGCGCGCACGGGTGTCTGCGCCCGGATCGCTGGCGCGGATCTGCGCGGCGTCCAGGCCCTTGGCCCGCAGGCCACCGATCAGGCTGGCCGCCATGTTGCCGGCGCCGATAAAGGCAATACGCGTGTTGCTCATGACAGGTCCTTATTCAGAGGGAGGTCAGCCATTTCACGGCTGGCCGTAATCACGGGCACCAAACAGTGCGGTACCGATCCGCACCCAGGTGGCGCCTTGGGCGATGGCCGACTCAAGGTCATGGCTCATGCCCATGGAAAGAGTGTCCAACGGCAGGTTCAAACTGGCTTGCAGGTCGCGAACGGTGGCGAATGCTGCATCTTGCTCGGCGCGATCTTCGGTCGGCTCGGGGATTGCCATCAGGCCGCGCAGCGTCAGGCGCGGCAGGGCGCTGATCGCATCGACCAGGGCCGGCAGGTCGGCGGGCGTACAGCCGGACTTGCTGGCTTCGCCACTGACATTGACCTGGATGCAGATATTCAGCGGTGGCAGGTCGGCCGGGCGTTGTTCGGACAGGCGTTGTGCAATTTTGAGGCGGTCCACGGAATGCACCCAAGCGAAGTTCTCGGCGATAGCGCGCGTCTTGTTCGATTGAATGGGGCCGATGAAGTGCCAACTCAAGGGCAGTTCGGTTAATTCGGCCTGTTTGCCCAAGGCTTCCTGCAGGTAGTTCTCGCCAAAGTCGCACATACCGGCGGCGTAGGCTTCACGCACGGCTTGGGCGGGTTTGGTCTTGCTCACGGCCAGCAGGTGGATGCTGCTTGCGTCACGTTGCACGGCGTCGGCTGCGGCGCGGATGCGCTGGCTAACCTGGCCGATGTTGTCTGCTATCGTCGACATTCAAGATGCGCCCGTGGATATGGAGTCCGCGGCATTCTACTGGAAATGGAAAGCCCTATGGATATCACTGAATTACTGGTGGCCGGCGTGCGCCGTGGCGCCTGCGACCTGCACCTGTCGGCTGGGCTGGCGCCCATGTTG
Source organism: Pseudomonas arvensis (assembly GCF_056688935.1). Lineage (NCBI taxonomy): Bacteria > Pseudomonadati > Pseudomonadota > Gammaproteobacteria > Pseudomonadales > Pseudomonadaceae > Pseudomonas > Pseudomonas arvensis. The sequence goes on along the minus strand of NZ_CP162038.1, from coordinate 5,856,106 downwards.
CGAATCGATGGCGAAATCTGGCCGATGGATTGCCCGGTGCTTTCAGCTGTGCAAGTGGCGGATTTATTGAGCCCTTTGCTCAACCAATACCAACAAAAGGATTTCGAAACATCTCTTGAAACGGATTTTGCCTTCGAGCTGCCAGGCGTGGCGCGGTTCCGGGCGAATGTGTTCCAGCAGGATCGCGGCATGGGCGCGGTGTTTCGCACCATCCCGGCCGACGTCCAGAGCCTGGAAAGCCTGGGCCTGGGGGAAGTGTTCCAGCGGATCGCCCAATTGCCCCGTGGTCTTGTGCTGGTCACCGGGCCTACGGGCTCCGGCAAGTCCACCACTCTGGCCGCCATGATCGACTATCTCAACCAACACCGGCGCCAGCACATCCTCACGCTGGAAGACCCCATCGAATTTATCCACAGGCCGAAAACCGCGCTGATCAATCAGCGCCAGGTGCACCGTGACACCCACAGTTTTTCGGCGGCCCTGCGTTCGGCGCTGCGTGAAGACCCCGATGTGATTCTGGTGGGCGAATTGCGTGATCTGGAAACCATCCGCCTGGCGCTGACGGCGGCTGAGACCGGGCATCTGGTATTTGGCACCCTGCACACCACCTCGGCGGCAAAGACCGTGGACAGGCTGGTGGACGTGTTCCCGGCCGGCGAAAAAGCCATGGTCCGCTCGATGCTGTCCGAGTCGTTGCAGGCGGTGGTATCCCAGGTACTGGTGAAAAAGCATGGCGGCGGGCGCGTGGCGGCCCATGAAATCATGCTGGGCACGCCGGCCATTCGTAACTTGATTCGTGAGGACAAGGTGGCGCAGATGGTCTCGGCGATTCAGACCGGTGGGGCGTTGGGGATGAAAACGCTGGATATGAGCTTGAAGGCGTTGGTCAGCGAAGGGCTGGTCAGCCGAGAGGATGCGCGGGAGAAGGCGAGGGTGCCTGGGGATATATAAGATCGGGAGACATAAGGAGATCCAAATGTGGGAGGGGGCTTGCCCCCTCCCACATTGATTACTGCATTTCAGCTGAAGATCAGCGCTGGACGACCCGCAGGTTGTTGTTCTGCTCTTTAGGCAGCACTCGCTTGGCAATCACGTAGTTCTTGTCCCAGAACGGCTTTTTCAGCGTGTCGATGCTCACCGACTTGCCACGGCGCGGTGCGTGGATAAAACGGTCGTTGCCCAGGTAGATGGCAACGTGGTTCACCTGGCGGCTCTTCAGTTTGAAGAACAGCAGGTCACCCGGTTTCAGGTCCTTGCGATCAACCTTCTGCCCGTGGCCGGCGGCCATGGCGTTGGAAGTGCGCGGCAGATCCACGGCGGCGACGTCGTTGAATGCATATTTCACCAGGCCGCTGCAGTCGAACCCTTTACTTGGGCTGCTGCCGCCCCAACGATAAGGTGTACCGAGCACGTTGACGGCACGGCTGAGGACGTTGCTGCTTTGCTTGGTGTTGACTGCCACCAGGCCTGGAACTGCTTTACCGTGGGCCTTGCTCAGTTGAGTCGGGCGGCTGACGGTCGGCTTTGCCGATTTGGCAGTGCTTGGCGTGCTGTGGACTTTAGGGGTGAAACCGTTGACGTTTGGAAGTCGTTGCTCACGATTGGTGGCGTGGGCGGCCAATGGCACTAATAGGCAAATGGTTAGCCATGTCTTTAAAAATGGTCGCATCAGGCGTGGCTCTTATGGGTTTGCGCGCAACTTTATAACAGCTTTTTGTGTCGATCTCAGGCCGTTTGTCGACTGAACCTTGACGTCAAAATCAGGAAATACGCGACGAATTGCCGCAATTGTCCTACACAAGTCAGGTGGCATAAGGCTTTCAGGGGTGGGACGATACCATTTGCCGTACGTCGGGCGCCCGTAAAAAAGTCACAAAGAAAATGAAAAAATTTATCTATCGAAGCAAAAGAGGTACGCCATGAACACCTATCAACAGGTTGGGCCGCGACAAGACACCCACAGCAAAGTGATCGGTTACCTGCTGTGGATTTTCGGGTTTACCGGCGCGCACCGCTTCTATTACGGTAAGCCGGTAACCGGCACGATCTGGTTTCTTACCCTGGGTTTGCTGGGTATCGGCTGGCTGATCGACCTGTTCCTGATCCCCGCGATGGACCGTGAAGCCGACCTGCGTTTTACCGCCGGCCCCATCGAATACAACGTGGCCTGGATTCTGTTGACGTTTCTTGGCGTGTTTGGCGTGCACCGCATGTACCAGGGCAAATGGATCACGGGGCTGATCTACCTGCTGACGGGGGGCTTGTTCCTGGTGGGCGTGCTGTATGACTTCTGGACGTTGAATACCCAGGTTTCGATTCGCAATGCCGAGCGCAACGGCGGCCGCTGAATCTTTAGAGGCCTGCGCAGAACCCAGTGTGGGAGCGGGCTTGCCCGCGAATGCTGAATGTCAGTCGACATCTACATGACTGATACACCGCATTCGCGAGCGAGCCCCACCTTATTTTAGGCCTGGTAGCTGATCCGCCCATCCACCAAGGTATAACGCACCGCCGCCGGCAGGCTATGCCCGATGAACGGGCAGTTCTCACCCTTGGATAGCCAGTGTTCCCCGGCAATCGTGGAGCTGGCCGGGTCAAACAGCACCAGGTCCGCCGCCGCACCCACCGCCAACTTACCCGCCGGCAGGCGCAATGCTTCAGCCGGGCCGGCGCTCAGGCGTGCCAGCAGTGTCGGCAAATCCAGCAAGCCGTCTTCCACCAACGTCATCGCCAGCGGCAGCAACAGCTCAACGCTGCTGATACCCGGCTCGGTCGCACCAAACGGCGCCAGCTTGGCATCACGCTCGTGGGGCTGGTGGTGGCTGGAAATCGCCGAGACCACACCGGACTTCACCGCCGCGCGCAAACCTTCGCGATCGGCCAGGGTGCGCAGCGGCGGTTGCACGTGGTACAGGCTGGAGAAATCGATCAGTGCCTCATCCGTCAGGATCAGCTGATACAACGCCACATCCGCTGTCACCGGCAACCCACGGGCCTGCGCCTGGGCGATCAGGGCGACACCGCGTGCGCTGGTCAACTGGCTGAAGTGCGCACGCACGCCACTTTGCTCCACCAGCAGCAGGTCACGGGCCAGGGCCACGGTCTCGGCGGTTTCCGGGATGCCCGGCAGGCCGAGGAAGCTGGCCACGGCGCCTTCATGGGCCAGGCCACCTTCCGCCAGGTCGCGGTCCTGGGAGTGGAAGATCACCGTCAAGTCGAAGGTGGCGGCGTATTCCAGGGCGCGGCACAGGGTGCGGGTGCTGCGGAAGCTCTCCAGGCCGTTGCCGAAGGCTACACACCCGGCGTCGCGCAGGGCGATCAGTTCGGCGAGTTGTTCGCCGTCCAGGCCTTTGCTCAGGGCGCCGATGGGGAACACTTTGCAATTGCCGGCTTCACGGGCGCGGTCGAGGATCAGCTCGGTCACGGCCGAGGTGTCCAGAACGGGCTTGGTGTGCGGCGGGCAGCATAGGCTGGTCACGCCACCGGCCGCAGCGGCACGGGTTTCGCTGGCGATGCTGCCTTTACGGCTGTAGCCCGGCTCGCGCAGGGCGACGTTCAGGTCCACCAGCCCGGGCGCGGCCACCAGGCCTTTGGCGTCGATCGTCTCGCTGGGGCTGAAACCGCCGGGAGCGGCGCCAATGGCGATGATCTTGCCGGCCTCCAGATGAAGATCGGTGACTTGATCCAGGCCACTGGCCGGATCGATAACGCGAGCGCCAAGAATGCTGAGCTTCACTGGGCGTTCTCCTGCTCGAATTGACGTTGCGCGGTTTGTCCGCTCATGGCCATGGACAATACGGCCATGCGCACGGCGATGCCGTAGGTCACTTGGTTGAGAATCACCGACTGGCTGCCGTCGGCCACCGCCGACTCAATTTCCACCCCTCGGTTGATCGGGCCTGGGTGCATCACGATGGCGTCCGGCTTGGCGCCGGCCAGGCGTGCGGTGGTCAGGCCGAACAGGCGGTAGAACTCACCCTCGCTCGGCAGCAGGCCGCCGGACATGCGCTCGCGTTGCAGGCGCAGCATGATCACCACGTCGACATCCTTGAGGCCTTCGGCCATGTCGGTGTAGACCTTCACGCCGTATTGCTCGATGCCGATGGGCAGCAGGGTTTTTGGCGCGATCACGCGGATATCCGGGCAACCCAGGGTTTTCAGGGCCAGCATGTTCGAGCGTGCGACCCGCGAGTGCAGGATGTCGCCGACGATGGCCACCGAGAGGTTTTCAAAGCTGCCCTTGTGCCGACGGATGGTGAGCATGTCGAGCATGCCCTGGGTCGGGTGGGCGTGACGGCCGTCGCCGCCGTTGATGATCGCCACCTGGGGGCACACGTGCTCGGCGATAAAGTGCGCGGCGCCGGAGTCGCCGTGGCGCACCACGAACATGTCGGCAGCCATGGCTTCCAGGTTGCGCAGGGTGTCGAGCAGGGTTTCGCCCTTGCTCGCCGACGACGTGGACACGTTCAGCGTGATCACGTCGGCCGACAGCCGCTGGGCCGCCAGTTCAAAGGTGGTACGGGTGCGCGTGGAGTTCTCGAAGAACACATTGCAGATGGTTTTGCCGCGCAGCAACGGGACTTTCTTCACCGCCCGGCCACCGACTTCGAGAAACGAATCGGCCGTGTCGAGGATTTCGGTGAGCAGTTCGCGGGGCAAACCGTCGAGGGACAAAAAGTGTTGCAACTGGCCCTGAGCATTGAGCTGCAGCGGGCGCTTGGCATCTAGAGGCGTCATCGCGGGGACTCTGTACAAGGCGGTTTAAAGGGCAAGGTCTTGCAGTTCGAGTTCGAGCGGCGTGGGACCGGACAATTTTACCCGTTGCCGGGCTTGCAGCGACAGTGTGGCGCCGACCACATCCGGGCTGATCGGCAACTCGCCGGCATCCAGGTCCAGCAGGCAGACCAGCGTGATACTGGCCGGGCGGCCGTAGTCGAACAGCTCGTTCATGGCGGCGCGGATGGTGCGGCCGCTCATCAGCACGTCGTCGATCAGCACCAGGTGCTGGCCTTCGATCTCGAACGGCAGGGCCGACGGGCGCACTTGTGGATGCAGGCCGTTCTGGCTGAAGTCATCGCGGTAAAAGGATACGTCCAGGGTGCCCAGGGGCGAATCGCTGCCCAGTGCTTCCAGCAGCGCCTGGGCCACCCACACGCCACCGGTGCGAATGCCGATGAAGCGCGGCTCGCTGATGCCACGGTGTTCCAGGTTAGCCTTGAGGCGTATTGCCATCTGGCTGATCAGTTCGGCGGGGTTCGGCAGGCTCATGGTGGCTCCTTCAAGGCCTTGCTGTAGGCAAGTTCCGGGCTCAAACGTAAGAAGACGCGGCAAGCCGCGTCAGTCAGGATTCAAATAAAGCGGTGTTTTCATCCAGCCAGCCCTGCAACAGCAAGGCGGCGGCGATGGCGTCCACGGGGTTGTCGCGGTAGCTGCCTTTCTGCCCGCCACGGTCGCGGCGTTCACCCTTGGCTTCAAAGGTCGTCAGGCGTTCGTCGTGGGTATAGAAGGGAATGTTGTAGCGGCCGTTGAGGCGGCGGGCGAACTTTTCGGCGCGCAGGCACATGTCGCTGGGGGTGCCGTCCATGTTCAGGGGCAGGCCGACCACCACCGCGTCGGGCTTCCACTCTTTAATGAGGGCTTCGACCTGGTTCCAGTCCGGTATGCCGTTCTGGGCCTTCAGGGTGCACAGCTCACGGGCCTGGCCGGTGATTACCTGGCCGACCGCTACGCCGATCTGTTTGGTGCCGTAGTCAAAGCCGAGGATCAGACGCAAGGCCATCAGGCGTGCCCCGCCTGGCTGGTCAGCAGGCTGAGGTTGACGCGCAGCTTGGCGGCGGCCGCTTCCAGGCGTAGTTCGCTGGCAGTGTTGAACAGAATGTCGGCATCAAACGGGCAGGTCAGCCAGGCATTGCTGGCCAGTTCGGCTTCCAGTTGCCCGGCTTCCCAGCCGGCGTAGCCCAGGGTGATCACACTTTGCTCGGGGCCTACGCCGTCGGCGATGGCGAACAACACGTCCTGGGAGGTGGACAGCGACACGCCGTCCAGGTCCACCGTGGCCTGGAACGTCGGCCCGGTCGGGTGCAGCACAAAGCCGCGATCCGTCTGTACCGGCCCGCCGATGTAGATCGGAACACCCTGGCAACGGGCCGGCGGATCGATCTCGGGGCGCAATTGCTCAAGGATATCGGCCAGGTTCAGCGCTTGGGGCCGATTCACAACCAACCCCATGGCACCCTTGGCCGTGTGCTCGACGATGTAGGTCAAGGTGTGCGCAAAGTTCGGGTCGGCCATATGGGGCATGGCGATCAGGAATTGGTGCTTGAGGTAGGTCGGGCTGACATTTTTCATGTCCGCTAGTGTGGCGTTGGAGGGGCGAACTGACAAGCTGGGGATGTGTCGCACAGGGCAATTGTCATCAATTGCTCGACAGCCGATCGCCCTTGGCAAACTTCCACGTGCGGATGATTTCCAGGCGGTCCACGTCGTTCAGGTCGCCGGTAAACGGCGCGAATGGCGCAGCCAGGCGCACGATACGCTGTGCGGCCTGGTCCAGCAGCGGCTGGCCGGAGGACTCCAGCACCTGCACTTCATATAAGGTGCCATCGCGGTTGATCGACACTAATAGACGCAAATTGCCGTAAATCTGCTGGCGCCGTGCTTCTTCCGGGTAGTTGAGGTTGCCGATGCGCTCGACCTTCTTGCGCCACTCGTCCTTATACCAGGCGCCTTTGTCGCGCATGGTCGAGGCGGCATTCAGGCGGTAGATGCGTGGGCGCTTGGCGTACAACTGCTGTTCGTTGGCCAGTTCGGCTTCCAGGCTGGAGATTTCGTCGGACAGGGTCGAGCTGTCGAAAGTAGGCGCCGGCTTCACGGGCTCCGGCTGCGGCTCGGTCTTGGTCTTTTCGCGCTGGACCGGGGCTTTTTGTGGTTTGGGTGCGACGGTGGTCACCGTCGGCTTGGGTGTAGCCTGCTTGACCTCAGGCTTGGGCGAGGGAGGCGGCGTGACCTTATTGACCTTGTTGTCCTGGAACGGTGCCAGTTCGGTGGTCTTGGGGATGGCTTTCTTGTCGAGGGTGCCGCTGCCCTGTTGATTGTCCTGAGCCAGAAAGTCCGCTTTCTCAGGCTTCTTTTCACTCTTGAAGGTGGCGAGGGTGATTTCCAGGGTCTTGGTGATTTGCTTGGGCTCGACCATGGTGAAACCCACGCCGAGGAGCAAGGCCAAGTGAATCAAGGCGGCCAGGAACAGGGTAAATCCGAGCCGATCAGCCGGGCGCACGCCGCTATGGGAGAGTTCGGGGGGCAGATCGGACGGGAGTGTCATGACAAAAAAACCAACATCGCGCGTTTCACAGGTGGCGCATGATAACGCAATGTTGGTGCGTGTCCGGCTGTTCTATGTCACTTGGCTTGTAGCTTGCGCTCAATGGCGGCCATCAGCATTTCGCCGATGTTGGTGCCAAAGGCGTTGTCGATCTCGCGGATACAGGTCGGGCTGGTGACGTTGATTTCGGTGAGATTTTCACCAATCACGTCAAGGCCTACAAACAGTAAACCCTTTTCCCGCAGGGTCGGGCCGACTTGGGCTGCAATCCAACGGTCCTTGTCCGTCAGAGGACGCGCTTCACCGCGACCACCGGCGGCCAGGTTGCCACGGGTCTCACCGGCTGCCGGGATACGCGCCAGGCAGTAGTCCACCGGTTCGCCGTCGATCATCAGGATGCGCTTGTCGCCGTCCTTGATCGCCGGAATGTAAGCCTGGCCCATGATCTGCTGAGTACCCAGCACGGTCAGGGTTTCCAGGATTACCGACAGGTTCGGGTCGCCGGCGCGGTGACGGAAGATCGACGTGCCGCCCATGCCGTCCAGCGGCTTGAGGATCACATCGCCATGTTTGGCGGCGAACTCACGCAGCACATCGGCGCGGCGGCTGACCACGGTCGGCGGTGTGCATTGCGGGAACAGCGTGGCGAACAGCTTTTCATTGCAGTCGCGCAGGCTCTGCGGCTTGTTGACGATCAGTACACCGGCGCGCTCGGCCTGCTCCAGCAGGTAAGTGGAGTAGACGAATTCCATGTCGAACGGCGGATCCTTGCGCATCAGGATCACGTCCAGATCGCTCAGCGGGCTGTCGATCTCGTCCGAAAGCTCGAACCATTTTTCCGGGTTGGCGAACACCTGCAGCGGGCGCATGCGTGCGCGGGCCTCGCCGTCGCCCTGGTACAGATCGCGCTGCTCCATATAAAACAGGGTCCAGCCGCGGGCCTGGGCGGCCAGGAGCATGGCCAGCGAGCTGTCCTTTTTATAGGAAATGCTGGCGATAGGGTCCATGACAATGCCGACGCGAACGCTCATGGGGGATTTCCTCTAGCAAATTGGGCGCATAAAAGTGGCGTCAGAGTGGCGCTGCGGCTGTTGTGGGTCAAGGAAAAACCACCTGGCGGGTGCCTCGATAGATTGCTCCCCGAGACTGTGCTAAAAAGACTGCCACGGCGCAGCAGCCCTTGAAATCCAAGGCCTGCGACGCTCATCCTGTGCAACATCAGGCAGTACACACCGAAAACCGATTCGCTGTGGCGATGGTAGAGCAGATATGGAACAGCATCCCAACGCCTTGAGAGTGATGGTGATCGACGATTCGAAAACGATCCGCCGCACCGCCGAGACGCTGTTGAAGCACTCGGGCTGCGAGGTCATTACGGCCCTCGACGGTTTCGATGCCCTGGCCCGGATTGTTGATCATCACCCGCACATTATCTTTGTCGACATCATGATGCCGCGCCTGGATGGCTATCAGACCTGCGCCCTGGTGAAGAACAACCCGGCGTTCAAGTCGATCCCGGTGATCATGCTGTCCTCCAAGGACGGCCTGTTCGACAAGGCCAAGGGGCGCATCGTGGGTGTCGATCAGTTTTTGACCAAGCCTTTCAGCAAGGAAGAACTGCTGGGTGCGATCAAGGCGTATGTGCCGGGGTTCGCCGCAGTAGAACAAGCACACTGACGCCGCCCCACAAGGGCCGGCGCCGACCAATGTAGTGGGGAAAACCATGGCACGTGTTCTGATCGTCGACGATTCGCCGACTGAAATGTACAAACTCACCGGCATGCTGGAAAAGCACGGTCATCAGGTCCTCAAGGCCGAAAACGGCGCCGACGGCGTAGCCCTGGCTCGCCAGGAAAAGCCCGATGCAGTACTGATGGACATCGTGATGCCGGGCCTCAATGGCTTCCAGGCCACGCGCCAGTTGTCCAAGGAGCCGGAAACCAACGCTATCCCGATCATCATCATTACCACCAAAGACCAGGAAACCGACAAGATCTGGGGCGCACGCCAGGGCGCCAAGGATTACCTGACCAAGCCGGTCGACGAAGAAACCCTGATCGCCACCCTGAACAAGGTGCTGGCCGGCTGACGGCACGCCATCATGACCGAGTCGCAAACCGCCTTCGAGTTGCTGCTGGACATCGACCGCCGCTGCCGCCTGCTGGCCGCCGACCTGCCGTCCCAGGAAGCCCGCCTGCAACGCTGGAGCGGGATCGGCTTTCGCCTGGGGCAACATTGGTATGTGGCGCCCATGGGCGAAGTCGCCGAAGTCCTGCATGAACCGCGATGCACTTTAATGCCCGGGGTCAAGGCCTGGGTCAAAGGTGTTGCTAACCTGCGCGGGCGCCTGCTGCCGGTGATGGACCTGGGTGGTTTCCTCGGCCTTGCGCTGTCCAAGGCGCGCAAGCAGCGGCGGGTGCTGGTGGTGGAGTACAACGATCTGTTTGTCGGGTTGTTGGTAGACGAGGTGGTGGGCATGCAGCATTTTGCACAAGACGCCTTGCTGGCGAGTGCCAGCCCCGGCGCGCCGTTTATCCAGGGCCAGTTCGACGGCGACCCGCCGTGGCAGGTCTTCAGCCCCTTCGCCCTGGCCCAGGCCCCAGGCTTCATGGACGTCGCCGCATGACCACCGCTACCGCGCCCAAACCCCAGGCCGGCTCGCGCAGCCGCTCACAGATCATCGTGCTGTTTATCGCACTGATCGTGTTCATCATGCTGCTCTTCGCCAACTTCGCGTACCTCAACACCCAGTCCACCTACGACAAACAGTACATCGGCCACGCCGGTGAGCTGCGGGTGCTGTCCCAGCGCATTGCCAAGAACGCTACCGAAGCCGCCGCCGGCAAGGCCGCTGCCTTCAAGCTGCTGGGTGACGCGCGCAACGATTTTGCCCAGCGCTGGGGCTACCTGAAAAAAGGCGACCCGCAAACCGGCCTGCCTGCGGCGCCCAGTGCGGTGCGGGCCGAGATGCGCGCAGTGCAGACCGACTGGGAAGCGCTGCTGAAAAACACCGACGCCATCCTCGCCAGCGAGCAGACCGTGCTGTCTCTGCACCAGGTGGCCGCGACCCTGGCCGAAACCGTGCCGCAATTGCAGATGGAATCGGAAAAGGTCGTCGACATCCTGCTGCAACGTGGCGCCCCGGCCAGCCAGGTGGCCCTGGCCCAGCGCCAGTCGCTGCTGGCCGAACGTATTCTGGGGGCGGTCAACACCGTGCTGGCCGGCGACGAAACAGCCGCGCAGGCCGCCGACACCTTTGGCCGCGATGCCGCCCGTTTTGGCCAGGTGCTCAATGGCATGCTCAACGGCAACCCCGGCCTGCGCATCACCCAGGTCGAAGACCACGATGCCCGCGCGCGGCTGGCGGATATCGCCGAACTGTTCGAATTTGTCTCCGGCTCCGTGGATGAAATCCTCGAAACCTCACCGCAACTGTTTCAGGTGCGCGCCTCGGCGAGCAATATTTTCAATCTGTCGCAAACCCTGCTCGATGAAGCCTCGCACCTGGCCACCGGGTTTGAAAACCTCGCCAGCGGGCGCAGCTTCGACACCATTGGCGGCTACGTGCTGGGCCTGCTGGCGTTGGCCTCGATCATCCTGATTGGCCTGGTGATGGTGCGTGAGACCAACCGCCAACTGCACGAGACTGCCGAGAAGAACGAGCGCAACCAGAACGCGATCATGCGCCTGCTCGATGAAATCGAAGACCTGGCCGATGGCGACCTCACCGTGACGGCCTCGGTGACCGAAGACTTCACCGGCACCATCGCCGACTCCATCAACTATTCCGTGGACCAACTGCGCGATCTGGTCGCGACGATCAACCTCACCGCCGGCCAAGTTGCCGGTGCGGTGCAAGAAACCCAGGCCACCGCCATGCACCTGGCCCAGGCCTCGGAGCATCAGGCCCAGCAGATCGCCGAAGCGTCCACCGCGATCAACCAGATGGCCCAGTCCATCGACCAAGTATCGGCCAACGCCGCCGAATCCTCGGCCGTGGCGGAACGCTCGGTGGAGATTGCGAACAAGGGCAACGAGGTGGTTCACAACACCATCCACGGCATGGACAACATCCGCGAACAGATCCAGGACACCGCCAAGCGCATCAAGCGCCTGGGCGAATCGTCCCAGGAGATTGGCGACATCGTCAGCCTGATCGACGACATCGCCGACCAGACCAATATCCTCGCCCTCAACGCCGCCATCCAGGCGAGCATGGCCGGGGATGCCGGACGCGGCTTTGCGGTGGTGGCGGATGAAGTGCAGCGACTGGCCGAGCGCTCATCGGCCGCCACGCGGCAGATCGAAACCCTGGTGAGGGCGATCCAGACCGACACCAACGAGGCGGTCATCTCCATGGAGCAGACCACCACCGAAGTGGTCCGCGGCGCACGGCTGGCCCAGGATGCCGGCGTGGCGCTGGAAGAGATTGAAGGCGTGTCGAAGACCTTGGCGGCGTTGATCCAGAGCATCTCCAATGCAGCGCAGCAGCAGACGTCATCGGCGGGGCAGATCTCCCTGACCATGAACGTGATCCAGCAGATCACTACGCAGACGTCGTCGGGGTCGACCGCGACTGCCGAAAGCATCGGTAACCTGGCGAAGATGGCGAGCCAGTTGCGCAGGTCGGTGTCGGGTTTCACCCTCCCACCCCCGAAACAGGCAGATGACTGAAATGCATTCCAAATGTGGGAGGGGGCAAGCCCCCTCCCACATTGGATCTCAATCATTGTTGAGATCTGGGCAATACCAGCAACCCACGAATTCTAAGCGGAGCAGTTATGGTTGACCGGCACGACTACGTGGCCCTCGAATGGGTCAAGGGCGACATTGCCGAAACCCTGAAACAGGCCCGTTCGGCGCTGGATGCGTTTGTCGAAACCCATGACGATAACGTGATCTGCCAATGCCTGGCCGGTATCCATCAAGTGCATGGCGCGCTGCAAATGGTCGAGTTCTACGGTGCGGCGCTGCTCGCCGAAGAGATCGAAGAACTGGCCCTGGCGCTCCAGGCCGGGCAGGTCAGCCAGCGCGAGGAAAGTATCCGTCTGCTGCAACAGGCCCTTGGTCAACTGCCCCTGTACCTCGACCGCGTGCACAGCGCCCGCCGCGATCTGCCGTTGGTGGTGCTGCCGCTGCTCAACGACCTGCGCAGTGCGCGAGGTGAAAGCCTGCTCTCGGAAACCAGCCTGTTCAGCCCACAACTGCTGTCGATTGCGCCGCTGCCCGATGAAGCCCTGGCCCAACGCGCAGTGCCGGACCTGCATGAACAACTGCGCCAATGGCACCAACTGCTGCAACAGGCCCTCGCCGGGTTGCTGCGTGAAGACCACGGCCCCAGCAATCTGGAAGACATGGCGCGTGTGTTCGCACGCCTTGAAGCCCTGTGCCAGGGCGCGCCATTGTTGCCGTTGTGGCAAGTGACGTCGGCGCTGGTCGAAGGCATGCTCACCGGCGTTGTTGCCAACAGCCCGGCCTTGCGCAGCCTGCTCAAGGCCAGTGACAAGCAGCTCAAGCGTTTGCTGGCTCAAGGCATTGGCGGAATCAACCAGTCTGCGCCGGATGAGTTGCTCAAGAGCCTGTTGTTCTACGTCGCCAAAGTCACCCGGCCGACGCCGCGCATGCAAAGCCTCAAGGAACGCTACGGCCTGGATGAAGCCTTGCCCGACAGCGCCGTGGTCGACGCCGAACGTGCCCGCCTGGCCGGGCCGGACCGCAATGCCATGGGCTCGGTGCTCGGTGCGTTGTGTGAAGAGCTGGTGCGGGTCAAGGAGCGCCTCGACCTGTTCGTACGCAGCGACCGCCAACACACCCACGACCTCGATGCGCTGCTGGCGCCGCTGCGGCAGATCGCCGATACCCTGGCGGTGCTGGGGTTCGGCCAGCCGCGCAAAGTCATCATCGATCAGCTTGCGGTGGTACTGAGCCTGGCCCAAGGCCAACGCGAACCCAATGACGCCGTACTGATGGACGTCGCGGGCGCGCTGCTCTACGTCGAAGCCACCCTGGCCGGAATGGCCGGCACCGTCGAACCGGAAAGCCGCGAAGAAAGCCGCCTGCCCACCACCGACCTGACTCAGATTCACCAACTGGTAATCCGCGAGTCTTGCCAGTGCCTGAAGCAAGCCAAAGAGCTGGTGATTGACTGCATCGAAGCCGACTGGGACCGTCAGCGCCTGGAGTCCCTGCCGGAACTGCTGAGCCAAGTGCGCGGAGCATTGGCGATGATTCCGCTGCCGCGTGCAGCGAGCCTGATGCGCGGCTGCACCGATTACGTCGATGAGCAGTTGGTCGTCAACCATGACGCGCCGTCCGAGACCCAGTTGGCCCATTTTGCCGAGGTAATCAGCAGCCTGGAGTACTACCTCGAACGCATGCTCCAGGACCCCGACGCCGCCGGTGAACGGGTATTGGAACTGGCCACCCAAAGCCTCGCGGCGCTGGGTTACCTGCCTGCTGAAAAACCCTGGCGCCAGGCCTTGCTGGCCCCCGATGGCGTGCTGTCGGCGGATGAGGCCCCGAGCCAATCCCAGTTCGACGCGTTGGCCAACCCCACGTCGCGCCTCAACCCGCCGGCCTTGCAACGCCCCGGTAGCCTGTTGCCACCCCCGGCTGATGAAGCGCCCATCGACGATGAACTGCGCGAAGTCTTCCTCGAAGAAACCGACGAAGTCCTCGACGTGCTGCACCGTCACTTGCCCAACAGCGCGGACAAAACCGCCCAAGGCGAAATGCGCCGCGCCTTCCATACCTTGAAAGGCAGTGGTCGCATGGTGCGCGCCCTGGTGCTGGCCGAACTGGCATGGGCCGTGGAAAACCTGCTGAACCGTGTGCTCGAACGCAGCGTGGCCCTCGGCCCCGGAATCCAGCAGGTGCTGGATGATGCCGTGGCTTTGCTGCCGGAATTGATCGCCGACTTTGCGACGGACGACCAACACCAACGCGACGAAGTCGACGCACTGGCCGCTCGCGCCCACGCCTTGGCCGGTGGCGGCGCTGTATCCGCTGCCGAGCCCCATGACCCGATGCTGCTGGAGATCTTCCGCAATGAAGCCCAGAGCCACCTGGACAGCCTCAACCACTTCCTGCAACAGGCCGCCGAGCATGTGCCGCTGCAAGTCAGCGATGAGCTGCAACGCGCCCTGCACACCCTCAAGGGCAGTGCCTACATGGCCGGCGTATTACCGATCGCCGAACTGGTGCGACCGCTGGATCACCTGACCCGCGAATACAAGGCCCATCGCCTGCCGCTGGACCTGGACGAAGTGGAGTTGCTGCTGGAAGCCGAAGCCCTGTTCCAGCGTGGCTTACGCCAACTGGACCGCGACCCTCTGGTGCCGATCAAGGGCGCGGCCGACCTGATTGGCCGCACCCAAACCCTGCTCGACCATCAGTTGGCCGCGCTGCTCGACGCGCCCAACACCGGCTTGCGCATCAAACGCGACCCGCAACTGATCACCAACTTCCTGGCCCAGGGCATGGACATCCTGCTCGACGCCGAAAGCCTGCTGCGGCGCTGGCAACAGCACCCCGGCGAGCGCCAGGAACTCACCGCTCTGCTGGATGAACTGACCACCCTGGGAGAGGGCGCACACACCGCCGACCTGCATCCCATCGACGAGTTGTGCGAAGCCTTGCTCGACCTCTATGGTGCGGTGGAAGAGAGCAGCCTGGCGGTCAGCGAGCGGTTTTTCCATGAGGCCGAACAGGCCCATGAAGCACTGATCAACATGCTTGACCAGTTGGCCGCCGGCCAGGAAATCAGCCCGGTGCCGGCCCGGGTGCAGGCCCTGCGCGACCTGCTGGACGATGCCCTCGACCCGTCCGCCACCGGCCTGATCAAAACCGACGGCAACCGTGCGCTGAGTATTGCTGAACTGGGCGCTGCCACCGCGCAGTTGGAGCATGAAACGGCGATGGACGATGAGATCGTCGAGATCTTCCTCGAAGAAGCCGTGGACATTCTCGACAGCGCCGGGCAGTCCCTCAAACGCTGGTTGCTGGAACCTGAAAACGCGGCACCGTTGTCCTCGTTGCAGCGCGACCTGCACACCCTCAAGGGCGGCGCGCGCATGGCCGAAATCGGCCCGGTGGGCGATCTTGCCTACGAATTGGAATGCCTTTACGAAGGCCTGGTGGACCGGCGCTACAGCTACAGCACCGAGCTGTCCCAGGTGCTCATGGCCAGCCATGAACGCCTGGCTTTACAGCTGGACGAACTGCACCGCCACCAGCCCTTGAGCGACAGCGCCGAGCTGGTTGCCAAGCTGCGCGAACTGCGCCAGAGCAGTACGCCCGCCGCACAGGCTCCTGCGCCTGAAACGGCGGGCGCCGACCCGGAATTGCTGGATATCTTCCTCGAAGAAGCCGCCGATATTCTCGACAGCTCCGGCAGCGCGCTGCTGCGCTGGCAGGCCGAGCCGAACAATCGCCAGGAAGTCGAGACCCTGCTGCGCGACCTGCACACCCTCAAGGGCGGCGCGCGCATGGTCGAGATCGGACCGATTGGTGACCTGGCTCATGAGCTTGAGTTTCTCTACGAAGGGCTATCGGCCGGCTTGCTCGCACCGTCCGCCGAACTGTTCGCGCTGCTGCAAGGCTGCCATGACCGCCTGGCGCAGATGATCGACGCCGTGGCAGACGGCTTGCCCGTGGGCGCGGTGGACAAGCTTATCGGACGCATCAGAAGCCTGGTGCACCCAAGCGTAGAAGCAGTGGCACCGGTCGCATTGCCCGCAGGCAAGACCGAGGCGGTCGTTGATCCCGCCGCCGACATGGTGAAGATCTCCGCTGATCTGCTGGATGACCTGGTCAATCTGGCCGGCGAAACCTCGATCTTCCGTGGTCGTATTGAACAGCAAGTCAATGACGCACGCATCGCCCTGACCGAGGTGGAAACCACCATCGAGCGCATGCGCGATCAACTGCGCCGCCTCGACACCGAAACCCAGGGCCGCATCCTCAGCCGCCAACAGGCCGAGGCCGAGCGCCTGGGCTATGAAGACTTCGACCCGTTGGAAATGGACCGCCATTCGCAGTTGCAGCAATTGTCACGTGCGTTGTCCGAATCCGCCTCCGATTTGCTCGATCTGAAGGACACCCTCGACCGTCGCAACGAGGACGCGCACGCCCTGTTGCAGCAACAGGCACGCATCAACACCGAATTGCAGGAAGGCCTGATGCGCACGCGCATGGTGCCGTTCGAACGCATGCTGCCACGCCTCAAACGCATCGTGCGCCAGGTGGCGGGCGAGTTGGGCAAGGACGTGGAATTCATCGTCGGCAACGCCGAAGGTGAGATGGACCGCAACGTGCTGGAACGCATGGCGGCGCCTTTGGAACACATGCTGCGCAACGCCGTCGATCATGGCCTGGAATCCAGTGAGGCGCGCCTGCTGGCCGGCAAGCCGAAAAAGGGCCGCATCACCCTGGACCTGACCCACGAAGGCGGCGACATCGTGTTCGACATGCGCGACGACGGCGCTGGCGTGCCCCTGGACGCGGTGCGGCGCAAGGCGATCAAGCGTGGTTTGCTCGGCCCTCATCAAGAGATCAGCGACCGCGACGTGTTGCAGTTTATCTTGCAGCCGGGGTTCTCCACTGCCGAGAAAATCACCCAGATTTCCGGACGTGGCGTGGGCATGGACGTGGTGCATGAAGAAGTACGCCAGCTTGGCGGCTCGATGTTCATTGAGTCGACGCCGGGCGAGGGCGTGCATTTTCGCATTCGTTTGCCGTTCACCGTGTCGGTCAACCGTGCGCTGATGGTGCAGTGCGCGGACGATCAATACGCGATCCCGCTCAATACCATCGAAGCGTTGGTGCGGGTGCTGCCCCATGAGCTGGCGGGGCACTATCAGCAAGATCCGCCACGCTATGAATATGCCGGGCAGAGCTACGAGTTGTTCTACCTGGGCGACCTGCTGCACACCGTCGGCCGGCCCAAATTATTGGGCCAGTACCAACCGGTGCCGGTGTTGCTGGTGCAGTGCAATGAGCGCCGCGTGGCGGTGCATGTGGACGCCATGGCCGGTACCCGGGAGATCGTGGTCAAGGGCCTGGGGCCGCAGTTTGCCGGGGTGCAGGGGTTGTCCGGCGCGACCATCCTGGGCGACGGCCGCGTGGTGCTGATCATCGACTTGCTTGCGCATATCCGCGAACGGCAACCGGCGTTGCCGGCCCAGTCGGTGGATGCGCCGCTGATCCTCAACGACCCACTGAAAAAGCGCCCGCTGCTGGTGCTGGTGGTGGACGACTCGGTCACCGTGCGTAAAGTCACCAGCCGCCTGCTGGAACGCAACGGCATGAACGTGCTCACCGCCAAAGATGGCATCGACGCCCTCGCGTTGCTCGAAGAACACACCCCGGACCTGATGCTGCTCGACATCGAAATGCCGCGCATGGACGGTTTTGAAGTGGCCACGCAAGTGCGCAACGACCCACGCCTGATGCGCCTGCCGATCATCATGATCACCTCCCGCACCGGCCAGAAACACCGCGACCGCGCCATGGCCATTGGCGTCAACGACTACCTCGGCAAGCCGTATCAAGAGTCGGTGCTGCTGGAAAGCATCGCCTACTGGAGCAAGTCCCATGCTTGACCACCGCACCAGCCAACTCACCGGCCTGCTGCTGCCCCTGGCTGACCGTCACCTGGTGCTGCCCAACGTCGCCGTGGCCGAACTGATCGACTTCCAACGCGGCGAACCGGCCAGCGATGCGCCGCCGTGGTATCTGCGGCAAGTGACGTGGCGGGATCGGCAGATTCCGTTGATCAGTTTCGAAGCCGCGTGCGGCGAGGCCAGCGTGACTGGCGAACGCTCACGGATCGTGGTGTTGAACGCGCTGGGTGGGCGACCGACGTTGAAGTTCATTGCGTTGGTTATCCAGGGGATTCCCCGGTCGTACAAGCTCGACAGCGAGTTGAGCTACGTGGACGTGCCGCTGTGCCCTTTGGAATTGGCGGCGGTGCAGGTGGGGGAACAGGTGGCGAAGGTGCCGGATTTGATGGGGTTGGAGGCTTTATTGGTTGAGTCCGGGTTGGCCTGAGTGGCGCATTCTCCATGAGAAATGAAAGGCACCTGTGGTGAGGGCGCTTTGCCGTTCGGTGACGCTACAGCAGATGAAAGTCGGCAATCAGCATACCCGCCAGGTACACCATCAAAATGACCACGCCCGCGTCCAATAAACGCCAGACCTTTGCCGAACGAAATAGCCCCGTCAACCTTTGGCATCCCAACGTCAAAACCACAAACCATACCAGCGACGCGGTCATTGCGCCGCCGGCAAAGAACGCTTGTTGGCTGACGGGCTTTGCCGCACCAATAGAGCCAATCAGCACCACGGTATCCAGCCAGGCATACGGATTGGCAAATCCAAGTATCAATGCCGTGCGTAGCAATCCCCGTCGTGAGGTGAGGTTGCTTTGAGTATCTGGCATCGACTGGTTACGCACACAAACCAATAACCGCTGCCAGCCAAACCACAACAGATAGGCCGCTCCCGACAACAGTAGGAATGCCACCAAACCTGGCTTGCTGCCGAGCAACGAGCCCAATCCCATCACCCCAAGAGCGATGAGGATGATATCGGCGAACACGCATACCGCCACCACACCCCAGACAGGGCTGCGACTGACACCCTGGCGAATAACCAGGGTGTCCTTCGGTCCAGGAGCGGCGAACAGTCCGATGCCCAGTAGAAGACCTTCGAGATAAAAGGCGTTGAAGTCTGGAGTCATGGAGTACTCGACCGCCTGGGTATCAGTTCAATTGAAGGGGTTGATTACCGAAACCGGTATGGCGTGCGTTGACGGTACTTTTCAAGTCGATCGGCTGGTGGCGGAAAAAGCCTGTCAGTTCCTGCTCCACATCAGGGTTGACGAAGTAAATGAGAGAGCTGCGTGGCATTGGTCTCCGAGGAGCCAGAACCGCGTGGTATGCAGCGGGAATCGCACAGTCTGAGAGGTCGGTCAGTAACGATCCGGCCAAAATTGCAACCTCGTTCTCCAAGAGGCGTACCGGCTCCAGCGAGCTGCCTCGAACCAGGACGAGGCCATCATGAGTAGGCTTGATAAATGACAACAGATGACCATCCTCGTGAGGGTCCTGAGCAAACTGCCGCTGATCCGACGCGGAATTAGCTCCATAGACACACAGTTGCAGATAGGACGCTGCGCGCAAAGAGCTCAACGAAGTGGCTCCAAACTCCGCGCAAATCCCATCCATCAATTCCTGGGCAAGTTCGCTGATCTGTTGTTCAAAAGCGCTAACGGCGGCAAAAAAATCACTTCGTGTGAATTCAAAGGTTCTTCGTTTTGATGAATGCGCAGGCCAGTAACAAAATCGCTCACACAGGTCTGGCTGATCCTCAAGGCTCGAGTACTCAGCGCCAAAGGGGAAAAATCCATCGGTGTCTTTCGCGAAGGAAAACGAGGCCTTGGTGGCTGGCGATATTGCGGAGTATCCATCAACGATTTTTTTGTAATCCAGCAGCATCGCTTCTGATATTTGCAGGGTGCCAAAGCCTGTTTGAGCAACGGATTCACAGCACGCTTTGATGTGGTTCATGGCTATATCCAGGGTAGATGTAAAGGAATGCAACAAACACTAGGTTCGCAAGCATGCGAGAAACTACGACACTGGATATGACTGACTAAAAGGGCCTCATCCATGTCCTTCACAACATCGCCAGCAGGGGGCTAGTGTGCATGGTTCAAGACACGTGGCGGCGGACAGGTTGTCTTTTTTGGCGGACAAAGAAATGACGTTCACCTAAAAATGGGAACCGTAAACTTCATATGAATATAAGAACGAAAGATACCCTCAGGTCACTGGTTGCACGCCGCAGCCGAGAGCTGGGCAAACCCCTGACTGTGCTGGCCAAGGAGGCGGGAATCTCCAGAACCTACTTGTACGGTCTAGCGGCTGGGGCGTCGAGGGACCCGTCGGTGCGCACGCTGATCAAGCTGGCGAAGGCATTGCAGGTTTCTCCCTTGCTTCTATTTCGCTACTTCGCTGATCTGACAGGCGCGCCCGATAATGTGTGCTCGATGGCTACCACCAATCGGGCCGCAGGTATTGATGATCCGGAGGACGTTGCGGTGTTCAATGCCGATGTCACGACGCCTGATCAAGCCGTCGTGTTGCCGGGGGAAGTTTTTCAGAAAACCTGGGAGATTCAGAACCTGGGCACACGACCCTGGCGCGGGCGACGACTGGTACGTGTTGATGGGGAATATGTGATTGCCCGCCGCGCGGATCCACAAGGCCAGTTGGAGGTAGTGATGGACATTCATCTGCGTAGCTTGCACAGCGAACTCCCTATTGCCGATACCCTGCCGGGCCAGCCGGTGCATATCACTGTGGAATTTGCTGCACCCAAGGAGACTTGTACGGTGGCTTCAGTCTGGCGAATCGAGGATGAGCAGGGGACGCCTTGTTACGGGCCTGCGTTCATTTTGCATGTGGTGGTTAACGTCATGGCACGTTGAGCGTCCGCTCGGATTTTACTTAGTCAATCCGCGCAAACCGCTCAATCACCGGCTGCTCCCGATGCTCGGCCTGCCACAAATCGTAGGCACTTTGCATCGACAACCATAGCTGCGCGGTACTCACACCGGCCCGTTCCAACCGAACGGCAAGGTCCGGGCTGACCGGGGCGTGGCCATGCAAGATCCTTGAATAAGTCTCGCGGGCGAAGCCAAGACGTCGCGCCATTTCGGTAATGGTGATGCCCAGGGCAGGGATTACATCTTCAAGCAAGATTTCACCGGGGTGAGGTGGGTTGTGCATGCCCATATCGATACCTCTACTCAGTGGTAGTCAAGATAATCGACCAGTTCGACCTGGTCGTCGAAATTGTGATGTGATGCATCACACTCTGCAACGGCCTTGCATCGGGTTTAACAGTCGGATTCATGATGTCTGCCCGTGGCACGATTCGGATGGAAAAGGCTAGAGAGACGGGTTCCGAGCAACAACCTGAAAAACCTGTCGGAGCATTCCTCGCTGTCTATCGGAACGATGAAGATAGGCGGGGGGCTTCGGATTTTTCCTGCAAGATTTTGGGCCGTGCATGAACTTGTCGCGCTCAGCCCGCGCGCCTAGTCTTCGTCCCGTCATCGCAAAAAACGGTGACACGGACGTGCAAGTCCGGTTACATGTCGGCGCACCAGCGCCCATAGCCATCCAACGTGCGTTTTTTATGCCTGCTGTATTCGTTATGGCGGCTGTGCGTGGGAGATCCCTTGGGGTCTGCCGGGGTCCGATATGCCCGGTCTTGCACACCTGCGCACGGCTGCCACCCTAATTCGCGTGCAAGCGGAGCGGGCAGTCTCCATCACATATCGGAGCTGTAAATCATGATCAAACCTACCCCTAATCCGCCCCTCTTCACCGTAAACCCTCATCAAGACACCGAAACCCTGCTGGTCAACGCCAGCGAAACCCTGTCCTCCCTCAACGCACTCACCTGCAACCTGGCCTTCCACCTGGACACTTCCCAGCGCGCCATTATGCTCGGGATTCAGCAAATGGCCGAGTTGGGGCAATTATTGGTGGATAAAGCGCTGGAGCAGGTCAGCCCTTCTGCGCAAGCGGTCCCAAACAGGGACTGATCAGTCCCTGTTTGGGACCGCTATCTCACAGACACCACCGAGCAAATGTGGGAGGGGGCTTGCCCCCGATGGCGGAGTGTCAGTTGATACATCACTTAGCTGACACACAGACACCACATTTTGACCTTCAGCTGGCTCGGGTCAGCGTTTGCTGATGTTCCATTACTCCAGCCGTAACGATCCACCGCCGGGCTTGATTGATGGCCCCCTGAATCACTCCTAAGGTAAGCCCACGACAGCAACCCTCGTGGAGCGACCATGACAACAATAACTACCCCCGACTCGCGCTGGACGCGGCGGCGCGATGAGAAGCAGCGGCGGCTCGGGCTGGTCAAGAAGTACGCAGACGGGGCCGTGCTGCCCAGTGACAGGATCGTCGAAGCGCTTGAAGCCTTGATCCTGCCGGGCGACCGCGTTGTATTGGAGGGCAACAACCAGAAACAAGCCGATTTCCTCTCGCGCTCCCTGGCCAAGGTCGACCCCGCCAAGCTCCACGATTTGCACATGATCATGCCCAGTGTCGGCCGTTCCGAGCACTTGGACCTGTTTGAAAAAGGCATCGCCCGCAAGCTCGATTTCTCCTTTGCCGGCACCCAATCCCTGCGCATCAGCCAGTTGCTCGAAGACGGCCTGCTGGAAGTCGGTGCGATCCACACTTACATCGAACTCTACGCACGGCTGGTGGTGGACCTGATCCCCAACGTGGTGCTCTCCGCCGGTTTCATGGCCGACCGTGCCGGCAATATCTACACCGGCGCCAGTACCGAAGACACGCCAGCGCTGATCGAACCCGCCGCCTTCAGCGATGGCATCGTGATCGTGCAGGTCAACCAGTTGGTGGACGATGTCACCGACTTGCCCCGCGTCGACATCCCGGCGAGCTGGGTGGATTTTGTGGTGGTGGCCGACAAGCCGTTCTACATCGAGCCGCTGTTCACCCGCGACCCGCGCCACATCAAGCCAGTCCACGTGCTGATGGCGATGATGGCGATCCGTGGCATCTACGAAAAACACAATGTGCAGTCGCTCAACCATGGCATCGGTTTCAACACCGCCGCCATCGAGCTGATCCTGCCCACCTACGGCGAATCCCTCGGCCTGAAGGGCAAGATCTGCCGCAACTGGACCCTCAACCCGCACCCGACGCTGATCCCGGCGATCGAAAGCGGTTGGGTGCAAAGCGTGCATTGCTTCGGCACCGAACTGGGCATGGAGAACTACATCGCCGCCCGCCCGGACGTGTTCTTCACCGGCCGTGATGGCTCGATGCGCTCCAACCGCATGTTCTGCCAACTCGCCGGCCAATACGCGGTAGACCTGTTTATCGGCGCCACCCTGCAAGTGGATGGCGACGGCCACTCCAGCACCGTGACCCGTGGCCGCCTCGCCGGCTTTGGCGGCGCGCCGAACATGGGCCACGACCCACGTGGCCGTCGTCACGGTACCCCGGCGTGGTTGGATATGCGTCACGACGATGCGCCTGAGGCCTTGTTGGAGCGCGGCAAAAAGCTCGTGGTGCAAATGGTCGAGACGTTCCAGGAGGGCGGCAAACCCACCTTCGTCGACACCCTCGACGCGGTGGAAGTGGCACGTAAAAGCGGCATGCCGCTGGCGCCGATCATGATCTACGGCGACGACGTCACCCACCTGCTCACCGAAGAAGGCATCGCCTACCTGTACAAGGCGCGCTCCCTGGAAGAGCGCCAGGCGATGATTGCCGCCGTTGCCGGCGTGACCGCCATCGGCCTGCGCCACAACCCCAAGGACACCGCGCGCATGCGCCGCGAGGGCCTGATCGCCTTGCCCGAAGATCTGGGCATCCGTCGTACCGACGCCACCCGCGAGCTGTTGGCCGCCAAGAGCGTGGCCGATCTGGTGGACTGGTCCGGTGGCCTGTACAACCCGCCCGCCAAATTCAGGAGCTGGTAAATGCGCGCTCTTAAACTGCACGAACTCAGCCTCGCGGATCGCCTGGCGGACATGGCCGTTGATGCATTGATCGATGAAGCCGATCTGTCGCCCAAACCTGCCCTGGTGGACCGTCGCGGCAATGGCGCCCACAGCGATTTGCACCTGGGGCTGATGCACGCCTCGGCGCTGTCGTTGTGGCCGATGTTCAAGGAAATGGCCGAAGCTGCGCTTGAAGTCGGTGAGGTCGGCTTGCCCCTGCGCGAAGCCCTCGGGCGGATCGGCCGTGAAGGTGAGCAAGCGATGCTGATCACCACCAACGGTGTAAACACCCATCGCGGCGCGATCTGGGCGCTCGGCTTGCTCACTGCTGCGGCAGCCCTGGAACCTCGCGCAGTAACGCTGAATGCCGCCCGATTGGCCCTGCTCAACGACCGCTACGCCCCGCAATCGCGGAGCCACGGTGCTGAGGTCGCGCAACGCTACGGCGCCCGTGGAGCCCGTGAAGAAGCACAACTTGGCTTCCCCTCGGTGATGCAACGCGGCCTGGTGCAACTGCACAAAAGCCGCAGCCAGAACGCCGGCGAACAGAACGCACGCCTCGACGCCTTGCTGGCGATCATGACCGAGCTGGCCGACACCTGCGTGCTCTACCGCGCCGGCACCGAAGGCTTGCACGCGATGCAGCGTGGCGCCCAGGCAGTGCTCGATGCGGGCGGCAGCGCAAGCCTCGCCGGGCGCCGCCAGCTGCATGAGCTCGACCACCAATTGCTGGCCCTGAATGCCTCCCCCGGCGGCGCCGCCGACCTGTTGGCCGCCTGCCTGTTTATCGACCGCCTCGACGGAGCGTTGTGATGGAAACCTTATCCTTTGAGTTCCCCGCCGGGCAGCCGCCGAAAGGTCGTGCGCTGGTGGGTTGCGTCGGCTCCGGCGACCTGGAAGTCCTGCTGGAACCGGGCACGCCCGGCACGCTGACCATTCAGGTACAGACCTCGGTGAATGGCGCTCAGCAACGCTGGCAGCATGTGTTCGAACGCATCTTCCAGGAGCAGACGCCGCCCGCCCTGAAGATTGATATCCACGATTTCGGTGCCACCCCCGGCGTGGTGCGCTTGCGCCTGGAGCAAGGTTTCGAGGAGATCGGCCATGATTGATTTCTCCAGACACAGTTTCGTTGAGCTGGGCGCTCGGCAGCGGGCCAAGGCCTTGCTGGACGCCGGCACGTTCCGCGAATTGATCGACCCGTTCCAACGGGTCATGTCGCCCTGGCTCAGCCGCCAGGGCGTGGTGCCCCAGGCTGACGACGGCGTGATCATCGCCAAGGGCAGCATCGATGGCTTACCGGTGGTGATCGCCGCCATCGAAGGCAATTTCCAGGGCGGTAGCCTGGGTGAGGTCGGCGGCGCAAAAATCGCCGGCGCGCTGGAACTGGCCGCCGAGGACAACCGCAAAGGCATTGCGACCCGCGCCGTGCTGCTGCTGGAAACCGGCGGCGTGCGATTGCAGGAAGCCAACCTGGGCCTGGCTGCGATTGCTGATATCCACGCGGCGATTGTCGACCTGCGCCAATACCAACCGGTGATCGGTGTGGTGGCGGGCAGCGTTGGCTGTTTTGGCGGCATGTCCATTGCCGCCGGATTGTGCAGCTATCTGGTGGTGACCCGCGAAGCGCGCCTGGGCCTCAACGGCCCGCAAGTGATCGAGCAGGAAGCCGGGCTGGAGGAGTACGACTCCCGTGACCGCCCGTTTATCTGGAGCCTTACCGGCGGCGAGCAGCGCTTCAACAGCGGTCTCGCCGACCGTTATGTGGCCGACGATGTGGCGCAGATCCAACAGACCGTCACCGCGTTGCTGCATCAAGGCATGCCCGCTCAACAGCGCAGCCAGCAGGCTGCTCTGTATCTCGCACGCCTGGCCGAACTGGACGCGGCGGCGCAAATCGACCCGGCGACGGTTCGCGATCTGTATCAGGGAGAACGCTCATGAGAGGTTTGCAGTGGTTCAACGCATTGAGCGCCGGCGCCGCACCTGTTGACGGGTTGCCGGCTTCGCTGAAAGTCGCCGATGGCCCATTAGGTCGTTTTATCGCCGTGGTCACGGATGAGCAAAACCGCTTCCCCCGTGCCCGCAATGGCGAAGTCGGCCTGCTGGAAGGCTGGGGGTTGGCCAAGGCCGTGGACGAAGCCATCGCTCGCGGCGACAAGCGTCCCATCATCGCTATCGTCGATGTGCCGAGCCAAGCCTATGGCCGTCGTGAAGAAGCCCTGGGCATCCATCAAGCCCTGGCCGCCGCCGCCGACAGCTACGCCCGCGCCCGATTGGCCGGGCATCCGGTGATCGCGCTACTGGTGGGCAAGGCCATGTCCGGTGCTTTCCTCGCCCACGGCTACCAGGCCAATCGCCTGATCGCCCTGCGCGATCCTGGTGTGATGGTGCACGCCATGGGCAAGGCGTCGGCGGCGCGGGTGACCCTGCGCAGCGTCGAAGAGCTGGAAGCATTGGCCGCCAGCGTGCCGCCCATGGCCTATGACATCGACAGTTACGCCAGCCTTGGTTTGCTGTGGGAAACCTTGACGGTCAGCCAGATTGAACAGCCCACCGCCGACGATGTGGCGCGGGTCAGTGATTGTCTGGTGAGTGCGATCAAGGACATTGGCACGTCCGATTTGAGCGGACGCCTCGGCGCCACCAATCGTGCCGCTTCCAGCCACGTGCGCCAACTGTTGCGCGAGCAATGGTGAACGCCCACGACCTGCTCTGGGGCATGACCCCGGCGCATCTGCCCGCCGACGCACCGGCCTGGGCGGTGGACGTGATCAGCGCCGGTCACCCGGTGGTGGTGCGTCGCGCCCTCGCCGAGCCGGGCGAGGTGGCGATCGGTGTGCGTGGGCGTTTGCGCGAACAGCGTTTTGCCGCCGTGATGCCGATGGCGGCGGTGCGTCGGCGCGTGGTGCCGGAGGCGTTGCGCGCCGTGATCTCGACCCGGGATTTGCCCGCGTTGCAGGCATTGCAGCAGGTGCGACCGGTGCTGGGCCAGGCAAGCTGGGGCGTCAGTGGCAGTGCGGGTTTTGAGTTGGCGAGCGGTATTGAAGCGCTGCATGCGATGAGTGACCTGGATTTGATCCTGCGCGCACCTGAGCCGCTGGATCGCAACGATGCGCGGGCGCTTCTGGAACAATTGGATAAGGCGGCGTGCAGCGTTGACCTGCAGCTGCAAACCCCGTTCGGCGCCGTCGCCTTGCGCGAATGGGCCGGGCCGTCACGCCGCGTATTGCTCAAAACCGTCAGCGGTGCGCACCTTGTACTCGACCCCTGGCAGGCCGTGGCATGAGCAGTCTGCTGGTGTTCCCGGGGCAGGGCGCCCAGCGCACGGGCATGCTTCAGGCGTTGCCGGCGGACATCCTGGCCGAGGCCAGCGATGCCTTGGGCGAAGACGTGCGCCGGCTCGACTGCGCGCAAGCCTTGGCCAGTACCCGCGCCGTGCAACTGTGCCTGTTGATCGCCGGCGTGGCCCACGCTCGCCTCCTGCAACACACCCCGGATTACGTGGCTGGCCTGTCCATCGGTGCCTACCCGGCAGCGGTAATCGCCGGCGCGCTGGCGTTTGCCGATGCGGTCAGGTTGGTCAGCCTGCGTGGTGAGCTGATGCAACAGGCTTATCCACAGGGCTATGGCATGACTGTTTTGATAGGCCCGCAGTTATCCACCGTCGAAACCTTGCTGGCTGAGGTCCACAGCCCGCAAACCCCGGTGTACCTGGCCAATATCAATGCCGACAACCAGACCGTCATCGCCGGCAGTGATGCCGCCATGAAGCGCGTTGCCGAGCGCATCAAAGGCAATGGCGTCGCCAAGCGCCTGGCGGTCAGCGTGCCGTCCCATTGCGCATTGCTGGAGCAACCGGCCCAGGCGCTGGCGCAAGCGTTCGTTGCACTGAAGGCACCGCGTATCACCTATTTGAGCAGCACCCGTGCGCGGCCGATCCACAATCCCGAGCAACTGCGCGACGACTTGGCCTTCAACATGTGCCGCGTGGTCGACTGGCGCGGCACCGTGCAAAGCGCCTATGAGCGCGGCGTGCGCCTGCAAATCGAACTGCCGCCGGGCGCCGTGCTCACCGGTCTGTCACGCCGCCTATTCGAACAAGGTACGGTGATCGCCTGTGAAGGCGCGCGCCTGGACACGTTGCAGGCCCTGCTGCAAGAGGAGGAGCGCCGCCACCGATAAAGCACCACCCAAGGCTTTCGAAGCACAAAAACAACAATTTCGATCGAGCACTTTGAGGACAACAACAATGATTATCTACGGTGTGGCGTTTCTGGCGCTCTGCACGTTGGCTGGCCTGTTTGTCGGTGAACTGCTGGGTAAGTGGATGGGTATTCCTGCCAACGTCGGCGGGGTGGGCATCGCCATGTTGCTGTTGATTGGCCTGGGCAGTTACCTCGGCAAGCGGGGCTTGTTTACCGGCAAGTCGGAGCAGGGCGTGAGTTTCTGGGCGGCGATCTATATCCCTATCGTGGTGGCCATGGCGGCCCAGCAGAACGTGTATGGCGCCATCAGTGGCGGGCCCATGGCGATACTGGCCGGGACCCTGGCCGTGGTGCTGGGCTTTGCCCTGGTGCCGGTGTTGGTGCGCATCGGCAATCGTGAGCCGAGCGCGGCCGTTCCCACCAAAGAGGCGGGGTGATCGCCATGTACGAATCCTTGATGAAAGTGATCACCGGCTACGGCCTGATCAGCGGTTTCGCGGTGATCGGCCTGACCATGTGGGTGTCCTACTGGATCTCCGACACCTTTACCAAAGGTCGCCTGCACGGCTCAGCCATCGCCATCCTGCTCGGGCTGGTGCTGTCGTACGTCGGTGGTGCCTTCACGGGTGGCGCCAAGGGTGTGGTGGATATTCCGTTGTTGTCGGGCATCGGCCTGTTGGGCGGGGCGATGCTGCGCGACTTCGCGATTGTCGCCACGGCGTTTGGTGTGAGTGTCGATGAGCTCAAGCGCGCTGGATACGTGGGTGTGCTTGCGCTGTTTGTCGGGGTGGGCTCGTCGTTTGTCGCCGGCGTCGGCGTGGCCATGGCGTTCGGTTACACCGATGCGGTGAGCCTCACCACCATTGGCGCGGGCGCCGTGACCTACATCGTCGGCCCGGTGACGGGCGCGGCGATTGGTGCCAGCTCCGAGGTGATGGCGTTGTCGATTGCGGCGGGGTTGATCAAGGCCATTCTGGTGATGGTGATGACGCCGTTCGTGGCACCGCTGATCGGTTTGAACAATCCGCGCAGTGCGGTGATTTTTGGCGGGTTGATGGGCACGTCCAGCGGCGTGGCGGGCGGGTTGGCGGCGACTGATCCGAAGCTGGTGCCTTACGGCTGTTTGACCGCAGCGTTCTATACGGCGCTGGGGTGTCTGCTGGGGCCGTCGTTGCTGTTTTTGCTGATGCGGGGGTTGGTGGGCTGATTTCGTGATTTGTGCTGTCTGGTGTGGCGCTATCGGGGGCAAGCCCCCTCCCACATTTTTAATTGCGGATACATTCAAGTGTGGGAGGGGGCTTGCCCCCGATAGCGGTCTCAGGCCTGCCGATTGGCATACATCCGACACTCCGCCAACAGCGCCAGTAAATTCGGGTCACGTTCCTTGGCCTTCAAGAACACCACGCCAATCTGCTGCTGCAACCGATACCTGGGTTGCAGCGGTATCAGCTTCACGCGGTTCTCATACACCGCCGCAATCCGCCCCGGCAGCAGCGCATAACCCACCCCCGAACTGACCATGCTCAACAGCGTGAAGATGTCATTGACCTGCATCGCCACTTTCGGCTCGAACCCCGCTTGCTTGAACACCCGGTTGCCATCCTGGTGAGTGGCGAAGCCTTGGGTGAGGGTGATGAAAGTAGCGTCGCGCACGTCGGCCAGGTCGATTTCGCGTTCACGGTCGAAGGGTGAATCGGCCGGTGTGGCGAGGAAGATGTCGTCGGAGAACAGCGCAATCTGCTCGCAATCGGGGTCGTTGGCGTGTTCGTCGAGGGAGATCAGGATCGCGTCCACTTCCATGTTCTTGAGCTTGTAGAGCAGGTCGAAGTTGGAGCCCAGGATCAGGTCGATGTTGAGCTCGCTGCGGCGGATCTTCAGGCCCATGATCAGCTGCGGCACGGTTTTGACCGTCAGCGAATACAGCGAGCCCAGCTTGAAACGCTCGGCGGAAAAACCCGCGGCTTCGCGGGTCAGGCGCACGCTGTCGACCACATCGGCCACCAGTTTCTGTGCGCGTTCTTCGAGTACGTAGGCGCTTTCCAGCGGTGTGAGGTTGCGTCCTTCGTGTTTGAACAGCGGGCAGCGCAGGGCGTTTTCCAGGGAGTGGATGGCGCGGTGCACGCTGACGTTGCTGGTTTGCAACTCGGCCGCGGCGCGGGCCAGGTTGCCGGTACGCATGAACGCCAGGAAGATTTCGAGCTTTTTGAGGGTGAATTCTTCGTCGATCAGCATGGCCGCAGGCTCTTGTTCGAATGTTCCCGATTGTGCCCGCAAAACTGCGCGGCGTCGCTGGAACGTCATGCGGCGCTTGCACTCTTAAGCCCAAGGCGGGAGGCTTGCCGCCAGCCGTTAATGGTTACAGGAGGTCGGTAACACATGTATCACGGGGAACGATTCAACGCCTGGAGCCATTTGCTCGGTGCAGTCGCGGCGTGTATTGGCGCCGTGTGGATGTTGGTGGTGGCGAGCCTCGATGGCAGCCCCTGGAAGATCGTCAGCGTGGCGATTTATGGTTTTACGCTGATGGTGCTGTACAGCGCGTCGACCGTGTACCACAGCGTGCGCGGGCGGCGAAAAGAGATCATGCAGAAGGTCGATCACTTTTCGATCTACCTGTTGATCGCCGGCAGTTACACGCCGTTTTGCCTGGTGACGCTAAGAGGCCCGTGGGGCTGGACGCTGTTCGGCATCGTGTGGGGGCTGGCGGTGATTGGCATTTTGCAGGAGATCAAGCCGCGCTCCGAGGCGCGCGTTTTGTCGATCGTCATCTACGCAGTGATGGGCTGGATTGTCCTGGTGGCGGTCAAGCCGCTGATCGCCGCATTGGGCACCGCTGGGTTTACCTGGCTGGCGTCGGGCGGGGTGTTGTACACCGTCGGCATTATCTTTTTTGCCCTGGAGGACCGCCTGCGGCACTCCCATGGGATCTGGCATCTGTTTGTGATCGGCGGCAGCCTGCTGCATTTCGTGGCGATCATGCGCTACGTGCTATAGGCGTTCCAGCAACTCACAGGCGCGGTTGCCGAAGATCTCCAACAGCTTGGCCAACATATGCGGTGGCGGCTCATTGGCGCGTGTCAGGGCGTACAGGGTGATCGGCAGCGGCGGCGTGAGAGGGCGGATGCAGGTAGTGGCCGTCGAGGCGCCCAGTGCGGTGAAGGGGTCGATCACGGTCAACCCCGCGCCGGACTCGACCATCGCGCGCGCCAATGAATAGGTTTGCACCGAGATCGTCACCCGTGGCGCCGGTTCGACACTCTCCAGGTAGGTGTCGAGTTTGGCGGCCAGCGGGTCGGCGCTGGATAACCCAATCAGCGGCGCGCCGGCCAGGTCGGCCAACGGCAACGGCTGATGCAGTTCCGCATCCGGCCAATAGCCTTTGGACGCCAACGCCACCAGCACGCCGTTGGCCAGCACTTGGGTGGTCAACCCCGGATGGCCTGAGAAATTGAGCGTCAGCGCCAGGTCAATCTCGCGCATCAACAGCTTTTGCACCAGTTCGCGGCTATGGTCGCTGGACAGTTCACAGGCCATGTCCGGGTAGTCGCGCTTCCATTCCAGAATCGCCGGTGGCAGCAGCGATAGCGCCAGCGCGGGGATGGCACCGATGCGCACGCTTTGTCCCGGTGCACGGCGCAAGCTCTTGGCCAGGCGCCGCACCCCTTGCAGGCTCGCGGTGACTTTCTCGACTTCGCTTTCCAGCGCCAGGGCTTCCGGTGTGGGTTGCAACTTGCCGCGCACGCGCAGGAACAAGGGGAAACCCAGCTGCAATTCGGCGTGCTGCAACACTTTGGTCACTGCGGGCTGCGACACGTGCAGCAATTGCGCGGCGGCGCTGACGGAGCCGGTCTGGCGGATCGCCTGGAAGATCTCGATATGACGCAAGCGCATGGCAAGTCCATAACCTTTGTTTATAGGTGGCCCATCTTTATTCATTGTCGGTGGCCTGTCACCTGCGCCTACGCTTGAAACCTCTTGATTCGGGCGGGTGGCAGCGATGGTGTGCATCATTGGCGGTGGGGTGATCGGTTTGGCCAGCGCCTACGCGTTGGTACGCGCAGGCCATGAGGTGACAGTGATCGACGCCCGCGACAGCCTGGGCAGCGAGACCAGTTACGCCAACGGCGGGCAGTTGTCCTACCGTTATGTGGCGCCGCTGGCCGACGCCGGTGTGCCGCTGCAAGCGATTGGCTGGCTGTTGCGCGGCGATTCGCCGTTGAAGCTGCGCCCGCGCCTGGACCCGCAACAGTGGCGCTGGATGGCCGCATTCATTGGCGCCTGCCGTGGCTCGGTGAACACGCGTAACGCGGCCCACCTGCTGCGTCTGGCCTCCCTGAGCCAGAGCACCCTGCAACAATGGCGTGTCGACGACCGCCTGGGCGACTTCGATTGGCGGCGCAACGGCAAGCTGGTGACGTTTCGCACTGCCGACACGTTTGAGCGAGCGCGCAATAAGGTCACCGATGTCCTGCAGCAACAGGTTCTTTCCACGCTGGATTGCGTCCGCCTGGAACCTGCACTGGCCCACGCGGCGCAGGGTTTTGTCGGCGGTATCTACACGCCGAATGAGGAAGTGGCGGACTGTCATGCCTTTTGCCAACGGCTGGCGCAGCGGCTTGAAGCTTCGGGGCGCTGCACCTTTATGCTGGGGCGCAAGGTGACCGGGATTCGTCACGCCGACGGTGCAGTCACGGCCATCGAGTTGGGCGATGACGTGATGTCGGTCGAGCAACTGGTGCTGGCGGCCGGGCATCGCAGCGCGGAGCTGGGGTTGCCGGGGTTGTCGCTGCCGTTGTATCCGCTCAAGGGCTACAGCCTGAGTGTGCCGATTGGCCCGCAGCATCAGGCGCCGAATGTGAGCATCACCGACTACGACCGCAAGATCGTCTACGCACGCATCGGCGAACAACTGCGGGTCGCGGCGATGGTGGATATCGTCGGCTTCGATGCCGGCCTTGAGCCCAAACGACTGGCGCTGATGAAACGTCAGGCTGTCGAGACATTTCCTACAGCGGGTGACTACGACCATGGGGTGGAATGGGCCGGCATGCGCCCCGCCACGCCTACCGGTGTGCCGCTGATCGGCGCCAGCGTCTATCGCAACCTGTGGCTGAACCTGGGCCATGGCGCGCTGGGCTTCACCCTGGCGTGCGGCAGCGGCCACTTGTTGGCCGAACTGATCGGCCAGCGCACACCGTCCATTGATATGCAGGGCCTGGCGCCCCGCGCCGCTTGAGGATGCACACATGACCATCAACCGAATCAGCAGCAACGAGCGTCTTTCGGGTGCCGTGACCTATAAGGACTTGGTGTTCCTATCCGGCCAGGTGCCGGGTGACGGTCAGGATGTAGCGACACAAACCCGCGAAGTGCTGGCCAAGATCGACGAGCTGCTGGCCCATGCGGGCAGTGACAAGGATCACCTGCTCAATGCAACCATTTACCTGAAAGACATCTGCACCGGCTTTGCACCGATGAACGAGGAGTGGTCGGCGTGGCTGTCGCCGGGGATGGCGCCCACTCGCACCACCTTGCAGGCGGAGCTGGCACGGCCGACTGTGCTGGTGGAAATCAGCGTCATTGCTGTACGTAAATAACCAACGGAGCATAACAATGAAAAAAATCCTGTTGACCGGCTGTACATTGGGGCTGTTGTTCGGGGCTCAGGTTCAGGCCAATGAACCGGCGCTGAACGGCACGTTGAGCAAGATCGCCAACGCCAAGTCCATCACCCTGGGCTATCGCGATGCGTCGGTGCCGTTTTCCTATGTGGGGGATCACAGCGGCAAGCCCATGGGCTATTCGGTGGACCTGGCGAGCAGGATTGTCGAGCGCGTCCAGCAGAAAACCGGGTTGGCGGACCTCAAGGTGAAGTACAACCTGGTGACGTCCCAGACCCGAATTCCGCTGGTGCAGAACGGCACCGTCGACCTGGAGTGCGGCTCCACCGGCGTGACCGCCGAGCGGCAGAAGCAGGTGGCGTTTTCCTATGGGTTTATCTACGTGAAAGGCCAGTTACTGACGGCCAAAGACAGTGGCATCAAAGGCTTCAGCGATCTTGCGGGCAAGAACGTGGTGACCACCGCCGGCACTACCAACGAACGTTTTCTCAAGAGCTACAACGCCCAGCACAAAACCAATATGTTCGTGATCAGCGCCAAGGATCACGGCGAGGCGTTCAAGATGCTGGAGACGGGCCGCGCAGTGGCGTTCTACATGGACGACGCGCTGCTCTATGGCGAGCGCGCCAAAGCCAGGGACCCGCACAATTGGGTCGTGGTGGGCGAGGAGCAGTCGCGGGAGATCTACAGCTGCATGGTGCGCAAGGACGATCCGCAGTTTCTCGCGGTGGTCAACGAGACCTTGGGTGAGTTGTACCGCAGCGGCGAGATCAACGGGATCTACCAGCGCTGGTTTGAACAACCGATTCCGCCCAAGGGCCTGAACCTGGAGTTCCCGATGACCAGTGAGTTGAAGGCGATCATTGCCAAACCGGTCAGCGACCCTGTCGAGTAAGACGGGGTAACCCAATCCAAATGTGGGAGGGGCAAGCTCCCTCTCACATTTTTGACTGGGTTGGCAAAGACGGTTAGAAGTCGCCCCAGAGTTGTTGGGCGACGGCCAATGCGACGACGGGCGCGGTCTCGGTGCGCAACACCCGCGGACCCAGGCGCGCTGCATGGAAGCCGGCACTTTGGGCAGTGTCGACTTCATGGTCGGTCAAGCCGCCTTCCGGCCCGATCAGGAAGGCCAGGCTCGACGGCTTGACATGGCTGATCATCGGCTCGGCCACCGGGTGCAGCACCAGCTTGAGGTCGGCTTCGGCCTGTTTCAGCCAGTCCGCCAGCAACAGCGGTGGGTGAATCAGCGGCACCGTGGAGCGTCCGCATTGCTCACACGCACTGATCGCCACTTGGCGCCAGTGCAGCAGGCGCTTGTCGGCGCGTTCGTCCTTGAGGCGCACTTCGCAGCGGTCGCTGAAAATCGGCGTGATTTGGTTGACCCCCAATTCAGTGGCTTTCTGGATCGCCCAATCCATGCGCTCGCCTCGGGACAGGCCCTGGCCGAGGTGGATGTGCAGCGGCGATTCAGCCTGGCCGTTGAAGCTTTCGGTGAGGTTTACGGTGACACGTTTTTTCCCGACCTCCAGCAAGGTGCCGCGAAACTCCTGGCCGGAGCCGTCGAACAATTGCACGGCATCGCCGTCGACCATGCGCAGCACGCGGCTGATGTAGTGCGCCTGGGCTTCGGGCAGTTCATGGTCACCGAGGCTCAGCGGGGTGTCGGTGAAAAAGCGGGACAGTCTCATGTCTGTTCTCTGAAGAATTTAGGTAGGAGCCATCAGCCCGGGTCGCGAAAGCCTGGGTGGAAGTCTGTTGGCACGGCGACGCTGACCTTGCTGTTGGTCGCGATATCGATGCCTTCGCTGGCGACGGTGGCGAGGAAGTCGATCTGCTCCGGCGTAATCACATACGGCGGCAGGAAATACACCACGCTACCCAATGGCCGCAGCAGCGCGCCACGTTCCAGGGCGTGTTCGAACACCTTCAAGCCACGGCGTTCCTGCCACGGGTAGGCGGTCTTGGTGGCCTTGTCCTGGACCATTTCGATGGCCAATACCATGCCGGTCTGGCGCACTTCCGACACATGGGGGTGATCGACCAGGTGGGCAGTGGCGGTAGCCATGCGCTGGGCCAGGGCCTTGTTGTTTTCGATGACGTTGTCTTCTTCGAAAATATCCAGGGTTGCCAGGGCCGCCGCGCACGCCAGCGGGTTGCCGGTGTAGCTGTGGGAATGCAGAAAGGCGCGCAGGGTTGGGTAGTCATCGTAGAACGCGTCGTAGACGTCGTCCGTGGTGACCACGGCCGCCAGCGGCAGGTAGCCACCCGTCAGGGCCTTGGACAGGCACAGGAAGTCCGGGCGGATGCCGGCCTGCTCACAGGCGAACATCGTGCCGGTACGGCCGAAGCCTACGGCGATTTCGTCGTGGATCAGGTGCACGCCGTAGCGGTCGCAGGCTTCGCGCAGCAGCTTGAGGTACACCGGGTGGTACATGCGCATGCCGCCGGCGCCCTGGATCAGCGGCTCGACGATCACGGCGGCGACGGTGGCGTGGTTTTCTGCCAGGGTCTGTTCCATGGCCAGGAACATGTTGCGCGAGTGCTCTTCCCAGCTCATGCCTTCGGGCCGCAGGTAGCAGTCCGGGCTTGGCACCTTGAGGGTGTCGAGCAGCAGCGCCTTGTAGGTCTCGGTAAACAACGGCACGTCGCCCACCGACATCGCCGCGATGGTTTCGCCGTGGTAGCTGTTGGTCAGGGTGACAAAGCGTTTTTTGTCCGGCAGGCCGCGGTTGAGCCAGTAGTGGAAGCTCATCTTCAGGGCGACTTCAATGCACGACGAACCGTTGTCAGCGTAGAAGCAGCGGGTCAGGCCTTCGGGCGTCATCGCCACCAGGCGCTCGGAAAGCTCAATCACCGGCTGGTGGCTGAAGCCGGCGAGGATCACGTGTTCCAACTGATCGACCTGGTCCTTGATGCGCTGGTTGATGCGCGGGTTGGCGTGGCCGAACACGTTGACCCACCAGGAACTGACGGCGTCGAGGTAGCGCTTGCCTTCGAAGTCTTCCAGCCAGACGCCTTCACCGCGCTTGATCGGGATGAGCGGCAGTTGCTGGTGGTCTTTCATCTGGGTGCAGGGATGCCACAGCACGGCGAGGTCGCGTTGCATCCACTGGTTGTTCAAGCCCATCGGTGATCTCCTCGAAGCGGTCCTGCGAGCGGCGCAGGCGAAACAATCGCGCAAGCCTATGCAATGGTGGCCTGGGTCACAAGCCATTGTCGGGAATTCGGAGTAAACGCAGGACGGACTGTCACGTTTCTTAGGAATAGTCCTTAATCCTTGGTTAACTTATTGTGCATACGCTCCAGATCGTATTTCTCGATATTTCAAAGCGAAATTTTCCGCTTTAATTCGATAGGTAAAACGCTAATCTTGGGCGCGGCTCTTACGGGATTAAGTACATGCAGCTACGTAACTCTCCAGCCCGTTACGGCTGGGTCAGTATGATTTTGCACTGGGGCGTGGCCCTGGTTGTATTCGGTCTGTTCGCCCTGGGCTTGTGGATGGTCGGGCTCGACTACTACAGCGCCTGGCGCAAAGATGCGCCGGACCTGCACAAGAGCATCGGTATCACGCTGTTCGCCATCATGCTGGTGCGTATCGTCTGGCGCCTGCTCAGCCCGCCACCGCCACCGTTGGCCAGCTACAGCCGCCTGACCCGCCTCGGTGCTGCGTTTGGCCACGGGTTCCTCTATTTCGGCCTGTTTGCCGTGATGATTGCCGGTTACCTGATTTCCACCGCAGACGGTGTCGGTATCCCGGTGTTTGGCTTGTTTGAAATTCCTGCCGTGGTTTCCGGTCTACCGGACCAGGCAGACAACGCAGGCCTGGTGCATCTGTACCTGGCCTGGGTGCTCGTGGTCTTCGCTGGCCTACATGGCGTGGCTGCGTTGAAACACCACTTTATCGATCGTGATGCGACCCTCACGCGAATGCTGGGGCGCAAAGCCTGATGTTCAACCTCGACTCACAAGGAATATAAAGCATGTTGAAAAAGACACTCGCTGCTCTGGCACTCGGTACTGCTCTGCTGTCTGCCGGTCAGGTGATGGCCGCTGACTACAAAATCGACAAGGAAGGCCAGCACGCCTTCATCGACTGGAAAATCAGCCACCTGGGCTACAGCTTCATCCACGGTACCTTCAAGGACTGGGATGGCTCGTTCAGCTGGGATGCCGCCAAGCCTGAAGCCAGCAAAATCGCCGTCGACGTGAAAACCGCCAGCCTGTGGTCCAACCACGCTGAACGTGACAAGCACATCGCCAGCAAGGACTTCCTGGACGTTGCCAAGTTTGCTGATGCCAAGTTCGTGTCTACCGCTGTTAAGTCCACCGGCGCAAAAACCGCTGACGTGACTGGCGACCTGACCTTCCACGGCGTGACCAAGCCTGTGACCTTCAAGGCCACTTTCAACGGTGAAGGCAAGGATCCATGGGGTGGCGAGCGCGCTGGCTTCAACGCCACCACCACGCTGAACCTGAACGACTTCGGCATCAAAGGCCCAGGCCCGTCGTCGCAGACTGTTGACCTGGACATCTCGCTGGAAGGCGTCAAGCAGAAGTAATTTCTGCCCACAGCAGGGCTCATCTGTTTTTGCTGAGTCCAAAAAAATGCCCCGTCTCGAAAGAGGCGGGGCATTTTTTATGGTGCTTTAAAACTCAGCGGTTGCGGGTCAGCAGCGCTGGTTTTTCACCACGAGGGCGGCCTGGCAGTTGATCCAACTGCTCAGGTGTCGGGAAGCGGTCAGCTTTCGACTCCTTGTGGATGATCTTCGGCGCCGGGCCACCGCGCGGGTTTTGCACGGCTGGCTCGGACGAACGAGGTTGGTCGTCACGGGCCGGTCGGCGGTTGTTGCTGCGCGAGTCTTCACGACGGGCCTGGCCGTCACGCGGTGCACCGCTACGCGGGCCGCTGCGCTTGGCAGGTGGAGTGCCGGTGGTGCCGCCGCTGCTGTTGCGCGGACCGTTTTGGCGAGCGCCCTGTGGCTGGCCGCCACGGGGTGCGCCCGTGCCTGCGCCCTGTGCTGGCGCACCTGGACGACGACCACGGCCTTGGGCCGGTTTGGCCTGGGGTACGTAGTCAACGCGGTTACCGAAGTTATCCACGTCGTCGTCGAGGAACTCGTCCGGGGCACGGTCGGCGGTAGCGCGGGGCGGCTGGCTTGGCTGACGCTGTTCGCGGGCCGGGGTCCCTTCGCGGGGTTTCTGCTCGCGGGCAGGGCGTTCGCCACGGCCGTTGGCGGGCGCTTTTTCCTTGCCGCCTTTGTCTTTGCCTTTGTCACGACGACCACCGCCGCCACCGCCGCCGTTCGGGCCATCGCCCTTCGGACCGCGTGGGTTGCGTGGGTTACGCACGTCCGGACGTTCGCGCACTTCAGGCTTCTCGGCCTCTACGGCGCTGGCATCGAAGCCCATCAGGTCGCCGTCGGCGATTTTCTGCTTGGTCATGCGCTCGATGCTTTTCAGCAGTTTTTCTTCGTCCGGTGCGACCAGGGAAATGGCCTCGCCCGAACGACCGGCACGGCCAGTACGGCCGATACGGTGTACATAGTCTTCGTCGACGTTTGGCAGCTCGAAGTTGACCACGTGTGGCAACTGGTCGATATCCAGGCCGCGTGCGGCGATATCGGTTGCTACCAGGATACGTACGCTGCCGGCCTTGAAGTCAGCCAGGGCCTTGGTGCGCGCGTTCTGGCTCTTGTTACCGTGGATGGCGACGGCGGTGAGGCCGTGCTTGTCCAGGTATTCAGCCAGACGGTTGGCACCGTGCTTGGTACGGGTGAACACCAGCACCTGTTCCCACGCGCCGTGGGTGATCAGGTGGGCCAGCAGCGAGCGCTTGTGGCTGGCGGCCAGGCGGAACACGCGTTGCTCGATACGCTCGACCGTGGTGTTCGGTGGCGTGACTTCGATGCGTTCCGGGTTGTGCAGCAGCTTGCCGGCCAGGGCGGTGATGTCCTGGGAGAACGTTGCCGAGAACAGCAGGTTCTGACGTTTGGCCGGCAGGCGGGCGAGGACTTTTTTCACGTCATGGACAAAACCCATGTCGAGCATGCGGTCGGCTTCGTCCAGCACGAGGATTTCCACGTGGGACAAGTCGACGCTGCCTTGGCCGCACAGGTCGAGCAAGCGACCAGGGCATGCCACCAGCACGTCAACACCACGGGACATGGCCTGAACTTGTGGGTTCATGCCGACGCCGCCGAAGATGCAGGCGCTGACGAACTTCAAGTCGCGGGCGTACAGCTTGAAGCTGTCGTGCACCTGGGCGGCGAGTTCGCGGGTAGGGGTCAGGACCAGTACGCGCGGTTGGCGCGGGCCGTGACGCTGGGATTTGTCCGGGTGACCATTGGGAAACAACCGCTCCAGAATCGGGAGGGCGAAGCCGCCGGTTTTACCAGTACCTGTCTGAGCCGCAACCATCAGGTCGCGACCTTGCAACACGGCGGGAATGGCCCGCTGTTGCACCGGAGTAGGCTCGGTATAGCCCGCTGCCTCGATGGCGCGGACTAAAGCCTCGGAGAGACCGAGGGAAGCAAAGGACATGAGTAATCCTGTTTTAGTTAGGGCTTGGCCCAAAGGGATAATCTTGCCGGGCGTGAATGGCGCTTAGGGGAGCGCAATCCCGTCCGGTCCTGCTGCGTCTGGCGGGCACTCCACCGGCTCGCGCGGGCTTCAAAGCTGCGCAGTAGCGGGGTTGGGTGCCTTTTTCAAGACCTCAGCGGCCGGGCGTAAGCCTGGCGGGAAGGCCGGAGTATAACAGAGCAATCACGGCGCGCCGCTTTCCTGCTGCTCAACGGCGTGTCCGAACGCTGTAAACGCTTGGATTCCACCATATTTGACGCTCAATTGCGTATAGGCCGGCTCCTGTTTGAAGCGTTTGAGCTCGGCGGCAAAACGTTGCACCAACAGGTCCATGCCCGCGCCACGGCGTACGGCGAGGTATTGTTGCTGGCGGCTGACCACCACGGGGGCCTGGCTGACTTTGTTTTCCAGGCCCAGTGCCTTGATCACGTGCTGGCCCACCCGGCGGTCGGTGATCAACAGGTCGATGCGCCCCAGCAGCAATTTGCCGAAGTTGGCTTCATGGCTGGGGGCCGGCTCGCGGTTGAATTCGGTGGAGTCGATAAAGGGCGAACCGTACAGGTAGCCTGGCGACGTGCCGACCGTGAGGCCGCGCAGCTCGTCAAGGCTTTGGATCGGATGCGGACGTTCGTTGGCGTAGAACATTACGAACTCCACCTGCGACAGGGGTTCGCTGGGGTACAGCAACAGCGCGTCGCGGTCGTGGCTGTGGAAAATATCCAGCGCACCGTCAGCATGACCTTGATCAAGCATGGCCAGGCAGCGCTTCCAGGGCAGGAACTGCCATTGCACCTCGACCCCCAGGCGCTGGAATACGATCACCGTGGTTTCGTAGTCCAGCCCGTGCATGGCGCCGTGTTCCTCATAGACATAAGGCGCCCACGGCTCGGTGACAATACGCAATTTCTCGCCGTAAGCGGCCAGGCTCAGGCAAGTAAAAAATGCAGCGGTCAACAGCTTCAGAATGACGGGCATACCCTGAGGTTACGACGCCCGTGAGCTAAAGAGAAGCTCTGGCGCAAGCTTCTGCGGGCGCTGCTATTTTGTGGGCGAGGTCATCAGGTGTTCGTAGATGGCTGCACGTCGCTCGCCGAGAATCAGCCGCACCACAGGGTTGGCGAACCAATGTTCGAGTTGGTGCGCGTCGACGGGGGATTTCTGGCGTTCTTCCTGGTTCTGCAGCGCCTTGTCCCACCAAACCGGGCCACAGGCTTGGTCGAATTCATTTTCGTGCTCGTAGCAGCCGTAGAGAATCTCGCGGATGAACTGCTGCTTGCGCTTGGGCAGCGCCAGGGTGATCAGCTTGTACATCAAGCGTTGCAGGCGTGGCGGACGGGGCAGGTGCGCGGAGACCTTGCGTGTATCGGCCAGGGCCTGGGCGCAGAGCGGGTCGGCGGCGTGCTTGGTCACCCACGCCTTGACCTTGGCCCGGAACAACTGCTTGCGGCTCCAGTAGTGATGGATGAGGTCGGGGCACTGGCGGACGTCGAGTGTGCGGTACGCGGCCACCGACAGGCAGAACTCTTCCAGGGTGTAGGCGCCGCGGGCCATGGGGAACAGTTCGTCCATCAGCTCGATCGAGCAATCCAGAATGTGCGCGTCTTGCCGGGTCAGGCCCATGACGCCGGAGTTGAGCAGCCACATTTCGTCGTCGGCCAGGCCTTTGTCGGCCAAGTGTTTGGCCAGGGCTTCATACAGCACGCTTTCGTGGTTATCGCCGTACTTGGCGTGGAAGGCATTGCACAACACGGCGCCAGGTGCGACGCGTTCGAACAGCGCCATGGGCGAATCGTGGAAAAACGTGTCGGTGTCGATCAGCAGCGCCCGTTCAGCCGTTTGCAGCACCTGGCGCAACAGCACATGTTTGGTGCGGAAGTGGTAGCCGTGGGGCTCGCTCCAGCGCTGGCGCGTCGCGTCGTCCAATACATGGACCTGCACCGGCAGGCCACGGTAGGGCGCCGGATTGTCGCTGAAGACTTGGATATCCAACGGCATGTCCTGGGGGCCGCCCAGGTGAGAAAGGGCACTGGCGATACTGAATACGGCTTCCTGATGGTAGGTCTCGGCGCCGAATACCAGGTAGATCAGCTGCGGGCGGGGAGTCGGGGGCGCTGTATTCATTTACTGCTGGTTTCCTTTCCGAGGATATACAGGCAAAAAAAGCCCCCGTGATAACGAGGGCCGGGTACTGCTATTAAACTGGCCTAGCGTGGCAGTTTAAGGTTGTTCCAGATAGCAAGGCTCGGCTCAGCCTGGTTCAGGGTATAGAAGTGCAACCCTGGTGCGCTACCTTGTAACAAACGCTCACACATTTCGCTGATGACCTGCTCACCGAACGCCTGGATGCTCTTGACGTCGTCGCCGTAGGCTTCCAGTTGCTTGCGTACCCAGCGTGGAATCTCGGCACCGCAGGCGTCGGAGAAACGCGCCAGCTTGCTGTAGTTGGTGATCGGCATGATGCCCGGCACGATTGGGATGTTCACACCCATCGCCCGTACACGCTCGACGAAGTAGAAGTAGCTGTCGGCGTTGAAGAAGTACTGGGTGATCGCGCTATTGGCGCCAGCGTTGGCCTTGCGCACGAAGTTTTGCAGATCGTCTTCGAAATTGCGCGCTTGAGGATGCATCTCCGGGTAAGCCGCCACTTCGATATGGAAGTGATCGCCGCTTTCTTCGCGGATGAAGCTCACCAGGTCATTGGCGTAGCGCAGCTCACCGCTGGCCATGCCCATGCCGGAGGGCAGGTCGCCACGCAGGGCGACAATGCGCTGGATGCCGGCAGCCTTGTATTGGGTCAGCAGGCCGCGCAGGTCGTCCTTGCTGTCGCCCACGCACGACAAGTGCGGAGCGGCGGGAACTTTGACTTCGCTTTCGAGCTGCAACACGGTGTTGATCGTGCGATCACGTGTCGAACCGCCGGCGCCGTAGGTGCAGGAGAAAAAGTCAGGGTTGTAGCTGGCCAACTGCTTGGCAGTCGCCATCAGTTTTTCATGCCCAGCATCGGTCTTGGTCGGGAAGAA
Organism: Pseudomonas arvensis; assembly: GCF_056688935.1. Classification (NCBI taxonomy): domain Bacteria; kingdom Pseudomonadati; phylum Pseudomonadota; class Gammaproteobacteria; order Pseudomonadales; family Pseudomonadaceae; genus Pseudomonas; species Pseudomonas arvensis. The sequence goes on along the minus strand of NZ_CP162038.1, from coordinate 5,812,787 downwards.
CTCGAAGCTGTAGCGACGGTCTTGGGACATGGTCATACCCTTGGAAGCTCATAATTGCGCAATATGCACACCGTCGATGTGGGAGGGGGCTTGCTCCCGATAGCGGAGTGTCAGTTAGTAAATATATCGACTGACCTACCGCCATCGGGGGCAAGCCCCCTCCCACATTAGAAGCCCGCCCCCACTAGGAGAGCAGGCAGCAGGCATATCAGTAGCGGTAAGCGTGCGGCTTGAACGGACCTTCAACGGTCACGCCGATGTAGTCGGCCTGAGTCTTGGTCAGTTGAGTCACTACGCCGCCGAAGCCGCTGACCATTTCCAGGGCCACTTCTTCGTCGAGTTTCTTCGGCAGTACTTCCACGGTCAGGCGCTCTGCTTTCTGGGCAGGCGACAGGTCGGCGTATTTCTGGCCGAACAGGAAGATCTGGGCCAGTACCTGGTTGGCGAACGAGCCATCCATGATGCGGCTTGGGTGGCCAGTGGCGTTACCCAGGTTAACCAGACGGCCTTCAGCCAGCAGGATCAGGTAGTCGTCGTTCTGCGGGTCGAAATCGCCAGCACCGGTACGGTGAACCTTGTGCACCTGTGGCTTCACTTCTTCCCATGCCCAGTTCTTGCGCATGAAAGCGGTGTCGATTTCATTGTCAAAGTGGCCGATATTGCAGACAACGGCGCGCTTCTTCAGGGCTTTGAGCATGTTTGCGTCGCAAACATTCACGTTGCCGGTGGTGGTCACGATCAGGTCGATCTTGCCCAGCAGGGCCTTGTCGATGCTCGCTTCGGTGCCGTCGTTCTGGCCGTCGATGAACGGCGAAACCACTTCGAAACCGTCCATGCAGGCTTGCATGGCGCAGATCGGGTCAACTTCGGAGACCTTGACGATCATGCCTTCCTGACGCAGGGACTGGGACGAACCCTTGCCCACGTCACCGTAGCCGATCACCAGGGCTTGCTTGCCCGACAGCAGGTGGTCGGTGCCGCGCTTGATGGCGTCGTTCAGGCTGTGACGGCAGCCGTACTTGTTGTCGTTCTTGCTCTTGGTCACCGAGTCATTGACGTTGATGGCCGGGATTTTCAGCTCGCCCTTGGCCAGCATGTCCAGCAGGCGGTGTACGCCAGTGGTGGTTTCTTCGGTGACGCCGTGGACGCGGTCCAGGATCGCCGGGTATTTCTTGTGCAGCAGCTCGGTCAGGTCGCCGCCGTCGTCGAGGATCATGTTGGCATCCCAAGGCGCGCCATCTTTGAGGATGGTTTGCTCCAGGCACCACTCGTACTCTTCTTCGGTTTCGCCTTTCCAGGCGTAAACCGCGATACCGGCAGCAGCGATCGCAGCGGCGGCCTGGTCTTGAGTCGAGAAGATGTTGCAGGACGACCAACGCACTTCGGCACCCAGGGCAACCAGGGTTTCGATCAGTACGGCAGTCTGAATGGTCATGTGGATACAGCCGAGAATCTTCGCGCCCTTGAGCGGTTGCTCGCCGGCATACTTGCGACGCAGGCCCATCAGGGCTGGCATCTCGGATTCGGCGATAAAGGTTTCGCGACGGCCCCAGGCGGCGAGGGACATGTCGGCGACTTTGTAGTCGGTGAAATCTGCAGGCGTGTTGACAGCGCTCATGAAGAGCCTCCATTCGTAGTGTGCGAATGGGCGCCGTTGTGCGTTTAGTATCAGGCCAGGGGAATCAGGCCGGACAACGCCCCATCCGAGCCTGACAGGTTGAACCTGCTGCAGCGCCCCTCGGACAGGTGGCGGGAGAACGGTATCAATTGAAAATGACCGTTTTGAAACGGGGGCGATTATAGCCGTGTGCGCCAGACTTCCCAAGCCTTTCTGTCGGCGGCATGAAGATCGTTCATGGGCTTGATAGGCAATGGCTCATAGAGCTTGGGCCTGGGCTCTGCCATGATGTTGCCCATCATTCGGCAAGACGCTTTGGAGTGACCATGAACTTCCACACCCGCAAATGGGTAAAACCCGAAGACCTCAACCCCAACGGCACCCTGTTCGGCGGTAGCCTGCTGCGCTGGATCGACGAAGAAGCAGCTATCTACGCCATCGTCCAACTGGGCAACCAGCGGGTGGTGACCAAATACATTTCCGAAATCAACTTCGTCAGCGCGTCGCGCCAGGGCGACATTATCGAGTTGGGTATCACCGCCACCGAGTTCGGCCGCACCTCCATCACGCTGACCTGTGAAGTGCGCAACAAGATCACCCGCAAAAGCATCCTCACCGTGGAAAAAATGGTCTTCGTCAACCTCGGCGAAGACGGCCTGCCGGCCCCTCACGGCCGTACAGAGATCAAATACGTGAAAGACCAGTTCCAGGATGACAGCCTTCGTGAATAACACGGCAGCGCTTGGATTTTAATTACCGGATCATTCTGCGTGGATCTTTTAGTAGCGTGCTCATCACTCAGTCTCACACCCTGCAGTGAGAGGCTTGCGTATGAAAGTGTCCGGTTCCGTTCATCAGGTTCAGCCGCCGTTGCCTTGTCCTTTGGACCCAAGCACTAGCACCTCGTTGGTCGAGGGTCTAGGGCCCCGTAAGTTGAGCCTCTATCGCGACAGCAGTGGCGCAGTGGAGGTGGTTTTGTCACCGCCTGCGCCTGGACACCTGGTGCTCAGCGGTGGCGGTGCCAAAGGTGTGGCCTTTTCCGGGATGACGCAGGCGCTTGAAGATGTCGGGAAAATGCAGGGTATCAAAGTGGTGTCCGGCTCATCCGCGGGGGCGATTTCTGGCGTATTGCTTGCCAGCGGAATAGGCGGCAAGGCGTTCGATAGCCTGCTGGATCGTATCGACCTGCCCGGTTTGCTCAACAGCCAAGACCCGGTAACAGCCTGGTTGCAAGATGCAAGTTCGACCCTTGGAAAGCTCGCCAAGCGACTGCCTGGTCCGGTTGGTAATATTTCCCAGCTCTTATTGACCATGATGCCGCGCCTGCAAAGCGAGGCACCCCTATTGGTAGAGATGATGCGCAATGAGTCGCGCAAATCAATTCTCGCCCATATCGCCGACACGCCCAGGGCCACCCGGCCAGCAGAACTCATGAAGATTGCCGACCGGCTCAGTGCCGGAGGGGCGCCCACCTTTCGCGATCTTGAGGTGTTGAATCGCGTTATCCCTGCAATCAAGCAACTCAATATCACCGGCACAGCTATGTTCGACGGTCGCCCGCAGTTGGTGGTGTTCAACGCCAACCTGACCCCAGACATGGACATCGCCCGCGCTGCCCATATTTCGGGTTCGTTGCCGATGCTGTTCAAGAGCCCGGTCGAGCAGGGCCAAGGATTTCAGCAGGGTTCAGAAGTTACGGCCTTTCGCGATGGTGGGCTGCTCCTCAATACCCCTGCTCCCAATGTCATTGACCGTTCGTTGCCAGAGAGCATCTGGAACAGAGACGAGCCGCTGATCGTCCAATTCGAATCCGAAAAGCCTGCAACGCCGCAAAAAAGCGGTGGTTTTTTCAGTCATCTGGTCGACACCTTTACCGATACTCCGCACACGGCGGCCGAGGCTTATCAAGATGATCGGCTCAAAACACTCGCTGATCAGACCGTGACGTTGCCGCTGAACACCACAAAAGGTGACTTCCGCGGCCTGCTCAATGGCACCGTCAACTTCACCATGACCCCTGAACAGAAAAATTATCTGCAGGCGCTGGCGCGTCAAGCGGTAGCGGCCCATCTGGAAAGGCGTGACACAACACGTGAGCATCATCCGTTCGCCTCATTGGAAAGTGCGCTGTTGGCGATGGATGATGAAGTCATCACCCGTGTTCAGGGTCACTTGGAGAATGATCCGGCTGCCGGAGCCGTACTGAAGTTTCGCGAGGATGCTTACGAGGCGTTGGGGGTGCTGGACGGTGCGATTACGGATGACAATCAATCTGCAGGAGCGCTTGCGCTCACGCCGAAGTTGGCATCGGCACTACGTAACCTGGACGCACTTGCTCGTCGGCCCGAACAAGTCGAGTGGCTGGGGCAGCGCCTTAATGCCGGTGGGCAGCGTAACTTCCAGCAGCTTTTGCAGATGGGCGCCATGCAGGCATTGGTTAAAACGCCAATCTCCAAGGTCATGACCAGTGCCGTCGCCGAAATGCAGAGGCGTGATCTCGCGGTGAGGGCTGAGAACTTCACCCGTGAGGTCATTTACCCATCGCAGTACCGTCCGGGCCAGCCAGATGCCAATGTCGAGTTGTTGCAAGCGGCGGCGCGTGACTTGGCCAAAGCGACCACGCCGGCAGCATTCAACCGCGTGCTTGACGGCATTGTTCAAAATTACGGAGCACGCAATAAACCCTGGGGTAAGCCGGTCAATTCCACGACGGTGGAACAGGCCAGGGCCTGGCGTATTCCGGTTTAGTGACCTGGCCACTGAACAGCCATCGCTGGGGCGTGTCGTAGCTACAGGCACCCCTTGGACTCTGGACCATCATGGCCAAACACGAAGACGGCAAAACTCCCAACCTTTCGCAGGAAGAGCAGCAGGATGTGGACGATAACCAGCCACCCCGTGCAGCGGTGCTGCATGAAATCATCCGCACCCAGGGTGACCAGGAACTGGAGCGCAACGTGGCCGCCTTGTGGTGGTCGGCATTGGCCGCCGGGTTGACCATGGGCCTGTCGCTGATGGCCATGGGCCTGCTCAATTCACGCCTGCCCGAGGGTGAAGCATTCAAGGTGATTGCCAGCTTCGGCTACTGTGCGGGCTTTCTGGCGGTGATTCTTGCGCGCCAGCAACTGTTCACTGAAAACACTCTTACCGCCGTGCTGCCGGTCATGAGCAAGCCAACTCTGGCCAATGCCGGGCGTCTGCTTCGGCTGTGGTCAGTGGTGCTGGTGGGCAACCTCTGCGGCACCCTGTTGGTGGCCTATGTGATGCTGCACCTGCCGATCTTCGATACCAAGACCGACATGGCCTTCCTGGAGATCGGGCGCAAGATCATGGAAAACGACCCCGGTCAGATGTTCGCCAAGGGCATCATCTCCGGCTGGATGATCGCCACCATGGTGTGGATGATTCCATCGATGGAAAGCGCCAAGATGTGGATCATCATCCTGATCACCTACCTGATGGCGCTGGGGGATTTCACCCATATCGTGGTGGGTTCGGCAGAAGTGTCTTATCTGGTGTTTGCCGGCGAGCTGCCGTGGAAGGATTTCTGGCTGGTGTTTGCCGGCCCGACACTGGCCGGCAACATCATCGGGGGCAGCTTTATCTTTGCCTTGATCAGCCATGCGCAGATTCGCAGCGAAGGCAGCCTGCCGGGCAAGAAGGCTGCGGACCCAAGGCATCCGCAGCGTATCGACCAGGATCAGTGAACGTCAGGCGTGGCCTGGGCCTCGTCCCGCGTCACGCGCTTGACCAGCTTGCCGATGCTCAACCCCTGCAACAGGATCGAGGACAGCACCACGATGTAGGTGATGCTCAGCAGCAAGTCGCGCTCCGGGCCCAGTGGCAGGGCCAACGCCAATGCCACCGAAACCCCGCCGCGCAAGCCGCCCCAGGTCAGGATGCGGATGGTCCCGCGCGGCACCGCGCGCCAGCGGCGCAGCAGCAGGATCGCCGGGGCTACGGTCAGCAAGCGCGAAAGCAGGATCGCCACTGCCAGCAAACTGGCCGCAAACACGTGCAGCCAATTGAACGGCAACAGCAGCAGTTCCATGCCGATCAGTGCAAACAGCAAGGCGTTGAGCATGTCGTCGAGCAATTCCCAGAAACCGTCCAGGTAGCGCCGGGTCATGTCGTTCATCGCCAGCTTGCGCCCCAGGTTGCCGATGATCAGCCCGGCCACCACCATCGCAATCGGTGCAGAGACGTGCAGCTCGGTGGCCATGGCCGAGCCGCCGATCACCAGGGCGAGGGTCAGCATGACTTCGATCTGGTGCTGTTCGATGCTCTTGATCATCAGGTACACCAGGTAGCCGATGAGCCCGCCGAACACCACGCCGCCAACGGCTTCGTGGACGAACAGCATGGCTGTGGCGCCCACGGTAGGCGTCTCGCCCAATTGCGCGATGCCCAGCAGGACGGTAAAGACCACCACCGCTGTGCCGTCGTTGAACAGTGACTCGCCGACGATGGTGGTTTTAAGCGGTTTCGACGCATTGGCAGTACGCAGCACACCCAACACCGCAATCGGGTCGGTGGGTGAGATCAGCGCGCCGAACAGCAAGCAGTAGAGGAAACTCACGTGCCAGCCGAACAGGGCAAAGATGTAGTACGCCAGGCTGCCGATCACTACCGTGGCGATCAGCACGCCGAAGGTTGCCAGCAGGCCGATGGGCCAGCGGTAGCTGCGCAGGTCGCTGAGGTTGACATGCAAGGCACCGGCGAACAGCAGGAACGACAGCATCCAGTTCATCAGCAGGTCGCCGAAGTCGATCTGGCCTATCAGTTGCTGGATGCGTTCCTCCAGGCCGGGGTAGCCGAGCACGCTCAGGCCTTGCAGGATCAGGGAAAACAGCAGGGCCGTGACCATGACGCCGATGGTGGGCGGCAGGCCGATAAAGCGGAAGTTCACGTAGGTGAGCAGGGTGGTGAGGCAAATGAAGGCGGCGACAAGTTCAAGCATCCGGGGTCCTTGGAGTGGAAGGAAGATCAGTGATGAGTGGGGGGATGGACCGCAGCAGCGGCATGAGGTTGCACCGCGCACGATAGAACCTTTTGGTGCGGGGCGGCTCTTAGCGGGTAAGTGCGGTTTGGTATGTTTAGTGCTAAAACTCTAATCGCTGTTTAAAACGACAAAAGGAATGAGTGATGACGGTCGCTTTCTGGTGTGTGTTGATCGCAATTTTTCTGCCTTACCTGTGTACGGGTGTGGCCAAGTTCAGCCAGGGCAAGTTCGGGCCTCGGCAGAACCACGACCCGCGTGCTTTTCTGGACACCCTGCAAGGGGTTGCCAAGCGTGCCCACAGTGCGCAACTCAACGGCTTTGAAGTCACCCCGGCGTTTGCGGCGGCGGTGATTATCGCGCATCTGGCCGGTACGGCCGAGCTGGTGACCATCAATGTGTTGGCCGTGCTGTTTATCACCAGCCGCCTGCTGTACATCATTTGCTACCTGGCCGACTGGGCGATACTGCGCTCGGTGGTGTGGTCTGTCGGCATGGCGTTGATTGCGAGTTTCTTCTTTGTCTCGATCTGACCTGTGACGCAGATCCACTTGTGGGAAGGGGCTTGCCCCCTCCCACATTTGACTTAGAGGGTCTCCGGAACCTGTGGCAACGCCGCGCCCTTGGGCCACAACATCCAGATTTGCCCTTGCTGCTTCATATTCCCGGCCAGTTCACCTGCCGCATCGCCGGTGCCCCAGAACAAGTCCGCACGCACTTCGCCGGTGATTGCACCACCCGTATCCTGTGCCGCAACCGGACGTGCCAACGGCGTGCCGTCAGGCTTGGTGGTCGACAACCACAACAAACTGCCCAGCGGAATCACCTTGCGATCCACCGCCACGCTGTAGCCGGCGGTCAACGGCACATTCAGCGAACCGCGTGGGCCTTCGTTGCTGTCGGGGCGGGCGCTGAAGAATACGTAGCTGGGGTTGCTCGCCAGCAACTCCGGGATTCGCTCCGGGTGCGCCTTGGCCCAGGCACTGATGGCGCCCATGGTCACGTCTTCTTTCTTCAGCTCGCCTTGCTCCACCAGCCAGCGGCCGATAGGGCGGTAGGGGTAGCCGTTCTGGTCGCCGTAACCGACGCGCAGTTGACGCCCGTCTTTGAGTTGAATGCGCCCCGAGCCCTGAATCTGCAGGAATTGCAGGTCCATCGGCTGGGTCAACCAGGCAATCGGCTTGGCGCTGGAGCCTTGGCCGTTGATGGCGCTGGCATCGTCGTAAGGCTTTAGCACGCGGCCTTCCAGGCGACCGCGCAGACGCTTGCCCTTGAGTTCCGGGTAGATGCTTTCCAGGTTGACGATGATCAGGTCATCCGGCACGCCATACACCGGCACATGGGCGGTGGCGTTCTTGGTCAGGCTGCCGGGGTAGACCGGTTCGTAGTAGCCGGTGATCAAGCCGTTTGGGGTGTTATCAGCCGAGCGCAGCCCGAACACATCCAGGCGCTCCTTGAGAAAACCGCGCACCGCTACGGCATTGCCCGGCACGCTGGCTGCCGCCGCGCAGGTCGCACCCCATACCGGGTCGGCCTTGAGGCGTTGGCAAGCGCTGCGCCAGGATTCAAAGCCGGCCAGCAGGTCGCTGTCGGATACCGTCGGCAGCGCTTCCCAGGGGGCGCTGACGTAAGTGGCAACGGCATGGGGTTTGGCTGCTTCATCTTTAGCTGTGTCTTTACCGGTGTCCTTGCCTGCGTCGCAGCCGGCCAGCAGCGCAATCATCGGCAGAGCCCACGCCAGACGGCGGCTCCAGGGTTTCAACATGAGACTCATACACGTATTTCCTGAAACGATTGCCCGCGCCTTGGCGCTCTTGGGCAACCCTTGTTATTAATAGGGCTATTGGTCTTTGCGGGCGGGGCGAGGATACTGGCCGCCGTTTCCCGTGACCCTGAGCCACCATGACTTTTAAAAAAATGACGGTTGTACTGTTGGCCTGCCTGGCGGTGTCTGCCTGCGGTGGCGTCGATCCGAATTCGCCCCTGGGCCAGCGCAAGGCGATCTTCAAGCAGATGCTCAAGACCGGCGAAGACCTGGGCGGCATGTTGCGTGGACGCATTCCGTTCGACGGCGCGAAATTCGCCGAAGGCGCGGTCAAGCTCGATGCGTTGTCCCATGAACCATGGAAGCATTTTCCGAGCGTGCGCGAGCAAGATCACACCAGCGCCAAGGATGACGTGTGGCAAAAACAGGCGCAATTCCAGCAATTGGCTCGCGACCTGGAAGCGGCCACCGGCGAGTTGGTGATCGCCAGCCAGGTGCAGCCCTACAAGGCCAGTAACCTTTCGCCTGCCGTACAGAAAGTCGAAGACGCCTGCAGTGCCTGCCATAAACAGTTTCGTGACCACTGACCGGTTTTACTGGTCGAGTTCTTCCACGGCGTCCTGCAGTTCCTTGCGGGACTCGGCGAGTTTGTCCTTACGTTTGTTGATCTTCTCCGAGTCGCCTTTTTTCATCGCCTTGTCGAGGTCGGCCTGACGGCGGCTGACCTCGTGCTTGGCGTCGAGCACTTTGTTTTCCCGCTCCTTTCTCAACGAGGCGTCGGTGCAGTTGGCGGTGACTTCGCTCAAGGCTTTTTCCAGGCCGGCCTGTTGGGCGCTGTTGCCGTGGGCCTTGGCTTGTTCGATCTGGGTGCTGATGGCCTGGCGCTTGGCGGCGCAGCCGGTGAGTTGGGGGGCTTCTTCAGCGGCCAGCAGTGGCGTGGCCATGAAGCTTGCGACGGTCAGCAGGGCAAAAGGGGCGAGGAATTTCATGTGGAGCTCCAGGGTCGCAAAGTGCAGGGTGAATTCTGCGGTGGTTTAAGGGTGGCTGGGCGGGGTTTAAAACCCGTCTATTCCTGCCACGCGTAATGTTTCAGCCAAAGCCAGTACTTGTGGATCGCGGAAAAAAGCGCTCAGTTGCGCTGCACGCCCCGGACCTATGCCATCGATGGCCAACCAGGCCTGGGTATCTCTGGCGACCAGCGTCTGCCAGTTGCCCTCCAGATTGCTGCGGGCCGCAGGCGGCACACCCAAGGCTTTGAGCCATTGTGCAAAGGGTCGTTGCCGAGCGCTGTGAAGGCTGTCGAGCAGTCGTGCGCGGCTGCGCTCACCCAAGCCATCAATGTTAGCAAGCTCTGTCGTATCCAGGGTTAACCAATCGAGAAAGCCTGCGATTAGACCGGCCTGGATCAATATGTTCCATGTCTCGCGACCCATGTGCGGCAACGCCAGGCCCTGGTTGCCGCTCAGCCAGGTCAGGCGTGCGAGCAGCTGTTCTTCGCAGCCTGGGTCCAGTTGCCAGCAACTCAGGGCGTGAAAGTCCTGCGGGTCGGGGACAGGAAGGTCGATCCGTTTGGTATTGCGCAGGATCACCTGGTCCAGTCGCGGGATCACTTGGCCTGCCAGGCTGATGGAAACCTGGTCGCCAGGGCGAATATCCAGCGCCTGCCAGCGTTTCAGCGAGCCGGCGCTGACCCGGCTGATCTGTCGGTCGTCCAGCCGCACTGGCTCCAGTTCCAGAATCGGCGTTATGCGCCCCGTGCGGCCGATCTTGAACTGCACCTTGCGGACCAGGGCCAAGGCCCTGGAAGCGGGGTACTTCCAGGCGACAGCCCAGTAGGGTGCGCTGACTTGCCAGCGCTTGGCGGGCGCCCGTGATGCCTGATGCAGTACCACCCCGTCGCTGGCGAAGGGCAGTGTGTGGTTGTACCAATAGGTGCGCCAGTGCGCGGCTTCGGTGATTGTCCGGGCGGGCTGGCTATAGCGCTGGCTGTCGGTGAAACCCCAGTGTGCCAGGATGGCCAGGCGTTCGGTAAAAACGGCCGGGCCGTCCGGCCAGGCCCAGACAAACAGGCCGATACCGGCGGCGTCGGCGTTACTCAACTGTCGGCGGTTCATCAGGCCGGCCACCTTGCTGCGGGCATTGAGCCCGCCCAGGGCTGATTGCACGTGGTCGTCGAGGCGCCAATACAGCTCGCCTTGCAGCACCACATCGATGGGCTCCGGCAGTTGCTGGACAATGCCGGGGATCCTGCGGGCGGAGGCTGACCAGTCCTGGCCGAGAGTACCATCGCCGCGGCTGATCACCTGCTTCAAGCGGCCCTGACGGTACACCAGCGTCACTGCAACGCCGTCGACCTTGGGTTGGATCCACACGTCGTGTCGGGTGTCCAGCCAGGCGCCGACGGCCTGTTCATCCAGGAGTTTTTCCAGGCCGGTATGCACAACCGGGTGTGGCAAGGTGCCCCGAGCGCTAGCCAGTGGGTTATCAGGTTTCGAGGGGGTTGGAGTGACGCACTGGCGCCAATGGGTCAGGCGCTGGCGGGCCTGGTCGTAGAGCTCATCATGGACGGGGGATTGGCCGAGGCGGTGGTAGCTGTCATCCCACAGGCGGACCTGTTCGGCCAGGGTGTCGACCTGTGTCCTGGCCTCGTCGGGGCAGTCTTCGGCCGATGCCAATAAGGGGAACGTGCTGAGTAACAGGGCAACCAATAAACGCATCATGAGCATCCTTGCTCGGAAAGGGTGCCCAGCCTAAATGAACCTCACGGCCACAAAAAAGCCCCGACAGTGCGGGGCTTTTTACCGGGTGTTTCTACTTACTTGAACAGACCGCCCAAGGCTTTCACGGCATCCGGCTTATCAGCCTTGGCCTCTTGGGTTTGCTGCTTGGCGTCGGCTTTGGCCTGGGCCTCGGAAAGTTTGTCACAACCTTTGTTGATCTGGTCTTGCGCCGCTTTGAAGGCCTTCACTTTCAAGGTGTCTTTGCTGGCTTCGGCCGCATCGATCTTGGTTTGCAGGTCTGCGGCTTGTTTTTGGCAGTCGCCGGAGTTGCCGCCGCCCAGCTGGGAGGTCAGGGCGCCACTCAGTGCGCTCAGGTCAGCGGCGTGGGCCGGCAGGGCGAACAGGCTGAGCAGAAGGGCAGCAGGGGCGAGCGTGGAGATGCGCATGAAAAACCTCAATGTTCGATTGCCTGTGCACGTGTCTATCCCGGGCTGGCGCAGGTCAATATCCAGATAAGGTTAGAGGGCCCGAGAGGGCGCGGATTCTAGAGGGCCATCATTGGGCCTGCAAGGTTTGGATCCAAAAAATGTGAAAGGGGTCGCGCAGGCCATAAAAAGCCCCGCCGGGCGAACCCGGCAGGGCTTTTGGGTGCAACGCGTGCTTACAGGCCGGCGGCGGTGCGCAGGTCGTTGGCGCGGTCGGTTTTTTCCCAGGTGAACGTGGTGAAGGTGTCGTCGCCGACAGTCTTTTGCGCAGGGGTACGACCGAAGTGGCCGTAGGCTGCGGTTTCCTGGTACATCGGGTGCAGCAGGTCGAGCATGGTGGTGATCGCGTACGGGCGCAGGTCGAAGATCTCACGCACCAACTTGACGATCTTGTCGTCGCTGATCTTGCCGGTGCCGAAGGTATTCAGCGAGATCGACGTAGGCTGGGCCACACCAATGGCGTAGGACACCTGAATTTCGCAGCGCTCGGCCAGGCCAGCCGCAACGATGTTCTTGGCCACGTAACGACCGGCGTAGGCGGCCGAACGGTCAACCTTGGACGGATCTTTACCGGAGAACGCGCCGCCGCCGTGACGCGCCATGCCGCCGTAGCTGTCGACGATGATCTTGCGACCGGTCAGGCCGCAGTCGCCCACCGGGCCACCGATGATGAACTGGCCAGTCGGGTTGATGTGGAACTGGGTGTCTTTGCTCAGCAGTTCGGCCGGCAGTACGTGCTTGACGATCAGCTCCATCACGCCTTCACGCAGGTCGGCGTAGGACACGTCAGGGTTGTGCTGGGTCGACAGCACGACAGCGTCGATACCCACCACCTTGCCGCCTTCGTAGCGGCAGGTCACCTGGGACTTGGCGTCCGGGCGCAGCCAAGGCAGCAGGCCGGATTTACGCGCGTCGGCCTGACGCTGCACAAGCTGGTGCGAGAAGGTGATCGGTGCTGGCATCAGCACTTCAGTTTCGTTGCTGGCGTAGCCGAACATCAGGCCTTGGTCACCGGCACCCTGGTCTTCTGGCTTGGCACGGTCGACACCTTGGTTGATGTCCGGGGACTGCTTGCCGATGATGTTCATCACACCGCAGGTCGCGCCGTCGAAGCCGACGTCGGAGCTGGTGTAGCCGATCTCGGTGATCACGTCACGGACGATCTGCTCCAGGTCAACCCAGGCGGTGGTGGTCACTTCGCCGGCGATGATCGCTACACCGGTTTTCACCAGAGTCTCGCACGCCACACGGGCGAACTTGTCTTCAGCAATGATGGCGTCCAGCACCGCATCAGAAATCTGGTCGGCGATTTTGTCCGGATGCCCTTCAGACACGGACTCGGAGGTGAAAAGGGAGTATTCGCTCATCTCGATGTTTTCCTGATATTACCGATGGTGAGTGTCGCCAGCCGGTCGCTGAAAATGGCGAACCTGGATCTGGAAACCATTACGTAAGCCTACATAGAGGCTTTCCCCGGGAACGAGCCCCGCAGCGGTGGCCCAGCGGGCCAGATCGTCCTGTTCAAAACCCAACCAGAGATCACCGCAGGCCTCCCTGGCCCAATTCTGGTTGTGGCTGCATAAATCCGTAACCAACAGGCTACCGCCGGGGTGCAGCAACCCGGCCATTTGCTTTAATGCGTCGGCGGGAGCGGCGAAATGGTGCAAGACCATGTTCAGCACCACGCAGTCGGCCTTGATCAGCGTGCCGCTCAAGGCGTCAGCCAGTTGCAGGGTCACATTGCCCAGCGATTCACGCTCGCACAACTGTCGCGCCAGTTCGAGCATCGCCGGGCTGTTGTCCAGCGCGGTCACCTGATGAAAGCGGCGCGCCAACTCCGGCAGAAAGCCGCCATCCCCAGGCCCGACTTCCAATGCCGTCGCCTCATCACTGAAGCTCAGCTTGTCCAATAGCGCCAGCACGCTGTCGCGGTACTGCGGCAGGCCGGCGATCAGGTCTTGCTGCGCACGAAACTTCTCGGCCACCCGTGCGAAAAAGTCCTGACTCGCCGCTGCGCGTTGCCCGTGGACCTGGCCGATGCGCGACTGTACGTCGGTTGGCAGGCTCAGGTTGTCCACTTCTTCGAGCAGGGCGGCGTGCAGCTTGCCGCCGAGCAGGTCGGTGTGGGGCAGGGCGCGGCGGTAAAAAATTGCATTGCCTTCGCGGCGCGTGGCTACCAGGTCGGCCTGGGACAGCACCTTCAAATGGTGGCTCATGCCGGACTGGCCGATGGCGAAGATCTGCGCCAGTTCCAGTACGCCGAAGGAATCGTTGGTCAGCGCACGCAAGACGTTCAGGCGCAACGGGTCCCCAGCGGCCTTGCACAAGGCTGCCAGTTCATCGCCGTCGTCGGGACGCAGTGAGGGCACGGGTAGGTTCATAAGGCCAGCAGTCTAGTGACGGGTGCATATCCTCGCAAGGCCAATATCAAAAAGTTTTGATATTGATCGATAAGTGGCGGTTATAAGCCGCCGCTATAACCGTTAGACGAACAAGTTGCCGATTTCTGCAGGCGATTGCCGGCAACGCACAGGAAAAACAGCCTCAAGTGACTATCTGTCATTGCCCGCAGGCGGTGGCTGAGGGAAAATGCCGGTCCTTTTTTGCGTTTCTTTTTATTCACTCTTTATTCAAATCCTCAGGAGAACAGCGATGCCCAGCCGTCGTGAGCGTGCCAACGCCATTCGTGCCCTCAGCATGGATGCCGTGCAAAAAGCCAACAGCGGCCATCCCGGTGCCCCGATGGGCATGGCGGATATCGCCGAGGTACTTTGGCGTGACTACCTGAAACACAACCCGAGCAACCCGTCGTTCGCCGACCGTGACCGCTTCGTGCTGTCCAACGGCCACGGCTCGATGCTGATCTACTCGCTGCTGCACCTGACCGGCTACGACGTCACCATTGATGACCTCAAGAGCTTCCGCCAGCTGCACAGCCGCACACCGGGCCACCCGGAATTCGGCTACACCCCAGGCGTCGAGACCACCACCGGTCCCCTGGGCCAAGGCCTGGCCAACGCTGTTGGCTTCGCGCTGGCTGAAAAAGTCCTGGGCGCGCAGTTCAACCGTCCTGGCCACGACATCGTTGATCACCACACCTACGTGTTCCTGGGTGATGGCTGCATGATGGAAGGCATTTCCCACGAAGTCGCTTCCCTGGCCGGTACCCTGGGCCTGGGCAAGCTGATCGCCTTCTACGATGACAACGGCATTTCCATCGACGGCGAAGTCGAAGGCTGGTTCACCGATGACACGCCAAAGCGTTTCGAAGCCTACAACTGGCAGGTGATCCGCAACGTCGACGGCCACGATCCGGAAGAGATCAAGACCGCCATCGACACCGCTCGCAAGAGCGCGCAACCAACCCTGATCTGCTGCAAGACCACTATCGGTTTCGGTTCGCCGAACAAGCAAGGCAAGGAAGACTGCCACGGCGCCCCGCTGGGTGACGCGGAAATCGCCCTGACCCGTGAAGCGCTGAAGTGGAACCACGGCCCGTTCGAAATCCCGGCTGACATCTACGCCGAGTGGAGCGCCAAGGAAAAAGGCCTGGCGACCGAAGCCGAGTGGGACCAGCGTTTTGCTGCCTACTCCGCCGAATTCCCAGAGCTGGCCAATGAGCTGGTGCGCCGCCTCGCCGGTGATCTGCCTGCCGACTTCTCGGAAAAAGCCTCGGCCTACATCGCCGAAGTTGCGGCCAAGGGCGAGACCATTGCCAGCCGTAAAGCCAGCCAGAACACCCTGAATGCCTTCGGCCCGCTGCTGCCTGAGTTCCTTGGCGGTTCGGCCGACCTGGCCGGTTCCAACCTGACCCTGTGGAAAGGTTGCAAAGGTGTCTCGGCCGAAGACGCCAGCGGTAACTACATGTACTACGGCGTGCGCGAGTTCGGCATGAGCGCCATCATGAACGGCGTGTCCCTGCACGGCGGCCTGGTGCCGTACGGCGCGACCTTCCTGATGTTCATGGAATACGCACGTAACGCAGTACGTATGGCCGCGCTGATGAAGAAGCGTGTGATCCATGTCTACACGCACGACTCCATTGGCTTGGGCGAAGACGGCCCGACGCACCAGCCGGTCGAGCAACTGACCAGCCTGCGTACCACGCCGAACCTGGATTGCTGGCGTCCAGCCGACGCGGTGGAATCCGCTGTGGCCTGGAAGCACGCCATCGAGCGTAAGGACGGCCCGTCGGCGCTGATCTTCTCGCGTCAGAACCTGCAACACCAAGTGCGTACCGACGCACAGATCGCCGACATCGCGCGTGGCGGCTACGTGCTCAAGGACTGCATCGGCGAGCCGGAGCTGATCCTGATCTCCACCGGTTCCGAAGTCGGCCTGACCGTTCAGGCCTACGACAAGCTGACTGCCCAGGGCCGTAACGTGCGCGTTGTGTCCATGCCGTGCACCAGCGTGTTCGAAGCCCAGGATGCTGGCTACAAGCAATCGGTCCTGCCGTTGCAGGTCAGCGCGCGTATTGCCATCGAAGCGGCTCACGCCGACTACTGGTACAAGTACGTGGGCCTGGAAGGCCGCGTCATCGGCATGACCACCTACGGTGAGTCGGCGCCGGCGCCAGCCTTGTTCGAAGAATTCGGTTTCACCCTGGAAAACATCCTGGGTCAGGCTGAAGAGCTGCTGGAAGACTAAGTCAGTCTGCGTTGTCTGTACTGGCGCTATCGCGGGCAAGCCCGCTCCCACATTTGGATCGCGGTCTAATGTGGGAGCGGGCTTGCCCGCGATGGCGTCAGAACATTCGACACCGAACTAACCTTGATCGAGAACCCCATGCCCCAACCGCGTCCCTACAAAGTTGCACTCAACGGCTACGGCCGCATTGGTCGTTGCGTCTTGCGTGCTCTGTTCGAGCGAGGGGCGGCTGCCGGGTTTGAAATTGTCGCGATCAACGATTTGGCCGACATGGCCAGCATCGAATACCTGACACGCTTTGACTCCACTCACGGCCGCTTCCCTGGCGAAGTGCGGGTTGAAGACGATTGTCTGCATATTAATGGCAACTGCGTGCAGGTCTTGCGCAGTGCCACCCCCGAAGGCATCGACTGGAAAGCATTGGGCGTCGACCTGGTGCTGGAATGTTCCGGTGTCTATAACACCCGCGCCGACGGCCAGCGTTTTCTCGATGCCGGCGCGCCGCGTGTGCTGTTTTCCCAGCCGATGGCCAGCGAGGCGGATGTCGACGCCACTATCGTCTACGGCATCAATCAGGATTGCCTGACCGGCGATGAGCTGCTGGTATCCAACGCTTCCTGCACCACCAACTGCAGCGTGCCGCTGTTGCGCCTGCTGGATCAGGCGATCGGCATCGATTACGTGTCGATCACCACCATCCACTCGGCGATGAACGACCAGCCTGTGATCGACGCCTATCATCATGAAGACCTGCGCCGCACCCGTTCGGCGTTCCAGTCAGTGATTCCGGTGTCCACCGGCCTGGCGCGCGGCATCGAGCGACTGCTGCCGGAACTTGCCGGGCGAATCCAGGCCAAAGCCGTACGGGTGCCGACGGTGAACGTGTCTTGCCTGGATATCACCATGCAAACCGTGAGCGACACTGACGCGGCCGAGGTCAACCGGATCCTGCGCGACGCCGCCACCAGCGGCCCGCTCAAAGGCCTGTTGGCCTACACCGAGTTGCCCCACGCCAGTTGCGATTTCAACCATGACCCGCATTCGGCGATTGTCGATGCCAGCCAGACTCGCGTTTCCGGCCCCAGGTTGGTGAACATCCTGGCTTGGTTCGACAACGAATGGGGGTTTGCCAACCGTATGCTGGATGTTGCGGAACATTATCTGCACATCGCCTCTAAACAACCTCAACAACAGTAACTCAGGAACTGCGACCCATGACCGTGTTGAAGATGACCGACCTCGATCTGCAAGGTAAGCGCGTACTGATTCGCGAAGACCTCAACGTCCCAGTCAAAGACGGTGTTGTCACCAGCGATGCGCGGATCCGGGCTTCGCTGCCGACCATCAAGCTGGCCCTGGAAAAAGGTGCAGCCGTCATCGTCTGCTCCCACCTGGGTCGTCCGACCGAAGGTGAGTTCTCGGAAGAAAACAGCCTCAAGCCTGTAGCCGATTACCTGAGCAATGCCCTGGGCCGCAACGTGCCACTGGTGACTGACTACCTGGGTGGCGTTGACGTGAAGCCCGGCGACCTCGTGCTGCTGGAAAACGTGCGCTTCAACAAAGGCGAGAAAAAGAACAGCGACGAACTGGCCCAGCAATATGCGGCCCTGTGCGACGTGTTTGTAATGGACGCGTTCGGTACCGCCCACCGTGCTGAAGGTTCGACCCACGGCGTGGCCAAGTTCGCCAAGGTCGCCGCTGCTGGGCCGCTGCTGGCTGCTGAACTGGATGCACTGGGCAAAGCCCTCGGCGCACCGGCCCAGCCGATGGCTGCCATTGTGGCGGGCTCCAAGGTGTCCACCAAGCTGGACGTGCTCAACAGCCTGAGCCAGATCTGCAACCAATTGATCGTCGGCGGCGGCATTGCCAACACCTTCCTGGCCGCTGCCGGCCACCCGGTGGGCAAGTCGCTGTACGAGCCGGACCTGCTGGACACCGCCCGCGCCATCGCTGCCAAAGTCAGTGTGCCGCTGCCAGTAGACGTGGTGGTAGCCAAGGAATTCGCCGAAAGCGCCGCCGCTACCGTCAAGCTCATCGCTGACGTGGCTGAAGACGACATGATCCTGGACATCGGCCCGCAAACTGCAGCCAACTTCGCGGAACTGCTGAAAGCCTCCCAGACCATCCTGTGGAACGGCCCGGTTGGCGTGTTCGAATTCGACCAGTTCGGCAACGGCACCAAAGTGCTGGCCAACGCCATCGCTGAAAGCTCGGCCTTCTCCATTGCCGGCGGTGGCGACACTCTGGCGGCCATCGATAAATATGGCGTGGCTGACCGTATCTCCTACATTTCTACCGGTGGCGGCGCATTCCTTGAATTCGTCGAAGGCAAAGTCCTGCCTGCCGTTGAAGTGCTGGAAACCCGAGCCAAAGGTTAAGGCCCGTGATCAGGAAAAGGAGCATTCCCATGATCAAGTCGTTGGCACTGGTGATCGCAGCGGGCCTTTTGGCCGGTTGCGGCAGCACGCCAAGCGCGGCGCAGCAGGCTGGAAAGCCGGCATCGCAGCAGAAAACGAGCTGCTACCAGGCGGACTGGCAAGCCGAGACCATGCCGGTGATCAACAAGCGCATCGGCAATGAGCGGCTGGAGAAATACGACTCCGCGCCCAACGGTCAGGAACAGGGTTGCCCTTGACGGGTCTGATCAACTAACCGACAGCATCGGTGGCCTTTGGCGCCGCTGCGAGGATTGGCAATGAAAGGCGTTTTCGCCCTGGCAGCCCTGGCCCTACTGGCCGGTTGCAGCAGCATGAACATGTTCAACAAGGCAGAACCTGCCGACAAGTGGACCACCTGGACCTGCGACAGCAAGGCCGAGGTCAACTGGCGCTTTGCCAATGCGGCCAAATCCGAGGTGGATGTACGCCTCGGTGGTTCCGACCAGGTTTACCGCCTTAAACAGGATGTTGCGGCTTCTGGCGTGCTGTACAGCAACGACCAATTGGCGTTTCACACGAAAGGTGAGGAAGGCCTGGTTTACTGGGTGGCTACCGACGATTTGATCGGGCGCGGCTGCAAAGCCCAATAAGCCTGACAGCAATAACGATTCAGCAGGCCAGGCATGCAAAACCTGACCGGCAATAACTTGAATAGCAGCCGCCGCTACGGCAGGCTTGCACGATTAACGACCCTCGACCGGGAGAGACAACACAATGGCACTTATCAGCATGCGTCAAATGCTGGACCACGCAGCCGAGTTCGGCTACGGCGTCCCAGCCTTTAACGTCAACAACCTTGAGCAGATGCGCGCCATCATGGAAGCCGCTGACAAGACCGACTCCCCAGTGATCGTCCAGGCGTCGGCTGGTGCGCGCAAATACGCCGGCGCCCCGTTCCTGCGTCACCTGATCCTGGCAGCCATCGAAGAATTCCCGCACATCCCGGTGTGCATGCACCAGGACCACGGCACCAGCCCTGACGTGTGCCAGCGCTCCATCCAACTGGGCTTCAGCTCGGTAATGATGGACGGCTCCCTCGGCGAAGACGGCAAGACCCCGACCGACTACGAATACAACGTGCGCGTGACCCAACAAACCGTGGCCCTGGCTCACGCCTGCGGCGTCTCGGTTGAAGGCGAGCTGGGTTGCCTGGGTTCGCTTGAAACCGGCATGGCCGGCGAAGAAGACGGCATCGGCGCCGAAGGCGTGCTGGATCACAGCCAGATGCTGACCGACCCGGAAGAAGCCGCCGACTTCGTCAAGAAGACCCAGGTCGACGCCCTGGCCATCGCCATCGGCACCAGCCACGGCGCCTACAAGTTCACCAAGCCGCCTACCGGCGACGTGCTGGCCATCGACCGTATCAAGGAAATCCACAAGCGCATCCCCAACACCCACCTGGTGATGCACGGTTCTTCCTCGGTCCCGCAAGAGTGGCTGGCGATCATCAACCAGTACGGCGGCGACATCAAAGAAACCTACGGCGTACCAGTTGAAGAAATCGTCGAAGGCATCAAGCACGGTGTGCGCAAGGTCAACATCGACACCGACCTGCGCCTGGCGTCCACCGGCGCAATGCGTCGCCTGATGGCCACCAACCCGAGCGAATTCGACCCACGTAAATTCTTCGGCGCCACCGTGACCGCGATGCGTGATGTGTGTATCGCACGCTACGAAGCGTTTGGTACTGCGGGTAATGCTTCGAAGATCAAGCCGGTATCGTTGGAAGCGATGTATCAGCGGTATTTGAAAGGTGAGTTGAACGCTAAGGTGAACTGAACCTCTGTCGTTTAAAAAGAAGCCCGCAGCGATGCGGGCTTTTTTGTGGCTGAGATTTGACTAGATAAGTTTGAGAGGCAGGAGGCTCACGGGATGATTGTTTGATTTTTGCACTAGCTGGTAGGTGCGTGCGCTTGTTTTCTGTAAAAATATAAATAGACCGCAATGGACGCCGATGCAGTTAAAAGTGTCATGCCTGCAGCCACGACAAAAGGTGCTGGGCGACCACCTGCGATTATTAGTATTGTTCCTAAAGAAGGTCCCGTTATAACACATAGTACTTGGATACTTCTGAAAGACATGGAAACTCTTCCGATATTGTCAGCAGGGCATAACTGCTGAAGAATTATATTCGAAGATATTATTAGTGTCTCGTAGCCAACGCCATTCAAAAACCAAACCAATGGGTAGAGATAGGATCTTCCAGGCAGTTGAAAAAATACCAAAGCTGCGGTCAGAATTAATGCTGTAGAGAAAACCACTAACGCGCCTGACCGAAGAAGAATCTCATCGAAGTTGTTCAATTTGAATTTCATCAGCAATGCGGCACATATTGCACCTGCGGCTGTTGCTGAGACGATTATTGAAAAGTTAACTGGAGGTAAACCTTCATAGGCTAGAAAGGACGCCAAATGCGGGTCGTAAATGCCTAAAGCCAGCGAAGTTAGCAGGGAGTACAAAAAACCCATGCGTAATTGAAAGGGTAAGGCATTGAATATAGAGAATCCTCTTGCCAGGTCGCGATAAAGTGGCAGGGCTTTTGAAGAGGTGCCCTTAATTTGCGTTCGGAATGCAAGGCAAATAGACCTTAGGAATGGGACGGTTAGTAAAACGGCGGCAGCCGAAAAAAAGAATAAATCCTTAGGTGATAATGCTGCCGTTAACACACCAGCAAATAACGGCGCGAAAATTTTGGAAGATTGATCAAATACACTTACGTGGCTGAAAAAAGATTTGCGCTCCTCAGCATGTATCAATTGCCGAACTACAATAGTTATCGAGGGGAAGTAGAATAAGTTTGACACGCCTTTGAATATGACGAAAAGCAAAAAGGTCTGGAGGTCCGGAGAAACTGCTAGCGCTATGGTAGACAGTGTGCGGAATAAGGCGCCGGATAATAGTGTTTTCCTTACGTCATATCGATCTATCAGCGTTCCTACTATAGGGCCTAGAAACAACATCGGGGCACCAAGGCAAAAAGCCAGGAACGCTATCGATGAAGATGAGGCATGCCATAGATACACGGGAGCCGTGAAGATTAAAAAAATATCAAGCCATAGTGAAAAGCTGGATAGCGCTTGTACGCAAATAAGCTTACTTGACGTTTTCATGATGCCGATCTGAATGAAGAAAAAGTGTGTCTTCAAATACGAAGCCGTCGAGCTCATGCTCACTGGCGAATCGATACAAGTCGCTCAGCCTATTTATAAAGCCGCGTCCGTTAAAGTTCAAAGAGGTGTTGCACAGTACTCCGACTCCTGACACAGCACGATAGGCGCTCAGCAATTGATGCATGCGACGATTCTGCGATTCATTCGTTCCTCAGTGTTATTGCCTTCGCAGATTTGCGATGCGCTTAAACCGTATGAGGGCTTATTGTGATTGTCAACTTCTATTTCTTGGGTTGTATTTTTTTTCAGCTGAGTCTTTGTGTGTTTTTGTAGGAAAGTACCGGATTGTTCTGATTGGTATTTCCTACATTTCGCTCCCTCGCTGATTTTTAACAATGCTCACTAATACACAAGGCTGTAACATCAAGTAGCACATGTGCCGAAGTTTAGGTTGTCGTTGCGGTTCACATATCGCAATCCCTCAGCGACATGCATAAAAATCCGGAGTCTTTCTCAGACTCCGGGTTGCCCGGTTGCTTGAGGAATAGTCAGCAATTCTTAAGTGAACAGCGCGAGTCAGTTAAGGACAAAACTTTTTGTCTTTTTATCTCTTAACTGACCGGCGTTGGGGCTTGCCCGCGATAGCCATGCATATCTGCGGCTCCCACAGGAATCGCGGTGTGTTTACCAAGGTAGCTTCACCGAGGAATCGTCCTTGGCACCACCGGACACTTCACTCGTGATCTATATCCAACTTCGCAAACGTCACCTTCGCCCCTTCCTTGCTGTCCCCACTGTTGTCCTGCACATACGCGCCTGCCTTGAAATACAGCGGCTTGGCCGCCCAGGCCGCGCCGATGCGCTCGTTCCATTCACTGTCGGCGGCGTACACGCTGAGTAGCCCAGCCTTGTTGAGGTTGATCACGTAAGTGAAGCTTTTCTCCAGCGGCACATTGGACGCGACGATGATCACGCGGCTTTCATCTTCATCCGGGCGCATGCGCACTTTGGCGACGATGTTGCCGGTCTGGGTCTTTTCCTTGAACTGGTATTCGAGCTTGATCAGTGGTTTTTGGCTGTCATAGGCGTGGATCTGGCCAATGACGATCTTGCCGCTGGAGGGCACCTGGTTCACGGCCAGGGTGGCGCGCAGGAAGTTGTCGGCGTCGGGGTAGGTCCAGTTGCGCAGGCGGCCGTCGGCGTATGTTTCGCGCAATTCACTGCGCGGGTAGATGGCGTTTTCGGTGCGGGTGCCGGTGACGGGGGTCCAGAATTGCACGTTGCTGCCTTCGGCCTGGAAATACTGGTCGTTGAAGCCGCTGAGCAGCTTTGGCGTGTCGATAGTCGCGGGGGGCGAGCCGACCGGAATGCTCAGGTTCCACGTGGAGAGGTCGATCATGGCGTTGGCCTTTTACAGGGGGTGACGGCTTTGGCCCGGGGGCCTGACAGGTTCTTTATAGGCGGTGGCCGTCCAGTTGTTAAACATTTGCTGGCAATTTATTGACGCCATAGGAATGCCAAAAAGCCATGTTTCCCATGAACCGTGGGCTGCAGAGGTTGACCGTTAGTCGGCTGACTGAACTTTGGCGCAATGATGGCATCCACGTCACTTCTGATTTTCAGGATCCGGGGCTAGAGTGAGGCCTTGATGTTTGTCCGGGTTTTCTGTCAGAAATGACCGGATTAGACCTAAGGAAGAGTCCCAGCATGGAATGCGCTCCACATCACGGCGATGGCAGTTCGGTTCTTCTGGTGGTCGATGACTACCCGGAAAACCTGATCAGCATGCGTGCGCTTTTGCAACGCGATGACTGGCAGGTGATCACCGCCGCATCCGGGATGGAAGCCCTGGAGTTGTTGCTGCTACATGAAGTCGATTTGGTGTTGCTGGATGTGATGATGCCCGGCATGGACGGCTTCGAAGTCGCGCGGTTGATGCGCGGCAGCCAGCGCACGCGCATGACCCCGATCATCTTTCTGAGTGCCAACGCCCAGTCGCCCGCCGCCGTGCTGGAAGGCTATGCCAGTGGTGCCATCGACTACCTGTTCAAACCCTTCGACCCGCATATCCTCAAGCCCAAGGTCCAGGCGTTGCTGGAGCACCAGCGCAATCGCCGGGCGTTGCAGCGCCTGAGCCATGACCTGGAGTCCGCGCGGGCCTTTAATGCGTCGGTGCTGGATAACGCCGCCGAGGGCATTCTGGTGGTGAGTGAGGAGGGCGTGATCGAATACGCCAACCCGGCGATTTCGCGGCTGCTCAACGCCACGATCCAGGAGTTGCAAGATCAGGACTTCCTAAGTTTCCTGCAAAAACCCCATGTGCCCGCCTGGCTGGACTCGCAGATGTACGCCGGTTATCGCAAGGGCGAAACCTGGCGTCTGCACGATGCGCTGCTGCGCACCCGCCGTGGCCAGCAGGTGCCGGTGGCACTGTCCTGCGCGCCGTTGCCCGCCGAGCAGAAGGCTATGGTGGTGACGGTGCTGGACATGTCCGAGGTCCGCCACTTGCATCAGCAGTTGGAATTCCAGGCCGTCACCGACCCACTGACCGGGCTGCTGAACCGGCGCGGCTTCCATCAGGCAGTGGAAAACACACTGTTGCGCAGCGAGCGCACGGAGCAGTCCCTGGTGTTGCTGTACCTGGACCTCGACGGCTTCAAGCGGGTCAACGATTCCCTGGGCCATGACGCCGGTGATCGGGTGCTGCGCTGGGTCTCGGAGCAATTGCAGGGCTGCCTGCGCTCCTACGACATTATCGGCCGCATGGGCGGTGATGAATTTACCGCGCTGCTGGAGTTGGAATTCCCGGAGCAGGCGGCAAAGATTTCGGAGAAGCTGATCGAGCGCGTCTCGGTGTGCCAGCAGGTCGACGGTCTGGATGTGATGCTCGGCGTGAGCATCGGCATTGCGACCTACCCGGATTGCGGCTCGGATCTGAATGGTTTGCTGCGTGCGGCCGACATCGCCATGTACGAAGCCAAGCGCGCAGGCCGTCAGCAATATCGTTATTACGACCAGGAAATGAACGGCCGTGCGCGCTCGCGGCTGATGCTCGAAGACAGTGTGCGCACGGCGATTCAAAACAGGGAGTTCACCCTGGTCTATCAGCCCCAGGTTTCCCTGGCGGATGGACGCTTGCGCGGCGTCGAGGCGTTGTTGCGCTGGCAGCACCCCAGCGTCGGCGACGTGCCGCCAGGGCTGTTTTTACCGTTGCTGGAAGAGGCGCGGCTGATCAGCCAACTGAGCGCGTGGATTTATCAGCAGGTCGCTGCCCAGCGTCAGATGTGGCAAAGCGCCTTCGATGACGAATTGGTATTGAGCGTGAGTCTGAGCAGCAGCCAGTTCAACATGCCCAACCTGGCGAACCAGTTGCAGCAGATGATGGAGCGGTATGGGCTGCAGACGCACCAGTTGGAGGTGGAAATCGGCGAAGACTGCCTGATGAGTAACCTGGAAGAGGCCGCCAAACAGCTTAAATTGCTGCGCCGCATCGGCGTACGCATTGCGCTGGATGACTTCGGCGCGGGGCAGTGCTCCTTGTCGCATCTGCGTGACTTGGCGTTCGACACCCTCAAACTTGACCCGCAATTGGTTGCGCGCCTGCCGGGTTCGGTGAGGGACACGGCGATGGCGCGCAGCATTATCGAGCTGTGTGGGCATTTTGATGTGGTCGTGGTGGCCGAAGGCGTGGAAACCCAGGAACAAGCTCAGTGGCTCAAGGCCCATGGCTGCCCGTTTATCCAAGGGCCGTGGGCGGCACAACCGCTGATGGCCGATGAAGTGGTCGACTGGTCTCGCGCCCGCATGCGCTGAATTCGCTACACTGGCGCCCATTCGAACCCTGTTGCAGACCTCCATGACCGCGCTGAAATACCTCCAGGCCTATCCCGCCGCCCTCCAGGAGCAGGTACGCCAACTGATCGCCAAGGACCAGTTGGGTGCCTACCTGGAGCAGCGCTACCCCGAGCGCCACGCGGTGCAGAGCGACAAAGCCCTGTACGCCTACGCGCTGGCCTTGAAGCAGGAACACCTGCGCAACGCGCCGGCCATCGATAAGGTGCTGTTTGATAATCGCCTGGACCTGACCCACCGCGCCCTCGGCCTGCACACCACGATTTCGCGGGTGCAGGGCGGCAACCTCAAGTCCAAGAAAGAGATCCGCATTGCTGCGTTGTTCAAGGACGCCGCGCCGGAATTTCTGCGCATGATCGTGGTGCACGAACTGGCACACTTCAAGGAATCGGACCACAACAAGGCGTTCTACAAACTCTGCGACTACATGATGCCGGGTTACCACCAGGTGGAATTCGACCTGCGGGTGTACCTCACGTATCGCGACCTGCAGGGCAAACCCTGACCGCACAAGGCGACTGACCATGGATGTGAGCAAGACCAAAAGCAGCTTCTACCGCCGCCTGTACGTGGCGTACCTGATCGACAGTGGGCTGGCCAGCAGTGTGCCGGCGCTGACCGACGCCACCGGCATGCCTCGGCGCACGGCGCAGGACACGATTGCGGCATTGGCTGACCTGGATATCGTGTGTGAATTCGAGCAAGAGGACGGTGCCCGTAACCATGCCGGGCACTATCGGATTCGTGATTGGGGCGCAATTGATCGGCGTTGGATCGAAGGCAATCTGGCTTCGGTGAAGCAGGTGTTGGGGTATCCCTGAAGCTTTTGCACTGTTTCGGCTGACGCCATCGGGGGCAAGCCCCCTCCCGCATGTGGGAGGGGGCTTGCCCCCGATAAGGCCCTCAAACCCGCCGCATACCAATATGTGGAATGTCATCCTCAAGGTATTCCTCACCCGCCACCACAAACCCATACCGTCCGTAATACCCCTGCAGATGCGCCTGGGCTGACAGAAAGATCGGCGTATCCGGCCAGATCTCTTCAATCTGCTTGAGCGTTTCTTCCATCATCGCGTGCCCCAGCCCGGTCCCCCGCGCCACTGGCGCGACGATCACCCGGCCAACTACCACATCGCCGCCTTGGGACTCCGGATCCAGCAGGCGCAGGTAGGCTACCAGTTCATCGTCTTTCCAGCCCATCAGGTGGTGGGTGTCGCCCGCTAGGTCTTGCCCGTCGATGTCTTGATAAACGCACTTCTGCTCGACAACGAAGACCTCGCCGCGCAGGCGCAGGATGGCGTACAGCTGCTCCTTGCCCAGGTCAGTGTGATGTTTGCAGACCCAATCGACTGTCATGGTGTGTTCTCACGTGAATGTCTGTTCTGGATAGTAAGCGCGGCGCGCGGTGGTGTCTAAATCAACTATTTTTGTGAGTGAAATCAATTTGCCATCATTGAGTGCATGCGCCAGCCGTTTCTTTGTGTAATCTGAGCTAATGTTAGAACCTCAGGCGCAGCCTGAGCTAAGGCCACCGCCTGTCCGCCAAGGATTTTGAGCATGCCGCGATTGTCTCGTGCCGTTGCTTTGATGGGAGTGTTGTTGCTGGCGACGCCTGCATGTGCACAGCGCCTGCGTCTGGTCGCGGATGCCTGGCCGCCCTTTACCGATGCCACGCTGATCAACGGTGGCTTGGCCACCGACATTGTCAGCACGGCCCTGGCCCGCGCCGGCTATGCCAGTGATTTCGAGCAGGTGCCTTGGGCTCGCGCGCTGATGGGCGTGGGTGACGGGCGCTATGACGTGCTGATCAACGCCTGGTACGACGACGCCCGTACGCAATTGGGGCAGTTCTCCGGCGAATACCTGCTCAACCGCGTGCGCTTTATCAAGCGCCGTGATGATCCCATCGAGTATCAGAACCTGCAGCAACTGCACGACTACCCCATCGCCGTGGTGCGCGGTTATGCGTATTCGGCGGCGTTCGATGGTGACGCGCAGTTGCAGAAAGTCCCTGTGCATAACTTTGCCATGGCCGTGCGGATGCTGGCGGCGCAGCGCGTGCGGCTGACGGTGGAGGATGAATATGTGGCGCGCTTTTACCTGTCACGGGAATCGGCGCGGGTGCGCAATTCGGTGGAGTTCCTGCCCCAGCCGCTGAGTGAAAACAGCCTGCATATCCTGGTGAGCCTGAAGAACCCAGAGCATGCGCAGATTGTCGCGAGCTTTGATCGCGAGATTGCCAAGATGAAGGCTGATGGCAGTTATGCGCGGTTGATGAAGGCTCATGGGATGTAGCGGCCTAAGCCGCGCTGGTGTCCTTGATCAAATGCGCCGCCAATGTTCGCAGCGGCCCCAGTTGCCGACAAATCAACGCCAACTGCGTCTGCACCAACCGCTGCCCTTCATCTATCTCGTCCGGCATCTGCTCCAGGTCCGCCGCCAGGGCTTCCTCGGCGTCGCTCTGGATCGCAATGGGCTGCTTGTTGGCCAATCCTGTCGCGATTTCATCAATGCTCGCCGCGAGCGTTTTGCCCGCGCCGTCGATGAGATGCTCGCGCACTTCGGCCGGCAATTGCGTGTCGCGGTGCGCACCGAGCCCTGACAGGTAACTGAGCAAGGTGTGGGACAACACCAGGAAACGGAACCCCACATCCGCTTCCTTACGGAAATGCCCCGGTTCCATCAGCATATTGGCGAGGGTGGTCGACAGCGCCGCGTCGGCGTTGTGCGCGTTGCGGCGGGCCAGGCGGTAGGCCAGGTCGTCGCTCTTGCCGGCAGCGTATTGCTGCATGATCTGGCGCAGGTAGATGCTGTTGCAGGTCAGGGTGTTGGCCAGCACTTTGTTCAGTCGGCGGCCTTGCCAGTCCGGCAGGAACAGGAACACCGCCAGGCCCGCGATCAAGCTGCCGAGCAAGGTATCGAACAGCCTTGGCAGGAACAGCCCGTAGCCATCCCCCACCTGGTTGAAGCAGAACAGCACCATCAAGGTGATCGCTGCCGTGGCCAGGGTGTAGCGGGTGGTGCGGTTGATAAAGAACACCAGGCCAGCGGCGATGGCGAACATCGACTGCACCAAGGGGTTGGGGAACAGGTCGAACAGCGCCCAGGCCACGGTAAGGCCGATGGCGGTGCCGATAATCCGCTGGCCGAGCTTGCGCCGCGTGGCGCCGTAGTTGGGCTGGCACACAAACAGGGTGGTGAGGATGATCCAGTAACCCTGGGAAGCATGGATGGCGTGCAAGGTGCCGTAGCCGATGGTCAATGCCAGGGACAGGCGCAAGGCGTGGCGGAACAGCAGCGACGTCGGCGTCAGTTGCGTGCGCAGGCGCGTCCACATTTCCCTGAGGTTGCGCGGCGCACGGTCCAGCAGGTTGCTGTCGGTGGCGTCGGCCAGGGCGTCCGGGTTGCTCGCATCGCCCAGCAAACGGTCGAGGGTGGACAAGTTGGCCGCCAGCGCGCGCAACGAGCGCAGCAGGCCGCGCCAGGCCGGGTTGCTCTGGATGCGCAGGTGTTCCAGGGAGGCATTCAGGTCGCTGAGGGCTTCGGCGAAGCTGTCGTCATAGATGAACGGTTGGCGCAGTTGGATCGACTCGGCCAGGGCCTGGCAGGCCTTGCCTTGCTGACGCAGCAGGCGCTGGCAGCGGAACAGCACGTCGCTGTGGAAGAAAGCATCGGCGAGGGCGTTGTAAGGATAGTGGGAGGAACTGGCGCGCTCGTGGATGTCCTGGGCGAGGAAGTACAGCTTGAGGTAGCGGCTGACCTTCGACCCCGGTCGGCCGTTGCCCACGCGGTGCAGGATGATTTCCTTCGCCGCATTCAGCGCGGCCACCACCCGACCATTTTGCTGGGCCAGTTCCAGGCGGCGCGCTTCCACATCCAACTGGCGGATCGGTTCAAACAGCGACGATTTGAGCTTGAGATAGCGCCCCAACTCGCGGAACAACCGCGCCAGGCTCTGCTGCACCGGCTGGTTGGAAAACAGCGCCTGCCACAGCACCGACAACGCGCCGTACCAGGCCGCACCGGCCACCAGCAGCAATGGCTCATGCCAGAAATCACTGACGGCGCCGCCACGCTGGTCCACGCCGATCATGGTGTAGACCGACAAAATCAAAGTGGCCGAGGCAATCGCCCCATAACGTTCGCCCAAGGCGCCGAGCATGGTCAGGCCGAACGTCGCCAGGGCCAGGGAGATGGCGAAAACCCAGGGAAAAGGGAACAGCAACTCCACCGACAGCGCGGCGATGCTGAAACACACCAGCGTCACGGCCAGGGCGTTGAGGCGGCCTTGCCAACTGTCGTCGGTCTCGGCCAGGGCGCTGGCGATAATCCCCAGGAACAGCGGGATCAGCAGCGTCATTTCATCCTGGTACCAGCACAGCGCCATGCTGCCGGTGAGGGCGATGAATACCCGAATGCTGTAGCTGAATTTATCCAGGGCCCACAGGCGCCGCATGGACTGCTTGAACGAGGTCGATGACATGAAGTCGTGAGTCTTCCGGGACGATGCCGTTAAATTGAGCTATCAAGGACGCCACGGCAAGGGTGGTGATCACATCTCACTGCAATTTATTCCCTGGCACACCTCAAATCAAAATGTGGGAGGGGGCTTGCCCCCGATAGCAGTGTGTCAGCCAGAACATCTTTGACTGATACACCGCCATCGGGGGCAAGCCCCCTCCCACATTTGACCGAGTACATCCTCTAGGCGTACTGCGCAGCAGCGTAACCCGACGCCCACGCCCACTGGAAGTTAAACCCACCCAAGTGCCCGGTCACATCCAGCACTTCACCAATGAAGTACAACCCAGGGCTTTTCAGCGACTCCATGGTCTTGGACGACACTTCTCGCGTATCCACCCCGCCCAACGTCACCTCGGCGGTGCGATAACCCTCGGTACCCGCCGGCACCAGCTGCCAACTGCCCAGCTTCTGCGCAATGTCGGCGATCTCTGCGTGGGTGTACTGCTTCATCGGCTTGGACACAAACCACGTCTCTGCCAGCAGGTTGGCCATCTTCTTGGTGAAGATCTCACCCAGCAAGGTTTTCAGCTCGCTGTTGGGGCGCTCGGCCTGTTGCTGTTGCAGCCAGGTGTGGGCGTCGTGGTCGGGCAGCAGGTTGATTTCCACGGTGTCGCCGGATTCCCAATACGAGGAAATCTGCAGGATCGCCGGCCCGCTCAGGCCACGGTGGGTAAACAGGATGTTCTCGCGAAAGCTCTGGTCGTTGCAGCTGACCAGGCAATCCACGGAGGTGCCGGACAACTCGCCGCACAAGTCCTTGAGCTGATCGGTGATGGTGAACGGCACCAGGCCTGCGCGGGTCGGCAGTAGTTCGTGGCCGAATTGCCTGGCCACTTGATAACCAAAACCGGTGGCGCCCAAGGTCGGTATCGACAAGCCGCCGGTGGCGATCACCAGGGATTCGCAGCGCAGTTCGCCCAAGGTGGTCTGCAATTGATAACCGCTGTCGACCTTGGCGATTTCCTGCACCGAAGTGTCCAGGTGCATGTTCACGCCCGCCTGGATGCACTCGTCGAGCAGCATGCCGAGGATGTCGCTGGACTTGTTGTCGCAGAACAGTTGGCCGAGCTTCTTCTCGTGATACGGCACGCCGTGCTTGGCCACCAGCCCAATGAAATCCCACTGGGTGTAGCGGGCCAGGGCGGATTTGCAGAAGTGCGCGTTGTGCGAGAGGAAGTTGGCAGGCTCGGTGTACATATTGGTGAAATTGCAGCGGCCACCGCCGGACATCAGGATCTTTTTGCCAGCCTTGTTCGCATGGTCGATCAACATCACCTTACGCCCACGCCCGGCGGCGGTCAGCGCACACATCAAGCCTGCGGCGCCGGCGCCAATGATCACAACTTCGGTCGAGCGCAAAACGGTGTCCTCATGCAAATTCTGATTTGGATCTCCATTGGGTTGGAGATTTCTTACAGGATGCGCACGCGCAACGAACGGCCTTTGATCTTGCCGTCATTCAAGCGCTGCAACGCCTGCTTGGCGATGCCACGTTCCACGGCCACGAACGCCTGGAAGTCAAAGATCGCGATCTTGCCGACCTGAGCGCCGGGGATGCCGGCGTCGCCGGTCAGTGCACCGAGGATGTCACCCGGACGCACCTTGTCTTTGCGGCCAGCGGCGATGCACAGCGTGCTCATCACCGGCAGCAACGGACCGCCGCTTTGCGGCTTGAGGTTGTCCAGTTGGTCCCAGTTCAGTGGCGACTTCTGCAGTTGCTCGATGGCCTGGGCGCGGTGCGCTTCGGACGGCGCCACCAGGCTGATGGCGATACCGGTCTCGCCCGCACGGCCAGTCCGGCCAACGCGGTGGATGTGGATTTCCGAGTCGCGGGCCAGTTCGACGTTGATCACCATGTCCAACGCATCAATGTCCAAACCACGGGCGGCGACGTCAGTGGCCACCAGCACTGAGGTGCTGCGGTTGGCAAACATCGCCAGCACCTGGTCACGGTCGCGCTGTTCCAGGTCGCCATGCAGGCCAACGGCGGAAATACCCTTGGCCGTCAGGTGGTCGACGGTTTCCTGCACTTGCTGCTTGGTAAAGCAGAACGCCACGCAGGAGGCTGGGCGGAAGTGCGCCAGCACCTTGGTCACGGCGTCCATGCGTTCTTCCGGCGAGATCTCGAAGAAACGCTGCTCGATCTGGTCATCGGAGTGGAAGGCTTCGGCCTTCACTTGCTGCGGTGCGCGCATGAACTTGGACGCCAACTGCTTGATGCTCACCGGGTAGGTGGCCGAAAACAGCAGGGTCTGGCGGCGTGGCGGGGTTTTGCTGATGATGTCTTCGATGGCGTCGTAGAAGCCCATGTCGAGCATGCGGTCGGCTTCGTCGAGGATCAGGGTGTTCAGGCCGTCCAGCACCAGCGAACCTTTGCGCAGGTGTTGCTGGATGCGGCCCGGAGTGCCGACGATCACGTGGGCGCCGTGTTCAAGGGACGCGATCTGCGGGCCGAGGGACACGCCGCCGCACAGGGTCAGGACCTTGATGTTGTCTTCGGCACGGGCCAGGCGACGGATTTCCTTGGCCACCTGGTCGGCCAGTTCACGGGTCGGGCACATCACCAGCGCCTGGCAGCCGAAGTAGCGCGGGTTGATCGGGTTCAACAGGCCGATGCCGAAGGCTGCGGTCTTGCCGCTGCCGGTCTTGGCCTGGGCAATCAGGTCCAGCCCCTTGAGGATCACCGGCAAGCTTTGCGCCTGGATCTGCGTCATCTCGACATAACCCAGCGAGTCGAGGTTAGCCAGCATGGCGGCGGAGAGCGGCAAAGTATTAAAAGCGGTGGCGATGGTGGTCACGGGACTGGCTCTGCAAAACAAAATGTCGCGCAGTGTACCAGTACCGTGGGAATTTCCTTGCAAGTTCTAGACGAGCCGCCGGTTAATGCTCGATATGTTGGTCCGGGTTGGCCACCCGTTTGCCGTCTTTTGGCGACAGTTGCAGGAAGATCGCCGCCGCCAGCATCGCCATGATGCCCACGGTGAGGAAGGTCAATTGGAAAGCGCCGAGGATACTGTCCACTCCATCATTGCCCGCTTCGGCAGTAAACCCGCCGAGCAGCGCACCGG
Organism: Pseudomonas arvensis; assembly: GCF_056688935.1. Lineage (NCBI taxonomy): Bacteria > Pseudomonadati > Pseudomonadota > Gammaproteobacteria > Pseudomonadales > Pseudomonadaceae > Pseudomonas > Pseudomonas arvensis. The sequence goes on along the minus strand of NZ_CP162038.1, from coordinate 5,779,558 downwards.
CACAGGCCACGCCCAGGCTAAGGGACAATTGCGCCACCACCGACAGCAGACTGTTGCCGCTGCTGGCCTGGGCGTCGTCGAGGTCGATCAGGGTCACGGTGTTCATCGCGGTGAATTGCAGGGAGTTGATCGCCCCCAGCACCGCGAGCATGCCCAGCAGCAACGGGTAGGGCGTTTGTTCCGTGACCAGGCCCATGCTGGCGAGCATCAGGCCCAGCGCCAGCGTGTTGCCGGTGAGCACGATGCGATAACCCAGGCGCTCGATCAGCGGCCGCGCCACCGACTTGGCAAACATCGCCGCCGCCGCCAGGGGCAGCATGCTCATGCCGGCCTGCGACGGCGAATAGCCCAGCGCCACCTGCAACAGCAGCGGCACCAGGAACGGCAGCGCGCCGCTGCCCAGCCGGGCGAACAGGTTGCCCAGAATGCCCACGGCAAAGGTGCGCGTCTTGAACAGCACCGGCGAGAACAGCGCATTGTCGATATGCCCGGCCCGCAGCCAATACGCCGCCAGGCACGCCAGCCCGCCGAACAGCAGCAACATCACCCGCAGGTGCGGCAGGTGCAGTTCGCCCAGGCCTTCCATGGCGATAGTGATCAGCACCATCGCCGCGCCGAACAGCAGGAAGCCGATGCCATCGAAGCGCGTGCGCTCGCTGCCGCGCAGGTCGGGGATGAATTTCCACACGGCGTAGCAACCGATCATGCCCACCGGCAGGTTGATCAGGAAGATCCAGTGCCAGGTCAGGTATTGCACCATCCAGCCGCCCATGGTCGGGCCTAGCAAGGGGCCGAGCAGGCCGGGAATGGTGATGAAGCCCATGATTCGCACCAGCTCGGAGCGTGGGTAAGCACGTAAGACTACAAGCCGGCCCACGGGCAGCATCAACGCACCGCCCAAACCTTGGACCACCCGCGCGCCCACCAGCATGGTCAGGCTGCTGGACAACGCGCACAGCAAGGAGCCGATGCTGAACAGCATGATCGCGCCAAAGAAGATTTTCTTGGTGCCGAAGCGGTCGGCGATCCAGCCCGACGCCGGGATCAGCAGGGCGACGGTGAGCATGTAGGCGATCACCACGCCTTGCATGCGCAGCGGGTTCTCGGCGAGGTCCCGCGCCATGGCCGGCAGTGCGGTGTTCAGAATCGTCCCATCCAGCGACTGCATGAAGAAGGCAATCGCCACCACCCAGGGGAGCCAGCGGGCGGTCTTGGCATCGAGCGGGACGCGATTCGGCATGGGAACCCTTTTGTTAGCAGGCTATGTGTTGGCGATTATGCGCCATCCGTCGCGCTTTTTCCCACTGGCGGTTCGTCTAAGTCCGACAACGTCGCGTGCTCACCCACCAGGTAATTCAGCAGGGCGCGGTGCACCGACAACGCGGCCTCGCGGGACTCCAGATCGAGCAAATGGCCGGTGTGCTCGGCCACGGCAAAGCTGCTGCGCGCCACGTACTGCTTGAACAACTGGGCTTCGGCAGCCGGGGTGTATTCGTCCAGGGCGCCGTTGAGGAAATGCACCGGCGTTTCAATCTGCCGCAGTGCGGGCAGGTAGTTGCCGTCGCCCAGGCCCAGCACCTGATGGATATGAAAGCGCGCCTGCCGGTACTCGGTGGTGGCCATGGTCGACAGGTGCCGATGGTTGTTGCGCTTGAGCCGGGGCGAAAGGTATTTGCCGACCGTCTCGTTGAGCAAGTGGCCGACGGCGGACTTGTCATCGGCCTCGATCAGCACGCGCACACGCTCCACATAGTCGAGCATCGCTTGATTGAGGTTGGGCGCCAGGGCCATCACCACCGAGCTTTCGATGGACGGCGGGTTGTGCGCCAGGGTCAGCAGCGTGGAGATGCCGCCCCAGGAGGCCGACACCAAGTGGTTGACCTCGAAACGCTCGACCAGGGCGCGCAGCATCTGTACTTCGTCGTCCTTGGTCACCAGGTCCAGGTCGGTGTTGTGCTCGCGGGAGTAGCCGGAGAATGGCAAGTCGAACATGAGTACATTGAACTGCTCAGCCAGGCATTTGCTGGTGCGGGCGAAGGAGCGCGTGGTGGACAGCGCGCCATTGACCATCAGCACCGTCTTCTTTTGCGGGTCGTGACCCAGTTGCTCCACGTGAACGTTGTAGTGTTTGAACAGCTTTTGTATGACGAAACTTCCATGGTTCATCGCATCACTTCCGGTGTGTGGCGGTATGCCACTAACCGTTATAACGAGGTTTTTTGCAGGCGACAACAGGCTGCACGGGGAGACGTGTGAGATGGGATTTGGCGGTAGGAATAGGTGAAACGAAGTCTCTGAAATCACGCTAAGCAATGTGGGAGGGGGCTATCCGGCTCCCACATTGGGTTTGCAGTGTTTAGAGGGTTAGCGTCAGGCGTTTTACCAAGGCGCCGGGGAGCAGGTTGGACGCAGTATTGCGCTGCCCATAGGTACTGGCCGACAACAGCAACTCGCGCTCGGCGGTAAGCGCTTCCAACTGCGAACCCAGCAAGCTGTAGACACTGTCATCAAAACGCATGGTGCTGACCGGCGCCTTGATTTCGCCGTCTTCCACCCAGAACGTAGCGAAGCGCGTCATGCCGGTCAGGCGTGCGGCCGGCAGGTCGGAGTAGTTCAGGTACCACAGGTTGCTGATGTACAGGCCGGTGCCCAACTGCTTGAGGATCTCGGTCTGGGCCAGGCTGCCTGCGGCCATCTGCAAGGCGCTGGGGGATTCGTCGCTGCCGGCGCCGTTGGCGCTCAGGTCATATTCGGCGGCGCTGCGCGAGTTCACCAGTTGGCCGTCGGCCTTGCCGGCGTTGATCAGCGTGACATCGCTGCGCGGGTAGCCCTCACTGGAAAACGCCTGGCTCAGGGAGCCGCTGATCTGTTCGCTCACCGTTACCAGCGGGCTGAGGTGTTGCTCACCGGCGTACAGTTTTTGCAGCGAGCTGCCTTTGCTGGCGATGGCCTGGGCGGAGAAACCACCCCAGGTGATGATGCTGATGATTTCTTCCAGTGCCGCCGGGGCCAGGTAGGCGCGGTACTCTCCGGGTGGCAGGGTATGCAGCGGTCGGCCGAGGAACTCAAGCTGGTCGCGGGCCTGTTGCAAGCGGCGGGCGAATTCCGCGCTGTCCCAGGTATGCCCGGCGTAGCTGGCCTTTACCGCTTCGCCGTTGGCATGGAACAGGCTGAAATCGAAGTTGAAGCTATTGGCCTGGTGCCAGCCGAAGGCTCCGTCGGAACTGGCAAAGCCACGGCTGATCGGCCCGGCGGCATAGATCCCGACCAGGTCCACGCCGTCGGCAGCCTGGCTGATGTCCTCCAGTACGAGGCCCAGGTCGGGCAACGGCTGGGCCTGTTCGTTGTGGCTGTGCCAGGCGTTCTGGTTGAGCAATAGATACGGGTCGAGAGGCAGTAGCGGCAAGGTTTCGCGCAGCTGTTGCAGGCCGGCGGCGAGGCGCTGGCGATCCAGCTCAGGCTCGCCGGCCAGGGTGATGCCGAGGTCGGCATGGCGGCCATCGTTGATCAATTTGAGGTTGAGGCTGGCCTGCTGCACTTGCCCGGCCTGCCGCACCTTGGCGTGGTTGAAGCGCACGAACTCGGACGATTCCGCCGCGTAGCCCAGGTGAAATTGTTCCTTGTCGGTGATGGCTTGCTTGAGCCACTGCACCAATGCCGTGAAGTTGTTCATCAGGCATCTCCCCCAAATACATCTACGTTGCTGAATACGCAGGCTGGCGAGGCGTGGCCGACGCGGATCACCTGGTTGGGTTCACCCTTGCCGCAGTTCGGCGTGCCCAGCACCTTGGAGGTGCTGGCGTCACCCACGGCGCTGAGCTTGCGCCAGAACTGCGCGGAAATCGCCCGGTAGTTGGGGTTCTTCACCACGCCTTTGAGTTCGCCGTTTTCGATCAACTGGCCCCATTCGCAGCCGAACTGGAATTTATTGCGCGCATCGTCGATGGACCAGGAACGGTTGGTCGACATCAGGATGCCGCTTTCGATGCCGCCCACCAACTGCGCGAGGCTCTTGTCACCGGGCTCGATATTCAGGTTGGCCATGCGGTCGATCGGTGCGCGGTTCCAACTGCTGGCGCGGCTGTTGGCCACGCCGCTCATGCCCGATCGGAATTGCGACAGCGCTCCACCCAATGGCTTGATCAACAGCCCTTCGCGGATCAGGAATTGCTTGCTGGCGGCGGTGCCGTCGTCGTCATGGCTGTAGCTGGCGAGTTGCTCGGGAATGTCCGGGTCGAACGTCACGTTGAGCAGCCTGGAGCCGTATTGCAGGTGGCCAAAGTCGCTGGCCTTCACAAAACTGGTGCCGGCGTAGTTGCGCTCGTCGCCGAGGATACGGTCCAGCTCCAGTGGGTGGCCGATGGACTCGTGAATCTGCAGGATCATCTGGTCCGGCATCAGCAGCAGGTCGCGCGGGCCTTGTGGCGTGTTCGGCGCGAGCAGCAGTTGCAGGGCTTCGTCGGCAATGCGCGGCGCGGCGCCGACCAGGCCGAAGCGGTTGATCACCTCAAACCCGCCTTGCTGGCCGAAGTTACTGCCGCCGAGCGTGCGGGTCTGGCTGTCGTTGCCGTCGAAGGCCGTGACGTTGACGCCGGGGAACACAAAACGCTGGGCCTGGCGCAGTTCGGCGCCGGCCGTGTTGAGGTAGATCTGCTCGACGTGGGTCAGGCCGAGGCTTACATCCCAACTGACCAGACGCTCATCCCTGGGCACGGCGGCCGATTCGTCGCCGAGCAGTTGGTAGCAGTCGCTCAGCGACGGGAAGGGCTGGCTGAGATCGGGCGACAGGTAGTCGGCCACGTCGCTGGACACGTGTTGGTCGCGCAGGTCGAGCAGGGCATGAGGCTTGATCTGCCGGGCTTGCTGTTCGGCACGCTCAAGGGCGGCTTGCAGGCCGGCAAGGGAGATATCGTTGGTCGCGGCGTAGGCTTCAACACCGTTGAGACGCACGGTGAGCATGGCGCCTTCGTCGTGGCTCAAGTGGGGCGGTTCGGCGACGTTCTTGCGCACCGACAGGTACTGGCCGGATTCGCGCACGTAGCGCAGGGAGAAGAACTCGGCGCAGGTGCGCAGGGCACTGAAGTGCCGTTTGAGTGTGGCGTGGTGGTCGAACATGGGGCCTTCCTTGTGGGCGGCTCAGCGCAGGCAGACAGAGTAGGCCTGGGCTGGGAGCTGATCAAGGGAGGTGGTTGTGCGTTGTTTGTTCGGGCCCTATCGGGGGCAAGCCCCCTCCCACATTTGGAATGTATTCACAAATCAAAGTGTGGGAGGGGGCTTGCCCCCGATGGAAGCGCCGCGGTCTATCAGTTACTGCGCAATCTCACGCATCGGCTTGCCGCGCACCGGCGCACCGCCTGCTACATAGTAGTCAGCCGTGCTGCGCGGCAATGGCTGGCGGCCACGGATCTTGTCGGCGATTTTCTCGGCGATCATGATCGTCGGCGCGTTCAGGTTGCCGGTGGTGATGATCGGCATGATCGAAGCATCGACCACACGCAGGCCTTGCATGCCATGCACGCGACCTTCGCCATCGACCACGGCCATCTCGTCGGTGCCCATCTTGCACGAGCAGGACGGGTGGAACGCGGTCTCGGCGTGCTCGCGGATGAACGTGTCCAACTGCTCATCGGTTTGCACTTCAATGCCTGGGCTGATTTCGCGGCCACGGTATTGGTCCAGGGCCGGCTGCTGCATGATTTCACGGGTCAGGCGGATGCCATCGCGGAATTCCTGCCAGTCCTGCTCAGTGGCCATGTAGTTGAAGAGGATGCTCGGGTAGTCCCGTGGGTTCTTGGACTTCAGCTGGATGCGGCCACGGCTCGGCGAACGCATGGAGCCCATGTGCGCCTGGAAACCGTGCTCTTTCACGCCGTTGCTGCCGTTGTAGTTAATCGCGACCGGCAGGAAGTGGTACTGGATGTTCGGCCACTCGAACTCTTCACGGGTACGGATAAAACCGCCCGCTTCGAACTGGTTGCTGGCGCCGATACCGGTGCCGTTGAACAGCCATTCGGCGCCGATCGCCGGCTGGTTGTACCAGAGCAGCGACGGGTACAGCGACACCGGTTGGGTGCACGCATATTGCAGGTACAGCTCAAGGTGGTCCTGCAGGTTTTCACCGACGCCGGGCAGGTCGTGGACCACCGGGATGTCGAGGCTTTCCAGCAATTTGGCCGGGCCGACGCCGGAGCGTTGCAGCAGTTGCGGCGAGGCAATTGCGCCGCTGCACACCAGCACTTCCTTGCGTGCACGGGCTTCAATGCGCTCTTCAGCCGCGCCGATCAGGTAACGCACGCCAACGGCACGCTTGCCTTCGAACAGCACTTTGTCGGTGAGGGCGTGGGTGACGATGGTCAGGGTCGAACGCTTCTTGGCGGTGTCCAGGTAACCGCGAGCGGTACTGGCGCGACGGCCGTTCGGCGTGACGGTGCGGTCCATCGGGCCGAAACCTTCCTGCTGATAGCCGTTCAAGTCTTCGGTACGCGGGTAACCGGCCTGCACGCCCGCTTCAACCATGGCGTGGAACAGTGGATTGTTGCCGGCTTTAGGCGTGGTCACGCTGACCGGGCCATCGCCGCCGTGCCAGTCGTTGGGGCCGATATCGCGGGTTTCGGCCTTGCGAAAATACGGCAGGCAGTCGAGGTAGGTCCAGTTTTCCAGGCCTGGCAGCTTCGACCAGTTGTCGTAGTCCATGGCGTTGCCACGGATGTAGCACATGCCGTTGATCAGCGAGGAGCCGCCGAGGCCTTTGCCGCGACCGCACTCCATCCGGCGGCCGTCCATGTGTGGCTCTGGATCGGTCTCGTAGGCCCAGTTGTAGCGGCGACCCTGCAGCGGGAAGGCCAGGGCGGCGGGCATCTGGGTACGGAAGTCCATGCGGTAGTCGGGGCCGCCGGCTTCCAGCAGCAGGACGGTGACGCCTTCGTCTTCGGTCAGACGGGTCGCCAGGGTGTTACCGGCAGAGCCGGCACCCACAATGATGTAATCGTATTCTTGGGACATTGGATGCACCCTCTTTGAAGTTGGTCAGGTCGGGCCTCATCGGGGGCAAGCCCCCTCCCACATTTGGAATGTGTTCACAAATCAAAGTGTGGGAGGGGGCTTGCCCCCGATGGCGGCCTCAAAGGCAGTACAAGGCTCGGGCTCTTAGAACACCGACGCGTAATCGCCCAGCTCAACCTGTACCGATTTGATGCGGGTGAAGTTGTTCAGCGAGCTGATGCCGTTCTCACGACCCACACCGGATTGTTTGTAGCCACCGACCGGCATTTTCGCGTCGGACTCGCCCCAGGCGTTGATCCAGCAGATACCGGCTTCCAACTGATGAATCACGCGGTGGGCGCGGTTAAGGTCCTTGGTGACCAGGCCGGCAGCCAGGCCGAAGTCGGTGTCGTTGGCGCGACGGATCACTTCTTCTTCAGTCTCGTAGGTGAGGATGCTCATCACCGGGCCGAAGATTTCTTCACGCACGATCACCATGTCGTCAGTGCAGTCGGTGAACACAGTCGGTGCCACGAACGCGCCTTTGGCGAAGTCGCCGTCGGTCAGGCGGTCGCCGCCGCACAGCAGGCGGGCGCCTTGCTCTTTGCCTTTGGCGATGTAGCCGAGCACGCTTTCCATGTGGGCGAAGCTGACCAGCGGGCCGAAGTTGGTGTTTTCGTCTTCCGGGTTGCCGACGCGGATGCGCGCAACACGCTCGACGATCTTGGCTTCAAAGGCTGCTTGCAGGTGCTTTGGAACAAACACGCGTGTGCCGTTGGTGCAGACCTGGCCGGAGCTGTAGAAGTTGGCCATCATCGCGGTGTCGGCGGCGCGGTCGAGGTCGGCGTCGTCGAAGATGATCAGTGGGGACTTGCCGCCCAGTTCCATGGTCACGTCTTTGAGCGAAGAGCTCGACGCGCTGGCCATGACTTTCTTGCCGGTGTCGGTGCCGCCGGTGAACGAGATTTTCTCGATGCGCGGGTGCTCGGTCAGCCAGGTGCCGACTTCACGGCCGCTGCCGGTCAGGACGTTGAAAACACCGTCTGGAACACCGGCTTCGGTGTAGATCTCGGCCAGTTTCAGGGTGGTCAGCGACGTCACTTCGCTTGGCTTGAAGATCATCGCGTTACCGGCAGCCAGGGCCGGTGCGGATTTCCACAGGGCGATCTGGATCGGGTAGTTCCACGCGCCGATACCGGCAACCACACCCAGCGGCTCGCGGCGGGTATAGACAAAGGCAGTGTCGCGCAACGGGATCTGCTCGCCTTCGATGGCCGGCACCAGGCCTGCGTAGTATTCCAGCACGTCGGCGCCGGTGACGATGTCGACGTACTTGGTTTCGGAGAAGGCTTTACCGGTGTCCAGGGTTTCCAGGGCGGCCAGCTCATCGTTGCGCTCGCGCAGGATGTCGACGGCACGACGCAGGATGCGCGAACGCTCCATGGCGGTCATGGAGGCCCAGATTTTCTGGCCTTTCTCGGCGCTGACCACGGCACGTTCAACGTCTTCTTTCGTTGCGCGTTGCACTTGGGCGAGAACTTCACCGTTAGCCGGGTTGATGGCTTCGAAGGTGGCATCGCTGCCAGCGTCGCTGTAGCCGCCGTCAATGTAGAGTTTTTGCAGTTCGAAACGGGCCATAAAGTCCTCGCAAGTGCATAAGTGGTTGGCGTTGACCGCCGCCAAGTGGGCCATAAGGGTGTGGCAACACTGAGCGACGGCAGTTCAGGGGTTGAGCGGTTATGTGTGCTCTAACTCACCTGCTTGGCCAATTGGAAATCCATGTATTCGTAAGCGATCCGTTGCGCCTGCGCTGTGTCGAAAGCGTCTCCCGACAGGGCGCCGCGCAACCACAAACCGTCGATCAGGGCCGCCAGGCCTCGGGCTGCTTTGCGTGCGTGCGGCAGCGGCAGCGTTCGGCGGAACTGGCAGCACAGGTTGGAATACAGACGTTGATCGTTGATCCGCTGCAACCTGTGCAATGACGGGTGGTGCATGCTGGTGGCCCAGAAGGCCAACCAGGTTTTCATTGCCGGGCCGTTGACCTGGCTGGCATCGAAGTTGCCCTCGATGATCACCTGAAGATGTGCCCGTGGGCTGTCGTCCGTGAGCGCAAGCCTGCGTTCGTGGACGTTCTCAATCAGCGCGTTCATCAAGTAGCGCATCGTCGCTGCAATAAGGCCGTTCTTGTCCTTGAAGTAGTGACTGATGATGCCGTTCGAAACGCCGGCCAGACGGGCGATCAGCGCAATGCTGGCATCGCCCATCCCGACCTGATCGATGGCCGTCAGCGTGGCTTCGATCAACTGCTGGCGGCGTATGGGTTGCATACCGACCTTGGGCATGTAGCACCTCTCCTTAGGCCTGCCGATGGGCGATGAACGTCCGTCGGCTTGATGGCCAGTCTATTTTGTTTTGATTGAACGTTCAATCAACAAAGAATAAGCTCTGCGACAAATGGTCGCTGCCTACAGGTATTTCCTACCCGGGAGCTGCGACATCTGACACCTGGAAAACCCTTGAAACAGGCCACCTGAGCGCCTGGCACCGCATCGACGGGGCGCAAGAATTTTCGGGGTGTCTTTATAACACCCGTCCGTCGACTGCCGAAAAATCGATGGCCTGGGATAACCGTTGCCTTGTGTTTCTCTCTCGCACTGCCCGGAGCATCTGCGCCATGAGTTCTGCCTCTCTTATAAAGACCCCGCCGGAAAAGGTGCGGGTCAACGGTTGGGTGTTCTACACCTCCACCGCGCTGATCCTGTTGTTGACCGCCATCCTGATCATCGCCCCGCAGGAGGCCGGGCGCATGCTCGGCATTGCCCAGGCGTGGCTGTCGAAAAGCTTCGGCTGGTACTACATGGTGGTCATCGCCGCTTACCTGGTATTCGTGGTGGGCCTGGCGTTTTCGTCCTACGGCAAGTTGAAACTGGGCAGCAAGGACGACACCCCGGATTTCAGCTACGGCGCCTGGGCCGGCATGCTGTTCTCGTCGGGCATCGGCATCTCGTTGCTGTACTTCGGCGCCTCGGAGCCGTTGGATCACTACTTCAACCCGCCCGAAGGCGCGGCCGCCAGCAATGGTGCGGCGCGTCAGGCGTTGCAACTGACCTTCCTGCATTGGGGCCTGCATGGCTGGGCGATCTATGCCTTGGTCGGCCTGGCCGTGGCCTACTTTGCCTACCGCCACAACCAGCCGCTGGCCTTGCGCTCGGCGTTGTACCCGCTGATGGGCGAGCGCTGGGTCAAAGGTGCGGCTGGCCACGCGGTGGACGGTTTCGGCATGTTCGTGACCCTGCTGGGTCTGGTGACCAACCTGGGGATTGGCTCGCTGCAAGTGTCGTCCGGGCTGGAAAACCTGTTCGGCATGGAACACAGCAACACCAACCTGCTGATCGTGATCATCGTGATGAGCACCGTGGCGACCATCGCCGCCGTGTCGGGTGTGGAGAACGGCATTCGTCGCTTGTCCAACCTCAACATCGTGCTGTTCAGCGGTTTGCTGATCTTTGTGCTGCTGTTCGGCCCGACCCTGCACCTGCTCAATGGCCTGGTGCAGAACACCGGTGACTACCTCAACGGCATCGTGCTGAAAACCTTCGACCTGTATGTGTACGAAGGCGACGGTGAGAAGACCGAGCGCTGGATGGGCCTGTGGACCCTGTTCTACTGGGCCTGGTGGATTTCCTGGGCGCCATTCGTAGGCATGTTCATCGCGCGTATTTCCCGTGGTCGTACGGTGCGTGAACTGGTGGCCGGCGTGCTGCTGATCCCGCTGGGCTTTACCCTGGCGTGGCTGTCGATCTTCGGTAACTCGGCGCTGGACCTGGTGCTGAACCAGGGGGCGGTGGAGTTGGGCAAGACGGCCCTGGAACAACCGTCCATGGCGATCTACCAACTGCTGGAGCACTACCCGGCGTCGAAAATCGTCATCGGTGTGTCGATCTTTGTGGGCTTCGTGCTGTTCCTGACCCCGGCGGATTCCGGCGCGGTGATGATGGCCAACCTTTCGTGCAAAGGCGGCAACGTGGATGAAGATGCGCCGCACTGGCTGCGGATCTTCTGGTCGGCGGTGATCACCCTGGTGACCATCGGCCTGCTGTTTGCCGGCAACTTCGAAGCCATGCAAACCATGGTGGTGTTGGCGGGGCTGCCGTTTTCGGTGGTGCTGATTTTCTTCATGTTCGGTTTGCACAAGGCCATGCGCCAGGACGCGGCGATCGAACAGGAGCAGGCGCAATTGGCTGAACGTGGGCGTCGTGGTTTCAGCGAGCGTTTGACCGCCCTGGACCTGCAACCGAGCCAGGCCACCGTGCAGCGCTTTATGGACAAGCACGTAACGCCTGCGCTGGAAGAAGCCGCGATTGCGCTGCGTGATCAGGGGCTGGAAGTGCAGACGCTGCTGGGTAAATCCAAGCGCTGCATCGGTGTGCGGATCGAGATGGAAGAGGGCAACCCGTTTGTCTACGAAGTGAGCCTGGACGCTTACTCGGCGGCGCCGAGCGACTTGCCTGAAGAAGAACGCACCCGCTATTACCGCGCCGAGGTGTACCTGCACAACGGGCCTCAAGAGTACGACCTGATGGGCTTCGCCCAGGAGCAGATTACCCGGGACGTGCTCGATCAGTTTGAAAGCCATCGGCAGCTCCTTGGCCGTGTCTATAGCTGATAGTTGAAAGCCTTGTGGTGTCCTCACTGACACCATTGATTTCAAATGTGGGAGGGGGCTTGCCCCCGATAGCAGTGTGTCAGTCAGTACATTTGTTACTGATGCACCGCCATCGGGGGCAAGCCCCCTCCCACATTGGTTTTGCAGTGTTTGTTAGCCCAGGTTCTTGCCGAGGAGGGCGTGATACAGCTCGCTGTCACCCAGAATCCCCACCACCTTGTTGTTGTCATGCAACACCAGCTTATTCCCCGTCTGGTAGCGAATCTGCAACGCATCGCGCATGCCGATATTCGAGTCCACCAGCGTCGGCACCCGGCCTAAACCTTCAACCGCTTGCCCCGGCGCCCAGTTCTGCAGGTTCATCACCACGCCATTCTGGCGAGCGCCCTGGATGGTGTTGCCTTCGGCCAGGTCCAGCCACGAGTCGCCGCCCGGATCGAGGCACACCGAACCATTCACACGTTTGCAGTTGTCCAGCGTGCGCATCAGGCTGCGGCCGCAGAGCACGTTCAGCGGGTTGGTATGGGCGACGAAGGTGCGCACATAGTCGTCCGCCGGGTTGAGTACGATCTCTTCCGGCACGCTGTACTGGATGATCTTGCCGTCTTTCATGATCGCGATGCGGCTGCCCAGCTTGAGCGCCTCGTCGAGGTCGTGACTCACGAACACGATGGTCTTGCTCAGCTTGCGTTGCAGTTCCAGCAACTCGTCCTGCAAACCCTGGCGGATCAGCGGATCGAGGGCGGAGAAGGGTTCATCCATCAGCAGGATGTCGGCGTCCATCGCCAAGGCGCGGGCCAGGCCGACGCGCTGTTGCATGCCACCCGAGAGCTCGTCCGGCTTCTTGTTGCGCCACTGGGTCAGGCCCACCAGCTCAAGTTTCTCGTCCACCAGCTTGCGCCGTTCTTTCTCGGGACGGCCCTGCATTTCCAGGCCGAAGCTGATGTTTTCGCGCACCGTCAGCCACGGCATCAGGGCGAACTTCTGGAACACCATGGCGATGCGCTTGGTGCGCATCATTTTCAGCTCGGCCGGGGTGCAGGAGGCGATGTCGATCTGGCGACCTTCATGCTCTACAAACAACTGGCCACGGCTGACGGTGTTAAGGCCGTTGATGCAGCGCAGCAGGCTCGACTTGCCGGAGCCCGACAGGCCCATCAGCACGCAGATTTCGCCTTTCTGTACATCCAGGCTGGCTTTTTCCACGCCGACGATCTGCCCGGTCTTTTTCAGGATCTCGTTACGGCTCATGCCCTGATCCAGCAGCTTGAGGGCTTCGCGTGGGTCTTTGGAGAAGATCACATTGACATTGTCGAATCGGATAATGCTCATGCATCACCCCCTACTTTGGCGTCGGGTTGTTTGCAGATGCGGTCGAGCATGATGGCCAGCAGCACGATCGCCAGGCCCGCTTCAAAGCCCAGGGCGATGTCGGCGGTGTTCAGCGCGTTGACCACCGGCTTGCCGAGGCCATCGGCGCCGACCAGCGCGGCGATCACTACCATCGACAGCGACAGCATGATGCATTGGGTAATGCCGGCGGCAATGCTCGGCATGGCGTGGGGCAGTTCAATGCGCGAGAGCAACTGACGGCGCGAGCAGCCAAAGGCCTTGCCGGCGTCCATCAACTCTTGCGGTACATCACGGATACCCAGGTAGGTCAGGCGGATCGGCGCGGCAATCGCGAACACCACCGTGGAGATCAACCCAGGCACCACACCCAGCCCGAAGAGGGTCAGGGTAGGGATGAGGTAGACGAAGGTCGGTACGGTCTGCATCAGATCGAGCACCGGCCGCATCATGGTGTAGAACATCGGTTTGTGCGCGGCAACAATGCCCAGCGGCACGCCGATGACCACGCAGACCAGGGTGGCGAACAGCACCTGCGCCAGGGTCTCCATGGTTTCCTGCCAGTACCCCAGGTTGAGGATCAGCAGGAAGGAGGCAATGACAAAAACAGTCAGTCCCCATTTACGTTGAATAAAGTGAGCCAGCAGCGCAATCAGACCGATCAATGCCAGCGGATTGAACCAGGTCAGCGCAAACGTCACGCCGTGGATCATCGTTTCCAGTGTCGATGCGATTGCGTCGAAGTAGTTGGCGCCGTGTTGGGTCAACCATTCGACGAAGGCAGCGATGTACTGGCCTAGTGGGATTTTCTGTTCAGTCAGCATGGTAGTGAATGTCCACATGCGAAGAGGGAAAACATCCCGGGGCAGCGCACCGCCCCGGGGACAACGGCGTTACTTACTTGTCGAGGTACGCTTTTACGGCAGCAAGGCCAGGTTGGCCGTCAACGGTGGTGACACCGGCGAGCCAGGTGTCGAGGACTTGCGGGTTTTTCTTCAGCCAGGCCTTGGCCGCTGCGTCGGGCTTCATCTTGTCGTCCAGGACGTTACCCATGAGGGTGCTTTCCATGTTCAGGGTGAACGACAGGTTTTTCAGCAGTTGGCCAACGTTGCTGCATTCCTGGGTGTAGCCCTTGCGGACGTTGGTGTAGATGGTGGCCTGGCCGTAGTTGGGGCCGAACGAATCGTCACCCCCGGTCAGGTACTTCATCTTGAAGCGGGTGTTCATCGGGTGCGGTTCCCAGCCGAGGAACACGATGGCCTGGTCGCGCTTGGAGGCGCGCTCAACCTGGGAGAGCATGCCGGCTTCGCTGGATTCGACCACTTTGAAACCGGCGGTTTTCAAGCCGAAGGCGTCTTTGTCGATCAACGTCTGGATGGTGCGGTTGCCGTCGTTACCCGGCTCGATGCCGTAGATCTTGCCGCCCAGCTCATCCTTGAATTTGGCGATATCGGCGAAGTCTTTCAGGCCCTTGTTGTACAGCGCTTCGGGGACCGCCAGGGTGTACTTGGCGTTCTCCAGGTTGGCGCGCACGGTTTCCACGGTGCCGGCATCGCGGTACTGCTTGATGTCGTTTTCCATGGTCGGCATCCAGTTGCCGAGGAAGATGTCCATGTTCTTGCCGTCGGCCAGGGACTTGTAGGTCACTGGTACCGAAATCATCGTGGTGCGCGGCTTGTAGCCCAGGCCCTTGAGGACTTCGCTGGTGGTCGCGGTGGTGACGGTGATGTCGGTCCAGCCGACATCGGAGAAGTTGACGGTCTTGCACTGTTCCGGTTCTGCAGCGTGTGCCATGACTGGCAGACTCAGCATGGCGGCCAACAACAACGAGGGTGAACCTTTCATCTGGGTAGACTCCTGTGTTTTTTCTGGCGGCTTGCGCCGCGCTTTATAAGGGTTGCGGTTGGAGCGTGCGACAACAGCTCTGCCACGGTGCCTTGCCAACGAGTCGAGACTGATCATGTACCAGTGAAAATCTGACGCCTACAGGGGGCGTCGTATCCAGTACAGGGAGGGTCGTATCCAGTGTCGGTGACGTCGCTTACAGGTTTTTCCCAAGGTAAAACCGCAGTTTTTGCCCATCTGCACCGCTGAAAACGGCCAAAACAGGTGTTCGCACGCGTGCGACGCTGGTGAGCATGGGTGCGTCGGTGTGAGACGCCGTGACGGCAGATAAAACCTTGATGATGCCGCCATCTGGGCGATCTGAGCGTAGCAGCTCGTTCAAGCCCGGCCCGTGCTTATCGAGGAGTTTCACGTTAATGGCTATCAGCGTTTTCGACCTGTTCAAGATCGGCATCGGGCCTTCGAGTTCTCACACCGTCGGCCCCATGCGCGCCGCGGCTTTGTTCGTCCAGGCACTGCGTGAACGTGAATTGTTGGAACAAGTACGGCGCGTCGAAGTTCAGCTGTATGGCTCGTTGTCGGCCACCGGCATCGGCCACGGCAGCGACACCGCCACGATCATGGGCCTGATGGGCGAATGGCCGGACGCAATCGATCCCGGGCAAATCGGCGTGCGCATCCACACCCTGCGCGAAACCGACACCCTGCTGCTGGACGGGCGTTTGCCGGTGCCATTCGTGTGGGCACGGGACATGCGTCTGCTCGACGAAAACCTGCCCTTTCACCCCAATGCCATGACCTTGGTGGTGTCCGGTGATGACGGCGAGTTGTACCGCGACACTTATTACTCGGTCGGCGGCGGTTTTGTGGTGGATGAAGCCCAGGCGCAAAGCGGCGTGGCGGACATGGACCGCACCGTGCTGCCCTATGACTTTTCCAGCGCGGTGGAGCTGTTGCAGCTGTGCAAGACCCACAACCTGCGCGTCGCCCAATTGATGATGGC
This sequence comes from Pseudomonas arvensis, assembly GCF_056688935.1. Lineage (NCBI taxonomy): Bacteria > Pseudomonadati > Pseudomonadota > Gammaproteobacteria > Pseudomonadales > Pseudomonadaceae > Pseudomonas > Pseudomonas arvensis. The sequence goes on along the minus strand of NZ_CP162038.1, from coordinate 5,763,713 downwards.
CAATGAAAAGGTCTGGCGCTCCGAAGAAGAAATCCGCAGCGGCCTGATGAAGCTCTGGCGCGCCATGCAGGACTGCGTGGAGCAGGGCCTCAAGCACGAAGGCATCCTGCCTGGGGGCCTCAATGTGCGTCGCCGTGCCGCCAAGTTGCACCGCAGCTTGCAGGAGCTGGGCAAACCCAATGTGATCGGCTCGACCTTGAGCGCCATGGAGTGGGTCAACCTGTTTGCCCTGGCGGTCAACGAAGAAAACGCTGCCGGTGGTCGCATGGTCACCGCCCCTACCAACGGTGCGGCGGGGATTATTCCGGCCGTGCTGCACTACTTCATGAAATTCAGCGACGAAGTCACCGAAGCCAACGTGGTCGACTACCTGCTCAGCGCGGCGGCGGTGGGGATTCTGTGCAAGAAGAACGCTTCGATATCCGGCGCCGAAGTCGGCTGCCAGGGTGAAGTGGGTTCTGCGTGCGCCATGGCCGCGGCCGGGCTGGCCGAGATCCTCGGCGCCACGCCGGAACAACTGTGCAACGCCGCCGAAATCGGCCTGGAGCACAACCTCGGCCTGACCTGCGACCCGGTGGGCGGGCTGGTGCAGGTGCCGTGTATCGAGCGCAACGCGATTGCGGCGGTGAAAGCGATCAACGCGGCGCAAATGGCCTTGCGTGGCGATGGGCAGCACTTTATCTCCCTGGACCGGGTGATCCGCACCATGCGCGATACCGGCGCGGACATGCATGACAAGTACAAAGAGACGTCGCGGGGTGGCTTGGCGGTCAGCGCGGTGGAGTGCTGAGACCGAGTTGCTGCTAATCGGGGGCGAGTCGAATCGTCGCACCGCCCCTCCTACCCTTTGAATTGTGAATATATTCAAGTGTGGGAGGGGGCTTGCCCCCGATAGCGGTAGTCCGCCCAACACTGCTCATAAATTGAACACCCAAGCCAAAAGCGCCACCTTTTAGCGCGTCGCAAACAGATAAGTAGCTTCCAAACGATTTTCCCTCGACCTGCTGTCGCCCGTGCTTGGGGTGACAGGCTTATCCCACACGCCTCAAAGCGCCTTCCCACAAGTGCTACCGTTCTGCTCACGCCCCTTGAGCGGACCTACTCCTACATCATTTCAAGCCATATCCCGTACTTCCCGCGCGGGCTTATATAGAGGCATCAACAGGTCGTTTTCAGGATTTATTGAATAGCCATTCAATTTTAGGCACGGCATTTGCTCTATCCATTCAAAGCCTCTCTTCTTTACCGACGAAGAGCGCAATAACAAGAGCCTCGCCTGAGGCCATCACCCGCTTTGTGTGAGGAGATACCGCGATGACGTCGTTCAACTCAGGGGCCCAACCCCAGAACCGTGCGCCTCAATCCATCGGCTTTTTGCTGCTGGACAATTTCACGCTGATTTCCCTGGCATCGGCCGTGGAACCGCTGCGCATGGCCAACCAACTGTCCGGCCGCGAGCTGTATCGCTGGACAACCCTGAGTGTCGACGGCAACCAGGTCTGGGCCAGCGACGGGCTGCAAATCACCCCCGATGCCTCCATGCACAAAGCCCCGGCCCTGGACACGGTGATCGTGTGCGGCGGCGTGGGTATCCAGCGCACCGTTACCCGTGAACACGTGTCGTGGCTGCAAAGCCAGGCGCGCCAGTCCCGTCGCCTTGGCGCCGTGTGTACCGGCAGTTGGGCCCTGGCCTGCGCCGGCTTGCTCGACGGCTTTGACTGCAGCGTGCACTGGGAATGCCTGGCGTCGATGCAGGAAGCTTTCCCGCGTGTGGCCATGAGCACTCGCCTGTTCACCCTCGATCGCAACCGCTTCACCAGCTCCGGCGGCACCGCGCCGCTGGACATGATGCTGCACCTGATCAGCCGCGACCACGGCCGTGAATTGTCCGCCGCCATTTCCGAGATGTTTGTGTACGAGCGCATCCGCAACGAACAGGATCACCAGCGTGTGCCGCTCAAGCACATGCTTGGCACCAACCAGCCGAAGCTGCAGGAAATCGTCGCGCTGATGGAAGCCAACCTGGAAGAGCCGATCGACCTGGACGAGCTGGCGGTGTACGTCGCCGTGTCGCGGCGCCAGCTGGAGCGCTTGTTCCAGAAATACCTGCACTGCTCGCCGTCGCGCTACTACCTCAAGCTGCGCCTGATTCGCGCACGGCAACTGCTCAAGCAGACGCCGATGTCTATCATCGAAGTGGCGTCGGTGTGCGGGTTTGTCTCCACGCCGCACTTCTCCAAGTGCTACCGCGAATACTTCGGCATTCCGCCACGGGATGAGCGCGTCGGTTCCAACACCACCCAGCAGGTGGCGATGATGCCGATTCCGCAGGCGCTGGTATTGGCGCCATTGGCGGGGCCGATGTCGGCGTTGAGCCAGGCGCGCAATGAGTCGACTTTTGCCAGCGTGAGGCTCTAGACCGAGTCGCCTGCATCGGGGGCAAGCCCCCTCCCATAGTTGACCGAGTTTCAACATGCGAATGCGGTCAAAATGTGGGGGGGGCTTGCCCCCGATAGCGGTTTATCAGGCGCCAGAGTTCTGCTTGAACTGCACCAAAGCCGGCAACAGCTGCTTATCAATCGCCTGACGCACCGCCGGCAAAATCGTCGCGCTGCCGGTGTACATCTGCTCAACCATACCCTTGAGCGCCTTGGCCCGCGCTTCGCTCAAACCGCGTACGGCACATTCACAGGCCTGCTCGGCAGTAGAGCCGCTGGAGACTTCGAAACCCAGTGAGCGCAGTTGGCCCAGCAGGTCATCCTGATCAATCAAATCCGCATGCATCATGACGTTTATCCTGGTGAGGGGAGCGGGGTTCGACCTCGATTCTGGTAGCCACTCCGGCGGTCGGCAAGGGCAGAATGCGCGAATGCCTCAGATGGCTATGAGCGTGTCGTTTTCGGGCCATTTGCGGACGGCACTTACCGGCACACTGCATCCAGGCACACAGCTTGATGGTTTGGTCACCCTCGGGATGTAACGCTCTCACAAGGCACCTCTGCCCTGATCCAGTCACGGCTGGATCGGGGCTTTTTTTGCCGGTTATTTTTTAGCGGGCAAACCAATGACCCGGCCGAGGAGGGCGGGCTTGGGCAGGTCCGCTTGTTCGGCGCGCAGGGCGATGATTTTTCCCAGCGTCGCCTCGGTAAACGGCGCCGACTGCGGGCCGGCCAGGTCGACGTGCAAGAGCATTTGCTCGTTGCCCGCCAGTTCCCGTTCTTCGCCCATTGGATGCAGGCTGTGATAGAGGTGCAGGCGCTTGGCGTCGTGGGCGATCAGTTGGGTGTGCACCTCAACCTTGGCGCCGAGTTTTACCTCGTGCAGGTAGTTCAGGTGCAGTTCCAGGGTGAACAGCGAGTGGCCGCTGGCTTCGCGGTTGTCGCTGTCCAGGCCCAGGGTGTCCATCAGCGCGTCGGTGGCGTAGCTGAAAATCAGCAGGTAGAACGCGTCGCGCAGGTGGCCGTTGTAGTCGACCCAGTCGGGGAGGACTGGGGTGGTGTAGGTGATCAATGCAGGCATGGTGAGTTGTCCGTTATTCGGCGAAGGTCATACCGTGTTTTTCCTTAGTGGTTTTCACTGCTTCCAGCACCGCCAGCAAGCAATCATCACGATAGCGCTCCAGCGCCGAAATGCTGTGATCACCCAACTGATCGCGGGTGCCATCGACCACATCGTCGATCAGCTTGTCGGTCAGTTCCGGCGCGGGCAGGTAGGTCCACGGCAACTGCAATGCCGGCCCGAACTGCGCCATGAAGTGGCGCATGCCGGCATCGCCGCCCGCCAGGGTGTAGGTGAGGAAGGTGCCCATGAACGACCAGCGCAAGCCGGCGCCAAAACGAATCGCATCGTCGATTTCGCCGGTAGTGGCCACACCGTCATTCACCAAGTGCAGCGCCTCGCGCCACAACGCTTCCAACAGCCGGTCGGCGATAAAACCGGGGACTTCCTTACGCACATGCAGCGGGCGCATGCCAAGGGATTCGTACACCTTGATCGCCGCCTGGATTGCCTGCGGCGCGGTATTTTTGCCGCCCACCACTTCCACCAGCGGCAGCAGGTACACCGGGTTGAATGGGTGCCCGACCACGCAACGTTGCGGGTGGGTCGAACCCTCGTAGAACTCACTCGGCAACAGGCCGGAGGTGCTCGAACCGATCAATGCATCGGGCTTGGCGGCTGCGCTGATCTTGCTGTGCAGTTCCAGTTTCAGCTCCAGGCGTTCCGGGGCGCTTTCCTGGATGAAATCCGCGTCTTTTACGCACTCTTCGATAGTGGCGACAAAGCGCAGGCGGTCCTGTGATGCGCCCGGTGCCAGGCCCTGCTTCTCCAGCGCGCCCCAGGCATTGGCGACACGTTTGCGCAGTGCCGCTTCTGCGCCGGGCGCCGGATCCCAGGCCACCACATCCAGCCCGTGGGCCAGGGCGCGGGACACCCAGCCGCTGCCGATAACACCGCTGCCGAGGGCGGCGAAGGTTTTGATCTCAGTGATAAAGCGCATGGAGACATTCCTGAATAATGTGAAGAACCCATGTGCGAGGGGGCAAGCCCCCTCCCACATTTTTTTAACCGCGTTTAGTGAGGCCCATCTTCACGCGGCCCTCGGCCGGGCTCAGGACCCGTGCCCCCAGACGGCTGAGGATTTCACTTGCCCGTTCCACAAGCTGGCCGTTGGTGGCGAGCACGCCCTTGTCCAGCCACAGGTTGTCTTCCAGGCCGACTCGCACATTGCCGCCCAGCAGCACCGCCTGCGCCGCCATTGGCATTTGCATGCGGCCGATGCCGAAGCCGGCCCACACTGCGTCGGCGGGCAAGTTGTCGACCATGGCTTTCATGGTGGTGGTATCGGCCGGCGCGCCCCATGGGATGCCCAGGCACAGTTGGAACAGCGGGTTGTCGAGCAGGCCTTCCTTGATCATCTGCTTGGCGAACCACAGGTGGCCGGTGTCGAAGATTTCCAGTTCAGGCTTAACGCCCAGTTCCTGGATGCGTTTGGCCCCGGCGCGCAGTTGCGCCGGGGTGGACACGTAAATCGTGTCGCCGTCGCCGAAGTTCAGGGTGCCGCAGTCCAGGGTGCAAATTTCCGGGAGCAACGCTTCGACGTGGGCCAGGCGCGTCAGTGGGCCGACCAGGTCGGTGTTGGGACCGAACTCCATCGGGTTCTCGCCGCCGCCTATCTCCAGGTCGCCGCCCATGCCCGCGGTGAGGTTGACGATGATGTCGATGTCGGCCTCGCGAATGCGCTCCATCAGTTCGCGGTACAGCGCTACGTCGCGGCTGAACTTACCGGTTTCGGGGTCGCGCACATGGCAATGCACCACGGTGGCGCCGGCCTTGGCGGCTTCCACCGCAGCGGCGGCGATCTGTTTGGGGGTGACCGGCACGTGTGGGCTTCTGGCGGTCGTGTCGCCAGCACCGGTGAGTGCGCAGGTGATGATGACGTCGTGGTTCATGGGGCGGTTCCTTGCAGGCGTGGTGAAACCGTTCGCAGCCTGTGCGGGCTGCGAAACGGTGATGGAAAGCGGGTTATTTGCTGGTCAGTTGCAGGTTGGCTGCAGCCGGTTTGCCGTCGAAGGTGGTCACGCCTTCCAGCCAGCGCGCCTGGTCCTGGGGGTGATCCTTGAGCCACTGCTTGGCGGACTCGATAGCGTCCTTGTGATCCAGCAACGGCTGCATCATCCGGCTCTCGTCGGCGGCGGTGAAGGTCAGGTTGGTCAGCAACTTGTGCACGTTGGGGCACTGTTCGGCGTAGGTCGGCGAGGTCACGGTCCATACCGTCGCCATGCCTTCGTTCGGGCCGAGGGCGTCATCGCTGCCGGTGAGGTAAGTCATCGCCACGTTGACGTTCATCGGGTGCGGCGCCCAGCCGAAGAACACCACGGCTTCCTTGCGGCGCACGGCGCGGTCCACGGCGGCGAGCATGCCGGCCTCACTGGACTCCACCAGTTGGAATTTGCCCAGGCCGAACTGGTTCTTGGCAATCATCGCCTTGATCTGGGTGTTAGCCCCCGAGCCCGGCTCGATCCCGTAGATCTTGCCGCCCAGTTCCTTTTCGAATTTGGCGATATCGGCGAACGTTTTCAGGCCCTTGTCGGCCAGGTACGTCGGCACGGCAAGGGTGGCGCGGGCATCTTCCAGGCTGGCTTTGTCGAGGACTTTGACTTGCTTGGCGTCGACAAACGGCGTGATGGTCTGGGTCATCAGCGGGTTCCAGTAACCCAGGAACATATCCAGGCGCTGGTCGCGGATGCCGGCGAAGATGATTTGCTGGGAGGCGCTGGTCTGTTTGGTCTTGTAGCCGAGGCCGTCGAGCAATACTTGGGTCATGGCACTGGTGGCGATGACGTCGGTCCAGTTCACCACGCCCATGCGCACGTTCTGGCATGAAGCGGCATCCGCTGCCATTACGTTGGTGCTCAAAATGGCGCTGGCGCTGAGTGCAAGCACGCAGCGGCTGATCAGTCGATTCATGGTGGATCCCTCGGCAGGTCGTTATTGTGGGGTCCGGCGTCTTTGTGCGCCGTGCAGCCAAGTTACGCAAGCCAGGGGCCGGCAAAACGCACGGCGGCGACCACCTCTTGCACTGCAGCGACCTGCCCCCTTGAATCCGCCCCGGAACGGGAGTATCACAGTGCCACGCTGCCCGTCCGACGAGAGCGCCACCATGTCCCAGGATTTCTACTTTTTGCTGATGCCGGGGTTTTCGGCCATTGGCTTTATCTCTGCGCTGGAGCCGCTGCGGGTGGCCAACCGCTTTCGTGGCGAGCTGTACCGTTGGCATGTGCTGAGTGCCGATGGCGGCGCGGTATTGGCGAGCAATGGCATGTCGGTCAACGCCGACGCCGCGCTGGAACCGCTGAAAAAAGGCGCGACCTTACTGGTGGTGGCCGGCTTCGAACCGTTGCAGTTCGCCACTCCCGCACTGGAACACTGGCTGCGCCGCCTCGACCACGACGGCGTGACCCTCGGCGCCATCGACACCGGCGCCTGCGTCCTCGCCGAAGCCGGCCTGCTCGAAGGCCATCGCCTGACCCTGCACTGGGAAGCCATCGATGCGTTCAAGGAGTCCTATCCTCACCTGACCGTGACCCAGGAACTGTTCGAGATCGACCGCCGCCGCATCACCTGCGCCGGCGGCACCGCGTCCATCGACCTGATGCTCGACCTGATCGCCCAGGCCCACGGCCCGGAGCTTGCCATCCAGGTTTCCGAACAATTCGTGCTCGGCCGCATCCGCCCACGCAAAGATCACCAGCGCATGCAGATCGCCACGCGCTACGGCATCAACAACAAAAAGTTGGTCCACGTGATCGGCGAGATGGAGCAGCACACCGAGCCGCCCCTGAGCACCTTGGCCCTGGCCGACGCGATCAAAGTCACCCGACGCCAGTTGGAGCGGCTATTCCGCCTGCACCTGAACGACACGCCAAGCAACTTCTACCTCGGCCTGCGCCTGGAAAAAGCCCGGCAGCTCTTGCGTCAAAGCGACATGAGCGTGCTGGAGGTGAGCATTGCCTGCGGGTTTGAGTCACCGTCGTACTTCACTCGCAGCTATCGGGCAAGGTTTGCGAAGTGCCCAAGGGAGGATCGGCGACGGGAGGTGGTTTGACCGGCAATTATAGTCAATTATACTCACAGCTATAATTTATAGTCCTTTCCATAATTGAGTATAAAACCATGTCCAAGCACAGCGGCTTTGTGTTCCGCCGCCCCGCCCTGGCGCGCAGCATTGCCGATGGTCTTGTGGGGGCCGGGATTCAGGATTTCACCTCTGGCCTGTTTCTCGCCGCGCCACGCCGCACTGGTAAAAGTACGTTTTTGCGTGAAGATTTGATCCCGGAATGTCAGCTTCGGGGTTGGCTTGCCGTGTATGTCGACCTGTGGGCTGACAAAGACAAAGATCCGGCGGACTTGATCGCCAGTGCTATTGCCACTGCTCTGGTTCCCTATGAAAAAGGCATTCGCAAGCTGGCCAAGAACATTGGAATCGAGAAACTGAGCTTTCTGCGTACCTTGTCCTGGGACTTCAGCAAGCCCCAATTGCCCGTTGGCGCGACGTTGACCCAGGCCTTGGAGTTGCTCCACAGCGCTGCCGAAAAACCCGTGGTGCTGGTGATTGACGAAGCGCAGCACGCATTAAGCAGCGATTCCGGTATCAACGCGATGTTCGCGCTGAAGGCCGCCCGGGATCAGCTCAACCAAGGCCGTGACGAGGACGGCAGTGGCTTGCACCTGGTGTTCACCGGTTCCAACCGCGACAAGCTGGCCCATCTGGTCCTGGGCAAGAGCCAGCCGTTCTTCGGCTCCAGCATCACGCCGTTTCCACTGCTGGGCAGAGAGTTCACCCAAGCCTATACGGCGCACCTGAATGCCCACCTGGCCAAGACCAACCAGTTCAAGGCGGCGGATATCGACGCCGCCTTCGAGCTGGTCGGCCGTCGCCCCGAGATGCTGCGTACCATCATCGGTGAAGTCGCATTGGAGCTGGGCGAGGCGAGCAATCTGGGCCAATTGCTGCACAGCCGCGCCGAATTGCTGCGCGCGGGAGTGTGGACCGAATTCGAAAGCGCCTGGAACGCCCTGACCATCCCTCAGCGTGCGGTGCTGCAGGTGATGGTGGAACGCTTGCACAGCAATGAACCCTTTGCGCCGTTTACCGACAGCACAATCACCGCGGTCAGCAAGGCGCTGGAGGATATGGGCAGCGATGTGGTGCCGGGTACCCAGACGATTCAGGCCTGTATCGATGCCTTGCGTGACAAGGAGTTGGTATGGAAGTCGAGCCGGGGCGGGTATGCGCTGGAAGACAAGGCGTTTGGAGATTGGCTGCTGCACAAGCACCGCACTAAAAACAACCAGAATCCACTGTGAGCTGGGCCTGAATGTGGGAGGGGGCTTATTTTTTTAGCAGAGCCGAACACGCCGCCTTGTAGGCTTCATGCTGATACTTGTTCAGCGTGGCCGGCAGTTCAAAGCTGTGCTTCTTGTTCTGCGCGTTGATGGTCTGCGGCGACAGCAAGGTCACCTCAACCCCGTCCAGCAGCTGAAATACCCCTTCAATCTTGAACGTGGTCGGGCCGCCGGCGAACTCGCCTTTCTTGCCGCGCTTCTTGATCGCGATGCGGGTGATGGCGTTGGCCTGCACAAACGCCTTCACCTGAGCGGCGAAGGCTTTGACGTTGGCTGCCTCATCGTCGTCTTCCAGGGCGATTTTCTTGGTGGCCAGAGCGACATGGGTCAGCGTCTGGTTGTCCAGCGAGGCGACCGCGATGATGGCTTCGCTGCCTTTGATTTCGATGCCACAGATGCTCATGAATGGCCTTGGTTCAGATTAAAAGTGGCGGGGATTGTCGCTTATTCCTGCCCAATCGACTCCAAAAACTCCGACCGCTCATCGCTCATCCGCGCCAGGCAATCATTTTGTGCAATCGCATACGCCTTGCTGCCGCTCACCGCCGGGAAGGTGTCCACCGCGCAATCGGCGTCACGCAGCTTTTCCCATTTCTGTTGGGCGTCCTTCAGACGAGCGGTAATGTCCGCCAGCTTGGTCTTGTCGTGGCCGTAGGTCGATCCCATGCGTTCCAGCAGGGCCTGGTAGTTGTCTTTCAACAATTGCTCAGCGGTGGTTTTGTTATAGGAGGCGCATTCCAGGGTTTGCGTGTCGCTTTCGATGCCATCGCACGGCGTGCTGTCGGTGTCTTCGGCCGCGTGGACGCCGGTTGCGATGAGTGCCAAAGCCAGGAAAATCGATTTCATTGCGCCGTCTCATATCAGGTGATGCGGGAATTCTGGCTCAAGCGTAAGACAAATAACAGCCGCCAGTCAGACCTCTCTTAACAGCCTTTGTCGCGGATTGACGCTTTCGGCAATTCCCCTGTCGTTTTTGCACCCGGCTCAGGTTGCCCCTGGGCATATGCTGGCCCCAAAGCGCCGGCAGACGATTCGGCGCATGAATCGCCAATAAGGGGACAGCCTGATGAGCCCAGCCGAACTTCACGCCGACAGCATCGTTATCGACGGGCTGATTATTGCCAAGTGGAACCGCGAGCTGTTCGAGGACATGCGCAAGGGTGGCCTCACCGCCGCCAACTGCACCGTGTCGGTGTGGGAAGGCTTCCAGGCCACGATCAATAACATCGTCGCCAGCCAGACCCTGATCCGCGAGAACAGCGACCTGGTAATCCCGGTGAAAACCACCGCCGACATCCGCAAGGCCAAGGAACTGGGCAAGACCGGCATCATCTTCGGCTTCCAGAACGCCCATGCATTTGAAGACCAGCTCGGCTACGTCGAGATCTTCAAGCAGCTCGGCGTCGGTGTGGTGCAGATGTGCTACAACACCCAGAACCTGGTGGGCACCGGTTGCTACGAGCGCGACGGCGGCCTGTCGGGTTTTGGTCGCGAGATCGTTGGCGAGATGAACCGCGTCGGCATCATGTGCGACCTGTCCCACGTCGGCTCCAAAACCTCCGAAGAAGTCATCCTCGAATCGAAAAAACCGGTGTGCTACTCCCACTGCCTGCCGTCCGGGCTCAAAGAGCACCCGCGCAACAAGTCCGATGAAGAGCTGAAATTCATCGCCGACCACGGCGGCTTTGTCGGCGTGACCATGTTCGCGCCGTTCCTCGCCAAGGGCATCGATTCGACCATCGACGACTACGCCGAAGCCATCGAATACACCATGAACATCGTCGGCGAAGACGCCATTGGCATCGGCACCGACTTTACCCAGGGCCATGGCCAGGATTTCTTCGAAATGCTGACCCATGACAAGGGCTACGCCCGCCGCCTGACCAGCTTCGGCAAGATCATCAACCCGCTGGGCATCCGCACCGTGGGCGAGTTCCCCAACCTCACCGAAACCCTGCTCAAGCGCGGCCACAGCGAGCGCGTGGTGCGCAAGATCATGGGCGAGAACTGGGTCAACGTGCTCAAGGACGTCTGGGGCGAATAAGCCACCGCATTTTTCCCTCGACCGTTCGCGTCGAGGGCACACCTAAGAATTTTCTGGAGTTAAGTTTCCATGGCCAAAATCGCCCCGCAATTGCCAATCGAAGTCGACAGCGAAACCGGTGTCTGGACCTCCGACGCCCTGCCGATGCTGTACGTGCCGCGCCATTTCTTCGTCAACAACCACATGGGCATCGAAGAAGTGCTGGGCGCCGACGCCTACGCCGAGATCCTCTACAAGGCCGGCTACAAATCCGCCTGGCACTGGTGTGAAAAAGAAGCCGAGTGCCACGGCCTGGAAGGCGTCGCGGTGTTCGAGCACTACATGAAGCGCCTGTCGCAACGCGGCTGGGGCCTGTTCAAGATCCAGGACATGGACCTCGACAAAGGCACCGCCAGCGTCAAGCTCGAACACTCGGCATTCGTCTACGTGTACGGCAAGGTCGGGCGCAAGGTGGACTACATGTTCACCGGCTGGTTTGCCGGCGCCATGGACCAGATTCTTGAGGCCCGTGGCAGCAAGATCCGCACCGTCGCCGAACAAGTCTACGGAGGCTCCGAAGAGGGCCACGATGATGGTTTGTTCACCGTCAAGCCGTTGTAAGCCGAGGACCGTGCCATGGCTTTCGAAGCAATGTTCCAGCCGATCCAGATCGGCAAACTGACCATCCGCAACCGCGTGCTCAGTACCGCACACGCCGAGGTGTATGCCACCGACGGCGGCATGACCACCGACCGCTATGTGAAGTATTACGAAGAGAAAGCCAAGGGCGGTATCGGCCTGGCAATCTGTGGCGGTTCCTCGGTGGTTGCCATCGACAGCCCCCAGGAATGGTGGAGCTCGGTGAACCTGTCCACCGACCGCATCATCCCGCACTTCCAGAACCTGGCCGATGCCATGCACAAGCATGGCGCCAAGATCATGATCCAGATTACCCACATGGGCCGACGCTCGCGTTGGGACGGCTTCAACTGGCCGACCCTGATGTCGCCGTCCGGTGTGCGTGAGCCGGTGCACCGCGCAACCTGCAAGACCATCGAGCCGGAAGAGATCTGGCGCGTGATCGGCAACTACGCCAGCGCCGCCAAACGCGCCAAGGCCGGTGGCCTGGACGGTGTGGAACTGTCCGCCGTGCACCAGCACATGATCGACCAGTTCTGGAGCCCGCGGGTCAACAAGCGGACCGACGAATGGGGCGGCACCTTTGAAGGCCGCATGAAGTTCGGCCTGGAGGTGCTCAAGGCCGTGCGCGCCGAAGTCGGTGATGACTTCTGCGTGGGCATGCGCCTGTGCGGTGACGAGTTCCATCCGGACGGCCTGTCCCACGAGGACATGAAGCAGATCGCCAAGTATTACGACGACACCGGCATGCTCGATTTCATCGGCGTGGTGGGCTCGGGTTGCGACACCCACAACACCCTGGCCAACGTAATCCCGAACATGAGCTACCCGCCGGAGCCGTTCCTGCACCTGGCGGCCGGCATCAAGGAAGTGGTCAAGGTTCCGGTACTGCACGCGCAGAACATCAAGGACCCGAACCAGGCCACGCGCATTCTGGAAGGCGGCTATGTGGACATGGTCGGCATGACCCGTGCGCACATCGCCGACCCGCACCTGATCGCCAAGATCAAGATGGGCCAGATCGACCAGATCAAACAGTGCGTCGGCGCCAACTACTGCATCGATCGCCAGTACCAGGGCCTGGATGTGCTGTGCATCCAGAACGCCGCGACCTCCCGTGAATACATGGGCGTACCGCACATCATCGAGAAATCCACCGGGCCGAAACGCAAAGTGGTCGTGGTGGGTGCCGGCCCTGCGGGGATGGAAGCCGCGCGCGTGGCGGCCGAACGTGGCCACGACGTGACCCTTTTGGAGAAAAAAGAGTTTATCGGCGGGCAGATCACCACCGCTTCCAAGGCGCCGCAACGCGACCAGATCGCCGGCATCACCCGTTGGTTCCAGCTGGAGCTGGCGCGCTTGAAAGTCGACCTGCGCCTGGGCGTGGCGGCCGATGCCGCGACCATCCTGGACCTGCGTCCGGACGTGGTGGTGCTGGCGGTCGGCGGGCATCCGTTTATCGAGCAGAACGAACACTGGGGCGCCGCCGAAGGCCTGGTGGTGAGCAGTTGGGACGTGCTCGACGGCAAAGTCGCGCCGGGCAAGAACGTGCTGGTCTACGACACCATCTGTGAATTCACCGGCATGTCGGTGGCGGACTTTTTGGCCGACAAAGGCTGCCAGGTGGAAATCGTCACCGACGACATCAAGCCAGGCGTGGCGATTGGCGGTACGTCGTTCCCGACCTACTACCGCAGCATGTACCCCAAAGAAGTGATCATGACCGGCGACATGATGCTGGAAAAGGTCTACCGCGAAGGCGACAAGCTGGTGGCGGTATTGGAGAACGAATACACCGGCGCCAAAGAGGAGCGGGTGGTGGACCAGGTGGTGGTGGAGAACGGCGTGCGTCCGGACGAAGCCATCTACTACGGGCTCAAGGAAGGGTCGCGCAACAAGGGCCAGATCGACGTTGAAGCGCTGTTCGCGATCAAACCGCAGCCGTGCCTGAGCGAAGCGGGCGAGGGGTACTTGCTGTTCCGCATCGGTGACTGTGTGGCGCAGCGCAATACCCACGCTGCGATCTACGACGCCCTGCGCTTGTGCAAGGATTTCTGACCCGACACCGAACCAATGTGGGATTGGTTTCAAATGTGGGAGGGGGCTTGCCCCCGATGGCGGAGTGTCAGTTGATACAGCTGTAGCTGACCCACCGCTATCGGGGGCAAGCCCCCTCCCACATTTAGGCCGGTTTCACAGTAGACCTGTGTGGTCTGTGGGAGCTTCACCATGTTGAACACCTTGCTGCCTATTCTCTTGTTTGCCGCCCTGGGCCTCGCCGTCCTCGGCGCGCTGCGCCGCGTGAACATGTGGCGCCGTGGCCGTGCCTCCAAGGTCGACCTGCTCGGCGGTCTGTTGGCCATGCCCAAGCGCTATATGGTCGACCTGCACCACGTGGTCGCCCGCGATAAATACATCGCCAACACCCACGTCGCCACGGCGCTGGGCTTTGTCCTGTCGGCGCTGCTGGCGATTCTGGTGCATGGCTTCGGCCTGCAAAACCGCATCCTCGGCTACGCCTTGCTGCTGGCTTCGGTGTTGATGTTTGTCGGCGCCATCTTTATGTACCTGCGTCGGCGCAACCCGCCCGCACGCCTGTCCAAAGGCCCATGGATGCGCCTGCCGAAAAGCCTGATGGCGTTCTCGGTGAGTTTCTTCCTGGTGACGCTGCCGGTGGCCGGGATTCTGCCCGCCGACTTCGGTGGCTGGCTGCTCGCGGCGTTGCTCAGCGTGGGTGTGCTGTGGGGCGTGTCCGAAATGTTCTTCGGCATGACCTGGGGCGGGCCGATGAAGCACGCCTTCGCTGGTGCCCTGCACCTGGCCTGGCACCGCCGTGCCGAACGCTTCGGTGGCGGGCGCTCCACCGGTTTGAAACCGCTGGACCTCAGCGATAAATCCGCGCCGCTGGGCGTGGAGAAACCCAAGGATTTCACCTGGAACCAACTGCTCGGCTTTGACGCCTGCGTGCAGTGCGGCAAGTGCGAAGCGGCGTGCCCGGCGTTCGCTGCCGGCCAGCCGCTGAACCCGAAAAAACTCATCCAGGACATGGTGGTCGGCCTGGCTGGTGGCACCGATGCCAAGTTCGCCGGCAGCCCGTATCCGGGCAAGGCGATTGGCGAACACGGCGGCAACCCGCATCAACCGATCGTCAACGGCCTGGTGGACGCCGAGACCCTGTGGTCGTGCACCACCTGCCGCGCTTGCGTGGAAGAGTGCCCGATGATGATCGAGCACGTGGACGCCATCGTCGACATGCGTCGCCACCTCACTCTGGAAAAAGGCGCCACCCCGAACAAAGGCGCCGAAGTCTTGGAAAACCTGATCGCCACCGACAACCCTGGCGGTTTTGCACCGGGCGGTCGCCTCAACTGGGCGGCGGATCTGAACCTGCCGTTGCTCAGTGACAAGGGCACCACCGACGTGCTGTTCTGGGTCGGCGACGGAGCCTTCGACATGCGCAACCAACGCACCCTGCGTGCGTTCGTCAAAGTGCTCAAAGCCGCCAACGTCGACTTCGCCGTGCTCGGCCTGGAAGAGCGCGACAGCGGCGACGTCGCCCGTCGCCTGGGCGATGAAGCGACGTTCCAACTGCTGGCCACGCGCAATATCCAGACCTTGGCCAAGTACAGCTTCAAACGCATCGTCACCTGCGACCCCCACAGTTTCCATGTGCTGAAAAACGAATACGGCGCCTTCAACGGCAACTACCTCGTACAGCACCACAGCACCTTCATGGCCGAGCTGATCGGTGACGGCGCGCTGAACCTGGGCCAGCACAAAGGCAGCAGCGTGACCTATCACGACCCGTGCTATCTGGGCCGCTACAACGGCGAATACGAGGCGCCGCGCCAAGTGCTGCGGGCGCTGGGGATCGAGGTCAAGGAGATGCAACGCTCGGGCTTCCGTTCGCGCTGCTGCGGCGGTGGCGGCGGGGCGCCGATCACGGACATTCCTGGCAAGCAACGGATCCCGGATATGCGCATGGACGATATCCGCGAGACCGGTGCCGAGTTGGTGGCAGTTGGTTGCCCGCAATGCACGGCGATGCTTGAAGGTGTTGTCGAGCCGCGGCCATTGATCAAGGACATTGCCGAGCTGGTGGCTGACGCGTTGCTTGAAGACACTGCGCTGGCGAAAGTGCCTAAACGTCCTGTCCAACAAACGTCTGCGGAGATGCACTGATGAGCGACATTATCCGCCGCGACCCACGGGCTGAATGGATCGCCCGTAACCGTCTGCACCCGCTTCACGCGGCGATGCAGCCTGTGCAACACAGCTGGATGGGGCCGAACGGCGTTATCCGCAAAAACGTCCATGGCGTCGGGTTTATCGGCCCCAACGGCATCAAGCGCATCGACCGCAGCGGCGCCCAGCAGGGCGGCGCGGCCAAGCGTACGGCGGCGGTGGAAGTGCAATTGCCGCTGCATCAGGTGCCTGCGCCTGCGTTCTACATCAACGTAGTGCCGGACATGGTCGGCGGCCGTCTGAGCAGCCACGACCGTGACCTGCTCGGCCTGGCGCGACAACTTGCCGGTAACGACGGCGCGGTGTTGGCGGTGGTGTTTGGCGAGCACAAGGAAAGCGCGTTTGCCACCGCCGGTGTCGACCGCCTGCTGGTGCTGGATGGGCATGAGTTCGACGGTTATTCACCCGAGCAACGCGTGCAGGGTTTGCGGGCTGTGGATAACCAGTTCAACCCACGCCATTGGCTGCTGCCCGACAGCCGCAGTGGCGGGGGTGAGCTGGGTCGGCGTTTTGCCGCCAGCCTCAAGGAACGCCCGGCCACGCGGGTGTGGCAGATCAAGGGTGACGAGTGCATCGGCCGCGCCGGTGCCGGCCAGCAAGACTTGGCGCGGCCACTGCCACGCTTGATCCTCGCCGCCGTCGAATGTGCCGATCCGGTCAGCGACACGCGCCATGAAGTCTTGCCCGTGGAGTTATCCACAACCCTGGCCCGCAGCCTGCCGCGTATCGAAGACCTCGGCGCGGTGGCGGTGGACCCGGCGGCGATTCCGATGGCCGAAGCGGAATTCATTTTCTCCGGCGGCAACGGCGTGAAGGATTGGAACCTGTTCCACCAGACCGCTGCTGCCCTGGGCGCCACCGAAGGCGCGTCGCGGGTGGCGGTGGACGACGGCTTCATGGCCCGTGATCGCCAGGTCGGCGCCAGCGGCACTTGGGTCACCGCACGGGTGTATGTGGCCGTGGGAATTTCCGGGGCGATCCAGCATCTGCAAGGCATCGGTGCCTGCGACAAGGTGGTGGCGATCAACCTCGACCCGGGTTGCGACATGATCAAGCGTGCCGACCTGTCGGTGATTGGCGAGAGCGCCGCGATTCTGCAAGCGTTGATCGATGCGGTAGAGGCCTACCGCAACGGCGCCAAGCGCGATGCGGCTTAGGGACATGACTATGACCACGAATGTAATCAGCCTGGTATCCATCGGCGCCCACCCCACGTCAGGGCGCCCGCGCCGTGCCGAACAGGATGCGCGTGCCGTTGAACTCGGCCTGCAAATGGCTGGGGATAAATTGCAGGTGCTGCACGCCGGCAACATCGCCGAACCCACCTTGCGCAGCTACCTGGGCATGGGTTTGCCGCAACTGCACGTGCTCGAACAACCGGCTGGCGCCGACGCCTTGCCGGTGCTCAGTGACTACCTGCGCGAGGCCGGCGCCCAGGTGGTGCTCACCGGCAGCCAGGCCGAAACCGGTGAGGGCTCGGGGATGCTGCCGTTCCTGCTCGCCGAGCAACTGGGCTGGCCGCTGATTGTCGGGTTGGCTCAGGTGGAGTCCATCGAAGGCGGCGTGGCCCATGTGCTGCAAGCCTTGCCCCGTGGTCAGCGGCGGCGCCTGAAAGTGCGCCTGCCGTTTTTGGCGACGGTGGATAACGCCGCGCCGAAGCCTCGGCAGAGTGCCTACGGCCCGGCGCAGCGCGGCGAACTGGCGGCCCATGAGGTCGAAATTGAAGAAGACCTGTTATTCACCGACGCGGCGCTGCAACCGGCCAAGCCCCGGCCCAAGCGCCTCAAGGTGATCAAGGCCAAGAGCGGGGCAGACCGCATGAAGGCGGCAACGGCGAAGGCCAGTGGTGGCGGTGGGCAGGTGCTCAAAGGTGTGAGCGCCGAAGAAGGTGCCCAGGCGATTCTCAGGTTGCTCATAGAAGAAGGCGTGGTGCGCTAACCCACCAAGCCCCCTCCCACATTTTGATCTGCATAAGGTTCTGAGATTAAGGGGGCGCTGGGGCCGGCTTGGGCACCAACTCCGGCAGCGGTGGCGGCAGCGGTTGCCAGGTGGCATCCGGCTGCTGCATCGGCGGTGGCAGCGTCGGCGTGGGATCGCCGCCAATCGGTTTGAGGATCATCTTCTCGGTGGTATCGCGCAGGATCATGCCTTGTGTAGAGCTGCGCGCCTCGGTGCCGCTGTGAAAGGTGCTGATCTGGGAAATCGGCAGGTCGAGGTTGCGTTCGATCCTCGGCGTCAGCAGCAGGATGATCTCGGTTTTCTGCTGGGTATTCTGGTTCGTGCCAAACAGCTTCTTGCCGATCCACGGGATCTGGCTCAACCACGGCAGCCCCGAGCCTTCGTCGACATCCGCCGTGCGGATCAGCCCCGAGACGATCTGGGTTTCATTGTTGCGCGCGGTCAGCAGGGTCTTGGTGGCGCGTGAGCCCAGCTCGAAGGTGGCCGGTACGTTTTCCGAGCCGGGAATGCGCTTGGTGATATGGCTCATTTCCACGTTCAACTCCAGGTTTACCTCATCGCTCAGGCTGATGTTGGGCTTGACCGTGATTTGCAAGCCCACGTCCTGGTAAGACACCGACGAGGTGGTGATCTGGTTGGCCGTGGTGGTGGTGACCACGGGGATCTTGTCGCCAATGTTCACCTGGGCTTCTTCGCGGTTGCGCACCCGTACCCTGGGGTTGGCCAGGGTCACGGTGTTGCCGCTGCGCTGCAGCATATTGATGCGCGCCGAGGTGCTGCCGGAATCGAGCAGGATATTGTCGCCATTGATCCCACGCAACGCGCTGATCGGGATGCCCGCGAGCCCCGCAGGCACGTTGGCGAGGTTGCCCACGGACAGGCCGATGCTTTCCGGGTACTGGATGCCCAGGTTCAATTCGTCGGTCAGGCTGACCTCCAGCACCTGAATGTCGATGGTCACTTCCGACTGCGCGATATCAATGGCCTCCACGAGTTTTTCCACCGCGCTCAGGGTGTCGAGGCCATCGCGCACAATCACCGCGTTCAGGCGTTCGTCCACCAATACCTCCTTGGGCTTGAGCACTTGCTTGATCTCGGCGGCGATGACCTTGGGGTCGCCATGGCTAAGGTAGAAGGTGCGTACGGCCAACTCGCGATATTCCCGTTCTTTGTCCGGGCGTCGGGGGTAAACCAGAATGGTGTTGGCGTTGAGGACTTTCTTGTCCAACCCTTGGGTGGTCAGCAGCAGGTTCAGGGCGTCTTCGGCGGTGGTTCGGCTCGCGGTCATGCTCGCTGAGGCACTGGGATTGACGTCCTTGTCGATGACGAAGTTGACCCCCGACAGGCGCGCAATGGTCTCGAAAATCGTGGTCAGGCTTTGGGCGCTGAACTCCAGGCTCAGGGGTTTGCGCATGGCCTCGGAGAGGTCGGCGCTGAGGTAGTCGGCACTCACCAGTTCACGGGTCAGGGCATTGCGAAAGTCCAGGGCCTCTCGGTAGTTGGGCTTTTGCGCGATGATCCGGCGCACCAGGTTGAGTGCTTCCACGGGGTTGGAACGCTTCAGTTCGTAGGCTTGTGCCAGTTGCGGGCGCAGCTGTTTCATCGCCTGGATGCTCTGGATTTCCTGGCGCGCGCCGAGGTTACTGGGGTCGTACTTGAGGATGGTTTCCAGGGCGCGGATGGCGGCGGCATCGTCGCCGCGCATCAGCGCGGTGCTGGCCTCGCGGCTGTATTGCGCCACCAGCAACTCCAGCTTGCTGTAGTTGGCGGTGCGCAATTGCACGTCGTCGGGGGCTTGTTTGGCTTCGGCTTGCAGCACTTCGACGGAGCGGATGATGTCGCCCTTCTGGCGCAACTCGTCGCTCTCCTTGATCGCCCGTTGAGTCTGGCAGGCGCTGAGCAAGGCCACGGCCAGGCTCAAGGGAACCCACGTACGTATCGCCATGATCGTGTCCTGCTCCGGTCAGTGAGTGTCCAGCCGCAAAGTGCTGGCATGCTTGAGCGGCATGTAGGTCAGCACCACAGCGGTGTCGGTGAGTTTGTCCAGGCGGTAGTGCGCGTCGAGCATCTTGCCGGGCACGATGCGCCCGGGTACCGAACAACGGTTGCACAGCGTGTACTGGCGGCCGTTGCCCTGAAGCACGACGATTTTCGATTGGCTCTCATAGCGCCACTGCGCGCTGACGGTGAAGGGCAGCGGTGGCGGCTTGGGCGGTGAAGTGTCGACGGGGGCAACGGGCGGTGGCGGTGTCCAGGTTTGGGCGGGGAACAGGTCAACCGTTTCGACCACGGGCGCGCCCGCTTCGACAACAGGCGCTGGCAAGGCGGCTACCGGCGGGCGGATTACCGCTGTTGATGCGGTGTCGGGGCTGTTTGCGTTGTCCTGCCAGAACAGCCAGCCGCAGCCGATCAGGGTCAGCACTAACAGCACGCGCAAATACGGCGACAGTTTCATTGCGTCACCCCCAGTACGCTCACCTTGAGGGTGATATTCAGCATGCCGCTGGTGATGTCCTTGCGCTCCAGAGTCAGGTGCTCGATGCGCACGGCCGGTTCTTTGGCGACGTCGGTCAGGGCGTCGCGCAGCAGGGTGTACGGGCCGGTAAGCGGAATGTCCACATCCAGGCGTTGCAGCCCGCTGTCGCCGGGGGCGGAGTAGGCGAGCGTGGTTTGTTTGATGATAAAGCCGCGTTGAGTGAGAACGCCCAGCAGCTTTTCCAGGCGCGGGGCAAAGTCGTCTGCGCTGGGCAGTCGCTCGACCACGACCGGCTCGGTGACCTGCACCTCCTGTGGCTGCTCGTCGATGCCGGCCTGTATTTCCTGGCGACGCATGCGGTCGGTAGCGCCTGCCGGGTAAATCACCGCCACTTCGATCACCAGTGTCGTGAACATCACACCCAACGCCAGCAAGCCCCAGAAGCCCAGGCGCTGTTGGCACTGCATCAGTTGCCAGCGCAGACGTGGCAGGTAGCGAGTGAGGGTGTCCATGGCTGGCTATCCTGATCCAACGCTGAGTTTGACCTGCACCGGGTGCTGCGGATCATCGGGTTTGAGCGCGCTTTGTTGCAGATGTACCTGTACCCCTGGCCGGGCCTTGAGCCGGTCCACGAAGCGAAACGCATCACCCAACTGCTTGGCTTCCAGATCCAGGTGAATCAGTTGGGCCTGGGTGTTGACCTCGACACGGGTCAGGGCGATTTCTCTCGACCAGGCCTGGGCCACGGCATCCATCAGGGCGAAGGGGCTGGCCTTCTGTTGGGCGAAGGCTGCCAGCTGTTTTTTCTGCTGGGGCGACAAGCGAATGGCCGCCTGGATCAACTGCTCCTGGCGGCGGGCGAGTTGGATAAAGTGTTGCTCCAGTTCATCGGTCTTTTGCTGTTGGTACTCCATGTGTTGCCACTGTCGCCAGAGGCCGAACATCATTACCGCAACCATCAGCCAAAGCGCAGTCACCAGTGGCCGAAGCGTCGCCGTGGCGTGTTGGAAATCAACGGCGGGTGCACGGCGGGCGCGCAGCCGTTGCCAGGCACTGACGAGCCTGGTTCTCATGCTGTCGATGCCTCCAGCCAGGGGTGCACGGGGCCCAGGCGGTTGTCCGCAGGGTTATTGGTGACGACCAGCGGGGTCAGCGCGTGCCGCTCGACCAGCAGGTCGGCGGTGAACAGGTTGTCGCTCAATGTGCTGCCTGGTTGGGTCGCAATCACGCACAGCTGCTCGATTGTGCCCTGTTGTCGGTAGAGGCAACTGAGGCTGTCGGCTTCGGGCACGGCCAGTACGCAGTCGTCGGGCAATTGTCGCCAGTACCGCTGCGCCACGGCGGTCAGCAACGGCGTACAGGTGACCAGGGGCAAGCGGTGCAGCTTGAACAGGTCGCGCAGGTCTTGCAGCAGCTCCCGTGAAGTCGCGACCGCGACACAAGCCTGGCCGAAGTGACCGTTGGCGGCTTGCACCTGCCAGTGCTCAGGGTCGATGCCGACCTGTTGGCTAAAGGTGGCTTCGGCAAATGCCTGCCAATCGCCTGCGCTGTACAGGCCGGTTTGCCACGGCAATATCAGGTAGTGCACATGGGGAAAGCCCAGCAGCACGGTGGCCCGGTCCAGAAAGCCCACGTGGCCCCGAGGTGCCTGTTCCAGCAGTGCGGCGCAAGCGGCCAATGGCTCGCCGGTGTGCTGCGCGTGCCAGATACGTGCACCGCGCCAGCGTGGGCGAGCCGCCCATTCGGCGCTGGCACTGTGCAGCGCCACCACGTGCTCAATAAAGGGAAATGACACGGTGAACCTCCTTGAGCGTGGTCTCGCCCTGGGCCGCATGGGCCAGGGCGATATCGCGGATAAACACGTGGCCGGCTTCACGGGCCAGTTCGCGCAAGGTGGCGGCCGAACTGCGGTTGAGCAGGCCCTCCTTGATGCTGTCGGTCAGGGTCAACACTTCGGCCAGCGCGAGCCGACCGCGATAGCCGGTGTGGCGACAGGCCTCGCAGCCTTTTCCTATGCGGTAGTGGCCTTGTTTGAGCTGGGTCTCGGGCAGTTGGGCGAGGTGGGCGATGTCTGGATCGGGGGTAGCGTCTACGCCGCAGTCCGGGCAGATGCGCCGAACCAGGCGTTGGGCAACCACGCCGTTGAGGGCTTCGACAAAACTGGCCGGGTCCACGTCCATGTAGGTAAAGCGCTCCAGCACACTGAACGCGCTGTTGGCGTGCACCGACGACAGCACCAGATGCCCGGTCAACGCGGCTTGCACTGCAATGCCTGCCGTTTCCCCGTCGCGGATTTCCCCGACCAGAATCGTGTCCGGATCGTGGCGCAGGATCGAGCGCAGCCCACGGGCGAAGGTAAGACCTTTCTTGTCGTTGACCGGGATTTGCAGCACGCCGGGCAGTTCGTACTCCACCGGGTCTTCAATGGTGATGATCTTTTTCTCGCCGGTATTGGTCTCCGACAACGCGGCGTACAGCGTGGTGGATTTGCCACTGCCAGTGGGGCCGGTCACCAGCAGCATGCCGTAGGGTTCGCTGGCGAGTACGCGGATGCGCGCAATGGTGTCGGTGGCCAGGCCGAGGTTTTCCAGGCTCAGCGACTCGCCGCGCTGGGATTTGTCGAGAATCCGCAACACCGCATCTTCACCGTGGATGCTGGGCATGATCGACACGCGAAAATCCACCTCGCGGCCCTGGATTTTCATCTTGAAACGTCCGTCCTGGGGCACCCGTCGCTCGCCGATGTCCAGCTCCGACAACACCTTGATCCGCGACAGCGCCTGCTCGGCCATGTCCATGCCGCCGGCTTGGCCCATCTGCTGCAACACGCCGTCGATGCGGTACTTGATCACCAGACCCTGCGGTGTGGTTTCCACATGGATGTCGCTGGCGCGGCTTTGCAGCGCATCGAACAGCATGGAGTTGACCAGGCGCACCACCGGGTTGTCGTCGCGAGCGATGCTGCTCAGGGATATTTCCTGGGCGGACTGGCCGACGAGGGCGCTTTCAGCGTCGTCGCCAAATGGCTGCATCACCCGTTGGCTGGCTTCGGCCGCAGTCAACTGGGCCTTGACCGCGCCGGGCAGGCTCATGGCCAGGGGCAGTTGGCGCAAGGTCTTGGAGGACTGCAGCCAGTGTCGGCTGGCCAAGGTGAAAGGATCTCCCAGCACCAGGCACGGCTGGCCGTGGTTATCCACAGGCAATACGTTATGGATCAGTGCCTGGGGCAGCGCCAGTAGATCGAAACGCCAGTCTTCATTGAGGTGTTCCGGGGCGATGGCGAGCAGACCGAGGGGCTGGGCGATCGTCGGTAATTGGTCGGGCGCCTTGTCCAGCACCTCCAACAGGTAGTTGGACAAGCTCATGCCCCGTTGCGTCGCAAGCGCTTGCCATTGCCGTGTCTGCTCGCTCATCGCGCTACCCCTGGATGGAACCTGCCAGTTCGAAAATCGGCATGTACAGCATGAACACGATCAAGCCGATCAACCCGCCCACGACCAGCATCAACAGCGGCTCGAAGACCTTGCTGAACAGCTCGATGGCCCGCTCCAGTGCCTCGTCGTGAAACTGCGCGATCCGTTCGCACATGGCCGCCAGCTCGCCGCTTTGCTCACCCACCCGCAACAGTCGTTCGGCGACGGCGGTGGTCAGTTGATGGCGGGCCAGGGCGGTGGAGAGTGGCTGGCCGGCCTGGATGTCGCTCAGGGCCTGGCGCAGGTCCGCCTGGCGCTCCACGGGCAGCAACGCACCGGACAGCTCCACCGCCGTAACCACCGGCATCCCGCCCATCAGCAACATGCCGGCCGTGCGATAAAACCGCGCGAGGATAAACAGCGTGCGCTGGGCGCCCAGGCTGGGGATCTTCCAGAACAGGCCCGCTGCGCGACGCTTGAGCCCGGCGCTGCGAAACATCAGGACCAGTGCCGCGATGGCCAGCGCCAGGCCGATCAGTAACTCCATGCCTCGCGCATCCACCAGCGCGCCCCACCACACCATGAAGCGTGCGGTGGCTGGCAGGTCGCTGACCGCATCAAATACCGAGGCGAAGCGCGGAATCACGAAGAACAGCAAAAACAGCAGGATCAACGCGCCCACGCTGAGCACCACCAAGGGATACATCAGGGCGCCGCTGACGCGCTTTTTGACGGTTTCCAAATGCGCTTCGAAATGATGGTAACGGCGCAAGGCCACGGCCAATTGACCGCTGTGTTCGGAGGACGCCACGGTGGCAATCAGCAGTGAAGGAAACGTCTGCGGCCCGAGCTGCATCGCCCTGGACAGTGAGTTGCCTTCATACATGGAGGCCAGCAGATCGCTCATGACCTGGCGGTTGACGCCCGCTGGCGCCTTGTCGCGCAGGGTTTCCACCGCTTCCACCAGCACCAGGCCGGCGTCCAGCAGCACCACCAGTTCCTGGATAAACAGGCCGAGGGCAAACCTGGCGCGTCGACTCGGCAAAGTGAACGCGCGGCGCGCCTTCAGCGAAATGACCTGGGCGCCGTCGGCCTGTAATTGCTGGCGTGCCTGGGGCAAATCGAGGGCTTGCAGACGCAGCGTCTGCAAATGGCCGTCGCGAATGATGCGGGCGTCGATGTCGATCATGGGGTTTGCCTGGCCAGTTGCTGGCGTTGTTGCAGCAACTCGCCGTAGTAGCGCCACACGGCCAGGGCATAGCGCGAGCGCCGTGCTTCACGGTCCGGCTTGGCCCCGGCGTTATACGCGCCCACGGCCTGCCAGCCATAACCTTGCTCGCGGATAAACCCGGCAAGAATCCACGCACCCACCATGACACTGGTGCAGGGCTGGGTGATCAAGTGCTGTTCGGTGATGCCGAACCGCGCCAGTGCCGGCAAGTGACGGCTGTTGATCTGCATCAGGCCGATGTCCTGGCTGCCATCGCTGTTGACGTTGCGAGCCATCGGATCGAGACCGGATTCGACCCTGGCGATGGCGTACAACAGGAGCGGATCGACGTGGTAACGACTGGCTGCCAACTGCCAGCAGTTGGCCTGGGCGATGCCCGACAGACAAAGCAGGGTCAGGGCCATCCGCAGCGTGCGCATGGCGGGTCACAGCCCGTACACGATGTCGGCGTAAGTGTTCACACCGCCGGCCTTGCCATCGCGACCCAGGGAAATGATCTCTGCATCGTTGGGCGGGGCGCCGGGGTTTTTGTACAGGTAAGGGTTGCCCCAAGGGTCTGGCGGCAGCGTTTTCAGGTACGGTCCCTGCCAATTGTTTGCGTTGGCAGGGCGCGTGCTCAGCGCATTCAGGCCGAGTGTTTCGTCCGGGTAGTTGCCGTTGTCCAGGCGGTACTGGTTCAGGGCGTCGGCAAGGGACTTCATCTGGCCCTGGGCCGTTTGCACCTTGGCCAGTTCCAGGCGATCGAACATCTTGGGGCCGACATAGCTGGCGAGCAGGGCGATGATCAGCAGGACGACGAGCAGCTCCAGCAACGTGAAGCCGCGTTGGGGGCTGTGGATAAAAGAGTGTGTGCGCATGGAAATACCCTGTGGGAGTGCCAAGGTAGGGCGGTTGTGTATAACTCTCCCGGCCCGCTGTTGTGCGGGCACCGCCGGTAGAACTGCATACTGTATAGAGGACGTGTCAATCAACTATAGCAACGATTTCGAGAGCAGAGAGCGCCGCACCTGGGTGCGGCGCAAAGTCACCCCGTTCAGCTATTTGACATCCCAGGCGCGCTGCCAGAACGTAGAGCCAGGTTTGCCTGGTTCGTTTTCATTCTGCCCGCACCATGCGCCCGCAGATCCCTCTTTGCACTCAAACTTCATTCCATAATTGGAGACTTTCGAGCCGCTGCGATAGCCGCCGTCTTTTACCCAGGCTGGATATTCGTCGTCATCGCCGTCTGGCGTCACCGTAAAGTCCAACACCGCCTGGTTGACTTTGCCGTTTTGCTGGTCGCGAACAAGCAGGCGTACCGGGAACGTAGTTGCTTGTGTGACGCTGAATGCCTTGCCGCTGACGGTCGAGCCGTTCTGTGCGCCTGTCATCCCTGGCACTGCCCACTCATAGAGTAAACGTCCATTGCTACCCGTTGATCCTGCCCCACTGAACGTAAAGGCTTGTCCCGATTTCAATGTTGTCGGGCCCGTGATTCGTGCTACAGGCGGTGCCGGATTAACAGGGCCTGGGTCCTCACCTGGCATGATTGACATCGCCTGTGTGTAACCTTTGTTGGTGACATAGGTCGAGTTGATCAGTGGGTTGGCTTGATTGAACCTGATTGTCGTGCCCTCCAACTCGCCAATCCTGGCGATGGAAGGGTTGACTTTATCGGCGATTTCTTTCCCCCACTGACTGGGGGCTTCATTAGAAGCTGTAAGTTTATGGATGATGTTGACCAGTTCCGTTCTCGCCGCGTCGATACCAAAGATCCTGAAATGCACGGAGTCTCCGCGCTTGGCCGTTTGCATATCGGCAGTGATGAATGAACCAATGTTGTGTGGTTCTTCAGGCACGCCGCCTCCTTGGTAATTCACATCCGAGCACGAGATAAAAAATTCGCCATTGGGGTCATTCCGTACCCATATACCCACGATCAACCCACTTCCCGACACATCACTCGGGATTGTTCTAACTATTTCAAAGTAACCCGAAGCCCCGGCGATTCTTGGCGGGGTCTGCCAGTTTTCTTTAGCGACGGTAAACCGCTCTTCCGGGCCCAGCGGTACCAGATCACTCCATTTCAATATATCCGTAGCCGTATCGAAGCCGGGTCGGCTCGTAAATGCATAAAACTTGCTCGGCACATGGGGTGCAGTGCCGATAAGTCGCATCGTGAGTGATTGCCCAGGCATGACCTCCGTCTTTGTCCAATAGGGCGTTGGCTTATCCAGGCTGGCTTTCCTGTGATCATTGGCGGAGCAGATCTGACCATCTTTGATGATGGCCTTGATCTGATCCAAGGATGGGTTATTGATCTCTGGAATATGGGCAATCTCATTCCATTGCTGCGCGGGGAATACTTTCGCGGCCGAGCCGTTAAATATCTTTGCGGATTCTCGGCAGCCTTTGTCGACGATGGAGGAACCATCCTCAGATTGCCAGTAACCGCCGGTCGCCTGGCAGTTCACCGCGCGTGATGCCGGGAAGTCCAGCGCACCATGTGCCCAGCTCAAGGCGGGTGCCAGAAGCACGGTCGCCACCGTCCATTTGAAAAGTCTCTTCGTATACTTATTCATGCTCTAGTCCACCTTCAATTCAGATAAACAAGTTCCGAACTGCTGGAACGATCAGTGTGCCAATTGCGTGAGTGTCATCGGGTCAGTTGATCCTCCGTGGGAGCGATGCGGGTTGCAGGGTTGTTCTGCCCAGGGCCAAACAGAAACACCCACCCTTGATAACTGCCTTGTCCTGTAAAACTCTGATTGATGACTGCAAAGTTGCCTTGCTTGAAGGGTGTGCCGCTGGCCTTGCTGAAGACACCCATGAGGGTGTCGCCGGGGCCGGCGATGACACCCCACTCGGCGCTGCCGGTCAGCGGGTCGGCATAGGCACGGCGCAGGTAGCGCTTGATGGTCGGTTGACGGCGGTCGAGTACCAGGTCTTCGAGGGACTTGGGGAAGGTATTGCCGGCCGCGTAATACAGCCCGATCGCGCGGCGAATCTCATTGCCGCGCGCCAGCAATTCCAACTCGCGCTCGCGCTGCATCACGCTGGACCACAGCGTGCCGGCTTCCATCAGCATCACGGCCACCACGGCCACCGTCACCAACATGCCCATGAATACCGAGCCATGCTGGTTGTGCTTACCAGTCGGCATAGGTGCTCCCGTCGTTGGCGGTGCCGGGGGCGCCGCTGCGCACGTCGCCCAGGCCTTGTTCATCGGAAGGCTGCAATCGCCAGGTTTCGCGCTTGCCGGTCAGGGGGTCGATGGGGATTTCGCGCAAATAACGCCGTTCCACCAGGGCTTGCAGGGACTCGGGATTGGCGCCGTGGTCTTCACGGTATTGGTCCAGCGCCTGGCGGATGGAGGACAAGTTATGGCGCAGTACGGTTTCCTGGGCCTTGGTGTGCTGGCGAAAATACTGGGGCGTCACCAGGGTCATGAGAGTGGCGATGATCGCCATGACCACCAGCAACTCGATCAGGGTGAAACCCCGATTACCACTGGCTGTATAACGTTCCATTCAAACTCTCCCGAGTGCTGCTGGACGAAACGTCGAATACATCTTCTCCCTCTTGTGGGTTATCAGCGGTGCTCTTGTAGCTGCGTAGTTGCCAGGTTTGCGCAGGCGACAGGTGTGGACATTCGCAGAGAGGGTCGCGGGGAATACGGCGCAGAAAGAAGAGTTTTTTGCCCTTGAGATCGGTCTTGTCCGTGACCCCCTCGACCAATACCTGCAGTGAGGGTGGATAACCGCTGTCGCTGATGCTTTTTTCAATACGACCGTCGTCGCTGGCTTCTTTGTAGGAATCGATCGCACGGCGTATTTCCCGCAACGAGCGTTGCAGGTCGAGTTCCCGGTCGCGTTTACCCATCAACGCCGTCAGCGGATAAGCCACTGTCGAAAGCGTGGCCAACAAGGCCAGCGTCAGTAGTAATTCAATCAGCGTAAAACCTTTGGCGCAGTGATGGCTGGAATGAACCTGCCACATCACTGGTCTATCTCCCTCTATCGCGCCAAGGACTTCTGCACTCACCCGGGCCAGTGGATATAACTGCAAAAGTGAGTGTAGATGAAGTTTTAATATGAGTGTTTTTTGTACAGTTGGCCGATAAGCGGTGGTTACCCACAATCGCTGTGCACGTGCCTGTGGATAAGGTGTTTGTGCTTGTCCACAGGTCACGGGAATCAAGGCCTGTGGCGGGCTGTACGAAAAATGACCAGGCTAAGTGGCGGTTTTTACAGGTGTTTTGATGTGGATAAGGTCTGCGCCCGATGTCGAGTTGCCCCCAAACTCTGTTGGCGGTTCTGTGGATAAGATGTTCGCTATCGGCTGCAGGCCATATAAACAGTGGGTTTCATGGGGTTGGTTGTATTTTGATCAATTTGCGTCTTTTGCTTCGAAATACCGGTGAATGCCCCGGTTTATGAAGGTTTGAGATGGTTTTCCACAGCTCGGCCAGAGTTGCCCCCAAAGTCTGTTGGCGGTTCTGTGGATAAGGTGTTTGCGTACCGCTGTGAACCACGTATTCCGTCGCGTGTAGGCTATTGATCATAAATTGATCAATGTGCGATGAAACCCGTCAAGTTGAATAAGTCACGGATTTTCTTCAGTTAATTTTGAGCAAGCAACGCAGTTGCCCACAATTGCTGTGGGTGGCTTTGTGGATAAGTTGTTGGTCAAAGGCTGGGAGGCAGGGTGGGAGAGGTCTGTGGGAGGTTTGGTTGAATTTTGATCGATGGCGAGGTGTATGGCGAAACGCGCGCTTGCCCGGTGTGAGTCAAGACGGTATCTACGGGGCGAACGGTGCGCTCGCCCGGTAGGGGTAAGACGACTATGAGTGACCTCAATCAGTCGTGTACGGCCACGCCTTTGAGATACGGCGCCGGGGCCGCGCCCAGGTTGCTCAGCAGGCGTTCGCTGTACCAGTCCACAAAGTTCACCACGCCGAACTCGTAAGTCTTGGAGTACGGGCCAGGCTGGTAAGCGGTGGAGTTGATGCCGCGCTGGTTCTCTTCGGCCAGGCGACGGTCCTGGTCGTTGGTGGCGTCCCACACCTGGCGCATGCGATCCACGTCGTAGTCCACGCCTTCGACGGCGTCCTTGTGCACGATCCACTTGGTGGTGACCATGGTTTCCTGGGCGCTGATCGGCCACACGGTGAACACGATGATGTGGTCGCCCATGCAGTGGTTCCACGAATGCGGCAGGTGCAGGATGCGCATCGAGCCCAGGTCCGGGTTCTTGATGCGGCCCATCAGCTTGGCGCAGCCCTGCTTGCCGTCCAGCGTCATCGACACGGTGCCTTTGAGCAGCGGCATCCGCACGATGCGGTTACGCAGGCCGAAGCTGGCGTGGGCGTAAGGGATCTTCTCGGCATCCCAGGCGGCGGCGGATGCGGCCACGTGGTCCTTGAACGCCTGATCGGCGCGCGGGTCGGTGACGTCGTCCCATTCCAGCAGGGTTTTCAACAGTTCCGGGTGCGACGCATTGCAGTGGTAGCACTCGCGGTTGTTTTCCAGCACCAGCTTCCAGTTGGCCTTTTCGAACAAGGTGGTTTGAATCGCCACCTTGGTGTTTTCCATGTCGTACGGTTCCATGTAATGGTTCAGCGTCGACAGGAAGTCATCAATGGCCGGCGGGTTCTCGGCCAGGCTGATGAAGATGTAGCCGCCAGCGGTCTTCACGTTCACTGGCTTGAGGCCGTACTGCTTCATGTCGAAGTCGGCGCCCATCTCGGTACCGGCGAACAGCAGGCGGCCGTCCAGTTCGTACGTCCATTGGTGGTAGTGACACACAAGTTTGGCGACCTTGCCCTTGTCGCTGGTGCACAGGCGCGAGCCACGGTGGCGGCAGACGTTGTGGAACGCATGCACCACGCCTTCGGCGCCACGGATCACGATGATCGGGTTCTTGCCGATTTGCAGGGTCAGGTAGTTGCCCTTGGCGGGAATCTCGCAGGTCATGCCGGCGATCAACCACTCTTTCTGGAAGATCTCCTGCATGTCGATATCAAACAGCCGCTCATCAGAGTAAAACGGCTGCGGCAGCGAAAACGTGCGCTCGCGCTCTTGCAGCATTTGCGCGGTGGCCTTGCGTGCGGGTTCCAGCGGATCGCCCAAGCTTAACGTTGCGGTGACGTCCATCGTGTGTGTCCTCATGGCCATTCTGTGTGGCCGAGATAAGTGGCTAATCAGGTTTGCAGCAAGGCGTAAAGAAAGCGTCGTTGTTGGGAGTGAGTGTGGGGCCGGCGTTGCGACGATCCTTATCCATGGGCGACATGGCCCAATCTGATCCCGACGCGCAACCCCCTGTCGTTGGGGGCTGGTCGCGATAAGTATGTGAATGTCGCAGATAGGTAAATGGGTGGTTCTCGCGTTACGCAGAATCGCCACCATAAAGCCGAGCATCGGCAGTGGAGAATCAGCATGTCCAACAGTTTCCTGAATCCAGTAACCACCCAGACCTGGGCCAATGGTCGGCACATCGTCCGTTGCGTCAAAGTCATCCAGGAAACCTGGGACGTGCGCACCTTTTGCTTCATGGCCGACCAGCCGATCCTGTTCTTTTTCAAACCGGGGCAATTTGTCACCCTGGAGCTGGAAATCGAAGGCCAGCCGATCATGCGCTCCTACACCATTTCGAGCTCGCCGTCGGTGCCGTACAGCTTCTCGGTGACCATCAAGCGTGTGCCGGGGGGCAAGGTCTCCAACTGGCTGCACGACACGTTGCACGAAGGCCAGGAGTTGGCGGTGCACGGCCCGGTCGGGCTGTTCAATGCCATCGATTTCCCAAGCCCGAAAGTGTTGTACCTCAGCGGCGGCGTGGGGATCACGCCGGTGATGTCCATGGCGCGTTGGTTCTACGACACCAACGCCAATGTCGACATGACTTTTATCCACAGCGCCCGCTCGCCCAAAGACATCATTTACCACCGCGAGCTGGAGCACATGGCATCGCGGATCGATAACTTCAGCCTGCACCTGATCTGCGAAAAGCACGGCCTGGGCGAGCCTTGGGCCGGGTATCGCGGCTACCTGAACCACAAGATGCTCGAACTGATGGTGCCCGACTTCCTGGAGCGCGAAGTGTTCTGCTGCGGGCCGACGCCGTACATGAACGCGGTCAAGCGCCTGCTGGAAGTGGCTGGGTTCGACATGGCGCGCTATCACGAGGAATCCTTCGGTGCGACGCCGCCGGAAGCCCGTGCCGATGCGGTGGAACAAGCCGAACAAGCCGCCGACGCGCCGGAAGTCGACTTGGCGGACCTGCATCAGGTGGAATTCATTGCGTCAGGCAAGAGCATTCGCGTGGCGCCGGGCGAAACCGTGCACGCAGCGGCGGCCAAGCTTGGGCTGTTGATTCCTAAAGCCTGCGGCATGGGGATATGCGGGACGTGCAAGGTGATGAAGCTGGGTGGCGAGGTGGAGATGGAGCACAACGGTGGGATTACCGAAGAAGACGAAGCCGAAGGTTACATCCTGTCGTGCTGCAGTGTGCCGAAGGGTGATGTGCGTATCGAGTTCTGACTAACAGCGCCGGTCTGAAATGTGGGAGAGGGCAAGCCCCCTCCCACAGTCAGTGCTTAACGCACAAACAGGTTGATGATGTACGCCCCGGATGCTGTCATTTCGAATTCTTTACCGGTCACGGTAAAGAGTCGTGAAGGCTCGATGATGGTATCGCCGACGTTCGCCAACTTTCGAAGATCGTCCAGGCTGACGAGTGTGGCGTTGGTGTCGTTCCGGAGTTGCGAGTCAGTGGTGTAGCGTTGAATTTCCATGGTGTTGCCCTCGATAGGATTTCCTTTTCCAGCCGACAATTCGGCAGGCAGTCAGCCCCGATATAACGCGTCCGTTCAATCGGGGTGACGAGATCCTAACCAAGGCAAGGGGTAGATAGATACTGTCAGAAATACGTACAAACAGTCTCTGAAAATGCGCTGGAAGGCCCGTGGTTTCAGGCTTCCATCACTTTCCGAATATCCGCGGCTAATTCTCTTACACGCTCTTCCTCGGTATCCCACGCACACATGAAGCGCGCGCCACCTTTGCCGATAAATGTGTAGAAGCGCCAACCCTTGGCCGTCAGCGCCGCAATGGCCGGTTCGGAGAGTTGCAGGAACACGCCATTGGCCTGCACCGGGAACATCAGTTCCACCCCCGGAATATCCGCTACCAGGCTGCTCAGCAGTTGTGCGCAATGGTTGGCGTGACGTGCGTGTTTGAGCCAGGCGTCGTTCTCCAGCAGGCCCACCCACGGGGCGGACAAAAAGCGCATCTTCGACGCGAGCTGGCCGGCCTGTTTGCAGCGGTAGTCGAAGTCTTCGGCCAGCTTGTGGTTGAAGAACAGGATGGCTTCACCCACGGCCATGCCGTTTTTGGTACCACCAAAGCACAGCACGTCGACGCCGGCTTTCCAGGTCAGGTCGGCCGGCGAGCAGCCGAGGAATGCGCAGGCGTTGGAGAAGCGTGCGCCGTCCATGTGCAGGTTCAGGCCCAGCTCTTTGCAGGTGGCGCTGATGGCGCGGATTTCTTCCGGGGTGTACACGCTGCCGACTTCGGTGGCCTGGGTCAGGGTCACGACGCGCGGCTTGGGGTAGTGGATGTCCTGACGCTTGAGGGCAATCTCGCGGATCGACTCCGGGGTCAGCTTGCCGTTTTCAGTGCGGGCGACGAGCAGCTTGGAGCCGTTGGAGAAGAACTCCGGCGCGCCGCATTCGTCGGTTTCGACGTGGGCCGTTTCCGAGCAAATCACGCTATGGTAGCTCTGGCACAAGGACGACAGTGCCAGTGAGTTGGCGGCAGTGCCGTTGAAGGCGAAGAACACTTCGCAGTCGGTTTCAAACAGATTGCGGAAACCGTCGGCGGCGCGGTGGGTCCATTCATCATCGCCATAGGCGCGTTGATGGCCCTGGTTGGCTTGTTCCATGGCGGCCCAGGCTTCCGGGCAGATCCCGGAGTAGTTGTCACTGGCGAATTGTTGGCTCTTGTCGGTCATGGCCCATTCCTGTGGTCGATGTTGGTGCGCACTGTAACCAAGATTGTCGCGGGTGCGCACGCTCTGTAAATGCAAAGTCACTGGGGAATTATGCACGGGACTGAAACGATGCCTGTCGGACGTGTCCGCGATGGCGCTTTGGATTTGCTCAAGTGGTTGGCGCTGCTGTGCATGGTGCTGGATCACCTGCGCTATGTCGGCTTGAGCCTGGACGGCCTGTACGTGCCGGGGCGCCTGGCGTTCCCGTGGTTTTGCCTGGCGATTGCAGCGAACCTGCATCGCACCCGGCATGCACCGGTGACCGGCCATTGGCGTTACCTGGCATGGCTGCTGCTGTTCAGTGTGATCAGCGAAGTGCCGTATCGGTTGTTTATCGAGGATGCCGATACGTTGAACGTTCTACCCACGTTAGCGCTGGGGTTGCTGGTTGCCCGAGGATGGCAGCAGAAGGCGGTGGTTGATCGAGGATTGGCGCTGATCGCCGTCACGATAGCGGCTTTGTTTTCATCCCACTTAATGTTCGGTTTCTTTGGTGTATTGCTGCCATTGGCGATGCTGCTGGTGTTTCGCCGGCCTTGGTATTTCAGTGTGTTGCCGGGATTGGTCTGCGTGGCCGCCAATCAGTGGCAAATCCTGCTCAACAGCGGCACGCCGGTGGCGCTGCTGGGATTGGCTGCATGCCTGATCGCGCCATTGGCCGGATTGGTCTTATTACGACATGCCACAAGCACCTCACCACCCGCCATGCGCCGCTGGGCGTACACCCTCTATCCCCTGCATTTCTTCCTGCTGCTACTCGTCCGCCAGGCTATCGCCTAACCCCCTCCCACATTTGTTGTGTGTTGTTCCGGCAATGTCGTAAACGCACCTTTGCGTGGCGTGCGTAGGCATTTGATCTACCAGCGCCAGCCCTACCATCGCATCAAAGGGCCCTGCGAGGGCCTCAACAATACGAAAGGCTGGGAGAGACGCGATGTTCAGCAAGAAAGACCAGATCCAGGGTTATGACGATGCACTGCTGGCGGCGATGAATGCCGAGGAGCAG
Organism: Pseudomonas arvensis; assembly: GCF_056688935.1. Classification (NCBI taxonomy): domain Bacteria; kingdom Pseudomonadati; phylum Pseudomonadota; class Gammaproteobacteria; order Pseudomonadales; family Pseudomonadaceae; genus Pseudomonas; species Pseudomonas arvensis. Next base: position 5,728,787 of record NZ_CP162038.1, on the reverse strand, counting down.
CGTCAGGAAGATCATATCGAGCTGATCGCGTCGGAGAACTACACCAGCAAGCGCGTGATGGAAGCTCAAGGCAGCGGCCTCACCAACAAATACGCCGAAGGTTACCCGGGCAAGCGCTATTACGGCGGCTGCGAGCACGTGGACAAGGTTGAAGCCCTGGCCATCGAACGCGCCAAGCAGCTGTTCGGCGCCGATTACGCCAACGTGCAGCCACACTCCGGCTCGTCCGCCAACAGCGCCGTGTACCTGGCGCTGATCAATGCCGGCGACACCATCCTGGGCATGAGCCTGGCCCATGGCGGTCACTTGACCCACGGCGCCAAAGTGTCGTCCTCGGGCAAGCTGTACAACGCGGTGCAGTACGGCATCAACACCGACACTGGCCTGATCGACTACGACGAAGTCGAGCGCCTGGCTGTCGAGTGCCAGCCGAAAATGATCGTGGCCGGTTTCTCGGCCTATTCCAAGACCCTGGATTTCCCGCGCTTCCGTGCCATTGCTGACAAAGTCGGCGCGCTGCTGTTCGTCGACATGGCCCACGTCGCCGGCCTGGTCGCCGCTGGCCTGTACCCGAACCCGCTGCCGTACGCCGACGTGGTCACCACCACCACTCACAAGACCCTGCGCGGTCCACGTGGCGGCTTGATCCTGGCCAAGGCCAACGAAGCCATCGAGAAGAAGCTCAACGCCGCCGTATTCCCTGGTGCCCAGGGTGGCCCGCTGATGCACGTGATCGCCGGCAAGGCCGTGTGCTTCAAGGAAGCGGCTGAGCCTGGCTTCAAGGCCTATCAGCAACAAGTGATCGACAACGCCCAGGCCATGGCCGGCGTGTTTATCAAACGCGGCTACGATGTAGTTTCCGGCGGCACCGATAACCACCTGTTCCTGGTGAGCCTGATCCGTCAGGGCCTCACCGGCAAAGACGCAGACGCCGCTCTCGGTCGCGCCCACATCACCGTCAACAAGAACGCCGTGCCGAATGACCCGCAGTCGCCATTTGTGACCTCGGGCCTGCGCATCGGCACCCCGGCGGTGACCACGCGTGGTTTCAAAGTGGCGCAGTGTGTCGAGTTGGCTGGCTGGATCTGCGACATCCTCGACAACCTCGGCGACGCCGATGTCGAGGCCAACGTGGCCAAACACGTGTCTGCCCTGTGCGCTGATTTCCCGGTTTATCGCTGAGCGCGGTTTTGGAGTAATGACTATGCAACGCTACTCGGGCTTCGGCCTCTTCAAGCACTCCCTCAGCCATCACGAAAACTGGCAGAAGATGTGGCGCACGCCGACCCCGAAAAAGGTCTACGACGTGGTCATCGTCGGCGGTGGCGGGCATGGTCTGGCGACCGCGTACTACCTGGCCAAGGAACACGGCATCACCAATGTGGCCGTGGTCGAGAAAGGCTGGCTGGGCGGCGGTAACACCGCGCGCAACACCACCATCGTGCGTTCCAACTACCTGTGGGACGAGTCGGCGCACCTGTACGAACACGCGATGAAACTGTGGGAAGGCCTGTCCCAGGACCTGAACTACAACGTGATGTTCTCCCAGCGTGGCGTGTACAACCTGTGCCACACCCTGCAAGACATCCGTGATTCCGAGCGTCGCGTCAGCGCCAACCGCCTCAATGGCGTGGACGGTGAACTGCTCAACGCCAAACAAGTAGCCGACGAGATTCCGTACCTCGACTGCTCGAAAAACACCCGCTACCCGGTACTCGGCGCCACCGTGCAAAGGCGCGGCGGCGTGGCCCGTCACGATGCCGTGGCCTGGGGCTTTGCCCGCGCCGCTGACGCACTCGGGGTGGACTTGATCCAGCAGACCGAAGTGATCGGCTTCCGCAAGGAAAACGGCGTGTGCATCGGCGTGGAAACCAACAAAGGCTTTATCGGCGCCAAGCGCGTCGGTGTGGTGACGGCGGGTAACTCCGGTCATATGGCGTCGCTCGCGGGCTTTCGCCTGCCGATCGAATCCCACCCGCTGCAAGCGTTGGTGTCGGAGCCGATCAAGCCGATCATCGACAGCGTGATCATGTCCAACGCCGTGCACGGCTACATCAGCCAGTCCGACAAGGGCGACCTGGTGATCGGCGCCGGTATCGACGGCTACAACGGCTACGGCCAGCGTGGTTCGTACCCGGTGATCGAACACACCATCCAGGCCATCGTCGAGATGTTCCCGGTGCTGTCGCGGGTGCGCATGAACCGTCAGTGGGGCGGCATCGTCGACACCACGCCGGACGCTTGCCCGATCATCTCCAAGACGCCGGTACCGAACATGTTCTTCAACTGCGGTTGGGGCACCGGTGGCTTCAAGGCCACGCCTGGCTCAGGCAACGTATTTGCCGCGAGCCTCGCCAAGGGTGAAATGCACCCGCTGGCCGCACCTTTCTCCATCGACCGTTTCCACAACGGTGCGTTGATCGACGAACACGGCGCTGCGGCTGTCGCCCACTAACAGGAGAAATTTCCTATGTTGCATATCTTCTGTCCACACTGTGGCGAACTGCGCTCCGAAGAGGAATTCCACGCTTCCGGCCAAGCGCACATCCCGCGCCCGCTGGACCCGAATGCCTGCACCGATGCGGAGTGGGGCGACTACATGTTCTTCCGCGACAACCCCCGCGGCCTGCACCATGAGCTGTGGATCCATGCCGCCGGTTGCCGTCAGTACTTCAACGCCACCCGCGACACCGTCACCTACGAAATTCTTGAAACCTACAAGATCGGTGAGAAGCCACAATTCACCGCCAAGGCCTCTGGAGAGAAGGTATGAGCCAGACCAATCGCCTGTCCAACGGTGGCCGGATCGACCGTAATAAAGTCCTGACGTTTACCTTTAACGGTCAGAGCTACAAAGGCTTTGAAGGCGACACCCTGGCCGCAGCCCTGCTGGCCAATGGCGTCGACATCATCGGCCGCAGCTTCAAATACTCGCGTCCTCGCGGCATCTTTGCTGCGGGCGCTGAAGAGCCAAACGCAGTGCTGCAGATCGGCGCCACCGAAGCCACGCAAATTCCCAACGTGCGCGCCACGCAACAGGCGTTGTACCAGGGCCTGGTCGCCACCAGCACCAACGGCTGGCCGAACGTCAACAATGACGTGATGGGCATTCTCGGCAAGGTTGGCGGCAAGCTGATGCCGCCGGGTTTCTACTACAAAACCTTCATGTACCCGCAATCGTTCTGGATGACCTACGAGAAGTACATCCGTAAGGCAGCAGGCCTTGGCCGCTCGCCAACCGAGAACGACCCGGACACCTACGACAACTTCAACCGTCACTGCGACGTGCTGATCGTGGGCGCAGGCCCTGCCGGCCTGGCCGCTGCACTGGCGGCTGCGCGCAGCGGTGCCCGCGTGATCATCGCCGATGAGCAGGAAGAGTTCGGCGGGTCCTTGCTGGACTCGCGTGAAAGCCTCGACGGCAAGCCGGCTGCTGAGTGGGTTGCCAGCGTCATCGCCGAATTGAAAGCCCTGCCGGACGTGGTGCTGCTGCCCCGCGCCACCGTCAACGGCTACCACGACCATAACTTCCTGACCATTCACGAGCGCCTCACCGATCACCTCGGTGACCGTGCGCCGATTGGTGTGGTGCGTCAGCGCATCCACCGTGTGCGCGCCAAGCGTGTCGTGCTGGCGACTGGCGCGTGCGAACGTCCGCTGGTGTACGGCAACAACGACGTGCCGGGCAACATGCTGGCCGGTGCGGTCTCGACTTACGTGCGTCGCTACGGCGTGGCGCCGGGCAAGAAACTGGTGCTGTCGACCAACAACGACCACGCCTACCGCGTCGCGCTGGACTGGCTCGACGCCGGCCTGCAAGTGGTTGCCGTGGCTGACGTGCGCCACAACCCACGTGGCGCGCTGGTGGAAGAAGCCCGCGCCAAAGGCATTCGTATCCTCACCGGCAGCGCTGTGGTCGAAGCCCGTGGCACCAAGCGCGTGACCGCTGCACGGATTGCCGCGATTGACGTCAAGGCACATAAAGTCAGCAGCCCTGGCGAGTGGCTGGACTGCGACCTGGTGGCCAGTTCCGGCGGCTACAGCCCGGTGGTTCACTTGGCCTCGCACTTGGGCGGCAAGCCGACCTGGCGTGAAGACATCCTCGGTTTTGTTCCGGGCGATGCACCGCAGAAACGCGTGTGTGTCGGTGGCATCAACGGCGTCTACGGCCTCGGTGATTCCCTGGCGGACGGTTTTGAAGGCGGCGTTCGCGCGGCCAGCGAAGCCGGTTTCGCTCCGGTGGAAGGCACGCTGCCAAAAGCCCTGAGCCGTCTGGAAGAGCCAACCCTGGCGATCTACCAAGTGCCGCACGACAAACCTACCGCACGGGCGCCGAAGCAATTCGTCGACCTGCAAAACGACGTCACCGCGGCCGCCATCGAACTGGCCACCCGCGAAGGTTTCGAGTCGGTCGAGCACGTCAAACGCTACACCGCGCTGGGCTTCGGCACCGACCAGGGCAAGCTGGGTAACGTCAACGGCCTGGCCATCGCCGCCCGCTCGCTGAACGTGACCATCCCGCAGATGGGCACCACCATGTTCCGTCCCAACTACACGCCGGTGACTTTCGGCGCGGTGGCGGGCCGTCACTGTGGGCACATCTTTGAACCGGTGCGTTACACCGCGCTGCAAGCCTGGCACGTGAAAAACGGCGCTGAGTTTGAAGACGTCGGCCAGTGGAAACGCCCATGGTACTTCCCGCGTAACGGTGAAGACCTGCACGCCGCCGTCAAACGCGAATGCCTGGCCGTGCGCGACAGCGTCGGCCTGCTCGATGCGTCGACCCTCGGCAAAATCGACATTCAAGGCCCGGATGCCCGCGAATTCCTCAACCGCATCTACTCCAACGCCTGGACCAAGCTCGACGTGGGCAAGGCGCGCTACGGCCTGATGTGCAAGGAAGACGGCATGGTCTTCGACGACGGCGTCACCGCCTGCATCGCCGACAACCACTTCCTGATGACCACCACCACCGGCGGCGCGGCTCGCGTTCTTCAGTGGCTGGAAATCTACCAACAGACCGAATGGCCGGACCTCAAGGTGTACTTCACCTCGGTCACCGACCACTGGGCAACCATGACCCTGTCCGGCCCCAACAGCCGCAAGCTGCTGAGCGAAGTGACCGACATCGACTTGGACAAGGACGGCTTCCCGTTCATGACCTGGAAAGAAGGCCTGGTGGGCGGTGTTCCAGCGCGGGTGTTCCGTATCTCGTTCACCGGTGAGCTGTCGTACGAAGTCAACGTGCAAGCCGACTACGCCATGGGCGTGCTGGAAAAAATCGTCGAGGCCGGCAAAAAGTACAACCTGACCCCGTACGGCACCGAAACCATGCACGTCCTGCGGGCCGAGAAGGGCTTCATCATCGTCGGCCAGGACACCGACGGCTCGATGACCCCGGACGACCTGAACATGGGCTGGTGCGTTGGCCGCACCAAACCGTTCTCGTGGATCGGCTGGCGCGGCATGAACCGTGAAGACTGTGTGCGCGAAGAGCGTAAGCAACTGGTGGGCTTGAAGCCGATCGACCCGACCGTGTGGCTGCCGGAAGGCGCGCAGTTGGTGTTCGATCCGAAGCAGACGATCCCGATGAAGATGGTCGGCCACGTCACCTCAAGCTATGCGCACAACTCCCTGGGTTATTCGTTTGCCATGGGCGTGGTCAAGGGCGGCTTGAAGCGCATCGGTGAGCGGGTGTTCTCACCGCAGGCGGATGGCAGCGTGATCGAGGCGGAGATTGTGTCTTCGGTGTTCTTTGATCCTAAGGGTGATCGGCAGAACATCTGATAGACCGAGTTGCCTGCATCGGGGGCAAGCCCCCTCCCACATTTTGAAATGCATCCCCTGTGGGAGGGGGCTTGCCCCCGATGAGGCCATCAGCCTCACAACAGAATTCAGAACAGGTGCTTTATGACAGCAGCCAATGTCTACCAACAACGCCCCACCAACGGCGCCAAGGCCGAATCCTCGCTGCACCACGCCGACCTCGCCAGCCTGGTCGGCAAGGGCCGCAAGAACGCCGGCGTGACCGTGCGTGAAAAGAAACTCCTCGGTCACCTGACCATTCGTGGCGACGGCCATGACGCGGCCTTCGCCGCCGGCGTGCACAAGGCCCTGGGCATCGAACTGCCCGGCGCCCTGCAAGTCATCATCAAAGGTGAAACCAGCCTGCAATGGCTCGGCCCGGATGAGTGGTTGCTGATCGTGCCGAGCGGTGAAGAATTCGCCGCCGAGCAAAACCTGCGTGCCGCGCTGGGCGATTTGCATATCCAGATCGTCAACGTCAGCGGCGGCCAGCAGATTCTTGAGCTGAGCGGCCCGAACGTGCGCGACGTGCTGATGAAGTCCACCAGCTACGACGTGCATCCCAACAACTTCCCGGTGGGCAAGGCAGTGGGCACGGTGTTCGCCAAGTCGCAATTGGTGATCCGCCACACGGCTGAAGACACGTGGGAACTGCTGATTCGTCGCAGCTTCTCGGATTACTGGTGGCTGTGGCTGCAGGACGCCTCTGCCGAATTCGGCCTGAGTGTTCAAGCCTGAGGAATGACCCATGAGCCGCGCCCCTGATACATGGATTTTGACTGCCGACTGCCCCAGCGTGCTCGGCACGGTGGACGCGGTCACCCGCTACCTGTTCGAGCAGGGTTGCTACGTCACCGAGCACCATTCGTTCGATGATCGCCTCTCGGGCCGGTTTTTTATTCGGGTGGAATTCCGCCAGCCCGACGGCTTCGACGAGCAGGGTTTCCGCGATGGCCTGGCCACTCGCGGTGAAGCCTTTGGCATGATCTTCGAGCTGACGGCGCCGAACTACCGGCCAAAAGTGGTGATCATGGTCTCCAAGGCCGATCACTGCCTCAATGACCTGTTGTACCGCCAGCGCATCGGCCAACTGTCGATGGACGTGGTCGCGGTGGTGTCCAACCACCCCGATCTGAAACCTTTGGCCGACTGGCATCAGATTCCCTACTACCATTTCCCCCTCGACCCCAACGACAAACCGTCCCAGGAGCGTCAAGTGTGGCAAGTGGTGGAAGATACCGGCGCCGAACTGGTGATCCTTGCGCGCTACATGCAAGTGCTGTCGCCGGAGCTGTGCCGCAAGCTGGATGGCAAGGCCATCAATATTCACCACTCGTTGTTGCCGGGGTTCAAGGGCGCCAAGCCTTACCACCAGGCGTACAACAAGGGCGTGAAACTGGTGGGCGCCACGGCGCATTACATCAATAACGATCTGGACGAAGGCCCAATCATTGCCCAAGGCGTGGAAGTGGTGGATCACAGCCACTATCCCGAGGATTTGATTGCCAAGGGGCGGGACATCGAAGGGCTGACATTGGCGCGGGCAGTGGGGTATCACATTGAGCGACGGGTGTTCTTGAATGCCAATAGAACTGTGGTGCTCTGACTGACGCCATCGGGGGCAAGCCCCCTCCCACCTTTTGAATTGTGAATACCTTCAAATGTGGGAGGGGGCTTGCCCCGATGAGGCCCAACAAACAACACAAGAAACAGCATCTGTACCCGAGCATTTAACGCGCTGCCCCCAAGGGCAACGTAGTTCCATAAAAACAACAGCGAGGTGAAAGCATGTCTGGTAATCGTGGTGTCGTGTATCTCGGCAACGGCAAGGTCGAAGTACAGAAAATCGACTATCCCAAAATGCAGGACCCCCGTGGCAGGAAGATTGAGCACGGCGTCATCCTGCGCGTGGTTTCCACCAACATTTGCGGCTCCGACCAACACATGGTGCGCGGCCGCACCACTGCCCAGACCGGCCTGGTGCTCGGTCACGAGATCACTGGCGAAGTGATCGAAATGGGCAAAGGCGTCGAAAACCTGAAAATCGGCGACCTGGTCTCGGTACCGTTCAACGTCGCCTGCGGCCTGTGCCGCTCCTGCAAGGAACAACACACCGGCGTGTGCCTGAGCGTCAACCCGGGCCGTCCGGGCGGTGCCTACGGCTACGTCGACATGGGTGACTGGACCGGTGGTCAAGCCGAATACGTGCTGGTGCCGTACGCCGACTTCAACCTGCTGAAACTGCCGGACCGCGACAAGGCCATGGAAAAAATCCGCGACCTGACGTGCCTTTCCGACATTTTGCCGACCGGCTATCACGGCGCCGTGACCGCTGGCGTTGGCCCGGGCAGCTCCGTCTACATCGCCGGTGCCGGTCCCGTGGGCCTTGCGGCTGCCGCTTCCGCACGCTTGCTCGGTGCGGCCGTGGTGATCATCGGCGACGTCAACCCAATCCGTCTTGCCCACGCCAAGGCGCAGGGTTTTGAAATTGCCGACCTGTCCACCGACACACCGCTGCACGAGCAGATTGCTGCGCTGCTCGGCGAGCCCGAAGTGGACTGCGCCGTCGATGCCGTAGGCTTCGAAGCACGCGGCCACGGCCACGACGGCGTCAAGGCCGAAGCCCCGGCCACCGTACTCAACTCGCTGATGGGCGTGGTGCGTGTAGCGGGCAAGATCGGTATCCCTGGCCTCTACGTCACTGAAGATCCAGGCGCCGTCGACGCCGCCGCCAAAATGGGCAGCCTGAGCATTCGTTTTGGCCTGGGCTGGGCCAAGTCCCACAGCTTCCACACGGGTCAGACGCCGGTGATGAAGTACAACCGCCAGTTGATGCAGGCGATCATGTGGGACCGGATCAACATCGCCGAGATCGTTGGCGTGCAGGTGATCAGCCTGGATGACGCGCCGCGTGGGTACGGCGAGTTCGATGCGGGTGTGCCGAAGAAGTTTGTGATTGATCCGCATAAGTTGTTTAGTGCGGCGTAAACGTTAGATAAGGGCGACTTAGAGTCGCCCTTTTTTATCACGGATAAGTCTTATATAAAAAACCAGCTGATAAACATGCCGGCAAAAGATATGCAGGCAGTGAGTGTTGGTATCACCATCCAATACCTAAGGTGTTTTGGTATTCTTTCAACGTCCTCCACAAGTACCAGACGTCTCCATTGAAGTATCTTCGGAATGAGAATAATGGTGGCCATGGCGAATACACGCTGGGGCCGTCCGTCAAAGTGCGCATTACGAAAGATATGTTTTTGCACGACTAGGTAGGTACTGTATTGCACATAGCCTTCTGCAGCATCCAGCTTTTTGTACATGGCACAAAAGATCAGCGGAAAGCTCAACAGCATCAGGATGACTGAACCAATACCGAGGTAGAACCAGACCATTTAATCCCTCGCAGTCTTATAGATGAAATCGCCTGTGCTTTGCGCAAGCCCGGTTCCCAGCGCAGCCCCCCCTAGTCCGCCTGTGGCACCGCCGACGATGCCACATGCCAAGGCTCCGGCGCCAGCCGTGGGTATTCCAAAAACTAACATGCAGGCGCCGATGCCAATGGAGGCTCCAAGTCTTGCTCCCAAGTATGAGCCACCAACGCCAGCTACTAACTTTCCTCCTTCAACGTATTTCGCTTGCGTACATTCTTGCTCACGCCCGGTGGAACACGCCTCCGCTATCTCCATTGCCGTCGACCCCACATCCAGTGCGAGACCAATGTAAGTACCTTTCTTTAATATCTGCGAAGCCTTGGCTACACGTTTGACTGTTTCCTCATACCCCCGAATCTCCCCGTGATGCCAATAGCTCTTAGTGGAAATTCCCAGCATTTTCTTGATCGAACCTTCATTCTTCAACCTCGTACCAAAGCGCGCCATCCCCGAGAGTTGGGTGTCGAGCCTCGCAAACAAAGCCCTGCGCTTAACCAGAAATTCATTTCTCGCACTCACGGTACCGCTCCTCAGGTACTGCTTATGCAACTCATCGATTTCCTTGAGCGTCTGCTCGATCTGCGCCAGGTGCTTGCTCCAAGCACTGCTCACGCTGCCGATGCCCAAAGACGCATGGGACATGATGGCCTGTAACTGATCGTAGTTTTTGATCAGGAATTGATCAGTGGCGGAGTGAGCCAATAAAGCATGTTTGATGTTAGCGGCTGATTGCATCAAGCGAGCTTCTTCAGCGGTACAAGCGGCGGTTCGGCTGTCCCCGATAATGACTAATTGCCCAGGTAGCACGACGGTGTTGCGAATGTGCTGGTTGAGGATGTCGAACTTGGTTTGGGTATTGGGGTTGAGCGAGAGGCTCAGTTTGAGTAACGGATAAGGCTGCGGCCGTTCATTGATAAATGCATAGGCTCCCTGCATAACGTGTACCTCCAGGACTGTGGCGCACGACTATATGAAGATGCCAAAGCGGGTGTAAGAAGCTGGCCGAGATGTTGGGAGTGTTTCGGAAATGGACTACGAAGAATTAGGCTTGCACCTACCTTTTGTGGAGATCAGGCTTTTATTAACAGCCAACTGATAAACATCGTCAGGGCTGATAGATGGGTAATAAGTGAGGGTATAACCATCCAGTATCTGAGGCGTCTCGGGATCTTTTCAACATCCTCCGTGAGTATCAGGTTTCTCCACTGAAAAAGTTTTGGCAGAAGAATAACCGTGGCCACGACATAGAGGCGCACTTGTCTACCCTCAAAGGGCAAACGGCGCAGAGTAAGTCGATTCCCCACGATGTATGCGCTGTATCGCAGATAGCGTTCTGCTGCATCGAGCTTATCGAACATGACATAAAAGTTGAGCGGGAGGCTGAGTAGCATGATGGCTCCTGACAACATGCCAATAGATACGGGGTCCATTCAGTCTCCCCAGGTTTCACTCACGGTACCGCTCCTCAGGTACTGCTTATGCAACTCATCGATTTCCTTGAGCGTCTGCTCGACGTGCGTCAGGTGCTTGCTCCAAGCACTGCTCACGCTGCCGATGCCCAAAGACGCATGGGACATGATGGCCTGTAACTGATCGTAGTTTTTGATCAGGAATTGATCAGTGGCGGAGTGTGCCAACAAAGCATGTTTGATGTTAGCGGCTGATTGCATCAAGCGAGCTTCTTCAGCGGTACAAGCGGCGGTTCGGCTGTCGCCGATAATGACTAATTGCCCAGGCAGCACGACGGTGTTGCGAATGTGCTGGTTGAGGATGTCGAACTTGGTTTGGGTATTGGGGTTGAGCGAGAGGCTCAGTTTGAGCAACGGATAAGGCTGCGGCCGTTCATTAATAAATGCATAGGCTCCCTGCATAACGTGTACCTCCAGGACTGTGGCGCACGACTATAAGAAGGCGCTACAAGCGAGGTAAGACGCATGCAGGGGCGGTTTTAACGTTTCGGAAATGGACTACTTAAGTCCAGGCGCATGCCTACGATCCCATGAGCTGATGAAGATCAAATGTGGGAGGGAGCTTGCTCCCGATGACGGTGGGTCAGCTACACATAGGCTGCCTGACACTCTGCCATCGGGGGCAAGCCCCCTCCCACACGGGTTTTACGCTATCAGCGAATAGCCAGTGCGCCCTGGTACACCGTCGGGCCTGTCGGTTGCTTACTCAGCGAACCACCTTTGGTTTCCGCACTCACCATCAATTCCACCGGCTGGCTGATGCTCGCCTGCTGGCGCGGGTTCAAGCCGATGATGCCTTGGCCATCCTCCGGCAACAGCCCCAGCGAAACCGGCTGGCCACCTTCGGGCATGGCCCACAGCTCCAGGCTTTGGTCGGGTGCCGGGGCAGTGGCGGCGATGGGTTCGACTTCGAGGTAATCCTTATGCGCCCTGATTTGCGCAGCCGGTTGCTGGGTGGTGGTCACCAGGGTGGCGGCGGATTGGACGTTGTCTTGAGTGTAGAGTGCGCCGCCGAGGCCGCTGAGGAGGGCCACGCAGACGCCGATAAGCAGGCGGGGGCGGTTCCAGAATGGGGGCTTCTGTTCAATCACTGTGGGACGTGTCGCGCTCATTGAGATTTTCCTGACAGGGCTTTCACACTTGTCATTGACCCCGATGGGCGCGATGGGTTCCTGGCCCCGGTTCAGCTCACAGTGATGCCAATTGGCCTTGATACAGCACCGGCCCGGTTGGTTGACCGGTCGGCGAGCCGCCCCGAGGCTCCAGGCTCACGGCCAGGGTCAGCGGCGCTGTCAGCAGCGCTTGCTGTTCCTTGCTCAACTGGATTCGACCCTTGCCGGCAGCCGGTACCAGCCCCAGTGAGATGGGTTTGCCACCGGGCGGGATGACCCACAGCTCCAGGTCTCGCGTCGGCTCTACCGCAGCCAAGGCCAGCGGTTCGATTTGCAGGTGGTCGCTAAACGCCTGGATGTGCAGCGCCGGTTGCTGGTCGGCGGCGACCAGCGTGGCGTTGTATTCCACGGATGTGTCGCGCTGGTAAAGCAGGCCGACCAGCACCGCGAGCACGATCCCAAAGGCTGCCGCTAACAGGCGCAGGTTCATCCAGAACGGTTTCTGCGCCGGCACATGCAGCACTTGCGGCTCGATCCGCGCGTTGATGGCTGCCCATACATGCTCAGGCACCGGCTGCTCGGGCAGGCCGCCGGTCAGGCTGGCAAGCGTTTGCTGCCAATGACCCAGTTCGACGCGCAATGCGGCATCGTCCAGCAAGAGGGCATCAAAACGCCGACGGGCGGTGGCGGGCATCAGGCCGATGGCGTAGTCGGCGGCCAGGGCGCGGCGCAGGGCTGTGGTTTGGTAGTTCATGATTCGAGGCACCTGCGCAGGCGTTCCATGCCGCGGCGAATCCAGGATTTGACCGAGCCCAGCGGCGCGGCCAAGTGTTCGGCCAACTCCGAGCACGACAGGCCCTGGAAGTACGCCACCGTGATCGATTGACGCTGCATGCCGTCGAGGGTGTCGAGGCAGCGGTTGAGGGCGCGGGCGTCGCGTTCGCTGTCGAGCAGGTCGTGGGCGCTGGGGCTTTCGTCGAGCAAGGCGTCTTCTTGACCGTCGGCCAGGGGCTGTTCGCGGCGTTTACGCAGTTGGTCGATGGCCAGGTTGCGGGTGATGTTGATCATCCAGGTCATCGGCGCAGCCAAGTGGGCTTCGTAACGCGAGGCGTTGTACCAGATGCGTATGAAGGCTTCCTGCAGCACCTCTTCAGCCAGGTCCTGGCGGCCCATGAAGCGCATGGCCACGCCGTGCAGACGTGGCGATACAGTGCGATAGAGCGTTTCGAACGCTTGGCGATTGCCCAAGGCGCATTGGGCCAGCAGGGGCCGCAACGGGTCAGCATCGGTGAGGGTAATAGGGCTTCTCCAGGCTCTCTTTCGAGGGCGACGGGACTGCGCACGGTAGGCAGAGGTTAGTCCAGCTTGGGCATTCATTCCATCCTGCTCCGGGCGGGGTATGAAGCCTATACGTAGGGCAGGGCGATTCGGATGCGGGCATGGGAACAATCCTCCGGAATACCCAGTCAAACGCCTGCTTTCGCACCTATATCCAGAGGTTGTTTCAATGAAGATTTCACGCGGTTTCGCCCTTTCCTGTCTGATGACCCTGGCGGCAACCCCGGTGTTTGCCGCAGGCTTCAGCCTTGGCGACGCGGCCAATGCCATTTCCGGTATGCAGGGCGGCAGCAACAAAGCCGCTGCCGCCGCGCCGTCTTCCGAGACGGCCGGCCTGCTGAGCGCCCTGACCTCGCAACTCAATATCACCCCCGAACAAGCCGTTGGCGGTACTGGCGCCATGCTGGGCCTGGCCAAGAACAAACTGAGCGGCAACGACTACTCGCAGTTGGGCAACAGCGTGCCTGGCCTGGATCAGCTATCGGGCAACAATGCCCTGGGCAGCCTCGGTGCCTTGAGCGGGATGCTCGGCCAGACCGGCGGCAGCAAGACCAGCGGCCTGGACGGCCTGCTGGGAAATGTGAAGAGCACCAACGACCTCAACACTGCGTTCAGCGCGCTGGGCATGGACAGTGGCATGATCGGCCAATTCGCCCCGGTGATCCTGCAGTACCTGGGCGGCCAGGGTGCCAGCAGTTCCGTGCTGGGCAAGCTGGCCGAGGCCTGGGGCACCGGCAGCTAAGTCGATTCCGCGCGCAGTTGCCCGATGCGCGCGTCCTTCTCCTTCCAAAGCTGGTTGACCCAGTTCTGGACGGTCTGGCGAAACGCCGGATCGTTCTCGTAATCCCCCTGCCACAACGCCGGGTCCAGCTCACGGGTGCGGATATCAATGATCACCTTCGGCACTGCGCCGCTGATCAAGTCCCAGAACCCCGGAATCTTCTGCTGCGGATAGACCACCGTGACGTCGAGGGTCGCGTCCAGTTGTTCACCCATCGCCGCCAGCACAAACGCCACGCCGCCCGCCTTGGGCTTGAGCAACCGCGTGAAGGGTGAACCCTGCTGCGTGCGCTTGGCCTCGGTGAACCGCGTACCTTCCAGGTAATTGACCACCGTCACCGGCTGGCGCTTGAACAGCTCGCAGGCCTCTTTGGTGATTTTAAGATCCTGCCCCGCCAGTTCCGGATGCTTGGCCAGGAATGCCTTGCTGTAGCGCTTCATGAACGGGTAATCCAGCGCCCACCAGGCGAGGCCCAGGAAGGGCACCCAGATCAATTCTTTTTTCAGGAAGAACTTGAAGAACGGCGTACGCCGGTTAAGCGCCTGGATCAGCGCCGGAATATCCACCCAGGATTGGTGGTTGCTGATGACCAGATACGAGGTGTCACTGCGCAAGTCGTCGCCGCCGCGAATGTCCCATTGGGTGGGGATGCAGCGTGCGAAGATCAGTTTGTCGATTTCGGCCCAGGTCTCGGCGATCCACATCACCGCCCATGACATGTAGTCACGCAAGCGCCCCGGGGCCACCAGCTTGAGCAGGGCGAACACCAGCAAGGGGCCGATCAGGATCAGCGTATTGAGCAACAGCAGCAGGGTGACCAGACAGCCGGTGAGCAGGCGGCGCATAAGCAACTCTTGGGATCGTGTGGGCGGGCCATGATAAGAGAGCTGAGTCTAGAGGCCAAATCGCAAAACGCCTGACGAATGTTTCACAAGGCACCGGGTACGGTGGGAAGACTAACTAACAGTCACTTTTGCGGTCTAGAATCCGCCTACTTAATTCAAGGAAACCACCTACGTGAAATCTATCCTTGCCTTGCTTGCCCTCGTTGCGCTGCCCGTCATGGCCGCCGAGCCGACCCTTTACGGTCGCTACGAATACATCCAGTTGCCGGAGATCGGCGAAACCTTCAAGGCCAAGATGGACACCGGCGCGCTGACCGCCTCGCTGTCGGCCCGCGACATCGAAACCTTCACCCGTGATGGCGACGATTGGGTGCGCTTCCGCCTCGGCGGCAAGGACGCTTCCAACAAAGTCTACGAACACAAAGTCTCGCGCATCAGCAAGATCAAGAGCCGCGCCGACGAAGACGACGACAAGGACGAAGCCAGCGTGGCCAAGCGCCCGGTGATCGACCTGGAAATGTGCCTGGGCGACGTCAAGCGCACCGTCGAGGTCAACCTCACCGACCGCAGCAGCTTCAACTACCCGCTGCTGATCGGCGCCAAGGCCCTGCGTGAATTTGGCGCAGCGGTAAACCCGGCCCGTCGGTACACTGCCGACAAACCGGACTGCTGACAGACCCAAATGCCCCACATCCTGATTGTCGAAGACGAAGCGGCGATAGCCGACACGCTGATATTCGCCCTGCAAGGCGAGGGTTTCACCACCACCTGGCTGAGCCTCGGCCAGGAGGCGTTGGCCCATCAGCGCCAGAGCCCCGCCGACCTGATCATCCTCGACATCGGCCTGCCCGACATCAGCGGGTTTGAAACCTGCAAGCAATTGCGCCGTTTCACCGAAGTGCCGGTGATGTTCCTCAGCGCCCGCGATGGCGAAATCGACCGCGTGGTGGGGCTGGAAATCGGCGCTGACGATTATGTGGTCAAGCCGTTCAGCCCTCGGGAAGTGGCGGCGCGGGTCAAGGCGATCCTCAAGCGGGTCGGCCCTGGCGTTGCACCGCCAGTGTTCCAGGTGGATCTGGAACGCATGCAGATCCACTATCGCGGCCAGCCCCTGAACCTCACGCGCCATGAGTTCCGCCTGCTGCAAAGCCTGCTGGAGCAACCCGAGCGGGTGTTCAGCCGCGAGCAGTTGCTCGATGCGGTGGGCGTACCGGCGGATGCCGGCTACGAGCGCAATATCGACAGCCATATCAAAAGCCTGCGCAGCAAACTGCGTAGCGTGGCGGCGCAGGCCGAGCCGATCCAGACCCATCGCGGCCTGGGCTACAGCTACAGCCCGAGCAACAGCTGATGCGCCTGGGGCTGCGGATTTTCCTGGTGTACGCGCTGTTTATCGGCCTTACCGGTTACTTTGTGCTCAGCACCGTCATGAAGGAAATCCGCCCCGGCGTGCGCCAGTCCACCGAAGAAACCCTGGTGGACACCGCCAACCTGTTGGCCGAGATCCTGCGCGACGACGTGAAAAACCGCACCCTTGGCCAAAGCCACTGGCAGGAACTGCTCAAGGCCTACGGCAACCGCCAGCCGGGCGCGACCATCTGGGGCCTGCCGAAAAACCAGGTCAACCACCGCATCTACGTCACCGACGCCAAGGGCATCGTGTTGCTCGACTCCACGGGCCAAGCGGTGGGCCAGGACTACTCCAAATGGAACGATGTCTACCTCACCCTGCGCGGCGAATACGGCGCCCGTTCCACCCGCAGTGATGTGGATGACGCCACGTCATCGGTGATGCACGTGGGCGCGCCGATCCGCGACAACGGGCAGATCATCGGCGTGGTCACCGTGGCCAAACCCAATAGCTCATTGCAGCCTTATGTGGATCGCACCGAGCGGCGCCTGCTGTGGTACGGCGCCGGATTGGTCATCCTGGGCCTGCTGCTGGGCGCGCTGTTGTCGTGGTGGTTGAGCGTCGCGCTACGGCGGCTGACGGCCTATGCCGAGGCGGTCAGTGAAGGGCGGCGCGCCGAGTTGCCTCACTACCGTGGCGGCGAGTTGAAGCAGTTATCCACCGCCGTGGAGCACATGCGCACGCAACTGGAGGGCAAGGCCTACGTCGAGCATTACGTGCACACCCTGACCCATGAATTGAAAAGCCCGCTGGCGGCGATTCGCGGCGCGGCGGAGCTGTTGCAGGGCGACATGACCCGCGAGCAGCAGCAGCGTTTTGTCGGCAATATCGACAGCGAAAGCGCACGCCTGCAACAGTTGATCGAGCGCCTGCTGAACCTGGCGCAAGTGGAACAACGCCAGGGCCTGGAAGAGCAGGCAAGTATCGCGCTGGCCGCCTTGGTCGACGAAGTGCTCAAGGCCCAATGTGCACGGATCGAAAGCGCCGGCTTGCGAGTGGAGCAGACGATCGCGGCGGATGTGAAGGTGTTCGGCGAGCCCTTTCTGCTGCGCCAGGCGCTGGGCAATCTGCTGGAGAACGCGTTGGATTTCACACCGCCGGGCGGCCTGTTGAAATTCGCGGCGCAGACGCACCACAACGCAGTGCAGGTGAGCCTGTTCAACCAGGCCGCACCGATTCCCGACTACGCCTTGCCGCGTCTGAGCGAACGCTTTTATTCGCTGCCACGCCCGGCCAGCGGACGCAAAAGCACGGGCCTGGGTCTGAACTTTGTCGAGGAAGTGATGAAGCTCCACGGTGGCGCATTGCAGATCGGTAACGTCCCCGGCGGCGTGCGCGTGGAACTGCATCTCCACACAGTCTCCACATTGCCCACATAAAACCCCCACACGCGCAGCTCACTCTCCCTCCATCAAAACAGGGAGAGACCCATGAACCGCAGCCTGCTTTTCAAACTTGGCGCGATTGCGCTGCTGATCCTGCTGTTGCTGATTCCGTTGCTGATGATCAACGGCATCATCAGCGACCGCCAGCAACTGCGCGACGGCGTACTGATGGACATCGCCCGCAGCTCCAGCTACGCCCAGCGCCTCACCGGCCCGGTGATGGTGGTGCCGTATCGCAAAACCGTGCGCGAGTGGAAGCTCAATGAAAAACTCAACAAGCGCTACGAAGAAACCCGTGAAGTGCGTGGTCGTTTGTACTTCCTGCCGGAGCGTTTTGAGCTCGATGGCAAGGTGCAGACCGAACTGCGCGCACGGGGCATTTACCAGGCGCGACTGTTCCATGCGGACAACCGCATCAGCGGGCGTTTTGTGCTGCCGGAGCAGTGGGGCATCACCGAGAACTATGCCGATTACCGTTTTGAACCGGCGTTTCTGGCGGTGGGCATCAGCGATATCCGCGGCATCGAAAACGCACTGAAACTGGAACTGGGCAGCCAGCGCCTGGAGTTCTCGCCGGGCAGCCAGGTGGGGTGGCTGGGCGAGGGCGTACACGTCGAACTGCCGGCGCAGGACAACAAGAAACCGGCCGCCATGGACTTCGCCTTTGACCTGCGCCTGCAAGGCACCGAACAACTGCAAGTGGTGCCGGTGGGCAAGACCAGCCAGGTGTCGCTGGCCTCCAATTGGCCGCACCCGAGCTTTATCGGCAACTTCCTGCCGGCTCAGCGCGAGGTTACCGACCAAGGTTTTACCGCGAACTGGCAGACCTCGTTCTTCTCCACCAACCTTGAAGAAGCCCTGCGCGGTTGCCTGTCCGAAAACAGCTGCGAGGACTTCAACAGCCGCAGCTTCGGCGTGAACTTCATCGACCCGGTGGACCAGTACCTCAAGAGCGACCGTGCGATCAAATACGCACTGCTGTTTATCGCCCTGACCTTTGCCGGCTTCTTCTTGTTCGAAGTGCTCAAGAGCCTGGCGGTGCACCCGATTCAATACGCCTTGGTGGGCGTGGCGCTGGCGTTCTTCTACCTGCTGCTGTTGTCGCTGTCCGAGCACTTGGGCTTTGCCCTGGCGTACCTGATCTCGGCGAGTGCCTGTGTGATGTTGATCGGCTTTTATGTGTGCCACGTGCTGCGCAGCGTCATCCATGGCCTGGGGTTTTCGGCGGGGTTGGCGGCGTTGTATGGCTTGTTGTACGGACTGTTGAGCGCCGAGGATTACGCGCTGCTGATGGGGTCGTTGTTGCTGTTCGGTCTGCTGGGTACGGTGATGGTGCTGACGCGTAAGCTGGACTGGTATGGCGTGGGCAAGCGCAAGGAGGTTGAGCCGTTGGTGTTTGATCTGGAGGCGGTGCAATGATCGGGTTGCGCGAGGATCAGCAAATGAAGGCAACATTGGTGTCACGGATTGACCGGCTATTTTTTGTGGCGAGCGAGCTTGCTCCCGCTGGGGCGCGAAGCGGCCCTCAAGAAGGGGACTGCTGCGCAGCCCAGCGGGAGCAAGCTCCCTCGCCACGAAACCTCACATGGGTGGTTGGGTCTGCTGCATCGACGGCCGCTGGCTGACCTCGGCGTACCACGCAGCTAGCTTGGGATTATCCAACCGCCACTGCATGTCCGGATGGCGAAAGTCCAGATAACCCAAGGCGCAGGCCACGCTGATGGCGGCGATGTCGAAGTGGCTGGTCAGTTCGGCAATCGCGTCCTGCTCCAATTCGGCGAGGGCGCGACGCATCTTGTGGCGCTGCTCGTCGAGCCACGGGGTCCAGTGTTTTTCTACCGGGCGCAGGGTGGTTTCGTAGCGCACCAGCACGGCGGCATCCATGATGCCGTCGGCCATCGACGCCAGGGTCAGGCGGCGCCAGCGCGCCGAGCCATCGCGGGGGATCAGCGGGTTGCCTACATGCTGGTAGTCCAGGTAATCGAGGATCACCCGGCTGTCGTGCAATACCGTGCCGTCCGCCAGGCGCAGGGCCGGGATTTTGCCCACGGGGTTGCCTTGCACCACCTGAGCATCCGGGTTGACCGGGGTCGGCATGCACCCTTGCAGGGCGACGCGATCTTGCTGGCCGGTTTCGATCAGCAGCACGCGGACTTTACGCACGAAGGGTGAAGCCGGGTTATGAAACAAGGTCATGCTGGGAGCGGACATGGGCATTCCTCTGAATAGGCTGGGGCTAGCCTAGAGGGTTGCGCGGTGGCTGGCGAGGGGGATTGTGGGGGTTTTTATGGGCCTCATCGGGGGCAAGCCCCCTCCCACACTTGAACGTGTTCACAAATCAGAATGTGGGAGGGGGCTTGCCCCCGATGAGGTCCTCAGTCGCGCCGCTTGAACAACCCCCAGGCACCTATGGCGGCAGGTATGCCCAGCCCGAGCCAACTCAACGAATCCCACAGCCCATCCCCCAGCAGCGCCGCAAACAAACCGGCGGCGCTGAGCAGGCCAATCCCCAGCGGAAGGCCAAACACCTTCCAGAAATTCGACTGACGCGGCTTCAAGCCTTGCCTGCCTTGCGTCGCACGATCCACAGGTAAATCCCGCTGATCAGCACCACGATGGTCAACACATCCAGCACCGCCCACAGGATCTTCATCGGCATGCCGCCGTAATCACCAAAGTGCAGCGGCTGGGACATGCCCATGGCGTCCATGTACCACGGGCGTTCGGCGATGGCGGTGACGGCCAGGGTACTGGCGTCGATCAGCACTGGCGTGAGCAGGTGCGAGGTCAGGTGCGTACTGCCCTTCATGAACACCGCGTAATGGTGCTCGCTGGAAAAGCGCGTGCCGGGGAAGGCGATAAAGTCCGGCCGCATGCCCGGCGCGGCCTTGGCGGCGATGGTCAGCAGTTCCGTTGCAGGCGCACGCAGGGTCAGCGGCGAAGCGTTCTTGTAGGGTTCGATCAAGGCGTTCAGGCTGTCCTGGCGCCAGGCGGCGATGATCAGGTCGGCGCAGGCGCTTATCACGCCGGTCACGCCCACCACCAGCGCCCAGGTCAGGGTGACCACGCCAATCAGGTTGTGCAGGTCGAGCCAGCGCAGGCGGGTGGATTTGTCCTGGCGCACGGTGGCGAACTTCAAGCGACGCATAAACGGCAGGTACAACACCGTGCCGGAAATGATCGCCAGCACAAACAGCACGCCCATGAACGCCAGCAGCAACTTGCCCGGCAACCCGGCGAACATATCCACATGCAGGCGTAGCAGGAACAGCGTGAAACCGCCATTGGCCGAGGGCATTTCCACCGCATCGCCGGTGCGCGCGTCGAGCATGAAGGTGTGGGACGAATTGGGCTCGGTGCCGGCGGTGGCGGCCATGATCGCGATCACGCCGTTCTGATCGTCCTCGTCCCAGGCCAGGTATTGCATGGCTTCGCCGGGTCGATGGGCCTCTGCTTTGGCGACAAGCTGCTCCAGGTTGAGCTGCGGCGTATCGGCAGACATCTGTGCCAGCGTGGGCTCGTTGCCCAGCAGATGGTCGATCTCATGGTGAAACACCAGCGGCAGGCCAGTGAGGGCGAGCAGCAGGAGGAATACGGTGCAGATCAGGCTGGTCCAGGTGTGGAGGAAGGACCAGCGGCGGATGGTTTTGCTTTTCATTTTCTAGCCTTCATACACACCAAAGCCGCCCAACGGGACGGCCTGGTTGTTAACTCAGCCGATTACCACTGGTAGGTGGCGCTGGCGACTACGCTGCGTTGGTCGCCGAAGTAGCAGTAGTTGGCGTCACAGGTGGAAAGGTAGTCCTTGTTGAACAGGTTGGTAGCGTTCAGTTTTACCGAGGCACCTTTCAGGCTGTTGTCCAGGCGGCCGAGGTCGTAATGCACCGCACCATCGAACACGGTATAGGCATTGGCCTTGCCCAGCCAGGTGTTGGCTTGGTCGCCGTAGGTGTTGCCGGTGTAGCGTGCTCCAAAGCCGATGCCGAAACCGTCGAGCACGCCGGTGTGCCAGGTGTAGTCGGTCCACAGCGAGGCTTGTTGGTTGGGCATCAAGGTGAGGCGGTTGCCTTTGTAGATACCTTTTTGCACCTCGGATTTAGCCAGGGTGTAGGCGGCGATGACCTTGAGGTTTTCGGTCACGTCAGACACTGCCTCCAGTTCCAGACCCTTGACCTTCACTTCGCCGGTCTGACTGTTTATTTGCTGGCCGCCAGCACCGAGGGTGGTGACCTGCACGTTCTTCTGAGTCAGATCGTAGACCGCCGCGCTCAGCAAGGTATTGGAACCGGGTGGCTGGTACTTGATACCCAGTTCCCACTGCTTGCCTTCCGTCGGTTTGAACGTCTGTGTCGCCTTTGTATCGGCGTTGCTCGCCGGTTGGAACGACTCGGCGTAGGACAGGTACGGTACGAAGCCCGAATCGAACACATAACTCAGCGCCGCGTTGCCGCTGAAGTGTTTGATACGGTCGGTGTTGGTTGCATCGCTGTCGTTGAAGTAGGTTGTGCCCTGATGCACCCAATCTTCACGCCCGCCCATAGTCAGGCGCCAGTTGTCCAGAGCCATCTGGTCTTGCACATAGAGGCCGGTTTGCACGGTTTTCTGATTGTAGTCGTAAAAAGGCTTCACGGTGGTCGGGCGTACGGTCGGCACGGTGTTGACCGGGTCGAAGATATTAATGTTCGAGGCAGTACCGTAGATCGCGCGATAGGAGGTATCGGTGCGCTGGTGGTCCAGGCCGAGCAGCAGGGTGTGAGTGACGTCGCCGGTGGCGAAGTCGGCCTGGAAGTTGTTGTCCACAGCGAACTGGCTGATGTCCTCGTCAACGTTGGTGGTGGACCGGCTGATACTGCCCGCGGCATCAGCCGGGGAGAACGCATAGGAACCCACGGTCAGTTGCTGGAACGACAGGTCCGACTTGGTATAACGCAGGTTCTGCTTGAACTGCCACGTATCGTTGAAGCGATGCTCGAAGGCATAACCGAGCGCGTAATAAGTACGGTCGTAGAACTCGTAGTCCGGGTCGCCGAGGTTCTTGTGGTGGGAAACCTCACCGTGGGGGGAACTGATCTTGGTGCCCTGAATCGGCATGAACTGGCTGGTGGTGCCGGTATCGTCGCGGGTGAACTGCGACAGGAAGGTCAGCTTGGTGTCCGGGTCGATGTTCCAAGTCAGGCTCGGCGCAATGTTGTAGCGCTTGTTATCGATGTGATCGACCTGAGTACCGGCATCCCGTACCACGCCGCTGACGCCATAGAGGAACTGGCCTTCATCGTCGATCTTGCCGGTGCTGGCGAAGTTGATCTGGCGGTAGTTGTCGCTGCCGTATTGCACCTGGATTGCATTGCTCTGTTCGGCACTTGGACGGCGGCTGACCATGTCCAGCAAGCCGCCGGGCGGGGTCTGGCCGTACACCGATGAGGCCGGGCCGCGCAGCAGGGCGAGGCGGTCGAGGTTCCAGGTTTCGGCTTTCGGGTTGGCGTACACGCCGCGTGGCAGCGGCAGGCCGTCGAGGAATTGGGTGGGTTCGAAGCCGCGTACGCGCATCCAGTCGTAACGGGTGTCGCTGCCGTAGCTGGCGGAGACGATACCGGGCATGTACTTCACCGCGTCGTCCAGATTCTGCACGTTACGGTCTTGCATCTGCTCGCGAGTGGCGACGGAGATCGAGCGTGGTGCCTCGACCAGTGCGGTGTCGGTCTTTGTACCGGCGGCGGTGCGTTTGGCGACGTAACCCTCCACCGGCCCCCAAGCGCTTTCGCTATCGCCCTGCCCAATGATGCTGGTCTCCGGCAACGCCACAACCCCCTCGGGAATCGCCACCAAGGTAAACGTCCCAGCGCTGCTCTGCTCCAACTGCAACCCGGTGCCACGCAACGCTTCGCGCAGTGCGCCTTGCGCATCGAACTGGCCTTTGACCGGAGCCGAGGTCTTGCCCGCCGCCAGCGCCGGGTTGAGGGTCAGCGCGAGGCCGGCCTGGCTGGCGATCTGGTTCAGGGTCGTGGCCAGCGATGCGGCAGGCAGGTTGTAGGCACGCACGCTGGACGCCTGTTCGGCGGCGAACAGCGAGGTGCTGGCCAGCGGGGCGCTGAGGGCAATGGCCACGGCTAACAGGCTGGGGCGCAACAAGGTGTCTAGCGTGCGGGACATGGGCGGCTCCTGAATGGAAATATTTCTCAATTGCCTAGGTGCCGAACGAGAATCGAAAAGTGATAGGGCAGGGCGAAAATATTTTTTGTGGGGTGTTTGAGGACCTCATCGGGGGCAAGCCCCTCCCGCAAAAATGTGGGAGGGGGCTTGCCCCCGATAGCGATCGCCCAGCGACCACAGACCCTACGGCTTACCCTTGACCGTCACCCACCACGGCGTGTGCTGCTCGATCCGCACCGGCAGGGTCGGCAGCAGGGCGTTGAGCGCCAGCGTGGTGTCGTGCAGCGGGAAGCTGCCGGTGATGCGCAGGTCAGCCACGTTTTTGTCCACGCCCAGGTAGCCGGTACGGTAGCGGCTGAGCTCATCCACCACGTCGCCCAGGCGGGCGTTGTCGACCACCAGCATGCCGCGGGTCCAGGCGTCGGTGGCGGGGGTGACGGCCAGCAGTGGGCCGAGGCCGTCACTGCGCATCAGCACTTGCTGGCCTTCCTTGAAAATCTGTTCCTGGTGCAAGGCTTCCGGCTGCGCCGCGACTGCCGATTGCAAAACGCTCAATCGCGTGGCGCCTTCCTCGCGCTTGACGATAAACCGCGTGCCCAGCGCTCGCAGGCTGCCGTCGCGGGTTTGCACGTAGAACGGGCGCGCATCGTTGTGGCCGGTCTCGACGAGGATTTCGCCGTCCTGCAACACGATCAGCCGGCGTTTTTCATCAAAACGCACGTCGATGGCACTGTGGGTATTGAGGTTGATCCGGGTGCCGTCCGCCAGTTTCAGCGTGCGCTGTTCGCCGGTGGCGGTGCGCTGGTCGGCCAGCCAATAGTGGATCGGCACATAGCGCTCGCCGGCAAACAACGCCAGACCGCACACCAGCGCGATACTCGCCAGGCCAGTGCCGAGCTTGCGCACCCGCTGGCGAATGCCTTCGCGCGATTGCAGCAATGCCGCCCGCGCCGGGCCCGAGGCCACGCCGAAGCGTTGGTCGAGCATGCCCAGTTGGCGCCAGGCGCGAGCGTGTTCTTCATGGCTGGCCAGCCATTTGCTGAACTCTTCGCGTTCTACGGCGCTGCCGTCGCCGGAGTCCAGGGACAACTGCCAGGCAATCGCCGCATCCAGCACACGGGCCGACACCGGCTTGGCGCTGATCGCACTCACGTTGGCTCGCCATACAGCGCGATATAGCACTGGCGAATGCCCTGGGCCAGGTACTGGCGCACACGAGGCACCGACACGCCGAGGCGCTGGGCGATCTCTGCGTGACCCAGGCCGTCGAGACGGTTATAGAGGAAGGCGGCGCGGGCCTTGCTCGACAGCTTGCCGAGCAGGCGGTCGATGGCCTTGAGGTCTTCGAGGATCAGTTGCTGTTCTTCCGGGGACGGGTGTTCGCTTTCCGGGATCAGCATCAATTCGGTGAGATAGGCCTGTTCCAGGGCGGCGCGACGGAAGTAGTCGAACAACAAGCCTTTGGCGATCGCCACCAGAAATGCCCGAGGCTCGCGGGGTTCGCGCAACTCGTCACGGCCCAGCAGGCGCATGAAAGTATCCTGGCTCAGGTCTTCGGCGCGGCTCGGGCAGGCCACATTGCGCCGCAGCCAGGCCAGCAGCCAGCCACGATGGTCGCGATACAACGCGCCAACAAGCTCACTGTGTGGGGTCTGGGCCGACGACAAGGCATCACCGAATAAACAAGGGGTTTAAACTAACGAGAATTATTCGCGATTGTGTCAGAGGCGTGGGGTGGGCGCAATTGGCGTCCGTCGGGAGATGACATTAAAACGATGGCGCTCGTTTACGCCGTTTCCATTGGCTCAAACGCTCCTGCAGCGCCTGTGGGGAGTCGATGTGCTGCTGTCGCGCACGGCTGAACAGAATCAGCATCAGTTCCGCCGTGGCCAGGGCATCGGCGCTGGCGTGATGGCGTTCGCCCACGTGCAGCTGGAAATGGTTGATCCAGTCATCCAGCCCGGCTTCGCGGATATGCGCCTCGGGGCACAGCAGCGGGGCGATGTCGGCCACATCCAGAAACGGGTGCGCCAAGCGATAACCCAGGCTGTCCTTGAGTGCGCGGCCCAGCATGTGCTGGTCGAAGGGCGCATGGAAAGCCAGCAATGGGCTGTCGCCGACGAATGCCATGAAGTCCAGCAGCGCTTCTACCGGATCACTGCCGGCGGCGATGGCGCTGGGGCCGAGGCCGTGGATCAACACGCTGGGGCTGAGTTTTGTTTCTGCGCGTTGCAGGGTGCGCTCGAACAGCTGGGAGAAATCCACCGCGCCGTCTTCAATCACCACTGCGCCGATGGACAGTACCTGATCACGGTTGAGGTTCAGGCCGCTGGTTTCCAGGTCCACCACCACCCAGCGTTGGGCGCGCAATGGGGTGTCGCCCAGCGGCACCGGCTTGGACAGTTGCTCCAGGCGCCGTTGTTGCGCGGCATCGAGTC
The DNA here is from genome assembly GCF_056688935.1 of Pseudomonas arvensis. Classification (NCBI taxonomy): domain Bacteria; kingdom Pseudomonadati; phylum Pseudomonadota; class Gammaproteobacteria; order Pseudomonadales; family Pseudomonadaceae; genus Pseudomonas; species Pseudomonas arvensis. The sequence continues at coordinate 5,702,622 of NZ_CP162038.1, read as the reverse complement.
CGGGCTTTTTCGTACGTAGCCAGTCGAACCAACTCACAGCTGGTACCGCAACGTCAGGCTGCTTTGCAGACGCTGGGCCTGGCGCAGGGATTCACGCAGGATGCGGCGGTCGAGGTGGTTGAGGCTGTCGGGGTCGACGCGATTGGAATACGGCTGGTTCTCGCGGGTCTGCAACTGGTGCTGCTGCATGCGGGTTTGCTGGATAAAGTGGTACGCCTCTTCATACGCGGCGCCGTCCAGCGGCTCGATGACCTCCTTGGCCACCAACTGACGCAGGCGCTCCAGGGTGTTGTTGGCGTGAATACCATTGGCCAGCGCCAGCAGGCGCGCTCCATCGACGAATGGCGTGAGCCCCTGCACTTTGAGGTCGAGTGTGGCCTTTTCACCGCTTTTGCGTGTCAGCACGAATTCACGGAAACGTCCTACAGGTGGCCGTTGGCGCAAGGCATTCTCTGCAAGCATGCGTTGAAACAGCCGGTTTTCCGCCACCTGATCCAGAACGCTTTGGCGCAAGTGCTCGCAACCCTGTTCATCGCCCCACACCACCCGCAGATCAAAATAGATGCTCGAACCCAACAGGTTTTCCGGCGTCGCCTCACGAATAAACGCCGCAAACCGCCGCGCCCATTCCGCCCGCGACAGGCACAGCTCGGGGTTGCCGGCCATGATGTTGCCTTTGCACAGGCTGAACCCGCACAGCGCCAGGCTCTGGTTGATCTGCTGCGCCAGGGGCAGCAACCGACCGCGAATCTCGGCGGCTTCCACCGCGTCCCTGGCCTCGAACAGAATGCCGTTGTCCTGGTCGGTGTACAGCGTTTGCTCGCGACGGCCTTCGCTGCCGAAACACAACCAACTGAAGGGCACGCCGGGGTCGCCTTTTTCGGCGAGGGTCAGCTCGATCACCCGGCACACGGTGTGATCGTTGAGCAGGGTAATGATGTGAGTGATCTGGGTGGACGACGCGCCATGGGCGAGCATCCGCTCGACCAACTGGCCGATCTCCCCGCGAATCGCCACCAGGTTCTCCACCCTGGGCGCATTGCGGATGGTGCGGGCCAGGTGCACCAGGTCGACCCGTTGCAGGGAAAACAGGTCGCGCTCGGACACCACGCCACACAGGCGCTGGTCCTTGACCAGGCACACATGGGCGATATGCCGCTCGGTCATGGCGATTGCCGCGTCGAAAGCGCTGTGGTCCGGGGTCAGGAAGAACGGCGCCTGGGTCATATGACTGTCGATGGCCTGGCTGAAATTGCTGGTGCCGTCGGCCACCACATGGCGCAGATCGCGCAGGGTAAAAATCCCCAGAGGCGCCTGGTGCGCGTCGACAATCACAATGCTGCCCACTTGTTGCTCGTGCATCAGTGTCACCGCTTCGCGCAGCGGCGTGTCCGGGCTGCACATCACCGGGTGGCGCATGGCCAATTCGCCCAGGCGGGTGTTCAACGAATATTGAGTGCCGAGGGTTTCCACGGCTTTTTGCTGCACCTGCTGGTTGACCTGATCCAACAGGCTGCTGACGCCACGCAGGGCAAAGTCGCGAAACGGGCTGGAGAGGGCGAACAGCTTGATAAAGGCCGGTTTGTTCAGTTGCAGGCAGAAGGTGTCTTCGGCGGCTTTATGCTCAGTGCGCGTGGCCCGTTCGCCCAGCAGCGCAGCGAGGGGGAAGCACTCGCCGGTGGTGATTTCAAAGGTGGTTTCTGCCGACTCCGGCCGCTCGCCCACGACGCGGCCTTGCTTGACGATGTAGAAGTGCTCCACCGGCCCGCCCGATGGCTTGAGAATGCTCTCGCCGGGGCCGAAGAAGCGTAATTGACACTGTTCAACCAAAAACGCCAGGTGCGCATTTTCCATTTGATTGAATGGCGGGAAACGTTGCAGGAATTGCAGGGTGCCGTGGATGTTCTGCAACACGGCGGTTTTACCCGCCTGCGTGAAAGCATCAGCTTTACTCATAACAGTGACCGCAGTTTTTTTGTCGTTATCGTCCTGCATGGTCGGCTCCTACGCGGTGGGTGCCCATTGGACGTAAGTCTAGGTCGATACAAACGGCACACACCTAGGGAAAAACCTTACATGAATATCGTCCAAACCCCGTAGAACACCCACTAGGCAAACTTTCCGACGAAGTGCACATTGATCGCCCTTCCGCAGATGTCTGACGAGTGTGCTGGGGGATTGATGAAAACTGCTGAGAACCGTATGTCCGACCACGATATTTTGAGTGATGCCGAGCGCGAGGCGCTGAGCGCCGTGATGCTGGAGCCTGATTTACCGCCACAACGCGTGTTGATCGTCGACGACGACAAGGACGCACGCGAACTGCTGGCGGAAATCCTGGGGCTGGACGGTATTCGCTGCATGACGGCCGAGAGTGGCGAGGCCGCGTGGGATTTATTGAAGTCGAGCAGTTCCATCGGTTTGCTGATCACCGACTTGCGCATGGCGCCCAGCAATGGCCTGGAACTGATCCGACAAGTGCGAGAATCCACCCGTGCGGCGCTGCCGATCATCATTATGTCCGGCGATGCCGAAGCCCCGGACGTGATTGATGCCATGCATTTGAGCGTGGTGGATTTTTTGCTCAAGCCGATTGATAGCGTGAAGTTGGCGAAGCTGGTGAAGCGGGAGTTGGGGATGGCTTCCTGAGCGTGTCGGTAGCTGTGCCGGCCTCATCGGGGGCAAGTCTGGTCACTACAAGCCCCAAAGAAAAAGCCCTGATCTCACGATCAGGGCTTTTTCATTTACAGGCCGTTTTTAGCCTTGAACTCCCGACGCCGACGGTGCAGCACCGGCTCGGTATACCCATTAGGCTGCTTATTCCCTTCAATCACCAACTCCACCGCTGCCTGGAACGCGATGTTGCTGTCGAAATCCGGAGCCAGTGGGCGGTACAGCGCATCCCCGGCATTCTGACGGTCCACCACCGGCGCCATGCGCTTGAGGCTTTCCATGACCTGGTCTTGGTTGACGATGCCGTGGCGCAGCCAATTGGCGATGTGCTGGCTGGAGATGCGCAGGGTGGCGCGGTCTTCCATCAGGCCCACATCATTGATGTCCGGCACTTTCGAGCAGCCGACGCCCTGGTCGATCCAACGGACCACATAACCCAGGATGCCCTGGGCGTTGTTGTCCAGCTCGTTGCGGATTTCTTCGTCGGACCAATCGGTGTTGCTGGCCAGAGGAATGGTCAGGATGTCGTCTACCGACGCACGCTCGCGCTTGGCAAGCTCGGCCTGGCGGGCGAATACATCAACCTTGTGGTAGTGCAACGCGTGCAGCGCGGCGGCGGTCGGCGAGGGCACCCAGGCGGTGTTGGCGCCGGCCAATGGGTGGGCGATTTTCTGTTCGAGCATCGCCGCCATCAGGTCGGGCATCGCCCACATGCCTTTACCGATCTGCGCACGGCCTTGCAGGCCGGTGCTCAGGCCGATATCAACGTTCCAGTTTTCGTAGGCGCCGATCCATTTTTCGGCCTTCATGGCAGCCTTGCGCACCATCGCGCCGGCTTCCATGGAGGTGTGGATTTCGTCACCGGTACGGTCGAGGAAGCCGGTGTTGATAAACACCACGCGCTCGCTGGCCGCCTTGATGCAGGCCTTGAGGTTGACCGTGGTGCGGCGCTCCTCGTCCATGATCCCGACCTTGAGGGTGTTGCGCGGCAGGTTCAGCACGTCTTCGATGCGACCGAAAAGCTCGTTGGTGAACGCAGCTTCTTCCGGGCCGTGCATCTTCGGCTTGACGATGTACACCGAACCAGTGCGGCTGTTCTTGCGGGTGTTGTTGCCGTTGAGGCTGTGGGTCGCGGCGAGGCTGGTGACCAGGCCGTCGAGGATGCCTTCCGGCACTTCGTTGCCGTCTTTATCGAGGATCGCATCGATGGTCATCAGATGACCCACGTTGCGCACGAACAACAGCGAGCGACCGTGCAGCGTCACGTCCTGACCATCCACGCCGGTATAAACGCGGTCGGCGTTCATGGTACGGGTGAAGGTTTTTCCGCCCTTGGCCACTTCTTCGGCCAGGTCGCCCTTCATCAGGCCGAGCCAGTTGCGGTAGATCACCACTTTGTCGTCTGCATCCACCGCGGCGACGGAGTCTTCGCAGTCCATGATGGTGGTCAGCGCGGCTTCCATCAGCACATCTTTGACGCCGGCGGCATCGGTCTGGCCGACGGGCGTGCTGGCGTCGATCTGGATTTCGAAGTGCAGGCCGTTGTGTTTCAGCAGGATCGCAATCGGCTCGGCCGCAGGGCCCTGGAAACCGATCAACTGGGCATCGTCACGCAGGCCACTGTTGCTGCCGCCCTTGAGGCTGACAATCAGCGTGCCGTCGACGATCTTGTAACCGGTGGAGTCGACGTGGCTGCCGGCGCTGAGCGGCGCGGCTTCGTCAAGGAAGGCGCGGGCGAAGGCGATGACCTTGTCGCCACGCACCTTGTTGTAACCCTTGCCCTTCTCGGCGCCGTCGGCTTCGCTGATGGCGTCGGTGCCGTACAGCGCGTCGTACAGCGAACCCCAGCGCGCATTGGAGGCGTTGAGGGCGAAACGGGCATTCATCACCGGCACCACCAACTGTGGGCCGGCCATGCGGGCGATTTCGTCATCGACGTTTTGGGTCGAGGCCTGGAAGTCTGCGGCTTCTGGCAGCAGGTATCCGATGTCTTGCAGGAAGGCTTTGTAGGCCACCGGGTCGTGGGCCTGGCCGGCGTGGGTCTGGTGCCAGGTGTCGATGCGCGCCTGGAAATCATCGCGTTTGGCGAGTAGGGCTTTGTTCTTCGGTGCCAGGTCGTGGATGACCTTGTCGGCGCCGGCCCAGAACTGGTCGGCAGTGATGCCGGTGCCGGGAATGGCTTCGTTGTTCACGAAGTCGAACAGGACTTTGGCGACCTGCAGGCCACCGACTTGAACGTGTTCAGTCATTGCTTGCCTCACTCTGCACAGCTTAAGCGCTTTTTAGATTTTCATTATGTAGTGCCAAGTTGCGCATACTACATGATGACTTGCGGTTGTGAAAATTAGACTAAATACGTCGTTTAGCGACCCACTTTGGTCGTACGGTCACAGCGGAGAACGGGATGTTCTCAAAAAACTATTGGATTGTTCCAGATAAATATAAAAATGGTACACGATTTGTTTTCGGGGACTCCCGGGTCCACCTTGTAGATTGAATTCAGAGGGCTTCGCCATGGACCATCTTGTACTCACAATTATCGCCGCCGACAAACCTGGCCTGGTCGAGCGCATCGCGCAGAACATTGCCGCCCACGGGGGCAACTGGCTGGAAAGCCGCATGGCCCACATGGCCGGGCAGTTTGCCGGCATCCTGCGGGTCAGCGTACCAGCGGAAAGCCGCCAGGCATTGTTGGGGGCGCTGGAGGACTTATCCACACATGGCATTCGCGTGCTGGTGGGTGAGGGCAGTACCGGGCAGGCCTCGGCGTCCAAGTCGATTGTGATGACATTGGTGGGCAATGACCGCTCGGGCATCGTGCGTGAGATCACGGCCCTGTTGAGCCAGCAAGGCGTGAACCTGGAGCGCTTGAGCACGGATGTGCGCCCGGCCCCCATGAGTGGCGATCCGTTGTTCAGCGCCGAAGCGTTGTTGCAGGTGCCGCCGTCGTTGTCCCTGGAGCGCTTGCAGCTATCCCTGGAAACCTTGGCGGATGACTTGATGGTGGAGCTGCGCAGCGAGGAATAATCTGTCCACAAGGTTATGCATGGAAAACTTGCATGGGCCTGTGGATAACCTTGGGGTTAATGCCTGCAAGCCACGGCGTTTGTGGCTTGCAGAATGCTGTATGTTATTTGATCAGCGTTTGCGCACGGTCAGCCAGGCATCGACGCTGTAGACGACCAGGCCAGCCCAGATAAAGGCGAAGGCGAGCAGCGTGCTGGGCGCCAGGTGTTCGCCGAACAGCAGCACGGCTTCGAGCAACACCAGGGTCGGCGCAACATACTGCAAAAAGCCCAGCGCGGTGTAGGGCAGATGCCGTGCGGCGGCGTTGAAGCACACCAGCGGGATCAACGTCACCGGGCCGGCGGCGACCAGCCACCAGGCTTCGGATGTACTCCAGAACTCAAGCTGAGCACTGTGGGCGGTCGGGTTGAACAGCAACCACGCGACTGCAATCGGCACCAGCATCCAGGTTTCCACCACCAGCCCCGGCAGTGCTTTGACTGGCGCCTGTTTGCGGATCAGGCCATAGAAGCCAAAGGTCAGCGCCAACACCAGTGACACCCACGGCAAACTGCCGACTTGCCACACCTGTTGCGCCACACCCACAGCTGCCAGCCCGACCGCTACCCATTGCAAACGACGCAGGCGTTCGCCGAGAAGCAACATGCCGAGCAGCACATTCACCAGCGGGTTGATGTAATAACCCAGGCTCGCTTCAAGCATGCGCCCGGTGTTCACCGACCATACGTAGGTCAGCCAATTGGCCGCAATCAACGCTCCGCTCAAGGCCAGGATCGCCAGGCGCCTGGGGTTGTCGCGCAGTTCGCGGAACCAGCCGGGATGCTTCCACACCATCAACAGCAGGCCGCCGAACAGCGCCGACCACAGCACGCGGTGCACGATGATCTCGGCGGCGGGTACGCTGGCGATGGCTTTGAAGTAGAGCGGGAACAAGCCCCAGATGACATAGGCGCTGAGGCCCAGGATGTACCCCTTGCGGGGGTTGGCGGCGTGCATTGCAGAGTCCTTGTTCTAGCAGTTAAAACAGTTTCAATGGTTCTTCGTTGAGGGCTGATAGTTGCTCGCGCAACGCCAGCACTTGATCGCCCCAATACCGCTCGCTACCGAACCACGGAAAACTGTGGGGGAACGCCGGATCGTCCCAGCGCCGTGCCAGCCAGGCGCTGTAGTGCATCAGGCGCAAGGCGCGCAGCGGTTCGATCAGCGCCAATTCACGCGGGTCGAAGTCGTGGAATTCCTGATAGCCGTCCATCAATTCCGACAGTTGGCCCAGGCATTCCTGACGGTCACCGGCGAGCATCATCCACAGGTCCTGCACCGCCGGGCCCATGCGGCAGTCATCCAGGTCGACGATATGGAACATCTCGTCACGGCACATCATGTTGCCGGGGTGGCAATCGCCGTGCATGCGGATGTTCTTGTGCGGCGTGGCCTTGTAGACCTCTTCCACGCGCTTGAGCAGGTCGCGGGCCACAGACTCGTAGGCCGGCAGCAGGCTTTTGGGAATGAAATTGCCTTCAAGCAATGTGTTGAGTGAGTCGTGACCGAAGTTCTTCACACCCAGGGCTTCGCGGTGTTCGAACGGGCGGGTGGAGCCCACCGCGTGCAAACGGCCGAGCAGTTGCCCGAGGCGATACAGTTGATCAAGGTTGCCGGGCTCCGGCGCGCGGCCGCCACGGCGAGGGAACAGGGTGAAGCGGAAACCTTCGTGTTCGAACAGGCTTTCACCGTTGTGGATCAGTGGCGCGACGACCGGCACGTCGCATTCGGCCAGTTCGAAGGTGAAGCGGTGTTCTTCGAGAATCGCGTCGTTGGTCCAGCGCTGGGGGCGATAGAACTTCGCGATCAGCGGTTCGCCGTCTTCGATGCCCACCTGATACACGCGGTTTTCGTAGCTGTTGAGCGCCAGGACGCGAGCATCACTGAGAAAACCGATGCTTTCGACGGCGTCGAGCACCAGGTCAGGGGTGAGGGTTTCAAACGGATGGGCCATGGGAACTCCTGCGGGCAGCAGGGCGCCGCGTCCGGCCGAGTATGGTAACGCACCGGGCTTGAGATAGGGGGCGACTTGAGTATCGCCATCGGGGGCAAGCCCCCTCCCACATTTGAAATGCGTTCCCATGTGGGAGGGGGCTTGCCCCCGATGGGGCCCTATCAGGCGCCGACGATCCCGCCATCATCCCTGCGAATCGCCATCACCGAAGACCGCGGCTTCCCATTCGGCAGATGCTCCGGCCACGTCGAACCGCCGGTTTCCCCCGGATGCTGGATCCCCACAAACAGCGTTTTCTGATCCGGCGAAAAGCTGATCCCCGTTACCTCGCACGCCACCGGCCCGACCATGAAACGACGGATTTCACCGGTCGCCGGGTCGGCGCAGAGCATCTGGTTGTTACCCATCCCCGCAAAGTCGCCCGCGTTGCTGTAGTCGCCGTCGGTGAGGATCCACAGGCGTCCGGCCTTGTCGAAACCCAGGCCGTCGGGGCTGTTGAACATGTTCTGCGGGTTGATGTTGGACGAGCCGCCCTTGGGCTTGCCCGCGTGTACGCCGGGGTTGCCGGCCACCACAAACAAATCCCAGCTGAAATCGGCCGCGCCGTGGTCATCGGCATTGGCTTTCCAGCGCAGGATCTGACCGTAGACGTTTTTCTCCCGTGGGTTGGGGCCGCCCACGGATTGGCCGTCTTCGCCGCGCTTGGCGTTGTTGGTCAGGGTGCAATAGACCTGGCCATCGGAGGGGCTGACCACGATCCACTCCGGGCGGTCCATGCGCGTGGCTTTGACCACGCTGGCGGCCAGGCGCGCATGGATCAGCACTTCGGCCTGATTGGCAAAGCCCGTGCTGGCGTCGATGCCGTTTTTCCCATGGGTCAGCTCAACCCATTGGCCTTTGCCTTTTGGATGGTCGGCATCGCCATCGCCCGCGTCGAAGATCGCCACATACAAGGTGCCGTGGTCGAGCAGGTCTTTGTTGGCCTTGGGGTTCTTGTGGTTGATCTTGTCGCGGCTGACGAACTTGTAGATGAACTCGCCGCGCTCATCGTCGCCCATGTACACAACGGCGCGGCCATCGCGGGTTTCGGCGAGGGCGGCGTTTTCGTGTTTGAAGCGGCCCAGGGCCGTGCGTTTGGCCGGGGTGGATTGCGGGTCGAACGGGTCGATTTCCACTACCCAGCCATGGCGGTTGAGTTCGTTGGGGTTCTTGGCCATGTCGAAGCGTGGGTCGTGCAGGTGCCAGTTGATCTCTTTACTGGCGGCCACTACGCCGTAGCGTTTCTGCCCGGCGTCGAAGGTTTGTTGTGGGTTGCTGCTGCCGAAGCAGTCGGTGAAGTTCTCTTCACAGGTCAGATAAGTGCCCCACGGTGTCATGCCGTTGGCGCAGTTCTGGAAGGTGCCGAGGGCTTTCTTGCCGGATTTGTCGGCGCTGGTTTTCAGCCAGTCGTGGCCGGCAGCGGGGCCGCTCAGACGGATCGGCGAGTTGCCGTGAATGCGGCGGTTGTAGCGTGAATCCTGGACGAACTGCCAGGTGTCGCCCTTGCGCCGCACTTCGATCACCGACACGCCTTCGCTGGCCTGGGCCTTGCGCACGTCTTCGGCCGATTGCGGCGCGCCGCTGTGGGCGTAGAGGTAGCGGTAGTTGGTGTATTCGTTGTTGATCGCCATCAGCGCGCGGTTGTCGTCGCCAGGGAAGGCGAACAGGCTCATGCCGTCGTTGTTGTCGCCGAATTGTTGCTCCTGGGCCTTGGCCGTGCCGTTGCCGGACGGATCGAAGGCCGGCGCGCTCTTGTGCAGCGGCTGGCCCCAACTGATCAACACCGAGGCGCTGTAGCCCGGCGGCAAGGTGATGGTGTCGCTGGTCGCGGCGGCGATGCTGGCAAACCCCAGCAGCGGGCTGGCGGAAGCGGCATTCACGGCCAGGGCGCTGCGGCTCAACAGGTTGCCGCCCAGGAACATCGCGGCACCGCACAAGGCGCCGGCGCCGATAAAGCGGCGGCGGGTGAGGCCAACCATCTGCTCAAGGTCGGTGGCTTGGTTTTCTTCTAATAGGCTCATCTCAGGCTCCCTGCGGTTTTTGCAGACACCATAAGGAGCGGGTGTGACGAAGTTGTTGCAGTTTGAAGAACTCTGCGGCTCAGACTGGCGTACCGAGCAATACATGACTGGGGGCGAATTGCACGTGGATCTCCCGGCCTTCGGTGGCGTCCAGGGCCTTGAGTACGTCGGGCTGCGCCAGGGCGCATAAAACCGGGCCATTGGGCAGGGCGATGCGCACTTCGCTGGGGCCGTCCTCGGCGTGGAGAATGGCGTCTACCGTACCGCTCATGCAATTGTGTCCGAGTGTTGCAGCGCTGTGCGATGCGAGCAATTCCAGCCAGCCGGCCTTGATCAGTGCGACGACTTCCACGCCAATCTCCAGCTCCAGCCGTTGCGTGCTGTCATGGGTGATTTGGGCTGTGAGGGTCAGCCCACCCGCGAGTTGCAAATGAATCAGATCATTGCGGCCGTGGCTTTCAATCGCGCTGACCTGGCCATGCAGCTGGTTGCGTGCACTGGTGCGCAGCATCAGGCGGCCCAACAGATTGAAGTCACTGGCGGCTTCGTCCGAACCCAGCACCTCGGCCTGTAACGCTTGCAGGCGTTGGTAGAGGCGCAACACCCGTTCGCCTTCGGCGGTGAGTTTGGCACCGCCACCGCCTTTGCCGCCGACACTGCGTTCTACCAGGGGTTTTTGCGCGAGGTTGTTCAGTTCATCGATGGCATCCCACGCGGCCTTGTAGCTCAAGCCAGCACTTTTGGCGGCGCGGGTGATGGAGCCCTGTTCGGCGATATGCCCCAGCAGGGCGATGCGCTGGGGGCGGCGGACGATATGTTGGCTGAGCAAAGTCGGGAGAGACATGGGCATACGCTGTGTTGGGATGAGCGGACGTTGCGGCCGTGCGGCATGAGAGTCAAGTGCCAGGCTTGGGGGTGCGGGCCAGGCAGTACACATCCACCTGCCGCGCTCCGGCGCTGATCAACAGCCGCGCCAGGCTGTGGGCGGTAGCGCCGGTGGTGAGTACGTCGTCCACCAGCGCGAAGTGGCGGTCTTGTACCTGCGCATCAGGGGCCAGGGCAAAGGCGTCGAGCAGGTTGCGTTTGCGGCTCTTGGCGTCGAGGTTCTGTTGCGCCAGGGTTTCATGGGGGCGCAACAACACGTGTTCATTGCAGGGGATAGTCAGGTCGGCGCTGAGCCAGCGCGCCAGCATCAGCGCCTGGTTATAACCGCGCTCGCGCAGGCGCTGGCTCGCCATGGGCACCGGCAGCAGTGCGTCCGGGCGAATGAGTTCGTGGTTGTCGAAGCGATGTTGCAGGTATTTTCCCAGTAAGTGCCCCAGCAGATGCCCGAGTGGCCAGCGTGCCTGGTGCTTGAAGCGGCTGATCAGGGTGTCCACGGGAAAACTGTAGGTCCAGGGCGCGATGACTTGTTTAAAGGCGGGCGGTTGTTTGAGGCATTGGCCGCAGACCAACCCGTCCATCGCCAGGGGCAGCGCGCAGATTTCGCAATGCTCCATCAGCCAAGGCAGCTCGGTTTCGCAGACGTTGCACACACAATCGGCTGTTTCTGTGGCTTCGTCGCAGAGTAAGCAGGTTTGTGTGTTTTTTGACCAGATGTAAACTTGGTGTTTGTGTCCAGGTTGACAGTGCATGGATCTTCCTTAAATATGCCGAGCATCCGTGTCGCGCCTGCGGGTATTACCTTTCCCGCAGCGAGAGCCCAAGCATAATCAAGGAATCGCCCATGAGCGCCAGCATCACCGCCACCTTGCGTCACGATTGGTCCCTGGCCGAAGTCAAAGCACTGTTCGTGCAGCCGTTCAACGACCTCTTGTTCCAGGCGCAGACCGTACACCGTGCGCATTTCGACGCGAACCGTGTACAGGTGTCGACCCTGCTGTCGATCAAGACCGGCGCCTGTCCGGAAGATTGCAAATATTGTCCGCAGTCGGGCCACTACAACACGGGCCTCGAAAAAGAAAAGCTGATGGAGGTGCAGAAGGTCCTCGAAGAGGCCGCTCGCGCCAAGTCCATCGGTTCGACCCGCTTCTGCATGGGCGCCGCCTGGAAACACCCGTCGGCCAAAGACATGCCGTACGTGCTGCAGATGGTCAAGGGCGTGAAAGCCATGGGCCTGGAAACCTGCATGACCCTCGGCCGTCTCGACCAGGACCAGACCGAAGCCCTGGCCCAGGCCGGCCTCGACTACTACAACCACAACCTGGATACCTCGCCGGAGTTCTACGGCAGCATCATCACGACCCGCACCTACAGCGAGCGCCTGCAAACCCTGGCCTATGTGCGTGACTCGGGGATGAAGATCTGTTCCGGCGGCATCCTCGGCATGGGCGAGTCCCTCGACGACCGCGCCAACCTGCTGATCCAGTTGGCCAACCTGCCGGAGCATCCAGAGTCGGTGCCGATCAACATGCTGGTGAAAGTGGCCGGTACGCCGTTGGAAAACGCCGAAGATATCGACCCGTTCGACTTCATCCGCATGCTCGCCGTGGCGCGCATCCTGATGCCGCAGTCCCACGTGCGCCTGTCGGCCGGTCGTGAAGCCATGAACGAGCAGATGCAGGCCCTGGCGTTTTTCGCCGGCGCCAACTCGATCTTCTACGGCGACAAACTGCTGACCACTGCCAACCCGCAGGCCGACAAGGACATGCAACTGTTCTCGCGCCTGGGCATCCTGCCGGAAGCCCGTGAAGAGCACGCCGATGAAGTGCATCAGGCGGCGATCGAGCAGGCATTGGTGGAGCAGAAGAGCAGCGAGCAGTTCTACAACGCTGCTGTTTGATTCGGACCCTGTAGGAGCCGGCTTGCTGTGTTGAGCAGGCTTGTCCTGCGCGGGGCTGCGAAGCAGCCCGTCCGACATTCTCGACTGAGTTAATCCTGTTAAACCGAGGCCAGCATGTCTTTCGATCTCTCTGCGCGCCTCGCTGCCCGCCGTGCCGAACACCTTTACCGCCAACGCCCATTGCTGGCGAGCCCTCAAGGCCCTGAAGTGGTGGTCGACGGCCAACCGTTGCTCGCCTTCTGCAATAACGACTACCTGGGCCTGGCCAATCACCCGCAAGTGATCGAAGCCTGGCGCGCCGGTGCTTCCCGTTGGGGCGTGGGCGGTGGCGCGTCGCACCTGGTGGTCGGGCATGCCACGCCGCATCATGAGCTGGAAGAGGCGCTGGCTGACCTGACCGGTCGCCCGCGTGCGCTGCTGTTTACCACCGGCTACATGGCCAATATGGGCGCGGTCACGGCGCTGGTGGGGCAGGGCGACACGGTGCTGCAGGACCGGCTCAATCACGCGTCGTTGCTGGATGCGGGCTTACTGTCCGGGGCGCGCTTCAATCGCTATCTGCACAACGACGCGGCCAGCCTGGCCAAGCGCCTGGAGAAAGCCACCGGCAACACGTTGGTAGTCACCGATGGCGTGTTCAGCATGGACGGCGATTTGGCTGACTTGCCCGCCCTGGCCCGTGAAGCCAAGGCCAAAGGCGCCTGGCTGATGGTCGACGACGCCCATGGCTTCGGCCCGCTGGGTGCCAACGGCGCAGGCATCGTCGAGCATTTCGGCTTGAGCCAGGAAGACGTGCCCGTATTGGTCGGCACCCTGGGCAAAGCCTTCGGTACCTCCGGCGCGTTTTTGGCGGGCAGTGAAGACTTGATCGAAAGCCTGATCCAGTTTGCTCGCCCCTATATCTACACCACCAGCCAACCACCGGCGCTGGCCTGCGCCACGTTGAAAAGCCTGGAACTGCTGCGCACCGAGCATTGGCGGCGTGAACACCTCAGCGGCCTGATCCGTCAGTTCCGCCACGGCGCCGAGCAGCTTGGCCTGGACTTGATGGACAGCTTTACACCGATCCAGCCGATCCTGATCGGCGACAGCGCCAGGGCCGTGCGTTTGTCCCGGATGCTGCGCGAGCGTGGCCTGATGGTCACCGCGATCCGCCCGCCCACCGTGCCCGTCGGCAGCGCCCGTTTGCGCGTGACATTGACGGCGGCCCACAGCGAGGCGCAGGTGCAGCTATTGTTAAACGCATTGGAAGAGTGTTTCCGCTTGCCAGGCGCCCTGGAGCCCGACCATGCGTGATCGACTGATATTGCTGCCCGGCTGGGGCCTTGGCGTATCGCCGCTGGAACCATTGGCCGCCGCATTGCAGGGGCTGGACGAGCATCTGCACGTACAGATCGAGCCGTTGCCGGCGCTGGACGCCAGCGATCTCGGCGAATGGTTGGATGAACTCAACGCCACCTTGCCGGACAACACCTGGCTTGGCGGTTGGTCGCTGGGCGGCATGCTGGCCTCTGAATTGGCGGCGCGACGCGGTGAACGCTGCTGTGGCTTGCTGACCCTGGCGAGCAACCCGTGTTTTGTCGCCCACGACAGTTGGCCGAGTGCGATGCCCGCCGAGACCTTCGATGCGTTTCTCGCCGGGTGCCACGCGGACTCCCAGGTCACGCTCAAGCGCTTCGGCCTGTTGTGTGCCAAAGGCGCCGCAGACCCTCGCGGGCTCGCGCGGTTGTTGGTCAGCGGCGCGCCGAAGACGCCGTCCGCCATTTTGATGACCGGTCTTGAACTGCTTGCGCAACTGGACACCCGCGAAGCCTTGCTGGCCTATCGCGGCCCGCAGTTGCATCTGTTTGCCGGTATGGACGGCTTGGTGCCCGCCGAAGCCGCCAGCGACCTGCTGGCGCTGCTGCCCGATGTTGAAATCGGTCTGATTGAACAGGCCGGTCACGCGTTTCTTCTGGAAGACCCCCACGGTGTAGCGGGGGCCATCCAGGCTTTTTTGCATGAGTGTGTCGATGACTGATCTATCCCACCCCCCTCTGCCGGGTGCCTTGCCAGACAAGCGCCAGGTGGCGGCGTCGTTTTCCCGTGCGGCGGCCAGTTACGACAGCGTCGCCGAGTTGCAGCGCGCTGTGGGGCACGCGTTGCTGTCCCGCCTGCCGTCAGCCTGTGCGCCACGTCGTTGGCTGGATATGGGATGTGGTACGGGGTATTTCAGTCGCGTGCTGGGGGATTTATTGCCCGCCAGTCAGGGCGTGGCCCTGGATATCGCCGAAGGCATGCTCAACCATGCGCGGCCCTTGGGTGGCGCGCAGCACTTCATCGCGGGGGATGCCGAACGCTTGCCGCTGAACGCCGAGCGCTTTGAGCTGATCTTCTCCAGCCTTGCGGTGCAATGGTGTGCGAACTTCGATGCGGTGCTCAGCGAGGCCCATCGCGTGCTGCAACCGGGCGGGGTGTTGGCGTTTGCGAGTTTGTGCGTGGGCACATTGGATGAACTGCGCGAAAGCTGGCGCGCCGCCGATGGCCTGGTGCACGTCAATCGCTTCCGCACCTTCGAGGCTTACCAGCAACTGTGCGCGGCCAGCGGTTTGCGCGTGGTCAGCCTGGAGCGCCAGCCCCATGTGCTGCATTACCCGGATGTACGCAGCCTGACCCATGAATTGAAGGCCCTCGGTGCACACAACCTCAACCCCGGCCGCCCCGGCGGGTTGACTGGCCGGGCGCGGATTGTGGCACTGGTCGAGGCTTATGAGCGGTTCCGCCAGGCCCAGGGCCTGCCGGCGACTTATCAAGTGGTGTATGCCGTACTGGAGAAACCTCAATGAGCGTCGCTTATTTCATTACGGGCACCGACACCGATGTCGGCAAGACCACCGTCGCCGCCGGCCTCCTGCATGCCGCCCGCCAAGCCGGCAAAAGCACCGCCGCCGGCAAACCCGTGGCCTCCGGTTGTGCCGTGACCCCCAACGGCCTGCGCAATGCCGATGCCCTGGCGCTGCTGGCCGAATGCTCATTGCCGTTGAGTTATGCCGAGGTCAATCCGGTGGCGTTCGAACCGGCTATAGCCCCTCATCTGGCGGCGCGGGAGGCCGGTGTTTCGCTGACGGTGCAATCGCTGCTCAAGCCCATGCAACTGGTTCTGGCGCGGCACGCGGATTTCACCTTGATCGAGGGCGCGGGCGGCTGGCGCGTGCCGCTGGCTGACCAGGCCAATCTGTCGGACCTGGCCATCGCGCTCAAACTGCCGGTGATCCTGGTGGTGGGCGTGCGTCTGGGCTGTATCAGCCATGCCTTGCTCACCGCCGAAGCCATCGCACGGGACGGTTTGGCGCTGGCGGGTTGGGTCGCGAACATCATCGACCCCAAGACTTCCCGCCTGGAGGAAAACCTCGCCACCTTGGCCGAACGGTTGCCCGCACCGTGCCTGGGGCGCGTGCCCAAACTCAAGCATGCCGGCGCCGAAGCCGTGGCGGAATACTTGCAGTTGGACTTGCTTGACTGATTTTGGCTATCGGTAAGGCATTGTGCTATTAGTGTTTTTGACGGGCGTTTTGCCACGTTCTCTGCTTCAATCAGCGTTCACGATTCTCTAAAGGCAGGCTTACGCCATGGAAATCTCTGGAAGCAGCGCGTTTTACTCGGGCCTGAATACCATTCAGTCCGGGCAAAGCCGTGTCGACCAGGCCGCTGGCAAGATCGCCAGTGCAGCCACCAGCCAACCTTCGGATGCCCAGAATGATCGCTTGCAGGCGGTCAACCGTGGCCAGCCGACCAACTCCGCCAGCAATATGGTGGAACTGGCCGAAGGCAAGTTTCAGGTGGAGCTGGGCGTCAAAGTCGCCAAGGCTTCCGACGAAATGCTCGGTACTCTGATCGACACCTACGCCTGATCTAAAAGTGTGGGAGGGGGGCAAGCCCCTTCCCACATTTGCCCTGTTTTATCCTGAACCCTCTCTACACTCTCTTTGATGTGGTATCTCGCCGCAGGCCTTGTTGCGCCTGGGTTGATCCACGTCATGACAAACGGCGCTTGGACGACGCTTGACATCCCCAGGTCGTAAACGTATGTTTCAAACACCTGTTTGACCGCCACAACACATTCCACGCGGTTGTTCATTCCAGCTACATCAGCAGAGGTTTATCGCTATGCCTGACTACAAGGCCCCCTTGCGTGATATTCGCTTCGTTCGTGACGAACTGCTCGGTTATGAAGCGCACTATCAGAGCCTGCCGGCTTGCCAGGACGCTACTCCGGACATGGTTGACGCCATCCTTGAAGAGGGCGCCAAGTTCTGTGAACAAGTGCTGGCACCGCTGAACCGCGTGGGCGACATCGAAGGGTGCACCTGGAGTGAGTCAGGCGTTAAGACGCCGACGGGTTTCAAAGAAGCCTACAAGCAATTCGTCGAAGGCGGCTGGCCTAGCCTGGCCCACGACGTGGAACACGGCGGCCAAGGCCTGCCGGAATCCCTGGGCCTGGCGGTGAGTGAAATGGTCGGCGCCGCCAACTGGTCGTGGGGCATGTACCCGGGCCTGTCCCACGGTGCGATGAACACCATCTCCGAGCACGGTACTCCCGAGCAGCAAGAGGCTTACTTGACCAAACTGGTGTCGGGCGAATGGACCGGCACCATGTGCCTGACCGAGCCACACTGCGGCACCGACCTGGGCATGCTGCGCACCAAGGCCGAGCCTCAGGCCGACGGTTCCTACAAAGTCTCCGGCACCAAGATCTTCATCTCGGCCGGTGAGCACGACATGGCCGACAACATCGTCCACATCGTACTGGCCCGCCTGCCGGACGCGCCGGCCGGCACCAAAGGCATCTCGCTGTTTATCGTGCCGAAGTTCCTGCCCAACGCCGACGGTTCGGTGGGTGAGCGCAACGCGGTGTCCTGTGGCTCCCTGGAACACAAGATGGGCATCCACGGCAACGCCACCTGCGTGATGAACTTCGATGCGGCCACCGGTTTCCTGATCGGCCCGGCGAACAAAGGCCTGAACTGCATGTTCACCTTTATGAACACCGCGCGCCTGGGCACCGCACTGCAAGGCCTGTCCCACGCCGAGATCGGCTTCCAGGGCGGCCTGAAATACGCTCGCGATCGCCTGCAAATGCGCTCCCTGACCGGCCCGAAAGCACCGGACAAGGCTGCTGACCCGATCATCGTGCATCCCGACGTGCGCCGCATGCTGCTGACCATGAAAGCCTTCGCTGAAGGCAACCGTGCGATGGTGTACTTCACCGCCAAGCAAGTGGACATCGTCAAGTACGGCACCGACGACGAAGCCAAGAAACAGGCCGACGGCCTGCTGGCCTTCATGACCCCGATCGCCAAGGCGTTCATGACCGAAGTCGGCTTTGAAGCGGCTAACCATGGCGTGCAGATCTACGGCGGCCACGGCTTCATCGCCGAGTGGGGCATGGAGCAGAACGTTCGCGACAGCCGCATTTCGATGTTGTACGAAGGCACCACCGGTATCCAGGCGCTGGACCTGCTCGGCCGTAAAGTGCTGATGACCCAGGGCGAAGCGCTCAAGGGCTTCACCAAGATCGTGCATAAGTTCTGCCAGGCCAACGAAGGCAACGCCGCCGTTCAGGAGTTCGTAACACCGCTGGCTGCACTGAACAAAGAGTGGGGCGAGTTGACCATGAAGGTCGGCATGGCCGCGATGAAAGACCGTGAAGAAGTCGGCGCCGCCTCGGTGGATTACCTGATGTACTCCGGTTACGCGTGCCTGGCTTACTTCTGGGCCGACATGGCCCGCCTGGCGGCTGAAAAACTGGCTGCCGGCACCACCGAAGAGGCCTTCTACACCGCCAAGCTGCAGACCGCGCGCTTCTACTTCCAGCGCATCCTGCCGCGTACTCTGGCGCACAAGGCAACCATGCTGTCGGGCGCCAACAACCTGATGGACATGAAAGAGGAAGACTTCGGCCTGGCTTACTAAGCCTCACCGGGTTTACCTGAAACCGCCGCTTCCTTTGGGAGCGGCGGTTTTTTTTGGAGGATAAAAAACACAGCACAGCGCTCAGGGATTGCCGCCGGCTGCCGTTACAGTGATGGCAATGTGATACATGGCAGGCAGGGTGTGCTTAACTGTTCCGTCCAAGGCACATTGCCATCATTTTTTGCGGGTCGGAGTTTTACCCTTGTCACGCGTGTCCGCTGTACGTTTCAGTCATTTTCTACCTTCGTTGCTGCTCTTGCTGGCCGGGCTCTCGGCTGCGTACGTCAAGGACCTCAACGTCTTCTTCACATCACTGTTCAACGTGTTGCCCACCTTGGTGCTGTTGCTCGGCGGTTCGTACTGCGCGGTTTATCGGCGCCAGCGTGAGCTGTTTTTGATGATCACCGTGTACATCGCCTACTTCCTGCTCGATACCCAAACCGATTTCTATCGCGACAACGGCCGCGTGCGCGAAGACGCGGCGGTGGTGTTTCATCTGTGTTGCCTGTTGTTGCCGCTGCTGTTCAGCATCTACGCGCTGTGGCAGGAGAAAACCCATTTGTTCCGCGACTTCGTGGCCCGCTGCGCCGTGTTGCTGGCCATCGGCAGTGTGGCGCTGGCTCTGGAACAGAGTTTTCCGCAGGCGGTGCTGAACTGGCTGGCAGAGATTCGCTGGCCGGCGCTGCACGGCACTTGGATGAGCCTGATCCAGTTGTCGTATCCGATGTTCCTGATCGGTTTTCTCACCCTCGCCGCACAGTACTGGTACCAACCGCGCCCGCTGCATGCGGCGCAATTGGTCGGGCTGCTGGGGCTGTTCTGGATGTTGCCGAAAACCTTCATCCTGCCGTTTACCCTGAACATCATGTGTAGCCAGGTGATGCTGATGATTGCTGCGGGCGTGGCCCACGAGGCCTATCAAATGGCGTTCCGCGATGAACTGACCGGCCTGCCGGGGCGCCGCGCCCTCAACGAGCGCATGCAACGGCTGGGGCGCAACTATGTGCTGGCTATGACCGACGTCGATCACTTCAAACGCTTCAACGATACCCATGGCCACGACGTGGGTGACCAAGTGCTGCGTCTGGTGGCGAGCAAGCTGTCCAAGGTCAACGGCGGCGGGCGTGCCTATCGTTACGGCGGTGAGGAGTTCGCCGTGGTATTTGCCGGCAAGACCCTCGATGAGTGCATGCCGCACCTGGAAGAAATCCGCGAAATTGTCGCCAACTACGACATCAAGCTACGCAACGCGGACCGCCCTCATGACGATCAGCAAGGCCGTCAGCGCCGGGCGGGCAGCGGCGCGACGAGTGTGTCGGTGACCGTCAGCATCGGCGTGGCCGAACGCCAGGCCGAGCAGCGCACGCCTGAAGAAGTCCTCAAGTCTGCCGACCAGGCACTCTATGCCGCCAAGGGCGCGGGGCGTAACTGTGTGATTGCCGCCGGGCAGACCCGCCGTGGCGCAGTGCGCATGGAAAGCGCTACCGGTTGAGTAATGGCGCTGTATTCAGCGGTTCTACAGTGATTGTTTGCGGCGTTCGCCGGCAGTAGGTTGAGACTATCTGCTGCCGGAGACATGACCATGCCTGAGTACAAAGCTCCCCTGCGCGACATGCGCTTTCTGATTGACAACGTGTTCGATTTCCACGGCCACTACGCCGCGCTGGGCGCAACCGACGCCAGCCCGGACATGGTCAGCGCGATCCTCGAAGAAGGCGCGAGATTCTGCGAGAACGTGCTCTCGCCGCTCAACCGCAGCGGCGATGAAGAGGGCTGCCATTTCGATAATGGCGTCGTTACCACGCCCGAGGGGTTCAAGGAGGCCTTCGCCCAGTACGTCGAAGGCGGCTGGCACGGTGTGGCGGCGGACCCGGCCTACGGTGGCCAAGGCTTGCCGCAATCCCTGGGTCTGGTGCTCAGTGAGATGATCGGCTCCAGCAATACCTCCTGGGGTATGTACCCCGGGCTGACCCACGGCGCCATGTCGGCGATCCACGCCCACGGCACCCCTGAGCAGAAAGACACCTTCCTGAGCAAACTCACGGCCGGCGAATGGACCGGCACCATGTGCCTCACCGAAGCCCATTGCGGCACCGACCTCGGCCTGATCAAGACCCGCGCCGTGCCACAGGCGGACGGCAGTTATGCAGTCACCGGCAGCAAAATCTTCATCTCGGCCGGCGAGCACGACATGAGCGCCAACATCATCCACTTGGTGTTGGCCAAACTGCCGGACGCGCCGGCGGGCACCAAGGGCATCTCGCTGTTTATCGTGCCCAAGTTCCACGCCGATTCCGGCGAACGCAACGCGGTGCACTGCGGGTCCATCGAGCACAAGATGGGCATCAAGGCCTCGGCCACCTGCGTGCTGAACTTCGACGGTGCCAAGGGCTTTTTGATTGGCGAGGCCAACAAAGGCCTCAACTGCATGTTCACCATGATGAACCACGCGCGGCTGGGCACCGGCATGCAAGGACTGTGCAACGGCGAGGCGAGCTTCCAGGGCGCGGTCAAATACGCCAACGACCGCCTGCAAATGCGCTCGCTCACCGGCGCCAAGGCTCCGGACAAGGCCGCCGATCCGATCATCGTGCACCCCGATGTGCGCCGCATGCTGCTGACCATGAAAGCCTTCAACGAAGGCAACCGCGCACTGACCTACTTCACCGCGCAATTGCTCGACACTGCGCACATGAGCAGCGACGCCTCTCAACGCCAGGACGCTGAAGACCTGTTGGCGTTTCTCACGCCCATCTGCAAGGCGTTTATGACCGACACCGGGCTGGAAGTGACCAACCACGGCATGCAGGTGTTCGGTGGTCACGGCTACATCCGTGAGTGGGGCATGGAACAACTGGCCCGCGATGCGCGGATTGCGCCGATCTATGAAGGCACCAACGGCATCCAGGCGCTCGACCTGCTGGGCCGCAAGGTATTGGGCAGCCAGGGCAAGTTGCTGCGCGGCTTCACCAAAATTGTGCATAAGTTCTGCGCCGCGAATGCTGAACATCCGCAGTTCAAGGCCTTTGTGGCGCAGCTCAATCAATTGAACGGAGAGTGGGGCGAACTGACCACCCAGGTCGGCATGGCCGCGATGAAAAATCCTGACGAAGTGGGCGCCGCTGCCGTGGATTACTTGATGTACAGCGGTTACATCATCCTCGCCTACCTGTGGCTGCGCATGGCGATCGCGGCGCAGGCCCATGACGATGTCGAGTTTGCCAAGGCCAAGCTGGCCACGTGCGAGTTCTACTTCAAGCGCCTGCTACCGCGTACGGCAACCCACCGTGCAGCGGTGGAAGCGGGCAGCGAATGCCTGATGAGTCTGCCGGCGGAGGCGTTTGCTTTGTAATGACTTAAAAATACCAATCAGTCACAAGTGGACCCTATGTGTCTGAAAAGTTGTTCGGGTACACTCGGAGCCTGTAAAACCGATCCTATCGAATCACTTTTCACGTTCCCACGAGGTTTGTCATGGCTGATTACAAAGCGCCGCTGCGTGATATGCGCTTCGTCCTCAACGAAGTTTTTGAGGTCGCCAGCACCTGGGCCCAATTGCCGGCATTGGCAGACACCGTCGACGCCGAAACCGTCGAGGCGATCCTCGAAGAAGCCGGCAAGGTCACCGCCAAATCCATTGC
This sequence comes from Pseudomonas arvensis, assembly GCF_056688935.1. Lineage (NCBI taxonomy): Bacteria > Pseudomonadati > Pseudomonadota > Gammaproteobacteria > Pseudomonadales > Pseudomonadaceae > Pseudomonas > Pseudomonas arvensis. The sequence continues at coordinate 5,680,494 of NZ_CP162038.1, read as the reverse complement.
CCCGATCAGTCGCAGCGGCGATGAACAAGGCTGCCGCTGGGACAACACAGCGGTGTTCACCCCGGACGGTTACCCACAGGCCTACAAAACCTACGCTGAAGGCGGCTGGGTCGGCGTCGGCGGCGATCCTGCGTTTGGCGGCATGGGCATGCCCAAGGCTGTGTCGGCGCAGGTTGAGGAGATGATCAACTCGTCGAGCCTGGCGTTTGGCCTGTATCCAATGTTGACGTCCGGTGCGTGTGTGTCGATCAACACCCACGCCAGTGAAGAACTCAAGGCGGTCTACCTGCCGAAGATGTATTCCGGCGAGTGGGCCGGGTCCATGTGCCTGACCGAGGCCCATGCCGGCACCGACCTGGGGATTATCCGTACCAAGGCCGAGCCGCAGACGGATGGTTCCTACAAAATCAGCGGCACCAAGATTTTCATTACCGGTGGCGAGCACGACCTCACCGAAAACATCATCCATCTGGTCCTGGCCAAGCTGCCGGATGCGCCGGCCGGGCCTAAAGGCATTTCGCTGTTCCTGGTGCCGAAGTTCATGGTCAACACCGACGGCAGCCTGGGCGCGCGCAACCTGGTGAGCTGTGGCTCCATTGAACACAAGATGGGTATCCAGGCGTCCGCGACCTGCGTGATGAACTTCGACGCAGCCGTGGGTTACCTGGTGGGCGAGCCTAATCGCGGGCTGGCGGCGATGTTCACCATGATGAACTACGAGCGCCTGGGTGTGGGTATCCAGGGCCTGGCGTCCGGCGAGCGTTCCTATCAGAACGCGATTGAATATGCCCGTGACCGCTTGCAAAGCCGTGCGCCGACCGGTGCCCAGGCGAAAGACAAAGTCGCTGACCCGATCATCGTCCACCCGGACGTGCGCCGCATGCTGCTGACCATGAAAGCCGCCAACGAAGGCGGCCGTGCGTTCTCCACCTACGTGGCAACGCAGTTGGACATCGCCAAGTTCAGCGAAGACGCCGCAGCCCGTGAACGAGCGGATAACCTGGTGGCATTGCTGACGCCGGTGGCCAAGGCGTTCCTCAGCGACCTGGGCCTGGAAACCACGGTGCTCGGCCAGCAGGTGTTTGGCGGCCACGGTTACATCCGCGAGTGGGGCCAGGAGCAATTGGTGCGTGATGTGCGCATCACCCAGATCTACGAAGGCACCAACGGCATTCAGGCCCTGGACTTGATGGGCCGCAAGATCGTGGGCAGCGGCGGGGCGTTCTACACCTTGTTTGCTGATGAGATCCGCCAGTTCGTCGTTGAGTCAGGCCCTGGGTTAACCGAGTTCACTAAACCGCTGAGCGCGGCGGTGGATAACCTGGATGAACTGACGGCCTGGGTACTGGATCGCGCCAAGACCAACCCGAATGAAATCGGCGCGGCCTCGGTGGAGTATTTGCATGCGTTTGGATACATGGCCTACGCCTACATGTGGGCGCGTATGGCCAAGGCCGCGTTGGGCAAAGAGGCTGAAGAAGACTTCTACGCCAGCAAACTGGGGACGGCGCGCTTCTATTTTGCACGCCTGCTGCCGCGTATTCACTCGCTGAGCGCGTCGGTAAAGGCCGGGAGTGAATCACTGTTTCTGCTGGATGAGGCACTGTTCTAAGGGTTTGGAGGGCGTGTAAGCATTCTCTTACATGACGTACTGCTATTCGTCCTCTATCGCCAAATTGGATCCACGGATAATCTACTTCACATGGACGTCGCGCAGGAAGCGCAAAGCAACAACACGGACACGTAGGATTCTGCCAGGACGGCGGAGTGAAATGGATGTCAGGGAAACAGTCTGCAAAGCCCCGCTTCGGCGGGGTTTTCTTTTGCCTGCGAAAAAGTCAGGCCGGCGCCTGCGGGGCATTCATCACGTCTTCGAGCAAGGTGCGCAGCAACGCCACCGTCGCCTGTTGACGCTGCACATCACGACAGACCAGGCCTACTTTCAGCGGCACCCGCGGTTCACTCAAGGGTTTCCACAGCAGCATCTGGCTGCTGTGTTCGTCCTGGGAGCGCCCCGGCAGCACGGTTGCCAGTTTGGTATGGGGCAGGCTGTCGAGAATCCCCACCATGGTATTGAGCTCAGCCTGTACTTGCGGTCGTCGCCCAAGATTGGCGAGCTGGCCCTGCCATATCTGCCTGATTTGAAACTCTTCCCCCAATAGCAACATTGGCAACTCGGCCGCTTGTTTCAGCGAGACTTTCTTGAATTCGCGCAGGGGATGATCGTCCGGGATCACCACTTTCAGCTCATCCTCATACAGCAGCACGCCGTGCAACCCCGGCTGACGCGGCGGCAGGTAACTGATGCCAATGTCCAGCGAGCCGTTGAGCAGCCGCCGTTCTATCTCAATCCCGGTGAGTTCATAGATCTGCACCACCAGGTGCGGCTGGGCCTTGCGCACCCGCTCAAGCATCTGCGGCACCAGGCTGGTGTGCACGGTTTGCAGCACGCCGATGGCCAAGGTGCGCAAGGCCTGGCCTTTGAAGTTGCGTAGCGCCTCGACAGCTTGCTGCATGCCATCGATCAACGGCAGCGCATGGTTGTACAGCGTGTGGGCGGCCAGGGTTGGCAGCAGACGCTTGCTGCTGCGCTCGAACAGGCTCACATCCAGGTTCTGCTCCAACTGGCGAATCTGCTGTGACAGCGCCGGTTGAGAGATCGACAGACGTTCGGCGGCACGGCCCACATGGCCTTCTTCATATACCGCGACGAAATAACGCAGTTGCTTGAAATCCATAAGACTTTCTTATCGAAAAAGCTGCAAAATCGAAATGGCCTGTGGCCTGTGAGACGCCTAGTCTAGCGCCTATTCGCAGGGCTTACAGGGCCGGATCGGGCAATGAACAGTGTTTGTGTTGATAGCGTTTACATAGGCAAGTCAAAAAATCCAACGGCAGTGTCGGCACCAGGCTCGGTTGCTATCGGGACGGATCTGTGAACTTGTTCTCTATCCGCCGCCCCGCGCCAAGCCTGGACGATTTGGTCCTGGATGCGCCGCGCAATGATCCCTCCAGCGAATCCTTGATGCCCACGGTGGCGCGGCCGCAACACGTCTTCGTGCGTGGCCAGGGTTCCTGGTTGTGGGACAGTGACGACCGCGCCTATCTGGACTTCAGCCAAGGCAATGGCGCCAACAGCCTCGGCCACAGCCCGCGGGTGTTGATCAAAGCCTTGAGCGAACAAACCCACGCGCTGATCAACCCCGGCATGGGCCTGCATAACCGCGCCCAACTCAACCTCGTTGAGCGCTTGTGCCACCGCACCGGCAGCGACCAGGCTTATTTGCTCAACAGCGGCGCGGAAGCCTGTGAAGCGGCGATCAAGCTGGCGCGTAAATGGGGCCAACTGCACCGCGGCGGCGCCTATCGCATCATCAGCGCCAGCAACGGTTGCCATGGCCGCAGTTTCGCGGCGCTGGCGGCATCGGCCGGGACCTTGGAAAACCGTTTCGAGCCGCAACTGCCCGGTTTCAGCCATGTGCCTTTCAACGACCTGCCGGCCCTGCACGCTGCTGTCGATGCGCAAACCGTTGCCATCCTGCTTGAGCCGATCCAGGGCGCCAACGTAACCCCCGCGACCGAACACTACCTCAAGGGCGTCGAGCGCCTGTGCCGTGAACTGGGAATCCTGCTGATCCTCGACGAAGTGCAGACCGGCCTCGGTCGTTGTGGCACGTTGCTGGCCGAACAACAGTACGGCGTACGAGCCGACATCATCACCCTCGGCAAAGGCCTGGGCGGCGGCGTGCCTCTCGCGGCGCTACTGGCGCGTGGTAGCGCGTGTTGTTTCGAAGTGGGCGAGCTGGAAGGTACCCATCACGGCAATGCACTGATGGCTTCAGCCGGCGCGGCGGTACTCGACACGGTGCTGGAACATGGTTTTCTTGAGCACGTGCGTGAATCCGGACTTTATCTGGGCGAAGGCCTTGCCCGCCTGGCCTACCGCTACGAGCACGGCCAACTGCGCGGACAAGGTCTGATGTGGGGCCTGACGTTGTCGGATGATTCTGCCGATGCCGTGGTAAACGCCGCGCTGCAAGAAGGCCTGATCCTCAATGCCCCGCAACCTGACTGCCTGCGCTTCACCCCGGCGTTGACCGTGAGCAGAAGCAACATCGACGACATGCTCCTGCGCCTGGCCCGCGCCTTCTCCCGCGTGCGCACCGCACAACTGCAATGCCGCAAGGGCATCGCTGTTTAACCCCATTTTCCTGAACCGTCTCGCGGCATACGCGGCGCCTCCAGCCTGATTCTTTTGGCTGGGGGCGTTTTTTTGTGTGTGAAATTTTTGGATTGAAAGCGTTGATTGATCGATTTTGAAAATAGTGGCTTTTTAGCGGGCGTCGGCAAGGACTGCCGATGGGGCGTGACGCTTTTTCGCGTGCTCCATTTCTAATCTGTACCACTGGGTGGTATGTTTTATAGGAAGGGATATCCATGAGGCTCAGGCTGTTTAAAACACGCAATTTCGCTGATGCGGCCAGCAAGGCCTGGATTTGTGATTTGGAGTTGAGTGAGGCATTCGGCGAAATGCTAAGAGGGCAAGCAGACAACCTGGGAGGCGGGGTGTGGAAAAAACGCCTAAACCAGAACAGACATCGGTCTATTGTCTTGGCCAAGGGCAGACATTTTTGGGTTTATCAGCTTCTGTATGCCAAACAGGATCAAAGCAATATCAGCCAGAAGGATTTGGTCGGGTTGCGTGCGATGGCGAAGAAATATGAAGATTTAACTGAATCGGATGTCCAGCAGCTACTGGACTTCAAGGAGTTTGTGGAGATACATCATGACCAGAAAATATGAAAGTGAAGCATTGGAGTCGGTTCATCAATCGGCCAAGGCGTTGTATTCGATTGGTGCGATCAGCAAGACCACCCTTCGAGAGTTCGACGAGATGTGCTTTGCAACTGCCCCCGTGCAAATCCCGGCCGAACAGATCAAACAACTGCGCGAAACCAACCATGTCAGCCAACCCGTATTCGCCCGTTACCTGAACACCAGCGCCTCCACGGTAAAAAAATGGGAGTCGGGTGAGAAACAACCCAGCGGCATGGCGCTCAAGCTTCTGAGCATCGTGCAAAAGCATGGATTGGAAATCCTGGCCTGAGGGTGGCCCAGTGCCAGATTCCACTGAACCCTCACGAGCGCCCAAGGTCGATTAGCTACACGGCTCACACGAGCCGATTTTTTGGAGCTGACCCATGGACATCATTCGTATCATCATCGCCATTCTGCTGCCGCCATTGGGTGTGTTCCTGCAAGTAGGCTTCGGCGGCGCGTTCTGGTTGAACATTCTGCTGACCTTGTGCGGTTACTTCCCAGGCATCATCCACGCGGTGTACATCATCGCCAAGCGCTGAGGCCGTTAGCCTTTGGCGATGAGCCGTGAGTTGCGCTCATTGCGAAAGGCCAGTTGCTCGATGGTCTGGGTGGCGTGTTCGGCTTCTTCCCGTGCCTGAAGGATGATGCCGTGCTGCTCGGACTTGCTGCACACCGGGTCGGCATTGCTCGCATCCCCCGTGAGCATGAAGGCCTGGCAACGGCAGCCGCCGAAGTCCTTTTCCTTTTCATCACATGACTTGCACGGCTCGGGCATCCAGTCGTAGCCGCGAAAGCGGTTGAAGCCAAACGAGTCGTACCAGATGTGCTGCATGCTGTGGTCGCGCACATTCGGAAACTGCACCGGCATCTGTCGGGCGCCGTGGCAGGGCAGGGCGGTTCCGTCTGGCGTCACGGTAAGAAAAATACTGCCCCAGCCATTCATGCAGGCTTTCGGGCGTTCCTCGTAGTAATCCGGCGTGACGAATATCAGCTTGCACGGATGGCCTTCGGCTTCGAGCTTGGCGCGGTATTCGTTGGTGATGCGCTCGGCGCGCACCAACTGCTCCTTGGTGGGCAACAACCCCACACGATTGAGCTGCGCCCAGCCGTAGAACTGGCAGGTGGCGAGTTCGACAAAGTCGGCTTCCAGCGCAATGCACAGCTCGATGATGCGGTCGATCTTGTCGATATTGTGCCGATGGGTGACGAAGTTCAGCACCATCGGATAGCCGTGGGCTTTCACTGCCCGAGCCATTTCCAGTTTTTGCGCGAAGGCTTTTTTCGAGCCGGCCAGCAGGTTGTTCACCTGTTCGTCGCTGGCCTGGAAGCTGATCTGGATATGGTCCAGGCCGGCCTTCTTGAAGTCGCTGATTTTCTGCTCGGTGAGGCCGATGCCGGAGGTGATCAGGTTGGTGTAGAACCCCAACTTGCGCGCCTCGGCGATCAACTCCGCCAAGTCCTGGCGCACCAGCGGTTCACCGCCGGAAAAGCCCAACTGCGCGGCACCCATTTCCCGGGCTTCGCGAAACACCTTGATCCACTGTTCGGTGCTCAGCTCCTTGCCCTGCTCGGCGAAATCCAGCGGGTTGGAGCAGTACGGGCACTGCAACGGGCAGCGGTAGGTCAGTTCGGCCAACAGCCACAGCGGCAAACCGACAGCCGGTTTTTCAGGCAAGGGTGATCCAGTGCTCAGCACGGGCGACCTCCATGAATTGCTCAATGTCGTCACCCAGCTCAGGCACGCCGGGGAATTGCTGATCCAGCTCGGCGATGATCGCCGCCACGTCGCGCTCGCCGTCGATCAAACCGCCGATCAATGCGGCGCTGTCATTGAGCTTGATCATGCCCTCTGGGTAGAGCAGCACATGGCCCTTTTGCGCGGGCTCGTACTGGTAGCGATAGCCCTGGCGCCAGGTCGGTATTCTGCTGCGATCAAAGCTCATAAGGTGATCCCTTTATGCCAGACCCGCTGCTCGGTCACGCTGTGATACGGCGGGCGTTTGAGTTCGTAGGCCATGCTCATGGCGTCCAGCATGCTCCACAGGATGTCCAGTTTGAACTGCAGGATTTCCAGCATGCGCTCCTGGCCTTCACGGGTGGTGTAGTGCTGCAGCGTGATCGCCAAACCGTGCTCCACATCGCGACGGGCCTGGCCCAGGCGGGTGCGGAAATATTCATAGCCGGCCGGGTCGATCCACGGGTAATGCTGCGGCCAGCTGTCGAGGCGCGACTGGTGGATCTGCGGCGCGAACAGCTCGGTCAGCGAACTGCTGGCGGCTTCCTGCCAACTGGCGCGGCGCGCGAAGTTGACGTAGGCGTCCACCGCAAAGCGTACGCCGGGCAGTACCAATTCCTGGGAACGCAATTGATCCGGGTCGAGGCCGACCGCCTGGCCCAGGCGCAGCCAAGCTTCGATGCCGCCGTCTTCACCGGGTGCACCATCGTGGTCGAGCAAGCGCTGGATCCATTCGCGACGAATCTCGCGGTCTGGGCAGTTGGCCAGGATCGCGGCGTCCTTCAGCGGAATATTGACTTGGTAGTAGAAGCGGTTGGCGACCCAGCCCTGGATTTGTTCGCGGCTGGCGCGGCCTTCGTACATCGCCACGTGGTACGGGTGATGGATATGGTAGAAGGCACCCTTGGCGCGCAAGGCGGCTTCGAATTCGGCGGTCGTCAACGGTGTGTCAGTCATGTCGTCTGCTCCTACAATTCAATGCTCATGCCGTCGTAAGCCACTTCGACATTACGTCGCACCAACTCCGCGCGCTCGGGAGAGTCTTCATCGAGGATCGGATTGGTGTTGTTGATATGGATAAGCACCTTGCGCTGCTCGGGCAACTGCTCCAGCACTTCGAGCATGCCGCCGGGGCCGTTTTGCGCCAGGTGGCCCATCTCGCGCCCAGTTCGGGTGCCGACGCCACGGCGCTGCATTTCGTCGTCATCCCACATCGTGCCGTCTACCAGCAGACAGTCGCTGCCGGCCATGATCTCCAGCAGCGGCGCGTCGACCTTGCCCAGGCCCGGGGCGTAGAACAGTTTGCCGCCGGTGCGCAGGTCTTCGACGATCAGGCCGATATTGTCGCCGGGGTGCGGGTCGAAGCGGTGCGGCGAGTACGGCGGCGCAGCGCTGCGCAGCGGCAGTGGAGTGAAGCGCAGGTTGGGGCAGGCCGGGATGGTGAAACTGGCGTCCAGCTCGATGCGGTTCCAGGCCAGGCCGCCGTTCCAGTGGGTGAGCATGGTGAACAGCGGGAAGCCGGTGCTCAGGTCTTCATGGACCATGTCGGTGCACCACACCTGGTGCGGGCAGCCTTCGCGCAGGCTCAACAGGCCCGTGGTGTGGTCGATCTGGCTGTCCATCAGGATGATCGCGCTGATGCCGGTGTCGCGCAGGGCGCGGCCGGGTTGCATCGGCGCAAAGCCTTGCAGCTGTGCGCGGATATCCGGCGAGGCGTTGCACAGCACCCAATTCACGCCATCGTCGGAAATCGCGATGGACGACTGGGTACGTGCGTGGGCCCGCAGGCTGCCATCACGAAAGCCTGCGCAGTTCACGCAGTTGCAATTCCACTGCGGGAAACCACCGCCGGCGGCGGAACCTAGAATCTGGACAAACATGATTGCTCCATCACGCAAAGCTCAAAACAAAAACGCCCCGGGCGAACCGAGGCGTTGTATTACCCAGCGGATTAGCGGCTGGCGAAGTACATGGTGACTTCGAAGCCGATGCGCAGATCAGTGTAAGCAGGTTTGGACCAAGTCATATTCATACTCCTACGAAGGGATGGGACGTTTACTACCAAGTAATACATATAGTCCACCTCCAGTCGGAGATGTTCAGATGTGTGCGTAGGAATGTTACTCAATTCTTGGCAAGTTAGCGCTGTCTTGGTGGAAAAAGCCTGTTGCAGAGTTGGCAATGATCGACCTGCCGGCCTTCACACGTTCGAGGTTTGTGGGCCGTTGGCCACATAGCGCCAGCCTCCTTGGGCGTCGTTCAGTTGCTGGGCGGCCAGCAGCACGTCCTCACGGCTGCGGCCTTGGATCAACTGTTGAAGATGGGTGAGATAAGCCGACGGATGGCCGGCCAAGTGTGCGTGCCACAGCAGTTCGGCGGCTTGGGCGACCGGCAACGCTTGAGGTGAAAACTGTTGGGCAAGGGCAATATTGTCCAGGTCTTCGCTGGTGCCGACCAATGCCGGCAGTTGGCCCAGGAAGGTGTTCAAGTGTTCAACGATGCCTTCCAGGGACACGCTGGGAGACTGCACGCCAAATAACAGGCCGGTCTGTCCGTTTATCTGTCGGACACCGCTGAAGACCGCGTAGCCCAACTGCAACTCGACCCGCAGGCGTTGGTAGAACGGCCCTTGGAGCAGGTGTCCCAGCAGTCGCCACGACGCTTCGTCGGCCAGCGACGGGCTCGGTGTCGGGCAAAACAGCAGCAAGGCGGCTTCAGGGGAATCGGTTTTTATCGCATGCCACACGCGTTGACCGCTGAAGGTCTGCTGAGGTGGTTCGAGGTGGGCAGGTTGGCCTGGCAGACGAGCAGCGGCGGCCTTGATCAGCGTTTCAGTCGCGGCGGGCAAACCCAGGCCCAGGCCATGCCAGCGTGCGGTGGCCCAGGATGCAGGCTGCTCACGTGTCTCGACATTGCCGTTGGCGCAGCACGAGGGCAGCGCCTTGAGCAACGCCCGGATTGGAATCATTGGCGCTGGGGCAATGACCGCCTCTTGCGGCAGGTTCAGGCTTTGCGCCAAGGCCTCCAGCACGGCTGGCATGGGCTCGTGCAGTCCGGTCATCGTCACCCGCCAGTCAGTGCCGGTGGTTTCGAAGGACACTTCAACGCCCGCCTGACGTGCACTCTCACGCAATGGCTGCAAGGTGTTTTCCAGCGCGGCAGCAACTGGCGCGTCGAACCGCCATTGCAGGTATAGCGCGCCTTCATCGCTGTCATCCGCCAAGGCCTGGCTGAAGGCCAGCGCCGATACCTCGCGGCGACCCCGCGAGCGGTCCTGGGCAAAGGTGCGCAGGCCCCGGTGGGCGCTGGTTTGGCCGCGGATCAGGCCGGCGCGCTCTTCCTTGGCCGGTGGGCGCAGGAACGGGTTGGGCGGGGGAAGTTGCCAAATGTGCTCGGCGGGCGGCAGGTGCAGTGATTCAAGCAGGGCCTTGAGCGCGGCGATGTCTTGTTCACACAGATCTTCGCTGTCGTTTCGGGCCAATGCCAATGCGCCCTGGATCTGTTGTCGGCGGGCGTTCAGCAGCGCGGACTCTTCGCGAAGTGGCGTCCAGTCGCTGCGTGAGAAAAAGCTCAGCCAGTCGTGCAACAGCGCCTCAATCTGTGTCGTCGGTTTATCTGCGGTACCGAGCGTGAAGTCGATATCCAGCACGGCTTGTCCGGCGAAGTGATACAGCACGGACGCCTGCAGTGCACTGGCCAGTTGTTGTGCTTTCAACTCGGCGAGCAGCCCGCCCGGCGCAGAGGCGTTGAGCCAGGTGCAAAGGAAGTCCAGTGCGGCGCGGGGCGCGTCACAGGTGATGACGTGGTGCAGGTGGCCGTCTTCGGTGTGCTGATAACGCCGGGCCGCGCCTTGCATCAAGGCGGGTGGCGCAGCCTGTGGATGCTGCGGGCCAGAGATCAGATGCTCGCTGAATTGCTGCGCCATGGTTTCCAGCGTTTGCAACGACTGCGGGCCGGCGAGACTCAAGGTCATCTGCCCGCTCTGATAGAACTGCGCGTGGAATTCCCGCAAGGCTTGCTGAAACGCCTCACGCTCCACCGGCAGGCTGTCGCGGTTGCCTGCGTGAAAGCCACGCAACGGATGATCTGCCGCCAAACCTTCGACCAACGCCACCTGCTGTTGAGCCTTGGCGTCCTGGGTCCAGGCGACAAACTCGGCGTGCAGCACTTCGCGCTCGCGCAGTTGATCTTCCAGCGCAAGGCGCGGATGGGTGAGCATGTCTGCCAGCCGCTCCAGCCCATCCGTAAAGGTCGAAACCGGCAGCTCGAAGAAGAAGTCCGTGGTGCGTTCGCGGGTGCTCGCGTTCACCTGGCCACCATGGCGTTGTACGTAGGCCATCAACCCTTCGCCGGTGGGAAAACGCTCGGTGCCAAGAAACAACAAATGCTCAAGGAAATGCGCCAGTCCAGGCCAATCCAGCGGCACGTCATGACTACCGGCAGACACCCTTAACGCTGCGGCGCAACGTTTCAAACGTGGCGCATGGCGCAGGGAAACACGCAGGCCATTGGCCAGGGTCAAATGAACGGGATAAGGGTGGGCCGGGGCAGGCATGGGCACTTCCAGAACGGGGCAAGTGCCTATGCTAACAAACCCGTTGGGTCAGGGCTTGTGCAGCGGGCCGTAAAGCTCGGGGCGACGGTCTTGCAGGTAGTGATTGGCGGCGCGGGCGTCGAGGATCGATTGGTGATCCAGCGTGCCAACAATCAAGGCTTCATCCAGCCCCGCCTGGGCGATTCGCTGGCCATCCGGCGCGGCGATGCTGCTTTGCCCGCAATACTGAATCTCGCCTTCGTGCCCGCAATAGTTGGCGTAGGCCACGTAGCACTGGTTTTCAAAGGCCCGCGCCCGCACGGTGACGTCGGCAACAAAATCGAACGGCACCATGTTGGCGGTGGGTACCAGGATCACCTCTGCCCCGGCCAGGGCCAGGCGTCGAGTGTTTTCCGGGAACTCCAGGTCGTAGCAGATCAGGAATCCCAGCTTCCACCCATTGAGCTCCACCAGTGGGAAGTCATCGTCGCCGGCGCTGAACATCGAATGGTCCAGATCCCCGAACAGATGGGTCTTGCGGTAGTTGCACAGGCGCTGGCCGTGGGCGTCGATCAATTGCACGGCGTTGTAGATCTGCCCATCGTCGGCCCGCTCCGGATAACCGTACAAAATGGCGAGCCCGGCAATTTTCGCGATGTCTGCGATGATCTCGGCAGACTCGCCATCCTGTGCTTCGGCCAAGGCCCCGACGGCTTCTGCGCCGATGTTGTAGCCGGTGAGGAACATCTCCGGCAGCACCAGCACATCGGCGTCGGTCGCTTCGTGTGCAAGCCGACGCAGGCGCTTGAGGTTGCCCGCTACGTCCAACGGCAGCGGCGGGCATTGGTACAGGGCGACACGCATGGCGTAACTCCTTACTCGGCCAGGGCGATTGGCCCGATTTCATCGAACACATCACCGGGGCCGGGGTTCTCGGCGTGAGTGCTGCCGCCGAAGTGGGTCATGATGCCCCACACTGCGTTCAGCGAGGTTTGTACGGCGCCTTCCACCCACGCAGGGGTCCAGGAAACGTCGTCGCCCGCGATAAAAATCCCACGCTGTTCGGCGGGCATGTCCTTCTGCATAAAGTGCGCGTACATCCGCTGGTTGTAGCGGTAGTGGCCAGGCAATGCGCCTTTGAAGGCGCCGAGGAAATGCGGATCCGCCTCCCAGGACACGGTGATCGGATCACCAATGATGCGCGCCTTGATATCGACTTTCGGGTAGATCTTGTTCAAGGCATCCAGGGCCAGTTTTACCCGCTTGTCGATGGGCTGCGGAAGCATTTTCAGCGCGTCGCTCATCCACGAGTACGACAGGCAGATCACCCCTGGTTTGTCGTCGCCGTTGTCGAACAGGTAGGTGCCGCGAGTGAGGCGATCGGTGAGGGTCATGCTCATCAGGTCGCGGCCGGTTTCCGGATCTTTGTCTTTCCAGAAGGGGCGGTTGACCATCACGAAGGTTTTCGACGATTGCATGTAGCGCGTGCGGTCCAGGGCCATCCACATCTTTTGCGAGAACAGGGTTTCATCGCATTCGATCTGGGTGGTCAGCAGCCAGCTTTGGCAGGTGGTGAGCACGGCGGCGTATTCACGGGTGTCGCCATAGTTGTCGGTCACCGCGAAACGGCCATCGGCGGCGTGGGCAATGCGCTTGACCCCTGCGCGAGGTGCGCGGCAGTGCAGTGAGCTGAGGCTGGTACCGGCCGGCCAGTGGGCGCAGCGCTCTGGCACATGGCGCCAGATGCCCATGGGCACCTGGGCCACGCCGCCGACCACCAGGTGTTGGTGGTCGTCGCAGTTGGTCATCACCACCCGGAAGATTTCCAGCATCGAGTTGGGGAAATCCGAGTCCCAGCCGCCGGTGCCGAAACCGACTTGGCCAAACACTTCCCGGTGATGGAACGACAGCTTGGCGAAGGCCTTGGAGGTGGCGACGAAGTCGTAGAAGGTGCGGTCGTCCCACAGCGGTACCAGCTTGTTCCACAGCGCTTTGAGGCGCGGCACATCGCGGTCGCGAATGGCTTGCTGGATATCGCCGAACTGCGAGCCGGCTTCCAGCGCGTCGGCCCAGGCGTCGGCCACTTCCTGGAACAGGGCAGGCAAGTCAGACAGCTTTTGTGCGTAGTGGGTCTGGCCTTCGAGGTCGATCACGGTACTGCCGGAGGCCGGCGTCAGCGGGTTGGGGAACGGCTTGGTGTCCAGGCCCAGCTTATCCACATAGTGGTAGAAGGCGGTGGATGACACAGGAAAGCGCATGCCGCCCAGCTCGGCGATGATGCCTTCGGCGCCTTCGAAGGCCTGGGAGCGCAACCGGCCGCCCATCTTCGAGGCTTCGTACACCACGGGTTTGAGGCCCAGCTTCATCAGTTCGTAGGCGGCGACCAGACCGGCGATGCCTGCGCCGACGATGGCAACTTCGGCGCCATGGTTGGCGGCGGGGATACTGCCCAGGCCGGCGGGGTGCTCGATCCAGTCATCAAAGGCAAACGGAAAGTCCGGGCCAAAGATGGTGATGGGTTTTTTACCGTCTGCCGGATGGCGAGTGGTCTTGCTGAGGGTGCTGGACGGAATGCTCATGGCTGACCTTACTGGCGACTAGGCGGAAGGAACCCGCTGAGTATAGGAAAAGATGGCAGCCAGTTTAGGGAGCGTTGCGCTCGTTAATAAGACGCAATGTGTCGTCAAAATGGACTGTTTTCAGTCGAAGTGACGAGTTTGACGGTCAGATTGGTTGGCCGCGATCCAATTTGTTACTGAGGATGATTGAGGTGGTGGTTTTTTCCACACCATCGACACCGCCGATCTGGTCCAGCAACTGATCAAGCTGCTCCGGCGAGTCCGTGCGCAGCCAGGCCACGTAATCAAACTCGCCGCTCACCGCGCACAACTGCTGCACTTGAGCCATGGCACTCAGCCTGCGCAGCACTTCTTTGCCTGAGCGTGGTTGCACGGTGATGCCCACGTAGGCCTGCAAACCACCGTCTGCCACACGTTGCTCCAGGCGCACGCCGTAACCGGTGATCACCTGGGTTTTCTCCAGGCGTGCGAGGCGCGAAGTCACGGTGGTGCGTGCGATCCCCAACTGCCGGGCAAGCATGGCCACGCTTTCGCGGGCGTTGATCTGCAGCGCGGCGATCAACTGGCGGTCGATTTCATCTAGGACAGGCAAGAGAGGCTCCATTCGGGCGGCAACAGCCACGCATGTTACAGGCTTGTATCGGCCAGCAGGCAGCGGGCGAACAGCTGCGGGACCGGCAGATGCCGTTGGCTGTAGCGACTGAGCAGGATGATCTCACGGTAAAACGTCAGGCTGCCCAGGGGGATTGTTCTTATTTCAGGCGAACGCTCCAGCCACAGGCCCGCCTGGGGGATCAGCGATACGCCAAGGCCACATTCCACCATCTTGACGATGGCCTCCAGCTCGTCCAGTTCCAGTGCGACCTGTACATCAATTTTCTGCTCGCGCAGGAACCGGCTCACCAACCGACCGCCGAACGATGCGCGGTCATAGCGGACATGGGGGTGGCTGCTGAGCAACTGCACAGGATCATCGCCAGTCATTGTGTGCGGCACGACCAGCACGAACGGTTCCTTGCGCAGCACCTGCACGTGCAATTCCTTGGGCAGATCGAACGGCGGGCGAATGATGATCGCCGAATCCAACTCGCCGGCATCTACCTGGCTCAACAACTCCAGGGACACGCCAGGGACCAACTTGCACTCGACCGTTGGCGCAGCCTGGCGCAAACGCACCAACGCCTGTGGCAGCAAGCCGGTCTGGGCGGTGGTGATGGCACCGACTTTCAACTCGCCCCGATATTCATCGGCGTCCACCGGCACCGCCATGCGGTTGAACGTTTCAATGATTTCCTTGGCCAATGGCAATGCGCGCAAACCCGCCGCATTCAGCGTGGCCTGACGCCCGGTGCGATCGAACAGCTGCACCCCCAGCGTCTGCTCCAACTGCCGAATCTGCGCGCTGACCGCCGACTGTGTCAGGCCGCCATGCATGCCCGCCGCCGCGAACGTGCCATGGCGGGTTACGGCAATAAAGGTCTTCAATTCACGCAGCATAGGGTCTCGATTCATCGAAATAATTTGAGCTCGGCGCAAAAACTATCGTCTTTTCATCGGCTGAAGCAAGGCTAAACTCGGGGGACTTAATGCCCACAGAGGTTTGACCTGATGACACTCGCACCTTTTCACCTGGCAATTCCGGTTTACGACCTCGCCGCTGCGCGGCATTTCTACGGTGACGTTTTTGGCCTTGAAGAGGGGCGTTCCAGCGAACACTGGGTAGATTTCAACTTTTTCGGGCATCAGTTGGTCATTCACGAACACCCGAAAACCGCCTCCCAGGAATCAGCCCACACCAACGCGGTAGACGGCCACGACGTGCCCGTGCCGCATTTTGGCGTGGTGTTGGGCTGGGAAGATTGGCATGCCTTGGCGGAACGCTTGCAGGCGAGAGGGACGACGTTTGTGTTGGAACCGCACATTCGCTTCAAGGGGCAGGTGGGGGAGCAGGCGACGTTGTTTCTGTTTGATCCGTGCGGGAACGCGCTGGAGTTCAAGGCATTCCGGGATATTGGGCAGTTGTTTGCGAAGTGAGACTGCCAGACACACAAAAGCCGCGCATTGCGCGGCTTTCTTGTTTGGTGGGCCCACACGGACTTGAACCGTGGACCAAAGGATTATGAGTCCTCTGCTCTGACCAACTGAGCTATAGGCCCTGTAACAGGTCGCGGATTATAACGATGGTTTCCCCGCTGTGCCATCCGAAAAATCCTCAATGTTCATGCGAAGGAAGGTAGCGGCAAAAAGCTCCGGCGGCAGCGGCAGGCTGACGATGTAGCCTTGCATCTGTTCGCAGCCTTCAGCGGCCAGGAAGGCTTGCTGGGCGGGGTTCTCCACGCCTTCGGCGATGATGGTGAATTGCATGCTATGCCCCAGGGCGATGATGGCGCGCACGATGGCGGCATCGTGGGGGTCATCGGGCAGGCCACGGACGAAGGATTGGTTGATCTTCAGGAAATCCAGCGGCAGGCGTTTAAGGTAGCTGAGGGATGAGTAGCCGGTGCCGAAGTCATCAATCGCCAGTTGCACGCCCAACTGCTTGAGTTGGTACAGCACCTCCAGTGCTTCCTCGGCCTGGCTCATGATGAAGTTTTCCGTGATCTCCAATTGCAGGTGGCCGGGGTCGAGGTGGTAGTCGCGCAACAGTTGTTCGATGCGACTCAGCAAGCCGGGATGGCGCAACTGCGCGCCGGCGAGGTTGACCGACAGCGGGCCGAAATCTTCGAAGGTGCCCTGCCAGGCGTGCAGTTGTTGGCAGGCCTGTTCCAATACCCAATCGCCAATTTGCAGGATCGTGCCGTTCTCTTCGGCCAGGGCAATGAAGTGTTCGGGGGGTACTTCGCCAAAGGTGGGGTGGTGCCAGCGAATCAGGGCTTCGGCGCCGATCAGTTCGTGTGTCACCAGGCTCAGCTTTGGCTGGTAATACAGGCTTAGCTCTTTTCGTTCGATGGCTCGCCGCAGTTCATGTTCCAGTGCCACACGTTCGTTGGCCTGGGCCGTGAGGTCGCGGGTGTAGCTTTCGACCCGGTTACGCCCCTTGGCTTTGGAGCGGTACATCGCGGCGTCGGCATTCTTGACCAGGGTGGCGACGTCCGTACCGTCCTGCGGATAGAGGCTTGTGCCGATGCTGGCGCTGATGAAGAACTCGTGCTCGCCAGCCTGGAAGGGCGGGGTGAAGCAGGCCAGTAGCTTATTCGCCAGGTGTTCGGCGTCGCTGGCGTGTTGCAGGCCGGGCAACAGGATGATGAACTCGTCGCCGCCCAGGCGCGCGACGGTGTCGATGTCTCGCAGTTGATCCTTGAGGCGTACGGCGATGTCTTTGAGCAGCAGGTCGCCGATCGGGTGGCCGAGGCTGTCGTTGATGTGTTTGAAGCGGTCCAGGTCGAGGAACAGCACGGCGCCCTGTTTACCGGTTTCCTGATGACCGTTGAGGGCGGCCTGCAACCGGTTTTCAAACAGCGTGCGGTTGGGCAGGCCGGTCAGTGGGTCGTGGTGCGCCTGATAGTCGAGGCGTGCCTGGGCCAGTTTGAGGCTGGAGATGTCGGCAAACACCGCCACAAAGTGGGTGATCAGTTGATCGCGGTTACGCACGGCGCTGATGGTCAGCCAACTGGGATACAACTCACCGTTCTTGCGGCGGTTGGAGATCTCGCCTTGCCAATGGCCATGGGCCGTCAACTGGTGCCACATGGCGGCGTAGAAGGCGCTGTCATGCTGGCCCGAGGCGAGCAGGCGCGGTGTCTGGCCGAGCGCTTCGGCTTCACTGTAGCCGGTGATTTCGCTGAAGGCGCGGTTGACGGCACTGATGTTCTGGCGGGTGTCGGTGATCAACACGCCTTCGGCAGTGCTTTCGAAGACGGTGGCGGCCTGTTGCAGTTTTTCCTGCATCTGCTGGCGTTCAGTGATGTCGCGGGCGATGGTGAGCATGCAGTCTTCATCGCCGATAGGCAGTGGGCGACTGGACAATTCACAGAGGCGTATCAGGCCATCGACGCGACGGATATGACAGACAAAGTCGCGGACAAACCCATCACGCTGCATCAACTCCAGCATGTGTTTGCGCTCGTTAAGGTCGACCCAGATGCCAAGGTCCAGGCTCGATTGGTCAACCGATGTGGCGCTGGTGTGGCCGGTCAGCCGGCTGAAGCCTTCGTTGACCTCAATCAGCAGACCGTCGCGTTGGCGGCTCAGCAGCAAACCGTCGGGCGAGGCGTGGAAGGCTTTGGCGAACTTCTCTTCGGAGGTTTGCAGCAGTTGCTGGGTTTCCTTGAGTTGGGTGATATCGCGCACCACCACCACGATGGCTTCAGTCGTATCCAACTGGAAGGGCTCTGCCGAGATAAGACCGGTAAAGGCTTGGCCGTTGCTGCGCAGGAACGGAATTTCAAGGTTGCGGATACTGGTGGTCTGGACACGTTGCAGCAGCTCGGGGCCGATGCCCGGGATGCCCCATATTTCCAGTTCTGTACCGGTTTTGCCGATCACCTCCTCAGCAGTCAGGCCGATTTGATCTTCGAAGGCTTTATTGACCTCCAGCAAGCAGCCATCGGATAGCCGTGCAATCACCAGAATGTCCGGGCATTGCTGGAACACCGAGGCAAATTTCTGTTCGGACAATTGCAGCGCTTCCTCGGTGCGCTTGGCCTCGCTGATATCAATCATCAGGCCGCGCAGCACAGGCTCATGACCGTGTTCGATCAGGCTGACAATGTCGCGTACCCACAGGCAGCGGCCGTCTGCGGTAATCACTCGGTAATCAACACTGTGGTCGCGGCTGGCACGGGTTTCGCGGTGGCAATAAGCTTCGGCACGTATGAGGTCGGCCGGGTGAATGATGTTGCGCCAGAAGCCCGGAATCAGCCAATGAGCGCGTGGGTAGCCGAGCAAGTCTTCTGCGTGAGGGGAGACGTAGCTGTAGGTGAAATCGGTGACATTGGCTTCCCAGGCGATGGCGGACAAGCTCTCTACCAGGCCGCGATAGTGGTATTCGCTGCTGCGCAATTCTTGTTCGAGAGCGACGCGGCGGGAAATTTCCGAACTCAGCCGACGATTGATCCGAATCACGATGGCCAATACGCTGCACAGCAGCAGTACGGCGGGCAGGCCGTACATCAGCAGGTCGTTCCAGAAGGTGCGGTTATCCGTGAACTTACTCACCCAATGCTGCTGAATCGCGTCGGTTTCCTCCGGGCTGAGGTCGGCCAGGACTTTGTCCAGGATGCCCACCAGCATTTTATCGTCCCGTGGTACGCCCATCGCCAATTGATAGCGGTAAGGGGTTTCGCCGCTGACGTAAAGGCCATCGAGTTTGAGTTCGCGCAGGCTCCAGACGCTGGACGCCAGGTCGCTGACCACGGCATCCACTTCGCCGGTCGCCAGGGCTTGCAGTGTGGAACTGACGTTGGGCAGTGCGACCAGGTTAAGGTCGGGATGGTGGGTACGCAGCAACTCGTGAGGGGCGTAGTTTTCCACCACGGCAACCTTCAGGCCGTAAAGATCCTTGAGGTTGTGCGGTCGTGCTCCGCCTTCGTGGGCAAGAATCACCATCGGGAAGTCGATGTAAGGCCGGGTAAAAGCCAGATAGCCCTGGCGTTCCGGGGTCGACATGATGCTGGCGATAAGATCGAGTTGGTTGTTTCGCGCCATCTCCAATACAGCGCCCCAGCTCGGCGGTTCGATTATCTTGACCCTGACGCCCAGGCGGTCCTGGATCAGGCGCACGTAATCTGCCGACAAGCCTTGGTATCGGCCACTGTCATCACGGTATTCGAAGGGTGGCCACGAGGCGTCCACGCCAAGTCTCAGCTCCTGATGGTCCGCCAGCCAGCCACGCTCATCATCAGTAAGAGTCAACGCGCCAGCCGTTGCGGTCCAGTTCAGCAGCGACAGCAGTATCACGGTCGGCAATCTGGGCATAACGGTCTCGTTATGGCACGGGGAATGTGTCGAGTGTAGACGGGCATTGCAGGGGGAGGAGGGGCAGTACAGGATTTTATCTATGCAAAACAAAACCCCCGGCCTGGGCCGGGGGTTCTGGTATCACTCGTCGAGGAAGGAGCGCAGATGCTCGCTTCGCGTCGGGTGGCGCAACTTGCGCAGCGCCTTGGCTTCGATCTGACGGATCCGCTCGCGGGTCACGTCAAACTGCTTACCGACTTCCTCAAGGGTGTGGTCGGTATTCATGTCGATGCCGAAACGCATGCGCAGTACCTTGGCTTCACGGGCAGTGAGGCCGGACAGTACGTCGCGAGTCGCTTCTTTCAAGCTCTCAACAGTGGCGACATCGATTGGCGACTGCATGGTCGAGTCTTCGATGAAGTCACCCAGATGGGAGTCTTCGTCATCACCAATCGGGGTTTCCATGGAGATCGGCTCTTTAGCGATCTTCAATACCTTGCGGATTTTATCCTCAGGCATTTCCATGCGTTCGCCCAGCTCTTCCGGGGTCGGTTCGCGACCCATTTCCTGCAACATCTGCCGGGAAATACGGTTGAGCTTGTTGATGGTCTCGATCATGTGCACCGGAATACGGATGGTGCGGGCCTGGTCGGCGATCGAGCGAGTGATCGCCTGACGGATCCACCAGGTGGCATAAGTCGAGAACTTGTAGCCGCGACGGTATTCGAACTTGTCCACAGCCTTCATCAAGCCGATGTTGCCTTCCTGGATCAGATCGAGGAATTGCAGGCCACGGTTGGTGTACTTCTTGGCGATGGAGATCACCAGACGCAAGTTCGCTTCTACCATCTCTTTCTTCGCGCGGCGGGCCTTGGCCTCACCGATCGACATGCGACGGTTGATGTCCTTGATCTCGGCAATCGTCAGACCGGTTTCGGTCTCAAGTGCAGTCAGCTTCTGCTGGCAACGGATGATATCCGGCTGCAGGCGGCCAATGGCTTCGGCGTACTTCGCCTTGCCTTTGGCCAGGGCGTCGCTCCAGCTTTCGTCAACTTCGTTGCCCGGGAACTGGCGCAGGAAGTCGGTACGCGGCATGCGCGCATCACGGACACAGAGCTGCATGATCGCACGCTCTTGTGCACGCAGACGCTCAAGGGCGCTACGAACGCGTTCAACCAGGCCTTCGAATTGCTTCGGTACCAGCTTGATCGGCATGAACAGCTCAGCCAGCGCCAGCAGCTCGGCAATTGCCAGCTTGTTGGAGCGACCGTGCTTTTTCAGGGCCTTGCGGGTGATTTCCATTTGATCGGAAACCGCACCGAAACGCTGGGCAGCGATGATCGGGTCTGGACCGCTTTCGACTTCTTCTTCGTCGTCGGTGCTGGCTTCAGCTTCGTCGTCTTCGGAATCGTCATCCGCTTTCGCGGCTTTCGGATCGACAGGCGGCGGTACTTCGGCAGCAGGCGGCGCAATGCCGTCGTCCGGGTCGATATAACCGCTCAGGACGTCGGACAGGCGGCCACCTTCGGTGGTGACGCGAGTGTACTCGGAGAGAATGTGGTCAACCGTGCCAGGGAAGTGCGCGATTGCGCCCATCACTTCACGGATGCCCTCTTCGATACGCTTGGCGATTTCGATCTCGCCTTCGCGTGTCAGCAACTCGACGGTACCCATTTCACGCATATACATGCGCACAGGGTCAGTCGTGCGACCGATGTCGGTCTCCACCGCGGCCAACGCAGCAGCGGCTTCTTCAGCGGCTGCCTCGTCGGTATCGGCGTCGGCCAACATAAGGGCGTCCGCATCCGGAGCACTCTCGTGTACGGGGATCCCCATGTCATTAATCATGCGGATGATGTCTTCCACCTGCTCAGGATCTGAAATATCCTCAGGCAGGTGGTCGTTGACCTCTGCGTAAGTCAGATACTTCTGCTCACGACCAAGGGTGATCAACTCTTTGATACGAGACTGCTGTTGCGCTTTTCCGGACATAACACCCTATCCACTGAAGGTCTTGGCGGGCAAAAAACAAGCCGAGGATTATACCCGAGCTATGACCTCACACGCCAGCTGAGGTCGGGTTTGATGCGGAAACATTCTGTTTTAAGAGGTCACGCATCTGTTTTGCTATCTGAATTTGCTCTTCAGCCGATAATCCCGGCTGTCTTGCTCTCATGATGAGTTCATCGAGGGTCTGCGTATGCTGACCCGCGGATAACCTAGTAATGGTGTCTAAAAACTGTTGTTCAAGGTTATCGCCGTCAATTAGCCACTCCTTTTCCGCAAGTGCTTTCAACAAGCGTCCCTGTTCTGTGCCGTGCCAGCGCGCCATCAACTGAATTGAGTTTAGCTTAGGATTTTTCTGCACAGCTTCGATCAGTGCGATCAGGACTTGAGCGTAGGTATTGCTCGCATTGGCAAAATGGTCGGCACTTTCGACCTTGCCCGCCAATTGCGGGTGGTGAATGAGCGTGCGCAGGGCGATCAGCGTGGGCGCTTCTACGGCAACTGGCGTGCGCGGGGCGTAGGCCTCGTCGCGATCGCCGCGCTTACCGTTCTTGCTCCAGGGCTTTTTGTCCCACTTCTTGCCGCCGGCACCGGGTTTCTTCGGGGCCCATTCCTGCTGGGGCGCGTAGGCATCCTGCGGTTGGAAGTCGGAATAGTCCGGCATGGCGTCGTAATCCATGCCCGGATCGTAGGCGGGCGGCGCGTCCTGCGGTGCGCTGTGCACCAGTTGGCTGACGGCTTCGCCACTCAATCCGGTAATTTCCAGCAGGCGCTGGCGCATCAGGGTGCGCAGGTTGGCGCCTGGCACCTTGTCGATCAGCGGCGCTGCGAGGGTGGCCATATGGGCCTTGCCTTCGAGGGAGCGCGGATCGGCTTCTTCGGTCAGTTGCTGGAAGAAATAGTCCGCCAGCGGCTGCGCATGTTGGTTGATGCGTGCGCGGAATGCGTCGGTGCCTTCGGAGCGCACCAGGGTATCCGGGTCTTCGCCTTCAGGCAGGAACAGGAAGCGTGCGCGGCGCCCGTCTTGCAGGCTCGGCAGCGTGGCTTCGAGTGCTCGCCAGGCGGCGTTGCGGCCGGCCTGGTCGCCGTCGAAGCAGAACAGCACGCTGGGCACTACGCGAAACAGGCGTTTCAAGTGCTCTTCGCTGGTGGCGGTACCGAGGGTGGCTACGGCGTTGCGCAAGCCTTGCTGGGCCAGGGCAATCACGTCCATATAGCCTTCAACCACGATGATTTCATCGAGGTTGCGATTGTTTTTGCGCGCTTCGAACAGGCCGTAGAGTTCCTGGCCTTTGTGGAATACCGGGGTTTCCGGCGAGTTCAGATACTTGGGCTTGTCGTCCCCCAATACCCGGCCACCAAAGGCGATGATGCGGCCGCGGCTGTCGCGGATCGGGAACATCACGCGGTCGCGAAAACGGTCGTAGCGCTTGCCGGTCTCGGCGTTTTCCACCAGGAGACCGGCGTCGATCATGGCTTTTTGCTGCAGGGTGTCACTGCTCAGGTGCTTGTACAGGTTATCCCAGCCGGGCGGCGCGAAGCCGAGGCCGAAGTCGCGAGCGATTTCGCCGGTAAGGCCGCGGCCCTTGAGGTAGTCGACGGCGGCCTTGCGCTGCGGATGGCTCTTGAGTGCCTGTCGGTAAAAGTCGGCGGCGGCGGTGAGCAGTGGGTACAGCGGCGAATCGGTGGGTTGCCGCGGTTTGTGCGGGCGGCCGCTTTCTTCGCGGGGGACTTCCATGCCGGCGGCTTTCGCCAGGTCCTCGATTGCCTGGGGGAAATCCAGGTTGTCGTGGTCCATCAGGAAGCCGAGGGCGTTGCCGCCTGCGCCGCAGCCGAAGCAGTAGTAGAACTGCTTGTCGGGGCTGACACTGAACGACGGGGTTTTTTCTTTGTGGAACGGGCAGCAGGCGGTGTAGTTCTTGCCGGCTTTCTTCAGTTGCACGCGCGAGCTGACAACATCGACGATGTCGGTGCGGTTCAGAAGGTCGTCAATAAAGCTCTGGGGAATTAGCCCGGCCATGGCGTTCTCGTCATCACTGCGTGTAAATGAGGGCCCGTGAAGTGCTCAAGCGCTTGGGTCGAGTAGCTCGACCATCAATCGTCTGCTTGGGCTGTATGGAAGTGTATCTGCCGAGCATTCACTGACGTTAATTTCCAATCAGTCTTCGGCGAAGAAATGTTGCCCCGGGCTCCGGTTCTGGCCAATGGTGGCCTCGGTAGCTCATCGATGGGCACAGTCGACCGTTGATCGCCTGTTTACAGAATAAGTGTGCTCGTCAGTAGCCTTGTTAGGCTCGTCAGAAGAGACGTGCACCGCTGGCAAAAGAGCCAGTCCTGACGTGTGAAGCAGTTGTCTCAGTCGCGTGTGCGGCGTCGACGGTAAAGCATCAAGCGATATCTGCAAATGCCAATAGCCCGGCTGAGGGCCGGGCTTGGCAGAAGCGTGCTACGAACGTCTGTGTATTAGTACAGGCGAACGGCGCGGCGCTGCTCGCGCTGAACTTTCTTGGCGTGACGCTTAACAGCGGCTGCTGCTTTACGCTTACGCTCAGAAGTTGGCTTCTCGTAAAATTCGCGGCTACGAACTTCGGCCAGTACACCGGCTTTTTCGCAGGAGCGCTTGAAACGACGCAGAGCTACGTCGAAGGGTTCGTTCTCTTTAACTTTGACGGCTGGCATCCAGAGCTACCTTCTTTCATTACCGGGATCAACGTTCTCGTCGCAAAAAATTCGCGGCTGAGGTCGTCGGTTTTTAAGGGTTGCGGATGTTAACCCCTCATTGACCGGAATGCAAAGCCTCTGATCGAAAACCGCTAGTCGGGAGGGGGAGTGGCGACTATTATGCGCGCCTTCGAATTTAGCCTCTACAAGGCGCAAACCCATGCTAGTACTGGGACTTGAAACCTCCTGCGACGAAACCGGTGTCGCACTTTACGACAGTGAACGCGGGCTTTTGGCCGATGCACTGTTCAGTCAGATCGACCTGCATCGTGCCTATGGCGGCGTGGTGCCGGAGCTGGCCAGCCGTGATCACGTCAAGCGTATGTTGCCGTTGATTCGTCAGGTGTTGGACGAGGCCGGTTGCGTGCCGACCGAGATCGACGCGATTGCCTATACCGCAGGCCCTGGATTGGTCGGAGCCCTTCTGGTTGGGGCCTCTTGCGCCCAGGCGCTGGCGTTTGCCTGGGGCATTCCGGCCCTCGGTGTGCACCACATGGAAGGCCATTTACTGGCGCCAATGCTGGAAGAAAACCCGCCGCAGTTCCCGTTCGTCGCTTTGTTGGTTTCAGGGGGGCATACGCAGCTGGTTCAGGTCGACGCAATCGGTCAATACACGCTGTTGGGCGAGTCGCTGGATGACGCCGCCGGCGAAGCGTTCGACAAGACCGCGAAGATGATGGGCCTCAATTACCCCGGCGGACCGGAGATCGCCCGCCTCGCCGAAAAAGGCGTTGCTGGTCGTTATACCTTCCCGCGTCCGATGTGCGATCGCCCTGGTTTGATGTTCAGTTTCAGCGGCTTGAAAACCTCTGCGCTCAATACCTGGCAGCACAGTGTCAGCGCCGGGGACGACAGTCAGCAAGCCCGTTGCGACATCGCGCTGGCGTTCCAGCAGGCCGTGGTGGAGACTTTGACCATCAAGTGCAAGCGTGCCCTGAAACAGGCAGGCATGAAGCGACTGGTGATCGCTGGCGGCGTCAGCGCCAACAAGGCGCTGCGCAGTTCACTGGAAAAAATGCTCGGCGATATGAAGGGCGATGTGTTCTACGCCCGCCCTGAGTTCTGTACCGACAATGGCGCGATGATCGCCTATGCCGGTTGCCAGCGCTTGCAGGCGGGGCAGCACGAAAGTCTGGCAATCAGCGTGCAGGCGCGCTGGCCGATGGAGCAACTGCCGCCTTTGTAGGCTGTTGTAGGGCTGCAACGTGAGAAGTACTCATCGACGGTATTTAAAAATGCCGTTCGCGCCCGGCAAACAGGTCGCGTAGATTGCCCCGGTGACGCCAGACGATCAGCAGTGTCAGCACGCTCATCGGCAACAGCGCCGCGGGTTCCTGCCAGGCCAGCAAGGGCAGGGTGAGCGGCGTGGCGATCAGAGCCGCCAGTGAGCTGGTGCGGGTCAGGTAGAACGTCAGCAGCCAGGCGAGTACCGCCAGCAATGCTGCCGGTGGGTAGATCCCCAGCAGCATGCCGGCTGCCGTAGCGACACCTTTGCCGCCGCGAAAGCGGAAGTACAGTGGAAACAGATGGCCGAGGACGGCGCACACGCCCACCCAGGCCTGCTGTTGCAGGGTCAGGCCGACGAGGCTGGCGATCAGCACGGGCAGCAAACCCTTGCACAGATCGCCCAGCAGCGTCAGGACGGCGAGCTTCTTGCCGGCCAGGCGCAACATATTGGTGGCGCCGGCATTGCCTGAGCCACTCATTCGCGGGTCGGGGTTTCCCGTCAGGCGGCTGAGCAAAATGGCGAAGGACAGCGAGCCGAGCAGGTAGGCGAGAATCGCCAGTGACCAAAACATGCTAACTATTCCGGGCGAGGACGCCCTGATTCTAACGGGGCATCGCGCCCTTGTCGTGCTGCGGAGAAGAGCTTGGACAGAGTGTTTATCGAAGGCCTGGAAGTCGACACCGTGATCGGGGCCTACGACTGGGAGCGCGGAATCCGCCAATGCCTGCGCCTGGACCTGAGCTTCGCATGGGATAACCGCCCGGCGGCTGCGGGTGACGACCTGAGCCTGGCTCTGGATTACGCCAGCGTGTCCGCGCGTATCCAGGCCTTTGCCGAGCAGTCCCAGTACCAACTGGTGGAAACCTTTGCCGAGCGCCTGGCCGAAGTGCTGATGAGTGAATTCCAGATTCCCTGGCTGCACCTCAAGTTGACCAAGCCCGGCGCCGTACCGGCCGCAACGGGCGTGGGCGTGGAGATCGAGCGCGGATGTCGCTAACGCAGATTTACCTTGGCCTCGGCAGCAATATCGAGCGCGAGCCCCATTTGTGCGCCGGACTTGATGCGCTGGCGAGCTTTCTGACCGACTTGCGCTGCTCGGCGGTGTTCGAAAGCCAACCAGTGGGCATCAAGAGTGGGCCGTTTTTCAATTTAGTAGTGTCGGCCTATACCGACCTGCCGTTGAGGGAGCTGGATCGTCGTCTCAAGCTCATCGAAGCCGACAATGGTCGTTATGCTCCAGATCGCAAGGGCTTGCCGTTGGATATCGACGTGCTGCTGTACGGCGAAATGGTGGGTGATTTCGACGGTTTGATCCTGCCCCGCGCAGAGATCCTGAAAAACGCCTTCGTGTTGTGGCCGCTGTCGATGATGGCGCCGGACCGGGTGCACCCTGAGGTGGGCAAAACCATGGCTGAGCTGTGGCGTGATGCGCACATCGACCAAGTGCTGGCGCCTGTTGCATTTGAGTGGCAGGGCCAGCAATTGACATCGAGCGCGCTCCTAATTCGATAGGGCGCGTTCTGCCTTGTAGGCTTGCAGCGCCTTGAGCCGTTCGCGCTTCAAGGCCTCGCCCAGCTCAGGGCCTTTGAAACCTCTCTCCAGCAGTGGCGCTACGGCCACTTCACGCGCTGTCGTTGCTGCGCCGCGCAAATAATCTGCCTGTGGATAACTGCGTTGCTCAAGGCCCTTGCGGCCCCGAGCATCCATTTCACAGCTCACCACAAACTCCTCAAAGCGCTGCGGTCGGCGATAGACGTCAAAACTTTGCAGCAACTCCAGCAGTGTCGAGGCTTTCAGCTCCAGCGCTCGATGGCCGTGGGTGTGATATTGACCCACCAACAGCGCCAGTTCCTGGCAATCCCTTGGCACTTTGAAGCGCTCGTTGACCGCCTTGATCAGCTTCAAACCCCGATGCTCGTGGGCGATGTGCTGCGGCAACTTATCCACAGGCGTCAGGCCTTTGCCCAGGTCATGAAGCAGGCAGGCCCAGCGCACGGTGAGTGGCTGCTTGTGCAGTGCGGACTGCTCCAGCACGCTCAACGTGTGCACGCCGGTGTCGATTTCGGGGTGATGGGCTTCGGGCTGCGGTACTCCAAAAAGGGCATCCACTTCCGGCATCAGGGTTTTCAGTGCGTCACAGTCGCGCAGTATCTGAATAAACACCTGGGGCTGATCTTCCATCAGCGCCCGGGAGATTTCTTTCCAGCTGCGCTCCGGCGTCAGGGCTTCCAACTCTCCTGACTCGCTGAGTTGACGCATCAGTTCCAGGGTCTGCGGTGCCACCGTAAAACCCAGGTGTGCATAGCGCGCAGCAAAACGTGCAACGCGCAGAATTCGCAGGGGATCTTCGGCAAACGCGGGGGAAACGTGGCGAAGAATGCGCGCTTCGAGATCGCGCTGGCCGTGATAAGGGTCGGTCAGGTTGCCTTCATCGTCTTCTGCCATTGCATTGATGGTCAGGTCGCGACGGATCAGGTCTTCTTCCAGCGTAACTTCGGGGCTGGCGTGAAACACAAATCCGCCGTAACCCCGGCCGCTCTTGCGCTCGGTACGGGCCAGGGCGTATTCGTCGCCGTTTTTGGGATCGAGGAAGACCGGGAAGTCGGAGCCCACCGGCTTGAAGCCTTTGGCCAGCATCTCTTCGGTGGTGGCGCCGACGACCACGCGGTCGATGTCGGTAACCTTGATGCCCAGTAAGCGGTCACGCACGGCGCCGCCGACTTTATAGATTTTCATGAAAAAGCCTCCATTAGCGGCACAGGATACCGCCTGTGCCGGACCAATGGAGGCTTTGCCGTTTCAGAGATGCACGACGGCCAGGTCCAGGCGGCCGTAGTCGTTGTCGTTGTGATCGCTGCGCGGTGGCACATGGTGAGTCTTCATCACCTGATCGCCCTGCAGGGTTTCCAGATGGATGTCGAAGCCCCACAGCCGGTGCAGATGCTTGAGTACTTCCTCGGTGGATTCGCCCAGCGGCTTGCGGTCATGTTGCTGGTGACGCAAGGTCAGCGAGCGGTCGCCACGCACATCGATGCTGTAGATCTGCACGTTGGGCTCGCGGTTGCCCAGGTTGTACTGCGCGGCCAAGGTTTCACGGATGATGCGGTAGCCAGGCTCATCGTGGATGGCCGGGACGACCAAGTCATCCTTGAGGTCGTCATCAAGGATGCTGAACAGCTTGAGGTCCCGGATCACTTGGGGTGACAGGTACTGCAGGATGAAGCTCTCGTCCTTGAAGCTGCTCATGGCGAACTTGATGGTAGACAGCCAGTCAGTGCCGGCGATTTCCGGGAACCAGCGGCGGTCTTCTTCGGTGGGGTGTTCGCACATGCGTCGGATGTCGCGGTACATGGCAAAGCCCAAGGCATAAGGGTTGATGCCGCTGTAATACGGGCTGTCGAAGCCAGGTTGGAACACCACGCTGGTATGAGACGTGAGGAACTCCATCATGAAGCCATCGGTGACCAGGCCTTCGTCGTACAGGTCGTTCATCAGCGTGTAGTGCCAGAACGTCGCCCAGCCTTCGTTCATCACCTGGGTTTGGCGTTGTGGATAAAAGTACTGGGCGATCTTGCGCACGATGCGCACGATTTCCCGTTGCCATGGCTCCAGCAGCGGCGCGTGTTTTTCCAGGAAATACAGGATGTTTTCCTGAGGTTCGGCGGGGAAGCGTGCGTTGTCCTTGTCGCTGTTCTTCCCAGCTTTTTTAGGAATGGTGCGCCACAGGTCGTTGATCTGCTTTTGCAGATGCTCCTCGCGCTCCTTCTGGCGCAGGCGTTCCTCCTCTGCGGAAATCGGGTAGGGGCGTTTGTAGCGGTCGACCCCGTAGTTCATCAGGGCATGACAGGAGTCGAGCAAGTCTTCTACCGCATCGATGCCGTGGCGCTCCTCGCACTGCATGATGTACTGCTTGGCGAACACCAGGTAGTCGATGATCGAGCTGGCATCGGTCCAGGTGCGGAACAGGTAGTTGCCCTTGAAAAAGCTGTTATGCCCATAGCAGGCGTGAGCCACTACCAAAGCCTGCATGCAGATGGTGTTTTCTTCCATCAGGTAGGCAATGCACGGGTCGGAGTTGATCACGATCTCGTAGGCCAGGCCCATCTGGCCTCGGGTGTAGGATTTCTCGGTGCTGAGGAAGTGTTTGCCGTAGGACCAATGGTGATAACCCAGCGGCATGCCGACGGACGCGTAGGCATCCATCATCTGCTCGGCGGTAATCACTTCGATCTGGTTGGGGTATGTGTCCAGGGCATAACCCGCCGCGATCCGGCTGATTTCCCGGTCATAGGCCTGGATCAGTTCAAAGGTCCACTCGGAGCCGGTGGAAATGGGTTGGCGCTTAGTCTCTTTTTTGGCGGTCATGTCACTAACCTGCGCTGGAAGAGTTCACGGAAGACCGGGTAGATATCGCCGGCCGAGACCAGTTGCTGCTGGGCGAACGTGTCGGCAAAGGCTTCGCCGATGCGCTCGTATTCGAACCACAGGGCCTGGTGCTCACGGGGGGTGATTTCGACGTAGGTGTAATACTGCACGAACGGCATGATCTGGTTGATCAGGATGTCGCGGCAAATGGGGGAGTCATCGTTCCAGTTGTCGCCGTCCGAGGCTTGGGCGGCGTAGATGTTCCACTCGTTGGCCGGATAGCGCTCGGCCATGATCTCCTGCATCAGCTTCAGGGCGCTGGACACGATGGTGCCGCCGGTTTCCCGCGAGTAGAAGAACTCTTCTTCGTCGACTTCCCGGGCGCTGGTGTGATGGCGGATGAACACGACGTCGATCTTGTCGTAATTGCGCTTGAGGAACAGGTACAGCAGGATAAAGAACCGCTTGGCGATGTCCTTGGTGGCCTGGGTCATGGAGCCGGAGACGTCCATGAGACAAAACATCACCGCCTTGGAACTGGGGTTGGGTTGTTTGACCAGCAGGTTGTATTTCAAGTCGAAGGTGTCGAGGAAGGGCACGCGGTGAATACGCGCGCTGAGTTTCTCGATTTCCGCCTCGATTTCCTGAATATCGCCGAAATTGTCAGGTTCTTCGCGCTTCAAACGCGCCAATTCTTCCTTGGCTTCCTTCAGTTTGGCGCGGCTGCTCCCCGACAGGGCGATGCGCCGCGCATGGGCCGAACGCAGGGTACGGATGATATTGATCCGTGACGGGTTGCCCTCGTTGCTGATACCCGCTCGCACGGTCTTGAAGGTGTCGGTACCCGTCAGGTTGCGTTTGACCAGGTTGGGCAGTTCCAGGTCCTCGAACATGAATTCGAGGAATTCTTCCTGGGTGATCTGGAACACGAACTCATCCATGCCTTCGCCGGAGTTGCCGGCCTTGCCCGGACCTTTGCCGCCCGCACCGCCTTGGGGCCGCTGGATATGTTCGCCGGTGGTGAATTCCTTGTTGCCTGGGTGCACGACGGTCTGTTTGCCGCCGCGACCGTGGTGCAGCACCGGTTCGTCGATGTCCCGTCCGGGGATGCTGATTTGCTCGCCATGTTCCATATCGGTAATGGAACGGCGGCTGACGGCCTCTTCAACGGCCTTTTTGATGTGGTCACGGTAACGCCGCAGGAAACGCTGGCGGTTTACCGTGCTCTTGTTCTTGCCATTGAGGCGTCGGTCGATCACATAGCTCATGGGGAGCCCTCCGGGCAGCTTCACGTTACAAGCTTCAAGCCGCGAGCTGGAAGCTTAGAGACAAGCGGTCAGCTGCCAGGCCAACTGCCTGGCAGTGAACGCTTGCCGCTGCCTTACTGTGATTTACGAACCCGCAGGTACCACTCGGAGAGCAGCCGTACCTGTTTGTCGGTGTAGCCACGCTCGACCATTCGTGTGACGAAGTCGTTGTGTTTTTGCTGATCCTCCTTGCTGGCCTTGGCGTTGAAGCTGATGACCGGCAGCAGGTCTTCGGTGTTCGAGAACATTTTCTTCTCGATGACCACCCGCAGCTTCTCGTAGCTGAGCCAGGTCGGGTTCTTGCCGTTGTTGTTGGCGCGGGCGCGCAGGACGAAGTTGACGATTTCGTTGCGGAAATCCTTCGGATTGCTGATGCCGGCCGGTTTCTCGATTTTCTCCAGTTCCTCGTTGAGGGCGACGCGGTTGAGAATCTCGCCGGTTTCCGGGTCGCGGTATTCCTGGTCCTGGATCCAGAAGTCGGCGTACAGCACGTAGCGGTCGAAGATGTTCTGGCCGTACTCGCTGTAGGACTCCAGGTACGCAGTCTGGATTTCCTTGCCGATAAACTCGATGTAGCGCGGTGCCAGGTATTCCTTGAGGAAGCGCAGGTAGCGTTCGCGGGTTTCCGCCTGGAACTGTTCCTGTTCGATCTGCTGTTCCAGTACATAGAGCAGGTGCACCGGGTTGGCGGCGATCTCGTGCGGGTCGAAGTTGAAGACTTTGGACAGGATCTTGAACGCAAAGCGTGTCGACAGGCCGTTCATGCCCTCATCCACGCCCGCCGTGTCGCGGTATTCCTGGATCGACTTGGCTTTAGGATCGGTGTCCTTGAGGTTCTCACCGTCGTACACGCGCATCTTCGAGTAAATATTCGAGTTCTCCGGCTCCTTGAGGCGCGACAGCACGGTGAACTGGGCGAGCATCTTCAGGGTGTCGGGTGCGCAATGGGCCTTGGCCAGGGAGCTGTTGAACAGCAGTTTGTCGTAGATCTTGATCTCATCGCTGACCCGCAGGCAGTACGGCACCTTGACGATATAAATCCGGTCGATGAAGGCTTCGTTGTTCTTGTTGTTGCGAAAGGTGTGCCATTCCGATTCGTTGGAGTGGGCCAGCAGAATCCCGGTGAACGGAATCGCGCCCAGGCCTTCGGTGCTGTTGTAGTTACCTTCCTGGGTCGCGGTCAGCAGTGGGTGCAGCACCTTGATCGGTGCCTTGAACATTTCCACGAACTCCATCAGGCCCTGGTTGGCCCGGCACAGTGCGCCAGAGTAGCTATAAGCGTCGGCGTCGTTCTGCGGGAATTCTTCGAGTTTGCGGATATCGACCTTGCCCACCAGCGCGGAAATATCCTGGTTGTTTTCGTCACCCGGCTCGGTCTTGGCCACGCCGATCTGGTTGAGGATCGACGGGTAGAGTTTCACCACACGGAACTGGCTGATGTCGCCGCCAAATTCAGCCAGGCGCTTGGTGGCCCAGGGCGACATGATGGTGTTGAGGTAGCGTCGTGGGATGCCGAAGTCTTCTTCGAGGATCGCGCCATCTTCTGTGGCGTTGAACAGGCCCAGTGGCGACTCGAAGACCGGCGAGCCCTTGATCGCGTAAAAGGGCACTTTCTCGATCAGCTGTTTGAGCTTTTCGGCCAGGGACGACTTGCCACCGCCGACGGGACCGAGCAGGTAAAGGATCTGTTTCTTCTCTTCCAGGCCTTGGGCGGCATGGCGGAAATAGGAGACGATCTGGTCAATGCATTCTTCCATTCCGTGGAAGTCTTCAAAGGCCGGGTAGCGGCGGATCACCTTGTTGGAAAATATTCGCGACAGGCGCGAATTGTTCGAGGTGTCTACCAGCTCCGGCTCGCCAATTGCCAGCAGCAGGCGTTCGGCGGCAGACGCGTAGGTGCTGCGGTCCTTTTTGCACAGCTCTAGATACTCTTGAAGCGTGAGTTCTTCCTGCTGTGTGGACTCGAAGCGTTGTTGGAAGTGGCTAAAAATACTCATGACGTCGTCACCTCGCTCGATACGTGGAGCCGACGTCGGATCAATCAGTCGATGCTGGCAGCCATTGGCAATCGCCAACGGCTGTTTTCCCCCCAGAACACCCTAAACCCTACCGATGACCCGCACGCCGGTGTACCGGCTCTCCCCTGATTCGGATGGCCTGCGCTTAAGGATAGTTCGGAATCCGGGAGGTCAAGGCGCGATACGCAATTAGTTTGCCTGCGCCGTTCGTCAGAAACGGCGCGAGCCCAAGCGTCACGCGGGGTAGCGGGGTTTGAAAAAAATTATTGCGAATCGCCCGAGGAAATTTCCTTAGGATAGGTCGTACGCCACAGCTCAAAACCACCGTCCAGGCTGTAGACGTCGGAGAAACCCTGGCTGATCAGGTAGGCGGCGGCGCTCTGGCTGGAGTTGCCGTGGTAGCAGGCCACGATCAGCGGCGCGTCGAGGTCGGCCGCACGGATGAAGTCGGCGATGTTGACGTTGTCCAGGTGCTGGGCGCCGGTGATGTGAGCAGCCGCGTAGGTCGGCTGGTCACGAATGTCGACGACTACCGCACCTTGCTCGCGCAAGGCCTGGGCTTGTTCGGGAGGGATACGTTTGAATTCGCTCATGGCGGGCTCCTATGGCTTTATGGCGGCCGGCTGTGTAGTGGGAGGGGAGGACTGGCATTGGCAGCTGTGGCGCTCGCCCGTGTCGATGTTCATCAGGGTCATGGCGCCACCCCACACGCAACCGGTGTCGAGGGCGAACACGCCGGGTTCATTGCACTTGCCTTCCAGGGCGGCCCAGTGCCCGAAGATGATCTTGGTGTCACGGGTCTTGCGTTCCTTGTGGGCGAACCAGGGCTTGTAGCCGGGCAGGGCGGTGTCGGCGCCTTCCTTGCTCTTGAGGTCCAGCTTGCCCTCGGCGGTGCAGAAACGCATGCGCGTGAAGTAGTTGGTGATCACCCGCAGGCGGGCGACGCCGGTCAGGTCGTTGTCCCATTTCACCGGTTCGTTGCCGTACATGCCGTCGAGGTAGGCGGTGTACAGGCTGTCGTCGGCCAGGGCGCTTTCAACTTCAGCGGCGCACTTGAGGGCCTTCTTCAGTGTCCACTGCGGCGGGATACCCGCATGCACCAGGGCCATGTTGCGGCCTTCGTCGTAATGCATGATCTTTTGCCGACGCAGCCAGTCGAGTAACTCGGCCCGGTCGGGAGCTTCGAGGATTTCCCGTAGCGTGTCGCCCTTTTTCAGGCGCTCGATATTGTTGCCGGCCGCCAGTAGATGCAGGTCGTGGTTGCCGAGTACGCATACCAGGGAATCACGCAGGCTATATAAGTAGCGCAGGGTATCCAGTGACTCGGGGCCGCGATTGACCAGGTCACCGACCAACCAAAGCCGATCGTTGGCCGGATCGAAGGCCACGCGCTCAAGCAGGCACTTGAGCGGTTCCAGGCAGCCCTGCAGGTCACCGACCGCGTAGGTCGCCATCAGTGCAGGGCTCCCGGTACGGCAAGGCGAAACGGCTTGATGATGGCGTCGAACAGTTGGCCGTCAGTGGCTTTCATCTGATACGAGCCTTGCATGGTGCCGACCTTGGAGGTCATCACCGTGCCGCTGCTGTAGGTGTGGCTGGCGCCAATGTCGATCAACGGCTGCTGGCCAACCACGCCTGCGCCGCGTACTTCTTCGACCTGGCCGTCACCGTCGGTGATCACCCAGTGGCGTGACAGCAACTTGGCCGGCACGAGCCCGTTGTTCTTCACCGTGATGGTGTAGGCAAAGGCAAAGCGGTTGTGTTCAGGTTGCGATTGGTCCGCCAGGAAGCGGGTGACGACGCTGACGTCGATCTGGTAGCGAGGATCGGACATGCAAGAGGCCTTAAAAGCAAAAGCGGAGGACAGCAGATGCGGATCAGTCTAGGCCAAGAGGTGGGCACTAGGCCAGACATGTGTCTGGCCATGCCTGGGTGCTTCAGTCGGCGGCTGGCGCAGGCTGGATGGCAAGCTGGTCGGCCAGGCGCACAAACGCGGCGAGGTCCAGTTGCTCGGGGCGCAGGCTGCCGTCGACGCCGGCGGCTTCGATTTCGGCGTTGCTCAGCAGGGCTTTGAGCGTGTTGCGCAGGGTTTTGCGGCGCTGGTTGAACGCCTCGCGCACCACGCGCTCCAGCAACTTGTGATCCTTGGCCGGGTGCGGCAGAACGGCATGTGGCACCAGGCGGACGATGGCCGAGTCGACCTTAGGTGGCGGATTGAATGCACCTGGACCTACGTTAAACAGGTGTTCAACACGGCAGTGGTACTGAACCATGATCGACAGACGGCCCCAGTCACCACCGCCAGGGCCTGCGGCCAGGCGCTCCACCACTTCTTTCTGCAGCATGAAGTGCATGTCGCGGATAATCCCGGCGTTGTTCAGCAGGTGGAAAATCAGCGGCGTAGAGATGTTGTACGGCAGGTTACCGACCACGCGCAGGCTGTTGGGCGCGGCGTTGAGGGAGTTGAAGTCGAACTTCAGTGCATCGCCCTGGTGCAGGTTGAAGTTGGATTTGCCGGCGAACTGCTGGTTCAGGATCGGGATCAGATCCTTGTCCAGTTCAACCACGTCCAATTGGCCCCCGCTGGCCAGCAGGCCTTGGGTCAGTGCGCCCTGGCCTGGGCCGATTTCCAGCAGGCGGTCTTCGGGCTTGGCATGGATGGAGCGCAGGATGCGGTCGATCACGCCGGCGTCGTGCAGGAAGTTTTGCCCGAAACGCTTGCGCGCCCGGTGTTGGTAATGCTCAGTCATATACGGGTCTCGGCCATCTGATAGGCGGTTTCCAGGGCCACGTGCAGGCTGCCGGTATCGATCTTGCCGCTGCCCGCCAGGTCCAAGGCAGTGCCATGGTCGACGGACGTGCGGATGATCGGCAGGCCCAGTGTCACGTTGACGGCGGCGCCGAAGCCTTTGTATTTCAGCACCGGCAGCCCCTGGTCATGGTACATCGCCAGCACTGCGTCGCAGTGCTCCAGATATTTGGGGGTAAACAGAGTGTCCGCTGGCAGTGGGCCACGCAGGTCCATGCCTTCTTGGCGCAGACGCTCCAGGGTTGGTTCGATGATGTCGATTTCTTCATGGCCCAGATGACCGCCTTCACCGGCATGGGGGTTGAGCCCGCAGACCAGGATGCGCGGTTGGGCGATGCCGAATTTTTGCTGCAGATCGGCGTGCAGGATGCGCGTGACGCGCTCCACGCGTTCAGCGGTGATTGCGTCGGCAATCTCACGCAGCGGCAGGTGCGTGGTCACCAGTGCGACCCGCAGGCCGTGCGTTGCCAGCATCATCACGACTTGTTCGGTGTGGGTCAGTTCAGCGAGGAATTCGGTGTGGCCGGAAAAGGCGATGCCGGATTCGTTGATCACACCCTTGTGTACCGGGCCGGTAATCATGCCTGCGAAGTCGCCGTCGATGCAGCCTTGCCCGGCTCGGGTCAGGGTTTGCAGCACAAATGCCGCATTGGCTTTGTCCAGTTGCCCGGCAATCACCTTGGCTGCAAGTGGGGTATCCCACACATACAGGCTACCGGCTGGCGCCGGCAGGTCGGGCCAGTTGCCCGGTGCCACGTCCAGCAAGTTGACGGCCACACCCAGTTGCGCGGCCCGCTCAATGAGCAGGTCGCGGCTGGTGATGGCAATCAGGGGGTGTGGCTGGGGCTGCGAGGCGAGCAGCAGGCACAGGTCTGGACCTATACCGGCCGGCTCGCCGGGTGTTACCGCGAAACGCTGGGGTTTCACTGTGCTGCCTGGTCGGTGCCTGTTTGCTCGGCGCCTGGCAGCTTGTTTTCCACGTAGGCTTCGTCACGGATCTGACGCAACCACGTTTGCAGCTCTTCGTCGTATTTGCGGTTACGCAGTACGTTCAGTGCTTGTTGCTCGCGGGCCTGGCTGGTGTTGTCGGTGGCGCGACGGCCAAGGACTTCCAGTACATGCCAGCCATATTGGGTCTTGAACGGCTTGGACAGC
This sequence comes from Pseudomonas arvensis, assembly GCF_056688935.1. Taxonomy (NCBI): domain Bacteria; kingdom Pseudomonadati; phylum Pseudomonadota; class Gammaproteobacteria; order Pseudomonadales; family Pseudomonadaceae; genus Pseudomonas; species Pseudomonas arvensis. The sequence continues at coordinate 5,643,317 of NZ_CP162038.1, read as the reverse complement.
ACGCCCTGTGGTGTATCGGCCATCACCTGCTGGAACTCCGGCACCAGGGCTTTCGGGTCGATCCAGTTCAGGTCGCCGCCGTTGAGGGCCGAACCAGGGTCTTCCGAAAAGCTTTTGGCCAGGGTGGCGAAGTCTTCACCGCCTTCGATGCGGTCGTAGATCTTCTGGGCCAGTTCCTTGGTTTGTGCTTCGGTGCGGATCTCGCTTGGTTTGACCAGGATATGACGAACATGCACTTCGTCTTTCAGCGAGGTCTCGCCACCGCGACGTTCCAGCAACTTCAGGATGATGAAACCGCCTGGGGTGCGCGCTGGCTGGGTGATACCACCCACTTCCATGGCGCTCAGCTCGCGGTCAAACGGAGGTGGCAACTGAGCAGCTTTACGCCAGCCCATGTCGCCGCCTTCAAGAGCGTTGTCGCTGCCGGACTGGGCAATTGCCATCTGGGCAAAATCTGCACCCGCCTTCAGGCGCTCATAAATGGCCTGGGTCTTGGCGGCGGCGGCATTGAGCTGCTCGGAGTTGGCACTGTCCGGGGTCGGGATCAGGATATTGGCCAGGTGCAGTTCTTCGGAAAGCTGCATCTTGCCCAGGTCCGACGCCAGGAAGTTCTTCACTTCCTGTTCGGACACCTGAACCCGCTCGGCCACCCGGCGCTGACGCACACGGCTGATGATCATCTCGCGGCGGATCTGGTCACGGGCGTCTTCATAGGAGAGACCGTCGTGAGCCAGGGCGGCGCGGAACTGATCGATGCTCATGTTGTTGCGTTGCGCAATGGTGCCAACGGCCTGGTTCAGCTCTTCGTCCGAAATGCGGATGCCGGAGCGGTCGCCGATCTGCAGTTGCAGGTTTTCAACGATCAGACGTTCCAATACCTGTTGGTCCAAGACGCTGGTAGGCGGCACACCACCGCCACGCTTGGCGATGGTTTGCTGAACTTCCTTGACGCGTTGGTCCAGTTGGCTCTGCATGATCACGTCGTTATCGACGATGGCCACAACCTTGTCCAGCTGTTGAACCGCAGCGTGTGCCGATGCGGTCCCCAGGAACAGTGCGCCCAGCACTAGCGGGCGCAGACAATCAGAAAGCTTGGTCTTCACGTTCACGATAACCTTCAATGCCTTTGTCGAGGAAGCTCTCTACCTTGGCGCCGGTCAGGCCGCCGAGTCCTTTGAGGACGATTTGCAGGAAGAGCCCGTGGTCACCCTTTTCGTTCAGCGGGGCGATCTGGCTGTATTCGTCGTTGGAAACCCAGTAACGGTTGATGACGCGCAGTTTCCAGCAGCAGTTGTCGTACTCGAAACCACCGAAGGCTTCCAGGGTACGGTTGCGTGCGTAGTCATACTGCCAGCGGGTGATCAGGTTCCACTGAGGAATGATCGGCCACATCATCGAGAAATCGTGTTGTTGGATTTTGTAGTAATCCTTCACGTAGTTCGCCGAGCCTGGTGTGCCGTAGTCGCCACCGAACTGCCATTTACCGGTCAGCTGGTTGTAGACGACCTGGTCGTTACGATAGCGATAACCGACGTTGATGATCTTGTTCGGGTTGTCTTCCGGCTGGTAATGAAGCATCGCGCTGCCGGAGCGAGGGCTGTGCTCCTCGGTGTCCCAGTTGTAGTCGGCAGTGGCGCGCCAGTCACGGTTGAAGCGGAACTCGTAGTCCAGGGCAACCGGCGATACGTCAGACTGTGCATCGGCACGGTCGGCAGCCAGGACACCTGGAAGTTGCACTTCACGGTCCTTGAAATACAGCGCCTGGCCCACGGCCACACGTTGACGCTCGAAGCCGTTTTCTTCGATCCAGCGGCTGGTCACGCCAAGGGACAGCTTGTTTTCGTCGCCGATACGGTCGGAGCCGCTGAAGCGGTTGTCGCGGAACAGCGACGCGTAGCTGAAGGAGGTTTCGCTGGTGTCGAACACCGGAATATCGCTTTGGTCCTTGTTCGGTACGTACAGGTAGAACGCACGCGGCTCAAGGGTCTGGCGATAGTCTTTGCCGAACCAGTTGGTATTGCGGTCGAAATACAGGCCGCTGTCTACGCTGGCTACAGGAATTGCACGGTCCTGGGAGCTTTTGAACGTGCCACCGTTATATTGGGTGCCAGCTGTCGCCGCTGCAGCTTGTGCAGCGATGATGTCGTTCTTGCCTTTGTTGTCCAGGTCAAGATCGTACTTGGTGTAGACGTACTTGAGCTTCGGCGTCACAAAGCCGTAGGTCCAGTTCATCGGGTAGGAGACGGCTGGCGCCACGTTCAGGCGAGTACCATTTGCACGGGTCAGGCCGTTGACGTAAGTGTCCAGGCGACGCTCGGAATCACCATTTTCGTTGATGAAGTTGCCGCTTTCCAGGCTGCGTTCAAACCGAACTGCTTCGGTCTCGTAGCTGAAGTTCAAACCACCTGGGTGGTAGGGCAACTGACCATTGAAGGTGATCTGAGGCAGTCGGTCGTAAGGCGTGATCTGGGAGATCGTGGCCAGCTGATAAGCCTGGACATTCAAGCGCGCCTGGAAGGAGTCGCCGCGATAACTCACGGAACCCTGCTGGTTGACGTAGTCCTGGCTCTCGACACCTTCCTGGTAGGACTTGAGGTCCTGAAAGTAATAAGGGTCGCTGATCTTTGTGTAGTCGACCTGGGTCAGTACACGCGAATCCAGCCCACCTTTATGCTGCCAATTGAGCATATAGCGGGTTTTTTCGTAATCGGTCTGCAGCTTGCGTTCGTCGTTGTCGTCGTTGAGGTACGCGCCGCCGAACTGGCCTTCGCTGGACTTGGTGAGGTAGCGGAATTCGCCTTCCATCATCATGCCGCGCTTGGTCATGTATTGCGGGTACAACGTGGCGTCGTAGTTAGGCGCCAGGTTGAAGTAATACGGCGTGACCAGGGTGAAGCCGGTTTCGCTGCCGGTGCTGAAGCTCGGCGGCAGGAAGCCGGACTGACGACGATCGTCGATCGGGAAATAGATATACGGGGTATACAGGATCGGGATGTTCTTGATCCGCAACGTCGCGTTGGTGGCGGTACCGAAACCGGTGGCCGGGTTCAACGTGATGTTGTTGCCCCTGAGTTGCCAGGCGTTGCTGTCCGGCTCGCAGGTGGTGTACGTACCGTCCTTGAGACGGATGATCGCGTTTTCGGCACGCTTGGCGTACAGCGCGTTACCGCGGATACGTGACTTGTGCATTACGTATTCGGCGTTGTCGATCTGCGCCGCACCCGTGTCCAGCTGAACCTGGGCGTGGTCGCCGACGATCAGTGCACCGTTGTCGCGCAGTCGTACGTTGCCGTTCAGCTCGCCGCGGCTTTCCGCCTGGTACAGGCTGGCTTCTTCGGCTTCAAGCTGCATGCTGCCCTGACGCATGACAACGTCACCGGCCAGGGTTGCGACTTGTTGTTCCTGCTCGTAACGAGAGGCCTTGGCACCGATGAAGGTGGGCGCATCGCTCTTGTTCGTCTTGTCGTTCATGCCAGGACGATTCGGCTCGATGTACGCACCGCCGCAATAAGGACCGGTTTCGGCCAGCTGGGCTGCGGTCAACTTTTCGCGAGGTACCCAGTCCAAGTGGCTGTAATCGGCGCTGCGCGAGCGCAGGCCACGGCCCTTGGATTCGGTGACCAGTGCAGTCTTGGGTTCGGCCGCGGCACTGCCACCAGCATCGGCCTGCGCCGTGCTGTTGGCCGAGCTGACGGCAGCGCCGTCATGCACCGGGCGCGGTGGCAACGGGGCAGCGGCGGTTTTCGGCGCGCAATCCCAGGCACCCGAAGCAGAGACTGAGCAGTCATACTGTTCCGCGGCGACCACGAATGAGGTGGCGAAGGGTTGCATAGCCAGCAGACTGCCGGTTACCAGCAACGGAAATTTTCTACGAAACGCGGGGGATTTCAATGCCATCTTATTAGTCCGGGCTTCCTGCGTGCCATCTGCCCGCGGTTTGGGCCGCACGCCTCTCGATGGTCTGAAAAAGATGCGTGATAATAAAGCATGCCCCGCTTGACGGCTAGCGCCGTCGGAGACCCTTGTAATGCCCGAGCAAGATCTACGTTTACAACAGCTGGAAGTCTGGCTGGATGAGCAGTTGCCGATCCTTTTCAACGCTCAGGACTGGGGCCCCGTACCCCCGGCCACATTGACTGCGGCCAGCAGCGACGCGAGTTTCAGGCGTTACTTCCGTTGGGAAGGCGGCGGCCGGACTTTCGTGGTAATGGACGCGCCGCCCCCCCAGGAAAACTGCAAACCCTTCGTCGATATCGCCCATTTACTGGCGAAGTCGGGCGTAAATGTTCCAAAAATTTATGCAGAAGATCTGCCGCGCGGCTTTCTTTTGCTCAATGACCTTGGCAGAAAAACCTACCTGGACGTGATTGACGAGCAAAACGCCGATCAACTCTTTGCCGACGCCATCAATGCCTTGCTGGCGTTCCAACAGTTGCCGATGGAGGCGCCGCTGCCCAGTTATGACGTCGCTTTGTTGCGCCGCGAGCTGGAACTCTTCCCCGAGTGGTACATACGCCGCCATCTGGGCGTCGAGTTGGATGCACAACAACAAGACCTTTGGCAGCGTGTCAGCGACCGCCTGATCGACAGCGCCCTGGCGCAACCCAAAGTGCTGGTGCACCGCGACTACATGCCGCGCAACCTGATGATCAGCGAGCCGAACCCCGGCGTGCTGGATTTCCAGGACGCGGTCTACGGCCCTGTCACCTACGACATTACCTGCCTGTTCAAGGACGCCTTCCTCAGCTGGCCCCAGGGGCGCGTGCGTGAATGGCAGCGCGGCTATTGGGAGCGTGCAGGCCAGGCTGGCATCCCGGTGCACGGGGATTTCGATGACTTCCTGCGTGCCAGCGACCTGATGGGCGTGCAGCGCCACCTCAAGGTCATCGGCATCTTCGCGCGCATTTGCCATCGCGACGGCAAGCCGCGCTACCTGGCCGACGTGCCGCGTTTCTTTACTTATATAGAAGCGGTGATCGCGGATCGTCCGGAGTTGAGCGAATTGGCTGAGTTGCTCACCAGCCTGCGCCAACCCGCTGAGGCAATGGTATGAAGGCCATGATCCTGGCCGCCGGCAAAGGCGAGCGGATGCGTCCGCTCACCTTGCACACGCCCAAGCCGCTGGTGCAGGCCGGCGGCAAGCGGCTGATCGAATATCACCTGGAGGCGCTGGCCAAGGCTGGTTTCACCGATATCGTGATCAACCACGCCTGGCTCGGTCAGCAGATCGAGAGCTACCTGGGGGATGGCGCACAGTTTGGCTTGCGCATCCGCTACTCCCCGGAGGGCGAACCGCTGGAAACCGGTGGCGGGATTTTCCGGGCGTTGCCGTTGCTGGGGGATGAGCCTTTCCTGGTGGTCAATGGCGATATCTGGACCGATTACGACTTCACCCCACTCAATCGGCCGCTCAAGGGCCTGGCCCATTTGGTGATGGTCGACAACCCGGCGCATCACCCTTCGGGCGGTGATTTCTACCTGGATCAGGGTCTGCTTCATGATGCGGCGCCCGGTGCCGATAACCTGACCTTCAGTGGCATTTCAGTGCTCGACCCTCAATTGTTCGCGGGTTGCAGCGCCGGTGCCTTCAAGCTGGCGCCTCTATTGCGCGAGGCCATGGCTAAAGGTTTGGTAACGGGGGAACACATGGCGGGACGCTGGATTGATGTCGGCACGCTGGAGCGCCTGGCGCAAGTCGAAACCCTGCTGACAGCGGGGCAGTAGCATGTTGTGGCCAGGGACGCTGATCGGCGCCGGGGCTGGCTTCGCCATTGCCAGTATTCCGGGGGCCTTGTTGGGTGCATTGCTGGGCCAGGCCCTGGACCGTCGAATGCAACTGCACAGCTGGGCTCAGCTGCGCGAGCGCATGGGTGGTCGTCCGGTGCTGCGCAATGATGAGTTGTTGTTTGTATTGCTCGGGCGCCTAGCCAAAAGCAACGGGCGCGTGGTGGACGGGCATATTCAGCAGGCGCGACAGGAGATGCGTTCGCTGGACATGACCGAGTCCGCGCAGCGCCGCGCGATTGCCGCGTTCAATCGGGGTAAGTCCGGCTCAGACCGTGTGCGCAGTTATCTGCGTGTGCTCAAGGCCCAGCCCCATGCAGCGGAAGGTGTGTTGCGCGCCTGTTGGCGGATGGTCTGGGCGGACGGCAGGGCGGATGACGCCGAGCGCGACCTGATCGACTTGTGGGGCAAGTGGTTGGGCTGGACACCGCAGCAGCTCAAGGCCTTGGCGGCGGACTACACACCCGAGCGCAAGACGCTGGTCAATCGCGGCGGCAGTTATCAGGACGCGCTGCGCTTGCTCGGTGTAACCGCCACCACCGAACCGTCGGTCATCAAGCGTGCCTACCGTCGGCTGCTCAGCCGCCACCACCCGGATAAAGTCGCCGGCGGTGGCGCCACCCCTACGCAAGTGCATGAGGCCACCGAGCGCACTCGCGAGCTGCACAACGCCTATGCGCTGATTCGTGAGCGCCGGGATTTTCGTTAGATTCACGGATAACCATAAACCAATGTGGGAGGGGGCAAGTCCCTTCCCTCATTGGGTATGTGCTGTTCCTCAGTCGGTGCTGGCCTGCGGGCTCAACCATCCGCGAATCCTGCGATACAACTGCTCCTGTTCCGCAGCGCTGTTGCCGGGCAAGGTCTTCAGTGACACCTGCTTGTAGCCATCGTTCTTCAATCGCTTGGCTGCCTGGGCACGGGCCTGGGCGTTTTTGCGTGCCTGTGCGTTGTCCTGATAGTAGACATCGGCAGTCGGCAGTTTCAGTCCGGGCGCCAGTTGCTGCACGTCCGGATGACGCCCGTTAGGCGTCTGCGCCGCGACCATCACAAACTTTTGCACTTGAGACGGCTGTTTCTCGCTCAGGTAACGTGCAGCCCACCAGGCGCCAGTGCCATGGCCCACCAGCACCACACTGCGTGCGCTCTGGGTCTGGGCAAAGGCCACGGCCGCGTCAATGCGGTCAAAGATGCGCGAGGCGTCGGTCTTGTCTTGCTCGTCGACACCCGGCACCACTGACGGATCGGTGCCTTCGGCTTCGGCGCTGGCGGCTTGTTCGATCGGTTTGTCGGCGGTGCTCGCGTCCTTGCTGCTGGTGTCGACGGTGGCCTTGGGCGCTTCCATCACGCGCGGCGGCAGGGTGTCGACGCTCACATCCGGCAACGACAGGCTGAGACTGCCCCAATTGGCGTCCGGCAATTTGCGTCGCAACGGGCCGATTGCTTGCGGCCAGTCAGCACTTTCACCGCTGCCGGGTACGATAATCACCACGCCTTCGGGTTCGGCGCTGTTGGCCGGTTTCCACAGGGCGAGGAATGAGTCGCTGCCGGCCTGCAGCTGTTGCTGTTCCTGCTGCGGTATCGTGCGCTCCAGCGCGCTGGCGTCTTCCTGGCTGCGCTCAAGCAGGGGTTGGCGCTCGACAGGTTTTTCGGCAGCCGGCGCGGGGGCGTCAGCAGCCTGTACAGAAAAGGCACTGGTAAACAGCAGCGACAGGCACAATGCTGGCAGTGCCGAACGGTTTCGATAGGGCATCGTTGATTTCCGGCCAGAAGAGATTCCAGCAGCCTAAAGGGTTGGTCAGTTTTTGTCAGTGATGTGAGACGTGGATCATGGGTTTTCGCTGTCTGCTGGTTATCGGCTGTTTGTGCGTCGCCTTGATCGCAAACGCCTCCCCCGCGCCTGCCGCCCCGCAGGCGCAGCTCACTGCGCAGCAGCGCGAATGGCTGGCCCGGCACCCGGAGTTGCGGGTGGGCGTGGTGCTGCAAGTGCCCTACGCGCAGTACGACCGGCGCCTGCAGCGCTTGTCCGGGGCCAATGTGGAGTTGATGCAATCGCTGGCCAAGGCGCTGAATATCGAGCTGACCTGGCGCAACTTCCCTAACCAGGAGCAACTGGATACCGCCGTCCGCGATGACGAAGTGGACATCGCCCCCGGCCTGCAACAAACCCCGGCTGGTTTGCGCCTGTGGTTATTCAGCGACCCCTATATGCGCGTGCCCCAGCATATCGTCGGCGTCCGCGAGGGCGGCGGCGCGGTGGAGCTGGAAAAACTCGACGATCAGTCCCGCGTTGCCGTGCGCATGCCCAGCGCGGTGGCCGATTACCTGCGCAGCACTTATCCGAGCCTCAACCTGCAAGGCGTGCCCATCGAGCGCCAAGCCTTGCAGTTGTTGGTCAGCCAGCAGGCACGTTATGCCGTGGTGGATGAAGCGCAATTGAGCCGACTGTCTGGCGAGGCCGAGTTCGCCGGCCTGGCGGTGGTGGGGGACATCGGTCTGCCGCAATTGCTGCGGGTGGCCACGCGCAGGGATTGGCCCGAACTGGCGGGCATCATGGAAAGTGCCCTGGCCGCTATCCCCGCCCGCGACCTGGATCAACTGCACAGCCGTTGGCTGCAACCCAAATACCCACGGTTATCGGAGTCGCCTGGGCTGTGGCAGAACCTCAGCCTGTTGCTGAGCCTGCTGCTGCTCGCCAGTCTGGCGACCGTGTTCTGGCAGCGCCGCCAGCAACGCGTGCTCGAACATGGACTGCTGGCTGCGCGGGAAGAAAGCGCCGCCCGCGCCGCGGGTGCGCAAGCGCTGCGGTTGACGCAGTTTTCCATCGACCAAAGCACCGTCGGCATCCTATGGGTCAATTGGGACAGCCATGTGCGCTACGCCAACCACGCCGCCGAAAGCATGCTCGGTTACGCCCCGGGTGCGCTGATCGAGCGCCCGCTCGTCGACCTCGACCCGACCCTGGACATGGACCGTTGGCTCAACCTGTGGAAGCGCGCACGAGCCAGCGAAGAGGGGCCGCAGAACTTCGCCACTGATTGTTTACGCGCCGACGGCAGCATCCTGCCGGCCAACGTGTCCTTGAGCTTTCTGCGGTTTGCCGAGGCCGAGTACCTGGTGGTCTACCTGAACGATGTCACCGAGTTGCGCCGCACGCTGGCCGCGTTGATGCAAAGTGAAGCGCAACTGCGCGAACTCTCGGCCCACCTGGAAACCGTGCGCGAAGAAGAAAAAGCCCGCATCGCCCGGGAGGTTCACGATGAGCTCGGGCAGATGCTCACCGTGCTCAAGCTGGAAACCTCCATGTGCGAGTTGGCCTATGCGCAACTGGACCCCGGCCTGCACGAGCGCTTGAACAGCATGAAGCGCCTGATCGCTCAACTGTTCCAACTGGTGCGGGACGTCGCGACGGCGCTGCGCCCACCGATTCTCGACGCCGGCATCGCCTCCGCGATTGAATGGCAGGCCCGACGCTTCGAAGCGCGCACGCAGATTCCCTGCCTGGTTCAGGTGCCGGATAACCTGCCGGCCCTGAGCGACGCCAAGGCCATCGGCCTGTTTCGTATCCTTCAGGAAGCGCTGACCAACGTGATGCGCCATGCCCAGGCGCATACTGTGGAGCTGACCCTGGCCATAGAAGGCACGGATTTGCGGCTGACCATCAGCGACGACGGGGTCGGTTTCGTCCAGCCTGAAGGCCGTGCGGTATCGTTTGGCCTGGTCGGTATGCGCGAGCGCGTGTTGATCATGGGCGGGCAATTGAACCTGCACAGCGAGTTGGGGGAGGGCACTACCCTGAGTGTGACGGTGCCGCTGGATGCATAACACCAAGAGGAAATTCCTGTGATCCGTGTACTGGTAGCCGAAGACCACACCATTGTTCGTGAAGGCATCAAGCAACTGATCGGCCTGGCCAAAGACCTGCTGGTGGTGGGGGAGGCGAGCAATGGCGAGCAGTTACTGGAGACCTTGCGCCACGTACCGTGCGAGGTGGTGTTGCTGGATATCTCGATGCCCGGCGTCAACGGCCTGGAAGCCATTGCCCGGATCCGTGCATTGAGCAACCCGCCGGCGATCCTGGTGCTGTCGATGCACGATGAAGCGCAAATGGCTGCCCGCGCCCTGAAGGTCGGCGCCGCTGGTTACGCGACCAAGGACAGCGACCCGGCGCTGTTGCTCACGGCGATTCGCAAGGTCGCGGCGGGCGGGCGCTACATCGACCCGGATTTGGCGGACCGTATGGTCTTCGAAGTCGGCCTCACCGATGCCCGGCCGTTGCACTCGCTGCTCTCGGAGCGTGAGTTTTCGGTGTTCGAGCGCCTGGCTCAAGGCGCCAACGTCAATGACATCGCCCAGCAGCTGGCGCTGAGCAGCAAGACCATCAGCACCCACAAGGCGCGCTTGATGCAAAAGCTCAATATCACCTCCCTGGCTGAACTGGTGAAGTACGCCATGGAACACAAGCTGTTGTGACGACATGCCTGTTTGCGACCTGCTTTAAACCGCGCTGACGCGATGCCCGGCGCTTCGCACCACAGCACTGTTCCATTCCCGCCATCCGTGTAGGGCAATCCCTACCCCCAACCTTCCATCCGGCTGATGCAATTCTCTCCTGGCCCCCGATTTCCGGGGCCTCGCGCCTGGACTACGCTTGTGCCACAGCAGTCCAAAACACAAAGGTGCGGGTATGAGCGAGGTGGATTCAAATGATGTGCTGGTCAGCTTTCGTGGCGTGCAGAAGAGCTACGACGGCGAGAACCTGATCGTCAAAGACCTCAACCTGGAAATTCGCAAGGGCGAGTTCCTCACCTTGCTCGGGCCTTCCGGTTCGGGCAAGACCACCAGCCTGATGATGCTCGCGGGCTTTGAAACGCCGACCGCCGGTGAAATCCAGCTGGCCGGGCGTTCCATCAACAACGTGCCGCCGCACAAGCGCGACATCGGCATGGTGTTCCAGAACTATGCGCTGTTCCCGCACATGACCGTGGCCGAGAACCTGGCGTTTCCCTTGTCTGTACGCGGTTTGAGCAAGACCGACGTCAGCGAGCGGGTCAAGCGTGTGCTGAGCATGGTCCAGCTCGACGCCTTCGCCCAGCGCTACCCGGCACAACTGTCTGGGGGCCAGCAACAGCGTGTGGCCCTGGCCCGTGCGCTGGTGTTCGAACCGCAATTGGTGCTGATGGATGAACCCCTCGGCGCTCTCGACAAACAACTGCGCGAACACATGCAGATGGAGATCAAGCACCTGCACCAACGCCTCGGCGTGACCGTGGTGTACGTGACCCATGACCAGGGTGAAGCCCTGACCATGTCCGACCGAGTGGCGGTGTTCCACCAGGGCGAGATCCAGCAGATCGCCCCGCCGCGCACCCTGTATGAAGAACCGAAGAACACTTTTGTCGCCAATTTCATCGGCGAGAACAACCGTCTCAGTGGTCGTCTGCACAGCCATACCGGTGACCGCTGCGTGGTCGAGTTGGCGCGGGGCGAGAAGGTCGAAGCGCTGGCGATCAACGTCGGCCAGATCGGTGGCCCGGTCACGCTGTCGGTACGTCCGGAACGGGTCAGTCTCAATGGCTCCAGCGAAAGCTGCGTCAACCGCTTCTCCGGGCGGGTGGCGGAATTCATCTACCTGGGCGACCACGTGCGTGTGCGCCTGGAAGTCTGCGGCAAGGCCGATTTTTTTGTGAAACAACCGATTGCCGAGCTGGACCCAGCCCTGGCGGTCGGCGACGTGGTACCGATTGGCTGGCAAGTCGAGCACGTTCGCGCACTCGACCCACTTCTAGAGGCGAATTGATCGCCCCCATGGCTTCACCAACCCTGCACGTGGAGAGAACAACAATGTTGAGTTCCTTGAAGTATTCCGTTCTGGCATTGAGCTTGATGGGCGCGACACAGGCCATGGCGGGCCCCGACCTGACGGTCGTGTCCTTCGGCGGCGCGAATAAGGCGGCTCAGGTCAAGGCCTTCTACGCACCGTGGGAAAGCGCGGGCAACGGCAAGATCGTCGCCGGTGAGTACAACGGTGAAATGGCCAAGGTCAAAGCCATGGTCGACACCAAGAGCGTGTCCTGGGACCTGGTCGAAGTGGAATCGCCGGAACTGTCCCGCGGTTGCGACGAGGACATGTTCGAACCGCTCGACCCGAAACTGTTCGGCGACAGCGCCAACTACGTGAAGGGCGCGATCCAGCCGTGCGGCGTGGGTTTCTTCGTGTGGTCGACGGTGCTGGCGTACAACGCCGACAAACTGGCTTCTGCGCCAACCAGCTGGGCGGATTTCTGGGACACCAAGAAATTCCCGGGCAAGCGCGGCCTGCGTAAAGGCGCCAAGTACACCCTGGAATTCGCGTTGATGGCCGATGGCGTAGCGCCGAAGGATGTGTACAAAGTGCTGGCCGGCAAAGATGGCCAGGACCGTGCCTTCAAGAAACTCGACGAACTCAAGCCGTCGATCCAGTGGTGGGAAGCCGGCGCACAACCGCCGCAGTACCTCGCCTCGGGTGACGTAGTGATGAGCTCGGCCTACAACGGCCGCATCGCCGCCGTGCAGAAAGAAAGCAACCTGAAAGTGGTGTGGAACGGCGGCATCTACGACTTCGACGCGTGGGCCATTCCAAAAGGCCTGGCCAAGGATCGTGCCGAAGCGGCGAAGAAATTCATCGCCTTCTCGGTCGCGCCGCAGCAGCAGAAGACCTACTCGGAAAACATCGCCTACGGCCCGGCCAACACCCAAGCCGTACCGTTGCTGGCCAAGGACATCCTCAAGGACATGCCGACCACGCCAGAGAACATCGCCAACCAGGTGCAGATCGACGTGAGCTTCTGGGCAGATAACGGCGAGCAACTGGAGCAGCGCTTCAATTCCTGGGCTGCTAAATAACACCGCCTAACCTCTGTGGGGGGGTAAGCCCCCTCCCACAGGAGATCTGCATTTATCTTCAAGATCCGGAGTCTGCCATGGCCATCGCCATCCCCACCCTCAAGCAGCGCCTGGCGCGTGCCGAGCGGCTCAATCGCTGGAAGGCCCAGGCCTTGATTGCGCCGCTGGTGCTGTTTTTGCTGCTGGTGTTCCTGGTGCCGATCGTCGCGCTGTTGTTTAAAAGCGTCGGCAACCCGGAAGTGGTGGGCGGTTTGCCGCGTACCGTGGTGGCGGTGACTGCCTGGGACGGCCGTGGCCTGCCCGGCGAGCCGGTGTACCAGGCCCTCAGTGAGGACTTGGGCGAGGCGCGTAAAAACCAGACCCTGGGCGATCTGTCCAAACGCTTGAACATGGAACTGGCCGGCTATCGCAGCCTGCTGACCAAAACCGCGCGGGCGCTGCCGTTTACCGAAGCGCCGGCCTCTTATAAAGAAGCGCTGGAAACCCTCGACGAACGCTGGGGCGACCCGGCGTACTGGCAGGCGATCCGGCGCAATACCAGCAGCCTGACGCCGTTCTATCTGCTGGCGGCCGTGGATCACCGTATCGACGACCTCGGCGAAGTGGCTCCGGCCACCCCGGACCAGGCGATCTACCTGGACATCTTCGCCCGCACCTTCTGGATGGGCCTGGTGATCACCGTGATCTGCCTGTTGCTGGCCTATCCTCTGGCGTATCTGCTGGCCAACCTGCCGGCGCGTAAAAGCAACCTGCTGATGATCCTGGTGTTGCTGCCGTTCTGGACCTCGATCCTGGTGCGAGTGGCGGCGTGGATCGTGCTGTTGCAGTCCGGCGGCCTGATCAACAGCGCGCTGATGGGCATGGGATTGATCGATAAGCCCCTGGAGTTGGTGTTCAACCGCACCGGGGTCTACATCTCCATGGTGCACATTCTGTTGCCGTTCATGATCCTGCCGATCTACAGCGTGATGAAAGGCATCTCGCCGACCTACATGCGTGCCGCTATTTCCCTGGGCTGCCACCCGTTTGCCAGCTTCTGGCGGGTGTACTTCCCGCAGACCTACGCCGGTGTGGGCGCCGGTTGCCTGTTGGTGTTCATCCTGGCGATTGGTTACTACATCACCCCGGCCTTGCTGGGCAGCCCGAACGACCAGATGGTCAGCTACTTTGTGGCCTTCTACACCAACACCAGCATCAACTGGGGCATGGCGACGGCGTTGGGCGGCTTGCTGCTGCTGGCGACCGTGGTGCTGTACCTGATCTACAACCGTCTGGTCGGCGCCAGCCGCCTGCGCCTGAGCTGAGGAGACCTTGCGATGCTGAGTCCTTACATGTCGCCCGTTGAGCGGGTTTGGTTCTACAGCTTGCGGATCCTCTGCGGCTTGATCCTGCTGTTCCTGATCCTGCCGGTGCTGGTCATCATCCCGCTGTCGTTCAACAGCGGCAGTTTCCTGGTGTATCCGTTGCAGGGCTTCTCGCTGCACTGGTACCAGGATTTCTTCGCCTCGGCCGAGTGGATGCGTGCGCTGAAGAACAGCATCATCGTCGCCCCGGCAGCCACGGTATTGGCCATGGTGTTCGGTACCCTGGCGGCAATTGGCCTGACCCGTGGCAATTTCCCCGGTAAGGCACTGGTGATGGCTTTGGTGATTTCGCCGATGGTGGTGCCGGTGGTGATCATCGGCGTGGCCAGCTACCTGTTCTTTGCGCCGCTGGGCTTGGGTAACAGTTTCTTCTCGCTGATCGTGGTGCACGCGGTGTTGGGCGTGCCGTTTGTGATCATCACGGTGTCGGCGACATTGCAGGGGTTCAACCACAATCTGGTGCGTGCGGCGGCCAGTCTGGGGGCTTCGCCACTCACCGCGTTTCGTCGGGTGACCTTGCCGTTGATTGCACCGGGGGTGATATCCGGGGCGCTGTTTGCGTTCGCGACCTCGTTCGACGAGGTGGTGGTGACGCTGTTCCTTGCCGGCCCGGAGCAAGCGACCCTGCCACGGCAGATGTTCAGCGGTATCCGCGAAAACCTCAGCCCCACCATTGCCGCAGCGGCGACCTTGTTGATTGCGTTCTCGGTGTTGCTGTTGCTGACCCTGGAATGGCTGCGCGGCCGTAGCGAGAAACTGCGTACTGCCCAGGTCTAAAGCGCAGCGCAGATCAAAGTGTGGGAGGGGTTTTGCCACTCCCACAAGGGTTGTGTGTTGAACCACAAAGACCATTCAGCTGCTGAATGGAAGACAACCTGTTTCGGTCAGCTACTCTTGTGCCAGCCCATTTCCGAATAAGAGGCCGCGCATATGAGTATTTCCTCATTCAAGATCGCCCACAAACTCCTGACCGGCGCTGGCGCCATCGAACAACTGGCCTTTGAACTCACGCGCCTGGACGTGGATAACCCGCTGATCGTGACCGACGCCGTGCTGGTCAAATCCGGCACCGTGGCGTTGGCGCTCGAACATTTGGGCGACCGCCCCTATGAGATTTTCGACCGCGTGCTGCCCGACCCGGAAATCGCCATTGTCGAAGACTGCATGCAGGCCTACCGCGACGGCGGCCACGACGGCTTGATCGGGTTGGGTGGCGGCAGCGCCATCGACATCGCCAAAAGCGTGGCCGCCTACGCCGGTTACCACGGCGCCCTGGCTGACTTGTTTGGTGTCGACCAGGTACCGCGCAAGGGCCCGCCGCTGATCGCCATCCCGACTACGGCCGGCACCGGCTCGGAGGTGACCAATGTAGCGATCCTCTCCGACAAGGCCGCGCAGCTCAAGAAGGGCATCGTCAGCGACTACTTGTTGCCGGACGTGGCGCTGATCAGCCCGCAAATGACCCTGACCTGCCCGCGTAGCGTCACCGCTGCCAGTGGTGTGGATGCGCTGGTGCATGCAGTCGAGTCCTATCTGTCGCTGAATGCTTCGCCGATCACCGACGCCTTGGCCATCGGCGCCATCAAGCTGATCGCCAAGGCGCTGCCCAAGGCCTACGCCAACCCGGCCAACTTGCAGGCCCGCGACGACATGGCCACTGCCAGCCTGATGGCCGGCATGGCTTTCGGCAACGCCGGGGTGGGCGCGGTACATGCGTTGGCGTATCCGCTGGGTGGGCGCTTCAACATTGCCCATGGCGTAAGTAACGCGCTGTTGCTGCCCTATGTGATGCACTGGAACAAGCTCGCGTGTGTCGAGCGTATGCAGGACATTGCCCAGGCCATGGGCGTGAACATCACGGGGTTGAGTGCCAATGACGCGGCCGACCAGGCGGTCGAGGCGATGACGCGACTGTGTGCTGCGGTCGAGATCCCGGCCGGGCTTCACAGTTTCGGGATTCCCGAAAGCGCAATTGCGACCATGGCGGCGGAAGCCGCCGGGATCGAACGGCTGATGCGCAACAACCCGCGCAAGCTCAGCGTGGCGGATATCGAGAAAATCTACCGGGCCGCGTACTAGCCATTGAGCTAGGTCACGGTGCGCGCAGCAAAGCATGAGGTATACAATGCGCGCCATCGTGATTTAGCTCAGAAAAGGTGCGTCATGCAGCCCTTCGTTATTGCCCCATCGATTCTCTCCGCCGATTTCGCCCGACTGGGTGAGGAAGTGGACAACGTGTTGGCCGCCGGTGCCGACTTCGTGCACTTCGATGTCATGGACAACCATTACGTGCCCAACCTGACCATCGGCCCGATGGTCTGCGCGGCGTTGCGCAAATACGGCGTCACCGCGCCGATCGATGCGCACCTGATGGTCAGCCCGGTGGATCGCATCATCGGCGACTTCATTGAGGCCGGCGCGACCTACATCACCTTTCATCCGGAAGCCTCGCTGCACGTCGACCGCACCCTGCAATTGATCCGCGAAGGTGGCTGCAAGGCGGGCCTGGTGTTCAACCCGGCGACCCCGCTGGATGTACTCAAGTACGTGATGGACAAGGTCGACATGGTGCTGCTGATGAGCGTCAACCCAGGCTTTGGCGGGCAGAAGTTCATTCCCGGCACCCTCGACAAACTGCGCGAAGCCCGCGCGCTGATCGACGCCTCGGGCCGTGATATCCGCCTGGAAATCGACGGTGGGGTCAACGTCAACAATATCCGTGAAATCGCAGCGGCCGGTGCCGACACGTTCGTGGCCGGTTCGGCGATCTTCAACGCGCCGAACTACCAGGAAGTGATCGACAAGATGCGTGCAGAACTGGCGCTGGCACGTCCATGAGCGGCTTTGAGCAGCTGTTCCCCGGCAAACTGCCACGGTTGGTGATGTTCGATCTGGACGGTACGTTGATCGATTCGGTGCCTGACTTGGCGGCGGCGGTGGACCAGATGCTGCTCAAACTCGGACGCCCGCCCGCGGGTCTGGGATCCGTGCGTAACTGGGTAGGTAACGGCGTGCATATGCTGGTACGCCGGGCCCTGGCCAACAACATCGACCCCGAAGGCGTCGATGAGGTGGAGGCCGAGCATGCCCTGGAACTGTTCAATGCTGCCTATGAAGACGGCCATGAACTGACCGTGGTTTATCCCGGCGTGCGCGACACCCTCAAATGGCTGCACAAGCAGGGCGTGGAAATGGCCCTGATCACCAACAAGCCGGAGCGTTTCGTTGCGCCGCTGTTGGACCAGATGAAAATCGGCCGGTATTTCCGCTGGATCATCGGTGGCGATACCTTGCCGCAGAAGAAACCTGACCCGGCGGCGCTGTTTTTCGTGATGAAAATGGCCAATATCCCGGCGTCCCAGTCGTTGTTTGTCGGCGATTCGCGCACGGATGTGCAGGCGGCAAAAGCTGCGGGCGTGCAGTGTGTCGCCCTGAGCTACGGCTATAACCATGGCCGGCCGATTGCCGAAGAGTCGCCAGCGCTGGTGATTGATGACCTGCGACTGCTAATCCCCGGTTGCTTGGGAGCGGGCGCTGAGATAACGTTGCCCGATACCGATCCGTCCCCTTCTGGAAATCCCATCGTGGTGGTCACTCGCAAACTCTGGATGAAAGTCATCAAGGCCCTGGCCCGCTGGCGTTGGCGCGCCTGACTGATCCTGGCCGCGCCCTGCGGCACGTTTGCATACCTGACTGTTAGACCCTCACACCACGAGGCACCTCATGAATCGCGAAGAATTCCTGCGTTTGGCCGCTGCCGGCTATAACCGTATTCCCCTGGCCTGCGAAACCCTGGCCGACTTCGACACGCCGCTGTCGATCTACCTGAAACTGGCCGACGAGCCCAATTCCTATCTGTTGGAATCGGTACAGGGCGGTGAGAAATGGGGCCGTTATTCGATCATCGGCCTGCCGTGCCGCACCGTGATGCGGGTACACGATCATCATGTGAGCATCACCCATGATGGCGTCGAGATCGAAAGCCATGACGTGGAAGACCCGCTGGCCTTTGTCGAAACCTTCAAGGCGCGCTACAACGTGCCGACCATTGCTGGCCTGCCGCGCTTCAATGGCGGGTTGGTCGGGTATTTCGGCTACGACTGCGTGCGCTATGTGGAAAAACGCCTGGGCAAATGCCCGAACCCGGATCCGCTGGGCGTGCCGGATATTCTGCTGATGGTGTCTGACGCGGTGGTGGTGTTCGACAACCTCGCCGGCAAGATGCACGCCATCGTCCTGGCCGATCCGTCCCGCGAAGAGGCGTTCGAACAAGGCCAGGCCAGCCTGCAAGCCCTGCTGGAAAAACTGCGCCAGCCGATCACCCCGCGTCGCGGCCTGGACCTCAGCCGCCCGCCGGCGAGCGATCCGTTGTTCCGCTCAAGTTTTACCCAGGATGACTACGAGCGTGCCGTCGACACCATCAAGGAATACATCCTCGCCGGTGACTGCATGCAGGTGGTGCCGTCGCAGCGCATGTCCATCGACTTCAAGGCTGCACCCATCGACCTGTACCGTGCGCTGCGCTGCTTCAACCCGACGCCATACATGTACTTCTTCAACTTTGGCGACTTCCACGTTGTAGGCAGTTCGCCCGAAGTGCTGGTGCGCGTCGAAGACAACCTGATCACCGTGCGCCCGATCGCCGGTACGCGCCCACGTGGCGCGACCGAAGAAGCCGATCTGGCGCTGGAAGAAGACCTGCTCAGCGACGACAAGGAAATCGCCGAGCATTTGATGCTGATCGACCTGGGCCGCAACGACACCGGGCGCGTCTCGGAAATCGGCTCGGTGAAGCTCACCGAGAAGATGGTCATCGAGCGTTACTCCAATGTTATGCACATCGTGTCCAACGTCACGGGCGAGCTGAAGGCTGGCTTGACTGCAATGGATGCGTTGCGAGCGATTCTGCCGGCGGGCACCTTGTCGGGCGCGCCGAAGATTCGCGCGATGGAAATCATCGACGAACTGGAACCGGTCAAGCGGGGTGTCTACGGCGGCGCCGTGGGGTATTTCGCCTGGAACGGCAACATGGACACTGCCATTGCGATCCGCACGGCAGTGATCAAGGACGGGGAGCTGCATGTGCAGGCCGGTGGCGGGATTGTCGCCGACTCGGTGCCGGCCCTCGAATGGGAAGAAACCCTGAACAAGCGCCGTGCGATGTTCCGCGCTGTTGCGCTGGCTGAACAGACCCCCAATTCCTGAGGTTTGCCCCATGTTGCTGATGATTGATAACTACGATTCCTTTACTTACAACGTTGTGCAGTACCTGGGCGAGTTGGGTGCCGAGGTCAAGGTGGTGCGCAACGACGAACTGACCGTGGCCGAGATCGCGGCGCTGAACCCCGAGCGCATCGTGGTTTCGCCAGGCCCGTGCACGCCGACCGAGGCGGGCATCTCCCTTGAAGCCATCCAGTATTTCGCTGGCAAACTGCCGATCCTGGGCGTATGCCTGGGCCACCAATCCATCGGCCAGGCTTTTGGCGGTGACGTGGTGCGTGCGCGCCAGGTGATGCACGGCAAGACCAGCCCGGTGTTCCACAAAGAGCTGGGCGTATTCCAGGCCCTGAACAATCCCTTGACGGTGACCCGCTACCACTCGCTGGTGGTCAAGCGTGAAACCCTGCCCGAATGCCTGGAACTGACCGCCTGGACCCAGCTGGAAGACGGCTCGGTCGATGAGATCATGGGCCTGCGTCACAAGACACTGAACATCGAAGGGGTGCAATTTCACCCTGAATCGATCCTGACCGAGCAGGGCCACGAGCTGTTCGCCAACTTTCTCAAGCAGAGCGGCGGCACGCGCTAAGGACTTTCCATGGATATCAAGACTGCCCTGAGCCGTATCGTCGGCCATCTGGACCTGAGCACCGCTGAAATGAGCGATGTGATGCGCGAGATCATGACCGGCCAATGCACCGACGCGCAGATCGGCGCGTTCATGATGGCGATGCGCATGAAGAGCGAAAGCATCGACGAGATCGTCGGCGCCGTCTCGGTGATGCGCGAGCTGGCGGACAAGGTTGAGCTCAAGACCCTCGATGGCGTGGTCGACGTGGTCGGCACCGGCGGCGATGGTGCAAATATTTTCAACGTGTCGACCGCGTCCTCCTTTGTGGTGGCGGCGGCCGGTTGCACCGTGGCCAAACACGGTAACCGCGCGGTGTCCGGCAAGAGCGGCAGTGCCGACCTGCTGGAAGCGGCCGGGATCTACCTGAACCTGACGCCGGTGCAAGTGGCGCGTTGCATCGACAACGTCGGCATCGGCTTTATGTTTGCCCAGTCCCACCACGGCGCGATGAAACACGCCGCCGGCCCGCGTAAAGACCTGGGCCTGCGCACCCTGTTCAACATGCTCGGCCCGCTTACGAATCCGGCCGGTGTGAAGCATCAGGTGGTGGGCGTGTTCAGCCAGGCGCTGTGCAAACCATTGGCTGAAGTACTGCAGCGCATGGGCAGCAAACATGTGCTGGTGGTGCATTCCAAAGATGGCCTGGATGAATTCAGCCTCGCCGCGCCGACCTTTGTGGCGGAACTGAAGAATGACCAGATCACCGAATACTGGGTCGAGCCTGAAGACCTGGGCATGAAGAGTCAGAGCCTGCATGGCCTGGCGGTGGAAAGCCCGGCGGCGTCGCTGGAGCTGATCCGTGATGCCCTGGGGCGGCGCAAGACTGAGAACGGTCAAAAAGCTGCGGAAATGATTGTCCTGAATGCTGGCGCGGCACTTTACGCGGCCGACCACGCCTATAGTCTTAAGGAAGGTGTCGAATTGGCCCACGATGCGCTGCACACCGGTCTGGCTCGCGAGAAGCTTGAAGAACTGGGAGCATTCACCGCCGTATTCAAGATGGAGAATGAAGGATGAGTGTTCCGACTGTTCTGGAAAAAATCCTCGCCCGCAAGGCCGAAGAAGTCGCCGAGCGCCGTGCCCGCGTGAGCCTGGCTGAGCTGGAAGCCCAAGCGAAAGCCGCTGATGCACCACGTGGATTTGCCGATGCGCTGATCGCCCAGGCCAAGCTCAAGCACCCGGCGGTGATCGCCGAGATCAAGAAGGCTTCGCCGAGCAAAGGTGTGATTCGCGAGCACTTCGTGCCAGCGGAAATCGCGGTCAGCTATGAAAAGGGCGGGGCGACATGCCTGTCCGTACTGACCGACATTGATTATTTCCAGGGTTCCGATTTGTTCCTGCAACAGGCCCGGGCGGCGTGCAAGTTGCCGGTGATCCGCAAGGACTTCATGGTCGACCCGTACCAGATCGTCGAAGCCCGTGCCTTGGGCGCCGACTGCGTGCTGCTGATCGTTTCCGCACTGGATGACGTGAAGATGGCCGAACTCGCGGCTGTAGCCAAAAGCGTCGGCCTGGATGTGCTGGTGGAAGTGCACGACGGCGACGAGCTGGAGCGGGCGTTGAAAACCCTCGACACGCCGCTGGTCGGGGTCAACAACCGTAACCTGCATACCTTCGAAGTCAGCCTGGAAAACACCCTCGACCTGCTGCCGCGTATCCCGCGTGACCGCCTGGTGATTACCGAAAGTGGCATCGTCAACCGCGCCGATGTGGAGCTGATGGAAATCAGCGGCGTGTACTCGTTCCTGGTGGGCGAAACCTTTATGCGTGCCGAGAACCCGGGCGCAGAGCTGCAACGCCTGTTCTTCCCGGAACGTGGCGTGGCGGTCAGCGGTTCCACGCTCGATTGATGTGAAATACGATCACAATGTGGGAGGGGGCTTGCCCCCGATGGCATTCTGTCAGTTGATGAAGCAGTCGGCTGACACTCCGCTATCGGGGGCAAGCCCCCTCCCACACTGGGTTTTGTGTTTATCCAGAGAGATAGGTATTTGATGACTCAGCCCGTGATGATGACCGTCGAAGCAGGCCTTGCTGCTGAGCAAGATTTGTTGGGTGCGGTTTGCGCCGGTGAGTTGGAGTACGGGCTGCTGTTTTGGCAGCCCAGCGATCAGGCATTGGTGATGCCACGTCGCTTGAGTCGACTGCCCGCTTTCGAAGTCGCCAGTCGCGTGTCCGCCGATGCCGGTTGGCCCGTGTTACTGCGCGAAACCGGCGGTGAGCCGGTGCCGCAGTCGAGTGCTACGGTCAATATTGCGCTGGTGTACGCGCCGCCCCGCAGCGAAGGTGATCAAGGCCGCATCGAAACCGGTTATCAGCGTCTGTGCCAGCCGATCTGTGATGTGCTGACCGAGCTGGGCGGCAATGCTTCCGTGGGTGAGATCGACGGGGCATTCTGCGACGGTCGCTACAACGTCAATCTCGATGGCCGCAAAATGGTCGGCACTGCCCAGCGCTGGCGGCAAAGCGGTGGCCGCCCGGTGGGGTTGGTACACGGCGCTTTGCTGCTGGATAACCATCGCGAAGCGTTGATCGCGGCGGTCAACCGCTTCAACCAGGCGTGCGGCCTCGACCAGCGGGTTCGTGCCGACAGCCATATCGCCTTGCACGAAGCGTTCCCCGCGCCGGATGCCATCAGCCGGTTGGATACCTTGTACCGTCAGATGCTGGCCAGCTTCCTGCCGGTTTAGCGGGTACCGAACACCACCATTGTCTTGCCTTTGACGTGCACCAGGTTGCGCTCTTCCAGATCCTTGAGCACACGGCCGACCATCTCCCGTGAACAGCCGACAATGCGCCCGATTTCCTGGCGTGTAACTTTGATCTGCATGCCGTCCGGGTGTGTCATTGCATCGGGCTGTTTGCACAGCTCCAGCAGGCAACGGGCCACGCGACCGGTGACGTCGAAGAATGCCAAGTCGCCGACTTTGCGCGTCGTGTCGCGCAGGCGTTGGGCGATCTGGCCGCTGAGGGCGTACAGAATGTCGGGATCGTGTTGGGCCAGCTCGCGAAATTTGGTGTAACTGATCTCGGCCACTTCGCACTCGACCTTGGCCCGCACCCAGGCGCTGCGCTCCTGTTCCTTGCCCGCTTGTTCAAACAGCCCCAGCTCCCCGAAGAAATCCCCGGTGTTCAGGTAGGCGATGATCATCTCGCGGCCGTCTTCATCCTCGATCAGGATGGTGACGGAGCCTTTGATAATGAAGAACAGCGTTTCGGAGCGCTCGCCGGCGCAGATGATGTTGTGCTTGGCCGGGTAGCGCCGGCGCTGGCAGTGCATCAGCAGCTTGTCGAGATTCTTGATCTTGGGTATGGGCGTCAGAGCAACCATGGTTGTATCCCGAAAGGCAGCGCGAGGTGGTTGGAGTTGTTGTACTCAGCGGTATCGGCATTGATACACGCTGTATAAAGGGTGGCAATACGCCACTCATTTGGCGCCAGCTTAACAGACACATTCTGACTCGATTAGCCAATTTACCGAGTAAGCCCTGTTATTGATCACATTGACGGGAAACGCTGCCGCGCTCGGGCCATGTGCTAAGCTGGCGACCCTTTTTTAGCAGTGGAGTCTGGGCGATGAAGGCACGCATCCAATGGGCGGGCGAAGCCATGTTCCTCGGTGAGTCGGGCAGTGGCCATGTAGTGGTCATGGATGGCCCGCCGGAAGCCGGTGGCCGCAACCTGGGCGTACGTCCGATGGAAATGCTCCTGCTGGGCGTGGGCGGTTGCAGCAACTTCGACGTGGTCAGTATCCTGAAAAAATCCCGTCAGGCCGTGGAAAGCTGCGAAGCGTTCCTGGAAGCCGAGCGCGCCACTGAAGATCCCAAGGTGTTCACCAAGATCCATATGCACTTCGTGGTGAAGGGCCGGGGGCTGAAGGAGGCCCAGGTCAAACGTGCTATCGAACTGTCGGCAGAGAAGTACTGCTCGGCGTCGATCATGCTCGGCGCGGCTGGTGTGGCCATTACCCACGACTACGAGATTGTCGAGTTGGGTTGATCGCCAATGGCAAAAGAAAAGGGCGCTTTGAAAGCGCCCTTTTTTTCGGCTGCAGGTTGGGTCAGATACGGTAGGTGCTTTTTGTCATGACCTTGGCCAGCACGCTCATGCCGAACCGCACCGGCGCCGGGAAGCGGAAACCGCCGGCATCCAGGGCGCTCTCAGCGTGGTGTTCTTCATCGATACGCATCTGCTCAAGAATGGCCCGGGACTTTTCGTCTTCGGCCGGCAGTTGTTCCAGGTGTTCATCCAGGTGCTTGCACACTTGATGTTCGGTCGCGGCGACAAAGCCCAGGCTGACCTTGTCGCTGATCAACCCGGCAGCAGCGCCGATGCCGAACGACAAACCGTAAAACAGTGGGTTGAGCACGCTGGGGTGGCTGCCCAGTTGGCGAATGCGTTGCTCGCACCAGGCCAGGTGGTCGATTTCTTCCTCGGCCGCATGCTCCATGGCTGCGCGTACCTGCGGCAGCTTGGCGGTCAGGGCCTGGCCTTGGTACAACGCCTGGGCACAGACTTCGCCGGTATGGTTGATGCGCATCAAGCCGGCGACATGACGCGTGTCTGTCTCACTCATCTGCGCGTCGGGCTGCACAATGGCGGGCGACGGACGGTACGGTTGGCCGCTGAAGGGCAGCAGCGTGCGCATGGCCATGTCGGCTTGCAGCAACAGGCGATCAATCGGCGAGTAGTGACGTTGGGTAGTCATGCTGACCTCCGGGAAGAATCTCGGCGGCCAGTTTACCGCAAGAGAGGGCGAAGCGTTTGCGCTGAGTCAAGGGCATGGGGTCGCAGCACCGTGCTGCGATCCGTTTCAGAGGCCTGTCAGCCCGGCGGCCAGTTCATCTGGCGCTGACCCAGCACATGCATATGGATGTGATAGACGGTCTGGCCGCCCTTTTCATTGCAGTTCATGACGACGCGGAAACCATCCTCGCAGCCAAGTTCAAGGGCCAGGCGCTGGGCGGTGAACAGGATGTGCCCGGCCAGTGCCTTGTCGTCTTGCGTGAGGTCATTGAGCGTACGGATCGGCTTCTTCGGGATCACCAGAAAATGTACAGGTGCCTGCGGGGCAATATCGTGGAAGGCGAGGACCTGATCATCTTCGTAGATGATCTTCGCGGGTATTTCTCTGTTGATGATCTTGGTGAACAGAGTATCCACAGCTGTTTCTCCATTATGAAAGTGCAGGGGGAGTGTACTCAGCCGGTCAGCGTGGGCAATAGGCTTTGTTGATTGCACCGGCGATCTTGCGAGTCAGCCAGCGCGGGCTGAAACGTGGGCTGAACGCCAGCCAGCGATTGCGGCGGCCAGGGATGATGATGGCTTTGTTCTTTTCCAATGCGCGCACGGTGTAGAGAGCGACCTCTTCCGGGCTCATCAGTTGTTCGCTGCGATCGAGTTTGGCGATGTCCATTTGCGCCGTGCCGAAAAATGCGGTGCGCGTAGGGCCGGGGCAAAGGACCGAGACCTTGATGCCACAGGTCTTCAGTTCTTCACGTAACCCCTCGGAGAAGTGCAGCACATAGGCTTTACTGGCGTAGTAGCTGCTCATCCACGGGCCGGGTTGGAAGGCGGCAATCGATGCGACGTTGAGAATCTGCCCGCCGCCTTGCAACGCCATGGTATTGCCCAGGGCGTGACACATGCGGGTGAGGGCGAGGACGTTGACTTCAATCAGGTCTTGTTCGGTCATCCAGTCCTGGGCCAGGAATGGCCCGCTGGTGCCGATGCCGGCGCAGTTGACCAGCAAATCGATCTGCCGCTCGCCTTCTTCAAGCTCCAGCAGGAACCCGGACAAGCGCAGCGGCTCGCCCAGGTCACAGGCACGAAACAGCACCTCGACGCCGAAGCGTTGAGTCAATTCGAGTGCAATGCTTTCCAACTGATCACGCTGGCGGGCCACCAGAATCAAGCTGCGGCCGCGACGGGCCAGTGCTTCGGCCAAGGCCAGGCCAATGCCGCTGGAGGCACCGGTGATCAGAGCGTAACGGGTCATGCCTTTCTCCATCTCAACGCCCCCATCGATGATGGAGGCATCACGGATGGGGGCGTTTCTTTACTGTTCTTCAGCAGAGTCTACAGGTTCGGCCGCTTCGTCAGCACTTTGGGCGTCTTCTTCATCAACGATGACACTTTGATCGGCGTCTTCATCGGAGGTGATGGAGCTGCTTTCGTAGCTGCTGTCCACGTTCGTTTCGAGTTGGTCCAGGTAGCCGTTCATGCCCAGCGACACCACGATGATGAGCATCAGCGGAATGAATGCCAGCCACAGGGACGCCAGGACCTTCACCGCAGTGGAGTTGCGCGGTGGCGGCGCGCCGTACTGGTTGGCCCCCGAGTTACCTGGCACGACCAGCAGCAACAGCGGGAAAATGCTGTTGACCAGCGGCACGAGGTTAAGCAGGTACAGCCAGCCAGACCAGCCGAGGTCGTGCAGGCGCTGCACGCCGATTTGCACACTCACGACCATAACCGCAACGAACAGTGCGAAACCGAGCAGCGAGCCAACAATGATGGCTATCGTCGGCGACGCGGTCGCGATGGCGAAGCCCACAGTACTGAGGATGCCTGCTGCGACGAGCATTGCGACGGTCAGTACCAGCGTCCAGGCCAGATACCGCAGGCGGCCAATACGGCCATTGATCGTGAAGATCTTCAGCGTGGCGTATTCCGGGAGGCTGTCACCCACGGCAGAACGCGGAGGCGCGTACGGTGAAGCGGCTGGGCTAGCGAAGTCTGTCGCACCAGAGCTTGTCTCGTGGGTTTCGGCGAGGCTGAAGGCCACGGGCTGTTCAGCTTCGATGCGTGCATCCACGCCGGCATTTTTCAGCGCGGTGAGGTAGGTTTCGGCATCGGGGCGTGACAGGTCACGTTTGAGTGCGACCGGGCGACCGGTGAAGAGTTTCTCGATGTCCTCGACGGTGCTCTTGAACAGCTCAGCCAGGTTCAGCTTGGCCGTGGTGCTTTCGACGCCCGGGAGCAAGGCTCCATCAAACACAATCTTGAAGCGGTTGTCGCTCATGCAGGCTTCCTTGTCACTTATTCAGGTAGGAGGTGCAGGCCCGCTCAATCGGCAGGCCTGTCGGTTGGGTCAGCGTGGCCAGCGCAATTGTGCGGCCTGCTCGCGCGCCTTGCGGTATTCGGCATCCAGGCGGGCAACGAGTTCATCGACGCTGGGCAAATCATCAATCTCACCGACGCCTTGACCGGCGGACCATACGGTCTTCCACGCCTTGGCTTCGTCGCCCAGCGGCTTGAGCTTGGAACCGAAGTTGACTTCGCCTTTGCCTTGCAGGGCAGCGAGGTCGAACCCGGCATTTTCCAGGCTTTGGCGCATAAAGCTAGCGGGAACGCCGGAGACTGCGGGAGTGTGCACGATGTCGGCGGCGCGCGATGTGAGCAGCATCTCTTTATAGGCATCTGGGGCGTGGCTTTCGGTGGTACCGATAAAACGCGTGCCGAAATACGCCAGGTCCGCACCCAGCAATTGTGCGGCGAGGATCTGGTGCCCGTGATTGAGGCACCCAGCCAGCAGCAGGGTTTTGTCGAAGAACTGGCGAATCTCGGCAATCAGTGAGAACGGGCTCCAGGTACCGGCATGGCCGCCGGCACCCGCAGCCACGGCAATCAGGCCATCTACACCCGCCTCAGCGGCTTTTTCGGCATGGCGACGGGTAGTGACATCGTGAAACACCAGGCCGCCATAGCTGTGCACGGCATCTACCAGCTCTTTTACCGCGCCCAAACTGGTTATCACAATCGGCACCTTGTGCTCGACGCAGATTGCCAGGTCCGCCTCCAGGCGCGGGTTGCTGTTGTGCACGATCAGGTTGACGGCATACGGAGCGGGGTCATCCAGTTGCGCCAGGCCCGCTTCAATTTCCTCCAGCCAGGCCTTGAAGCCACTGCTCTCGCGCTGGTTAAGCGCGGGAAAGCTCCCGACCACACCATTGCGACAGCAGGCCAGGACCAGTTGCGGGTTGGAAATCAGGAACATCGGCGCCACCACCACGGGCAGGCGCAGACGTTGTTCAAGCAGAGCGGGCAGCGACATTGGAGGTACCCCGAGTAATTGAAGTTAGAACGGTTTGACCACGACCAAAATTACGATAGCCAGCAATATCAGAACCGGTACTTCATTGAACCAGCGATAAAAGACATGGCTGCGGGTGTTTTCGCCACGGGCGAAGCGTTTTACCTGCGCGCCGCACATGTGGTGATAGCCGATCAACAGCACGACCAGGGTCAGCTTGGCGTGGATCCAGCCGCCGGACTGAAAGATGCTTGGGTTGAGGTAGATCAGCCAGGCACCGAATACCAGGCTGGCGATCATCGCCGGCCCCATGATGCCGCGGTACAGCTTGCGCTCCATGATGCTGAAACGTTCCTTGCTCACCGTGTCTTCGCTTTGGGCGTGGTAGACGAACAGGCGCGGCAGGTAGAACAGCGCTGCAAACCAGCAGACGATGCTGACGATGTGGAGGGCTTTGATCCATAGATAGAGCATTTCTAGTTATTCCCAGGTTCACGGTAGCCGAGATAGTAGTGGCTCATACGTCCATACGTCACGTTGACGGTTGTCGCAGGACGATACGGCCCCTATTATCGACGGCTTTCCAGTGGTTCGTTGAGGGCAGGTTTATGGTCAAGGTCGGTATCGTCGGCGGCACGGGTTACACCGGTGTCGAATTGCTGCGTCTGTTGGCTCAGCATCCGCAAGCTGAGGTGGTGGTCATTACCTCCCGATCCGAGGCTGGCCTGGCCGTGGCCGATATGTACCCGAACCTGCGAGGCCACTACGACGGCCTGGCGTTCAGCGTTCCGGACATCAAGACCCTTGGCGCCTGCGACGTGGTGTTCTTTGCCACGCCTCATGGTGTTGCCCATGCGCTGGCAGGTGAGTTGCTAGGGGCTGGCACCAAGGTGATCGACCTGTCGGCGGACTTCCGTCTGCAGGATGCCGATGAATGGGCCAAATGGTATGGTCAGCCACACGGCGCGCCTCAGTTGTTGGAAGAGGCGGTGTACGGCCTGCCGGAAGTCAATCGTGAGCAGATCAAGCAGGCGCGCCTGATTGCGGTGCCGGGTTGCTACCCAACCGCGACGCAACTGGGCTTCCTGCCGTTGCTTGAAGCTGGGCTGGCGGATGCTTCGCGCCTGATCGCAGACTGCAAGTCCGGCGTCAGCGGTGCAGGCCGTGGTGCGGCGGTAGGTTCTTTGTACTCCGAGACGTCGGAAAGCATGAAGGCCTACGCGGTAAAAGGGCATCGTCATTTGCCGGAAATCCGCCAGGGCCTGCGTCGTGCTGCCGGTAAGGACGTGGGCCTGACCTTCGTGCCGCACCTGACGCCGATGATCCGTGGTATTCACTCCACGCTTTACGCAACCGTGGTTGACCGTTCGGTAGACCTGCAGGCGTTGTTTGAAAAGCGCTACGCCAATGAGCCGTTCGTCGACGTAATGCCAGCGGGCAGCCACCCGGAAACCCGCAGCGTGCGCGGCGCCAATGTGTGCCGGATTGCGGTGCATCGTCCGCAGGATGGTGATCTGGTCGTGGTGCTGTCGGTGATCGATAACTTGGTCAAAGGCGCGTCGGGCCAGGCGGTGCAGAACATGAACATCCTGTTCGGACTGGACGAGAAGTTGGGTTTGTCCCACGCAGGCATGCTGCCTTAAGGCGGTTTAGCGGCTAGGCAAAAGGCCCGTCGAACGGGCCTTTTGTGTTTCTAATGGCGGCGAAGAACATTGATATACCGTAACAATAGTTGACCGATTTTCTAGGAGAAGCGGATAATGCCCGCCATTACGCATATGGCGGCGCTACGCCGGGAGATTATCAGCATGAGCGTTGAATCCTTCACCCCCACGGCTTTGCAATTCACCCACGGTGCTGCGCACAAGGTGAAGAGCCTGGTCGATGAAGAGGGTAATGATCGCTTGAAGCTGCGCGTATTCGTTACGGGCGGCGGTTGTTCAGGGTTTCAGTACGGCTTTACCTTCGATGAAGATGTGGCTGACGATGACACCATCGTTGAGCGCGAGGGCGTGAGCCTGGTTGTCGACCCGATGAGTTTCCAGTACTTGGCAGGCGCCGAGGTGGATTATCAGGAAGGTCTGGAGGGTTCGCGTTTCGTGATCAAGAACCCTAATGCCACCACTACCTGCGGTTGTGGGTCTTCGTTCTCGATCTGATCGAGAGTGGATGCAAAAAAACGCCGCTTGGCTTTCATGGGCCAAGCGGCGTTTTGCTGTCTGGGATTCAGGCGGGATAGATCGCGCCCAACACCCGCAATCCGCGTGCGCCAGTGACGCTGGGTCGGTTGGCGGCAATGCTTTCCAGGCAGCAATGGGCCAGCCAGGCGAAGGCCATGGCTTCGACCCAGTCAGGGTCTACGCCGTAAGTGGCGGTGCTGCTGACCTGAGTAGATGGCAGCAGGGCAGCCAGTCGCTTCATCATGGCGGTGTTATGTGCGCCGCCACCACAGATCAAGAGCGTTTCTGTCTGCGGTTGTGCCGATTGCAGGGACTCGACGATGGTCAGAGCGGTCAATTCCAGCAGGCTCGCCTGTACATCTTGTGGGGCGAAGGCTGGTAGGCGGCTCAGGTGCTGTTGCAGCCATCCCAGGTTGAACACTTCGCGGCCGGTGCTTTTTGGGCCTTTGGTCAGGAAGAAGGGATCGCTGAGCAGTGCGTTGAGCAACTGAGGTTCTACTTTGCCGCTGGCTGCCCACTGGCCGTCGCGATCAAAGTGTTCGCCGCGTTGTAGATGAATCCAGGCATCAAGCAAGACATTGCCCGGGCCGCAGTCGAAGCCGGCTACGGGCTTGCCGGTCTCAATCAGGCTGAGGTTGCTGAAACCGCCTACGTTCAGTACCGCACGATTGCCGGTGCTTTCGCCAAACAATGCTTCATGAAACGCGGGTACGAGCGGCGCGCCCTGGCCACCGGCGGCGACATCGCGGCTGCGGAAGTCGCTTACCACGGTGATGCCCGTCAGCTCGGTGAGCAGGGCTGGGTTGCCGATCTGCACGGTAAAGCCCCGGGCGGGTTCGTGGCGGATGGTCTGGCCATGGCTGCCGATCGCGCGGATGTCCCGAGGCTTGAGGTTTTGCTGTTCGAGCAGCGTACGAATGCCTTGGGCTGCGAGGGTAACCCAGTGCTGCTGGGCGATCGCTGAGCGGGCAATCTCATCCGGGCCGCTGGCGCACAGGCTCAGCAGCTCTGCGCGCAGGGCGTCAGGCATCGGTGTGTAGTGCGTGGCGATCAGATTGACTGCCGCGCCCTGTTCAACCAGAGCGATGTCCAGGCCATCCAGGCTGGTCCCGGACATCACGCCTATATAGAGCGGCATGGCTTAACGCTTCGCCGAAGCCAGCAGGGTGGACCGCTCTTGGTCCATGCGTGCCATCAGCGGCTGGCTTTGTTGCATGAAGCGCGCACGCTCTGCTTTGGCAATTGGGTCGGCCATCGGTAGTTTCTGACCCAATGGATCGACGTGTACGCCGTTGACCTGGAACTCGTAGTGCAAGTGCGGTCCGGTAGAGAGGCCAGTGGTGCCGATATAACCGATCACTTGGCCCTGCTTCACGTTGCCGCCCGTCTTCACGCCCTTGGCGAAGCCTTGCATGTGGCCATACAAGGTACGGTAAGTGTTGCCGTGCTGGATGATCACGGTGTTGCCGTAACCACCGCGACGGCCGGCCAGCAGGACCTTGCCATCACCCGCAGCCTTGATCGGCGTACCGCGTGGGGCGGCATAGTCGACGCCTTTGTGGGCGCGGATTTTGTTCAGAATTGGATGCTTGCGACCCATCGAGAAACGCGAGCTAATGCGAGCGAAGTCCACCGGGGTGCGGATGAAGGCCTTGCGCATGCTATTGCCATCGGCGGTGTAGTAGCTGCTGTTGCCTTGTTTATTGGTGTAACGCACGGCGGTGTAGGTCTTGCCGCGGTTGGTGAAGCGTGCGGAGAGGATGTTGCCTGTGCCGACCACTTTGCCGTTGGCGACTTTTTGCTCGTAGATTACGTCGAATTCGTCACCCTGGCGGATGTCTTGAGCGAAGTCGATGTCGTAGCCAAATACGCTGGCCATGTCCATGGTCATGCTATGGGACAACCCGGCGCGGGCAGCGGATTGCGACAGTGAACTGTTGATCACGCCGTGAACGTAGGCGGAGCGCATCACCGGTTTGGCGGTGATGCGATTGAAGGCGAAGCCTTTGGCGCCTTTGGTCAGGGAAATGCTTTCGAGGTCGCTGACATTACTGTGCAGGTTGTTCAACTGGCCGTCGGGCGTCAGTTCGAACTCAAGCTTCTGGCCGTGTTTCAGTTGGGTGAACTGCTTGGCTTGTTTGTCGCTCGCCAGCACGTCGTTTACGGCGGAAGCGGGAAGGCCAACTTTCTCGAAAAGGGTCGAAAGCGTATCGCCTTTTGCGACGATCACTTCGCGGTGCTGAGGATTCTTGGCAGCGTCTGCGAGGGGCTTTTGCGTTTCCTTAGCGGCCTGTTGGGTTTCTTCGGGCGTGTTTTCTATCTGCGCGAACGGCGATTCAGACGGGGCATTTGTGGCTTGTTGAGCGTCGGAAGCGTCTTGATCTTGTGTCAGTTGTTCAACTGGACTCTCCAAGTCAAGGCTCAGGGATGTTCGTTTGGCTTCTACGTCACTGGAAGGAAATACCAGGAGTGCCAGGCTAAGAAGGGCGGCGATACCACTTGCAGCGAGCAGGTGGGTCTTCGGGTAAAGCGGCGGCGCTTTAGACGGTTCAGTGGTCATAGGTAATTTTGACTTTGAAGATGAAATGGAAAAGATGAATGACATGATGAAGATGAAATAACTGTATAAAATATAACCAAATCATCTGTGGCGCAAGCTCGCGAACGCTGGGCTTGCTGAACGGTGTCCGTGCGCAGGGCAAAACTTGTAATTAGTCCCTGATCTTGTATGGTTGGTTCCCTTTTGAATCTGAGCCTTGCGGGTCTGTTATGAAGTCGGTTGAAGAGCAGCTAGCGCTGATAAAACGTGGTGCGGAAGAACTGTTGGTCGAGTCCGAGCTGATCGAAAAGCTCAAGCGTGGCCAGCCCCTGCGTATTAAGGCTGGCTTCGATCCGACGGCGCCGGATCTGCACCTTGGTCACACCGTGCTTATTAATAAGCTGCGTCAGTTCCAGGAGTTGGGGCATCAGGTCATCTTCCTTATAGGTGACTTCACCGGGATGATCGGCGATCCGAGTGGCAAGAGTGCGACGCGCCCGCCCCTGACCCGCGAGCAGGTTCTCGACAATGCCGAGACCTACAAGACTCAGGTGTTCAAGATCCTTGATCCGGCCAAGACCGAAGTAGCGTTCAACTCCACCTGGATGGACCAGATGGGGCCTGCGGACTTCATTCGCCTGACCTCCCAGTACACTGTTGCGCGGATGCTTGAGCGCGACGATTTCGATAAGCGCTACTCCACCAATCAGCCGATCGCTATTCATGAGTTCCTGTATCCGCTGGTCCAGGGCTATGACTCGGTGGCATTGCGTGCCGACGTGGAGCTGGGTGGGACCGATCAGAAGTTCAATCTGCTGATGGGGCGTGAGCTTCAGCGTGCGTATGGGCAGGAGGCGCAGTGCATTCTGACCATGCCGCTGCTGGAAGGGTTGGACGGCGTCAAGAAGATGTCCAAGTCCCTGGGTAACTATGTGGGTATCCAGGAGGCGCCGGGTGTGATGTACGGCAAGCTGGTCTCCATTCCTGATGCGCTGATGTGGCGTTACTTCGAGCTACTGAGCTTCCGCTCCATGGATGAGATCAATGCGTTGCGTGCAGATGTCGAGGCTGGCGCCAACCCGCGTGATGTGAAGATCAAGCTGGCCGAAGAGATTGTTGCGCGTTTCCATGGTGAGGAGGCTGCGGCCAGTGCTCACCGTGCAGCGGGTAATCGTATGAAGGATGGCGAACTGCCGGATGATTTGCCTGAGGTCGAGCTGACTGCTGGCGAGGCTATGCCTATTGCTGCTGTCCTTAATAAGGCAGGCCTGGTCAAGAACTCGGCCGTAGCGCGCGACCTTCTGAATTCTGGTGGTGTGCGTATAGATGGTGAAGTGGTAGATCGCACCTTTATATACGAGCTGGGCGCGACCCATGTTTGCCAGGCGGGGAAGAAGGCGTTTGCGCGTATTACGCTCAAATCCGAATAAGGTTGAAGTTAAGGGTTGACGGCGAATTATATCTGTCTATAATTCGCCCCACTTCCGGCGCAGTCGAAACGGAAAACTCCTTGGTGAACAATGAGTTACGCAGTTTTCGGCAGCAGGTTGCTTCAGTTCATCGAAGCCAAAAGGAAGTTGAAAAAGAGGTGTTGACAGCAGCGTGTAACGCTGTAGAATTCGCCTCCCGCTGATGAGAGATCTGAAGCGCAAGTGGTTGAAGTTGTTGAAGAAATCTTCGAAAGCTTCTGAAAATAATCACTTGACAGCAAATGAGGCTGCTGTAGAATGCGCGCCTCGGTTGAGACGAAAGATCTTAACCAACCGCTCTTTAACAACTGAATCAAGCAATTCGTGTGGGTGCTTG
Source organism: Pseudomonas arvensis (assembly GCF_056688935.1). Lineage (NCBI taxonomy): Bacteria > Pseudomonadati > Pseudomonadota > Gammaproteobacteria > Pseudomonadales > Pseudomonadaceae > Pseudomonas > Pseudomonas arvensis. Next base: position 5,608,873 of record NZ_CP162038.1, on the reverse strand, counting down.
TGGAGTCAGACTGATAGTCAGCAAGATTATCAGCATCACAAGTTACTCCGCGAGAAATCAAAGATGTAACCAACGATTGCTGAGCCAAGTTTAGGGTTTCTTAAAAACCCAAAGATGTTTGAACTGAAGAGTTTGATCATGGCTCAGATTGAACGCTGGCGGCAGGCCTAACACATGCAAGTCGAGCGGTAGAGAGAAGCTTGCTTCTCTTGAGAGCGGCGGACGGGTGAGTAATGCCTAGGAATCTGCCTGGTAGTGGGGGATAACGTTCGGAAACGGACGCTAATACCGCATACGTCCTACGGGAGAAAGCAGGGGACCTTCGGGCCTTGCGCTATCAGATGAGCCTAGGTCGGATTAGCTAGTTGGTGGGGTAATGGCTCACCAAGGCGACGATCCGTAACTGGTCTGAGAGGATGATCAGTCACACTGGAACTGAGACACGGTCCAGACTCCTACGGGAGGCAGCAGTGGGGAATATTGGACAATGGGCGAAAGCCTGATCCAGCCATGCCGCGTGTGTGAAGAAGGTCTTCGGATTGTAAAGCACTTTAAGTTGGGAGGAAGGGCAGTTACCTAATACGTGATTGTTTTGACGTTACCGACAGAATAAGCACCGGCTAACTCTGTGCCAGCAGCCGCGGTAATACAGAGGGTGCAAGCGTTAATCGGAATTACTGGGCGTAAAGCGCGCGTAGGTGGTTTGTTAAGTTGGATGTGAAATCCCCGGGCTCAACCTGGGAACTGCATTCAAAACTGACTGACTAGAGTATGGTAGAGGGTGGTGGAATTTCCTGTGTAGCGGTGAAATGCGTAGATATAGGAAGGAACACCAGTGGCGAAGGCGACCACCTGGACTGATACTGACACTGAGGTGCGAAAGCGTGGGGAGCAAACAGGATTAGATACCCTGGTAGTCCACGCCGTAAACGATGTCAACTAGCCGTTGGGAGCCTTGAGCTCTTAGTGGCGCAGCTAACGCATTAAGTTGACCGCCTGGGGAGTACGGCCGCAAGGTTAAAACTCAAATGAATTGACGGGGGCCCGCACAAGCGGTGGAGCATGTGGTTTAATTCGAAGCAACGCGAAGAACCTTACCAGGCCTTGACATCCAATGAACTTTCTAGAGATAGATTGGTGCCTTCGGGAACATTGAGACAGGTGCTGCATGGCTGTCGTCAGCTCGTGTCGTGAGATGTTGGGTTAAGTCCCGTAACGAGCGCAACCCTTGTCCTTAGTTACCAGCACGTAATGGTGGGCACTCTAAGGAGACTGCCGGTGACAAACCGGAGGAAGGTGGGGATGACGTCAAGTCATCATGGCCCTTACGGCCTGGGCTACACACGTGCTACAATGGTCGGTACAGAGGGTTGCCAAGCCGCGAGGTGGAGCTAATCCCATAAAACCGATCGTAGTCCGGATCGCAGTCTGCAACTCGACTGCGTGAAGTCGGAATCGCTAGTAATCGCGAATCAGAATGTCGCGGTGAATACGTTCCCGGGCCTTGTACACACCGCCCGTCACACCATGGGAGTGGGTTGCACCAGAAGTAGCTAGTCTAACCTTCGGGAGGACGGTTACCACGGTGTGATTCATGACTGGGGTGAAGTCGTAACAAGGTAGCCGTAGGGGAACCTGCGGCTGGATCACCTCCTTAATCGACGACATCAGCTGCTCCATAAGTTCCCACACGAATTGCTTGATTCATTGAAGAAGACGATAAAGAAGCAGCCCGAAATTGGGTCTGTAGCTCAGTTGGTTAGAGCGCACCCCTGATAAGGGTGAGGTCGGCAGTTCGAATCTGCCCAGACCCACCAATTTTGTGTGGGAAACGCCTGTAGAAATACGGGGCCATAGCTCAGCTGGGAGAGCGCCTGCCTTGCACGCAGGAGGTCAACGGTTCGATCCCGTTTGGCTCCACCACTACTGCTTCTGTTTGTTGAAAGCTTAGAAATGAGCATTCCATTGTGATGATGGTGAATGTTGATTTCTAGTCTTTGATTAGATCGTTCTTTAAAAATTTGGGTATGTGATAGAAAGATAGACTGAACGTTACTTTCACTGGTAACGGATCAGGCTAAGGTAAAATTTGTGAGTTCTCTTAATTGAGAAATTCGAATTTTCGGCGAATGTTGTCTTCACAGTATAACCAGATTGCTTGGGGTTATATGGTCAAGTGAAGAAGCGCATACGGTGGATGCCTTGGCAGTCAGAGGCGATGAAAGACGTGGTAGCCTGCGAAAAGCTTCGGGGAGTCGGCAAACAGACTTTGATCCGGAGATGTCTGAATGGGGGAACCCAGCCATCATAAGATGGTTATCTTACGCTGAATACATAGGCGTAAGAGGCGAACCAGGGGAACTGAAACATCTAAGTACCCTGAGGAAAAGAAATCAACCGAGATTCCCTTAGTAGTGGCGAGCGAACGGGGACTAGCCCTTAAGTGGCTTTGAGATTAGCGGAACGCTCTGGAAAGTGCGGCCATAGTGGGTGATAGCCCTGTACGCGAAAATCTCTTAGTCATGAAATCGAGTAGGACGGAGCACGAGAAACTTTGTCTGAATATGGGGGGACCATCCTCCAAGGCTAAATACTACTGACTGACCGATAGTGAACTAGTACCGTGAGGGAAAGGCGAAAAGAACCCCGGAGAGGGGAGTGAAATAGATCCTGAAACCGTATGCGTACAAGCAGTGGGAGCCCACTTTGTTGGGTGACTGCGTACCTTTTGTATAATGGGTCAGCGACTTATTTTCAGTGGCGAGCTTAACCGAATAGGGGAGGCGTAGCGAAAGCGAGTCTTAATAGGGCGTCTAGTCGCTGGGAATAGACCCGAAACCGGGCGATCTATCCATGGGCAGGTTGAAGGTTGGGTAACACTAACTGGAGGACCGAACCGACTACCGTTGAAAAGTTAGCGGATGACCTGTGGATCGGAGTGAAAGGCTAATCAAGCTCGGAGATAGCTGGTTCTCCTCGAAAGCTATTTAGGTAGCGCCTCATGTATCACTGTAGGGGGTAGAGCACTGTTTCGGCTAGGGGGTCATCCCGACTTACCAAACCGATGCAAACTCCGAATACCTACAAGTGCCGAGCATGGGAGACACACGGCGGGTGCTAACGTCCGTCGTGAAAAGGGAAACAACCCAGACCGTCAGCTAAGGTCCCAAAGTTATGGTTAAGTGGGAAACGATGTGGGAAGGCTTAGACAGCTAGGAGGTTGGCTTAGAAGCAGCCACCCTTTAAAGAAAGCGTAATAGCTCACTAGTCGAGTCGGCCTGCGCGGAAGATGTAACGGGGCTCAAACCATACACCGAAGCTACGGGTATCACGTAAGTGATGCGGTAGAGGAGCGTTCTGTAAGCCTGTGAAGGTGAGTTGAGAAGCTTGCTGGAGGTATCAGAAGTGCGAATGCTGACATGAGTAACGACAATGGGTGTGAAAAACACCCACGCCGAAAGACCAAGGTTTCCTGCGCAACGTTAATCGACGCAGGGTTAGTCGGTCCCTAAGGCGAGGCTGAAAAGCGTAGTCGATGGAAAACAGGTTAATATTCCTGTACTTCTGGTTATTGCGATGGAGGGACGGAGAAGGCTAGGCCAGCTTGGCGTTGGTTGTCCAAGTTTAAGGTGGTAGGCTGAGATCTTAGGTAAATCCGGGATCTTAAGGCCGAGAGCTGATGACGAGCTAACTTTTAGTTAGCGAAGTGGTTGATGCCATGCTTCCAAGAAAAGCTTCTAAGCTTCAGGTAACCAGGAACCGTACCCCAAACCGACACAGGTGGTTGGGTAGAGAATACCAAGGCGCTTGAGAGAACTCGGGTGAAGGAACTAGGCAAAATGGCACCGTAACTTCGGGAGAAGGTGCGCCGGTGAGGGTGAAGGACTTGCTCCGTAAGCCCATGCCGGTCGAAGATACCAGGCCGCTGCGACTGTTTATTAAAAACACAGCACTCTGCAAACACGAAAGTGGACGTATAGGGTGTGACGCCTGCCCGGTGCCGGAAGGTTAATTGATGGGGTTAGCTAACGCGAAGCTCTTGATCGAAGCCCCGGTAAACGGCGGCCGTAACTATAACGGTCCTAAGGTAGCGAAATTCCTTGTCGGGTAAGTTCCGACCTGCACGAATGGCGTAACGATGGCGGCGCTGTCTCCACCCGAGACTCAGTGAAATTGAAATCGCTGTGAAGATGCAGTGTATCCGCGGCTAGACGGAAAGACCCCGTGAACCTTTACTATAGCTTTGCACTGGACTTTGAATTTGCTTGTGTAGGATAGGTGGGAGGCTTTGAAGCGTGGACGCCAGTCTGCGTGGAGCCAACCTTGAAATACCACCCTGGCAACTTTGAGGTTCTAACTCAGGTCCGTTATCCGGATCGAGGACAGTGTATGGTGGGTAGTTTGACTGGGGCGGTCTCCTCCTAAAGAGTAACGGAGGAGTACGAAGGTGCGCTCAGACCGGTCGGAAATCGGTCGTAGAGTATAAAGGCAAAAGCGCGCTTGACTGCGAGACAGACACGTCGAGCAGGTACGAAAGTAGGTCTTAGTGATCCGGTGGTTCTGTATGGAAGGGCCATCGCTCAACGGATAAAAGGTACTCCGGGGATAACAGGCTGATACCGCCCAAGAGTTCATATCGACGGCGGTGTTTGGCACCTCGATGTCGGCTCATCACATCCTGGGGCTGAAGCCGGTCCCAAGGGTATGGCTGTTCGCCATTTAAAGTGGTACGCGAGCTGGGTTTAGAACGTCGTGAGACAGTTCGGTCCCTATCTGCCGTGGACGTTTGAGATTTGAGAGGGGCTGCTCCTAGTACGAGAGGACCGGAGTGGACGAACCTCTGGTGTTCCGGTTGTCACGCCAGTGGCATTGCCGGGTAGCTATGTTCGGAATAGATAACCGCTGAAAGCATCTAAGCGGGAAACTAGCCTCAAGATGAGATCTCACTGGAACCTTGAGTTCCCTGAAGGGCCGTCGAAGACTACGACGTTGATAGGTTGGGTGTGTAAGCGCTGTGAGGCGTTGAGCTAACCAATACTAATTGCCCGTGAGGCTTGACCATATAACACCCAAGCAATTTGCGTCGAAAGGCCAGATTGCGGTGTGTGAAGACGAGATGAACCGAAAGTTCGACGCTCACAAGACACCGAAAGCTATCACATACCCAATTTGCTGAAGCGAGGCCAACAGGCCGCGACTCAGTACCCGAATTTCTTGACGACCATAGAGCATTGGAACCACCTGATCCCATCCCGAACTCAGTAGTGAAACGATGCATCGCCGATGGTAGTGTGGGGTTTCCCCATGTGAGAGTAGGTCATCGTCAAGATTAAATTCCAGAACCCCATTTGCGAAAGCAGATGGGGTTTTGTTTTGGGCGGTCGGAAAGTCCGGCGCGCTGCTCGGAGTGCGCTTCAATGCTAAGCGTCCGCCTTTCTATGCAATGCCCCTGCGCATGGCTATCATGCGTGCCTCATTGTGAGGCGATACTTGCATGCTGACGTTGTTAGAACTTCTGAAAGATGGCCGGTTCCATTCCGGAGAAGCGCTTGGTGCTGCCCTGGGCGTTAGTCGCAGTGCTGTTTGGAAGCAGCTCCAGCACCTTGAAGCCGAATTGAATCTGCCCGTTCATAGGATTCGAGGGAAGGGGTATCAATTGGCTTCTCCTCTTGTTTTCTTGAGCGCTGCGGAAATTCGGCAACATGCGCCTGCTTTGGCGTGGCCTATCCATGTCTACGATTCCATCGACTCAACAAATGCTGAAGCTTTGCGCCTTGCGGGTGTCGAGTGCGCAACCCCCTTCCTAGTGCTTGCGGAACAGCAAACGGCGGGAAGAGGCAGGCGTGGTCGAAAGTGGGTCAGTCCGTTTGCTCAGAATGTGTATTACAGCCTCGTCTTGCGTATTGAGGGCGGTCTGCGGCAACTGGAGGGGCTAAGCCTTGTGGTTGGGTTGGCAGTCATGCAAGCCCTACGTGAATCGGGAGTTCAGGCTGCTGCTTTGAAATGGCCTAACGACGTCCTCGTTGGACATAAGAAAATTGCCGGGATCTTGCTGGAACTCGTAGGGGACCCTGCGGATATCTGCCACGTTGTCCTTGGAATAGGTATCAACGTCAATATGCAGAAGGCTGATGAGGTTGACCAGCAATGGACATCGGTGCAGTTGGAGACGGGCTCTCCTGTTGATCGCAATTCGTTGGTTGCCCGTCTTGGTCTGCAGTTGCAGCGGTACCTGGATCGGCACAGGGCATTAGGTTTTGCCGCGCTTCAGGATGAATGGGAGGCAAGCCATGCTTGGCAGGGCAGGGCGGTGTCGCTCATGGCCGGTGTCAATGAGGTCGATGGATTTGTTCTGGGCGTTGATCGTCAAGGTGCGTTGCGCTTAAGTGTCGATGGCATTGAGAAAATATACAGTGGTGGTGAGTTAAGCCTGAGGTTGCGTGATGATTCTTGAGCTCGACTGTGGGAACAGCTTTATCAAGTGGCGTGTGCTCGGTTCGAGTCTGGCTGGTGTAGCGATAGAAGGTGTGGCAAGTTCTGATGAGGCATTGGTTGATAGTCTACTGGCGGTGCCTGGCCTGTTGCTGACGCGTTGCCGGCTGGTGAGTGTGCGTGCGCTGGAGGAGACAGACAAGCTGGTCGCGGCGCTTGTGGATGCATTTGGTGTTGCTGTTACCTGCGCTGCTTCGGCTCGTGAAATGGCTGGGGTGCGTAACGGCTACGAAGATTTCGAGCGCTTGGGGCTCGATCGCTGGTTGGCGATGCTTGGTGGATTTAAGTTGGCATCCGGCGCTTGCTTGGTTCTGGACTTTGGTACGGCGGCGACGGCAGATTTTATAGCTGCGGATGGAGAGCACCTGGGGGGCTTCATTTGTCCGGGTATGTCTCTCATGAGGAATCAGCTGCGAACGCATACGCGCAAGATCCGGTATGGCGATGCCGCCGCTGAAAGGGCCTTGGAGTGCCTGTCACCTGGTCGCACCACGGTCGAAGCTGTAGAGCGGGGCTGTACGTTGATGCTAAGAGGGTTTGTGCTGACCCAGTTGGAGCTGGCCAGGAGCTACTGGGGCGATGACTTCACCGTGTTCTTGACAGGCGGCGACGCTGATCTGGTATTGGATGCTGTGCCGCAGGCTCGGCTCGTTCCTGATCTGGTTTTCGTTGGTTTGGCGATGGCGTGCCCGTTATCTTGAGGTGTTTATGCGTTGGCTGTTTTTGCTTTTACTGATCCTCAACGCTTTTTACTACATATGGCATCAACAAGAGGCGCCGTTGCGCGCTAAAGATGTCACTCCTCTGAATCTCTATCGAGGCAGCCAGCAGGATATTCGTCTGCTGAGCGAGTCCTCTGACGCCGTGGCCCGCAGGGAGCGGGCAAAGGCGTCTGATGCGCAAAATACCTGTTTGTATATTGGTGGTTTTGTAGATCAGCGCCAGGCGCAATCTGTCGAGCAGCGCCTCACCAGCCTGGATATAAAGGTCAGGATTCAGTTGCTGAGCTTGCCTGATGCCCAGGGTTACTGGCTCCGGGTTGCCCCGGAAAGTAGGCGTCTGGCTGAGGATCTGCCCTTTGAAAACCTTGCTAAGGAATTCAATGAGTTAAAACATAAAATAATGCTGTGCGAAGGCATTGCAACTGTCGAATAGTTTGAATAGAATGGCGCCCGCTTCGCAGTGAAGACCTTTAGGGGGATTTGATGGGAAGTGACGTCAATGCAGCTAACCTCATAATTTAAATGAGAAAATGCTTGACAGAAGGTCGGCGTGATGTAAAATGCCGGCTCGCTTAGGAGGGGTTCCCGAGCGGCCAAAGGGATCAGACTGTAAATCTGACGTCTACGACTTCGAAGGTTCGAATCCTTCCCCCTCCACCATTTTTAGCGTGAGCTGCAAGCTCCGCGGGTATAGTTTAGTGGTAGAACCTCAGCCTTCCAAGCTGATGATGCGGGTTCGATTCCCGCTACCCGCTCCAAGTTTGCAGGTTGTGCAGGTGTTTTGCTCTTGTAGCTCAGTTGGTAGAGCACACCCTTGGTAAGGGTGAGGTCAGCGGTTCAAATCCGCTCAAGAGCTCCATATAACAAGGCAGATATGAAAATATCTGCCTTTGTTTTAACAGCTGCCTCGGCTTGAGGGTGTTGTATCTGGCGATGATGTTGTCAGGTGATTTCAAGTCTAGTGGGGTTGGTTGTTGTAAAGTCTTTTTCAGGCCTGCATAATGGTCGGCCTGATTTTGTTTTAGGTCAGTAGCTCAATTGGCAGAGCGACGGTCTCCAAAACCGTAGGTTGGGGGTTCGATTCCCTCCTGACCTGCCAGATTCACGTGGTGTGTCTGGCTTTCTTTTCACAGGATCTTCATAGATGACTCCTAAGGCTGAAGCTCAAAGCTCTCGTTTCGATCTCGTCAAGTGGCTCGCTGTGGTCGCATTGGTGGTCGTAGGCGTTGTTGGCAATCAGTACTACTCTGCTTCGCCGATCCTGTACCGCGTTCTCGCTTTGCTTGCTCTTGCTGCTGTAGCTGCCTTTGTAGGCTTGCAGACTGCCAAGGGCAAGTCTTTCGCGGTTCTGGTGAAGGAAGCTCGCACCGAAATCCGTAAAGTCGTTTGGCCGACTCGCCAAGAAACCACGCAGACCACGTTGATTGTTGTGGCTGTTGTTCTGGTTATGGCGTTGCTGTTGTGGGGGCTTGATTCCCTCCTCGGCTGGCTTGTTTCCTTGATTGTTGGCTAAGGGTGTCCCGTGGCTAAGCGTTGGTACGTTGTGCATGCTTACTCGGGTTACGAGAAGCATGTTATGCGCTCTTTGCTAGAGCGCGTAAAGCTGGCAGGCATGGAAGATGGCTTCGGCGAAATTCTGGTTCCCACTGAAGAAGTGGTTGAAATGCGGAATGGTCAGAAGCGCAAAAGTGAGCGTAAGTTCTTCCCTGGCTATGTGCTGGTTCAGATGGACATGAATGAAGGTACTTGGCACTTGGTCAAGGACACTCCTCGTGTCATGGGTTTCATTGGCGGTACTGCTGATAAGCCTGCTCCAATCACTGACAAAGAGGCAGAAGCAATTCTGCGTCGTGTTGCTGATGGTAGCGACAAGCCTAAGCCGAAGACGTTGTTCGAGCCGGGTGAGGTTGTTCGTGTCACAGATGGTCCGTTTGCTGATTTCAACGGTACTGTCGAAGAAGTTAACTACGAAAAGAGCCGGATCCAAGTGGCGGTGCTCATTTTCGGTCGCTCTACTCCGGTAGAGTTGGAGTTCAGCCAGGTCGAGAAGGTCTAGCTGAATAAGCATCCCAACCCCGCAGCCTTAGGCTGTGGGGTTTTGTCGTCACTGGGATAAACGCGCAAGTAACCGGGGAGCCTTTCGAGGCGTTTGAACCCGTAATTGGAGTGCCTCATGGCCAAGAAGATTACCGCTTACATCAAGCTGCAAGTGAAGGCCGCTCAGGCCAACCCAAGCCCACCTGTTGGTCCAGCTCTGGGTCAGCACGGCGTGAACATCATGGAATTCTGCAAGGCTTTCAACGCCCGTACTCAGGGTCTTGAGCCAGGTCTGCCGACTCCAGTGATCATCACTGTATACAGCGACCGTAGCTTCACTTTCGAAACCAAGTCGACCCCGGCTTCGGTTTTGCTTAAGAAAGCTGCTGGTCTGACTAGCGGTTCCGCTCGTCCTAACACCGTTAAGGTTGGCACCGTAACTCGTGCTCAGCTGGAAGAAATCGCGAAAACCAAAAACGCGGATCTGACTGCAGCTGATATGGATGCAGCCGTGCGTACCATCGCCGGTTCTGCTCGTAGCATGGGCCTTAACGTGGAGGGTGTGTAATGGCTAAGCTGACCAAGCGCCAAAAGGCTATCGCCGGCAAAATCGAAGCGGGCAAGTCCTACAACTTTGTAGACGCTGCTGCTCTGCTGACCGAGCTGTCGACTGTCAAGTTCAGCGAGTCTGTTGACGTTGCTGTAAACCTGGGTGTTGACCCACGTAAATCCGACCAGGTCGTTCGTAGCGCTACTGTGCTGCCACACGGTACTGGCAAGACTGTACGTGTAGCCGTCTTCACCCAAGGTCCAGCTGCTGAAGCAGCTCTGGCCGCTGGCGCTGATCGCGTTGGCATGGACGACCTGGCTGCCGAAATGAAAGGCGGCGACCTGAACTATGACGTAGTTATTGCTTCCCCGGATGCAATGCGCGTTGTAGGTCAATTGGGTCAGATCCTGGGCCCGCGCGGCCTGATGCCTAACCCTAAAGTCGGCACCGTAACTCCAGACGTAGCTACCGCGGTTAAAAACGCCAAGGCTGGTCAGGTTCGTTATCGCACCGACAAAAACGGCATCATTCACACCTCCGTTGGCAAAGTCGGCTTCGACGCCGTCAAGCTGAAGGAAAACGTTGAAGCCCTGATCGCTGATCTGAAGCGTATCAAGCCAGCTTCCTCGAAAGGTATCTACGTCAAGCGCGTTACCCTGAGCACCACTATGGGCCCAGGTCTGGTCATCGACCAAGGCTCGCTGGACGTATAAGACACAGATTGGCGCAAGCGATTGCGTCAATTGGAAAAATTGGGGTCCCTGCCTGGCGGGGGCTATCCAAGACCGTAGGCGACGCAAGTCTTAAACCAAAAGCCTACGCAGATGGTGCTCCCGGTTCCTTACCGAATCAGACACCAAAACGACATCCGGCTCCGGCCAGATGAAACGGTAACAAGCAGGAGTTAAACCCGTGGCAATTAATCTCGAAGACAAGAAGGCCATCGTCGCTGAAGTCAACGAGGCTGCCAAAGCTGCTCTGTCCGCTGTCGTGGCTGATGCCCGTGGTGTGACAGTAGGCGCTATGACCGGACTCCGTAAAGAGGCTCGTGAAGCTGGCGTATACGTACGTGTTGTACGTAACACCCTGCTCAAGCGCGCCGTTGCTGACACTGAATACAGTGTCCTCAACGACGTGTTCACAGGCCCGACTCTGATCGCGTTCTCCAAGGATCATCCAGGCGCTGCTGCCCGTTTGTTCAAGGAATTCGCCAAGAGTCAGGATAAGTTCGAGATCAAGGCAGCTGCGTTCGAGGGCAAGTTCCTCGCAGCTAACCAAATCGACGTACTGGCAACACTGCCGACCCGCGACGAAGCCATTTCGCAGCTGATGAGCGTGATTCAAGGCGCTACCAGCAAGCTGGCTCGTACTCTGGCTGCAGTTCGCGAGCAAAAAGAAGCTGCCGCAGCCTAAGGCTGAGCAAATTCTCTCGCGTATTTTTGTTTATTTCGATGGCCGCGTAGGCCGTCCCCCAATTCAGGAAATACAGCAATGTCTATCTCCCAAGACGATATCCTCAACGCCGTAGCTGAAATGTCGGTTCTGCAGGTTGTTGAGCTGATCAAAGCTTTCGAAGAAAAATTCGGCGTTTCCGCTGCCGCTGCTTCCGCTGGCCCAGCTGCTGCTGCTGCCGTTGTTGAAGAGCAAACCGAATTCAACGTCATGCTGCTGGAAGCTGGCGAGAAGAAAGTAAACGTGATCAAGGCAGTACGTGAACTGACCGGTCTGGGCTTGAAAGAAGCCAAGGCTGTAGTTGACGGCGCTCCTGCTATGGTTCTGGAAGCAGTGACCAAAGATGCAGGCGACAAAGCCAAGGCAACTCTGGAAGAAGCAGGCGCTAAAGTCGAGCTGAAGTAAGCATCGACATTGCGTCTCCAGCCCAAGCGTTAAGCTGAAGGCTGATGGCTGGTGGCTCTTGCCACCGGCCTTTTTCCGTTCTTGGCTGTCGACTCGGTCGCCGCCATTAACGCGCTGTAGCCACCCGATGCGGTGGTGCAAACCATGGGGTTTGCAAGATTTTCTGGCTGCTCCCGTCGGAGGGGCCAAACAAGCAGGTGACCAAGCTGGGGAACGCTGATGGCTTACTCATATACTGAGAAAAAACGTATCCGCAAGGACTTTAGCAAGTTGCCGGACGTCATGGATGTCCCGTACCTTCTGGCTATCCAGCTGGATTCGTATCGTGAATTCTTGCAGGCGGGAGCGACCAAAGATCAGTTCCGCGACGTGGGCCTGCATGCGGCCTTCAAATCCGTTTTCCCGATCATCAGCTACTCCGGCAATGCTGCGCTGGAGTACGTCGGTTATCGCCTGGGCGAACCGGCATTTGATGTCAAAGAATGCGTGTTGCGTGGCGTTACGTACGCCGTACCTTTGCGGGTAAAAGTCCGTCTGATCATTTTCGACAAAGAATCGTCGAACAAAGCGATCAAGGACATCAAAGAGCAAGAAGTCTACATGGGCGAAATCCCATTGATGACTGAGAACGGTACCTTCGTTATCAACGGTACCGAGCGTGTAATTGTTTCCCAGCTGCACCGTTCCCCGGGCGTGTTCTTTGACCACGACCGCGGCAAGACGCACAGCTCCGGTAAACTGTTGTACTCCGCACGCATCATTCCGTACCGCGGTTCGTGGTTGGACTTCGAGTTCGACCCGAAAGACTGCGTGTTCGTGCGTATCGACCGTCGTCGCAAGCTGCCGGCCTCGGTACTGCTGCGCGCGCTCGGTTACACCACTGAGCAAGTGCTGGACGCTTTCTATACCACCAACGTGTTCAGCCTCAAGGATGAAACTCTAAGCCTTGAGCTGATTGCTTCGCGTCTGCGCGGTGAAATTGCGGTCCTGGACATTCAGGATGAAAATGGCAAGGTCATTGTTGAAGCGGGCCGTCGTATCACTGCGCGCCACATCAACCAGATCGAAAAAGCCGGCATCAAATCGCTGGAAGTGCCTCTGGACTACGTCCTGGGTCGCACGACCGCTAAAGTCATCGTTCACCCTGCTACTGGAGAAATCCTGGCTGAGTGCAACACCGAGCTGAACACTGAGATCCTGGCCAAGATTGCCAAGGCTCAGGTTGTTCGCATCGAGACTCTGTACACCAACGATATCGACTGCGGTCCGTTCGTCTCCGACACCCTGAAGATCGACTCCACCAGCAACCAATTGGAAGCGCTGGTCGAGATCTATCGCATGATGCGTCCTGGCGAGCCACCTACCAAAGACGCAGCCGAAACCTTGTTCAATAACCTGTTCTTCAGCCCTGAGCGTTATGACCTGTCTGCGGTCGGCCGGATGAAGTTCAACCGTCGTATCGGTCGTACCGAGATCGAAGGTTCGGGCGTGCTGTGCAAGGAAGACATCGTTGCGGTCTTGAAGACTCTGGTCGACATCCGTAACGGCAAAGGCATCGTCGATGACATCGACCACCTGGGTAACCGTCGTGTTCGCTGCGTAGGCGAAATGGCTGAGAACCAGTTCCGTGTTGGCCTGGTACGTGTTGAGCGTGCGGTCAAAGAGCGTCTGTCGATGGCAGAAAGCGAAGGCCTGATGCCGCAAGACCTGATCAACGCCAAGCCAGTGGCTGCGGCGGTGAAAGAGTTCTTCGGTTCCAGCCAGCTCTCGCAGTTCATGGACCAGAACAACCCGCTCTCCGAGATCACCCACAAGCGCCGTGTTTCTGCACTGGGCCCGGGCGGTCTGACCCGTGAGCGTGCAGGCTTTGAGGTTCGTGACGTTCACCCTACGCACTACGGTCGTGTATGCCCGATCGAAACGCCGGAAGGTCCGAACATCGGTCTGATCAACTCCCTGGCCGCTTATGCGCGCACCAACCAGTACGGCTTCCTTGAGAGCCCGTACCGTGTGGTGAAAGACGCTCTGGTCACCGACGAGATCGTGTTCCTGTCTGCTATCGAAGAAGCTGATCACGTGATCGCTCAGGCTTCGGCCACGATGAACGACAAGAAAGTCCTGATCGACGAACTGGTAGCTGTTCGTCACTTGAACGAGTTCACCGTCAAGGCGCCGGAAGACGTCACCTTGATGGACGTTTCGCCGAAGCAGGTAGTTTCGGTTGCAGCGTCGCTGATCCCGTTCCTGGAGCACGATGACGCCAACCGTGCGTTGATGGGTTCCAACATGCAGCGTCAAGCTGTACCGACCCTGCGTGCTGACAAGCCGCTGGTAGGTACCGGCATGGAGCGTAACGTAGCCCGTGACTCCGGCGTTTGCGTCGTGGCTCGTCGTGGCGGCGTGATCGACTCCGTTGACGCCAGCCGTATCGTGGTTCGCGTTGCCGATGACGAAGTTGAAACTGGCGAAGCCGGTGTCGACATCTACAACCTGACCAAATACACCCGCTCGAACCAGAACACCTGCATCAACCAGCGTCCGCTGGTGAGCAAGGGTGATCGCGTTCAGCGTAGCGACATCATGGCCGACGGTCCGTCCACCGACATGGGTGAACTGGCTCTGGGTCAGAACATGCGCATCGCGTTCATGGCATGGAACGGCTTCAACTTCGAAGACTCCATCTGCCTGTCCGAGCGTGTTGTTCAAGAAGACCGCTTCACCACGATCCACATTCAGGAACTGACCTGTGTGGCACGTGATACCAAGCTTGGGCCTGAAGAGATCACTGCAGACATCCCGAACGTGGGTGAAGCTGCACTGAACAAGCTGGACGAAGCCGGTATTGTTTACGTAGGTGCTGAAGTAGGCGCAGGCGACATCCTGGTTGGTAAGGTCACTCCGAAAGGCGAGACCCAACTGACTCCGGAAGAGAAGCTGCTGCGTGCGATCTTCGGTGAAAAAGCCAGCGACGTTAAAGACACCTCCCTGCGTGTACCTACCGGTACCAAAGGTACTGTCATCGACGTACAGGTCTTCACCCGTGACGGCGTTGAGCGTGATGCTCGTGCACTGTCCATCGAGAAGACTCAACTCGACGAGATCCGCAAGGACCTTAACGAAGAGTTCCGTATCGTTGAAGGCGCGACCTTCGAACGTCTGCGTTCCGCTCTGGTAGGCCACAAGGCCGAAGGCGGCGCAGGTCTGAAGAAAGGTCAGGACATCACCGACGAAATCCTCGACGGTCTTGAGCACGGCCAGTGGTTCAAGCTGCGCATGGCTGAAGATGCTCTGAACGAGCAACTCGAGAAGGCCCAGGCCTACATCGTTGATCGCCGCCGTCTGCTGGACGACAAGTTCGAAGACAAGAAGCGCAAACTGCAGCAGGGCGATGACCTGGCTCCAGGCGTGCTGAAAATCGTCAAGGTTTACCTGGCAATCCGTCGCCGCATCCAGCCGGGCGACAAGATGGCCGGTCGTCACGGTAACAAGGGTGTGGTCTCCGTGATCATGCCGGTTGAAGACATGCCGCACGATGCCAATGGCACCCCGGTCGACGTCGTCCTCAACCCGTTGGGCGTACCTTCGCGTATGAACGTTGGTCAGATCCTTGAAACCCACCTGGGCCTCGCGGCCAAAGGTCTGGGCGAGAAGATCAACCGTATGATCGAAGAGCAGCGCAAGGTCGCAGATCTGCGTAAGTTCCTGCACGAGATCTACAACGAGATCGGCGGTCGCAACGAAGAGCTGGACACCTTCTCCGACCAGGAAATCCTGGATCTGGCGAAGAACCTGCGCGGCGGCGTTCCAATGGCTACCCCGGTGTTCGACGGTGCCAAGGAAAGCGAAATCAAGGCCATGCTGAAACTGGCAGACCTGCCAGAAAGCGGCCAGATGCAGCTGTTCGACGGCCGTACCGGCAACAAGTTTGAGCGCCCGGTTACTGTTGGCTACATGTACATGCTGAAGCTGAACCACTTGGTAGACGATAAGATGCACGCTCGTTCTACCGGTTCGTACAGCCTGGTTACCCAGCAGCCGCTGGGTGGTAAGGCTCAGTTCGGTGGTCAGCGTTTCGGGGAGATGGAGGTCTGGGCACTGGAAGCATACGGTGCTGCATACACTCTGCAAGAAATGCTCACAGTGAAGTCGGACGATGTGAACGGTCGTACCAAGATGTACAAAAACATCGTGGACGGCGATCACCGTATGGAGCCGGGCATGCCCGAGTCCTTCAACGTGTTGATCAAAGAAATTCGTTCCCTCGGCATCGATATCGATCTGGAAACCGAATAACACGTGACGCGAATCGAGAGCGGGGCTGTTTAGCCCGCTCTCTGCTCCGCCAGGAGGAAAGGCCTTGAAAGACCTACTGAATTTGCTGAAAAACCAGGGTCAAGTCGAAGAGTTCGACGCCATCCGTATTGGATTGGCATCGCCTGAGATGATCCGTTCGTGGTCGTTCGGTGAAGTTAAAAAGCCGGAAACCATCAACTACCGTACGTTCAAACCTGAGCGTGACGGCCTGTTCTGCGCCAAGATCTTTGGCCCGGTAAAGGATTACGAGTGCCTGTGCGGTAAGTACAAGCGCTTGAAGCACCGTGGCGTGATCTGCGAGAAGTGCGGCGTTGAAGTCGCGCTGGCCAAGGTTCGTCGTGAGCGTATGGCGCACATCGAACTGGCTTCGCCGGTTGCCCACATCTGGTTCCTGAAATCGCTGCCGTCCCGTATCGGCTTGCTGATGGACATGACCCTGCGTGATATCGAGCGCGTTCTCTACTTCGAGAGCTATGTCGTTATCGATCCAGGCATGACTACCCTTGAAAAAGGTCAGTTGCTGAACGATGAGCAGTACTTCGAAGCGCTGGAAGAGTTCGGCGACGATTTCGATGCCCGCATGGGTGCCGAAGCTGTCCGCGAACTGCTGCACGCTATCGACCTGGAACACGAGATTGGCCGTCTGCGCGAAGAGATTCCGCAAACCAACTCGGAAACCAAGATCAAGAAGCTGTCCAAGCGTCTGAAGTTGATGGAAGCCTTCCAAGGTTCCGGCAACTTGCCAGAGTGGATGGTGCTGACCGTTCTGCCGGTTCTGCCGCCAGACCTGCGTCCGCTGGTACCGTTGGATGGTGGTCGTTTCGCAACGTCCGACCTCAACGACCTGTACCGCCGCGTGATCAACCGTAACAACCGCTTGAAGCGTCTGCTTGATCTGTCCGCTCCGGACATCATCGTGCGCAACGAAAAGCGTATGTTGCAAGAAGCGGTCGATGCACTGCTCGACAACGGCCGTCGTGGCCGCGCTATCACGGGTTCGAACAAGCGTCCTCTGAAATCCTTGGCTGACATGATCAAGGGTAAGCAAGGTCGTTTCCGTCAGAACTTGCTTGGCAAGCGTGTTGACTACTCCGGTCGTTCGGTAATTACCGTAGGCCCGACCCTGCGTCTGCACCAGTGCGGTCTGCCTAAGAAGATGGCACTTGAGCTGTTCAAGCCATTCATCTTCGGCAAGCTGGAAATGCGCGGTCTCGCGACCACCATCAAAGCGGCCAAGAAAATGGTCGAGCGCGAACTGCCAGAGGTTTGGGACGTTCTTGCTGAAGTGATTCGCGAACACCCGGTTCTCCTCAACCGTGCACCGACCCTTCACCGTCTGGGTATCCAGGCGTTTGAACCGGTACTGATCGAAGGTAAGGCTATCCAGCTGCACCCTCTGGTCTGCGCTGCGTACAACGCCGACTTCGACGGCGACCAAATGGCCGTGCACGTACCGCTGACACTGGAAGCCCAGTTGGAAGCGCGTGCGTTGATGATGTCGACCAACAACATTCTGTCGCCAGCCAACGGTGAGCCAATCATCGTTCCGTCGCAGGACGTTGTATTGGGTCTGTACTACATGACCCGTGAAGCGATCAACGCCAAAGGCGAAGGTCGTGTGTTCGCTGACCTGCAAGAAGTTGACCGTGTGTTCCGTGCCGGCGAAGCCGCACTGCACGCCAAGGTCAAAGTGCGGATCAACGAAACCGTCAACGACCGTGACGGCGGCAGCGTGAGCGGCACTCGTATCGTCGACACCACTGTCGGCCGTGCGCTGCTGTATCAAGTTGTGCCAAAAGGTCTGTCCTACGACGTCGTCAACCTGCCGATGAAGAAAAAGGCGATCTCCAAGCTGATCAACCAGTGCTACCGCGTGGTTGGTTTGAAAGAGACCGTGATCTTCGCTGACCAGTTGATGTACACCGGTTTTGCTTATTCGACCATCTCCGGCGTTTCCATCGGTGTTAACGACTTCGTTATCCCGGATGAAAAAGCCCGCATCATCGCAGCTGCAACCGATGAAGTGAAAGAGATCGAAAGCCAGTACGCCTCGGGCCTGGTAACACAGGGCGAGAAGTACAACAAAGTGATCGACCTTTGGTCCAAGGCCAACGACGAAGTCTCCAAGGCGATGATGGCCAACCTCTCGAAAGAGAAAGTCATCGACCGTCACGGCGACGAAGTTGACCAGGAATCCTTCAACTCGATGTACATGATGGCCGACTCGGGCGCACGGGGTTCTGCTGCGCAGATCCGTCAGCTCGCCGGTATGCGTGGCCTGATGGCCAAGCCGGACGGTTCCATCATCGAAACGCCGATTACTGCGAACTTCCGTGAAGGTTTGAGCGTACTCCAGTACTTCATCTCCACTCACGGTGCTCGTAAGGGTCTTGCGGATACCGCGTTGAAAACCGCTAACTCCGGTTACCTGACTCGTCGTCTGGTAGACGTTGCACAAGATCTGGTTGTAACCGAGATCGATTGCGGCACCGAGCACGGCTTGCTGATGACTCCGCACATTGAAGGCGGTGACGTTGTAGAGCCGCTGGGTGAGCGCGTATTGGGTCGAGTTATTGCACGTGACGTATTCAAGCCAGGTACCGAGGAAATTATCGTTCCTGCCGGCACCCTGGTAGATGAAAAGTGGGTCGAGTTCATCGAACTCAACAGCATCGACGAAGTGATCGTTCGCTCGCCGATCAGCTGTGAAACCCGCTACGGCATCTGCGCCAAGTGCTACGGCCGTGACTTGGCTCGTGGTCACCAGGTGAACATCGGTGAAGCGGTCGGCGTTATCGCTGCCCAGTCCATCGGTGAGCCGGGTACCCAGCTGACCATGCGTACGTTCCACATCGGTGGTGCGGCAAGCCGGACCTCCGCTGCGGACAGCGTTCAGGTGAAGAATGGCGGTACCGTCCGTCTGCACAACCTCAAGCACGTTGAGCGAGTGGATGGTCACCTGGTTGCTGTGTCCCGTTCCGGCGAACTGGCCATCGCTGATGACTACGGTCGTGAGCGTGAGCGCTACAAGCTGCCGTACGGTGCTGTGATTTCGGTTAAAGAAGGTGACAAGGTCGACGCTGGCGCTATCGTGGCCAAGTGGGATCCGCACACTCACCCAATCGTTACCGAAATGAAAGGTACCGTGACCTACGTGGGCATGGAAGAAGGCATCACGATCAAGCGTCAGACTGACGAATTGACCGGTATGACCAACATTGAAGTACTCGACGCCAAAGATCGTCCAGCTGCCGGTAAAGACATCCGTCCTGCCGTGAAGATGGTCGATGACAACGGCAAGGATCTGTTGCTGCCAGGCACTGACGTAATCGCTCAGTACTTCCTGCCAGCCAACGCCCTGGTCGGTGTAGCGGATGGTGCGAAGATCGCGATCGGTGATGTTATCGCGCGTATCCCGCAAGAAACTTCGAAGACTCGCGACATCACCGGTGGTCTGCCGCGTGTTGCCGACTTGTTCGAAGCTCGTCGTCCGAAAGAAGCGTCGATTCTGGCAGAAGTCAGCGGCACCATCGCGTTCGGCAAAGAGACCAAGGGCAAGCGCCGCCTGGTTATCACCCCGAACGACGGTACCGATCCGTACGAAGAGCTGATTCCAAAGTGGCGTCACCTGAACGTTTTCGAAGGCGAACAGGTAAACCGCGGCGAAGTTATCTCCGACGGCCCGAGCGATCCACACGACATCCTGCGTCTGCTGGGTGTAAGTGCGCTGGCCAAGTACATCGTTAACGAGATCCAGGACGTTTATCGCCTGCAAGGCGTGAAGATCAACGATAAGCACATCGAGACCATCCTGCGTCAGATGCTGCGTAAAGTTGAAATCGCTGAATCCGGCGATTCCAGTTTCATCAAGGGCGACCAGATGGAACTGACTCACGTACTGGTAGAAAACGAGCGTCTGGCTGGCGACGAGAAATTCGTTTCCAAGTTCACTCGTGTGCTGCTGGGTATCACCAAGGCGTCGCTGTCCACTGAATCGTTCATCTCGGCGGCCTCCTTCCAGGAGACCACTCGTGTACTGACCGAAGCAGCGGTAACCGGCAAGCGCGATTACCTGCGCGGCCTGAAAGAGAACGTGGTCGTGGGTCGTCTGATCCCGGCGGGTACCGGTTTGGCTTATCACAGCGAGCGTAAGCGTCGCCGTGATGCTGACAAGCCGCTGCGCGTTAGCGCCAGTGAAGTGGAAGCTGCACTGACCGAAGCACTGAACTCAAGCGGTAACTGAGTTCTGCACTAGATAAGACTGGGCCCTGGCAGCCCCATTCGTCGGATCGAGGCAGTTTTGCCCCGGTTCGACGAGTGGGGAGGTCGGGGCCTTGCCTTGACTGGGGACAAGATCCTCTTTAGACTCTTGTACCCCTAAATTTGGCGGGAATTCGTTCCTGCCATTTTGCTTTTCTTGCAAGACAATAGCGTCGCAAGACAACAGTGGAGCTAGTAGATGGCAACTATCAACCAGCTGGTACGTCAGCCGCGTAAGCGTATCGTCGAGAAATCCGACGTACCTGCGCTGCAGAACTGCCCGCAACGTCGTGGCGTATGCACCCGTGTGTATACCACTACGCCGAAAAAACCTAACTCGGCACTGCGTAAAGTATGCCGTGTGCGTCTGACCAACGGTTTCGAGGTTTCCTCGTACATCGGCGGTGAAGGCCACAACCTGCAAGAGCACAGCGTGGTACTGATCCGCGGCGGTCGTGTAAAAGACTTGCCAGGTGTTCGTTACCACACCGTACGCGGCTCCTTGGATACTTCCGGCGTTAAAGGTCGTAACCAGGGTCGTTCGAAGTACGGTACCAAGAAGCCTAAGTAGTAGCGGCTTTTTGTAAAACTGAATCATCTTATTTTCTGAGTCGATAAGAGTAAGGTCGGAGGCGTCCCGAAAGGGCACCGATTCCGAACGAACCTGAAGACCGTTTGAGGGCTTATCCATGCCAAGAAGACGCGTAGCAGCCAAGCGCGAAGTGCTTGACGATCCAAAATACGGAAGCCAAATCCTGGCCAAGTTCATGAACCACGTGATGGAAAGCGGCAAGAAAGCCGTTGCCGAGCGTATCGTTTATGGCGCGCTGGAAAAGGTTAAAGAACGCAAGAACAGCGATCCCCTGGAAATCTTCGAGAAAGCTCTCGACGCCATCGCTCCGCTGGTCGAAGTGAAGTCGCGCCGTGTAGGCGGTGCTACTTACCAGGTTCCGGTCGAAGTTCGTCCGTCCCGTCGTAACGCTCTGGCAATGCGCTGGTTGGTAGACTTCGCCCGTAAGCGTGGCGAGAAGTCTATGGCTCTGCGTTTGGCCGGCGAACTGTTAGACGCTGCTGAAGGTAAAGGTGCTGCTGTTAAGAAGCGTGAAGACGTGCACCGTATGGCTGAAGCTAACAAAGCTTTCTCGCACTACCGCTTCTAATCTTAGCTTCACTAATTTTGCGAGGGCTTTATGGCTCGTACTACTCCGATTAGCCGCTACCGTAACATCGGTATCGTTGCTCACGTGGATGCTGGTAAAACCACCACCACCGAGCGCGTACTGTTTTACACCGGCAAAAGTCACAAGATGGGCGAGGTGCATGATGGCGCCGCGACCACAGACTGGATGGTTCAGGAGCAGGAGCGTGGTATTACCATTACTTCTGCTGCTATTACCGCCTTCTGGAAAGGTTCCGAGAAGCAGTACAAAGATGAGCACCGCTTCAACGTAATCGATACTCCGGGCCACGTTGACTTCACCATTGAAGTTGAGCGTTCCCTGCGCGTACTCGACGGCGCTGTCGTTGTGTTCTGCGGTACCTCGGGTGTTGAGCCTCAGTCGGAAACCGTATGGCGTCAAGCCAACAAATACGGTGTTCCACGTCTTGTTTACGTAAACAAGATGGACCGTGCTGGTGCCAACTTCCTGCGCGTGATCGGTCAGATCAAGCAGCGCCTGGGTCACACTCCGGTGCCAATCCAGTTGGCTATCGGTTCCGAAGACAACTTCCAAGGCCAGATCGATTTGCTGACCATGGAAGCTGTTTACTGGAACGATGCTGACAAAGGTATGGTTCCTGTTCGTAAGCCTATCCCTGCTGAGCTGCAGGAACTGGCTGACGAATGGCGCAACAACATGGTTGAAGCTGCGGCCGAAGCCAACGAAGAGCTGATGAACAAGTACCTCGAAGGTGAAGAGCTCACCAACGTGGAAATCAAGGCTGCTCTGCGTCAGCGTACTATTGCTGGTGAGATCGTCTTGGCTGTTTGCGGCTCCTCGTTCAAGAACAAGGGCGTTCCCCTGGTTCTCGATGCTGTGATCGACTACTTGCCGGCACCAGTGGATATTCCTGCCATCAAGGGTACTGACCCGGATGACGAGACTATCGAGCTGGAGCGTCATGCAGACGACGCAGAACCGTTCTCCGCTCTGGCATTTAAAATTGCCACTGACCCATTCGTGGGTACCTTGACCTTCGTCCGCGTTTACTCGGGCGTGTTGAACTCCGGCGACGGCGTGATCAACTCGGTTAAAGGCAAGAAAGAGCGCGTGGGTCGTATGGTGCAAATGCACGCAAACGCCCGCGAAGAGATCAAGGAAGTACGCGCTGGTGACATCGCGGCCTTGATCGGCATGAAGGACGTCACCACTGGTGAGACCTTGTGCAACGCTGACAAGCCAATCATCCTGGTTCGTATGGACTTCCCGGAGCCGGTTATTTCGGTTGCCGTAGAGCCTAAGACCAAGGATGACCAGGAAAAAATGGGTATTGCTCTGGGCAAACTTGCTCAGGAAGATCCATCTTTCCGCGTTAAAACTGATGAAGAGACTGGTCAAACGATCATCTCTGGCATGGGCGAGTTGCACCTGGACATCCTGGTTGACCGGATGCGCCGCGAGTTCAACGTCGAAGCTAACATCGGTAAGCCTCAGGTTTCCTATCGTGAGCGCATCACGAAGAACTGTGAAATCGAAGGCAAGTTCGTTCGTCAGTCCGGCGGTCGTGGTCAGTTCGGTCACTGCTGGATCCGTTTTGCTCCTGCTGACGAAGGTCAGGAAGGTCTGCAATTCGTGAACGAAGTAGTAGGTGGTGTGGTTCCTAAGGAATACATCCCTGCTATCCAGAAGGGCATCGAAGAGCAGATGAAGAACGGTGTTGTTGCCGGCTATCCGCTGATCGGCCTGAAAGCAACCGTTTTTGACGGTTCTTACCACGACGTCGACTCCAACGAGATGGCGTTTAAGGTGGCTGCTTCCATGGCAACCAAGCAACTGGCCCAGAAGGGCGGTGGTGAGTTGCTTGAGCCAATCATGGCGGTAGAAGTTGTTACACCTGAAGACTATATGGGTGATGTCATGGGCGACCTTAACCGTCGTCGCGGCATGATCTTGGGTATGGAAGACACGGTTTCCGGCAAAGTGATTCGCGCCGAGGTTCCGTTGGGTGAGATGTTCGGTTACGCGACCGACGTTCGCTCCATGTCCCAGGGGCGCGCAAGCTACTCTATGGAATTCAAAAAATACAACACAGCTCCGGCGCACATCGCTGAAACTGTATCCAAAAAACAAGGCTGATTCAGTCCTTTAGGCAAGGAGTTAATTGTCGTGGCTAAAGAAAAATTTGATCGTTCCCTACCGCACGTCAACGTTGGCACTATCGGTCACGTTGACCACGGTAAAACCACTCTGACCGCAGCTCTGACTCGCGTTTGCTCCGAAGTATTCGGTTCCGCAATCGTTGATTTCGATAAAATCGACAGCGCGCCAGAAGAGAAAGCTCGTGGTATCACCATCAACACCGCGCACGTCGAGTACAACTCGAAGATCCGTCACTACGCTCACGTCGACTGCCCAGGTCACGCTGACTATGTGAAGAACATGATCACCGGTGCTGCCCAGATGGATGGCGCGATCCTGGTTTGCTCGGCCGCTGATGGTCCGATGCCACAAACCCGTGAGCACATCCTGCTGTCCCGTCAGGTAGGCGTTCCGTACATCGTGGTTTTCCTGAACAAGGCTGACCTGGTAGACGACGCTGAGCTGCTGGAACTGGTTGAGATGGAAGTGCGCGATCTGCTGAGCACTTACGACTTCCCAGGCGACGACACTCCGATCATCATCGGTTCTGCTCGTATGGCGCTGGAAGGCAAAGACGACAACGAAATGGGCACCACTGCCGTTCGTAAACTGGTTGAAACCCTGGACAGCTACATCCCAGAACCAGTTCGTCTGACCGACAAGCCGTTCCTGATGCCAATCGAAGACGTATTCTCGATCTCCGGTCGTGGTACTGTTGTGACTGGTCGTATCGAGCGCGGTATCGTTCGCGTTCAAGATCCGCTGGAAATCGTTGGTCTGCGTGACACCACCACCACCACCTGCACCGGTGTTGAAATGTTCCGCAAGCTGCTCGACGAAGGTCGTGCTGGCGAGAACTGCGGCGTTCTGCTGCGTGGTACCAAGCGTGACGACGTTGAGCGTGGCCAGGTTCTGGTTAAGCCGGGTTCGGTTAAGCCGCACACCAAGTTCACCGCTGAAGTCTACGTTCTGAGCAAAGAAGAAGGCGGTCGTCACACTCCGTTCTTCAAAGGCTACCGTCCACAGTTCTACTTCCGTACTACTGACGTGACTGGTAACTGCCAGCTGCCAGAAGGCGTTGAAATGGTAATGCCAGGCGATAACATCCAAATGGAAGTTACCCTGATCAAAACCATCGCAATGGAAGACGGTCTGCGCTTCGCAATTCGTGAAGGCGGCCGTACTGTTGGTGCTGGTGTTGTAGCTAAAATCATCGAGTAAGCATCTCTTCTGAGATAGCTTCGATGCTTTGAAAAGGCCCCCGCTCAGCGGGGGCTTTTTTATTGGGTTGACACCTATCTGGGGCGTCTATAGAATTGCGCCTCCTTTTAACGGGCGTATTGCGCTCGCTGGGAATAGCAGCCGGAGTCTGAAATCCAATGCAAAATCAGCAAATCCGTATCAGGTTGAAGGCTTTTGACCATCGCCTGATCGACCAATCCACCCAGGAAATCGTGGAAACCGCGAAACGTACTGGTGCTCAAGTGCGTGGTCCAATTCCACTGCCTACCCGCAAAGAGCGGTTCACCGTTCTGGTCTCCCCGCACGTCAACAAAGACGCGCGTGACCAGTACGAGATCCGTACTCATAAGCGCGTTCTGGACATTGTCCAGCCAACGGATAAAACCGTTGATGCACTTATGAAGCTTGATCTGGCGGCCGGTGTGGAAGTACAGATCAGCCTCGGCTAAGACTTGGGTCTTAGTCGTGTAACGCTCTGAAATGGGCGGCCATAGCGGGTGAAAGCCCCGTACACTCATGAGGTTTACAACATGACTATTGGTGTAGTCGGTCGTAAATGCGGTATGACCCGTATTTTCACCGAAGAAGGTGTCTCCATTCCGGTTACGGTCATTGAGATCGAGCCGAATCGCGTCACCCAGTTCAAAACTGAAGAAACCGATGGCTATCGTGCAGTGCAAGTCACTGTCGGCGAGCGTCGTGCTTCGCGCGTGACTGCTGCTCAAGCAGGTCACTTCGCAAAAGCAAACGTTGCAGCTGGTCGTACTGTTATGGAGTTCCGTCTTGAAGATGGTGACTACCAGGCTGGCGATCTGATCAACGCTGAAATCTTCGCCGCTGGTCAACTGGTTGATGTAACCGGTCAGTCCAAGGGTAAAGGCTTCCAGGGTACGATCAAGCGTTGGAATTTCCGTGGTCAAGACAACACTCACGGTAACTCCGTTTCCCACCGCGTCCCGGGCTCTATTGGCCAGTGCCAGACTCCTGGTCGTGTATTCAAGGGCAAAAAAATGTCCGGTCATATGGGCGCTGAGCGCGTGACCGTGCAGTCCCTCGAAGTAGTGCGCGTCGACGCTGAACGCAATCTGTTGTTGGTCAAGGGTGCTGTTCCTGGCGCTACTGGCGGCAACCTGGTTGTACGTCCAGCGGCCAAGGCTCGCGGTTAAGGGGAAGCTGACATGCAATTAAATGTAAATGACGCTCAAGCGATCGAAGTTTCCGAACTGACATTTGGCGGCGAATTCAACGAGACGCTGGTTCACCAAGCAGTCGTGGCCTACATGGCCGGCGGCCGTCAAGGTAGCAAGCAGCAAAAGACCCGTTCCGACGTACGTGGTGGCGGTAAGCGCCCTTGGCGTCAGAAAGGCACTGGCCGTGCTCGTGCCGGTACTATCCGTAGCCCAATCTGGCGTGGCGGCGGTACCACTTTCGCAGCTCGTCCACAGGATCACTCTCAGAAGCTCAACAAGAAGATGTATCGCGCAGCTCTGCGCTCCATTCTTGCTGAACTCGTGCGTACTGATCGTCTGGTCGTGGTTCAGGACTTCGCTGTTGAAAGTCCAAAGACCAAAGATCTGCTGGGCAAACTGAACAACATGAGCCTGACCGACGTTTTGATCGTGTCTGAAGCTGTTGATCAGAACCTGTACCTGGCTGCTCGCAACCTGCCACACGTTGATGTACGTGACGTGCAAGGTTCCGATCCAGTTAGTCTGATCGCATACGACAAGGTGTTGATCACCGTGTCGGCCGTGAAGAAATTCGAGGAGCTGCTGGGATGAACCAGGAACGCGTATTTAAAGTTCTGCTTGGCCCGCACGTTTCCGAAAAGGCTACGGTTCTGGCTGACAAGAAAGGCCAGTTCGTTTTCAAGGTTGCAACTGACGCAACCAAGCTGGAAATCAAGAAGGCCGTCGAAAGCCTGTTCAGCGTGAAAGTTGAGCGTGTTACTACCCTGAATGTTCTGGGTAAGAGCAAGCGCACTGCTCGCGGTCTGGGCAAGCGTAATGACTGGAAGAAGGCAGTTATCTCCCTTCAGCCAGGCCAAGATCTCGATTTCAGCAGCAGTGCTGAGTAAGGAAGGGGTGCATCATGGCAATCGTTAAATGCAAACCGACTTCCCCTGGCCGCCGTTTTGTGGTCAAGGTGGTCAACCAGGAGCTGCATAAAGGCGCTCCTCACGCACCGCTGCTCGAGAAGAAATCGAAGACTGGTGGTCGTAACAACAATGGTCGCATTACCACTCGTCACATCGGTGGTGGCCATAAGCAGCATTATCGTCTGGTCGACTTCCGTCGCAACGACAAAGATGGCATCTCTGCCACTGTCGAGCGTATCGAATACGATCCAAACCGTACTGCTCACATCGCTCTGCTGCTGTACGCAGATGGCGAGCGTCGCTACATCATCGCCCCTAAAGGCGTGAGCGCTGGCGACCAGCTGATCGCAGGTGCTTTGGCGCCGATCAAGCCGGGCAACGCTCTGCAACTGCGTAACATTCCAGTTGGTAGCACCGTACACGGCATCGAATTGAAGCCAGGTAAAGGCGCGCAAATCGCTCGTTCCGCTGGTGCTTCGGCTCAGCTGATCGCTCGTGAAGGTGTCTACGTGACCCTGCGTCTGCGTTCTGGTGAGATGCGTAAAGTGCTGGCTGAATGCCGTGCGACCTTGGGTGAAGTCTCGAACTCCGAGCACAGCCTGCGTTCGCTGGGTAAAGCTGGTGCCAAACGCTGGCGTGGCGTTCGCCCAACCGTTCGTGGTGTTGCCATGAACCCGGTTGACCACCCACACGGTGGTGGTGAAGGTCGTACCTCTGGTGGTCGTCATCCGGTATCGCCATGGGGCTTCCCGACTAAGGGCGCGAAGACTCGTGGTAATAAGCGTACCGACAAAATGATCGTCCGTCGTCGCAAGTAAATAGAGGGATACGACAGTGCCACGTTCTCTGAAAAAAGGTCCTTTTATTGATCTTCACCTACTGAAGAAGATCGAAGTGGCGGCGGAAAAGAACGATCGCAAACCAGTTAAGACCTGGTCGCGTCGTTCGATGATCCTGCCACAAATGGTCGGTTTGACCATCGCTGTACACAACGGTCGTCTGCACGTCCCAGTTCTCGTGAACGAAGACATGGTTGGCCACAAACTGGGCGAGTTTGCCGGTACCCGCACTTATCGTGGGCACGTGGCAGACAAGAAAGCCAAGCGTTAAGGGGTTAGGAAATGGAAGTAGCCGCTAAGTTGTCGGGCGCTCGAATCTCCGCCCAGAAAGCCCGCTTGGTCGCCGACCAGATCCGCGGGAAGAAGGTGGGCGAAGCGCTCAACCTGTTGGCTTTCAGCAGTAAGAAAGCCGCCGAGATCATGAAGAAAGTGCTGGAGTCGGCCGTAGCCAACGCCGAGCATAACGAAGGCGCAGACGTTGATGACCTTAAAGTCAGCACCGTTTTCGTCAACGAAGGGCGTTCGCTGAAGCGCATCATGCCACGTGCCAAAGGCCGTGCTGATCGCATCGTCAAGCGGTCTTGCCATATCACTGTCAAGGTTGCTGACAAGTAACGGAGTCGAAGAGATGGGTCAGAAAGTACATCCCATTGGCATTCGCCTGGGAATCGTCAAGGAGCACACCTCCGTCTGGTACGCAGACGGTCGGACTTATGCGGACTATTTGTTCGCTGATCTGAAGGTGCGTGAGTATCTCCAAGACAAACTAAAAAGCGCGTCCGTAAGCCGTATCGATATCCATCGTCCGGCACAAACTGCACGTATCACCATCCACACCGCTCGTCCAGGTATCGTTATCGGGAAGAAAGGTGAAGATGTTGAGAAACTGCGTCAGGACCTGACCAAGCAAATGGGTGTGCCTGTGCACATCAATATCGAAGAGATCCGCAAGCCGGAGCTCGACGGTATGCTGGTTGCGCAGAGCGTAGCTCAGCAGCTGGAGCGTCGCGTAATGTTCCGTCGCGCTATGAAGCGCGCCGTACAGAACGCCATGCGCATTGGTGCCAAAGGCATCAAAATCCAAGTGAGCGGTCGTCTCGGCGGTGCTGAAATCGCACGTACTGAATGGTATCGCGAAGGTCGTGTGCCACTGCACACCCTGCGTGCCGACATCGACTATGCCAACTACGAAGCTCACACCACTTACGGTGTGATCGGTGTAAAGGTTTGGATCTTCAAAGGCGAAGTAATTGGTGGTCGCCAAGAAGAACTGAAACCACAAGCACCAGCGCCTCGTAAAAAAGCTGCTAAGTAAGGGGTACGCCAAATGTTGCAACCAAAGCGTACGAAGTTCCGCAAGCAGATGACAGGCCACAACCGTGGTCTGGCTCAGCGCGGTAGCAAAGTCAGCTTCGGCGAGTTCGCGCTGAAGTCTGTAGCTCGTGGTCGTCTCACCGCTCGTCAGATCGAGTCAGCGCGTCGTGCACTGACCCGTCACGTTAAACGTGGCGGCAAGATCTGGATCCGTGTATTCCCGGACAAGCCGATCTCCAAAAAACCTCTTGAGGTTCGGATGGGTAAAGGTAAGGGTAACGTGGAATACTGGGTAGCCCAGATTCAGCCAGGCAAAGTCCTGTATGAAATCGAGGGTGTAACTGAAGAGCTGGCGCGTGAGGCTTTTGCCCTGGCTGCTGCAAAGCTGCCGCTCGCCACCGCCTTTGTTAAACGGACGGTGATGTGATGAAAGCGAATGAACTTCGTGAAAAATCCGCACAGCAGCTGAACGAGCAACTGCTCGGCCTGCTGCGCGACCAGTTCAATCTGCGCATGCAGAAAGCAACTGGCCAGTTGGGGCAGTCTCATCTGCTCTCGCAAGTTAAGCGTGACATTGCTCGCGTGAAGACTGTGCTCAACCAGCAGGCAGGTAAGTGATCATGGCTGAAGCCGAAAAGACTGTCCGTACGCTGACTGGCCGTGTTGTCAGCGACAAGATGGACAAAACCATCACCGTACTGATCGAGCGTCGCGTTAAGCACCCGATCTACGGTAAATATGTTAAGCGTTCGACTAAGCTGCACGCGCACGACGAAACCAATCAGTGCCACATCGGCGACAAAGTCACTATTCGTGAAACTCGTCCGCTGGCCAAGACCAAGTCTTGGGCACTGGTTGATGTTCTCGAACGCGCTGTGGAAGTCTAAGGACTAGGGGTCGGAGAAATTATATGATTCAGACTCAATCCATGCTCGATGTGGCCGATAACAGCGGCGCTCGCCGTGTTATGTGCATCAAGGTGCTGGGTGGCTCCCATCGTCGTTACGCTGGTATCGGTGACATCATCAAAGTTACCGTGAAGGAAGCAATTCCTCGCGGCAAAGTGAAAAAAGGCCAAGTGATGACTGCTGTTGTAGTCCGCACTCGTCACGGCGTACGTCGTGCTGATGGCTCCATTATCCGCTTTGATGGCAACGCTGCTGTTCTTCTGAACAACAAGCAAGAGCCGATCGGCACCCGTATCTTTGGGCCAGTGACCCGTGAACTTCGTACTGAGAAGTTCATGAAGATCGTCTCGCTCGCCCCAGAAGTGCTGTAAGGAGATCCGACATGCAAAAGATTCGTCGTGACGACGAGATCATCGTGATCGCCGGCAAAGACAAAGGTAAGCGCGGTAAGGTGCTTAAGGTTCTCGCCAATAACCGTCTGGTTATCGGTGGTCTGAACCTGGTCAAGCGTCATACCAAGCCTAACCCGATGTCGGGCGTACAAGGCGGTATCGTCGAAAAAGAAGCTCCACTGGACGCTTCTAACGTCGCCATTTTCAACGGCGAAACCAACAAGGCTGACCGCGTTGGTTTCAAAGTAGAAGACGGCAAGAAAATTCGTGTCTTCAAGTCGACCCAAAAAGCGGTTGATGCTTGAACACTGCTAGGTAGAAGACCATGGCACGACTAAAAGAGATTTACTGGAAAGAAATCGCACCGAAGCTTAAGGAAGAACTTAAGCTTTCGAACGTGATGGAAGTTCCACGCGTTACCAAAATCACCCTGAACATGGGTCTGGGCGAAGCTGTCGGCGACAAAAAAGTCATCGAGCATGCTGTTGCTGACCTGGAAAAGATCACCGGCCAGAAAGTCGTTGTGACCTACGCTCGGAAATCCATCGCTGGCTTTAAAGTCCGTGAAGGTTGGCCGATCGGCGTCAAAGTGACCCTGCGTCGTGAGCGTATGTATGAATTCCTGGATCGTCTGCTGTCGATCTCCCTGCCTCGGGTTCGCGACTTCCGCGGCCTGAATGCCAAGTCCTTCGATGGTCGTGGTAACTACAGCATGGGCGTGAAAGAGCAGATCATCTTCCCGGAAATCGACTACGACAAGATCGATGCTCTCCGCGGTCTGGACATCACCCTGACCACCACTGCCAAGAACGATGATGAAGGCCGCGCTCTGCTGCGTGCGTTCAAATTCCCGTTCCGCAACTGATTGGAGTAGGACCATGGCCAAGATGAGCATGAAAAACCGCGAGCTGAAGCGTCAGCTCACGGTTGCCAAGTACGCCAAGAAGCGTGCAGCACTGAAAGCAATCATCGTAGATCTGAACGCAAGTCCAGAAGCGCGTTGGGAAGCGACAGTTGCTCTGCAGAAGCAGCCACGTGACGCAAGCGCCTCGCGCATGCGTAACCGCTGCCGCCTGACCGGTCGTCCACACGGCGTTTACCGCAAGTTCGGCCTCGGCCGTAACAAACTGCGTGAAGCGGCAATGCGTGGTGACGTACCAGGTCTGGTTAAAGCCAGCTGGTAAGTACTTTCAGCGTCGGGGCGGTCAAAATCGCAAGATACTGACCGCCGGTGACCTTGAATCTGGAACAAGCCCCTTTTGGGGCTTGTTTCATTTCCGGAGTGTGTCTAAAATACGCGGCTCGCCTGAGCCCGTGTTTTTTACCCGGAGATTCTCGGCGACATATGTAGCCGCAAGGCTAATTTTTTTGTATTAGGAGCGTCTAGCCCATGAGTATGCAGGACCCGTTAGCGGACATGCTAACTCGTATCCGTAATGCCCAGATGGCTGAAAAGTCCGTCGTAAGCATGCCATCTTCCAAGTTGAAGGTAGCTGTTGCCAAAGTCCTGAAAGACGAAGGCTACATTGCGGGTTATCAGATCAGCAGCGAAATCAAACCACTGCTGTCCATCGAGCTGAAGTACTTCGAAGGCCGTTCGGTCATCGAGGAAGTGAAGCGCGTTAGCCGTCCAGGCCTGCGTCAGTACAAGTCCGCTGAAGATCTGCCGAAAGTTCGTGGCGGTCTGGGCGTGTCTATCGTCTCCACCAACAAAGGTGTGATGACGGATCGTGCTGCGCGCGCTGCCGGTGTCGGCGGCGAAGTTCTTTGCACTGTGTTCTAAGGGGGGATAAGCATGTCTCGCGTCGCTAAGAACCCCGTTAAGCTGCCAGCCGGTGTCGAAGTAAAATTCGCAGGCCAACAGCTTTCGGTGAAGGGTGCCAAGGGCACTCTTGAACTGAACATCCATTCGTCCGTTGAGATCGTTGAAGAAGCTGGTGAGCTGCGTTTCGCTGCTCGCAATGGCGATCAACAAACTCGCGCAATGGCCGGTACCACGCGTGCGTTGGTAAACAACATGGTCCAAGGCGTAAGCCAAGGCTTCGAGCGTAAGCTCCAGCTGGTCGGTGTTGGTTACAAAGCGCAAGCAAAAGGCACGGTTTTGAACCTGGCCCTTGGCTTCTCGCACCCAGTGGATTACGAACTGCCGGAAGGCATCACCGCTGAGACCCCTAGCCAGACCGATATCCTGATCAAGGGTATTGATAAGCAGCTGGTAGGTCAGGTGGCCGCTGAGATCCGCGACTTCCGTCCACCAGAGCCGTACAAAGGCAAAGGTGTGCGCTACGCGGACGAAGTCGTCCGTCGTAAAGAAGCCAAGAAGAAGTAGGGCATAGCAAATGACCGACAAAAAAGTTACTCGACTGCGTCGCGCTCGCAAAGCACGCCTGAAAATGCACGAACTAGAAGTCGTGCGTCTCTGCGTGTACCGCTCGTCGCAGCACATCTACGCCCAGGTCATCTCGGCCGACGGCAACAAAGTCCTGGCAAGCGCCTCGACTTTGGATAAAGAACTGCGTGATGGTGCCACCGGCAACATCGACGCGGCCACAAAGGTTGGCCAGCTGGTCGCTACACGTGCTAAGGCCGTGGGCGTCTCGCAAGTGGCTTTCGACCGCTCTGGCTTCAAGTACCACGGTCGCGTTAAAGCGCTGGCTGATGCTGCTCGTGAAGCTGGGCTGGAGTTCTAAGTTATGTCAAATAACGACCAAAAGCGCGACGAAGGCTACATTGAGAAGCTGGTTCAAGTTAACCGCGTAGCCAAAACCGTTAAAGGCGGCCGTATCTTCACTTTCACCGCGTTGACCGTGGTGGGTGATGGTAAAGGGCGTGTTGGCTTCGGCCGTGGCAAGTCACGTGAAGTGCCTGCTGCGATCCAGAAGGCGATGGAAGCTGCTCGTCGCAACATGATCCAAGTTGATCTGAACGGCACCACCCTGCAATACGCTATGAAGTCCGCTCACGGCGCTTCGAAGGTGTACATGCAGCCTGCTTCTGAAGGTACCGGTATCATCGCTGGCGGCGCTATGCGTGCTGTCCTCGAAGTTGCTGGCGTTCAGAACGTTCTGGCCAAGTGCTACGGTTCGACTAACCCGGTAAACGTGGTTCACGCCACTTTCAAAGGTTTGAAAGCTATGCAGTCTCCTGAATCCATTGCCGCCAAGCGTGGCAAAAGTGTCAAGGAGATCTTCTGATCATGGCTACCGTTAAAGTAACGCTGATCAAAAGCATGACCGGCCGCATTCCTAACCACAAACTGTGCGTTAAGGGTTTGGGTCTGCGTCGCATCGGTCACACTGTAGAAGTCCAGGATACTCCCGAGAATCGCGGGATGATCAACAAGGCTTACTACATGCTGCGTGTAGAGGGTTAATCGATGAAACTCAATGATCTGAGTCCAGCGCCGGGTTCCCGTCGCGAAAAGCATCGTCCGGGCCGTGGTATCGGTAGCGGTTTGGGTAAGACTGGTGGCCGTGGCCACAAAGGTCAAACCTCCCGCTCCGGTGGCACCATCGCTCCAGGCTTTGAAGGCGGTCAACAGCCGCTGCATCGTCGCCTGCCTAAGTTCGGTTTCGTATCCCTGAAAGCTATGGATCGCGCAGAAGTGCGTCTGTCCGAGCTGGCTAAAGTGGAAGGCGACATCGTTACTGTGCAGACCCTGAAAGATGCCAACGTGATCAACGTCAACGTACAGCGTGTGAAAATCATGCTGTCCGGTGAAGTGACTCGCGCTGTCACTATCGGCAAGGGAATCGGCGCCACCAAAGGTGCGCGTTCGGCTATCGAAGCAGCTGGCGGCAAGTTCGAGGAATAAATGGCTAAGCAAGGTGCTCTCTCAGCGCTCGGCAAAGGCGGTATGTCTGAACTTTGGGCTCGTCTGCGTTTTCTGTTCTTGGCGATTATCGTCTACCGAATAGGCGCACACATCCCGGTTCCAGGTATCAACCCGGACCGACTCGCAGACCTGTTTCGACAGAATGAGGGGACCATTCTTAGCTTGTTCAACATGTTTTCCGGCGGTGCGCTGGAGCGGATGAGCATCTTTGCACTGGGGATCATGCCGTACATTTCGGCATCGATCATCATGCAGTTGATGACCGCCGTCAGCCCGCAGCTGGAGCAGTTGAAGAAGGAAGGTGAAGCTGGCCGTCGCAAGATTAGCCAGTACACCCGCTACGGCACTGTCGCTCTCGCCTTGGTTCAAGCTATCGGCATGTCCGTTGGTTTGGCAGGGCAGGGCGTTGCGTTCACTGGTGACTTTGGCTTCCATTTCGTTGCGGTATCCACGTTTGTGGCTGGCGCAATGTTCATGATGTGGCTGGGTGAGCAGATTACTGAGCGTGGTGTTGGTAACGGTATCTCGATGTTGATTTTCGCAGGTATCGTCGCCGGTCTTCCGAGAGCGATTGGGCAGTCTTTCGAGTCTGCACGTCAGGGTGATATCAATATTTTCGCCCTTGTCGCCATCGGTTTGCTGGCAGTAGCGATTATCGGTTTTGTGGTGTTCATTGAGCGTGGTCAGCGTCGTATTGCTGTTCACTACGCCAAGCGTCAGCAGGGCCGTAAGGTTTTTGCTGCGCAGACCAGCCACTTGCCGCTGAAAGTGAATATGGCCGGTGTTATTCCGGCAATTTTCGCGAGCAGCATTTTGCTGTTTCCGGCTTCGTTGGGTACCTGGTTTGGTCAGTCTGAAAACATGGGCTGGCTGCAGGACCTCTCTCAGTCGATCGCTCCTGGTCAGCCGTTGAATATTCTGCTGTTTAGTGCAGGGATTATTTTCTTCTGCTTCTTCTATACGGCGTTGATGTTCAATCCGAAAGACGTAGCGGAAAACCTGAAGAAGTCCGGTGCCTTTATTCCGGGTATCCGTCCAGGTGAGCAGTCTGCACGCTACATTGACGGCGTTCTGACTCGTTTGACCCTGTTCGGTGCTCTATATATGACGGCCGTGTGCTTGTTGCCCCAGTTCCTGGTGGTTGCAGCAAACGTTCCGTTCTACCTTGGCGGGACCTCGTTGCTGATCGTCGTCGTGGTTGTGATGGACTTCATGTCCCAAGTACAATCGCACCTCGTTTCGCACCAGTACGAATCCCTGATGAAGAAAGCCAACCTGAAGGGCTACGGCAGCGGCATGTTGCGCTGAGTACCCCATAAGGTTCGAGGAGTTGGTGATGAAAGTTCGTGCATCGGTGAAAAAGCTGTGCCGTAACTGCAAGATTATTCGCCGCGAAGGTGTTGTTCGAGTAATTTGCAGCGCGGAACCGCGTCACAAACAGCGCCAAGGCTGAGTGTGATCCGCTTGAAGCCCGGCAGCTAGTGCGCTGCCGGGTTGATTATTTGTTATTACAGCGATATTATCTCGCGCCCTATTTCTTGGCTTCCGGGGCGTAGGTAGCTGTCAATTGGAGTCCCACTGAATGGCCCGTATTGCAGGCGTTAACATTCCAGATAACAAGCACACTGTTATCTCGCTGACCTACATCTATGGTGTTGGTCGCACTACTGCGCAGAAAATTTGCGCAGATACTGGGGTAAACCCAGCCGCGAAGATCAAAGATCTGAGCGACGAGCAGATTGAGCTGTTGCGTGGCGAAGTGGCGAAGTTCACCACTGAAGGTGACCTGCGTCGCGAAATCAACATGAAAATCAAGCGTTTGATGGACCTCGGTTGCTACCGTGGTCTGCGTCATCGTCGTGGTCTTCCAGTACGCGGTCAGCGTACCAAGACTAACGCGCGTACCCGTAAAGGTCCGCGTAAGCCGATCCGCAAGTAATCGCCCACGCGAATCGACAGGAAAATTATCATGGCAAAACCTGCTGCTCGTCCTCGTAAAAAAGTTAAAAAGACAGTGGTTGATGGCATCGCCCACATCCATGCATCTTTTAACAACACAATCGTGACCATCACCGACCGTCAAGGTAACGCGCTTTCTTGGGCTACCTCCGGTGGTTCGGGTTTCCGCGGTTCCCGCAAGTCCACCCCGTTTGCCGCTCAAGTAGCTGCTGAACGTGCTGGTCAAGCTGCGCTGGAATATGGCCTGAAAAACCTCGACGTTAACGTCAAAGGTCCAGGTCCAGGTCGTGAGTCTGCTGTCCGTGCTTTGAACGGCTGTGGCTATAAGATCGCCAGCATCACCGACGTGACGCCAATCCCGCACAACGGGTGCCGTCCGCCGAAGAAGCGCCGCGTGTAATCCAGGAGATTGTAAAGAATGGCTCGTTACATTGGTCCAAAATGCAAACTCGCTCGTCGTGAAGGCACCGATCTCTTCTTGAAGAGCGGCGTGCGCGCGATCGAATCGAAGTGCAACATTGAAGCAGCACCTGGTATCCACGGCCAACGCCGCGGTCGCCAGTCCGACTACGGCACCCAACTGCGTGAAAAGCAGAAGGTCCGTCGTATCTACGGCGTTCTCGAGCGTCAGTTCAGCGGCTACTACAAAGAAGCTGCTGGCAAGAAAGGTGCAACCGGTGAAAACCTGCTGCAACTGCTCGAATGCCGTCTGGACAACGTTGTATACCGTATGGGCTTTGGTTCGACTCGTGCCGAATCCCGTCAGCTGGTATCGCACAAATCCGTAAGCGTAAACGGCCAAACCGTTAACGTCCCGTCCTACCAGGTTCGTGCTGGTGACGTGGTCGCGATTCGCGAGAAAGCAAAAAACCAACTTCGCATTGTCCAAGCTCTCGATCTGTGTGCCCAACGTGGCCGCGTAGAATGGGTAGAAGTAGACACTGAGAAGAAGTCGGGCGTTTTCAAGAACGTTCCTGCTCGCAGTGATCTGTCCGCCGACATCAACGAAAGCCTGATTGTCGAGCTCTACTCCAAGTAAGGGCTAGAAAATAGGTGCATCCATGCAGATTTCGGTAAATGAGTTCCTGACACCCCGCCACATTGATGTGCAGGTTGTCAGTCCAACCCGCGCCAAGATCACTCTCGAGCCTCTCGAGCGTGGTTTTGGCCACACCCTGGGCAACGCGCTGCGCCGCATCCTGTTGTCCTCAATGCCCGGCTGTGCAGTAGTCGAGGCCGAGATTGACGGTGTGCTCCACGAGTACAGCGCCATCGAAGGTGTACAGGAAGACGTAATTGAAATCCTGTTGAACCTTAAAGGTCTGGCTATCAAGCTGCACGGCCGTGACGAAGTTACGCTGACCTTGTCGAAGAAGGGTTCGGGGGTGGTTACCGCTGCCGATATTCAGCTGGATCATGATGTCGAGATCGTTAATCCCGATCACGTAATCGCTAACCTGGCGTCTAACGGCGCCCTGAACATGAAGCTCACTGTAGCTCGTGGTCGTGGTTATGAACCGGCCGACTCGCGTCAGAGCGATGAAGACGAAAGCCGCAGCATTGGTCGCTTGCAGCTCGACTCTTCGTTCAGCCCGGTTCGCCGTATCGCATACGTGGTGGAAAACGCCCGTGTCGAGCAGCGTACTAACCTGGACAAGCTGGTTATTGATCTGGAAACCAACGGTACTTTGGATCCTGAAGAGGCAATCCGCCGCGCTGCAACCATTCTGCAACAGCAGTTGGCTGCGTTCGTCGACCTCAAAGGTGACAGCGAACCAGTGGTAATCGAGCAGGAAGACGAGATCGATCCGATCCTGCTTCGCCCGGTTGACGATCTGGAACTGACTGTACGTTCGGCTAACTGCCTTAAGGCGGAAAACATTTACTACATCGGTGACCTGATTCAGCGTACCGAAGTAGAACTGTTGAAGACTCCGAACCTTGGCAAGAAATCCTTGACTGAAATCAAGGACGTTCTGGCCTCCCGCGGTCTGTCCCTCGGCATGCGCCTCGACAACTGGCCGCCTGCAAGTCTTAAGAAGGACGACAAGGCGACTGCCTGATCGTCGTAATCACCGAACGTGAGTTTGGTAAGGAATGAACCATGCGTCATCGTAAAAGTGGTCGTCACCTGAGCCGTACCAGCTCGCACCGCAAGGCCATGTTTCAAAACATGGCGGTGTCGCTGTTCGAGCACGAGCTGATCAAAACTACACTGCCGAAAGCTAAAGAACTGCGTCGCGTTGCTGAGCCGCTGATCACTTTGGCTAAGACAGACAGCCTGGCTAACCGCCGTCTGGCTTTCGACCGTACTCGCTCGAAAGCTATCGTTGGTAAGCTCTTCAACGACCTGGGCAAGCGTTACGCTACCCGTGAGGGTGGCTACCTGCGCATCCTCAAGTGCGGTTTCCGCGCTGGCGACAACGCGCCTATGGCGTACGTCGAGTTGGTTGATCGTGCTACTGCCGGCGAAGCTGTAAGCGCCGAGTAAGACGACAAGCTGTAACGGAGAACCGGGCCTAGTGCCCGGTTTTTTGTGTGTGTAAAAAACGTTGTCTATATTAATTGAGTCGCTGCCAGCATCAGAGTCCAATCCATAGCTAATTACTCTGTTGGGTTTGTTAGTTATTTTCTATCAATGACCATAATTTAATAAATTTGATGGTGTCATCTTGATCGTCAATACTCCCTCTAAGCCGATTAGCCGGCAGTTCCAAGTCTGACCTGAGGAAGATTGAGCATGAGCCAGAATAAAGTCCTTACTACCGCCAGCGGTGCCCCCGTTGCGGATAACCAGAATTCCCGTTCCGCCGGCCCGCGCGGCCCGTTGCTGCTCGACGATTTTCACCTGATCGAGAAGCTCGCTCACTTCAACCGTGAAAACATCCCGGAGCGGCGTGTACACGCTAAAGGTTCGGGTGCCTACGGTACGTTCACGGTCACCCAAGACATTACCCAGTACACCAGCGCCAAGCTGTTTGAGACCGTTGGCAAGCAAACCCCTACCTTTCTTCGGTTTTCCACTGTTGGTGGTGAACGCGGTTCTGCCGATACCGAGCGCGACCCGCGCGGCTTCGCTTTGAAGTTCTACACCGAAGAAGGTAACTGGGACATCGTGGGTAACAACACGCCAGTGTTCTTCATCCGCGACCCGCTGAAATTTCCGGACTTCATCCACACCCAAAAGCGCCTCCCACAAAGCAACCTGAAAAGCGCGCAAATGATGTGGGACTTCTGGTCGCACTCGCCTGAGGCGCTGCACCAGGTGACCATCCTGTTTTCGGACCGTGGCATTCCAGACGGCTATCGCCACATGCACGGCTTCGGTAGTCACACCTACAGCCTGATCAATGCGAAGGGCGAGCGTCACTGGGTTAAATGGCATTACAAAACCAAGCAGGGCATCAAGAACCTGGCTCCAGCGGATGCCGCACGTTTGGCCGGTACTGACCCTGATTACGCCCAGCGTGATCTGTTCGGCGCGATTGAGCGCGGTGACTTTCCGAAATGGCGCGTCTGCATCCAGATCATGACTGAAGCCCAGGCTAACGCTCACTATGAGAATCCTTTCGACGTGACCAAAACCTGGTCTCAAAAGGAGTTTCCGCTGATCGAAGTGGGTGAACTGGAGCTCAACCGCAACCCTCTGAACTACTTTGCCGAAGTGGAGCAAGCCGCGTTCGGGCCAAGCAATATGGTGCCCGGTGTTGGCCTGTCGCCAGACCGTATGTTGCAAGGTCGTGTTTTTGCTTACGCCGATGCCCATCGTTATCGTGTCGGCACCAATCACCAGCAATTGCCGGTAAACGCGCCGCGCAGCCCGGTAAACAGCTACCAGCGCGACGGCTCGATGGCTTTTGGCAGCAACGGTGGTTCAGCCCCTAACTACGAGCCGAACAGCTACGCCGATGCCCCTAAGCAAGCCCCGCAGTACGCTGAGCCTGCTTTGGCGCTGAGCGGTGCCGCTGATCGTTACGATCATCGTGAAGACACTGACTACTACAGCCACGCGGGTGCGCTGTTCCGTCTGATGAATGCTGAGCAGCAGGCACTGCTGACCACCAACATCGCCGGTGCAATGGCTGGGGTTTCCAGTGATGTTGTCCAGCGTCAATTGGCGCACTTCTACAAGGCAGACGCTGCTTACGGAGAAGCAATCGCAAAGGCGCTGGGTGTATCGCTTAACTGACTCTAAACGATAAGCAGAACCGCCCTCATTTGGGCGGTTTTTGCGTTATTTCAGCTACTTTTCTCGGGAAATGTGCGTTTTTATGCCGTTGATCCCGTGACCTCCAGGTCATGATGGTTCAAACTACAGTCTTTCAAGCAGGGAGATGTAGGGCGATGCAAGGTCACCCCGACGTAATCGATTACCTCAACACGTTGCTGACGGGCGAACTGGCAGCTCGTGACCAATATTTCATCCACTCGCGGATGTACGAAGACTGGGGTTTTACCGAACTCTACGAGCGTATCAACCACGAGATGGAAGAAGAGGCACAGCACGCTGACGCACTGATGCGCCGTATCCTGATGCTCGAAGGCACGCCGCGTATGCGTCCCGACGACCTGGACGTGGGCACAACCGTACCTGACATGCTGGCAGCCGATCTTCGCCTCGAATACAAGGTACGTGCTGCGCTTTGCAAGGGCATTGAGCTCTGCGAGCAGCACAGTGACTTCGTCACACGTGAAATCCTTCGCGTGCAATTGAATGACACAGAGGAAGATCACACCTACTGGCTGGAAAAGCAGTTGGGTCTGATCAAGCTCATTGGCCTGGAAAACTACCTGCAATCGCAGTTCTGATTCCCGGCTACGAAAAGCCCCTGTCACCGCAAGGTGACAGGGGCTTTTTCATGGGGCGACAAGTCAGGCCCGGTCGCGCTCCAGCAACGGTTTCAAGTAGTAACCGGTGTGGGACTGCGGCATTTCAGAGACTTGCTCCGGCGTGCCGACCGCGATGATCTGGCCACCCTTGGAGCCGCCCTCCGGCCCGAGGTCCACCAACCAGTCAGCCGTCTTGATCACATCAAGGTTGTGCTCAATCACCACTACAGTGTTGCCGTGGTCGCGCAATCGGTGCAGCACGTCGAGCAGTTGCTGGATATCCGCGAAATGGAGCCCCGTAGTCGGTTCATCGAGGATATACAGAGTCTTGCCCGTATCACGCTTGGACAGCTCCCTGGACAGCTTCACCCGCTGTGCCTCGCCACCGGACAGCGTGGTCGCTGATTGCCCCAGCTTGATATACGACAGGCCCACATCCATCAGCGTCTGCAGCTTGCGCGCCAATGCTGGAACCGCGTCAAAGAACACGCGAGCTTCCTCGATGGTCATCTCCAGGGTTTCGTGGATGTTCTTGCCCTTGTACTTGATCTCAAGAGTTTCGCGGTTATAGCGCTTGCTCTTGCACACATCGCACGGCACATAGATATCCGGCAGGAAGTGCATCTCTACCTTGATCAAGCCATCGCCCTGACACGCTTCACAGCGTCCGCCCTTGACGTTGAACGAGAACCGCCCAGGCCCGTAGCCACGTGAGCGAGACTCCGGCACACCCGCGAACAGCTCGCGAATCGGCGTGAACAGCCCCGTGTACGTTGCCGGGTTGGACCGAGGTGTACGGCCAATCGGGCTCTGGTCGATATCGACCACTTTGTCCAGGTGCTCAAGGCCCTTGATGCTGTCATGCGCGGCCGCTTCCAGCGTAGTTGCGCCGTTCAGGGCGGTTGCACTAAGGGGGAACAGCGTGTTGTTGATCAGCGTCGACTTACCCGAACCCGATACACCGGTCACGCAGGTCAGCAAGCCCAGCGGAATCTCCAGGTCGACATTACGCAGGTTGTTCCCGCGTGCGCCCTTGAGATGCAGCGCCATCTTCTTGTTGCGCGGCGTACGTTTAGCCGGCACTGCAATCTTCACACGGCCAGACAAGTACTTGCCGGTCAGGGAGTCCGGATGTGCCATGACTTCGGCCGGTGTGCCTTCAGCAACAATATGTCCACCGTGCACGCCGGCGCCTGGGCCAATATCGACCACATAGTCCGCCAGGCGAATCGCGTCTTCATCGTGCTCGACCACAATCACCGTGTTGCCGATATCCCGTAGGTGCTTCAACGTGCCCAACAGACGATCGTTGTCCCGTTGGTGCAAGCCAATGGACGGTTCATCCAGGATGTACAACACGCCCACCAAGCCTGCACCAATCTGGCTGGCCAGGCGAATACGTTGCGCCTCGCCGCCGGACAAGGTGTCGGCGCTACGGTCCAGAGAAAGATAGTCCAGGCCCACATTGACCAGGAACTGTAACCGCTCACGAATTTCCTTGAGGATCTTGTCGGCAATTTCCCCACGGCGCCCGGTCAGCTTGAGCACACCGAAGTATTCACACGCATCGCCGATCGGCAGGTTCGTCACTGCCGGCAGGGTCTTCTCACCCACCCAGACATGCCGCGCCTCACGGCGCAAGCGAGTGCCACGGCAATCTGGACAAGGTTGAGTGCTGAGGAATTTCGCCAGCTCTTCGCGCACGCTCGCCGATTCGGTTTCGCGGTAGCGCCGCTCCAGGTTCGGCACAATGCCTTCGAACGGGTGCGAACGCTTAACGATGTCGCCGCGGTCGTTCAGGTATTTAAAGTCGACGTTCTGCGAACCACTGCCATTGAGGATGACCTTCTGCTGATCTGCCGGCAGTTGGTTGAATGGCACTTCAAGGCTGAATTTGTAGTGGGACGCCAGCGACCCCAGCATCTGGAAGTAATAGACGTTACGCCTGTCCCAGCCGCGTATCGCCCCTTCCGCCAACGTCAGCTCGCCATTGACCAGGCGCTTGATATCGAAGAATTGCTTCACTCCCAGGCCATCGCAGGTTGGGCAGGCGCCGGCCGGGTTGTTGAAGGAAAACAGCTTGGGTTCCAGTTCGCTGATGGCATGGCCACAGATCGGGCAGGCAAAGCGCGCAGAGAAGATGATCTCTTCGCCCGGCTCGTCATCCATGGGCGCAACCAGCGCAATACCATCCGCCAGCTTCAGCGCGGTCTCGAACGATTCCGCCAGGCGCTGCTGCAGGTCGGCGCGCACTTTGAAGCGGTCGACCACTACATCGATCGAATGCTTCTTCTGCTTGTCGAGCTTCGGTGCTTCGTCCAGTTCATACAGCTTGCCATTGATGCGCGCGCGTACAAAACCTTGCGCCCGCAGCTCTTCGAAGACGGAAAGATGTTCGCCCTTGCGCTCGCGAATCACCGGGGCCAGCAGCATCAGCTTGGCACCTTCCGGCTGGGCCAGTACCAGGTCGACCATCTGGCTGACGGTCTGGGCTTCCAGTGGAATGTCGTGATCCGGGCAGCGGGGGATACCGACCCGCGCGTAAAGCAGGCGCAGGTAGTCGTAGATTTCAGTGATGGTGCCCACGGTGGAACGTGGGTTGTGGGAGGTCGACTTCTGTTCGATGGAAATTGCCGGCGACAGGCCTTCAATGGTGTCGACGTCGGGTTTTTCCATCATCGACAGGAACTGCCGGGCATAGGCCGACAGCGATTCCACATAGCGGCGCTGACCTTCGGCATACAGCGTGTCGAACGCCAGGGACGATTTGCCCGAGCCAGACAAGCCGGTGATGACAATCAGCTTGTCCCGGGGCAGGGTCAGGTCGATGTTCTTCAGGTTGTGGGTTCTAGCCCCACGAATCAGGATCTTGTCCAAGATGGCCTCGCACGGCGGGCGTAAATAATGCCGGAGTATACGGCTAAAGACTGGATGAATATACACTGTCAAAGTGCCGGGTGCAGCCTTACATGAAAGCTGCGCGGCAAAGCGCCGCATATACCCTCTCAATCGATGGGACTGGTAGAATCGCCGCCGGTTCACACGAGGTTTTTCCATGCACGATCCCCACAGCGAACGCATGAGTAGCGGCGAGACCCGAGCGGCAAGCGGTCTGGCCCTTGTGTTCGCCTTCCGTATGCTGGGCATGTTTATGGTGTTGCCAGTGCTGGCGACCTATGGCATGGACCTCGCCGGCGCAACCCCGGCGCTGATCGGCCTGGCGATTGGCGCCTATGGCCTGACACAGGCGATTTTTCAGATTCCGTTCGGGATCATTTCCGACCGCATTGGCCGTCGTCCGGTGATTTACCTGGGGCTGATCGTGTTCGCCCTCGGCAGTGTGCTCGCGGCCCAGTCCGATTCGATCTGGGGCGTGATCGCCGGACGTATTCTGCAAGGTGCCGGGGCGATTTCCGCTGCGGTGATGGCGCTCCTCTCTGACCTGACCCGCGAGCAGCATCGCACCAAGGCCATGGCGATGATCGGTATGACCA
This sequence comes from Pseudomonas arvensis, assembly GCF_056688935.1. Lineage (NCBI taxonomy): Bacteria > Pseudomonadati > Pseudomonadota > Gammaproteobacteria > Pseudomonadales > Pseudomonadaceae > Pseudomonas > Pseudomonas arvensis. The sequence continues at coordinate 5,564,431 of NZ_CP162038.1, read as the reverse complement.
TCGGCCTGTCGTTTGCCGTGGCCATGGTGGTCGGACCCTTGCTCACACGTGCGTTCGGCCTGCACGGTTTGTTTCTGGCCACAGGCGGCATGGCGTTGTTCGGCATCGTGATCGTGGCCTTCATGGTGCCGCGCTCCACCGGCACATTGCAGCACCGTGAATCCGGCGTTGCGCGCAACGCGTTGTTGCCGACGCTCAAGCACCCGGACCTGCTGCGCCTGGATTTAGGTATCTTCGTATTACACGCAATGCTGATGTGCAGCTTCGTCGCCTTGCCCCTGGCCCTGGTACAAAAAGCCGGGCTGCCCAAGGAGCAGCACTGGTGGGTCTACCTCACCGCTCTGTTGATTTCGTTTTTCGCCATGATCCCGTTCATCATCTATGGCGAGAAAAAACGCAAAATGAAACGAGTTTTGCTGGGCGCGGTCGCGACATTGATGCTCACTGAACTATTCTTCTGGCAGTTCGGCGACAGCCTACGGGCGCTGGTAATCGGCACGGTGGTGTTCTTCACCGCGTTCAACCTGCTGGAGGCTTCATTGCCTTCGCTGATCAGCAAAGTTTCACCGGCGGGTGGCAAGGGCACGGCGATGGGGGTGTATTCCACCAGCCAGTTTCTCGGCTCGGCGTTAGGCGGCATCATGGGCGGCTGGATGTTTCAGCATGGCGGTTTGTCGGTTGTCTTCCTCGGATGCGCCGGGCTGGCTGCACTTTGGCTGGTCTTTGCTGTTACCATGCGCGAACCTCCCTACGTCACAAGTCTGCGTTTGCCGCTATCGCCCGAGGCGATCCGCGAAGCCGGTCTGGCAGAGCGCCTGAAGGCCGTCGTAGGGGTAACGGATGCAGTCGTGGTCGCTGAAGAGGCGGCCATTTACATCAAATTGGACACCGAATTATTGGATCGCGCGACGCTTGAGCAACTGGTCAACCCAGTGCCGACAGCGCGCCCAGCCTAGGAGAACGTTATGGCCCGTGGGGTTAACAAAGTCATATTGGTCGGTACTTGCGGCCAGGATCCCGAAGTTCGCTACTTGCCTAACGGTAACGCCGTGACCAACCTGAGTCTGGCGACCAGCGAACAGTGGACCGACAAGCAAACCGGTCAGAAAGTCGAAAAAACCGAATGGCACCGTGTGTCGATGTTCGGCAAGGTCGCAGAGATCGCCGGTGAATACCTGCGCAAGGGTTCGCAGGTCTACATCGAAGGCAAACTGCAGACCCGCGAGTGGGAAAAAGACGGCATCAAGCGTTACACCACTGAAATCGTGGTCGACATGCAAGGCACCATGCAACTGCTGGGCGGCCGTCCACAGGGCGACCAACAGGGCCAGGGCGGCATGTCCAACTCGGCACCGCGTCCACAGCAGTCGCGTCCGCAGCCAAGCCAGCAGCCACAGCGTGAGTCGCGTCCAGCGCCACAGCAGGCCGCTCCTCAGCCGGCTCCGGATTTCGACAGCTTTGATGACGATATTCCGTTCTAGGATATCGCTCGGAGCAATCCGTAAAGTTTTCCCGGAAAGCCCCGTGAGCACTGCTCTCGGGGCTTTTTTATTTGCCAACGCTACCCACGGCTCCAGGCCGAACAGTGTTCTGAAAAGGATCAACTGACGGGACCAGTGATCAGTTGTCCCGGCATTTGTGCTCATGGGCTACAGGATTTAGGCTGGAGCCAAACCCTAGAGACGAAGGAAAGCCGCGATGACCTGGTCTGCCAAGCAGTACACGATGTTTGAACAACAGCGCACTCGCCCCGTGCGTGACCTGGTGGCAGCCATTCCCAATCTGGATGTGCACACCGCCGTCGACCTCGGCTGCGGCCCTGGCAACTCCACCCAAGTGTTGGCCGAGCGTTTTCCTCAAGCGCATGTCACCGGCATGGACAGCTCTGAAGACATGCTCGTCGACGCCCGCAACCGCCTGCCGAGACTGAGCTTTGAACTGGCGGACATCGGCGCCTGGAACCCTGGAAAAACATTCGATGTGATCCTCGCCAACGCCTCGCTGCAATGGCTGCCAGACCACGCCACGCTTTACCCCCATCTGGTCAACCGGTTGAACCCCGGCGGTACGCTGGCGGTGCAAACCCCGGATAACCTGGACGAGCCTGCGCACCGCCTGGCTCGGGAGGTTGCGGCGGATGGCCCGTGGGCTGCCAGGATTGGTACGGTCAAACACAATGAACGGCACGCGGCGAGTTCCTACTACCAGTTGCTGAGCAAGCACTGCGCCACTGTTGATGTATGGCGCACGACCTACCTGCACCCGTTGGCGGATCACGGGGCGGTGGTGGAGTGGTTCAAGGGCTCTGCATTGCGTCCATTCCTCGCGCCTTTGACCGATGATGAAAAAGCCGCCTTCCTACAGGAATATCAGGCGCGGATTACCCAGGCCTATCCAGCCCTGGCCGATGGCACCGTACTACTGCCATTCCCGCGCCTGTTTATCATCGCGACCCGCTAAAAGCCCAGGCAAGCAGTGGTCACGCTGCTGCTTGCGCCTTCAAATACTCATCCGCCGACACCACGCCCGCATACCCAAACGCCAGTGACGCCATATACGCGCCATGCACCTGCGCGGCCGGGATCACTTGCCCGTTGAATTCCTGATCGCGGGTGGCACAAGCGTCATGAATCACCGTGACCTTGTAGCCCAGGTCCGCTGCGGCACGCACCACGGCGTCGACGCACATATGGCTCATGCTGCCGACCACCACCAGTTCGGTGATGCTGCGTTGTTCCAGCAGGGCGCGCAGATTGGTTTCACGAAACGCGTTCACAAAGTGTTTAAGCACCACGGGCTCATCGCGTTGGTTCAGTACCTTCGGATGCAGGTGTGCGCCTTCGGACCCAGGCGTGAAGAACGGTGCCTCTTCGGACGTGAATTCATGGCGCACATGAATCACTGCATCCCCCGCCTGGCGAAACGCCTTGAGTACTTGCGCAGCCTTGTCCGCTGCAGCTTCTACGCCATCCAGCGGCCACTTGCCCTGAGGGAAGTAGTCGTTCTGGATATCGATTAGGATGAGCGCTTGCTTGGCCATGGGTATTGCCTCGTGATGGGTTGATGGGCCCAGTATCTTAGCTGGCGCCGACGCCGGGGATTGGCTGCTCCGACAATAACAGGGGGAAAACTGACAATGGCGGTTGTTGAGCTGGGTGTGTTGATCTACCAAGGGGCGCAATTGGCCGCGGTGCATGGCCTGACCGACCTGTTCGGCGTGGCCAACCGGATCGCCGCCGAGCATCAGTCGGCACAACTGCCGCTGCTGCGGATCAGCCATTGGCACGTGGATGCCGATGGTCACCCGACACGGGTATTCGATAGCCACCCAGGCCCCGAGCAACCGATGATGGCCGTGCTGGTGCCACCGTCGATTGGTGTGTTCACCGATGAACAGTCGCCGCCTGCGCTGTTGGCGTGGCTTCGTCAGCAGCACGCGACGGGCACAGTGCTGGGCGGCGTGTGCATCGGCTCGATCATGCTGGCGCGCAGCGGCTTGCTGGATGGGCGCAGCGCTACCACCCATTGGTCTTCCGCCAAGTCTTTTGCCGCGCAGTACCCGGCCGTGCGCCTGGAAGCGGATAAACCCATCGTCGATGACGGTGACCTGATCACCACCGCCGGGCTGATGGCCTGGTCAGAGCTGGGCCTGCGTCTGGTTGACCGCCTGATGGGGCCGAGTATCGCTGCCGACACCGCGCGGTTTTTGGTCATTGAACACAGCGACAGCGCGAGTCAGTGCGGCAGCAACTTTGCGCCGATCCTCGGCCATGGCGACGTGGCGATTCTCAAAGTCCAGCATTGGTTGCAAGCCAGCGGCGCGGTGGAGGTGTCCGTGGCGGCCATGGCGCAAGAGGCGGGGCTGGAGGCGCGCACTTTCCTGCGGCGCTTTCGCGGCGCCACCGGCTTGAAACCCACCGAATACTGCCAGCACCTGCGGGTGGGCAAGGCGCGGCAGATGTTGGAATTCACCAACGGCACCATTGACCATATTGCCTGGACCGTGGGCTATCAGGACCCCAGCGCCTTTCGCGCCACCTTCAAGAAAATCACCGGCCTGGCGCCCAGCGATTACCGCAGCCGTTTTGGCGTGTGAATCGTGCAGAACGCCGCGCATTTGAGGCGTCGTCGTGCAGAATAAAACAGGCCAACTGCCATCGGTTTTTCGGTAACTGCTTGATTTCAAGACGCTTGCGCTCACAGCTGTTTTGGCCTGATCCCTGCAGCCTTCCTGATACACACATGGCGGGAAGGCCAAGGGGGATGCATGACCCCAACACAACGCAGGAAATGGGTGGTCGCTCACTCCACACGAGCGGGCGCACCCCAGCATGAGGTCGACACCAATCACAGCCTGGCCCGCTGGCTGGCGCAGATCCTGGGGCTTAAATTCGACGGCAGCTACGACCCGCGAAAACATGCTGGCCGGGAGCTTTATCTGCTGCCCACCCAAACCCTGGTGGGCCCGGCGCAAGCTCTCGCGCTCAACATCAAAGGCCCCGAAGACCTGTGGGGCGGCTATGTCGATCACGACTTCATCTGCACCAAAGCCATCAGCCATGGTTTGCTGAGCCCTGAAGCCATCGCGCCCGAAGGCTGGTCGCCGTTGTTCTGTGAGCGGGTAAGAACAGTCGTGTTGGATGGCCTCAGTGTGTTTTCGCTCGAAGACGCTTTACCCGCCGCCGCCCATTTGCTCGACGACGGGCCCATCCGCCTGAAACCGGTGCACGCCTGCGCCGGACGCGGCCAGGAAGTTATCCACAGCCTCGATGCCTTCAAGGCCGTACTCGCCCGACCCGACGCCGCGCAGTTGTTCAACGACGGCGTGGTGCTGGAGCAAGATCTGCGCGACGTGGTCACCCATAGCGTGGGCCAGAGTTTTATCGGCGATCACGTATTCAGCTACTGCGGGCAGCAATACCTGACCGAGGACGGGCAGGGCGAAAGCGTCTATGGCGGCTCCGACTTGCTGGTCGTTCCGGGTTATTACGAAGATTTGCTTGAACTCGATCTGCCCGACGACGTGCGGCTGGCCATCGAGCAAGCGCAAATCTTCGACACGGCGGCAGATGAAGCCTACCCCGGCTTCTACGCGTCCCGGCGCAACTACGACATCGCTCAAGGCCTGGATAGCCACGGCCAGCGCCGCAGTGGCGTGCTCGAACAATCCTGGCGCATGGGCGGCGCCAGCAGTGCGGAGGTCGCGGCGCTGCAAAGCTTCATCAATCACCCGGGTCTTAACGCCATTCATGTGTCCTCGGTAGAAACCTATGTGGACCAAGCGCTGCCAGCGGATGCCATTGAGGTGTATCGCGGCCCCGCAGAAAACAGTGACTTTCTTCTCAAGTACGTGACGGTCAAATCTTATGACGGCTAGAAGTGAAACCATTTCCATCGACATCGACGACGAACAAATGAGCGGCACGTTCCTGAGCCCCAAATCCAAAGTACCGGGCGTGTTGTTTGTGCACGGTTGGGGCGGTAGCCAGGAGCGGGATCTGGAACGGGCCAAAGGCATCGCCGGCCTTGGCTGTGTGTGCCTCACTTTCGACCTGCGCGGCCACGCCGGTACCGGCATTCCATTGAACCGCGTCACCCGCGAAGACAACCTGCGCGACCTGCTGGCGGCCTACGACCGGCTGCTCGCCCACCCGGCCATCGACACCTCGGCGGTGGCGGTCGTGGGCACCAGTTATGGCGGTTACCTCGCAGCCATCCTCACCTCGTTGCGCCCGGTACGCTGGCTGGCGCTGCGTGTGCCGGCGCTGTACCGCGATCAGGAATGGCTCAAGCCCAAGCGCGACCTGGATAAGGTCGATTTGATGGATTACCGCAGCACCCTGGTGCACGCCGAGACCAATCGCGCATTACACGCCTGCGCGGCGTTTACCGGTGATGTGCTGATCGTCGAATCGGAAACCGACGACCACGTGCCCCATGCCACCATCATGAGCTACCGCGCGGCGTGCCAGCAGACGCACTCCCTGACGCACCGCATCATTGATGGCGCTGACCATTCCCTCAGCGATCCGGTGTCCCAGCAGGCCTACACCTCAATCCTGGTCGACTGGATTACCGAGATGGTGGTCGGCGAGCGGTTGAGCATCATCCAGTCCCAGTAGCCCGTTCAGGCGGGTGTTTTCTTTACCCGCAACGCCTTGGCCTTGGCTTCTACACCCACGTACATCACCAAGGCGATCAGCAGCGGGCAGATAAAGTAGATCGCCCGGTACGCGATCAGCCCCGCCAGCAAACTGCCCCGCGAGGCCTCATGCTGCAGCAGCCCGATAAACACCGCTTCCAGTACCCCAAGCCCCGCCGGAATATGGGTGAGCACACCGGCAATCGCGCTGATCAGCAACACCCCAAGTACCAGCGGATAGTCCAACTTGGCGGGCAGCAGGGTAAAAATCACCGCCGCCATCAGCGACCAGTTCAACGCGCCCAACGCCAGTTGCAAACAGGCCATGCGCAGCGACGGCAGGTTGATCTCAATGCCGCGGATCGACCACGCGCGTTTTTTCGAAAACTGGCAGGCGGCCAGGTAGCCGAGGCTGGCCAACACCAGCAACACGCCCACCCCTTGCAACGCGCCGCTGCTCAGTTTCCAGCCCGGCGGCATGGTCACCAGCCCGCTGCTGAAAACCGCGCCGGCCAACGCCATGTAGCCAAACCAATTGGTGGCCAGGCTCAGGCCGAGAATCTTGGCGATATTGCTGCTGCTCACCCCCAGCCGCGAATACAGCCGATAGCGCATGGCGATGCCGCCAACCCACGCGCTGAGGTTGAGGTTGAACGCATAACTGATAATCCCCACCGGCAAGATCTGCTTCCAGCGCAACGGCTGGCGGATGTAGGTGCGGCCGATCAGGTCGAAGCAGGCGTAGACGATAAAGCTGCACAGGGTCAACGCGCCCGCGATCAGCAAGGTGCGCAGTTTGAACTCACCGAGTGTCTGGACCACCTCGCTCCAGTCGATCCGGCGGGCGAGCAGGGTGAATAGCACGATCAGCAGCAGGAAGAAGACGATGGTCAGTGGCTTCTTCCAACGCTTGAAACGATCAGCTGTCATGGCGCTGGCCCTCATGCACGAAGGGTTTCAAACGTGGCTTGTGTGCCGGCAACCAGCCGGTCAGCGCGGGGAAGTGGCGCATTACATGGAACACCAGAAAGCCGACGGTCAATCGCCACAACCACAGGCGTGGCTTGCGGTTTTCCGGGATGGTCTGGCAGTGATTCTGACTGAGTGCTTGCAGGCGCTCGTACAGTTGCTGATTAAACGCGCGGTCGCGAATCAACACATTGGCTTCCAGGTTCAGCGCCAGGCTCAGCGGGTCGAGGTTGCTCGAACCCACCGTGCTCCACTCGTCATCCACCAGCGCGACCTTGCCGTGCAGCGGGCGCTGGCAGTATTCGTGAATCACCACGCCGTCCTTGAGCAGATAGTCGTAGAGCATGCGCGCCGCCAGCTTGGCCAGCAGTACGTCGGGTTGGCCCTGCATGATCAATTGCACCCGCACACCACGGCGCGCCGCGTTGCGGATTTCCCGCAGCAGGCGGTAGCCGGGGAAGAAATACGCGTTGGCGATCACGGCTCGGTGTCGGGCCTTGCTCAAGGCGTGGATATACGCTTCTTCGATGTCGTCACGATGTTGCAGGTTGTCGCGGTAGATCAGGCGCACCAGGCCGTCGCCGTGCTCGTTCGACCACGCTGAAGGCCGTTGCTGGCGCCGCCGCCAACCGCGCCGCGTGCGCACCTGGCGGCCACTTTGCGCCAGGGCAAAGTGATGCAGATCGGCCACCGCCGGGCCAGTGATTTGCACCGCGTAATCCTGTTTGGCCTCGGGGCCGAAATCCCCCAAGTGATCGGCAGAGAAGTTGATCCCGCCGATAAACCCCACCGTGGCGTCCACCACCACAATCTTGCGGTGCAGGCGGCGGAACCAGTTGGTGCGAATGCCCAGGGTCTTGGACGCCGGATCGAACATCTGCACCGTCACCCCAGCCTCGGCCAGTTCACCGAGAAACGCCGGGCTCAGCTCGCCGCAGCCAAAACCATCCAGGCTGACCACCACCTTGACCCCACGCTGCGCGGCCTCGATCAGGATGCCTTGCAGCTCATGGCCGACCTTGTCTTCGAAGAGGATGAAGGTCTCCAGCAGGATCTCGCGCCGGGCCTGGCGCATCGCTTCGAAGACCTTGGGAAAGTACGCTTCGCCGTTTTCCAGCAACTCGACCTGATTGCCGCTTTGCCAGCCGTAATCCAGGTCGCGGGCCTTGGTTTCATCCGGCGGTTGGTCGGTGGAAATGTGCTCGACGGCAATGTTCATAGCTCAATCTCCACCGACAGCGGTACATGGTCTGACAGATGGGACCACGGCCGGGTGGTCAGCACCTTGGGGTTGTGCACCTTTACGTTACGCACGTAAATGCGATCCAGCGCCAGCAATGGCAGGCGAGCTGGAAAGGTGCGCGCCGGTTTGCCAAGGGCGTGCACAAACACCTCGGTGAGGCCGCTTTGGCTCAGGTCGGCACGCTGGCGCCAGTCGTTGAAATCGCCGGCGACTACCAGCGGCGCATCGGCGGGAATCTCGCGGATGCGCTGCTCCAGCAAACGCAATTGCTGCTGGCGATGCACCTCGCGCAAGCCCAGGTGAATACAGATCGCATGCACTTCCTGCCCGTTGCCCGGCAGGCGCAACACGCAATGCAGCAAACCACGGTTTTCATGGCCGCTTTGGGAGATGTCGAGGTTGTCGTAGCTCACGATCTGGAATTTCGACAGCAACGCATTGCCGTGATCGCCATGGGGATACACCGCGTTGCGCCCGTAAGCAAACTGCGGCCAGATGCTGTCGGCCAGAAACTCGTATTGCGGCATGTTCGGCCAGTCGCTGTAGCGCTGCGGATGGCGCTCGTGGGTGCCGTGGATTTCCTGCAGGAACACCATGTCCGCGCCCACACTGCGCACCGCTTCGCGCAGCTCGGGCAGGATGAAGCGTCGGTTCAGGGCCGTGAAGCCCTTGTGGATATTGACCGTCAGCACCGTAAAGCGCGTGATGGCGACGCTGGGGGTTACGGGCACCCAGTCTGGGATCGCAGTCATGTGTATTCCTGTGAAGAGTGGCGCAATGCTTCATGTAAGGGCTGACTGCCGGTGGCTGGAGAAAGTTTCGAGCGTCCTACGGACGGTCCTGGAGGACGCATAGAGTTACAAATGCTGTTGAATTGCCATCAGTGACGTGATCCAATCCCGCGCTATCTACCCCATTCAACGATTGTGCAGGGCCTGTTCATGGATGATGCAGTTGGCGCTTTTCTGGTGCTGGCAGTGGGTCGGCGGCTCTTTTCATGAAGGCCGGAACCCATCAAGTGAATACCTCCTTTACCCGAAAAATCAGCCTGCTTGCCGGCGCCGTGGCGCTCAGCGGCTGCGCGACGCTTAACGATGCGGGCAAAAACTACGGCACGGCCATTGGTTGCGCCGGGGGTGCATTGCTCGGCGCCGGCTTGACGTACGCGATCACCGGCGACGCCAAAAAGGCCATCGTCGGCGGCGGCGTGGGCGCGGCGGCCGGTTGTGTGGCGGGCAACTTGTGGCAGAACCGCTTGCAGGAACTGGAGCGGATTGCCAAAGAAGAGAACCTGAACATTCAGGTGCAAACCCTGCAAAGCCAGGACGTGGCTACCGGCACCACCCGAGCCCCTGCGCCGACCGAGGCGGGCATCGTCGCCCAGGTGCAGGATGAAGGCATGTTCGCCACCGGCAGCGCGCAGTTGAGCACCAACGGTCAGCGCCAGGTGCGCAAGCTGGCCGCCGCGTTTGCGCCCAAGCAGGGCCAGAACAGCCAAGCGGCGATTCTGGTCGTCGGCCACACCGACGCCACCGGTAGCGCCGCCACCAACCAGCGATTGTCCGAGCAGCGCGCCCGCGCTGTGGCGTCGATCCTGGCCGAGCAAGGCATCGCGCCGCAGCGCATGTTCTTCCAGGGCGCGGGGGCTTCGCGGCCGATCGCCGACAACAGCGACGTGCAGCAACGCGGCAAGAACCGTCGGGTTGAGATCGTTGAAGTGACCGACCGCAACATGCTGGTCAAGCGCGTCAACGCCGAACAGAACAACTCCAAATACCTCACGCACGGCACCTCGACCGAGCCCGTGCGTACCGTCGCCAGCGCGCCGAAAAACAAGCCTGCCGTCACAACCAAACCGGCTACCCAGAGCCAACCCGCTGACGCCGGCACCGCGCTGGTCGACTTCGGTGGCACGCCTGCCAGCGACACGCGCTGGACCCTGGCCCAAGGCATCGCGCCGAAAAAGGCCGGCTTCGCCCTGGTCAGCAGTGCCCACGCCAGCGACCTGCCCAACAGCAGTTGCGACGCCGACCGCCCGCGTGAAACCGGCAAAGTGTTCAACCTCGCCAGCGGCAAGGCGCTCGACACCCAAGTCACCACCGAATACCTGCCGGGCTACAACAACCGCGTGTGGGCCAACGTAGTCAATGGCCACCTGGTGACGCTGTCGCCGGTTTCGATCCTGCGCGATGGCGCCAGCGTCGACCGCCAGCCCTTCATCGAAGTGGTCAAGGATTACAAAGAGGGCAACCGCAAATCGATCAAGAGCAAAGCCGTGGCCAACACCTACGAAGGTGAGGAACTGGTGCTCTATCGCGTATTCATCCAAGACCCCAAGGCACCGGTGTCGTGTATCGACGTGGTGTTCAGCAAGAAAAACTCCGAAGCCACGGACGGTGCGTTGTTCTACCCGCGCAGCCGTGAAGCTTTCACTACCCGTTTCGTGCCGATTCGCGCGTAAGACTCAAGGACATACACCATGGAAGACTTCAGCTTCAATGCGCTGACGGCCCTGCTCTGGGCAAACAAACTAATCACCGGCCTGGTGATCTCCACATTGCTGGCGGCCATCCTGATTCAAGCGTATTGGGACAAGGTGGGTTATTTCGTCATGCGTGTGTGGCACGGCGTGCCTGTGATCGGCAAGGTGGCGCGCTTGTCCAAGCAGAGCCTGATGCTTGACGCCCACGGCTGGCCGAAATCCGAAAGCGAGCTGTGCGACGCGTACTACTCGCGCTATGAAAAAATCGGCGCGGAAGATGTCGATTTCTTCAACAAGAGCGAATCCTACCTGCGCACCATCGGTGAGCGCGGGCGCCGCGAGCGGCCGTTCTGGGTGTTTGCCCTGATCTTTATGCTGATCATGTTCGAGGCGGTGGGTTTCGCCTACGTGCTGGTGCCCTTTATCAACCAGAACCTGTCGGCCAACGATCAAAGCTGGATGGGCTGGTTGTTCGCCTTCTTGCTGGCGGTCGCCTCGGCGATCCTGGCCGAAGTCACTGGCCGCGCCGCGCACAAGAACGCGCTGATCAGCAAGGCGCGCCACTGGTGGGAAAACGACAGCGACAGCGACCGCCCGAACCAGCTCAAGGAGTTGCCGGGCATCGGCATCAAACACACCGACAGCGATAAAGACGGCAAGGACTACAACCGCATCCTGGCGCGCATCAACACCAACCACACCGTGACGCCGAGCCGTGGCTGGATGATCACCACCGGTATCTGGATCGCGATTATCGCGATCGCCGCGTTCGGTATCCGCACCATGCAGCTCAAAAGCATCGAGACCGAAATGGTCGGCAGCCCCCATGCCTTTGCCCAGCAGAATTACGACTCGGCCAGCCCGTTCGAACTGCCGGCCGATTCGGCGGCGATCAACGATCAGGCCGACAAGCAAACCCTGACCGACAAGATGGACGCGATCCGCAAAGCCTCGCTGATCACCTTCATTGTGCTGTCGGTGATCTACATCGCGATCCAGATCACCAGCATCTGGCTGGCGTCGATCTTCGGGTTTGCCGGGGTCGAATCCAAGACCGCCTGGGAACACACCCACAAATTTTCCAGCGGCGAAGCCCTGGAAAACTGGATGCAGAGCCAGCGCGTGGAAATTGCCTCCCATGCCGATCACAAACTGAGCAAGTTGCAGCTCAAGCTCGCCGGGCGCACCACCACCAACGCCCAGCAGCAGGCGGCGTTGACCACGGCGCACAATCGCAGCTTCGAGACCTTCGTAGCGCGCAAACAGGCGTTGCCGGGCAATCCGCAACCGGTGGCCAAACCCATCAGTGTTCCGGTTGCACCTGCTGCACCGGTGGTAGCGGAAGTCGCGGCTCCAGCTCCAACTCCTGTAGCAGCCCCCGTGCAGACGCCAGTTGCTGCCTCGGAGGGGCTCGATGCCCTGCGCGGCAAGGACCTGACGGCCTACAGCGAAGAACAATTGGCAACGATCAGCCGTGTCAAAGGCCACGCACTGGAAGATGTGCTGGCGCTGCGTGCCGAACAGCAATTGCTTAAAGACTTTGACGCCACAGGTGCCTGAATGATGATCCCGCGCTTTTTCTGTGCCCTGTTGCTGGCGCCCTTGATGGCGATGGCCGGCGAGCGCAATGACATTCCGGATTGCTACCCCTACGCCAAGGTCGCCGAGTTTCGGCCCGTGGCCGCGGGGCGCGAGTTGACAGTGATCATCGATCAAACGATCCCGATGCCCGAGGTCATTCAGAAGTCCACCTGGGCCCAGATTCAGCGCTTTGTACAACCGGGCGACAAGGTCCGGCTGTACAGCTTCTCGGCGTTTCTGCCGGGGCAGTTCATGCAGTTGCGCTTTGCCGGTGAACTCAACCAGGGCATCGACGAGAAGGTCCGCGAGCGGGTCGGTATGCAATCGCTGCGCACCTTCGACACCTGCCTTGCCGAGCAGCGCAGCTTTTTCAACAAGACCTTTGGCAAGGTGTTTGTGACCACGCTGCGTGAAGCGTCCGAAGACATTGCACGCAGTGAGATCTTCCAGTCGTTGCGTGATATCGGCAACGACCTGGGCCAGCAACCGGCCCAGGAACGTGTGGTGTTGTTGATTTCCGACATGCTGGAAAACAGCGATTTCGGCAGCTTCTACGCCAACAACCGGATTCGTGACCTGCAACCCGACGCCGAGCTCAAGCGTGTGGCCGACAAGGGTCTGTTCGCCGACCTGCAGGGCGCGCGCGTCTATGTGGCCGGAGCGGCGCTGGTGACCAAGGACGTCAAGCAGGCGTATCGTTCCGGCAAGACTATCCAAGCGTTGGAAGGCTTCTGGAAAGGCTATTTCGCTGGTTCCAACGCGCAGTTGGTAGCGTTTGGCGCGCCGAGCCTGAATGTCGACCTGAAGTGAACCATCCTCGCTGAAACCCGTCAGTTCCTTACAGACCCTTCTGTAAGGAGCCCGGTGTTTTGCTCAATCTCAAGACTGCTTTACTGCTGGGTGCGCTGCTATGTTGCGGCAGTGGCGCACTGCACGCCGCGGCGGCGGCGCCTGAACCCGAGGCGCCGGCCAAGCCGGAGTTGCTGGTAGAAGGCGGTCTGCTGGGTGCGATCAGCTCCAGCATCGACGACGTGCAGGACAAGCTCGACCTCAACCAGAACCTGATCGACGCCTGGCGCCTGCGTGCGGACAGGGCGGCGGATGAAGTAGGGCGGTTGGTTAACCAAACGTCAGAACGTTCGCCGTGGACTGTGGCCGGAAATTTCCTGCTGCTGTCCGGGGTGTGGGTCGGCGCGTTTACCGTACTGACGCTGTTGGGGCGGTTTATCGTGCAGCGCCTGGGGCGACGGTCATTTGTTGCACAGCGCAAGCGCCTGCACGCGGTGCTCGGGTATGTGGTGCCCTACACGATCCCGGCGCTGATCTGCTTGCCGCTGACCCTTTATGTCAGTCACTTTCTGCCCACTTCAGTGGGGCGTGCGCTGGCGCTGTGTTTTGCCTATGCCACCAGCAGCGGCATTTTTTCCACGTCGATGCTGTTGTGCGTCATTGTCATGTTCAACGTCGGTCACAAGCGCCCGGCAGTGCAGATTATTCGCGATTATTGCCCCAAGCCGCTGTTCTTGATCGGCTTCCTCGCCGCCCTCAGCGATGCCCTGACCAGCCCACAAATCGCCCGTCAACTGGGCGGCAATATCACCAGCAGCATCGCGGTGTTTACCGGCCTGTTCGCGGCAGTGATCTTCGGCGTGCTGGTGGTGCGCCTGCGTCGGCCGGTCGCCCACCTGATCCGCAATCGACCTCTGGCTCAGCGCCTTAAACACCCGGCGTTGCAGCAATCGTTGCGGGTGTTTTCCGGCTTGTGGTACTGGCCGATTCTGTTGATGGTGCTGGTCTCGGCCATCAACTTGATCGGTGCCGGTGACGATAACCAGAAAGCCCTGCGTTGCGCGCTGTTCACCACGATTCTGCTGATTGGCACCGTGTTCCTGAGTACCGTGCTGCAGCACCTGTTCAAGTCCCGCAGCCAGGTGGCGATCCAGCGCAGCAGCGCCTACAAGGAACGTTTCCTCAGTCTGTTGCACGCGATCCTGCGCATCGTCATGGCCATCGCCTTTATCGAAATCCTCGGGCGGATCTGGGGTGTGTCGTTGTTCGAGTTTGCCCAGCGCAACTCGATAGGACGGGCGATCAGCGACTCTTTGAGCAGCATCGGCCTGATCCTGCTGATGACGTGGCTGTTCTGGGTGGTGCTCGACACGGCGATCCAGGAAGCGCTGAAACCGCCAGTGAACAAACGCTCCAACCGCCAGCCGAGCACGCGGGTGAAAACCATCCTGCCGCTGGTGCGTAATGCGGTGAAGATCATTCTGGTGGTCATCTGCGCGATCACCACCATGGCCAACCTGGGCATCAATGTCGCACCGCTGCTGGCGGGTGCCGGTGTGGTCGGCCTGGCCATTGGTTTCGGCTCACAGCAACTGGTGCAGGATGTGATCACCGGGTTGTTCATCATCATTGAGGACACGCTGTCCATCGGCGACTGGGTGGTGCTTGACTCCGGCCACGCCGGCACCGTTGAGGGCCTGACCATCCGCACCCTGCGCCTGCGCGACGGCAAGGGTTTTGTGCATTCGGTGCCGTTCGGGCAGATCAAGGCTGTCACCAATCAGTCGCGGCAATTTGCCTATGCGTTCTTCTCGGTGCAGTTCACCTACGACACCGATGTGGACAAGGCCGTGGAGTTGATTCGTGAAGCTGGTCAGGCGATCCGCGACGATGTGTTCCTCAAATACAACCTGCAAGGGCCGCTGGAGGTGTTTGGTGTCGACAGGATGGACCTCAATGGGGTGGTGCTCACGGCGCAGTTCCGCACAGTGTCGGGTGGGCAATATGCTGTCAGTCGTGCCTTTAATCAGCGTCTGAAAAAACTTGTGGATAACTGCCCGGAGGTGCACTTCGCGCAGACTTATCCACAGCAGGTCATGGTGCCTCAGCGTACGGCGCTGGAGCACGCGCCGGCAGAGCCCGATGTCAAGACACTTAATCCGTGACGGTTGCGCTACAAACCCGCAAAATGCAACGATTCTGGCAACTGCCAGCGGCAAGGCCCATGGGCCTGCCGACCATAGCCAACGTTCCAAACAGACCGGGCCTGCTCAATCTATGCGAATGCGCCTTATGTTACTGGGCGGCGGGAATGCCCTCGGGCAGGCGCTGATTCGCCTCGGTGCAGAGGAAGACATCGGTTTCCTCGCACCCAAACCGCCCCAAGACGGCTGGGATGCCGCGAGCCTCACCCAATTGCTCGACGACACCCGTCCCGATGCCTTGATCAATCTCGCCTACTACTTCGACTGGTTCCAGGCCGAAGCCGTCAGCGAAACCCGTTTGGCTTCCCAGGAGTTCGCCATCGAACGCCTGGCCGAACTGTGCCAACACCACAACATCACCTTGCTGCAACCGTCCAGCTACCGCGTATTCGATGGCTCCCGTGCCACCGCCTACAGCGAAAAGGACGAGCCGGTGCCCCTGGGCCTGCGCGGCCAGGCGTTGTGGCGTATCGAACAGAGTGTGCGCGCCACGTGCCCGCAGCATGTGTTGCTGCGCTTTGGCTGGCTGCTGGATGACAGCGTTGATGGCACCCTCGGGCGCTTCCTGGCCCGGGCCGAGAACACCGACGAGTTGCTGATGGCGGATGACCGACGCGGTAACCCGACGCCGGTGGATGATGCGGCGCGGGTGATCATTTCAGTGCTCAAGCAACTCGATTGCGCGGCGCCGCTGTGGGGCACTTACCACTACGCTGGCCAGGAGGCCACCACGCCGCTGGCGCTGGGCCAGGCGATTCTGACCGAAGCACGCAATTTCCACCCGTTGGCGATTGAATCACCCACCGCCCAGGCCCACGCGGCCCGGCCGGACGCGGCGGATGAGCCGCAACACGCGGTGCTGGCCTGCAAGAAAATCCTGCATACCTTTGGCATCAAGCCACGGGCGTGGCGAGCGGGGTTGCCGGCGTTGCTAGACCGGTTCTACCGCCACAGCTGAATCCAACACAAAACCCAAATGTGGGAGGGGGCTTGCCCCCGATAGCAGAGTGCCAGTCAACAGATTCGTTGGCTGATCCACCGCTATCGGGGGCCAGCCCCCTCCCACATGTGTTATGTGATGTTGCTTAGAACTTGTAACCGATACCCACCATGTAAACCATCGGGTCGACGTCCACATTGACCTTGGCACGTGTGCCCGGCGCCACGGCGTTGTTTTCCACGGTCGCCTTGGTGCTGATGTCGATGTAGCGCGCCTGGGCGTTGATCATCCACTTGTCGTTGATCATGTAGTCCGCGCCGATCTGCGCAGCCCAACCCCACGAGTTCTCAGCCTTGAAGTTGCTGAAGCCAGCCCCTTGGGCACGGCTGCCTACGTGTTCATCGTAGATCCAGGTGTAGTTGATACCGGCACCGACGTACGGCTGGAAGGCGGATTTGTTGTCCAGCGGGTAGTACACGACGCTCAGGGTCGGCGGCAGGTGTTTCAGGGTGCCGAGCTTGCCATTGGCGGCGCCGAGGGCGGTGCCCTTGATCTTCACGTCGTGCTCGAACGGCGTGGCGGCCAGCAGTTCGATACCCACGTGATTGGTCAGCATGTAGGCGAAGTTGAGGCCCAGCTGGGTGTCGCTGCTCATGGTCGCCTTGCCGCCCAGGTTGGCGCCGGCCAGCGGGCCCTGGTCAACCTTGACGGTGCTGCTGTCGGCCTTCGGGTTCACGGTGATAGCACCGGCGCGAACCAGAATGTCGCCCGCTTCGTGAGCGTGGGCAAGGGGGGCGACGAGGGCGAGCGCGAAGAGGGACGCGCCGAGCAGAGACTTGTTCATGGGAGCTCCAAAGGACGTTTAAAAGTTGTAAGTCCAATGGTAAAGATCGTTCCGTCTGGTCTGTTGACTCAGCTCAATGAAAGGGCGATCAGGGTTATTCCTGCAGCTCGTACATGTAAATCTTCTCGGCCTCCATCTGGTAACCGGCGTCGGCCAGTTCGCTGGTAGACGGCTTGACCTGCATCGCGCCTTCAATCCAGTACGGCTGGTACAACTCATCGAGTTTTACGCCGACTTCGCTTTTCACATGCACGATCTGGTTCGACGGCGGCGGCGGTACGTGGATGCACGCGCCGAAATACGGCACCAGCAAAAACTCGGTGGTGCGGCCTTCCTCACTGACTTCCAACGGCACGATATAGCCCGGCAGGCGGATGTGCTGGCCATTGAGGCTCTGCACCACCGGCGCATTGGGCAAGTCCTGCTTGGCCGCGGGCGCGGCTTCGACGGCCAGGGCGTCGGCCATGTTCGACAGGTCATGCAGCGGTTTCATATTGGGGACTTCCGGCGGCGCGTCCGGCGGAATCATTTCTTGCCAGGACAAATCCTTGGGCTGCTCATCCGCCCAGGCCGGAACGACCACCAGCAACAACAGTGCGAACAGGGCACGACGCATCGAAGCCTTCCTCATAAACGTATGGACAGGCCATCGGCCAAGGATTGTCGGTAGGCGCGCCAGGCCGGCACGCTGCCCATCAACAGCGCAGCAGCCAGGATACCGGCGAGCAGGGTCCATTCATATTCGCTTGGCCATGACATCGGCAGGTCCAGCCCGTAATTGGCCTGCAAATACCCGCGCGACGCGGCGATGCACACATATAGCAGGCCCACGCCTGCGATCACGCCGGACAGGGCCAGGGCGAAGGCTTCGAAGATCAGCAACGTCGCGATATGCCACGGCCGTGCACCCACCGAGCGCAGGATCGCCATTTCGCGGCGGCGTTCGTTAAGGCTGGTGAGGATCGCCGTGAGCATGCCGATCAAGCCGGTCAGCACCACGAACAGCGAGATCACGAACAGCGCTTTTTCGGCGGTGCCCATCATGCTCCACAGTTCTTGCAACGCCACGCCCGGCAAGATCGCGAGCATCGGCTCGCCACGGAATTCATTGATCTCCCGTTGCAGGGCGAAAGTGGAAATCTTGTTGTTCAGCCCAAGCATAAAGGCGGTGATGGCCTGCGGAGTCAGGTCCATGTTGCGCGCCTGGTCGGCGCTGATACGGCCTTTACCCTGGGCCGGCACGCCGTTGTGCCAGTCGATATGGATCGCTTCCATGCCGCCCAGGCTGATGTGCAACGTGCGGTCCACCGGCGTGCCGGTTCGTTTGAGAATACCGACCACGGTGAACGGTTTGTCATCGTGTTTCACCAGGCTGACCACCGCCACGCCATGGGCCAGTACCAGCTTGTCGCCGAGCTTGTAATGCAGGGCATCGGCCACCTCGGCGCCTAGCACCACTTCGAACGGGTCGGTGGCAAAGGCACGGCCACTGGCGAGTTCGAGGTTTTGCTTGCGGCCGTACTGATAGTGCTCGAAGTAGGATTCGTTGGTGCCCATCACCCGGTAGCCGCGATGGGAGTCGCCGAGGGAAATCGGGATCGCCCATTTGACCTGGGGGTTGGCGGCGAAGTGCTCGTAGCTGTCCCAGCGGATATTGTTGGTCGCGTTGCCGATGCGAAACACCGAATACAGCAGCAGGTTGACCGAGCCGGAACGCGCGCCGACGATCAGGTCGGTGCCGCTGATGGTGCTGGCGAAACTGTTGCGTGCCTCAACGCGCACCCGTTCCACCGCGAGCAACAAGCAGACTGAAAGCGCGATGGCGAACGCGGTGAGGATCGCGGTAAAGCGGCGGTTAGCCAGGCTGGCCATGGCCAGACGAAACAAATACATCTCAAACCTCTGCGGGCGTGGCGGCGCGATTGAGTTCGGCCAGCGACAGGTTGCGGTCGAACAACGGCGCCAGGCTCTGGTCGTGGCTGACAAACAACAGGCTGGCGCCAGCGTCGCGGCATTCAGCGAACAACAGCTGAAGGAAAGCTTCGCGGGCGTCGTAGTCCAGGGCCGAGGTGGGTTCGTCGGCGATCACCAGTTCCGGTTGGCCGATCAGCGCACGGGCGGCGGCCACCCGTTGCTGCTGGCCGATGGACAGCGAGTCGGCACGGCGCTCCAGCAGGTCTTTATCCTTCAAACCCAAATGTGCGAGCAACGTGGCGGCGGCCTGGTCGACACTGCCGTGGCGCTGCTTTGCACGCTGCGCACGCAGTTTGGAAAAGTGGCAAGGCAACTCGACGTTTTCGCGCACCGACAGGAACGGCAGCAGGTTGAATTGCTGGAAGACGTAGCCGGTATGGTCGACGCGGAAACGATCACGGGCGCCGGCCGAGAGTTCGGTCAGCTCCTGGCCCAGCAGGCGAATGCTGCCTCGGCTGGGCGTCTGCACGCCGCCCAACAGGCCCAGCAGCGTAGTCTTGCCACTGCCGCTCGGGCCCTTGAGAAACAGGGTTTCCCCCGCGTCCAGGCGGAACGCGGGAATATCCAGCAACTGTGGGTGACCGGGCCAGTTGAAGCCCAGGTCAGACAGTTCGATCAGTGCTTGGGTCATGTGAACTCAGAACTTCAGGGTGGCTGCTGTGGCCGTGGCGTCAACACCTTGCTGGCCGCTCGGGCCGATCAGTTGTACCTGAATTTTCTGGGTGGCGGGGAAGGTCTTGAAGACCTGCGTCAGGTCCAGATTGCTCAAGGCAGTCGGCGTGGCGCAGGTGAATTGGTAATGGGCGTGGATTTCGCTGTGGTCGTGATGATGCTCGTGGGCGCCGTCCTTGGCGTCGTGGTCGTGGTCATCATCGTCGTCGCGGTCGGCTTCCGGCTTGTCGCCGAACAACGGGCTGTTGAGTTCCTGGCTGCTGACCACGCAACCGGCGGCCTTGGGCAGGTTGAACAGGGCCGCTGGGTTTTCCAGCTGTTTGCGCGCGGCGGCGACCTTGGCCTTGTCGGCCGCAGTAGTGGCGACGTGCTCGAAACCGACCAGGTTCATGGCCGGGCTGTCCAGCTCAAGCTCCAGGGCCTGGCCGTCGAGTACGGCATTGAGGCGGCCGACGCCGTGCTCGTGGGCGCCAAGGCTGCCGTGTTCGTGGTCGTGATCATGCTCGTCGGCTGCGTGAGCAATGGCGAGTGGCAGCAGGGCGAACGGCAAAGCGAGCAGCAGGCGGCGCATGAGAAGGCTCCAGAACATGAAAGTTATGTTATGTGATCTTATAACAATAGAGCCGAGAGTTTGACCGTCTGCTTGGCGTTGCGCAAGCCGCATGGGAGCATGCCCGTCAGAAAAACTGCAGGAGTAAGGACGATGTTGCGAATTCGTGGAACCGTCGGCGACCTGCCGGTGGACTTGACCCTGGAACTGGACGACGGCGACTGGGCACGGCTGGGCGCGCAGTTGCAGGCCGCACCCACCCCGACTGCGCCGACAGCGGCGCCGGTTAAACAAAATGAGGATCTGTGGCAGAACGCCCTGGACCTGTTGCGCAGCGCCGGGCAACTCACTGGCCTGGAACTGCTCGACCAACTGGAAGCCCTGGCTGGTGATGCCTCGGCGGGCAAGCGCCTGTTGGTGCGCCTGCGCCACAGCGCCAAGGTCAAGGTGAGCAGCGGCGGGGATACGCCGCTGTACAGTTGGATCGGCGATTAGTACAGCGCGGCAAACAACTTGCGGCGGTACGCGGTGACCAGTGGATGGTCATTGCCCAGCAGTTCGAACACTTGCAGCAAGGTCTTGTGCGGCAGGCCTTCGCTGTAGCTGCGGTTGCGGATAAACAATTTGAGCAGGCCTTCCAGCGCGGCGTCGTACTGCTGGCGCGCCAGTTGTTGGATGCTCAACTGATAGGCGGCTTCATCGTCCTGCGGGTTTTGCGCCAGACGGCTTTTCAAGTCGGCGGCGTCCGGCAGGTCGGCGGCTTGGCGCAAGAAGGTGATTTGCGCCTTGGCCCCGGCGAGCGCGGCTTTGTGGTCGTCGCTTTTAACGGCGTCGAGCACGGTTTGCGCTTCACCCAGCTCACCACGTTCGGCCAGGCAGCGCGCGTACAGGATCAATGCGGCAGCGTTGGTGTTGTCCTCGCCCAGCAGTGCGACGAGTACGGCTTCGGCATCGCTGATGCGACCTTCGGCAAACAACGTTTGGGCCTGCACCAACGGATCAGCCGCTTTTGGCGCAGGCATCTGCACATGGGGCTCCAACAGTGCACGCACCGCCGACTCCGGCTGCGCGCCAGCAAAACCATCCACCGGCTGGCCATCCTTGAACAGCACCACCGTCGGCAGGCTTTGAATGCCAAAGCGCGCAACAATTTCCTGCTCGGCTTCGCAATCGACCTTGGCCAACAGCAACTCGCCCTGATAACTCTCGGCAATCTGCGCCAGCATCGGCATCAACGCCTTGCACGGCGCGCACCACTCGGCCCAGAAATCCACCAGGACGGGTTTTTCGAAGGAGTTCTGGATCACGGCCTGGTCGAAGTTGGCGGTGGTGACGTCGAAGATGTACGGCGTGGGCTCACTCATGGGGCGTCTCGAATAAAGCGGGAATGGGGCAACTATAAGGGCTGGCGCAGGCTACCGGAAGCTGCATGGCTCTCAGCCGCGAGAGGCGTGCCAAAAAGGGTCTTGATACCAGTCCTGAGGAAAGCCCATGGCTTTCAAGCTGACATCAGGAAACTCGTCGATAAGTTGGTACAGGCGCTGATCCCAATGGGTGTGTGGGCTTACTTGATGCATCAGGTGGTTAAGAATACAAAGTACGGCGAAAATTCGGCTATGAGGCCCTTGTTGGAGAAGATGTTCCGGCCACAAGAAATTAGCTTTCTTCGGGAGCTCGGGACGAATACCCAATTCTCGGTTCCACATCCGTGAATGATGGGCGCATACATTTCGAATGGTGGTCAACGTGTGCAGCCAGGATTGCATCAGGGGGGATGGGAGTTGCAGGCGCCTGGCAATGGCTTTTTTGTCCACGTCCTTTGCCAAACCTTTGTACAGGTGGGACAAATCACCCAGCGTCAGTTCCTCAAGCATGGCCCAGCCGGGCATCAATGAAGGCTGGTCATAGGTCAACGGGTAGTGACGGCTGTAGCTTTCTCTTGCCCTTTGGTGTTTGAGCAGGTCTTTTCTCGCACTGTCTGCCTGGGATCTATCGATGCGCTCGCATTCTCGCTGGTAATCGCGTGTCGCGGTCGACTGCTTCAGGGACAACGTCGTGAGCAGGCGTTGATGATCGTATGCGTGATGAAAGATCTGCGGGTTGATGTACCAGTGGCTGCCATAAACGGGGCCCATGTGGTTACTGATGACTGCACGCGATGCCACCTCGACTCTTTCTATGGCGTCCATAGTTAATAAACGAAGTCGTTGATCGAAGTTGTAAAGGCGAGTTAATTGGCTGAATTGGCTGCCGTCACGGAATCTGTGCTCGACATCTTCCGGCTTTTGGAAGGGCCGCATGTAAGGGCTTAGTCGGAAAAAACTGACAAACCGCAGGAAAGCCTCGGCGCGAGCCCCATTATGAATATTCAATCCGCGAAGCTTGAGGAGCTCCAATTGCGCAGGCACGTCGATGGCAGGCTTGCTGAACGTCCTCATGCCAAAAAAGTACCGGGCATAAAAAACCCGCACAATTTGTGCTTGGCTACTGACGCAACCAGAGGCATGGCGGGTGTATTGCCGCAAAGGTTAGGTAGCTGCCTGACTTTACGCAAGACCTTTGTGTTGCCGTAGATAAGCGAGGTTGTTTGAAAAAACATGCAGGTCGATTGCCCAGGCCGCGTGCGAAAGGAGGGCATTTTCCATGCCCTGTCGTTCACTGTCTCAGCCAACCTATTGCCGAAAATTTGTAACGCGCAACCTTAGCGCCGCGAATGGTACAGGCTCACCTTGCGAAACTCCCAAGGCTCGGCCAGGTCTGGCAGGGTCAGCGCGTCGAGGATTTCCAGGCGCTGGTAAGCCGGGTGCTGGAAGTCGCGCACCCGTGAATCCGCGACCAGTGCTTCGCGGGCACGGCTGAGGAAGTGATCCAGCAGCGGCAGGTTGGCGCGGTCGTAGAGCACGTCGGCTACCAGGATCAGGTCGAAGCGGTCGGCTTCGGTGAAGAAGTCGGCCGAGTAGGTCAGTTCCACGTGATTGAGCTCGGCATTGGCGCGGCAAGCCGCCAAGGCCAGCGGGTCCAGATCGCAGGCCACCACTTCCAACGCGCCGGCTTTGACCGCTGCAATCGCGGCCACGCCGGAACCGGCACCGAAGTCCAGCACGCGCTTGCCGGCGGCCCACTCGGGGTTCGCCGCCAAATACCGCGCCAATGCCAGGCCGCTGGCCCAGCAAAAACTCCAGTAGGGCGGCTCATGCAGGATGCGCCGGGTTTCTTCGGGGCTGAAGGCGCGGTCCATGTTGTCCGCATCCAGCAACCACAACGACAGCTCGGTACCCGGCAGCGGGCAGGGCACCAGTTGCGCGTCGCCGATCAGTTCGCTCAGGGCGCGCTGCAAGTCCAACGGCGGCGTCATGGTGCCTTGACGAGTTCCAGGGGGCCGGTGGTCTGGGTGATTGCCTGGGTGATGCGCACGGCGGGCAGGTGCAGGATCAACTGGCCGGATTGGCTGGCGCGGCCGCGCAGTTCAACCCGCGCCCCGGCCGGGAAGGCCTCGGGGTTGAAGCGCAGGCGGAAGGCCAATGGCTTGCCATTGCCGGTCAGCACGCTGCTGGCGAGCAGTTGTTGCGGGCGCGAGCGGTCGTCGATCACCAGCAGGGCCATCTCGACTTCGGCCCCGGCGGGCACGTTGGTCAGGCTGCCGTTGATTTCACGCTGGTAGGCGGGCAGGGGGCCGAGGTCTTCAATGCCCGGGACTTTTTTCTCTTGCGCAGGCACCGGTTGAGGCGTGGAAGGTTTGGGGGCTTCGCTGCTGCAGGCGACCAGGACACTGAACAGGGTGAGCAAAACAAGTGGTCGTAACTGCATGTACGGCTCCAGAAAGGACAAAATCCGTGACTTGAAATGTAAGAAACATAATAGCCCGCCTATATACCGTAAAGGCTATGGCTTGTCTTGCCACAGGGATGCGCTACCATGGCCCTCCCTTTTTTTGTTGCCTGCCACCATGCACTGTCCCTTCTGCGGTGCCAACGACACCAAGGTCATTGACTCGCGTCTGGTCGCCGAGGGCGATCAAGTACGTCGCCGGCGCGAATGCCTGGCCTCTGGCTGCGGTGAACGTTTCACCACCTTCGAAACCGCCGAACTGGTATTGCCACGTCTGATCAAATCCGACGGCAGCCGCCAGCCCTTCGACGAAGAAAAACTGCGCGCCGGTATGCAGCGCGCCCTGGAAAAACGCCCGGTGAGTGTCGAGCGGCTGGAAGCGGCGCTGGTGCACATCAAGCACAAGCTGCGGGCGACCGGCGAGCGCGAGGTCAAGAGCCTGGTGGTGGGCGAGTTGGTGATGGGCGAGCTGCAAAAGCTCGACGAAGTCGCCTATATCCGTTTCGCTTCGGTGTATCGACGCTTCCAGGACCTCAATGAGTTCCGCGAAGAGATCGACCGCCTGGCCCGTGAGCCGGTCAAACCATGATCCCACCTATCGCTGAACAAGCTGTCCTCGACGCCCATTACATGGCCCGCGCCCTCGAACTGGCGCGCAAGGGCCGCTACACCACCCACCCCAACCCTCGGGTGGGCTGCGTGATCGTGCGAGATGGCCAGATTGTCGGCGAAGGCTGGCATGAGCGCACGGGCGAACCCCATGCCGAACCCAATGCCCTGCGCGCCGCCGGGGACAAGGCCCGTGGCGCCACCGTGTACGTGACCCTCGAACCGTGCAGTCATCACGGTCGTACACCGCCGTGCGCCGATGCGCTGGTGAGTGCTGGCGTTGCACGCGTCGTGGCCGGCATGCAGGACCCCAACCCGGAAGTGGCGGGGCGTGGTATGCAGCGCCTGGCCCAGGCCGGGATCGAGATTCGCAGCGGCGTATTGGAAAGTGAGGCGCGGGCGCTGAACCCGGGTTTTCTCAAGCGTATGGAACACGGCCTGCCGTTTGTGCGGGTCAAGCTGGCGATGAGCCTGGACGGCCGCACGGCGATGGCCAGCGGCGAAAGCCAATGGATCACCGGCCCTGCCGCTCGCGCCGCCGTGCAGCGCCTGCGCGCCGAGGCCAGCGTGGTGCTGACCGGCGCCGACACGGTGTTGGCCGACGGCGCGCGGCTGACCGTGCGCGCCGCCGAGCTGGGCCTGGATGAAGCAACCACCGCCCTGGCCATGTCGCGCCCGCCGCTGCGTGTGTTGATCGACGGTCGCCTGCGGGTGCCGCTCAACGCGCCGTTCTTCAAGGCGGGTCCGGCATTGGTCATCACCTGTGTCACCCCGGAGAACCAGTTCCCCCGTGGCCCTGAGTGCCTGGTGGTGCCGGGTGTGGAAGGCCAGGTCGACCTGCGTTCGGCGCTGGTGGCCCTGGCGGCCCGTGGCGTCAACGAAGTGCTGGTGGAAGCCGGCCCAAGCCTGGCAGGGGCGTTTGCCCAGCAGAGGCTGGTGGACGAATACGTGATTTTCGTCGCCGGCAAGTTCCTCGGCTCTGCCGCTCGGCCGTTGCTGGACTGGCCGCTTGAGAAGCTGGCCGACGCCCCCCAACTCAAGATCACTGAAATGCGCGCTGTAGGCGACGACTGGCGGGTCACTGCCATCCCTGTGCCAGCAGCGAGCGTATAATTCCCGGCCTGCGCTTGCGCGTCAGCCCCTCGTTTTCAGGAGAACGAAATGTTCACCGGCATTATCGAATCCATCGGCAGCATCCGTGCAATGACCCCCAAAGGCGGCGACGTACGCCTGCTGGTTGAAACCGGCAAGCTCGACCTCGGCGACGTCAAGCTGGGCGACAGCATCGCCGTCAGCGGCGTGTGCCTGACCGTCATCGAGCTGCCTGGCAATGGCTTTGCCGCCGACGTCAGCCGGGAGACCCTGGACTGCACCGCGATGAATGACCTCAAGGCCGGCAGCCCGGTCAACCTGGAAAAAGCCCTGACGCCCACCACCCGTCTCGGTGGTCACCTGGTCAGCGGCCACGTCGACGGTGTCGGCGAAGTGGTTGCCCGCAGCGAAAACGCCCGCGCCGTGGAATTCCGCATTCGCGCGCCGAAAGAGCTGGCCAAGTACATTGCCCACAAAGGCTCGATCACCGTCGACGGCACCAGCCTGACCGTGAACGCCGTGAATGGCGCCGAATTCGAGCTGACCATCATTCCCCACACCCTGAGCGAAACCATCATGGCGTCGTACCAGCCTGGTCGCCGGGTGAACCTGGAAGTCGACTTGCTTGCCCGTTACCTGGAGCGCCTGTTGTTGGGCGACAAGGCCGCAGAGCCTGCTGCAGGTAACATCACTGAAAGTTTTTTGGCCGCTAACGGCTACCTGAAATCCTGACCAAGGGGGTGCCGCGTGGCGCTCAATAACATCGAAGAACTGGTTGAAGACATCCGCCAAGGCAAGATGGTCATCCTGATGGATGACGAAGACCGCGAGAACGAAGGCGACATCATCATGGCCGCCGAGGCCTGCAAGCCCGAGCACATCAACTTCATGGCCAAGCACGCCCGTGGGCTGATCTGCATGCCCATGAGCCGCGAGCGCTGCGAGCTGCTCAAGCTGCCGTTGATGGCGCCGCGCAATGGCTCGGGGTTTGGTACAAAGTTCACGGTATCGATTGAAGCGACCACCGGCGTCACCACCGGCATCTCCGCCGCTGACCGCGCCCGCACCGTGCAAGCGGCTGCCGCGAAAGACGCCAAGGCCGAAGACATTGTCAGCCCTGGCCATATCTTCCCGCTGATGGCCCAACCGGGCGGCACCTTGGCCCGTGCCGGCCATACCGAAGCTGCCTGCGACCTGGCGCGCATGGCCGGTTTCGAGCCCAGCGGCGTGATCTGCGAAGTGATGAACGACGACGGCACCATGGCCCGTCGCGCCGAACTCGAAGCCTTTGCCGCCGAGCACAACATCAAGATCGGCACCATTGCCGACCTGATCCACTACCGGATGATCCACGAACGTACCGTTCAGCGGATTGCCGAGCAGCCGCTGGACAGCGAACTGGGCCAATTCAACCTGGTGACCTACCGTGACTCGGTGGAAGGCGACGTGCACATGGCCCTGACCCTGGGCGCCATCAGCGGTGACGAGCCGACCCTGGTGCGCGTGCACAACATGGACCCACTGCGCGACCTGTTGATGGTCAAGCAGCCGGGCCGTTGGAGCCTGCGCGCCGCCATGGCTGCGGTGTCCGAGGCGGGCAGCGGTGTGGTGTTGCTGCTGGGTAACCCGGTAGACGGCGATGTATTGCTCGCCCATATCCGCGAAACCGCCGAGCAGACCCAGGCCAAAACACCGACCACCTACAGCATCGTCGGGGCCGGTTCGCAGATCCTGCGGGACCTCGGTGTGCGCAAAATGCGCCTGATGAGTGCACCGATGAAATTTAATGCGATATCCGGATTCGATCTGGAAGTTGTAGAATACGTGCCCTCCGAATAAAGGCCGGCGTTTTCTGCCCCTTGTTCGCGGTTAAATCATCACTGAGGGACGCACTTTTCGCGTCCCGGCTCTTTAAGAGATTTGTCGAATGACCCTGAAGACCATCGAAGGTACCTTCATCGCCCCCAAAGGCCGCTATGCCCTGGTGGTTGGCCGCTTCAACAGCTTTGTGGTTGAAAGCCTGGTAAGCGGTGCCGTGGATGCCCTGGTTCGCCACGGTGTGAGCGAAAGCGACATCACGATTATCCGTGCCCCTGGCGCCTTCGAAATTCCACTGGTTGCGCAAAAAGTTGCTCAACAGGGTGAATACGCAGCCATCATCGCCCTGGGCGCTGTGATTCGTGGCGGTACTCCGCACTTCGAATACGTGGCCGGCGAATGCACCAAGGGCCTGGCCCAGGTGTCCATGGAGTTCGGCGTGCCAGTCGCTTTCGGCGTACTGACCGTTGATTCCATCGAGCAAGCCATCGAGCGTTCCGGCACCAAGGCCGGTAACAAAGGCGCTGAAGCTGCCTTGTCCGCCCTCGAAATGGTTAGCCTGCTGTCGCAGTTGGAGGCCAAGTGATTTCTGACGAGAGCGATCAGTTCAACCCTCAGGACCCGCGTCCTGCGGATGCCGGCAAGCCATCCAAAAGCGAGAAGCGTCGCAAAGCCCGTCAGCTCGCGACCCAGGCGCTGTACCAGCGTCACCTGGCAGGCGCTTCGCTGAACGAAATCGAGGCACAGTTTCGCGTCGATAACGACTTCACCTTCGCCGACCAGAGCTACTTCCACGACATCCTGCACGGCGTGCATGCCAACCTGACCGAGATCGACACAGCCCTGGCGCCTTGCCTGGACCTGACCATCGAAGAACTCGACCCGGTTGAGCTGTGCGTAATGCGCCTGTCCACCTGGGAACTGCTCAAGCGTGTCGACGTGCCGTACCGTGTGGTGATCAACGAAGGTATCGAGCTGGCGAAAGTCTACGGTTCGACCGACGGCCACAAGTTCGTCAACGGCGTGCTCGACAAGCTGGCCCCGCGCCTGCGTGAAGCCGAAGTGAAGGAACACAAGCGCTAACCTGCGCTTGAGTCCTGAATGGGTGAGTTTGAGCTGATCCGCAAGTACTTCGCCGCCGCGCCCTGTGCGCAGGGCGGCGACGGCATTGCCTTGGGGATTGGCGACGACTGCGCCCTGCTGGCGCTCCCTGCCGGGGAGCAACTGGCAATCTCCACCGATACCTTGGTGGCCGGCGTGCACTTTGCCGACCCCTGCGATCCGTTTCTGCTCGGCCAGCGCTCGTTGGCGGTAGCGGTGAGCGATCTGGCCGCCATGGGCGCCAACCCCCTCGCATTTACCCTTGCACTCACGACACCCACCGTCGATGCCGACTGGTTGCAACGCTATGCCCAGGGCTTGAACGCCATGGCGCTGAGCTGCGGCGTGGGTCTGGTGGGCGGCGACACCACGCGCGGCCCGCTCAGCCTGACCCTGACCGTGTTCGGGCGTGTACCGGCAGGCCAGGCGTTGACGCGCAGCGGTGCGCAACCGGGCGACCTGCTGTGCGTCGGCGGCGAGTTGGGCAATGCCGCTGGCGCCTTGCCGCTGGTACTGGGTCTGCGCAACGCCGATGAGGCCGTTGCGCAGCCACTGCTGGCCCATTACTGGTCACCGCAACCGCAGTTGGCCTTGGGGCTGGCGCTGCGCGGCAAAGCGACGGCTGCGATGGACATCTCCGACGGGCTGTTGGCCGATTGCGGGCATATCGCCAAGGCATCGGCTGTCAGCCTGTTGATCGAGCGTCAGCAGTTGCCGCTGTCCAGCGCCTTGCTGGCATTTGTTGGTGATGATGAGGCGCGGGTGGCTGCCTTGAGCGGTGGCGACGATTACGTGCTGGCGTTTACCTTGCCGCCCGTCGAGCTGGCGCCGTTGCTGGCCGACTGTTGGCCGGTGCACGTCATCGGCCGTGTCCAGGCGGGGCAGGGTGTGACGCTGCTTGACGCAAAGGGGCAGGACATCACACCGGCCATCCGGGGTTATCAACACTTTCGCGACACGCCCTGAATCGGCGCACTGCGCTACCCTCTATAACGTCATTACTCAAGCAAGGTTTTGCAGGAGGTCGTACCCATGGTTGTACGCCGCTGGCTGCTGATACTGCTGTGTGTGATTCCAGCCTGGGCGCAGGCGCAGGATGTGCCCGTGGTACCAGGCAAGGTCGTGCTCGCCAGTGAGGCCTGGGATGACTACACCAACGCGGACGGCAGCGGCCTGGCCTGGGATGTGATGCGTCAGGTGTTTGAGCCGAGTGGGATCACGCTGCAAACCCGTATCGAGCCGTACACCCGGTCGGTGGGCCTGGCCCAGCGCGGTGAGGTGGATGGTTGGGTGGGTTCCTACCGCGATGAGGTCAAGGGCGTGCTGTACCCGCACTGGAACTTCGACTCGGACCCTATCTACGCCCTTGGGCTGACAACCTCGCCGATTCCGAGCGTGGCGACGCTGGGCGAATACCGCCTGGCCTGGGTTCGCGGCTACCGGTACGAGGCGTACTTGCCCAATGTGCGCCGTTTCAACCAGATCCAGCGCCGTGACGGGATTCTGCCGATGCTCCAGCACGGTCGGGTCGATTTCTACATCGACGCCCTCACCGAGGCGCAATATGTCCTCAACCAGGCGCCCGATCATGCCCGGTTCCGGCTCACCCACCTTATCGACCTCCCGCTCTACATAGGCTTTGCCGACACCGAGCGTGGCCGGGCATTACGTACCGTGTTCGACCAGCGCATGGCCGTCCTTGTCAAAAGCGGCGAGCTGAAGCCGATCTTCCAGCGCTGGAAACTGCCGTATCCGTTCTGACTGCATAGAACCGCGAGGAAGACCAATCAAACCGATTGATCTTTATCAGCGATCATTCAGCTTAAGCGTCTGTAGGAACCTGCTGTTACAATGCCGCCTCTGTGAAATCTGAAATCAGGAGCACACGGTGCCCGTCGTTTTCGTCGCCGCTTCCAAGCTGCCTACCCCTTTTGCCACGTTCACCATGAACGGCTTCCTCGAAGAAGCCACCGGGCGCGAACACGTTGTGCTCAGCCTCGGCGATATCGCGGATGGCGCGCCGGTGCTGGGTCGTGTGCATTCCGAATGCCTGACCGGCGATGCGCTGTTCAGCCAGCGCTGCGACTGCGGCTCGCAATTGGAAGCTGCCATGCGCGCCATCGCCCGTGAAGGGCGTGGCGTGCTGCTGTATCTGCGCCAGGAAGGCCGTGGCATTGGCCTGATGAACAAGATCCGCGCCTACGAGCTGCAAGACGGTGGCGCCGATACCGTTGAGGCCAATGAGCGCCTGGGCTTTGCTGCCGATCAGCGTGACTACGCGATCTGTCTGCCGATGCTGGAGCACCTGGGCGTGAAATCCCTGCGCTTGATGACCAACAACCCGCGCAAGGTCAAAGCCTTGACCGAGATGGGCATCACCGTCGCCGAGCGCGTGCCGCTGCACACCGGGCACAACCCCCATAACAAGCTCTACCTGGCGACCAAAGCCAGCAAGCTCGACCATATGATGGGCAACGAGCACCAGGGCGAGGTCGACCGCGCGTGACCCGTGGCCAGGTAAAACGGCGACTGTCCTTCAACTGGTGGCAGTACCTGGCCCTGGCGCTGCTTCCGTTGTTCGTACTCAACCTGGTGTTTGGTCAGGTAGCCTTGCTGCCGGTGCTGGCGATGCCGTTGTTCATCGCTGGCGTGGCCTCGATGTTCCTCAGCCTGCGCTACTTCCACGGCTATAAACACGCGCTGATCGCCACTTCAAAAGCCCTCGATACTCCCGAAGAACCGGCTGCCTGGATCACCCTCGCGGCCCGTCGGCGCACGGCGTTGCTGGTGGCCGCGATCCCGTCGTGGGTGGGCGCGCTGGCGGTGTTTGTCGGGCTGGAAGCAGTTCCGCTGTTTTTGCTGGCGCTGTCGACGATGGTGCTGTTTTACCTCTATCGCATTCCCCGTCAACTCGGATGATGCGCCGCTGGCTGGCGCTTGTGCTGCTGGCGTTGAGCGCCCAGGCCCTGGCCGTCGAGCGAGTGGTGAGCCTGGCGCCATCCCTGACTGAAATCGTGGTTGAACTGGGTGCTGCCGATCTGCTGGCTGGCGTGCTCGATGGCGGCGAACGGCCGGCCGACTTGGCGAAGGTGCCGTCGGTGGGGCATTACGGCCAGTTGGACATGGAGCGCCTGCTCAGCCTCAATCCCGACCTGATCCTGCTGTGGCCCGGCAGTGTCGGCCCAGCCCAGCGCGAACAGTTGCAACGCCTGAATATCCCGGTGTATGTCGCCGAACCCCATAGCCTTGAACAGCTCACCACCCAGGTCCAGGCCATCGCCGAGCAAGTGGGCCGCGCCGAGGCCGGTCGGCAGTTGGCTGCACAGCTGCGCCAGCGCCTGGCCGGGCTGCGCCAGCGTTATCAGCAGGCCGAGCCAGTGCGGGTGTTTTATCAGGTGTGGGACCAGCCGCTGTATACCGTGGGTGGCGGGCAGATCATCAGCGACGCGTTGAGCGTCTGCGGAGCGCGCAATGTATTCGATGACCTGAAACTGCCTGCGCCGCAGGTCAGTATCGAGTCGGTGTTGCAGCGTGACCCTGAGCTGATCCTGGTGGGGGATCAGGCTCAACTGAAGGCCTGGAAAGTCTGGCCATTGATGGCTGCGCGGGTGCGCGTGGTGCCGGACAAAGGCCTGGAGCGGCCTAGCGGGCAAATGCTGGAAGCGGTGGCGCGGTTATGTCAGGTGATTGCTCCGAGCCGCTGAGACCGCTGTCTGTGAATGCAGTCAAAATGTGGGAGGGGGCTTGCCCCGATGAGGCCAGTCCAGGCGCCAATTAGATTTCAGGCGTCCAGGTCACACCAACCCTCCACACCCGACCCTCTTCACGGTAATCCTGATTGTTCAGAAATGCCGGATCGTTGTAGCTGTAACGTGCCCGCGCATAGGATTTATCCAGCACGTTATCGACCTTCAGTGACAGCGCCACTTCCCGGTTCAGCGCCCAACTGCTGCGCAAGCCGAGCAATCCGTAGCCGCCCAGGCGCTGCGCATTGTCTTCATCGTCGTAGCTGCTGCTGATCGCCTGCCAACTCGCACCCAGGCCGAGTGTGTCGAATTGCCGATCCAGATCCAAATTCAACGTGCGCCGTGCACGGCGGGCCAGGGTGTGGCCGGTATCACGGTCGCGCGGGTCGATGATGGACACGCCCAGGTTGCCTTGCCAGCCAAACAGTTCCTGTTTGAGGGCGGCTTCAAACCCGTCAATACGCGCCGACGCCACGTTTTGCGGCTTGCTGGTGCTGTCCAGGATAATCGCATCGCTCAAGTCGGTGCGGTACAGCGAAGCCTCCAGGCGCGTGCTGTCGGTCAGTTGGCTGCGCCATTGCAGTTCGTAGCTCTTTGAGGTCTCGGGCTGCAGGTTCGGGTTGCTGTATTTCGTGTCGGGGTAATACAGATCGTTGAAGGTAGGCGCGCGAAAGCCTTCGCTGTAGCTCAGCAACAAGTCATTGTCGGGGTTGATCGGCAGCGTCAGGGTGCCGCTCCAACTGTTCTGCCCACCGAACTGCTGGTTCTGGTCGCGGCGCAGGCCCAGCTCTGTGGAAAACCATTCGCTGTGGAAGCGGTGCTGCACAAAGGCTGCGCGGTTCCAGCGGCTGTTTTCGCTAAACGTGGTGGATCCGTGGAAGCGGTCTTCGTACCAGTCGCCGCCCAGGATCAGGCTGTTGCTGTCGTTGAGCGTCAGGTCGTTCTGCCAGTTCAGCGAGTCGCGGTAGGTGTTGAACACGCTGAAATCGTCACTGAGGGTATCGCGCTTGGTGTCGCGGTTCTCGCTGTGGCCCAGCTCCAGGCGCGATTGCCAGTGCTCATTGAGCGCTGCGTCGACATACCCGCTGGCGCTGCTGACGGCGTAATCGGTGTAGGGTTTTTGCCCCAAGGTCTGCCCACTGACAACGTCGTAGCGGCCGAAGCTGTTGTCGTACTCCGACTTGCCACGGTTATCCAGCAGATTGAAACCCACCTCCAGCTCATCGCTGAATGAATGGCTGAGGTTCAGGCTGAGCGACTGATTGCGATAGGCATCATGGTCGCCGTCGCTGGGGAAGGATTGGTGGGTCGAATTGATGCCAGCGGTCTCATCCAGGCTCGCCCCCAGGTTGAAGCGCGTGTGTTCATCACCGCCCGACAGACCGAGGCTGCGCTCCCAGGTCTGGTTGCTGCCAATGCCCAGCTTCAGGCGCGGTTGCAGGCCTTGCTCGGCATTGCGCCGGGTAAACACCTGGATCACCCCGCCGATGGCATCGCTGCCGTAGATCACCGAGCGCGAGCCGCGCAGCACCTCCACACGCTCGATCTGGTCGACGTTCAGGTATTGCAGGCCGCTGTCGCCGGAGGTGGTATTGGCAATGCGCTGGCCGTCCACCAGCACCAGGCTCTGGGCGGACTTGGTGCCGCGCAGGTAGATCCCCGGCAAACTGCCGCGCCCACCGGTTCGCGCCACTTGTACGCCGGGCACGCGGCTGAGCAGGTCGGTGAGGCTGGTGGGTTGCAGGCGGTCGATGTCGTCGCGGGTGAATACGGTATTGGCGGCGCTGCTGTCGTTGCGTGCCTGGACCTGGCGGTTGGTGCTGATGACCACATCGGGGAGTTTGAGGGCGTGGTCGCGGGTCTCGGCGAGCAACTCAGGTGCGGGCAGGAGCAGCAGGACAAGGTGCAGACGTTTCATGGGCTGTCCGTAGCGTTTGAAGATGGCAAAAATCAAATGTGGGAGGGGCAAGCCACCTCCCACATGTTGATGCGATTTCTACCGGGAGAGCAGCGCCAAGCGCACGCGCACCGCCGCCTCGATGCCTGCCTCGTCCAAACCACACTCCGCCAGCATCTGCGCCGGCTTGGCGTGTTCGACGTACACATCCGGCAAGCCCAGGTGCAGCACCGACTTGAGGATGTTCTCCCGCGCCAGGAATTCACTGACCGCCGCACCGGCGCCGCCCATGATGGCGTTCTCCTCAACGGTCACCAGCAACTCATGGCTACCGGCGATCTCGCGCACCAGGGCTTCATCCAGCGGTTTGACGAAACGCATGTCGATCACGGTCGCGTCGATCTTTTCGGCGACTTTCAGCGCTTCGGCCAATTGCACGCCAAACACGAGGAACGCGACCTTATTGCCCTGGCGCCGCACGATGCCTTTACCGATTTCGATCGGCTCAAGATCTTTTTCAATCACCGCATTCGGACCGTTCCCACGCGGGTAACGCACGGCGGCCGGGCCGTTGTACAGGTGGCCGGTGCTGAGCATCTTGCGCAGTTCGTTTTCGTCGCTCGGCGTCATCACCAGCATGCCGGGGATGCAGCGCAGGTACGACAGGTCAAAGCTGCCGGCGTGGGTCGGACCGTCTTCGCCCACCAGGCCTGCGCGGTCGATGGCGAACAGCACGTCGAGGTTTTGTACCGCCACATCGTGAATAAGCTGGTCATAACCACGTTGCAGAAAGGTGGAATAGATCGCCACCACCGGCTTGGCGCCTTCGCAGGCCATGCCGGCCGCGAACGTCACCGCGTGTTGCTCGGCAATCGCCACGTCGAAGTAGCGCAGCGGGAAACGCTCGCTGAATGCCACCAGGTCGGAGCCTTCCTTCATCGCCGGGGTAATGCCCACCAGACGCGAGTCGGCGGCGGCCATGTCGCACAGCCATTCGCCGAACACACCGGAATACTTCGGCCCGCTGGCCTTTTTCGGCGCGGCGGCGGGGGCGTCCACCGGTTCCAGCTTGGTGATCGCGTGGTAGCCAATCGGATCGACTTCCGCCGGGGCGAAGCCTTTGCCTTTCTTGGTGACGATATGCAGGAACTGCGGGCCCTTGAGGTCACGCATGTTACGCAGTGTGGCGATCAAGGTCGGCAGGTCATGGCCGTCGATGGGGCCGATGTAGTTCCAGCCCAACTCTTCGAACAGGGTGCCGGGAACCAGCATGCCCTTGGCATATTCTTCGGTACGTCGTGCAATTTCCCACGCGCCGGGCAGACGCGAGAGCACCTTCTTGCTGCCTTCGCGCATGCTGGCGTAGGTACGACTGGAAAGAATCTTTGCCAAATAATTCGACAGGCCACCGACGTTGCGCGAGATCGACATGTCGTTGTCGTTGAGGATCACCAACATGTTGGCGTCCACTTCCGGCGCATGGTTCAGCGCTTCGAAGGCCATGCCAGCTGTCAATGCGCCATCACCGATCACCGCAATCGCCTTGCGATCGCTGTTTTGCAGACGGGCGGCAATCGCCATGCCCAGCGCTGCACTGATCGAGGTGCTGGAGTGGCCGACGCCAAAGGTGTCGTACTCGCTCTCTGACCGGCGTGGGAAGGCGGCAACGCCGTCCTTCTGGCGCAGGGTGGCCATGCGCTCGCGGCGGCCCGTGAGGATCTTGTGCGGATACGCCTGATGGCCCACGTCCCACACCAGCCGGTCGTCGGGGGTATCGAACACGTAATGCAAGGCGATGGTCAGCTCGATGACGCCCAGGCCAGCACCGAAATGCCCACCGGTCTGGCCGACCGTGTAGAGCAATTCCAGGCGCAGTTCATCGGCCAGGGTTTCCAGCTCGGCTTCACCCAGACGACGCAGGCCGTCCGGCGTGGCAGCACGGTCGAGCAGGGGCGTGGACGGGCGCTTGCGGGGAATCTCTTGAAACGTCGTGGGCATCAGGCGAATCGTTATAGGTATAAGAAGAGGCGGCAGTTTACCTCAAGCATCGCAAACTGCCCACGCAGAGCGCCGAACTTGGCCGATATGCGGCGGCAATGGCCGCCGTTTTCAGTGCCGGCGTTCGACGATATACCGAGCCAGGTCACGCAGCGGCTCGGCTGCCGCGTCGAAAGGTCGCAGGGCGTCCAGTGCCTGGTCGCGCAGTTCCAGGGCGTATGCCTTGGCAGCATCGAGCCCAAGAAGCGCAGGATAAGTCGGTTTGTCCCGTGCGATATCGGCCCCTTGGCGCTTGCCCAGGGTGGCGGTGTCACTTTCCACGTCGAGTATGTCGTCCTGCACCTGGAACGCCAGGCCGATGGCTCGGGAATAGATCTGCAATGCCGCCAATTGGGCCGCGTCGGCACGGCCGCTGGCCAGGGCGCCGAGGTGCACGGCGGCTTCGATCAGCGCGCCGGTCTTGTGGCGATGCATATGTTCAAGGGCTTGCTGATCCAGCTTGAGACTGACCGAACCCATGTCGATTGCCTGCCCGCCGACCATGCCGGCCGGTCCTGCCGCGTGGGCCAGGGCGGTGACCATGCGCAGGCGGATCTCGGCGTTGACGCTGCTCAAGCGCGGGTCCAGCAGTGCGCTGAACGCCAGGCTCTGCAGGCCATCACCGGCCAGGATCGCATAGGCTTCATCAAAGGCTTTATGAGTGGTGGGCTGGCCGCGACGCAGATCGTCGTCGTCCATCGCCGGCAAATCGTCGTGTACCAGGGAATAAGCGTGGATCAATTCCACTGCACACGCCGCGCCGTTGGCCTGCTCGGCAGGGGTGCCGAGGGCTTCACAGGCCGCGTACGCCAGCAACGGGCGCACACGTTTGCCGCCGTTCATCACGCTGTAGCGCATGGCGGCATAAAGGCGGTTCATTTCCGGGCTGGGCGCAACAAACAAGGGCTCCAGCGCCGCATTCACCCGGGCTTGGCTACTGGCCTGATACGCGTCGATCATTCGGGCTGTTCCGCATCGAAAGGTTCTTCGGCCAACTCCCCATCACGCTCCAGCAACACCTGCACCTTCTGCTCTGCCTGCGCCAGCGCGCTCTGGCAGTCGCGAGTCAGGCCGATGCCTTGCTCAAACGCTGTCAGTGAGTCCTCCAGCGACAACTCGCCGTTCTCCAGACGCTCGACCAAGGTTTGCAGGTCGGCGAGGGATTGTTCGAAATCGAGTGCAACTTTTTTGCGGGCCATGGCGGCTATTCCGGTAGACGGTAAACCGGCGGGACACTAGCAGACATGGGGATGGTGGGCAAATGAGCGGGGCATCTGTCGCCTGCTGTATTGACTTGATAACGCGTGCTGCGGCGGCTTACCTGACCGTCTGTCGCCGTGCCTGTGACGAGCGCACCGAGCCGACACTAACTGCTCACCCTCAATCGCCAAGCATGCCCAACAACTTGCCTTGGGCTTGTCCACACTCGCACAGCAACGCTGCGGGGCTACCGGATTGCCAGTGGAAGTGCGGCCAGATTCAGTGCGGATGAGCCATGGCGGAATGCCTGGGGTGCGTGAGCCGAATAAAAAGGTTATTCGGCTCATTTGGTGAGCCGATTGTGCTTCGGATTCTGCTCGGGATCTAATTTGAGGGAGGGCTCTGGGTACTTCTTCTAGTTGTTGGAGCTTTACGCAATATGCCTCGTCACAAACCGCATCACCCACAATGATTATCTTATCGTCGGCGACTTTTATGATTTTCCTGAGCGGTTGTGAGGTTGCCAAGTTCGCGCGGTTGTCAGCAAACTTAATGCTTTTGTGCAGTTTGTTCCAGGCAATGGCTTCCTGAAAAGCTATGTTTTCATTGGTTTTTCTAACAATGGAACCGTGGTCATATGTGGGTAGAATATCAAGGTTAATATTCTGGGAGCTCTGCTCCGTAATTAGCTCGTCATCAAAATAGCTGATTTTTTCGCGAGCCTTCCAAGCGGGTCATAACGGTAATTAGCGGTTTGCCCGTTAAGACTGTTGATCAGTGTTTCATAACGTTGGGTGGTCGCTCAAATTTGGATTTTTGGTCTGGAGAGGTTGTTGCGTTTTGAGTCATATCTTTTCAACGCTGTATCCGTCTGAGGTCACCGTAAAAATAATCTCTTTACTGAGGGCTGCCTTGAAGCAGTAACTTTTCGTATTTTGCAGAGGGGCAATGCATTTTGCGTCTTGCGAAAGGGTAAGGTGTTCTTCTTTAAAAAGGCCATCTGTTTCGACTCCAATCGCACTATTGCTTTTGAATGCAATGGGGTTGTGAAAGGTGATTAGTAGGAATTCATCTTGCTGGTTGGTAAAAACCACCAGTAATTCGTTACGCTTGCACGTTACTTGTTGAATGGTTCCCTTCGAAACTTCAAGTACTTCTGTTTCAGGTGTTTTTCTGTTCAAGGGTTGATCGGGTTTCCAGAATTTCAGATCGGAAAAGTGTCTTTCTATATCGTCCAGTTCATCATCGCCGAGAGAGTCATCAAAGTGTTGAGAAATTATCGTGCGTACCTTTGACAACCGCTGGGTAACGGCGCAATCATCGATAAAGTCAGTGGTCGCTTTGCGATACTCTTCCAGGGCGCCAGGCTTTTCAGCATAAAAGCTGCCCATTTTATGTAGGGATATTAGTATGTATTCAATTTCTTTGAGAACATCAAGTGCTTCTTTTCCGGTAAGAACTATTTTTTGATTTTGCTCTAGCATTATTTTCTCCTCGTAAAGGTAGGGTTGTTTAATGTCAGGCTACCTTTTATGGTGAGCTCCATGGTGCTGTACCTAGGGTTTTTTACCAGTTCTAGTTGTGACTCATGTACGTCCGTCTCAATGTAATCTCGGCCTTTGCTTTTGTCGATCTGGTATTTTTCCTGTGCGTCCCTAGGACTTAGCACTTTGCTCTTTGCAGGTTCAAGATAGACTCTGTTGTTATCTTGGGCCAATATCACTCCTGTTTTTTCAATGCCTTTTGAGCCTGCTCTGCTAGTGTAATGCCGTACTCTAACGATGGTTTCTTGTTTTGACGCGGGAGCGGGGAGGGTTGGCTCGCCATTGTCAGCTTTTGTGTGCTTTGTTGGGCTCTCAGCGTTGTGTGATGGCTTACATCCATCGCCACCTGGGCAGACGGTCAGCCCCAGAGGATCCACCCACCCAGTAGGGTTGGGCACGTACTGGTAGGCATTGATCCCACCCGCCAACTTCACCGGGTCTGGCGTCAGGTAGCGCCCAATATCCGGATTGTAGTAGCGATGGCGGTTGTAGTGCAGCCCGCTTTCCTGATCAAAGTACTGACCCTGGAAGCGCAGCGGGTTGTCGATTTTGCTTTTGTCGAGGCGACTGATCTGGCCGTAGGCGCGGTAGTGCGCGGACCAGACGATTTCGCCGTCTGGGTCGGTGAGTTCCTGTGGCGTGCCGAGGTGGTCGAGTTGGTAGTGGTAGGGCTGGGTTTCGTTTGGGCCGAAGCCTTCCAGTAGTGCCAACGGGCGAAAGCTGTCGGGTTCGTAAAGGTAGCTGCGGTGGCGATCTGCATGGTGCTCGGCAATCAGCTTGTCGCCTTGCCAGAAGAACTCCGTGGTTAAACCGTCGACAGTCTTGCTGATACGCCGTCCAAACGGATCGTAGCGGTAGCTGGCGGTTTGCCCGTTGGGTTGTGTAACGCCGATCAACCGGTGCTGGCAGTCGTAGCGGTATTCGGTGACGAGTTGATGGCCTTTGCCTCTGCGTTCACCGATCAGGTTGCCGAAGGCGTCGTAGTCGTAATGCCGGTCGCCCTGGATCATCAGGCGGTTGCCGGCGACGATGTCGGGGCCGGGGCGGTCTTGCATGAGCAGGTTGCCCGCCGGGTTGTGGCCGAAGCGTTCTTGCAGGTCTTGGGAGTGGTCGGCGCGGGTCAGGCGGTTGAGCGGGTCGTAGTGGTAGTGGTGTTCGCCTTTGCGGGTGTCGTTGAGGCGGGTGAGGTTGCCGGATCTGTCGTAGTCGTAGTGGCGTTGGAGCAGGTGATGTTCTTGCTGTGTTACGGCATGGGCGTGCAGGCGCTGCTGGTCGTCGTAGTGGTAATGGCTGAGCAGTTGGCCTTGTTGGCGCTGGTGTTCTTGACCGGCTTTGAACAGGTGCGAGGTAAGGGTTTTACCGTTGAGTTCTACCGAGGCGAGATGCCCGCCCTTGGCATGGTTGAACGTCACACGATTGTTGTCCGGCAGGCGCAGGTGTTGAAGCTGGCCGCAGGCGTCATAGCCGTAACGCAAGGTACCCCAGCCTTGGTGTTCGGCGGTGAGGCGGTTCTGGACGTCGTATTCGTAGGCCAGCGCCCAGTGGCCGTCGTCGACGCTGAGGAGATTGCCTTGGCGGTCGTAGGCGTAATCGACCTTGTTGCCATCGGGGAGGGTTTTTCGTACGAGACGGCCGGCGTAGTCGCGCTCGTAACAAGTCACTAGCTGACTGCCGTCATCGCCGTGTTCAGTTTTTTCCTGCAGGTTGCCATTGAGGTCGTAGACGTAGGCCGTGCGCTGGCCATCAAACCCGATTTCCTGCTGGATCAGACCGTTGGGGTGGTAATCCAGCCGGTAGGTCTCGCCAACTTCGTTTTCAATC
This sequence comes from Pseudomonas arvensis, assembly GCF_056688935.1. Taxonomy (NCBI): domain Bacteria; kingdom Pseudomonadati; phylum Pseudomonadota; class Gammaproteobacteria; order Pseudomonadales; family Pseudomonadaceae; genus Pseudomonas; species Pseudomonas arvensis. Next base: position 5,523,348 of record NZ_CP162038.1, on the reverse strand, counting down.
TCGGTCAGCAGCAGACGCACGTTGTCGTAGCGGTACTTGACCTGGCTGCCGTCGGCATTTATGCGACGGCTGATCAGGTGCAGGCCGTCCGCGTATTCGTAGCGGGTGACGTGGCCCCGTTCATCGCGTTCGGCGGTGATTTTTCCGTAGGGGTTGTAGCTGTATTCCCTGCAGGCACCGCCGGGCAGTACGAGGCGAGTCAGCCGACCGGCTGCATCCCACTGGTATTGGGTCAGCGCGCCTTGTTCATCCTCACGGGCAATCTGGCGGCCCAGGTCGTCGTAGCGATAGCGCTGGATGCCACCATTGGGCAGTTGCTCTTCAACCAACTGGCCGCGTTCATTCCACACCAGCCGCTGGCAACTGTGATCGGGGTACCACACCCCAATCAGTTGCCCGTATTTGTTGTAGCTGTAGTCGGTGATGTGACCGTCGGGATCGGTCCTACGCGTCACGTCGCCCTGATCGTTGCGCTCGTACTTCCAAACCGCTGAGCCTCGCCTTACAACCCGTACGAAACCGTTGTCATGCTCGTAGGAAGTGGGCTCATCGTCCCCCGGAAACAACGCCACCAAGCGTCCGGCCTCGTCGTACTGATACGCCGTCACCGCGCCCAGCGGGTCCTGCTCGACCGTCAGCCGACCCTTGTCGTCGTAGGATCTGAAATGCTCGGCACCGTCCGGATCAATACGCTGCACCAGCCGTGCGCGGTCATCGTGGACATACACTTCCTGGCTGCCATCGGCGTTGTGCACCACAACACTGCCGTCATCCCCCCACACATACCGCGTATCCATCTGCGAAAAACTGGCCCAATGCCGGACACATCGCGCCGCTTTACCAGACCGTTCCCACGCCCAAAAGAAACTCGCCCCACCGGCCAACCCACGTTCATGAATCACGTGTTGCTCGTCGTAGCGATAAACCTCGCTTTCGCCGACGGCATTGGTCGCTGAGACCAGTCGGCCCATGTCGTCATAGGCGTAGGAAACAACGCTGTGCTCTGTGATCCAGACGTAAGGCTCATGTCCCTTGGCCCGCTGAACCTGGTAGTCCACCGCCACAATGCGGCCCGACTCATAGCGTAAAAACAGCGCACAACCGGCACCGTTATCCAGCCGCTCAATGCGCCCTAAATAGTCCCGGGAAATCCGCAGCCGGTTGTCATACGCATCACTGATCGAGACCAGCACCCCATCGCGAAAGTGATAAAACCGCGACGCCTGCGCCAGCACCAACTCATCCGGCTCCGAGCCCAAGTAGATCGCAGCTTCGGCCAGGCTATTGGTGATTGCAGGTCGAGCAACTGTCGGCAGTGGAAACTCAGTCGAGCGGTTCTCATGATCCGTCCACACCACCGAATCGCCTGACACAACAAGCCGATGCGCCAGCGAATGACTCCAGCCAAACCCCAGCCCGAGATCCACGTCCACCGCACTGGTGCGATACAACCGTGTCCACTCAAACGGCAGAATTCCGACCAACGTGCCATCGGTGAGGGTCAGTAATTCTTCGCCGGTGACCATCGACACCGGGCAGCCGTTGGTCACGGTCTTATCCGAAGAAGCCGCCACATCCCCGTTCGGGTTTTTCCCCGAAACAGGCGCATCGTCCACAGGCTCTTTCTGCTTCAACACCGCGTTCTGCCGCGCCCGCCAGCGCATCTGCATCGTGCCCTGCTTAAGCCCGCCCACCACCCCGCGAACCGCCACCGCCTTATAGCGATCCACGGCCTGCATAAACCGGGTCAGAATCTTCAGCAGAGCCTCAACAAAACCCAGCGCCGCCTTCAGCATCTGCGCGCCGTACTTGACTAGCCGCACACTCAAATACGCCACACCCGCTGCCGGCAGGGCGATGGTCAGCACTGCGCCAATCACCAGGTCAATCAACAACGCCACCACAAACCCTGCGCCCACCTGTGCGATCTGGCCGGGCGGTAAGGCGTCCAGCCACAGCATCGCCGTGCGCACCAACAGAAACAGTGCCGCTTCGTCACTGGCGAGCAACATCGCCTGTTCCATGACCTTGGGGGCATCGGTAGCGATTTGCGCCAATTTGGCGGCTTCTGCTCCCAGCTGTTCAGCATATTTCAGCGGGTCTTCAAGAATCGCCTGAACCAGCTTGATGCTGTCCCACACGTCCATGATTGCGGCCCAACTGCCCGCCAACAGGCCATTGCCAATCGCACTGGCGGTGGACACCTCCCAATGGGGTTTAAAACCGGTCCATTGCGACCTAAGCCACTGCTCCAGGTCCGCCGTCAGCCCTGCGTAGGAGGCAAACAGCGCCTCCACCTGCTGTTCCGAAACACCGCCCTGCACCCGCACCTGATAGCGTCCACCGGCAGCGCAGTAGTGGGAACCTCTGCCGTGCTCATCCAACATGACCCGCGTGGAGCTACCGTCATCCAGTCCAACCACCTCGACCGGGATGCCACCAATCGGTACGTCATACACCGACTCGAACTTGCTCTCGATCTTCAGCTCGCCACCCAACTGGCAGATGGCAACGCTGCCCATGAAATCCGGGTCGGCCATACTCGCTGTGGCGTGCGAATTACCCATTCGCACCACCCGATCCATCCCCAGCAACGACGGCATATCCGCCGCATGGCTCACTGAGTCCAGTGCCCGCGAATACCAGGCCCCCATCTGCTGGCGATACACCGCCAGGCTCTGATGAAAGCCATCCAGCTCATGTTCGATAGCGGCAATATGGGCAGCGTGGGTCATCCGTGACGTCTCGGCAGAGGGCAAGGCGTCGGAGTCTGCTGCAGGAAAAAGCGGCGGGATGAACGGTTTGGAAAATCAGAATGGGCTTACGAAAGTCGCGTATTAGTCAGTCGCAAATCACAGTTGGGAGCTACTTCAAATAGCGATCATGCTGATTGAAGAGCAGTGCGCAATGGTTCTTTAAGTTGGAAGCTCGGTTGAATAACGAAAGCCTGCTTTTAAGGGCAGGCTTATCGCGAATCTCGGCTGACTTATTTCTGATGAGCCGTCAGCGCCGCATATCCATTCATCAGGTTGCGATAGTTGGGAATGCGCTGGGACAACAAATTCCCCAGGCCTTCGATATCGTTGCGCCAGTCGCGGTGCAGCTCACACGCCACCGAGAACCAGTTCATCAACTGCGCACCGGCTTGCGTCATCCGGCTCCACGCTGCTTGCTGCACCGTGGTGTTGAACGTGCCGGAGGCATCGGTCACTACAAACACCTCAAACCCTTCCGCCAGCGCCGACAAGGTCGGGAACGCTACGCACACATCCGTGACCACACCGGCAATGATGATCTGCTTACGGCCAGTGGCCTTGATCGCCTTGACGAAGTCTTCGTTGTCCCACGCATTGATCTGGCCAGGGCGTGCGATGTACGGCGCGTCCGGGAACATCTCTTTCAACTCTGGCACCAGCGGGCCGTTGGGGCCTTGCTCGAAGCTGGTGGTGAGGATGGTCGGGAGGTTGAAGAACTTGGCCAGGTCGGCCAGGGCCAACACGTTGTTCTTGAACTCGTTGGGCGAGAAGTCCTGCACCAGGGAGATCAGGCCGGTCTGGTGGTCGACCAGCAGAACGATGGCGTCGTCTTTGTTCAAGCGGCTGTAGGTTGGAGTGCTCATGGTTGAATCCTTTTTTGTTTAGGTTGGTTGGGCGTTGCGTTCAACATGGGCACAGATTAATGGGTGGGTGTTGGCGGATAAATCGGCTGAATTGGGTAATACCGTCAACTCAGATGAGACAATTGAGGATTTGTCAGTAGGACCGATCCTTTTCGTAGGCGGCAAAGTAAGTCAAAAAATCTCACGCGTGAGCTATTGAGTGTGGCAAAAAATGCCTGTAGATTTTCTCACGCGTGAGTTTTTCACAGCGAGGTCAGTACCATGGAAAGCAGCTCTCCATCGAGTCCGCCTAAAGGGCCCGATACCGATTCAGCAAGCCTTCAGGGAGAGCGCTTGAAGCCGTCCGCCAAAAAGCCATCGAGCTTTTACATGAAGCAGATGCGTGCAGGCCTGGCGGCCGCCGGCTATGTGAAACACGAGACTTGGGTGCTTCCCGAAAACCGAAGCCTGCTCAAGCAGATGGAGAAACAGCTTCGCCAGCCGATTCTGGCTGGCTCATTCATGTCGGAGAATTTCATGAGCGCAGGTACCAACTGGAATATCGATCGCCTCTTCACCGCTCTTCAGGCCCTGGACGACGTGGTGTCCAAGGACATTACGCTTTCTCTCGTTCAAGGCTCCGAGTCCAGCATCAAGCTGGAAATGAACGACTTCGGTGGCTTGCCGATTTACATCGCGGTGGTTGGCGAGCAGATCATCGTGGACACGGTCCTGGTTGATGTCGAGTCCATCAACGATGTCGCGAAATTCAATGACGCAGTGTTGCGCAGCCGGGAAATGTTCCCGCTGTCCTCCATCGGTATCGAGTCCATGCCTAACGGGCAAGTGGTCTACAACATGTTCGGCGCTCTGAGCTCCGACTCCAGCCTGACCAATATCGTGACCGAGGTGAAAACCCTGGTCGACAACGTGCAGCGCGCCAGCGAAGCCTTCGAACGTTTCTTCAATTAAGTATTCGGGAGTATCCAATGACTCAGTCCATCTGGAGCAAATTGTTCACCGCGCTGCGTGGCGGTGCCAACGAAGTCGGCGAATCGATCGTCGACCAACAAGCCCTGCGCATCCTCGATCAGGAAATCCGCGATGCCGACACCGCGCTGGCCAATGCCAAGCGTGAGCTGGTCAGCATCATGGCCAAGCACAAATTGGCGACTGATCGCGTCAGCGAGTACGACGCCAAGATCAAGGACCTGGAGTCCAAGGCAGTGGCTGCCCTGCAGGCCAATCGTGAAGACCTCGCCCTGGAAGTGGCCGAAGCCATTTCGAGCCTGACCAACGAGCGGGATGTCGAGCATAAGCAAGCTGCGGAGTTCGGTGGGTATGCAGAAAGCATGCGCAAGGACATCACCAAGGCCGAAAGCCGGATCAAAAGCCTGCGTCAGCAAGTGGATATGGCCAAGGCTCGCGACAGCGTACAGAAGGCGCAGGTCAGCGCCTCCATCGCCAGCGGCGGCGCCAACGGCAAGCTGGAAACCGCCGTCGGTACGTTGAATCGTTTGCAGGCCAAGCAACAGCAGCGTGCCGCTGAACTGCAAGCCCAGGATGAGTTGGTTGAGGCGTCCACGGGGACCGACCTGGAGCGCAAGCTGCGCGACGCAGGCATCACGCCGAACGAAGGCAGCGCCAATGCGATTCTGGAGCGTCTGAAGCAAAAGTCGACCGAGTAGGCGAAGGGCTAGCACGGTACCTGAGGCGAGGGAGCAGTGATCTTCCTTAACGAACGGGCATTTATTCTCAACCCTTCTTTATTTACGTCGAGGTCAGGATGGATGCCCTGAAGGGGTTCAAGACAATCGCAGGCGTGGCCCTTTTGATGGTCGCGCTGCAGTTGTTCAATGTGGTGACCGGATACAGCCTCATGGCGTTCGGCCTTGTCCCAAGAACGCTACATGGGCTGTTCGGCATCCTCGCCTCACCGTTTTTGCACGGCTCGTTTGCCCACCTGAGCGCCAACCTGATTGCCTTTTTGGTATTGGGCACCCTGGTGATTCTCGAAGGGCTCAGTCGGTTCGTAACCGTCAGTATGATCATCATTGTGCTGGGCGGCTCGCTGGTCTGGCTGTTCGGTTTTGCGGGTATCCACGTAGGGGCCAGCGGTTGGGTATTTGGGTTGTGGGCGTACCTGTTGTCTCGCGCCTGGTTTCACAGGAGCTGGAGCAACCTGATAACGGCCAGTGTCGTGGCGCTACTGTACGGCGGCCTGATCCTTGGATTTCTTCCTCGTCAGGGTGTTTCCTTTGAAGGGCATCTCTCTGGTGCATTTGCCGGATTTATTGCAGCCAGGGTACTTCTCTCCAAACCGCGCAGCAGGTTTAATGCCGCCTGACCGCACTTGAGCATCCAGACGTCGAGGCGATGGCGTCATCAGGAATCAAGTACCCAGGGAGCCAGGGACTAAATGTCGATTTTTCTTTTGTTGCGCATGTACGCCTCCTCTCTCTTTCACCGCTTCGGCTGGGCGGGTCTGGTGGTTGCCTTGGGTGTACACCTGAGCACGGCTTATCTGGGCCTGCTGTACCTGGGCGAACAGCACCTCACGGCGCCCGCCACCTTTGTTTACTTCTATCTCACCACCACGCTGACCGTCGGCTACGGCGATCTCGCACCGCAGACCTCGGCGGGGCGCGTGTTCGTGGCGACCTGGGTGATGCTCGGCGGCATTGCGCTGCTGACGGCAGCCATTGGCAAAACCACCAGCAGTGTTATCGATGCATGGAGAAAAGGCATGAAGGGAAAAGGCGATTTTACCGGAAAGGTCGGCCATACCGTGCTGATTGGCTGGGAGGGCGCGTCCAGTGAGCGCGTCATTGAGCTGTTGCTGCAAGACGAAACCTCGAACGACAACCTGATCGTCATTTGCGACTGCACCCTCGAAGAAAACCCGATGCCGGGCAAAGCCGCGTTCATCCGCGGTGAAAGCCTGTCCTCCACCGCGTTATTGCAGCGTGCCGGCGTGCCCGGTGCCGAGCGTGTGCTGGTACGAACCCCGTCTGACGATCTGACCCTGGCCACGGTGCTGGCGGTGAATCAACTCAGTCCTGTCGGGCATGTCGTCGCCCATTTCAATGAAAGTGAAATTGCCGCGCTGGCCAGCTCCTATGCGCCGAGCCTGGAATGCACATCCAGCATGGCCATCGAAATGTTGGTGCGTGCGTCTCAGGACCCAGGCTCCTCGGTGGTCATCAATGAGTTGCTGTGTGTAGGGCAGGGAGCCACCCAATACCTGATGAAGTTGCCCGACGCGTTTGAAGCCACCTTCGGCGATCTGTATAGCCAACTGAAAGAGCAGCACAACGCCACCCTCATCGGCTATCGCGCCAAAGACGCCCAGCAACCGTCGATCAACCCGCCCAACGCCACACGCATTGAAGGCGGTGAACTTTTCTACATCGCCTCCACCCGCCTCAAGGAAATCTCCAATGGGATGGTTTAAACAGTTGATGGGGCTTGAGGCCCCGCAAGCGACTACACAATCGAAAGGCGCCGCCGCCGAACCCCTGCCGACCACCGGGCCGCTAGGCCTGGCACCGGGCAAAGGCGTGATATTCGACACAACCCTGAAGTTGTTGCTCGACGGGAAAACCACGGTGGTTATCCCTGGCTCCCAGGAAATCTGGAGTAACGGCACCGTTGACCTTGGGCAGTCGACCTGGCTGTCGCGTTATTACATGAATGACGAAGATTACTGGCTGCAGGTGCACACCACGGGCGAGATCGCCGGGCAGGTCGAGTCCGTGATCCTGTTCAACTACCGGAGTTACGTCACGCTCAGCAGCGAAGCTGAATTGCGTCGGCTGGCGGGGTCCCAGAGCCTGATCGGGTTGCCGACCTACACCCACAACGGCGTCGAATACGCACGCGTGTGGGGCAGCGAGGATGGCCAGACGGAATTGGTGGCCATGAGCGAGCACGTAATAAACCCCGAGGACTCCTACAGCGTCGAGCACCGCTCGATGCTATACGCCCGTGACACCGGCCTGACCGATCGACGTGAGTTCCTGCTGTTTTCCGTCGAAGAAGACGCCGAAGGCACCGTCAGCCTGAGCACCTCGCTAGGCATTTCGCTGTACACAACCGACTTGAATGCGCTCTAAAAAAGGAAGAAGTCCATGTTAGAAGCTCTCTCCATCTCCCTGAACAAAGCCGCCGTGCTTGGTTTTGTCACCTACCTCCTGGGCGCGGCGGTGCTGTTCGCGCTGTTCCAGTTCATCTACACCCGCATCACGCCGCACAAGGAGTTTGAACTGATCCGGGCGGGCAACGTGTCTGCGGCGGTCGCCCTGGGCGGTGCCATCGTCGGTTTTGCCATTCCGGCCAGCAACGTGATTGCCTACTCGATCAGCATCCTCGACTTCGTCGTCTGGGCAGTGATCGCCGCTGTCGTCCAACTGTTGGCGTTCCTGCTGACCAGCCTGGTGCTCAAGGGCACCTCCGAGCGCATCAAGAGAGGTGAACTCGCAGCGGGTATCTACGTCGCCGCCGTGGCCATCAGCGTCGGCATGTTGAACGCCGCGTGCATGACGCCTACCCAGAACTGATTGCCCACGGAGCTCCCGATGAAACGAAGCAAGTACGTCCAGCTTTCGCTGGCAGCGTCGGTCGCGATGGCGATATCCGGCTGCGGGCCGACCGAAAAAACCTACGATTTGCAGAAGAAGTACAACTTCCAGTCGGTTCAGCAGTGCGCCGATGAAAAACTCCCGGTGGACGTCTGCTCGGACGCCTACATGACGGCCATGGCTGAGCATCGCCGCATTGCGCCGGTGTACGCCAGCCAGGCCGATTGCGATGCCGATTTTGTCGCCGGCTGGTGCCAACTGGACTCCAATGGCCAGTTCATTCCCAAGCTGGGCGGTTTCGAACTGACCGCCGAAGGCCAGGTGACCCAGTCCCAGGTCGACGCCGCCAATGCTCAAGCGGGCGGCTCCCAGGCGAAAAGCGGCGGCTCCGGCTTCTCCACCAGCAGCCTGCTGACCGGACTGCTGATCGGCAACATGCTGAGCAACAACCGCAACAGCTACCGCTCCGAGCCGGTGTACCGCTATCGCGATGATCGCGGCGAATACGGCAACTCGACGCTTAATCAGCGTGCGTCCAATGGCGCGACGTTTGGCCGCTCCAACCAGGTCCGCTACGGCAGCAGCAACTACACCAACGCGCTGCGCAACTCCAGCAAGTCCAGCTCCGTTGCGTCGGCCACCTCCCGTGGCGGCTTCGGCAGCAAGGCCAGTGCACGCAGCGGCTGGGGCGGCGGCGGGTCGAGCAGTTAAGGAAGGCGGGCCATGAAGAAGATCCATTGTGCAGAACGTCATGACTGGAAACAGACCGCCGACAGCCTCGGCTTCCTGTTCCACACCATTGACGACGAACCCTACTGGGACGAAAGCGCGTACTACCAGTTCACGCTCAAGCAAATCGAGCACGACCTCGAAGACCCGACCACCGAGATCCACGACATGTGCATGGACCTCGTCGCCCGCGTGGTCCAGAGCGAAGAACTGCTCGAACGCCTGAGCATTCCCGCGCCCTTCTTCGACATGATCAAAACCTCATGGCTCGAAGGCCACCCGCACCTGTACGGGCGCATGGACTTCTCCTACAACGGCACCGGACCTGCCAAGCTGCTGGAACTCAACTACGACACACCGACCAGCCTCTACGAGGCCGCCGCGTTCCAGTGGGGCTGGCTCGAGCAATGCATCGAACGCGGCCTGCTGCCCAAGCATGCCGACCAGTTCAACAGCATCGATACCAAACTGCACCAGGCTTTCGCCCAACTGCAGGTCAACCAGCCGTTCTACTTCGCCTCGATGAAAGGTTCGACCGAAGACAAAGGCACCACCGACTACCTGCGGCTCGTCGCGGAAAAAGTCGGCATCGAATCACGCCATATCGACATCGAAGACATCGGCCTGACCAGCGAAGGCCGCTTCGTCGACCTGGAGGATCGCTGGATTCCGCACCTGTTCAAGCTGCACGCCTGGGAGTTCATTTTCCACGAACCTTTCGGCGCCGCCATTGCCGAGAGTGACACGCAGTTTTTCGAGCCTGCGTGGAAATCCATCATTTCCAACAAAGGCATCCTGCCGCTGCTGTGGGAATTCAACAAAGGCCACCCGAATCTGCTCGCGGCCCACCTGGATACCGAACCGGGTAAAGCTGTGCCGAAGGGCTGGGTGCGCAAGCCGTTTTTCTCGCGGGAAGGGGCGAATATCGAACTGCAAACGGCTGACGGGCTGATCGTGAAAGAGGATGGGCCCTACACGGACGCGCCGTTTATTCTTCAGGAATTTGCGCCGCTGCCGAAGTTTGGGGACAGCTATACGCTGATTGGGTCTTGGGTGATTGGGGATCAGGCGGCGGGGATTGGGGTGCGGGAGGACAATAGTCTGATTACCAAGGATTCGAGCCGGTTTTTGCCGCATTTGATATTGGATTGAGGTTGGAGCTTAAAGGGCCAGCAGGGCTGATCCCTTTCATTTGGAGGACGTTTCCGAGAGAATCCCAACCGCATTGCGTCAGCGGGAATGCGTGACTAGGCTGCGATCCGTCACTGCAAATTCAGTGATCGGGTTTAGTCGCCCGGATTCGATTGGCGCATAGGCAATTCATGAGTCAGGCATCTTCGCCTGCATCTTATGGTGGCTGTGCGCAGGGCACCTCCGGGTGCGCCGGGTTTCCAATCGACCGGTCGACTAACCTGCGTACAGCTGCCACCTTTCGTTTAGTCGCGCTTAGTGGCAGCTCCAAATTATCGATTGGAGGTTTGCTATGGATAACGTTGTTTCGGATTCGCCCTCATCGCCTGAGACTAACCCCTTTATTGTCAATGAAGAGCTGAGCTTTGAAGATGCTTGGGTGCGCGTGGCTGAATTGCTGCAGTGTGCGGTAGCGACTTCGCAAGTGCTCGGTGAGCCAATGGCTGCGCCGCAGAGGGCGGTGATGCATTTGGTGGAGATGGCGAAGATGGTGGCGGACCGGGCGGTGGAGTGTATGCAGACTAGCTAACGTTTAGGATTTTCGAGCATTAAAAAGCCGGCTTGTGGCCGGCTTCTCGGGGACTGCCTCAGCTTGTTTTTGACAAACCTCAGCAGCCTTCAAATCGCTCAGCCCACATTGCGTCGGGCTGAATAGTAGGGGCATCCGCGGGAACTCCTCCGCTTCGCCGAGCAGGGTGAATAGCCGTAAAGCCACCCCTGCCAAATGTGCGGCGCATGATACCCACATTCACTTCAGTTGCCCACCTCCGGTTCCGATTTAGAGCCTTCCCAGCCCAAAAGATGCTCATCCAGCGGCACCGGCGGGCGGCGGTTGTTGAGGGTGGACCACCAGAATACCCAGCCGACGATTTTGAAGTTCTGCTCGAACCGTTCTTCATGGTTCAGGTATTCATCCGGGTGTTCGCCGGCGTTGTGGCTGCGCATGCGCAGGCCGCCGCCGGGGCGGTTGTAGAGGTATTTGATGCGCAGCATGCCGTCGTGTTCGACGGCGTAGATTTCGCCGTCGATGATCTGGGTGCGGCCTTTGTCGATGGCGAGGGTGGAGCCTTGTTGGATGATGTCGATCATGCTGTTGTCGACCATGTAGGCGCCTACCGCGCGGTCGGGGTTTACGTTGAGAATTTCGAGGGTGTGCAGGGCGACACGGATGCGTTGGGTTGAGGTGAAGGTGGGGTGGAGGGGAATCTCCACGTCGATTTTTTCCGGTGGGCAGGCGGGGCCTGTGAGGTATTTGCCGCTTCCTTCGCGGGTGGTGGGCAGTCCTTTGCGTGTTTCCGGGCCTTCGAGCAGGAAGTTGGCCGGAGGGTGTTTGGGGCCTTCACCGTTGCGCAGCCAACGGCTGGAGACGCAGAGCAGTTCTGCGATCTCGTTGAGTCGGCCCATGGGTACGCCGCGCTTGAACCAGTTGTTCACGTGTTGAGGCGTGACACCGCGGTTCTTGGCGAAGTCTGAAGCGGAAAGATGAACTTCCCGCAATAGCGCTTTTAAACGATCACCTGATGTATTCATAAACGCAGAGTTTACTGGCCGAAAAAACTAATCAAATAAACTATGCGTTGAATTGCACGTGTAGGTTTTTACTTAGTTGTAGTCGGATCTTTCGGTAGGAGCGCTTAGTTGAACGCTGCGTACTAACTGTTGAACTTGTTGTTTAATTTTTCCCACAAAAAAAGCCCCGAATGATCGGAGCTTTTTTGATTGCCGGGGCAATGATGAGTCAGTGTCAGCCTTTGTAGGCAGCGACCGACTTCATGATCTCGGCGCGGGCGGCGTCTGCGTTGCCCCAACCGTCGATCTTCACCCATTTGCCTTTTTCGAGGTCTTTGTAGTTCTCGAAGAAGTGCTTGATCTGTTCCAGCAGCAGTGGCGGCAGGTCAGTGTATTCCTTCACGTCCACGTACAGCTGGGACAGCTTGTCGTGGGGCACCGCGATAACTTTGGCATCGCCGCCGCCGTCGTCGGTCATGTTCAGGATGCCGACTGGGCGAGCGCGGATGACCGAACCTGGGGTAACCGGGTAAGGGGTTACGACCAGCACGTCGAGGGGATCACCGTCGTCAGCCAGGGTGTTCGGGATAAAACCGTAGTTGGCCGGGTAGAACATCGGGGTGGCCATGAAACGGTCAACGAACAGGCAGTCGCTGTCTTTGTCGATTTCGTATTTGATCGGCGCGTGGTTGGCCGGAATTTCGATGGCGACGTAGATGTCGTTCGGCAGGTCTTTGCCAGCCGGAATCTTGCTGTAGCTCATTGGGCGTTGCCCCCGTAGTTGGCCATATGACATGGCCGGATTGGCCTAAAAGTGGCGGCGATTATAGGCATATTCTGACGGCGATGCCATGCGCCAGACGTCGTACGGTCATTCGTCTTGCGGCTGATAACGCGGGTCGTGGGCTTGCAGGAGGGTCAGGCGGGCCAAGGGATCCTGGCGGTAAAAGCGGCTGAGTTGGGCGTAGACCTGTGGATAGGTGCTGACCAGTAAATCCGGGGCGCTGAAAAAATATTCACTGGTGACGGCAAAGAATTCCGCCGGATTTTCCGCGGCGTAGGGGTCGATCTCGGTCTCGGCATCCGGGTTGGCGTCCAGTTGGCGATTCAGGTCGTCGTAAGCGCCCTGCATCACGCTGGCCCACTCCTGCACGCGCATGTCGCTGTGCAGGGGCGGCAGGCCATTGGCGTCGCCGTTGAGCATGTCGAGTTTGTGCGCCAGTTCGTGGATTACCAGGTTGTAGCCTTCCCACTGGCCGCTGGCGAGCACGCCGGGCCAGGCGAGGATCACCGGGCCTTGTTGCCAGGCTTCGCCGCTGTGTTCGCCGTCCCACTCGTGTTCGATGCCGCTGCTGTCACGATGGCGCTGGGGGCTGAGGAAATCGTCGGGGTACAGCACGATTTCGTGGAAGCCTTGGTACCAGTCGAGGTCGCCGAGGTTCATCAACGGCAATTGCGCCTGGGCGGCCAGCAGCAGGCGTTGTTCCTGGTGCAGTTCGACGCCGGGCAGGGCGGTCAGGTGTTTTTCGGCGAGGAACACCACGCAGGCTTCGCGCAGCCACTGGTCCTGCTCGGCGCTGATGCCGTCGAGGAAGGTCAGGTGGTGGCGCACCCGCTGCCAGGTGTCATCGGCAATCGGGTGCTTGGCCAGCAGGCGCCGGCGACGCCAGGCGCTGAGGGACCACATCGCAGGTCAGTGCGGCTTGGCTTCGGAGGAGGTGCGGCCAAAACGGCTGCGGAACACCCCGATGATCATCGGCACCAGGGACAGCAGGATGATGAACACCACCAGCAGCGACAGGTTTTTCTTGATAAATGGCACGTTGCCGAAGAAGTAGCCCAGGGTCACCAGGCCGCCGACCCAGAGGATGGTGCCCAGTACGCTGAAACCGAAAAAGCGCGGGTAGGGCATTCTCGCGATGCCGGCGACGAACGGCGCAAAGGTGCGCAGGATCGGCAGGAAGCGCGCCAGGGTCACGGTTTTGCCGCCGTGTCTGTCGTAGAAGTCGTGGGTTTTTTGCAGGTAATCGCGGCGGAAGATCTTCGAGTTCGGGTTGCTGAACAAGCGTTCTCCGGCAGTTCGCCCGATCACGTAGTTGGTGCTGTCGCCGAGGATCGCCGCCAGCATCAACAGGCCGCCCAGTAAGACCGGGTCCATGCCGCCACCAGCAGCGACGGCGCCGGCGATAAACAGCAGGGAATCACCCGGCAGGAACGGCATGACCACCAGGCCGGTTTCGCAAAAGATCACCAGAAACAGAATGGCGTAGATCCACGGACCGTAATTGGTTACCAGCAGGTCGAGGTAGACGTCGAGATGCAGGATAAGGTCGAGCGGGTTGAAATCCATGGATGGCACCTGTGTGAATAGCCCGGCTCAGCAGGCTTGTGCGGAAGCTCGGGTTAATAAGGCTACAAGTGTATGCCGCATTTCTTACAACCCTGAAGGGTCCGCATTATACGGATTGAGAGGTGAAAAGCCTGTTGGTTTTGTAGCGGGGGATGTCGCAAAGCCAAATGTGGCAGGGGGCTTGCCCACGATGAGGGCGTGTCAGTTATAAATTGTCTGACTGGTACGCCGCTATCGGGGGCAAGCCCCCTCCCACAATGGGTTTGCAGTGTTTGGGGGCTCAGTCTTCGCTGATCGGCAACGTGTAGTTCTTGAACTCCGTGTCCTCGCGAAACCCGATCGACTCGTAGGTCTTCTGTGCCACTTCATTGTCACTGCTGGTCGACACCCGCAGCCGCACCGCATGCGTCTCCTTGGCCATCTTCTTCGCCGTGCGCATCAGGTTGTCCGCTACCAGTTGGCGGCGTGCGTCCTCGGCCACATAGATGTCATTGAGTATCCACACCCGCTTGAGCGACAGCGACGAAAAGCTTGGATACAACTGGCAGAACCCAAGCAATTTTTTGTCATCATCATCGGCCAGCGCCAGGTAGATCACCGATTCCTTGCGGCGCAGGCGCTTTTCCAGGAAGGCCCGCGACGAATCCGGAAAGGGCAGCGCCCCGTAAAACTCGCGGTATTTGACGAACAGCGGGGTCAACAGGTCCAGGTGTTCGAGGGTCGCTTGAGTAATCCGCATGCCAGGCCTCAACTTCCAAATGGGGTATGACCACACGCGCGGCCGTGACTTGATGCTGCCTAAAGACGCCAAAAAGCGCAATCGTGCCGGGATCAGTCTTCGGGTGGGCTGAGCAGGAAATTGCCTTTCATCAGGTCCGGGTCGTCGGATTCGATGGTCTGCACCTGCGCCTCATCCTTGAGGTTGACCCCCGACAGCTGCCGGCGACAGGCCTCTCGCATCAAGTACAGCAGGCGATGGGCCGCCATGCCATAACTCAAGCCTTCCAAGCGCACATTGGAGATGCAATTGCGATACGCATCCGTGAGGCCGACCTTGGGGTTGTAAGTGAAGTACAGCCCCAAACTGTCCGGCGAACTGAGCCCTGGCCGTTCGCCGATCAGGATGACGACCATCTTGGCGCCGAGCAATTGGCCAATCTCATCCGCCACGGCAACGCGGCCCTGTTCCACCAGAATGACGGGCGACAAGGACCACCCTTCGGCGTGGGTCTGTTCCTCCATGCGTGTCAGAAACGGCAGCGTGTGTTTATGCACCGCCAACGCCGAAAGACCATCCGCCACCACCACCGCCAGGTCCACGCCGCCAGGGTTGGCCGCCGCATGGTCGCGCAGGGCCTGGGCTGACTCATCGCTTAACCGTCGCCCCAGGTCCGGGCGTTGCAGGTAACTGTGCCGGTCACTGGCAGCACTGTGCAGTAACAGGCTGTCGCGTCCGCGTTCGGCCAGTTGGCTGCTGATGCCTGCATGATCGAAGGGCAGGTGCACCGCGTCCCGCGCCTGGGCGTGGGCGAACTGAAAATCGAGCTGGGCGTTAGTGGGAATGCTGGTGCCAGTACGGCCGAGAGCGATGCGCGCCGGGGTCAGGCGGCGCAGTTCCAGCCACGGGTTGTCAGGCAATTCTGATTGCACGGTCGGCTCCTTCATCCCAATTGCGCCAAGGCTTGGCGAAACGCCGGTGGCAGGCTGTTGCCGAAGCGTACCTTGCCGTCGGCCTGCGTGAAGATGCCCATTTTCGCCAGCCATTGTTCAAACTCCGGCGCCGGTTTTAAACCCAGTGTCTGGCGGGCGTACAGCGCGTCGTGGAACGAGGTGGTCTGGTAGTTGAGCATGATGTCGTCGGAGCCGGGGATGCCCATGATGAAGTTGATCCCGGCCACGCCGAGCAGGGTCAGCAGGGTGTCCATGTCGTCCTGGTCGGCTTCGGCGTGGTTGGTGTAGCAGATGTCGCAACCCATCGGCACGCCCAGCAATTTGCCGCAGAAGTGATCTTCGAGGCCGGCGCGGATGATCTGCTTGCCGTTGTACAGGTACTCGGGGCCGATAAACCCGACCACGGTGTTGACCAGAAATGGTTTGAAATGCCGTGCCACGGCATAGGCCCGGGTTTCGCAGGTTTGCTGGTCGACGCCAAAGTGCGCGTTGGCCGACAAGGCGCTGCCCTGGCCGGTTTCGAAATACATCAGGTTCTGGCCCAAGGTGCCACGGTTCAGGCTCAAGCCCGCGTCGTAACCTTCCTGCAGCACGTTCAGGTTGATGCCGAAACTGGCATTGGCCGCCTCTGTCCCCGCAATGGACTGAAATACCAAATCCAGCGGCACGCCCCGGTTGATCGCTTCGATAGAGGTGGTGACGTGGGTCAGCACGCAGGCCTGGGTGGGGATTTCGTAGCGCTGGATGATCGCGTCGAGCATCTCCAGCATGGCGCAGATCGAGGCGATGCTGTCGGTGGCCGGGTTGATGCCGATCATGGCGTCGCCGTTGCCATACAGCAGGCCGTCGAGAATGCTGGCGGCGATGCCGGCCGGTTCATCCGTCGGGTGGTTGGGTTGCAGGCGGGTCGACAGGCGCCCGCGCAGGCCCATGGTGCCGCGAAACTGGGTGACTACGCGGATCTTTTGCGCCACCAGTACCAAGTCCTGCACGCGCATGATCTTGGAGACGGCCGCGGCCATTTCCGGTGTCAGCCCCGGCGCCAATGCGCGTAGGGAATGTTCGTCGGCCGCATCACTGAGCAGCCAATCGCGCAGCCCGCCGACGGTCAGGTGGCTGACCGCTGCAAACGCCGGTTTATCGTGGGTGTCGATGATCAGCCGGGTGACTTCATCGCTTTCATAGGGGATCAGCGCTTCTTCCAGGAAGTGCTTGAGCGGGATGTTCGCCAGCGCCATTTGCGCCGCGACGCGCTCGCCGTCGTTCTGCGCGGCGACGCCAGCGAGGAAGTCCCCGGAGCGTGCCGGGCTGGCCTTGGCCATCACGTCCTTGAGGCTGTCGAAGCGGTAGGTCTGTGCACCGACCGCGTGGGAAAAGCTTGCCATACAGTGTCTCCTTGACGACGCGAGCAGTTGCTCGCGTCGAGGTTTACGGCAGTTAGTGCAAGGCGGCCTCTGCGGCCTGGATCGCCGCGAATTCTTCTTCGGGCGTGCCTGCTACCAAGTGATGCCGGCTGTAGAAAGCAAAGTAAGCAATTAATACTCCATAGATGATCGCGGCGCCAATCACCACCCGCGGATCCACCAAAAAGCCCGCCACTACGGCCACGCAAGCCAATACCAGCGCGACACCGGAGGTAAAGATGCCTCCCGGTGTGCGGTAAGGACGTTCCATTTTGGGGCGACGAATGCGCAGGGTGATGTGCGCGGCCATCATCAGCACGTAGGAAATCGTCGCGCCAAACACGGCCACCAGGATCAGCAAATCACCCTGGCCGGTCAGCGACAGGCCAAAACCGATGATGCCGGGGATCACCAAGGCCAGTACCGGCGCCTTGCTTTTGTTGGTCTGGGACAGTTTGCGCGGCAGGTAACCGGCGCGGGACAAGGCGAAGATCTGCCGTGAATAGGCATAGATAATCGAGAAAAAGCTCGCGATCAGGCCCGCCAGGCCCACCAGGTTGACGAAGCTGCCCATCCAGGTCGAACCGCCGTAGGACAACGCCAGCGCTTCAACCAGCGGGTTACCGGATTTGATCAGCGCATAAGTGCCCGCGCCGCCCGGTGCAATCACCAGGATCAACAGGGCAAAACTGGTCAGCACCACAATGGCGCCAATCAGGCCGCGAGGCAGGTCGCGCTTGGGGTTCTTGGTTTCTTCGGCGGCCAGTGGCACACCTTCAACCGCCAGGAAAAACCAGATCGCATAGGGGATCGCGGCCCACACACCGACGTAGCCGAAGGGCAGGAAGGTGCTGGCGCCCTTGGCCTCGGACACGGGAATGTCCAGCAGGTTGGCGACGTTGAAGTGCGGCACCATGGCTACCAGGAAGACGCCCAGGGCAATCGCGGCGACGGCGGTGATCACGAACATCAGCTTTAAAGCCTCGCCAACCCCGAAAATATGGATGCCGATAAAGATGATGTAGAACGCCAGGTAGATCATCCAGCCGCCAATGCCGAACAGTGACTCGCAATAGGCGCCGATAAACACGGCGATGGCGGCGGGGGCAATGGCGTATTCGATCAGGA
This sequence comes from Pseudomonas arvensis, assembly GCF_056688935.1. Classification (NCBI taxonomy): domain Bacteria; kingdom Pseudomonadati; phylum Pseudomonadota; class Gammaproteobacteria; order Pseudomonadales; family Pseudomonadaceae; genus Pseudomonas; species Pseudomonas arvensis. The sequence goes on along the minus strand of NZ_CP162038.1, from coordinate 5,505,189 downwards.
TCGCGGTGCCTGTCAGGAACCCGCCCCAGGGGCCAAATGCACTGCGGGCGAAGCCGTAGCCACCGCCAGCGGTAGGAATCATGGAAGACAGTTCGGCCAGGGAAAAACACATGCACAGGTACATGGTGGCCATCAGCAATGTAGCGAGGAACATTCCGCCCCAACCACCCTGGGCCAGGCCGAAGTTCCAGCCGGCGTAGTCGCCGGAGATCACGTAGGCAACGCCAAGGCCAACTAACAGCACCCAGCCGGCGGCGCCTTTTTTCAGTTCGCGTTGTTGGAAGTAATCGGTGCCGACTTTTTCGAAGTCGACGGAAGAGCCAGTGGGTTCGTTAGGCATGGGAAAGTACCTTTCATTGTTATTGTTTTTAACTCGGCTTATTTATGCCGAATGCACATCGCAAGTACTTATGAAGATCTAAAACTCTGGGAGGGGCAAAGTCCCCTCCCACAGTTGATTGCATTTCAAAGGTGGGAGGGGCGGTAGTTAGAAGAAGCCCAACGGATTAATGTCGTAGCTCACCAGCAAGTTTTTGGTCTGCTGGTAATGATCCAACATCATCTTGTGGGTTTCGCGACCCACGCCGGACTTCTTGTAACCGCCAAACGCGGCATGCGCCGGGTACAGGTGGTAGCAGTTGGTCCACACGCGGCCCGCCTTGATCGCCCGGCCCATGCGGTAGGCGCGGTTGATGTCGCGGGTCCACACGCCGGCGCCGAGGCCGAACTCGGTGTCGTTGGCAATCGCCAGGGCTTCAGCTTCGTCCTTGAAGGTGGTGATGCTCACCACTGGGCCGAAGATTTCTTCCTGGAACACGCGCATGTCGTTGGTGCCCTTGAGCAGGGTCGGCTGGATGTAATAGCCGCCCGCCATGTCGCCGGTGAGTTGCTCGACCTTGCCGCCGGTCAGCAGTTGCGCGCCTTCACCCTTGGCGATTTCCAGGTAGGACAGGATCTTGTCGAACTGCTGTTCGGACGCCTGGGCGCCGACCATGGTGTCGGTGTCCAGTGGGTCGCCGCGTTTGATCTGCTCGATTTTCTTCATCACCACCTTCATGAAGTCGTCGTAGATCGATTCTTCCACCAGCGCACGGGATGGGCAGGTGCACACCTCGCCTTGGTTGAAGAATGCCAGCACCAGGCCTTCGGCGGCTTTCTCGATGAACGACGGTTCGGCTTTCATGATGTCGGCGAAGAAGATGTTCGGTGACTTGCCGCCCAACTCGACGGTGGACGGAATAATGTTCTCGGCCGCCGCATGCATGATGTGCGAACCCACCGGGGTCGAGCCGGTAAAGGCGATCTTGGCGATACGCTTGCTGGTGGCCAGGGCCTCGCCGGCTTCTTTGCCGAAACCTTGCACCACGTTAAGCACGCCCGGCGGCAGCAGGTCGCCGATTACTTCCATCAGTACGGTGATGCCCAGCGGCGTTTGCTCGGCGGGCTTGAGCACCACGCAGTTACCGGCGGCCAGGGCCGGCGCGAGTTTCCACGCAGCCATCAGGATCGGGAAGTTCCACGGGATGATCTGGCCGACTACGCCCAGAGGCTCATGGAAGTGGTAGGACGCGGTGTGTTCGTTGATCTCGGCGCTGGTGCCTTCCTGGGCGCGAATACAGCCGGCGAAGTAGCGGAAGTGGTCGGCGGCCAGTGGAATGTCGGCGTTGAGGGTTTCACGCACGGCCTTGCCGTTGTCCCAGGTTTCGGTGATGGCCAGCAGTTCAAGGTTCTGTTCGATGCGGTCGGCGATTTTCAGCAGCACCAGCGAGCGGTCCTGAGCCGAGGTCTTGCCCCAGGCGTCAGCGGCGGCGTGGGCGGCGTCGAGTGCCTTGTCGATGTCTTTGGCAGTGGAGCGCGGGAACTCGGCTATAGGCTTGCCGTTGACCGGCGAGGTGTTGGTGAAATAGTTGCCGTCGACCGGCGCAACGAATTCGCCACCAATGTAGTTGCCGTACTTGGCCTTGAACGAAACGATCGCGCCTTCAGTACCGGGGTGTGCGTAACGCATGGTGGGTATCTCCTGGCTTTTATGTTTATTGGAGTGCAGCGCTCAAGCGCTTGATAAAGCGTAGAGCAAAGGTTGGGCCACTGCTTTGAGGGCCAGGTAAATCAAGGGGTTGGGGTTTGTTGCAAGGCGTTGCTGTCACACGACTGGTACAGCGCATGTGACAGTTTGTGCCATAAACGGTACAGCCTGTGACCGGTGGGTCGGCACGGGATTGCATCTGTCGCAGGGCTGGGGGATGCTGGGCGTTCTCACGCAGGGAGAATAATAAGAACATGCACAACGATCATTTCAGCCGCCATGCCCAGCAAGTCATCACCGTGGCGCGTGGCCGCGACCCGTCCAGCGATCCGTCCATCGCCCGTTCCTGGCTGCGGTGCCTGGAGGATTACCACCTCGACCCTGCGCAAACCATCGCCCCCACCGTGCTCGAACACGGCCGTTTGCTGGAAAGCCGCGAGCGCCTGCAACAAGTCCTGCACATCGCCGGCACGGAGATGAACAGCCTGCACCAGCAACTCTCCGGCGCCGGCCACGCGGTGCTTCTCACCGATGCGCGCGGGGTGATCCTCAACTGTGTCACAGCGCCGTCCGAGCGCAAGATTTTCGAGCGTGCCGGGTTGTGGCTCGGTGCTGATTGGAGCGAGGCCTGCGAAGGCACTAATGGCATCGGCACCTGCCTGGTGGAGCGCCAGTCCCTGACCATTCATCGCGACGAGCACTTCCGTGGCCGTCATACCGGGCTGACCTGCTCGGCAAGCCCGGTGTTCGACCCCCATGGCGAACTGCTGGCAGTGCTGGACGTGTCGTCGGCCCGGGAAGCGGTGTCGCGCCAGAGTCAGTTCCACACGATGGCGCTGGTGAATCTGTCGGCGAAGATGATCGAGAGTTGTTACTTCCTGCGTCACTTTGAACATCACTGGTTGCTGCGCTTTCATTTGCAGGCCGAGTCGGTGGGCCTGTTCAGCGAAGGGTTGTTGGCGTTCGATGGCGAAGGGCGCATTTGTGCGCTCAACCAGAGCGCACTGAACCTGTTGGGGCAGGTGCGTGGCGATTTGCTGGGGAAGCCTGTGGAAGCGTTTTTCGACTGCTCCCTGGATCAGTTGCTCGGTCGCGCCAGCGCCAATGCGACCGCCAGTTGGCCGCTGCGTACCCGTGACGGGCGGCGCTTGTTTGCCGCGTTGCGTGGGCTGCCGCGCAGTGTGTCGGTACCCATCAGCAAGCCGGAGCCTGCCCGTCTGGCCGGCATCTGCCTGGGTGACCCCGCGTTGCAAAACGATTTCCGCAAGGCCCTGCGGGTATTCGAGCGTGATGTGCCGCTGTTGATTAACGGGGAAACCGGCAGCGGCAAAGAAGCTTTTGCCAAGGCTGTGCATCACGCCAGCCAGCGTGCCGACAAAGCCTTCGTCGCCCTCAACTGCGCCGCCATCCCGGAAAGCCTGATCGAGAGTGAGCTGTTCGGATATCGCGGCGGCAGTTTCACCGGGGCACGCAAAGAAGGGATGCGGGGCAAGTTGCAGCAGGCGGATGGCGGCACCCTGTTCCTCGATGAAATCGGCGATATGCCTCTGGCGCTGCAAACCCGTCTATTAAGGGTGCTGGAGGATCGCATGGTGGTACCCATCGGCGGTGAGCCCGAGGCGGTGAACGTCAGAATCGTCAGCGCAACGCACCGCAATTTGCTGGCGCGTGTGCAGGACGGCAGTTTCCGTGAGGACTTGTATTACCGGCTCAATGGCCTGGAAGTGGGTTTGCCGGCGTTGCGCGAGCGCAGCGATAAATCCCAGTTGCTGGATTTCCTGCTGGCTGAAGAGGCGGGCGGGCAAACCGTACAACTCGACCCGGCAGCGCGTTCGGCGCTGCTGACCTTTGCCTGGCCCGGTAATGTGCGACAACTGCGCACGGTTCTGCGCACGCTGGCGGCGCTGTGTGACAACGGGCGCGTGGGGCTGGAAGACTTGCCCGCGTCGATCCGCCAGGCCCGGCCGCATCCGGTGACGGGGGCCAAGCCCGCAGAGTTACCTCTGGAAGACGCCGAGCGACTCGCCTTGCTCACCGCCCTGGAGCAACAACGCTGGCACATGACCCACACGGCGGAGCAATTGGGTGTCAGCCGTAACACACTCTATAGAAAGCTGCGCCGGCACGGCATCGCACGGGCGTCCCTATCCGGGTGACTGTGGTCAGGTCCTACAGCTAAAGAGTGCGATTTTCGCCCCCCTGCGCTAACCTGCCTCGATGTTTACGAGGTCGACTATGCACATTCATATTCTTGGTATCTGCGGCACTTTCATGGGCTCGATGGCGGTTTTGGCCAAAGAATTGGGTCATCACGTGACAGGCTCCGATGCCAACGTTTACCCGCCCATGAGTACGCAACTCGAAGCCCAGGGCATTGAGCTGACCCAAGGTTACGACCCCGCGCAATTTGACCCGGTGCCTGACCTGGTGGTGATCGGCAATGCCATGTCCCGTGGCAACCCCGCGGTCGAATACGTACTCAATAAAGGCTTGCCTTACGTGTCCGGCCCGCAATGGCTGGCCGACCACGTCCTGCAAGGCCGCTGGGTACTGGCCGTGGCCGGCACTCACGGCAAGACCACCACCAGCAGCATGCTCGCCTGGGTTTTGGAGCACGCGGGCATGAGCCCTGGCTTCCTGATCGGCGGTGTGCCGCAGAACTTCTCGGTGTCGGCGCGCTTGGGCGATACGCCGTTCTTTGTGATTGAAGCGGACGAATACGACAGCGCGTTTTTCGACAAGCGCTCCAAGTTTGTCCACTACCGTCCGCGTACGGCGATCCTGAACAATCTTGAGTTCGATCACGCGGATATCTTCCCCGATCTACCGGCGATTGAGCGTCAATTTCATCACCTGGTGCGCACCATTCCGAGCGAAGGCCTGGTGATTCACCCTACCACCGAGCCGGCCTTGCAGCGCGTGATCGAGATGGGCTGCTGGACCCCGGTGCAAACCACCGGCGTCGGCGGGCAGTGGCAGGTCAAGTTGCTCAGCGAAGACGGTTCCAGGTTTGAAGTGCTGTTCGAAGGCGAAGCCCAGGGCATCGTCGAATGGGATATGACCGGCCAGCACAACGTCGCTAACGCCTTGGTGACGTTGGCGGCGGCGCGGCATGTGGGCGTGGTGCCGTCCATGGGCATTGCTGCTTTGAGCGCGTTCAAGAGCGTGAAGCGGCGCATGGAAAAAGTCGCCGATGTCAACGGGATTACCATCTACGATGACTTTGCCCACCACCCCACGGCGATCGCCACCACACTGGATGGCCTGCGCAAGCGTGTGGGAGATGCTCCGATCATTGCGATCATCGAACCGCGCTCCAACTCCATGAAGCTCGGCGCGCACCGTGATGGCTTGCCCGAAAGCGTCAACGACGCCGATCAGGCTGTGTGGTATGCGCCGCCCAACCTCGGCTGGGACCTGCCGGGCATTGCAGCGTTGTGCACCGTGCCGTCGACGGTTTGCGACAGCATTGAAGGCATTATCGAGTACGTCAAACAGCAGGCCAAACCGGGCACCCACGTGGTGGTCATGAGCAACGGCGGCTTTGGCGGCCTGCATGGCAAGCTGGCCGAGGCGCTCAAATGAGCGGCCCGGAACGCATTACCCTGGCGATGACCGGTGCTTCGGGTGCGCCCTATGGCCTGCGCCTGCTCGATTGCCTGGTGCGCGAGGACCGCGAGGTGCACTTCCTGATCTCCAAGGCCGCACAACTGGTGATGGCCACCGAGACCGACGTGGCACTGCCGGCCAAGGTGCAGATGATGCAGGCCTTCCTCACCGAGTACACCGGTGCGGCGGCGGGACAGATCAAGGTCTACGGCAAAGAAGACTGGATGTCGCCGGTGGCCTCGGGCTCCGGCGCGCCGGCGGCGATGGTGGTGGTGCCGTGCTCCACTGGCACCTTGTCGGCGATTGCCACCGGGGCCTGCAATAACCTGATCGAGCGCGCGGCAGACGTGACCTTGAAAGAGCGTCGCCAGTTGATTCTGGTGCCACGCGAGGCGCCGTATTCGAGCATTCATCTGGAGCACATGCTCAAGCTGTCTAACATGGGCGTGACCATCTTGCCCGCGTCGCCAGGCTTTTATCACCAGCCGCAAACCATTGATGATCTGGTGGACTTTGTGGTCGCGCGGATTCTCAACCTGCTCAACATCCCCCAGGACATGCTGCCGCGTTGGGGCGAGCACCATTTGAGCAGTGATGAATAAGGCGCTGCTGCTGGTGTTGGCGTTGCACCTGACCGGCTGCGCCACGGCCCGCACCCTGGACGCCGCGCAACCGGGCGCGCCGGTGGTGTATGCCGGCACGCGGTTGGACCTGTATGCGATGAATGGCGGCTGCTGCGCCAAGGACCGGTTTGGTGCCGAGGCGCCGAGCTATCCCGGCGTCGACCTGCCGGCGAGTGCGTTGCTCGACACCTTGTTGCTGCCGTTGTCGGTGTTGACAGTGCTGGGCGTGGGGTTTAATGCCACGGGCGGGCTGTAGCCTGGATCTTAAAAACACCACAGGCCAATGTGGGAGGGGGCTTGCCCCCCGATAGCAGTGTTTCAGTCAACCCATAGGCAGACTGACCCACCGCCATCGGGGGCAAGCCCCCTCCCACATTTGCTCTGTGTCAGCTCTTACTTACCCAGTTTGCGCAGATCGTCCGACTCCACCACCCGCACCCCATCCTGCTCTTCCAGCGCCAGGCGCCACATGGCTCGGGCCAGCTCGCACACTTCGATCCCTCTGTACTTGCCTGGAATCAACCGTGACAACGGCCCGGCCAGTTGCTCGGCCAAACGCGGTTCCAGCCGTTCTCCCAATAACAGCGAAGGCCTCACGATGGTCAGTTGCGGCCAGCCTTGGGCCTTGAGCGCCTGTTCCATTTCCCCTTTGACACGGTTGTAGAAAATCGAGGATTTGGGGTCGGCGCCAATCGCGCTGATCACGATCAGGTGCCGTGCGCCCAGTTCCCGCGCGCGCTTGGCGAAGGCGACGACCAGATCCAGGTCAACCGCACGGAAGGCCTCTTCCGAGCCGGCTTTTTTGATCGTGGTGCCCAGGCAGCAGAAGGCGATATCCACCCGGCCGCTCAGTTGCGGCAGGAACACCGCCGGGTCACCCACCGGGTTTTCCAGGTGCGGATGTTCGGCCAGCGGCTTGCGGCTCGGGGCGAGCACGCGGGTTACGGTGGGTTCGTTGAGCAGGCGGTCGAGCAGGTGTTCGCCAGTGAGGCCGGAGGCCCCCGCGAGCAAGATATGCTGAGGTGTCAGGTACATAGTGTTTCCCCCTTGTTACACGTTACAGCTTAGTTGCCTTTGGCTTCCTTGCTATTCATTGAGACGCTTTCGAGCGCCTTTCGTGCCTGCTGTTTGCGTAAAAGTTGCCAATGGGCGATCACGCCTTTGGGGGCCCAGATCTGCGGTTCGGACGCTTCGAAATTGTCGGCCTGTTCGCGTTCGCTCACATGCAGCTGCGCCAGTTTGAAGGCTTGCTGCAAGTCGTCGGTCTGGTTGAAGGCTTGGGCGAAGAGGGCGTCGCCAAAGTAGGTGAAGTCGGCCTCTTCGGAGCAGCCGAAGGACACGCGGTCGGCGCGGGAAGCCGTCATGATCAGGGTGCGATCATCTTTGAGCGCGGGGATAAAGCCGCCGGAATAGCAGGCGGAAATCACGACGATCTTGTCGCGGTTTTTCAGCGGTGCAAGCACGGCGGCCAGCTCATCGGCCGGCAAGTCGGCCAGCTCCATGCGTGGCTGGTCCAGCACCAGTTCATGTTCGTGGGTGCCGTGGCTGGTCATGTAGATAAACACCAGGTCTTCCGGGCCGGTGCGCTCGGCCAGGGTTTGCACGGCGCGGCGCAGGCTTTCGCGGGTGGCCAGGGGGCGGTCGGCGATATGGTCGCGGTGGTTGACCAGGCGGATCTGCCCGCGTGCGCCGAAGCGCGTGGCGAGCATGTTGCTGACGTAATCGGCTTCGCGCAGGAACACGCTTTGTTTGCCGTCGCCGGCCACGGCCAGGGTATACAGCTCCACGGCAGGTGTTGAGGCGGGCACGGCGGCGAGCGCAGCATCGAGCAAGCGGCCTTGGACCAGCACGCCGATTTCCAGCGGGTCGGGCAGCAACGTGCCGTCGGCGTCACGCACGCGCATGCCGTTGACCCAGGTCCCGGCCTGCACGGTGCCGTCGGAGAGTACCAGGGTGCCGCGACCCTGATAGTTGTCGCTGTCGAAGCCGCCGATATAGAAGCTGCCGTCGGTGAGGTTCAGGCGGCCTTCGCCGGTAAAGCGCCAATCGCTGAACTGGCCGACGTAATGGCTGCCGTCCACGCCGATCAGCTCGCCCTTGCCGCTGAGCGCGCCTTCCTTGAACTGGCCGATCCACACGTCGCCGTCGGCGTTTTCATAGCGGCCCTTGCCGTTGAGCTGGTTCTGCTTGAATTGGCCGACATAGATGTCGCCGTCGGCGCTGTTGAAGGTGCCGTTGCCCTCCAACTGACCATCGACGAAGTGCCCGCTGAACTGGTTGCCGCTGTCGTCGTTGCGCTGGCCTTCGCCGTTGGGTTTGCCGTGGGCGAACTGGCCCTGGTACTGGCTGCCGTCGGCCAGCTCCAGGCGGCCGAGGCCGGAATATTGATCGTCTTTGAATTCGCCACGGTAGGTCATCTGCCCCTCTTTGAGGGTGCCTTCGCCGTTGCGCCGGCCGGCGCGGAAACCGCCGACATACTGGCTGGCTGCGGTGGTCAGGCTGCCCTGGCCGTCGAACAGGCCTTGCTGGAACTGGCCCTTATAGACTTCGCCGTTGCTGCCGTGCCATTCGCCCTGGCCGTGCCACTGGCCCTTGTCGAATGCGCCGGCGTACCAACTGCCGTTGGGGTAGTCCACACGGCCCTGGCCTTGCAGCAAACCGTTGACCACATCGCCCCGGTAGCGGCCGCCGTCGGGCAGGCGCGCATCGGGCGGCAACAGCGATTCGCCGTCTCCGCAAGCGGTGAGCAACAGGGCAAGGGCAAGGGGGGCGAGTGGGCGCATAGCGGGATCCGGATAATTGAGCGCCGAGTATGCCGCAGCTGCGAGGTTCATACATAAATTTACATGCCCTGTGGTGAGTTTCAGTCCCTCACCACAGGGAAGCGCTTACACGAAGCAGAGTGACAGCGACTCAGCGATGTACGCCGGTTTTTCCTGGCCTTCGATTTCCAGCGTGGCGGTGGCCTTGAACAGCCACTGGCCGGGTTTTTTTTCGGTGACATCAGTGAGGGTGACGTTCAGGCGCACCTTGGAATTGACCTTCACCGGCTGGATAAAACGCACGCTGTCCAGGCCATAGTTGACCGCCATTTTCAGGCCTTCGGGCATGATCAGGATGTCTTCCATCAACTTGGGCATCAGCGACAGAGACAGGAAACCGTGGGCAATGGTGCTGCCGAACGGCGTTTGCGCCGCCTTGACCGGGTCGACGTGGATGAACTGATGATCGCCAGTGGCCTCTGCGAACAGGTTGATACGTGCCTGGTCGATGGTGAGCCATTCGGAACGTCCCAGTTCCTTGCCGACATAATCTTTGAGCTGCGCTACAGGTACATAGGGCATTGCGTCTCTCCTTGGTTCATCGATGCAGTTTTATGGATTACAGAGAACCAATGTAGATCATCACGGGCAACCAGCCCGGTCAACCCACCATGCTTTTGGCGAATGCCGATGCATAGGGCCGGCATGCTTATAATGCGGGCGGGTTCAGAGGGGGAGAGGACGGATGCTGTTACGTGGTCTGACATGGCTGGTGCTGTTTCAGTTGATTGGCACGGCGATCAATCATTTGCTGCTGCCGGTACTGCCGGGGCCGATCATTGGCCTGTTGCTGATGCTGGGTTTCCTGATCTGGCGTGGCGAGGTGGGCGAGCCGCTGAGCCTCGCGGCTGGCAGCCTGTTGCGCTATTTGCCATTGCTGCTGGTGCCGCCGGCAGTCGGGGTGATGGTCTACGCCAAGGACATCGCGGCTGATTTCTGGGCCATTGTCGGTGCGCTGGTGTTGTCACTGGTGATCGCCATGGCTTTTGTGGGCGTGCTGATGCAACAGATGGTCAAGCGCAAGGAGAAGGATCAATGATCTTCGACTGGCATGGCGCGTGGACGGCCGTTATTCATCATCCGCTGTTTGGTATCGGTATCACCCTGGGCGCCTATCAGCTGGTGCTCGCGGGGTTCGAGAAAACCCGCTGGATCTTCCTGCAACCGGTGCTGGTCTCAATGCTGCTGGTGATCGGCGTGTTGCTCACCTGCGGCCTGAGCTACGCCGAGTACCGCAAGAGCACCGAAATCATGGGTATTCTGCTGGGGCCTGCCACGGTGGCGCTGGCGGTGCCGCTGTATCTCAATCTGCGGCGCATTCGCCAATTGTTCTGGCCGATTTTTACTACGCTGGTAATAGGCGGCGTTCTGGCTACCGGCCTGTGTGTGCTGCTCGGTTGGTGGTTCGGCGCTGAACACATGATGCTGATGACCATGGCGCCCAAGTCGGTAACCTCGCCGATTGCCATGCTGGTGGCCGAACAGATTGGCGGCGTGGCGGCGCTGGCGGCGGTGTTTGTGCTGATCACGGGTGTCGTGGGGGCGATGGTGGGGCCGGCGCTGCTGTCGCGCCTGGGCGTGCACAGCCCCGAGGCGCGCGGCATGGCGTTGGGCATGACCGCCCACGCCGTCGGCACCTCGGTGGCCCTGCAGGAAAGCGAAGAGTGCGGCGCCTTTGCGGCGCTGGCCATGAGTCTGATGGGCGTGGCCACGGCGGTGTTCCTGCCGTTGGCTGTGTCAGTGATTGTTTAAACCAGGTTTAAGGAAACCTTTATGAGTCTGGCGCTGTTCCCGCTCAATACTGTGCTGTTCCCCGGTTGCACCCTCGACCTGCAAATATTTGAGGCGCGCTATCTGGACATGATCAGTCGTTGCATGAAAAAGGGTGAAGGCTTCGGCGTGGTGTGCATCCTTGACGGCAAGGAAGTGGGCATGGCCCCCGACGGCTATGCGCTGATCGGCTGCGAAGCGCTGATTCGCGACTTCAAGCAACAGGACAACGGCTTGCTGGGGATTCGTGTCGAAGGTGGGCGCCGTTTCCGCGTGCGTGACGCTAACGTGCAGAAGGACCAACTGCTGGTGGCCGACGTGCAATGGCTGGGCGAAAAGCCGGACCGGCCATTGGAAGACGAGGATGCCGATCTGTTGGCGTTGCTTGAAGCGTTGGCCGAGCATCCCATGGTCGCCTCGCTGGACATGGACGCCCACGCCGATGGCCAGCAAGCCTTGGGCAATCAGTTGGCTTATCTGCTGCCCTTCACCGAGGCTGACAAGATCGACCTGCTGCAGCTCGACGATCCGCAACAGCGGCTGGATGCAATCCAGATGCTGCTCGATGAGCTACAGGGTGAGTTGTTTACCTGAGTTTCGGAATTCACTGGCCAGACTCTCAGAATTTTCCTTCGTTGCGCCTTGGGGCCGACTGAAATAGTCCCCGATCACACACCTTGATCTGGGGATGGGAATGATTCGGCTAACGCAATCGGAAATGGCCACTTGGGACGCCTTTTTTGTCAGCATCACCACGCAACTGATCCGCAAGGATGAAAAGCGCGGCGCTGAATTTATCGCCACGCGCGCCGCAGAGATCGCCGATGAAATGCTATTGGAGCGGCGCGAGCGTTATACCGAACGCCGCGTCGCGCCAGTCGACTGGATTGGCCCCGCCAAGGGTCAGTAGGCGTACCTGAGCAGTGCGTGGGACGTGCCAGTAAAGGCGATAAACCCGAGAACTGCCACCACGGCCGGTAGCACCAGCCACCAGGCTTTGGCCGGCATCGGCGGCAACGGGCTGCGGTATTGGCTGACCGTCAGGCTGAATGCGCATACGGTCATCGCCAGCAGCGTGCCGGCCAGGATGTCGCTGGGCCAATGAGCGCCCAGGTACACCCGAGACAACGCGATAAATGCGGCGGGAATGCAGCCCAGCAATATCCAGGTCAGGCGCAGCCGTGTCGGTTGGCCGCGTCCGGCCAGCACTGCCAGTGCCAGGAAAAACGCAAAGGCGCCGGAGGCGTGGCCACTGGGCATGCTGAAGCTGGTGAGGGGGTCTGTCAGGATTTCCGGGCGACCACGGGCGAAAAACAACTTGGTCCCGGTGTTGATCACGGCGGCCCCGGCCAGCGTGGCGCCGACGAACAGTGCGTGGCGCCATTGTCGTGCCAGTAATAGCAGGCCGGTGAACACGGCGCTAGCGACGAACATCTTCTTGAACTCACCCAACTGGGTGACCATCACCATGGTTTCATCCAGCCAGGCGCTGCGATGCTCCTGCACCAGCGCGCTCAGACCCTGGTCGAAATCGTTGAGGTGGTGATAGCCGATAAACAGCGCAAGCAAAAGAATCAGACTGGCGCAGCCTGTCCACAGGGTGGCGCGACGATGGCCGCGCAGGCTGCTGTTCAAGGTCAGTCCCAGCAGCACCGCCAGGCAGGCCGTGACAACACCTGCCTCCGGCCAGAAACCTTCCGGCAGCGGCAGGCGGAACGCGGCGCCAGTGGCCCAGCCCGGCAGCAAGTAAGCCACCGTCCAGCCGGCAGCGGCAAGAACGCTCACCAGGGCAAAGCGCGGGAACGGCATGTCGCACATGCCAGCCACCATCGGCAGCATCGGGCGCAGGGGGCCGATGAAACGTCCGACCAGCAGGCTGGCGATGCCGTACTTGTGAAAGTAGGTCTCTGCACCATTCATCCATTCGGGGTGGTGGCGCAGGCCGGGCAGGCGCCGGATGTTCTGGTGGAAATGTCGGCCCAGGAAGTAGGAAACTCCATCGCCCAATAAGCCGCCGAGAAAGCCCAGCAACAGCGTTTCACTCAACGACAGCGCACCGCTGCCGGCCAGCGCCGCAATAGCAAACAGCAACACCGTGCCCGGCACGATCAGCCCGGCGATGGCCAGGCATTCCACGCACGCGACGATAAACACCGCCGCCGCCAGCCATTGCGGGTTGACGGTCAGCCAGCCAGTAATGCTATCGAGCCATTGGCCCATAAAACCTCACTCCCTCTGTGAAATACATAACCCTTAGTCACTGGAAATCAATTGTGGGAGGGGGCTTGCCCCCTCCCACATTGGATCTGCTGTGCTTTCGGTTCTTATGTTCATTCAAATCAAAAAATAATCCCGGCCTTCGACCTGGCCCCGGCGTAGCGGGTTCCGTGTGCAATACGGCGCATAGCCAGCATCGACAAAGCGGTACATCAGGTGTTCATCGCGCCCACTGGGGATGCCCAGGCGGGTTGTCTGGATGATCTGGGTCGGTACCTGGCCCACGTTTTCGACGTAGAGCAGTTCCTCGTCAAAGCGCTTGGCGTCCCACATCGGCACTTTCAGGCCCAGGGCTTTGCACAGCAGGGTCTGGCCGGCACACAGTTTCTGCGTGGGGCGCGGGCTGCCGTCGGCATTCGGGTTGTTCAATAACATCTGCGCCAGGCTGGCCGGGCCGGAGATTTCGTCCACCCACGGATAAGCCGATTTGATCAGCACGGCATTGCCCGGCCCCTGGGCGCTGAAGTTCAAGGAATCGCCGCCACGGGCGTAGTACATGTAGATATGGCCACCATCCAGAAACAAAGCCTTACGCTTTTCTGTGTAGCCCAGTGAGGCGTGGCTGCCTTTTTCGGCCACGTAATAGGCTTCGGTTTCAATAATTCGCGCCGAAAGCCAGATTTCGCCAACGCGATGGCGTATGACTTTTCCGAGCAAGTCGCGCGCAAGCAGTTGCGCATCTCGGTCGAAGAAGCAGTCGGGCAGGGCGCTGGAGGGGAGTTGGGGCATGGCGGTCAGGGGTTAATACGGCTAAATGTGACCGAATAATAACAACTCCCACCTTAATTACCGCTGAACCCCAGGTTTTTACAGTTCATTTCGACCATCCGCCCGTCACCGCTGTCAGTCGGGCGGCGTCACAGCTATAATCTGCCGCTTTCCTCTTTGCCAAGACTCCCTGACCATGACTGAGTCCGTTCTTGACTACATGACCCGCCTGGGTCGCGCTGCCCGTCAGGCCTCGCGGTTGATCGCCCGTGCGAGCACTGCGCAGAAGAACCGTGCCCTGCTGGCTGCCGCCGATGCTCTGGATGCTTCGCGCTCCGAACTCGCCGCCGCCAACGACCTGGACCTGGCCAACGGCCGCGCCAATGGCCTGGAGCCGGCCCTGCTGGACCGCCTGGCGCTGACCCCGGCACGTATCGATGACATGATCGAAGGCTTGCGTCAGGTGGCCAAGCTGCCTGACCCCATCGGTGAAATCCGCGATATGCGTTACCTGCCGTCCGGCATCCAGGTCGGCAAGATGCGCGTGCCGCTGGGCGTGATCGGCATCATCTATGAGTCGCGCCCGAACGTGACCATCGACGCCGCGAGCCTGTGCCTCAAGTCCGGCAATGCCACCATCCTGCGTGGCGGTTCCGAGGCAATCAATTCCAACCGCGCCATCGCGACGTGCATCCAGCAAGGCCTGGCCGTGGCCGAACTGCCGGCTGAAGTGGTGCAAGTGGTGGAAACCACCGACCGCGCCGCTGTCGGCGCGCTGATCACCATGCCGGAATTTGTCGACGTGATCGTGCCGCGCGGTGGCAAGAGCCTGATCGAACGTGTCAGCCGTGATGCCAAGGTGCCGGTGATCAAGCACCTGGACGGCGTGTGCCACGTGTTCATCGACGTTGCTGCCGATATCGACAAGGCCATCCGCATCGCCGACAACGCCAAGACCCACCGTTACGCCCCGTGCAACACCATGGAAACCCTGCTGGTGCACGTCGGCATTGCCGATCGCGTGCTGCCGCCGCTGGCTGCCATCTACCGCGACAAGGGCGTGGAACTGCGCGGCTGCGAACGCACCCGTGCACTGCTGGGCGCGGACGTGATCGAAGCGACCGAGCTGGACTGGTACACCGAATACACGGCACCGATCCTGTCGATCAAGATTGTCGATGACCTGGACGAGGCCATTGAACACATCAATCAATACGGCTCCAAGCACACTGACGCCATTGTCTCCGAGCATTTCAGCGATGCGCGGCGTTTCCTCAACGAAGTGGATTCCGCTTCGGTGATGATCAACGCCTCGACGCGTTTTGCCGACGGCTTCGAGTACGGCCTGGGCGCGGAGATCGGCATCTCCACCGACAAGCTCCATGCACGCGGCCCGGTTGGCCTGGAAGGGCTGACCAGCGAGAAGTACGTGGTGTTCGGCGACGGTCATGTGCGCACTTGATGGTTAAACGCATCGGGCTGCTCGGCGGTACTTTCGACCCCGTGCACATCGGCCATTTGCGCAGCGCCCTGGAAGTCGCGGATGCCCTCGCGCTGGACGAGCTGCGCGTGATGCCCAACGCACGGCCGCCCCATCGCGATACGCCGCAGGTGTCGCCGCAACAACGTCTGGAAATGGTGCGCCTGGCGGTAGAGGGCGTATCGCCGCTGGTGGTGGACGACCGCGAACTCAAACGCGATAAACCGTCCTACACTGTCGACACCCTGGAACTGATGCGCGCCGAGTTGGCCGCAGATGACCAGTTGTTTCTGCTTTTGGGCTGGGACGCATTTTGCGGCCTGCCCTCTTGGCACCGCTGGGAGGAACTCCTCCAGCATTGCCACATCCTGGTTTTGCAACGCCCGGATGCCGACAGCGAACCGCCGGATGCCTTGCGCAACCTGCTGGCCGCGCGGTCGGTAAGTGACCCCTTGGCCCTGACCGGGCCGAACGGGAATATTGCATTCGTCTGGCAGACCCCGCTTGCGGTGTCCGCCACCCAGATCCGTCAACTGCTGGCCAGCGGGAAGTCGGTACGTTTCCTGGTGCCTGACGCGGTCCTGGCCTACATCGATGCGCACGGGCTTTACCGTGCGTCGAACTGAAAAGGCGCGCTTGAACGCACGAACAGTCGTGCAGCGAGCGCCCGAACATACGAGCAAAACGAGTTTTTTATGACGAACAAAGACGTAAGCAAAGTAAAACGCAAAGGCACGTTCAAAAGCGCCCCGCTGCCGGTTGAAGCCCACGTTGGCCCGGAACTGGCTGGCGAAGAGCTGGTAAAAGTCGCCGTTGCCGCCCTGGAAGACGTGAAGGCCCAGGACATCCAGGTCCTGGACGTGCGCGACAAGCAGAGCATCACCGACTTCATGATCATCGCCACCGGTACCTCCAACCGCCAGATCGGCGCGATGCTGGACAAGGTTCGCGAAGCCGTCAAAGCCCAAGGCGTCAAGCCACTGGGTGAAGAAGGCAAGGGCGACAGCGACTGGGTGCTGCTGGACATGGACGATGTGATCGTTCACATGATGACCTCCAACGCCCGTCAGTTCTACGACCTGGAGCGTCTGTGGAAAGGCGCCGAGCAGAGCCGTGCCGCTGATGGCAAGCACCACAGCCCGGAAGTGGGCCACGCGCACTTCGACAAGCTCAACAAAGACCAGGAATAAGGAACGGCTGTGCGCCTGCGTCTGATCGCTGTCGGTTCACGCATGCCCAAGTGGGTGGAAGAAGGCTGGCACGAGTATGCCAAGCGTCTGCCCGCTGAGCTGTCGCTGGAACTGGTGGAAATACCGCTCAACACCCGGGGCAAGAATGCCGATGTGGCGCGCTTTATCCGCCAGGAAGGCGAAGCCATGTTGGCCAAGGTCGGCCCCAATGAGCGCATCGTCACCCTCGAAGTGCACGGCAAACCCTGGAGCACCGAGCAACTGGCGGTGGAACTGGATCGCTGGCGCCTGGACTCGCGCACCGTCAACTTCATGGTCGGTGGCCCTGAAGGGCTGGCGCCGGAAGTCTGCGCGCGGGCAGACCAGCGCTGGTCGCTGTCGGCGCTGACGTTGCCGCACCCGTTGGTAAGGATTCTGATCGGTGAACAGCTGTATCGCGCCTGGACAGTCCTGTCCGGGCACCCTTACCACAAATAATCTGCGCCCCTCCCGATGACCCAGCCGATCCGCATCAAGGACCACGAGAAAGACGCACGTCTTGTACGCGCTCGGGTCGTGTTTGGTGCGATTCTGGTCGTCGGGCTGATGTGTGTGCTGATCGCCCGCCTGTATTTCCTGCAGGTGATCCAGTACGAGTATCACTCCACGCTGTCGGAAAACAACCGGGTGCATGTGCAGCCGATTCCGCCGACCCGTGGGCTGATTTTCGACCGCAATGGCGTGGTGGTCGCGGACAACCGGCCCAGCTTCAGCCTGAGCATGACCCGCGAGCGTTCCGGTGACTGGCAGCAAGTCCTTGATGTCATCGTCGAAGTCTTGCAATTGACGCCGGAAGACCGGGTGGTCTTCGAAAAACGCATGAGGCAGGGACGTCGGCCATTCGAGCCGGTGCCGATCCTGTTCGAGCTGACCGAAGAGCAGATCGCCCGTATCGCGGTGAACCAGTTCCGTTTGCCGGGTGTGGAAGTGGTGGCACAGTTGGTGCGTCATTACCCACAGGGTGCGCACTTTGCGCATTCGGTCGGCTACATGGGACGGATCAACGAGAAAGAGCTCAAGAGCCTCGACCCGGTCAACTACAGCGGCACCCACCATATCGGCAAGACCGGCATCGAGCGTTTCTACGAGCCGGAACTGCACGGCCAGGTGGGTTACGAAGAAGTCGAGACCAACGCCCGTGGCCGCGTGTTGCGCGTGCTCAAACGCACCGATCCGATTCCCGGCAAGGACATTGTGTTGAGCCTGGACATCAAGCTGCAGGAAGCGGCGGAGATGGCATTGGGCGGGCGGCGCGGCGCCGTGGTGGCGCTGGACCCGAAAACCGGCGAAGTCCTGGCCATGGTCAGCCAGCCGAGTTTCGACCCTAACCTGTTTGTCACCGGGATCAGCTTCAAGGCCTACGCCGAGTTGCGTGACTCCATCGACCGACCGCTGTTCAACCGCGTACTGCGCGGCCTGTACCCACCGGGTTCGACCATCAAGCCCGCGGTAGCGATTGCGGGCCTGGACGCGGGTGTGGTCACGGCCTCCAGCCGTGTGTTCGACCCGGGCTACTACATGCTGCCCAACTACGATCACAAATACCGTAACTGGAACCGTACCGGTGACGGCTATGTCGACCTGGACACCGCGATCATGCGGTCCAACGACACCTATTTCTACGACCTGGCCCACAAGCTCGGGATCGACCGCTTGTCTGACTATATGGGCAAGTTCGGCCTGGGTCAGAAGGTTTCCCTGGATATGTTCGAAGAATCTCCTGGCTTGATGCCATCGCGGGAGTGGAAGCGTGCGACCCGTCGTCAGGCGTGGTTCCCGGGTGAAACCCTGATCCTCGGTATCGGCCAGGGCTATATGCAGGCCACGCCCTTGCAGTTGGCCCAGGCCACGGCGCTGGTGGCCAACAAAGGCATCTGGAACCGTCCGCACCTGGCCAAGACCATCGAAGGCGAGAAGCCGGTGGATGACAACCCGATCCCGGACATCGTGCTGCGCGACCCGTCGGACTGGACCAAGGTCAACCACGGCATGCAGCAAGTGATGCACGGCGCCCGTGGCACTGCGCGCAAGGCCGCCGTCGGCTCGCAGTACCGCATTGCCGGCAAGAGCGGTACGGCCCAGGTGGTCGCGATCAAGCAGGGCGAAAAATACGACCGCTCCAAGGTCCAGGAACGCCACCGCGACCACGCCTTGTTTGTCGGCTTTGCTCCGGCAGACGACCCGAAAATCGTCGTGGCCGTGATGGTAGAGAACGGCGAGTCCGGCTCCGGTGTTGCAGCGCCTGTAGTGCGTCAGGTGATGGACGCCTGGTTGCTGGCCGACGACGGCAGGCTCAAGCCCGAATATGGCGGCCCCCCTTCAAACACCGAGGTTACGGCCAGTGAAGAGTAATTTTGACCGCATCCTCTCCAGTGAGGATGTGATGCGTCGCCGTGCGACGTTGCTGCAGCGCATGCACATTGATGGCCCGTTGCTGATCCTGCTGCTGACCCTGGCCGCCGGCAGCCTGTTCGTGTTGTATTCGGCCAGCGGCAAGAACTGGGACTTGCTGATCAAGCAGGCGTCGTCGTTTGGCCTGGGCCTGCTGTCCATGGTGGTAATCGCCCAGTTGGAGCCGCGTTTCATGGCGCGTTGGGTGCCGCTCGGCTACGTCGCCGGGGTATTGCTGCTGGTGGTGGTGGATGTGATGGGCCACAACGCCATGGGTGCGACCCGCTGGATCAACATTCCGGGGGTGATTCGCTTCCAGCCGTCGGAATTCATGAAGATCCTGATGCCGGCTACCATCGCCTGGTACCTGTCCAAGCGCACTTTGCCGCCGCAGCTTAAACACGTGGGCATCAGCCTGATCCTGATCGGCGTACCGTTCATCCTGATCGTGCGCCAACCGGATCTCGGCACCTCGCTGCTGATCCTCGCCGGTGGTGCGTTCGTGCTGTTCATGGGTGGGTTGCGCTGGCGCTGGATCCTCAGCGTGCTGGCCGCGGCCGTACCGGTGGCAGTAGCGATGTGGTTCTTCTTTATGCACGATTACCAGAAGCAACGGATCCTCACGTTTCTCGACCCGGAAAGCGACCCGCTCGGCACCGGCTGGAACATCATCCAGTCCAAGGCCGCCATCGGTTCCGGCGGCGTGTTTGGCAAGGGTTGGTTGCTGGGCACCCAGTCGCACTTGGACTTTTTGCCGGAGAGCCACACCGACTTCATTATTGCGGTGATGGGCGAAGAGTTCGGCCTGGTGGGCATCTGCGCGCTGTTGCTGATCTATTTGCTGCTGATCGGGCGTGGCCTGGTGATCACCGCACAGGCGCAGACGCTGTTCGGCAAGTTGCTCGCAGGCGCCTTGACCATGACTTTTTTTGTTTACGTTTTCGTCAACATCGGTATGGTCAGTGGCCTGCTGCCGGTGGTTGGGGTGCCGTTGCCGTTCATTAGCTACGGCGGAACTTCGCTGGTGACATTGCTGTCAGCGTTTGGGGTTTTGATGTCGATTCATACGCATCGCAAGTGGATCGCACAGGTTTGAATAAGGTGAAGATGTCAATGCAAGTAATGCGCGGCTGGGCGACTCGGCATGCGTCCTGGATGGGCCTGATTGGGCTGCTGGGTGCAACGCAGGAGGCGCAGGCCGGTGACTACGATGGTTCACCTCAGGTCGCCGAATTTGTCGGTGAGATGACCCGCGACTACGGTTTCGCCGGTGAACAGCTGATGGGCGTGTTCCGCGAAGCCCAGAAAAAGCAGGCGATCCTCGACGCCATCTCCCGCCCCGCCGAACGTGTGAAGCAGTGGAAGGAATATCGCCCGATGTTCCTCACCGACGCCCGCGTGGCACGTGGTGTGGATTTCTGGCGTCAGCACGAAGCCGTGCTGGCCCGCGCCGAGCAGGAATACGGCGTGCCGGCCCAGGTGATTGTCGCGATCATCGGCATTGAAACCTTTTACGGGCGTAATACCGGCAGCTATCGGGTGATCGACGCCTTGTCGACCCTGGGCTTCGATTACCCGCCCCGCGCCGACTTCTTCCGCAAGGAGCTGCGCGAATTCCTGCTGCTGGCCCGTGAAGAGCAGGTCGATCCACTGACCCTCAAGGGCTCCTACGCCGGGGCGATGGGCTTGCCGCAGTTCATGCCGAGCAGTTTCCGCGCCTACGCAGTGGATTTCGACGGCGACGGCCACATCAACATCTGGAGTAATCCCGACGACGCCATCGGCAGCGTGGCCAGCTACTTCAAGCGCCACGGCTGGGTGGGTGGCGAGCCGGTGGTGATCCGCGCCGATGTCAGCGGGGAGCGTGCCGATGAAGGCCTCACCCAGGGCATCGAGCCGGCCAAGACGGTCGGGGAGTTGCGGGCGCTGGGCTGGTCGAGTCAGAATGCGCCACGCGATGACATGCCGGTCACGGCGTTCCGCCTGGAAGGCGAAAATGGCCCTGAATACTGGATGGGCCTGAAGAATTTCTACGCGATCACGCGTTATAACCGCAGTGTGATGTACGCCATGGCCGTGCATCAGCTGTCAGACATGCTGGTCCAAGCACGGGGCAACAAGTAATGCGGGCATCGCCGTTCAATCAACCGCTCAAGCTGGTGGCGTTCGCCGCGTTGTCCCTGCTGGTCGTCAGTTGTTCCACCAGCCGTGGCCCGGCAACCCAGAAGCCCGGCGGCACCGCCGTGCGTTCACAGCCGGGCCTGGACATCAACCGCGCCCACAAAGACGGCGCGCCGTGGTGGGATGTCGACGTGTCGAAGATCCCGGACGCCACGCCCACCCTGCACACCGGCCCGTACAAGGCCAACCCCTACACCGTGCTGGGTAAGTCCTACTTTCCGCTACAGGAATCCAAGACCTACGTGCAATCGGGCACGGCGTCCTGGTACGGCACCAAGTTCCATGGCCAGAACACGGCCAACGGCGAGGTCTATGACCTGTATGGCATGAGCGCAGCGCATAAAACCCTGCCGCTGCCCAGCTATGTACGGGTGACCAACCTGGATAACAATCGCACGGTGATCCTGCGGGTCAACGACCGTGGGCCGTTCTATTCGGACCGCATCATCGACTTGTCCTATGCCGCCGCGAAAAAACTCGGCTATGCCGAAACCGGCACCGCACGGGTCAAGGTCGAAGGTATCGACCCTGCGCAATACTGGGCTCAGCGTGGCAAGCCTGCGCCGTTGATGCTCAACGAGCCGCAGAGTGCGCAGCCGCAAGTGACGGCGTCCACCGGCAAGATCGAACAGTGGACACCGCCCCCGCAGCAGCACGCGCCGGACACGGTGGTCGTGCCCCATGCAGCGCCAGGCGCCGCGGTCGCCGGCGGGCAATACCTGCAGGTGGGCGCTTTCGCCAACCCGGATGCGGCAGAACTGTTAAGGTCCAAGCTCAGCGGCATGGTCAACGCACCGGTCTTTATCAGCTCCATCGTGCGTAACCAGCAGACCCTGCACCGCGTGCGCATGGGCCCGATCGGCTCCCCGAGCGAAGTCGCGCAAGTACAGAACAGCGTGCGCCTGGCCAACCTGGGGCAACCCAGCGTGGTCACCGCCGAGTAACAAAGGATTGATGGCCCAGGCCCGTACGCGGGTTTGGGCCGTGGTTGTTGGCTCGTTGAACAATAAAAACCCAGGGGCAAGGGGTGAGCGGGCAACCGAACACGTGACAGTCTGGTAGCGGGCTGTCTGAATAAGTTTTGCCCGCGAGGGCAAGTTTCCATAAGCAATTTCGAGAGACGGATGAACATCACCACCTTAGCCAAACGCACGTGCCTGCTTATCTCGCTGATCATCACCCCGGCCGCCTGGGCGGTTGAAATGGTGCCGGCTTCACCGCAACTGGCCGCCAAGGCATGGGTCCTGATGGACGCTGCCAGCGGCAACGTGCTGGTCGAGAGCAACGGTGACCAACGCCTGCCACCGGCCAGCCTGACCAAGCTGATGACCGCCTACATCGCGACCCTGGAAATCCGTCGCGGCCAGATCGGTGAGAACGACCCGGTGACCGTCAGCGAAAACGCCTGGCGGACCGGCGGCTCGCGCATGTTCATCAAGGTGGGCTCGCAAGTCACCGTGAGCGACCTGCTGCACGGCATCATCATCCAGTCCGGTAACGACGCCAGCGTAGCCTTGGCCGAGCACATCGCCGGCAGCGAAGACGCGTTCGCCGACATGATGAACAAAACCGTGGCCGACCTGGGCATGACCAACAGCCACTTCATGAACCCGACCGGCCTGCCGAACCCAGAGCACTATTCGTCGGCTCACGACATGGCGATCCTGGCGCGCGCGATCATTCGTGTCGACCCGGTGCACTACGCGATCTACTCCCAGAAGGAATTCTTCTGGAACAACATCAAGCAGCCTAACCGCAACCTGCTGCTGTGGCGCGACAAGACCGTCGATGGCCTGAAAACCGGCCACACCGACGAAGCCGGCTACTGCATGGTGTCGTCCGCCGTACGTGATGGCCAGCGCCTGATCGCCGTCGTGTTCGGTACCAACAGTGAGCAGGCCCGTGCGGCCGAGACGCAAAAACTGCTGACCTACGGTTTCCGCTTCTTCGAAACCCAGACCTTCTACCAGAAGGGTGCTGAACTGGCGACCGCGCCGGTATGGAAGGGCGCGACTTCCCAGGTCAAGGCTGGCCTGGCTGAAGACCTGACGCTGACCATGCCTAAAGGCCAGCTGAAAAAGCTCGCTGCCAGCATGACCATGAACCCGCAATTGGTTGCCCCAATCGCCAAGGGCGACGTGATCGGTAAAGTCGAAGTGAAACTGGACGACAAGGTGGTGCACAGCGCCGACCTGATCGCGCTGGACGCTGTCGACGAAGGTGGTATCTTCCGCCGCGTGTGGGATAGCATCCGTCTATTCTTCTACGGCTTGTTCAACTGATTGTGTGCACCTGCAAAGCCCCGCGTTGATCCGACGCGGGGCTTTGCTGTCGCCACGGCTTACCGCTTACGAGGCCGTTACGCCATGACCGATAAAGAAGTAAAGGCGCCAAAGATCGAATTCCCAGTGACGGACTATCCCGTCAAGGTGATCAGCGATACCGGTGTAGGCAACAAAGACAAGATCATCGATATCGTGCGTAAACACGCGATGATCAACGATAACCGGGTGGACGAACGTTCCAGCACCAACGGTAAATACACCACGATCCAGTTGCACATCGTTGCGACTGATCAAGACCAGCTCTACAACATCAACAGTGAACTGCGGGCCACCGGCTTCGTGCACATGGTGCTGTGATGTCACAGGTCCTGGGCTTTCGCGAGCTCGGCCAGATGGCCTACGAGCCTGTCTGGCACGCCATGCAGCGGTTCACCAACGAGCGCGGCACCTCGACACCCGATGAGGTCTGGCTGGTGGAACACCCGCCGGTGTTCACCCAGGGCCAGGCCGGCAAGGCCGAGCATTTGCTGCTGCCGGGAGATATTCCGGTGGTGCAGGTCGACCGAGGTGGCCAAGTGACTTACCATGGCCCCGGTCAACTGGTCGCTTATCTCTTGCTGGATGTGCGCAAGCTGGGATTTGGCGTGCGCGATCTGGTCAGCCGTATAGAGGCTTGCCTGATCGAGCTGCTGGCCAGTTATGGCGTGACCGCTGCGGCCAAGCCTGATGCTCCTGGCGTGTATGTGGAGGGCGCGAAAATCGCCTCCCTGGGGCTGCGCATTCGTCACGGATGTTCCTTTCATGGCCTGGCCTTGAACGTGGACATGGACCTGGCGCCGTTCCGGCGGATCAACCCGTGCGGCTACGCCGGGTTGGCGATGACCCAGTTGAGCGAACACGCCACACCGATTAAATTTGCCGAGGTAAGTGCCCGGCTGCGCGCGCAGCTCGTCAAACACCTCGACTATGCTGAGCAGACGACCCTTACGGGCGGAATCGACTGATTATGACTACTGATGCAGTGCAAACCATGATCCCGACGCTGGACGTCACCGAACGTCCGGCCCCGGCCCCGCGTGCCAAGGTGGAAGCCGGCGTCAAGCTGCGCGGCGCCGAGAAGGTTGCACGCATCCCGGTGAAGATCATTCCGACTACCGAACTGCCGAAGAAACCCGACTGGATCCGCGTGCGCATCCCGGTTTCGCCGGAAGTCGACCGTATCAAGGCCCTGCTGCGCAAACACAAGCTGCACAGCGTGTGCGAAGAAGCGTCCTGCCCGAACCTGGGTGAGTGCTTCTCTGGCGGCACCGCCACCTTCATGATCATGGGTGACATCTGCACCCGTCGTTGCCCGTTCTGCGACGTCGGCCACGGTCGTCCGAAGCCACTGGACGTCAACGAACCGGAAAGCCTGGCCATCGCCATCGCCGACCTGAAACTCAAATACGTAGTGATCACCTCGGTAGACCGCGACGACCTGCGTGACGGCGGCGCCCAGCACTTTGCCGACTGCATCCGCGAAATCCGCAAGCTGTCGCCGAACGTGATGCTCGAAACCCTGGTTCCGGACTACCGTGGCCGGATGGACGTGGCGCTGGAAATCACCGCCGCCGAGCCGCCGGATGTGTTCAACCACAACCTGGAAACCGTGCCACGCCTGTACAAGGCTGCGCGTCCGGGTTCGGACTACCAGTGGTCGCTGACCCTGCTGCAGAAATTCAAGCAGATGATGCCGCACATCCCGACCAAGTCCGGCCTGATGCTGGGCCTGGGCGAAACCGACGAAGAAGTCATCGAAGTCATGAAGCGCATGCGCGAACACGACATCGACATGCTGACCCTGGGCCAGTACCTGCAACCGTCGCGCAGCCACTTGCCGGTACAACGTTTCGTGCACCCGGACGTCTTCGCCTGGTTCGCCGAGGAAGGCTACAAGATGGGCTTCAAGAACGTCGCCTCCGGCCCGTTGGTTCGTTCTTCGTACCACGCTGATGAGCAGGCCAAGCTGGTCAAGGCAAGCCTGGTCTCGTAATACAGATGTGGGAGGGGGCTTACCCCCGATTGCGGTGTGTCAGTCGCTACCTGTGCTGGCTGATCCACCGCTATCGGGGGCAAACCCCCTCCCACATTTTTTTGCGCGTTAACTAGGGAGAGTTGTGTATGACTGCAGCCGTTCCAGCCCTTCGTTCCGAAGGCACCATCGCCCTGATCGCCCCCGCCGGCCCCGCCGCATTGGACGTTGAAAAGGCCGGGCAATGGATGCGCACGCGCGGCTACGACCTGCGAATTTTCCCCGGCGTCTATGAGCGCGACGGCTACCTCTCCGGTAGCGATAAAGTCCGCCTCAACGATCTGCACGCCGCCTTCGCCAATCCCGATATCGATGCCATCTTCTGCCTGCGCGGCGGCTATGGCACGCCACGATTGCTGGACGCGCTCGAATTCGACCTGATCCGCGCCAACCCCAAGCCGTTTGTAGGCTATAGCGACATCACCGCCCTGCATCTGGCGATCAACCGTTACGCTGGCTTCGTGACCTTCCACGGCCCGATGCTCAATGCCGACCTGCTCGGTAACAAGCAGCCACCGACCGAGTCCTCCCTGTTCAGCCTGCTGCGTGGCCAGCTCGGCGCTGGCAGCGTGCTTGCACACCCAGTGGCCTTCCCGCTGACCACCATCGAGCCTGGCATCGCCTGTGGGCGCTTGCTGGGGGGCAACCTGTCGATGATCGCGGCGGTGATGGGCACGCCTTTCGAGCTGGACGCTGAAGGCATCATCCTGTTTATCGAGGACGTCAACGAACCGATCTACCGTATCGACCGCTTACTCACGCACCTGCGCCTGGCGGGCAAGCTGGCCCTGGTCGCCGGTGTGCTGGTCGGGGATGTGGCGGGGGTGGATAACGCTGCGCTGGAGCGCTTGCTGACGCAGACCTTCGAACCTTTGGGCATTCCAGTATTGTCCGGCTGGCGCAGCGGGCATTGCGATCCGAACCTGACGCTGCCGATAGGCGCATTGGTGCGGCTGGATGCGGGGGAACAGCAGGTGGTGTTGGAGCAGGATGTGGTGTTCAAAACCTGAATCTGTGGGTGGCTGCTCAACCGCAATCGGGGGCAAGCACCCTCCCACACTTGAATGTATTCACAAATCAAAATGTGGGAGGGGGCTTGCCCTAATGCCAGTCAGTTAAGGACGAACACCGTACCTGTGGCGAGGGAGCTTGCTCCCGCTGGGCCGCGAAGCGGCCCCAAAAATGGGACTGCTGCGCAGTCCAACGGGAGCAAGCTCCCTCGCCACAGGTTACTTTTTGCCCTTTTATCTCTTAACTGACCGGCATTAGGGCTTGCCCCCGATTGCTTTAGTCGCCATACGCAGATCTAGCGGTTTTGCAGGGACTCCAGCAGCTTCACGGTCGGATACCCGTCCGCCGGCCAGCCCAGCGCCTGCTGCGCCGCACGAATCGCCTTGCGGGTGTTGGCGCCGATGATCCCATCCGGGTTGCCCGCGTCGTAGCCATTGGCATTCAACGCCGTCTGCAAATCCATACGCTGGGAGCGACTCAGCGGCAGCTCATCTTTTGGCCATTCGCCACGAATCACGCCACCGCCCCCAAACCGTTCCGACAGCAGGCCAACCGCCAGCGCATAGGACGACGAGTTGTTGTACTTGAGGATCGCGCGGAAGTTATCCAGCACCAGAAACGCCGGGCCGCGATAGCCCGCAGGCAGCAGCAGGGCGGCGGAGAGCTGGTCGACATTGGCCGGCATGCTTGCGCCCGGCGGTAACTGGACCCCCAGTTTCAGCCACTCGGCGACGGTCTTGCGGGTGCCGCCATCGGCCAAGGCGTAATCGAAGTTCGCCGGCAGTTGTTTGAGCTCGAACCCCCACGGCTGGCCTTTCTGCCAACCGGAGCTTTGCAGGTAGTGCGCGGTGGAGGCGAGGGCGTCGGCCGGGCTGTTCCAAATATCGCGGCGACCGTCGCCATCGAAGTCCACGGCATGGGTGTTGTAGGTGGTCGGGATGAATTGGGTCTGGCCCATGGCGCCGGCCCAGGAGCCTTTCATCTGGTCGGCCTGGATATCGCCGTGCTGGATGATCTGCAGGGCCGCCAGCAATTGCGCCTGGGCAAAGGCCGGGCGCCGGCCTTCGTAGGCCAGGGTCGCCAGGGAGCGGATTACCGAGTTGTTGCCCTGGAACTGGCCGAAGTTACTCTCCATGCCCCACACCGAGACGAGCGCCTGGCGGTCGACGCCATAGCGTTGTTCGATACTTTGCAGGATATCGGCGTACTTGATCAGCAGCGCCTGGCCATTGCGCACGCGCAGTGGCGACAGAGCGCCGTCGATGTATTCCCACACCGGGCGGGAAAACTCCGGCTGGCTCCGGTCGGCACGGATCACCGCCATGTCCGGGGTGACATTGGCGAACGCATTGTCGAACACGGCGGCGGTAATGCCGGCCTGCAGGGCTTGTGCGCGGAAGCCGGCCTGCCATTCGGCGAAGGTCTGGGTCGGTTGGATGTCGAGGTTATCCACGGCCAGCGGGGCCACGACAGCGGGCGCTATCACGGGTGCGGTCTGGAGTTTGGGCAGGGGTTGAGCGTCGGCGGCGGTGGGTTTTTCCGCGCAGGCGACAAGCAGAATGAGGCTGGAGGCAGCGATCAATTGGCGAAGGTGCCAATGACGGGAAAGACGAGAGGGCATGCACAGGTCCAGGGATTACAAATCAGACACAGACCTTATCATGCCGGAGGGGCGCTTGCCTTCAGGCAGCCAGAAAGTAAGAAGCCTCCCAGCTATTAGACTGGAAGGCTTCGCGGCGGTAGCTGCCTTTGCCCTTGCCGGCGCGTTCCTGACGGGCTCGGAACAGTGGCTGGGCGATGATGGATTTGGCCTTGTTGGGGCCATGCTTGGATGGCTTTTTGCTCATGGTCTTGACTCTCTTGGGGGAGGGAAGCGGTGCAAATAATCTGCCGAAGTTCGGTCGCTGTAAAGCCCATCAATTGTAAGCGCAATCAAAAGCGTGGGAGGGGCTTGCCGCCTCCCATATTGGTTTTGCAGTTTTTTTAAAAGAGGGGCTATTCGGCGGGAAGTGTCAGGCGTTGGCCGGCCATCAACAGCGACAAGCGACTGAGGCTCATCCAGGGCGAACCGGCTGCCTGGCCTTTGATCTGCGCATCAATGCGCTGCGCCTCAAGCAACAGCTGCGCCCAGCGTTGCGCTGTGTGCCGTTGCAGGGCCTTGCTCATCAAGGGTTTGCGCTTGTCCCACACTGGCGGCCGGGCCTGGCTGAAACACTTGTCCAGCGGCGTGCCCTGGCTGTATTGCAGGGCAATATTGGCCAAGACCCGCAGCTCACGGGCCAGGGCCCAGAGAATCACCGGCGGCTCCACCCCTTCGCCGCGCAGACCTTCGAGCATGCGCAAGGCGTGGGCGGGTTCGCCGTTGAGGATTGCATCCACCAGTCCAAACACGTCAAAACGCGCGCTGTCTGCCACGGCACCTTGAACGGTCTCGACAGTGATCTGTCCGTCTTCGGCCATCAGCTTGAGTTTTTCGATCTCCTGGGCGGCGGCAAGCAAGTTGCCTTCGACCCGAGCGGCGATCAACTCTACGGCGTCTTGCGTTGCAGACAACCCTGATTGAGACAGGCGCTGGCGAATCCACTGTGGCAACTGATTGCTGTCCACCGGCCAGATCTGGATGAACTGGGTCTGAGCCCCTTCTACCAGGGCCTTGCCCCATTTGGTCTTCTGCGCACTGCCGTCGAGTTTGGGCAGGCTGATCAGCAAGACCGTGTCCTCAGCGGGCCGCGAGCAGTATTCCATCAACGCCGCAGCGCCTTTGTCGCCGGGCTTGCCCGAGGGCAGGCGCAGTTCCAGCAGGCGTTTTTCGGCGAACAGCGACATGCTCGCACCGGCTTGCAGCAGCGTGCCCCAGTCAAAGCTGGCGTCGGCACTGAAGACCTGGCGTTCATCAAAGCCCTGCTGGCGCGCGGCGGTACGGATGGCGTCGGCAGCTTCCTGGCACAGCAACGGGTCATCACCGCTGACGATGTAGACAGGCGCAAGGCTACCTTGCAGGTGTTTGGCGAGTTGGGCGGGGGCGAGTTTCATAGGCAGGTAGAGCGGGGCGCCTGGGGCGCCCCGTCCGGCTTACTCGGCAGGCACTTCAACAGGCGACTGTTTCGGCGTGTTGTCTTCGTACTCTTTTGCGGCTTTAAGTGCGTCGGCGTCCGCCTTGGCCTTGTTGTCAGCGGCTTGCTGCAAGGTTTCCAGCTGTTGCGGGGTCAGCATCGACAGGCGCAGGACCATGCGTTGCACCAGATCCCGACGCATTTCCTGGCGCACCTGGGTGATTTCGGCGTCCGAACCTACCAGGTTGTTGCCGTCGTGGCTGACGATTTTCTGCACCTGGATGTTGTCACCCATCAATGGCAGGTGATCACGGCCCTGGACTTCAAAGCTCAGTACGGTGCTCAGTTCGATATCGGACGCACGGCCGGCGCTGGCGTAGCTCAGGTTGCGCTGGGTTTCTTTCTCGTTCGCCAGGAACAGCTTGTAGGTTGCGCCGGTGTATACGTGTACGCCGTTGTTTTCCAGGACCTGGCGCAGCTGGGTCACGGTTTCGCTGTAAGCGTCGCGTGCGCTGACATCCAGTTCCTTGATCGTCAGTTCATTGGTTCCGGTGCCGCGCAGCTGGAAGCCGCAAGCGCTCAGTAGCACGGCAAGGCCCATAACCAGCAGATTGCGTTTGATCATTTTGTTGCTCCCCTTGAAACCATGTGGGCCTTATCGAGGCCCTGAAGGCTTTGTTCGGCGCAGGGCTCAAGCCCTGCGCCCGATCCGATTAGCTAGCGACGATATTGACCAGTTTGCCAGGCACCACGATCACTTTGCGGATCGTCAGGCCTTCGGTAAAGCGCAGCACGTTCTCGTTGACGCGTGCGGCGGCTTCGACTTCTTCACGGCTGGCAGTGGCCGGCATGTCGATCTGGCCACGCAGTTTGCCGTTGACCTGGATCACCAGTTGCAGCGTGTCCTGTACCAGCGCGCTGTCATCCTGCACCGGCCAGCGCGCATCGATGACAGCGTCGCTGTGGCCCAGACGGCTCCACAGGTCGTGGCTGATGTGCGGGGTGATCGGCGCGAGCAGCAGGGTGACTGTTTCCAGGCCTTCCTGTACCAGGGCGCGGTCCTGTTCGGTCACTTGCGGGGCTTTTTCCAGCACGTTCATCAGCGTCATCACCTGGGCGATGGCGGTGTTGAACTTGTGGTTCTGGCCCACATCCTGGCTGGCTTGCTTGATGGCCAGGTGAGTGCTGCGGCGGATGAGTTTCTGCTCGTCGCTCAAGGATGCCACGTCCAGCTTGCCCGGCAGGCCTTGGCTGACATGGGCGTGAGCCAGGCGCCAGACACGCTTGAGGAAGCGGTGCGAGCCTTCGACGCCGGAGTCGGACCATTCGGCGCTCATGTCAGGCGGCGAGGCGAACATCATGAACAAACGGCAGGTGTCGGCGCCGAACTGGTCGATCATCGACTGTGGGTCGACGCCGTTGTTCTTCGACTTGGCCATTTTCTCGGTACCGCCGATTTCCACCGGCAGGCCGTCGGCGATCAGCTTGGCGCTGATGACCTTGGCTTTGCTGTCACGCTCAAGCTCGACGTCAGCCGGGTTAAACCAGGTGTAGGCGCCATTGGCTTCGCGGCGATAGTAAGTCTCGGCGATCACCATGCCCTGGGTCAGCAGGTTCTTGAACGGCTCGTTGGAACTCACCAGGCCTTCGTCGCGCATCAGCTTGTGGAAGAAGCGCGCGTACAACAGGTGGAGAATGGCGTGTTCGATACCGCCAATGTACTGATCCACCGGCAACCAGTGGTCGGCTGCGGATTTTTCCACCAGGCCGCCCTCGTAGTGAGGCGAGGCGTAGCGGGCGTAGTACCACGAGGACTCGACGAAGGTGTCCATGGTGTCGGTTTCACGCTTGGCCTGGGCGCCGCATTTCGGGCAGCTGCACGCGTAGAACTCGGGCATGCGCGCCAGCGGCGAACCGGCGCCATCCGGCACCACGTCTTCGGGCAGTACGACCGGCAGTTGGTCTTCCGGTACCGGCACGTCACCGCAGGTATCGCAGTGGATGATCGGGATCGGGCAGCCCCAGTAACGCTGGCGGCTGATGCCCCAGTCGCGCAGGCGGAACTGGGTGCGCGAGGCGCCGAGGTTCTTCTTGATCAGTGCGACTTCGATGGCGTCGAAGGCGCCCTGGAAGTCCAGGCCGTCGAATTCACCGGAATTGATCAGTGTGCCGTGTTCGTTGTAAGCGTCCTGCCAAGGCGTCGGGGTGGTGTCACCGGCGCTGGTACGCACGACGGGCTTGATCGGCAGGTTGTATTTGACGGCGAACTCGAAATCGCGCTCGTCGTGGGCCGGCACAGCCATTACCGCGCCGTCGCCGTAATGCATCAGCACATAGTTGGCGACCCACACCGGCAGTTTTTCGCCGGTCAGCGGGTGCTCGACGAACAGCGAGGTCGGCAGGCCTTTTTTCTCTTGGGTGGCGACGTCGGCTTCGGCCACGCTGCCGCCTTTGCATTCGGCGATGAACGCCTGCAGTTCAGGATTGTTCTGTGCGGCCAGGGTAGCCAGCGGGTGTTCGGCGGCCACGGCGACGTAAGTCGCTCCCATTAAAGTGTCCGGACGGGTGGTGAAGACTTTGAGCGCGCCCGCTTCGCCGATGGAATCGACGTTGTACGGGAACTGCACTTCCATGCCCTTGGACTTGCCGATCCAGTTGCGCTGCATGGTCTTGACCTGTTCAGGCCAGCCCGGCAGATCGTCGAGGCTCGACAGGAGCTCATCCGCGTAGGCGGTGATCTTGAAGTAGTACATCGGGATCTGGCGCTTCTCGATCACCGCGCCGGAACGCCAGCCGCGACCGTCGATGACTTGTTCGTTGGCCAGCACGGTCTGGTCGATCGGGTCCCAGTTCACGGTACCGTTCTTGCGGTAGATCACGCCTTTTTCGAACAGGCGAGTGAACAGCCATTGTTCCCAGCGGTAGTAATCCGGCTTGCAGGTGGTCACTTCGCGGGACCAGTCCACCGCCAGGCCCAGGCTGCGCAGCTGGGTCTTCATGTAGGCGATGTTTTCGTAGGTCCACTTGGCGGGAGCCACGTTGTTTTTCATCGCGGCGTTTTCTGCCGGCATGCCGAAGGCGTCCCAACCCATGGGTTGCAGAACGTTTTTGCCGAGCATGCGCTGGTAGCGGGAAATCACGTCGCCGATGGTGTAGTTGCGCACATGCCCCATGTGTAGCTTGCCGCTGGGGTAAGGGAACATCGACAGGCAGTAGAAAGTTTCCTTGCCCGGCTGTTCACTGACTTCAAAGGACTTTTGCTCGTCCCAGAAGGTTTGGGCGGCATTTTCTATTTCACGGGGCTGATATTGTTCGTGCATGGCTACTTTTGAACTGGATAGGGGTGGCCTAATCCTCTTCGGTGCAACGTTCAGGTTGTTCGACACCAAAAAGCGGCGCGTCCGTGCCCAAACCCTGCGGGAAGTGGAGTTACAGGAAGCGCCGTAGCATACATGACCCCACTCTATCGAGGGAAACCCTGATTGCGCAGCCGAGGCCGTCTGTCGCGGCGCCGGGCAGGCGTAGCTACGGGGGCTACGCTGTTTATTGGGGAGCAAGTCTTTCTTCAATGAGGTGAGGGGATGGTTGAATCGCAGCGAATCGCAACGAAACCGGAAGTCTACGAAGGACTGATCGACCGATTGGGTCGTGCATTGGATGCAGCGAGAACAGCGGGCCGATTGCGTGATGAACGGCCTGTCGAGTTGGAACTGCGCGGGTTGAGCCGTGCAGAGCTGGAACTGATCAAGGCTTATCTGGAACGCAACAAGCGCAGTGCGCCCCCTTGGGTGGCAACTCCGCCAGCCCAGGAGCCTACGCACTCTGCCAAGGTGGTGTGGCTCAAGGACTTGCCGGCCGGTCGTGGCCCGGAAACATTCCGGTCCGCCCGCTACAAGTAGTTCACTCCCCGCAGAACCACACCACTGCGCTATGTCACTGTAGAGATTGTCGCTAAACCCCGTTACACCTTAGGCTTCGGGCATCTATGGAGATGCCCGATGCCTATTCGTTATTTCATCAAACAACTGCTCCTGCCTCCCGGCATTCTTTTGCTGCTGCTAGCCCTTGCCTGGTGGTTTCGTCGCAGCCGTCCACGTTTGGCCGGATGTTGCTTCGCCTTGGGCTTGGGCGGCATGTGGTTGATCAGCCTGCCGGTGGCGGTGGAGTGGGGCGCGCGCGCTCTGGAAACCTCACCGCCCTTGGCTCGTGAAGACTGGTCGACGTTGGCCCAGCGCGCCGATGCCATCGTGGTACTGGGCTCGGGGCGTGAGCGCGGGGACCCCGCATGGGGCACTGACCAGCCTACCGGTATCGGCCTGGAGCGCCAGCGGTATGCCGCCCGATTGGCCAAG
Source organism: Pseudomonas arvensis (assembly GCF_056688935.1). NCBI lineage: Bacteria > Pseudomonadati > Pseudomonadota > Gammaproteobacteria > Pseudomonadales > Pseudomonadaceae > Pseudomonas > Pseudomonas arvensis. The sequence goes on along the minus strand of NZ_CP162038.1, from coordinate 5,471,301 downwards.
GCGTCCGGCCTGCCGGTGCTCATCACCGGTGGATTGCACTACGGCACGCCGCCCAGCGAAGCTGAGCTGATGGCGGTGTCGATGCAGGATGATTTCGGCGTGACGGTACGCTGGAAGGAAGAGCGCAGCCGCACCACCTGGGAGAATGCGCAAATGAGTGCCGAGATTCTACTGCCCGAGGGGATCAAGCGCGTGGTCGTGGTGACACAGGCCTGGCACATGCCGCGTTCAGTGTGGAGTTTTGAAAAGGCCGGTTTTACCGTGGTGCCGGCGCCCGTGGGCTTCCTTGGCGTGGACAACGCCCGGCCACTGGGCGGCTGGATGCCGGAGTTCAAGTCGGTGTGGCAAAGCGGGCAGTTGATCAATGAAGCGGTGGGGCAGGTGGGGTATCGGCTGTTCTATCAATAACACCATAAGTCAAAAATGTGGGAGGGGGCTTGCCCCCTCCCACATTTGTTTCGGTGTTGGTCTGTTAGACGGTTTTCGACATGCGGGCCGCGAGCAACGCCCAACCAAACAGCATCAGGCACACGATGATCAGCGGCCACGAGCGCCATTGCAGGTACGGCGTGAGGTTATGCATCGGCACCACTTCCCCGTAGAGAATGCCGCGTTCGAATTGCGGGATCTGCACGGTGATCTGGCCATACGGATTAATCAGCCCGGTCACGCCATTGTTGGTGGCGCGGATCATCCAGCGCCCCGCTTCCAGCGCGCGCATCTGCGCCATTTGCAGGTGCTGCAACGGGCCGATGGAGCGGCCAAACCAGGTGTCATTGCTGATGGTCAGCAGCAGATCGCTCTGGGCCGACAGGCCGGCGGCAAATTCCGGGTACACCACTTCGTAGCAAATAAACGGCGCTATCTGATAGCCCTTGGCCTGCAACATCGCCTGGTCGGCGGGGCCGCGAGCGAAGTCCGACATCGGCAGGTCGAAGAAGGCAATCAGTCCGCGCAGCACGTCTTGCAGCGGAACGTACTCGCCAAAGGGCACGAGCTTCTGCTTGAGGTAAGTCCCATCACCTTCGCCCACCACGGTAATCCCGTTGAAGTAGCGCTTCTGGTGGTGCACTTCCTGGCGAATCGGTACGCCGGTGATCAGCGCGGTGTGCCGGTCGGCCGCGAACTTACCCATCATGCCCAGGTAACCCTCGACGGATTCCTTGAGCACCGGCACCGCCGTTTCCGGCCACACCAGTAAATCGACGGGCTTTGAGCTGAAACTCATGTCACGGTACAGCGCCAACTGCGCGGTGAGCTGCTCCGGATCCCATTTCATGCTTTGTTCGATGTTGCCCTGGATGGCGGCCACGGTCAGCGGCGCGCCGGACGGAGCCGTCCAGGCGTGATGCTTGAGCGCCAGTCCGATGGCCCAGGGGGCGACCAGCAACACCAGCCCTGCGCCGATAAAGGCATTGCGCTTGCCCGCCAACAGGCGCGGCAGGTTGCACAACAGGGCTGCAGTCAGCGCAAGCGCGAAGGAAATCAGCCACATCCCGCCGATGGGCGCCAGGCCTGTCAGGGGGCCATCGAGCTGGCTGTAACCGGAGTACAGCCACGGGAAACCGGTGAGGAACCATCCGCGAAAGGCTTCCTGGCCGACCCACACTGCGGCAAACGTGAGCGCGTCCGCCAACGGCGCTTCATTGCGGCGCAGCCAGCGCGCCCACAGCCAGGCGGGCAGGGCGAAGAACCAGGCAATGGCGGCGGTGAACAGCAGCATCAAGAACCCCGCCAGCAGCACCGAAGCGCCGCCGAAGTGGTGGATGCTGTAGTAAATCCAGCTGGTCCCCGCGCCGAACAGACCGAAACCGAAACACCAGCCACGGCCCAGGGCCTGGCGGGGTGTCAGTTCCCGCAGGCCGATATAAAACACTGCGACTGCGACCAGTGCAAACGGCCACAGATCGAACGGCGCCAGCGCCAGGGTGGTGATGGCGCCGGCCACCACGGCCAGCAAGTTACCGGGCCAGCCGGGTGCGATCAAACGGCGCATGTCAGTCCTTAGCGGGCAATCGGAGTCAGGCGGATCAAGTGGATACGACGGCTGTCCGCATTCAGGATGCGGAAGCGATACGCGCCGATCTCAGTGGTCTCGTTACGTTTTGGCAGGTGGCCAAACGCACTCATCACCAGGCCGCCAACGGTATCGAACTCATCATCGGAGAATTCGCTGTCGAAGAACTCGTTGAAGTTCTCGATCGGTGTCAGGGCCTTGACCAGGAAGTCGCCGCTCGGCAGCGGCTTGATGTAGCTGTCTTCTTCGACGTCGTGCTCGTCTTCGATGTCGCCGACGATCTGTTCCAGCACGTCCTCGATGGTCACCAAGCCAGCCACGCCGCCGTATTCGTCGATCACAATGGCCATGTGGTTGTGGTTGGCGCGAAACTCGCGCAGCAGCACATTCAGGCGCTTGGATTCGGGCACGAAGGTGGCCGGACGCAGCAGGTCCTTGATGTTGAAGCTGTCGCCGTTCTCCTTGAGGATCAGCGGCAGCAGGTCCTTGGCCAGCAGGACGCCCATGACGTCGTCATGGCTTTCACCGATGACCGGGTAGCGCGAGTGCGCCGAGTCGATCACGGCCGGGAGGAATTCCCGTGGGGTCTGGGTCGCCTTGATGCTGATCATCTGCGAGCGCGGGACCATGATGTCCCGGACTTGCAGGTCAGCCACCTGGATGGCGCCTTCGACGATGGCCAGCGCTTCGCTGTCCAGCAACTTGTTCTGGTGGGCCTCGCGCAGCAGCTCCAGCAGCTCCTGGCGGTTTTTCGGCTCGTGGGCAAAAGCCTGGGTCAGTTTACCCAGCCATGACTTTTGCCCGTTGCTCGATCGGTCTTCGCTCATAGCGATTACTCTAAATCCTTTGTTGTGTCAGTTAGGTTTCGTCGTCTGCATACGGATCAGGGTGACCCAATTCGGCAAGCAACGTTTGTTCCAGTGTTTCCATTTCCTCGGCTTCGTCATCGTCTATATGGTCGTAACCCAAGAGATGCAAGCAGCCGTGGATGACTAGATGAGCCCAGTGGGCTTCAAGTTCCTTGCTTTGTTCCTTCGCCTCGCGCTCAACCACCTCGACGCAGATCACCAGATCGCCCAGCAACGGGATATCCAGCAGCTCGTCGGGGACGTCGGCGGGGAAGGACAGCACGTTGGTCGCGTAGTCTTTCTGGCGCCATGTGTGGTTCAGTTCGCGGCCTTCGGGCTCGTCCACCAGACGGATGGTCAGTTCCGAGTCGGCAGTGCGCTGGCGCAGGGCCAGCTCGCACCATTGGCGGAACTGCTCTTCGCGGGGGGCAGGCGCGTCGGTGGCCAGTTGCAGGTCAAGCTCAAGCATCGCGGCGAACGTCCTTTGACAGTCCATCGTCGCGGTGTTCAAAGCGCTCGTAGGCTTCGACAATGCGCTGCACCAACGGGTGGCGTACCACGTCCTTGGGCATGAAGTGCGTGAAGCTGATGCCCGGCACGTCCTTGAGTACCTCGATCACCTGGCCCAGGCCGGACTTGGTGCCCTTGGGCAGGTCGACCTGGGTGATGTCGCCGGTGATTACGGCGGTAGAGCCGAAACCGATACGGGTGAGGAACATCTTCATCTGCTCGACGGTGGTGTTCTGGCTTTCGTCGAGGATGATGAAACTGTTGTTCAAGGTGCGACCGCGCATGTAGGCCAGCGGGGCGATCTCGATCACCTGGCGCTCGATCAGCTTGGCCACGTATTCAAAACCAAGCATCTCGTACAGCGCGTCATACAGCGGGCGCAGGTACGGATCGATCTTCTGGGCCAGGTCGCCGGGCAGGAAGCCGAGTTTTTCACCCGCTTCAACCGCCGGGCGCACCAGCAGGATGCGGCGCACTTGCTCGCGCTCCAGGGCGTCGACCGCACAGGCCACGGCCAGGTAGGTCTTGCCGGTGCCGGCCGGGCCGATGCCGAAGTTGATGTCGTTGCCGAGGATTTCCTTGACGTACTTCTGCTGATTCAGGCCGCGTGGGCGAATCATGCCTTTTTTGGTACGCAAGGCCACGCTGGCTTCGGCCACAGGGTTGTTGGCCAGGTCTTCTACAGCGGACTCTTGCAAGTACAGGTGCACCGTTTCCGGTGACAGTTCACTGCCCTTGGTCTCGCGATAGAGGCGACGCAGCAGGTTTTCTGCAGACGTGGTGTGTTGGGGTTCACCAATAAGCTCGAACTGATTGCCGCGATTGCGGATTTCGATGCTCAGGCGTTGTTCGATCAGGCGCAGGTGCTCGTCGAACTGTCCGCACAGATTGGCGAAACGGCGAGCCTCAAATGGCTCAAGGATAAAACGATGGGGTTCTACTATGGGTGCGTTCAAGGTCGCTTTTAGCCGCCCTTTGGCAATTGAGGTGAAAGAGAGAATAACGCCAGTGACCTGTGTGCGAAAGCACTTACGTTATCGGAATGTGCACGTTTCAAATGTGGGAGGGGGCTTGCCCCCCGATGGCGGAGTGTCAGAAACAGGTGGGCCATCTGATCCGCTGCCATCGGGGGCCAACCCCCTCCCACATTTTGATCTCCAATGATCTGAAAATTATTGGATCAGCGAGCCACGCAACGAGTGCGGTTGCGCCGCATCGATGTGCACATCGGCAAACTGGCCGATCAGGGTCGGGTTGTCGCAACGGAAGTTGACGATTCGGTTGTTCTCGGTACGGCCTTGCAGCTCGCCCGGGTCTTTCTTCGAATAGTCGGTGACCAGAATGCGCTGGGTCGAGCCGACCATTTGTCGGCTGATTTCGAAACCCTGCTGATTCAGGCGGTGCTGCAGCGCGTTCAAGCGTTCTTTTTTCAGCGCTTCCGGGGTTTCGTCCACGAGGTCAGCTGCCGGTGTGCCGGGGCGCTGGCTGTAGACGAACGAGTAGGAAAAGTCGAAACCAACGTCTTCAATCAGCTTCATGGTCTGCTGGAAGTCTTTTTCGGTCTCACCGGGGAAACCCACGATAAAGTCCGAGCTGATGCAGATGCCCGGCACCGCTGCGCGCAATTTGCGCAGTTTGGATTTGTACTCCAGGGCGGTGTGGTTGCGCTTCATGGCCGACAGGATGCGGTCCGAGCCCGACTGCACCGGCAAGTGCAGGTGTTTGACCAGCTCCGGCACGTCGGCGTGGGCCTGGATCAGGCTGTCGGAGAATTCCAGCGGGTGCGAGGTGGTGTAGCGGATGCGCTCGATACCGTCCACAGCCGCCACCACGCGGATCAACTCCGCCAGGTCCGCGAGGCGGCCGTCTTCGGTCAGGCCGCGATAGCCGTTGACGTTCTGGCCCAGCAGGGTCACTTCGCGTACGCCGTTTTCGGCCAGGTGGATGATTTCCGCCAGCACGTCGTCGAATGGCCGGCTGACTTCTTCACCGCGGGTGTAGGGCACCACGCAGAAGGTGCAGTACTTGCTGCAGCCTTCCATCACCGACACGTAGGCGCTTGGGCCGTCGATACGCGGCTCGGGCAAGTGGTCGAATTTTTCAATTTCCGGGAACGAGACGTCTACCTGAGGCAGCTTGGTGACACGGGCGGCGTCGATCATTTCCGGCAAGCGGTGCAGGGTTTGCGGGCCGAAGACCACATCGACATAGGGCGCGCGGTCGCGAATCGCGGCGCCTTCCTGGCTGGCCACGCAACCGCCGACGGCGATGACCATGTCCGGGTTGGCCAGTTTCAATTCACGCCAGCGGCCCAGCTGCGAGTACACGCGGTCCTGGGCCCGTTCGCGGATCGAGCAGGTATTGAGCAGGATTACGTCGGCATCTTCGGCGCGGGCGGTGACTTCCAGGGCCTGGTGTTCGCCCAGCAGATCGACCATGCGCGAGCTGTCGTACTCGTTCATCTGGCAACCGTGGGTTTCGATATAAAGCTTCTTGGCCATGGGAATCGTCAACTGGTGGTAAAGAACCGCGCATTATAGGGGGCATGCCCATTGGTTCCTAGCGTTGTGCATCGGGTGCCATGCTATAGTTCGCGCCCTCTTTTATATCCCCGATGTGTTGCTCGCCCACCATGACCAAACGTGAAGCTCCAATCTACAAGGTGATTTTTCTTAACCAGGGCCAGGTGTTCGAAATGTACGCCAAGCAGATCTATCAAAGTGATCTGTGGGGTTTTCTGGAAGTGGAAGAGTTCGTCTTTGGCGAGCGCACCCAATTGGTCGTCGACCCGGGCGAAGAAAAGCTCAAGGCTCAGTTCGAAGGCGTGGTGCGCAGTTTTGTGCCGATGCATTCGATCGTGCGCATCGATGAAGTCGAGCGCCTGGGCACGCCCAAGATCAGCGAGGCGCGGGGCGTGAGCAATGTGATGCCATTTCCGATGCCGATGCCTGAAAAGTAAGGCGGCTGTCAGGGCAGGGGGGAGAAGGGCGAGCGCCCATCGGCACTCTGCAATTCCTGAAGATAGTTGCGGAAAATCTGGCCCAGCACCTGGGTGGCCACTTCCAGCTCATCGCGTTGCATGTGCTCGGCGACTTCGTCGGCGGTGTCCAGCGCGTCTTCGGCGCCGTTGACCGCGGCCATTTTCAGCACGATATACGCCTGAACGTTATTGGCCGGCACGCCTTCGCCTTTGAAGAACATGGTGCCGAGCTGAAATTGTGCCTGGGCGTGGCCCTGCAACGAAGCTTTCTCGAAGTAGCTCAAGGCTTTGTTGAGGTCGCGTGCCGGGTTTTTACTGTCGTGGAAGTACTCGCCCAACTCGTATTGCGCCTGCGCATCCCCGTCGTCGGCCTGTTTCTGGCACGCGCTCAGGGATTCGGCCTGGCTGTCTGGCTGGGTATTGAGGGTGCAACGACCCATCGCTGGAATTAACAACGAGTTGCCGCCTGCCTGGGCATGTGCCAGCAGCGGCTGAAGGAGCAACAGGCAGCCCAGTACCAGGGTGCGGCCGGTGCGTTTCATGGGAATCGACTTACCTCTGACGGGGCGCGCGGACCCTCACGGGATCCAATAAGCGCGCATTATGAAATAAGCAGGCCTCTGCTTACAAAGTCTTTACTCGTTTTTCTGCTGCTTGGGCAAGTTATCTGCCGGATTGCAGGTAAATTCTCGAAAAAATAAGGAAAGCTCTGTCAGAAAAGTAGCAAATCTGACGCCACCTATGGCGACGCCAGATTTTTGCGACCGTTTATTTCAGGGCAGCGAATGCGCGCTCGGCGGCGTCCAGGGTCAGTTGCAACTCGGTTTCGCCATGGGCAATCGACGTGAAACCCGCTTCAAAGGCACTCGGGGCGAGGTAGACCCCGCCTTCCAGCATCAGGTGGAAGAAGCGCTTGAACAGATCGGCGTCGCTGCCCATCACGTCATCAAAGGTGACGATATCGTCGGCACCGCTGAAATACAGGCCGAACATGCCGCCCGCCTGCGTGGTGACAAATGGGATACCGGCCGCGTCGGCACGCTGTTGCAGGCCATCCAGCAGACGCGTGGTGTAGTCGGTCAACTCGGCGTGGAAGCCGGGACGACTGATCAACCGCAGGGTAGTCAGGCCAGCGGCCATGGCCAACGGGTTACCGGACAACGTGCCAGCCTGGTACACCGGGCCCAGTGGTGCGATGTGTTGCATGATTTCGCGCTTGCCGCCAAAACAGCCCACTGGCATGCCGCCGCCGATGATCTTGCCGAAGGTGCTCAGGTCCGGCGTCACGCCGTAGTGCGCCTGGGCACCGCCGAGGGCGACGCGAAAGCCAGTCATCACTTCGTCGAAAATCAGCACCACGCCATGCTTGTCACACTGCTCGCGCAGGCCTTCGAGGAAGCCCGGCGCCGGCGGTACGCAGTTCATGTTGCCGGCCACGGGCTCGACGATGATGCACGCCACGTCCTGGCCAACTTCGCTGAGCATCTGCTCGACGGCAGCAATGTCGTTGAACGGCAGCGTCAGGGTGTGCTTGGCAAATGCCGCCGGCACACCGGCCGAGCTTGGCACGCCCTGGGTCAGCAGGCCGGAGCCGGCTTTGACCAGCAGGCTGTCGGAGTGGCCGTGGTAGCAGCCTTCGAACTTGATGATGCTGTCGCGGCCGGTGAAACCACGGGCCAGGCGAATCGCGCTCATGGTGGCTTCGGTGCCGGAGCTGACCATGCGCACCATCTCCATCGACGGCACGATTGAGCACACCAGGTCCGCCATCTCGGTTTCCATGGCGGTTGGGGCGCCGTAGGACAACCCGTGCTCCAGCTGTTTACGCACCGCATCCAGCACGTCCGGGTGGCTGTGGCCCAGGATCATCGGGCCCCAGGAGCCCACGTAATCCACATAACGCTTGTCGTCTTCGTCGGTGACGTAGGCGCCTTCTGCATGCTTGAAGAACAACGGCGTGCCGCCCACGCTCTTGAACGCACGCACGGGGGAGTTCACACCGCCGGGGATGTGTTTCTGGGCATTGGCAAACAGGGTTTCGGAACGAGACATGGTGAGGGCTCTCTGAATTCAGGATGTGATTAAAGCGTTGAAGGCGCGGGCGCGGCGCGTAACTTCCTGGGTGCTGTCGGCGCCGAACAAACCGTGGACCACGGCCAGCAGATCGGCACCATGGGCCACCAGGGGCTCGGCGTTCTCCAGGGTGACACCGCCGATCACGCAGATCGGCAGGTGCAGGCGCTTGCGGGCCTCGGCCAGCATTTCAACGGTGGCGGCAGGTGCGCCGGGCTTGGTAGTGGAATTGAAGAAGCGACCGAAGGCGACGTAACTGGCGCCTTCCTTCGCGGCCTGTTCGGCCAGTTCGATCTGGCTGTGACAGGTGGCGCCGATGATGGCTCTGGAACCGAGCAGCGCACGGGCTGGCGTCAGTGGGCCGTCGGTCTGGCCCAGATGCACGCCGACGCCCAGGCGCGCGGCCAATTCGGCGTCATCGTTGATGATCAGTTGGGTCTTGTAGCGCGAGCACAGCTCCCGCAGCTTTTCGGCTTCGCGCAGGCGCCGAGCTTCGTCGCTGCTTTTGTCGCGGTACTGCAACAGGGTCACGCCACCGTCCAATGCCGCTTCTACATAGGCGAGGAATTTGCCGGCCAGCAGTTGGCTGTCGGTGATGGCGTAAAGGCCACGTAGTTTCATCGGGCAGGCCTCTTGCTTCTAAGAGCAGAAAGTTACGAACAGAAATCCAGCGGCAAACGGCGCGGTACAAACTGACCCTGGCCGAGCTGTTCGGCGTCACGCAGGGTACGCCACGTGTAGTTGAGCGCCGATTGCACCGCGCTCACCAGCCCTTCGCCCTGAGCGATCCGCCCGGCCAGGGCGCTGGCCAGGGTGCAGCCCGAACCGTGATAACTGCCGGGCAGGCGTTGGCAGGTAAAGGTCTGCTGGGTGCCGTCGCGGCTGTAGAGGCGATTGTGCACTTCATGCTCGTCGCCATGGCCGCCTGTGATCAACAGGTGCTTGATAAACGGCAGCAGCTTTTCGGCGCACTCGTCCGCCGTGCCTTCGGGCAACTGCGCAAGGATGCGCGCTTCGGGCAGGTTGGGCGTGGCAATCAGCGACAACGGCAACAGCCGCTCGCGCATGGCGTAGCCGACTTCGTCCTTGCCCAGGCTGCCGCCGCCGCCGGCACGCAGCACCGGGTCGCACACCACTGGCAGGTGCGGGTGCGCCTGCAGCAGTTCGACCACAGTGTCGACCATCGCGGTGGAGCCGAGCATACCCAGTTTGACCGCCGCCACTTCGGAATCGCCAAGCACCGCATTGGCCTGTGCCAGCACCCACTCGCGGTCGAGCACGCGGAAGTCGCTGACATTGACGGTGTTCTGCACGGTCAGGGCGGTGACGGCCGGAGCCGCATGGCACCCCTGGGCGAGCAGGGCTTCGATATCTGCCTGCAAGCCGGCGCCACCACTGGGATCATGGCCGGAGAGACAGAGGACAACAGGGCGAGAGCTGTAGATATTCATGGTGCGCGAGCTTACCACCAAACGCTTTTGGCGTGGCCGTCGGGCGATGGTTGAATTTTGTCCAAAGTGCGACGCTTTTTTGGCGCTTTTCTCTCCGCAAAAGTGCGCTGAAACGCTTGTTCTAGAGCCTTCAGGAAAATTATTTCAATGGTGTCCAATGGCCTTTAGCGGCTATGCTAAAGTGGATCCAAACAACTTAACTGTACCGCCGGTGTACGTCTTCTCAAAAGGAATGGGGAGCTTTTGACCTTACCGGACACGCCACGCTGGGGCTCTATGCGCTATTTGCTGATTTTATTGTTGTGCGGGCTGCCGATGCTCGCCAGCGCCATTGAGTTCAACCAGGACACCCGCAGCCTGGCGCTGGGCCGAGCTATGCAAGTGCTCGAAGACCCCACCGATTCGCTCACCATTGCCGACGTCAGCGCGCCTTCCGCCGCCCGGCAGTTCAAACCCCACGATAAAGACACCCTCAATGCCGGCTATTCACGTTCGGTGTTCTGGCTCAAGGTCAACCTGCATTACCTGCCCTACGGCCCCGAGGCCCAACGCACCTGGCTGTTGGAGCTGGCCTACCCGCCGCTGGACCACCTCGACCTGTACCTGCCCGACAGCACCGGCAACTACCGTCTGGCCGGGCGCACCGGGGATGCGCTGCCGTTTTCCGCCCGTGAGATTCGCCAGAACAACTACCTGTTCAAGGTCGACTTCAATCCTGGAGAGGCGAAAACCGTCTACCTGCGTCTGCAAAGCGAAGGTTCGATCCAGGCCCCGCTGACACTCTGGTCCAGCACCGCCTACCTGGAGCAGCAGCCGCTGCGCCTGTATGTATTGGGCCTGATCTACGGCGTGTTGCTGGGGATGCTGGTCTACAACCTGTTTATCTACCTCAGTGTGCGCGATACCAGCTACCTCTATTACATCTTCTATATCGCTTCGTTCGGCATGTACCAACTGTCGGTCAACGGCGCGGCGGTGGAGTATTTCTGGCCGAACAACCCGTGGTGGGCGAATGCCGCGACGCCGTTCCTTATTGGCGCGGCGGCGTTGTTTGGCAGCCTGTTTGCGCGCAGTTTCCTGCATACCGCACTGCACAGTCGCTGGATCAATCGTTTTCTGCTGGCGCTGGTGGGCTGCGGCGCGGTGGTCATGTTGCTGTCGCTGATGACCAGCTACGCCCTGGCGCTGCGCCTGGCTACCGGCTTGGCGTTGGTGTTTACCGTGACCATCTTTGTCGCCGCCATCAAGGCCTGGTATTGCGGCCAGCGGGTGGCGCGCTATTTCATCATCGCCTGGTCGGCCTTCCTGCTGGGCGGGGTGGTGAATACGCTGATGGTGCTGGGCTACCTGCCCAATGTGTTCCTTACGATGTACGCCAGCCAGATCGGTTCGGCGATTGAAGTGGCGCTGTTGTCCCTGGCGTTGGCAGACCGCATCAATTCCATGCGTGAGCAACAGGCACAGATTCTCCTCGACGCCAGCCAGAAGCTCGAAGTGCTCAACCAGCAGCTTGCCCGCAGCAACCGGCTCAAGGATGAGTTCCTCGCCACACTGACCCACGAACTGCGTACCCCCATGAACGGCGTGATCGGCTCCCTTGAGCTGATGCAAACCGTGCCGCTGGACGACGACCTGGCGCAATACCAGCAAACCGCTGCCGGCTCGGCGCGAGACATGATGCGCATGGTCAATGGCATTCTCACCCTCACCGAACTTCAGGCGGGGCGCCTGAGTGCCCAGTCGCAGGTGTTCAGCCTGCGCGGAGTGCTCGACACCTTGCGCCAGCAGTTCAGTGTCAGCGCCCAAAGCAAGGGCCTGGCGTTTTCCATCGACGTGGCCGATGAACTGCCGGACCGGGTGGTGGGCGACGCCGACAAACTGATCCAGTGCCTGGATTGCCTGCTGGACAACGCATTCAAATTCACCCACGAAGGCGCCGTACGCCTGCGGGTGGTGGGCGTGCCCCATAGTGACGGTGGCTTGCGCCTGAGCTTTATTGTGACTGACACCGGTATTGGCTTCGCCTTCCTGGACGAGGCCACCCTGTACCAGCGGTTTTTCCAGCTGGATGGTTCCATGACTCGCGAATACGGCGGCCTGGGTATCGGCCTGGCGATCTGTCGGCAATTGATCGAGCTGCTGGGCGGGCGCCTTACCCATCATTCCGAGTTGCGCAAGGGCAGCCGCTTCCAATTGGAGGTGGAAGTCAGCCCGGTGGCGCCAGAAGCAAAACCAGCAGTGGACCGGCAGCGTGCGCCCCAAGACTGCGCGGTGCTGCTGGTGGATGACAACAGCGTCGGCCAACTGGCAGTGCGCGGCATGTTGCTCAAACTGGGTTACCGGGTAAAAAACGTGGACAGCGGCCCCAGCGCTCTAGCGGCCTTGCAGGGCGGCAATTTCGACGCAGTCGTGTTGGATCTACCTGAAGGCGGCTTCTCATTGTGCTGTCAGATCCGTGCTCTGCCGGGCTGCGGTGAGTTGCCGGTGATTGCCTTGAGCACGTCACTGAATGTGTCTGAACGCGAGCACTGTCATGGCATCGGCGTATCCGACCGCCTCGCCAAGCCCGTGCGTTTCGAGGCCTTGCAGGCGGTGTTGACACGCCGGGTGCTGTGTCCGCAAGAGGGTGAACGCGCCGGGTATTCGGCGGGTATGCCACTTTTTTAAGGCGGATGACGGTGCTTAACTGAAATTCAGGCCTCAACCCAACGGGGCTGTTTCCAGGAGGCCCGTCATGAACCTGCACCCATTCGCTGAAACCCACGACGTCACCAACCAGCCCCCATCCCTGGATGGCACCAACCTGTACCGCATCGACTTGCCTTTGCAAGAGTGGTCGCGCCGCTATGGCGCAGGCTGGGCAGAGGCGCGCATCGATGCCTACGGCGCGCTGGCCGGTGGGCCGTTGATGGCGGCCGGGTTCCTGGCAAACCAGAATAAACCGGTGTTCAACAGTCATGACCGTTATGGTCATCGCATCGACCTGGTGGAGTTTCACCCGGCCTACCACGAGCTGATGCGCACGGCTGTCGAACATGGCCTGCCGTCGTTGCCGTGGGCTCATCCGCAATCCGGCGCCCATGTGGCGCGGGCCGCGATGACTTACCTTCACAGCCAGGCCGAAGCCGGCACCGGCTGCCCGCTGACCATGACCTTCGCCTGCGTCCCGGCCCTGCGCCTGCAACCAGACCTGGCCAAGACCTGGTTGCCGAAAATCCTCAGTACCGAATACGACCCGCGCAATGTCGGCATTGCCCACAAGGCCGGCGCCACCATCGGCATGGCCATGACCGAAAAACAGGGCGGCACCGATGTGCGGGCCAACACGACCCGTGCCTATCCCGTGGGCGCGGGCGGCCCGGGGCAGGCTTACGAACTGGTGGGGCATAAGTGGTTCTGCTCGGCGCCGATGTGCGATGGGTTCTTGACCCTGGCCCAGACTGACAAGGGCCTCACCTGTTTCCTTCTACCTCGGCACCGTCCAGATGACACGCGCAACGAGTTCTATATCCAGCGCCTGAAAAACAAGCTCGGCAACTGCTCCAACGCCTCCAGCGAAGTAGAGTTCCGTGGTGCCCTGGCCTGGATGATCGGCGAAGAAGGCCGCGGCGTGCCGACCATCATCGAGATGGTTGCCATGACCCGCTTCGATTGCATGGTCGGCTCCAGCGCCTTGATGCGCCAGGCGCTGACCCAGGCCAGCCATCATTGCGCCCACCGTTTGGTGGGTGGTCGTGTGCTCAGTGAACAACCGCTGATGCAAAACGTGCTGGCCGACCTGGCCTTGGAAAGCGAGGCCGCCTTGGCCTTGAGCCTGCGCATGGGCCGCGCGCTGGATCACCTGGGCGATGAGCAGCAAGCCAAATTCGCCCGGCTGGTGACGGCGGTGGGCAAGTATTGGATCTGCAAGCGCGCGCCGGCGATGATCAACGAAGCGGCCGAATGCATGGGCGGTGCCGGGTATGTCGAGGACAGCATCCTGCCGCGCCTCTACCGTGAGGCGCCGGTGAACTCGACGTGGGAAGGTTCCGGCAATGTGCAGTGCCTGGATGTGCTGCGCGCATTGTCCAAGGAGCCTGGTGTATTGGAAGCGCTGTTTGTCGAGCTGGGCGATGGCCAGGGTGACAAGCAACTGGCGCGGCACATCGAGCGCCTGAAGTCGGCGTTCATGGACACCCAGGACATCCAGTACCGCGCACGCCAGCTGACCGAGGATATTGCTGTCGCCTTGCAGGCCAAGCTGTTGCTGGAGGCGGGGAATGCGGCGGTCAGTGATGGCTTTATCGCCAGCCGGTTGGGTGAATCGTCGGGTCGGGTGTATGGCGCCTTGCCACGCGGCATTGATGTGGCGGCGATTGTCCAGCGAGCCACACCCCATCCCCCCAAGTAAACACGGGCCAAGGGAGGGCAAGCCCCCTCCCGCATTTTAAAATGCATTCCAAACCACCTGTTTCAGTGAAGCCGGGATACAGGCAAGATAAAGGCCTGCACGTCAGAACACAGGATGCTTACCGTGACCGAAGCTTTTGTTGTCGTTCAAACCGCCGAAGAAGCCGTGGACCGGCTGGCGGCTCTGCATGAGCGTGCTACCGGCGCGCTCAACCAGGCCCTCAAGCAATACCTCAAGGACCGCGTCGAACCCGACGCCGCACAACGCGCTCTGTTTCGCTATCCGGAACTGCGCCTGACCTACCACTGCCACGGCGAAGTCCCACAGACCACCCGGGCATATGCCAAGGTTCAGTTGCCGGGGACCTACAGCGTCACCGTCACCCATCCGTCGGCATTCCGTAAATACCTGCTGGAGCAACTGGTGCCGTTGATGCACGACTTCACCGTGACGGTGGAAGTGGGCGTCAGCCAGCAGAATATTCCTTACCCGTACGTGGTGGAGCAGGGCGACGAGTTGGCCGGCTCCGGCGTGACCGCTGCGACCCTGGCCCGGGTGTTCCCGAGCACCGACTTGTCGGCCGCCACCGATGGCATTGCCGATGGCCTCTACGACTGGGAAAACACCGACCCGCTGCCCCTGGCACTGTTCGATGCGGCCCGTGTGGATTTCTCTCTGCGCCGTCTGGTGCATTACACCGGCAGCGACTGGCGGCATGTGCAGCCGTGGATCCTGCTGACCAACTATCACCGTTACGTCGACCAGTTCATCCTGCATGGCCTGGAGCAATTGCGCAGCGACCCACGCTTTATCCGCATGGTACTGCCGGGCAACGTGGTGATCGACAAGAGCATGGACCATGGCGAAGCGTCAGCCATCGCTGCGGGTGTGGTCTGGCACCGTTACCAGATGCCGGCATACCACCTGCAGGCCAGTGATGGCCACGGCGTGACATTGGTGAATATCGGCGTGGGCCCATCCAACGCCAAGAACATCACCGACCACCTCGCTGTGCTGCGTCCGCATTGCTGGCTGATGATCGGCCACTGCGGCGGCCTGCGCCAATCCCAGACCATCGGCGACTACGTACTGGCCCACGCCTACATGCGCCGCGACGGGATTCTGGACCGCGTGGTACCGCCGAACATCCCGATTCCGGCCCTGGCCGAAGTGCAGATGGCCTTGCAGCAAGCCGCTGCCAATGTCACCGGCGAAAAAGGCGAAGAGCTTAAAAAACGCCTGCGCACCGGCACCGTGCTGACCTACGACGACCGTAACTGGGAACTGCGCTGGGCTCAGGAACGGCCGCTGATCAACCTGTCCCGCGCCGTGGCGGTGGACATGGAAAGCGGCACCATCGCTGCCCAAGGCTACCGTTTGCGAGTGCCGTACGGCACCTTGCTGTGTGTCTCGGATAAACCGCTGCACAGCGAGATCAAACTGCCCGGTTCGGCCAACGCGTTCTATGAGCGTGCGGTCAGCCAGCACTTGAAGATCGGCATCGAGGCGGTGGACCTGTTGCGCACCGAACTCAACTCGCTGCACTCGCGCAAACTGCGCAGCTTCGACGAACCGCCGTTCCGCTAAGCGGTTGGGATGGTCATTTAGCGGTCAGGCCACTAGCATTGTCGGTCCTGACCGTTAGATGTTCCTTTTGCCATGTCCCGTCCTACTCGCCCCGATTCGCGCCGCCCTGGTGTGAAACCTCCGCATTCCGCCGCTCGTCGTGTCGCCAAGGCGCCACCGGCCGAGCCGAAGTTGATCCTGTTCAATAAGCCATTCGACGTGCTGACCCAGTTCAGCGACGAAGGCGGACGGGCGACCCTCAAGGATTTTATCGACATCCCCGGCATCTACCCGGCGGGCCGACTGGACCGCGACAGCGAAGGCCTGTTGCTGCTGACCAATGACGGCCAGTTGCAGGCACGGATTGCCGATCCCAAGCACAAGCTGGCGAAAACCTATTGGGTGCAGGTGGAAGGCGAGCCGACGCAAGAACAACTGCAGCGCCTGCGCGACGGTGTCGAGCTTAACGACGGCAAGACCTTGCCCGCCGAAGCGCGACAACTGGAAGAGCCCCAGTTATGGCCGCGCAACCCGCCTGTGCGGTTTCGCAAAAGCGTGCCGACCCACTGGCTGGAGCTGGTGATTCGTGAGGGGCGTAACCGCCAGGTACGGCGTATGACCGCAGCGGTAGGCTTGCCGACCTTGCGCCTGGTGCGCGTGCGCATTGGCGACTGGTCTATCGAAGGCCTCGACCAAGGCCAGTGGAAGGAAGTGCCGGCGCGCTTATAAGGCGCCGGACTCGATCAGGCCGATCACCACGCTCTTGATGATGAACGCGGCCACGCCCAGGCCCAGCACGAAAAACAGGATGAACGAGCCAAAGCGCCCGGCTTTGGATTTCTTCGCCAGGTCCCAGACGATAAAGCCCATGAAAATGATCAGGATGGTGACGAGGCCGGTCATCATCCATTCTTCGAAGAGGGCGGGGTCGATGTTGTTCATAGGGCTCTTCCGTGGGGCGGGCGGCAAGTATAAGGCAGCGCTACAGGCGCAACATTGACCTGAGTCCAAGCGCAATCCAAATGTGGGAGGGGGATTGCTCCCTCCCACATTTGACCTTCACTGATCTTAGGTGCGCAGGTGGGTCAATGGCAGCTCGGTGCTGTTCAATACCTGGTTCAGCACAAAACTCGACCGCACACTGGTCACGCCTTCGATCCGGGTCAGGTGCCCCAGCAGCAATTTCTGATAGTGATCCATATCCGGCACCACCACTTTCAACTGGTAGTCCGCATCCATCCCCGTCACAAGGCTGCATTCGAGCACTTGCGGCAAGGTGCGGATGGCCGCTTCGAAGTTCTCGAAACGCTCGGGCGTGTGACGGTCCATGCCGATCAGCACGTAGGCCGTGAGGCTCAGGCCGAGCATCTTGCGGTCGAGCAGGGCGACCTGGCGCGAGATGTACCCATCGTCCTCCAACTGCTTGACCCGGCGCGAGCACGGCGAAGGCGACAAGCCGATGCGCTCGGCCAACTCCTGGTTGGAGATCCTCGCGTCACGCTGCAATTCCGCCAAAATACTCAGGTCGTATCGGTCAAGCTTGCTCATTGGGTTGGCCTTTGTCGTAACTATTGCGGTGAATTATCCATGAAGGGTTAAAAATTGCGCAAGCACTGTTTATTGACGCAATCTTCGCAATCATCTGGCGGGCGCGGGCCTGTATCTTTATCAACAGAATCACCGCCTGGACAACAGTCCACAGCAGCGAGCCCAATCAGGCCTGCTGCGGCCGCCACCCCAGCAGGGTTGAGCCGGCCTCCAGGCTGCACACTGTCTACAAGACGGCGTGAGGTGAGCCAACGCCAAAAGCGTTGAGCCAGGACGAAGTTCTCAAGGGGTGGCCGACGGGTCACCCCTTTTCTTTTGCCTGCTGATAACCTGTGCCAGAACCGGGCCCCTCTTTTCCAGTCTCATGGACAGGCCCTAATCCGCAGTGAGGAATAGCATGAAGCGCATCTGGCGTATGGCAGGTGTTGGTTTGCTGGTGGTCAGTGTCGGCACGCAAGTCGTGGCTGACGAGCGCGATAACTCACCGAATCAAGGGCAGCGGCCGCAAGGCGGTGGTGGGCAGCATGAGCGGGGTCCTGAAGGCGGGCGGCCAGAAAATAATCCGCCGCGACCCGAGAACAATCAGCCACGTCCGCAGAATCAGCATTTTGAACGTGGCGGCCCTAACGGCGGCGGGCAATGGCAAAGTCGTCCGCAAAACAATGAGCAGCCTCGGCCGGCACCGCAGCCCCAACCGGCAAACAACCTGCCGATCCAGGGCCGGCCCGATACCGTGCGCCAGACCCAGGAACCGCGCCAGGGTTACTACCGCGACATTCCCCGGCGCAACGACGACAACCGGCACTGGGAGGCCGGCGGCCCAGGTTCCCGTCCGGGCGACAACGGACGTCCCAACGATAATCGCTGGCCAGGTCGCCCCGACGGCCATGGCAATGGCTGGGGCCCAGGCCCGCAGCATCGTCCCGGCTATATCATTGATCGTTTCCCCGACCGCAATTACCGCGTGCCGTATCGCGGGCAGGACTACTTTTTCTCCGGCGGCTACTGGTATCGCCCACAGGGGCCGCGCTACGTCGTAGTGGCGCCGCCGTATGGCATCCGGGTGCATTACCTGCCGGATTATGCGCGGGAAGTATGGGTGGGGGGGTCACTGCTATTCCTTGCCGCTGGCGCCTACTACGCCTACGAGCAAAGCACCCAGCAATACGTGGTGGTCCAACCCCCGGCGCAAGTGCCTTCGCCGCAACCGGCGCCGCAGGGCAATGGCTATGACGTGGTCGCCTATCCCGCCAACGGCCAGTCACCGGCGCAAGTGCAGCAGGACGGTTATGACTGTTACCGCTGGGCGGTGCAGCAAAGCGGCTTCGACCCGCAGGCCGTCACCTACGCCCCTGACCCGGCGGTGGTGCAAGCCTACCGTCAGGCCCAGGGCAACTGCTTGAGCAGTCGCGGTTACCAGGTCCAGTATTAGGCCTTGGCGCCCGTGACCACTTCCTGCGGGTCGGCGTGCACCAGCACTTCGGCGCGCGGGTAGACGTGGTGAATGGCATCGGCGGCCTGATCGCTGATGCCGTGGGCCACTGACAGGGTCAACTCCCCCGGCAGCTCCAGGTGCAACTGCACAAACCAGTGGTTGCCCGACACCCGCGTGCGCAGGTCATGGGCCCCCAGTACCCCGGGCACCCCACGGGCGAGTTCGAGCATGTGCTGGCTCACGTCCGGCGGCAGTTCTTCATCCATCAGCACCGCAAAGCTTTCCCGGGCGATCTGGATCGCGCTCCACAAAATGTAGGCGGCAATCCCCAGCCCGAACCAGGCATCGACCTGATGGAAACCGAAGCCCGCCAGCACCAGCGCCATCAGGATGCTGCCGTTGAGCATCAGGTCGGAGCGGTAATGCAGCGAATCGGCGCGCACAGCATTGGAGCCGGTTTCGCGGATCACCCGGTGTTGCAGCATCAGCAGCGCCACTGTAAGCGCCAGCGAAAACACGATCACCCCGATGCTCAACCACGGCGCCCCCACGGGCTCGGGATGCTGCAAGCGCGTATAGGCCTGCAGCGCGATCAACACCGCGCTGCCGCCGATAAACAGCGCCTGAGCCATGCCCGCCAGCGACTCTGCCTTGCCATGGCCGTAACGGTGATCGTCATCGGCCGGGCGCAAGGCGTAATGCACCGCCAGCAGGTTCAACAGTGACGTCACGCCATCGAGCAACGAGTCCGTCAGCCCGGCGAGCATGCTCACCGAGCCGCTGAACCACCAAGCAATCGCCTTGGTAACAATCAGCACACAGGCCACGCCAACGGAGGCGCGGGTGGCCAGGCGCAGAAGCCTGGCGTGTTCGGGGCTGCTGGTCATGGGCAGTCCTTATGCGGCGGGTTGCAGGCCCAGGCTGGCGAGTTGCTGCACGCTGCCCTTGAACTGGATCATGCGCGGATCGTCCAGCGGCAAGGTACGGCCGGTTTCTTTCTGGATGATGCTTTGCAGCTTGGCATTGTCGACCTTGCCGTCGGCGCCAATGGCTTCGTGGAGTTTTTCCGGGGACACCTGGGCGGTCTTGCCCGGTTCGAAGTAAATGGCGCCGGTGGCGAAATCGACGCCAAACGCGATCAGGCCGGGGATCACGTAGAACAGCAGGCCGATGGCGTCGAGCGCAGCGATGGCCGGGTCAATCTTGCCGTCGATCTGGCCACGGCGGTCCGGGTAGAAAATCGAACCGCAGGCCGTCAGTTGGCTCAGCAGGGTGACGGCGAGGACACCGCCGATGACACGGGAAGCGATACGCATGAAGACTCTCCTGAACACAGTTGATACGGGACTATATAGCACTGCCATTGAGACCAGCGTCGGCATCCGGCAGTTCGCCGTTATACTCGCCGCTCTGCTTTGGAGCCAGTATGAATTCGTTGCCAATCGATGATGTTTTACCCGCCCTGCGTGACGCCTTGGCGAATCGCCATGAAGCCGTGCTGGAAGCGCCGCCCGGCGCCGGTAAAACCACCCGTGTGCCCTTGGCCTTATTAAACGAGCCCTGGCTCGCCGGGCAGACCATCCTGATGCTCGAACCACGCCGCCTGGCCGCACGCGCCGCTGCCGAACGCCTGGCCAGTGAGCTGGGTGAAAAGGTCGGCGAAACCGTCGGCTACCGCATCCGCCTCGACAGTAAAGTCGGCCCTAACACGCGCATCGAAGTCGTCACCGAAGGCATCCTCACCCGTCGCCTGCAGGACGACCCGGCGCTGGACGGCGTGGGCCTGCTGATCTTTGACGAGTTCCACGAACGCAGCCTCGACGCCGACCTGGCGCTGGCCCTGAGCCTCAACGGCCGCGAGCTGTTTCGCGACGAGCAACCGCTGAAGATCCTGCTGATGTCCGCGACCCTGGAAGGTGAGCGCCTGGCCAGCCTGCTGGATGACGCGCCGATCCTGCGCAGTGAGGGGCGCATGTTCCCGGTGCAGATGCGCTGGGGCCGGCCGTACCAGGCTGGCGAATTTATCGAGCCGCGGGTGGTGCAGACCGTCCTCGAAGCGGTGCATGACGAGACCGGCAGCGTGCTGGTGTTTCTGCCGGGGCAGGCCGAGATTCGCCGGGTCCACCAGCAACTGGCCGACGCGCTGGGTGATCGCCCGGATGTGCTGTTGTGCCCGCTGCATGGCGAGTTGGACTTGAACGCCCAGCGCGCCGCCATCGACCCGGCACCCGCAGGTAAACGCAAAATCGTACTGGCCACCAACATTGCCGAGACCAGCCTGACCATCAACGGCGTGCGCGTGGTGATCGACGCCGGGTTGGCGCGGGTGCCGCGTTTCGACCCCGGCAGCGGCATGACCCGCCTCGACACCCAGCGCATTTCCCGCGCCAGCGCCACCCAGC
The DNA here is from genome assembly GCF_056688935.1 of Pseudomonas arvensis. Lineage (NCBI taxonomy): Bacteria > Pseudomonadati > Pseudomonadota > Gammaproteobacteria > Pseudomonadales > Pseudomonadaceae > Pseudomonas > Pseudomonas arvensis. The sequence continues at coordinate 5,450,081 of NZ_CP162038.1, read as the reverse complement.
GCGCTGGCCGGGCAGGGCGCCTGGAGCCGGGCGTGTGTTATCGGTTGTGGTCCGAGGACCAGCATGAAGGCCTGGCCGCGTATGGCAGTGCGGAAATCCTCGCGGCGGACCTCGCCGGCCTGGCCTTGCAACTGGCGCGCTGGGGCGTTACGCCGACGCAACTGGTGTGGCTGGATGTGCCGCCGACCGCCGCCTATGCCCAGGCCCACGAACTGTTGCAACGTCTCGGCGCGTTGAATGAAGACACACTCACCGCCCATGGCCAGAAAATGGCCGAATTGCCGGCTCACCCGCGCATCGCCCATCTGCTGCTGCGCGGGCAGGATCTGGGGCTGGCGGCCACCGCGTGTGATGTTGCCGCCTTGTTGGGTGAGCGCGATATCTTGCGCGGCGGCGGCGCGGATGTGCACAGTCGTCTGGCGTTGCTCTCCGGCGAAGAACGGGCGCGGGGCACCCAAGGCGGCGTACAACGGGCTAGGCAATTGGCGCGGCAATATCGCGGGTATTTGCGAGGCAAGGCCACGCAACCGGTGGCCGATCCCGAGCATCCACGTTGGCTCGGCGCTTTGCTCGCCCTGGCGTACCCGGACCGCGTCGCCCAGCAACGCCGCCCCGGCGGCGCCGAGTACCGCCTGGCCAACGGCCGCGCTGCGCTGTTCGCCGAAGCCGACAGCCTGATGAAACAACCCTGGCTGGTCATCGCCGACCTGGGCAGCCGCCAGGGCCAGCGCGAAGAACGCATCTACCTGGCAGCGGATTTTGATCCAGCGCTGTTCGAGTCGGTACTCGCCGAGCAAGTGCGCAACGTCGACCAGTTGGACTGGGACGAGCGCGAAGGCGTGTTGCGCGCCGAACGCCAGCGCAAAGTCGGTGAACTGGTGCTCAGCCGCGAACCGCTGACCGGCCTCGACGAATCCGCACGCAGCCAGGCGCTGGTCAATCTGGTGCGGCGCAAAGGCCTGGAACTGTTGCCCTGGACGCCCGAGCTGCGCCAATGGCAGGCCCGCGTGATGCTACTGCGCCAGTTGGACACCGGCAAAACCAGCGAATGGCCCGACATCAGCGACAAGGCCTTGCTCGCCGGTTTGGAGCACTGGCTGATGCCCTACCTGGGCAAAGTCTCGCGCCTGAGCCATTTTGCCAGCCTGGATATCTCCAGCTACCTGCACAACCTGCTGCCCTGGCCGCTGCCCCAGCGCCTCGACGAACTGGCGCCGCAGCATGTGAAAGTGCCGTCTGGCTCGTCGGTGCGCCTGGACTACAGCGAACAGCCGCCGATCCTTGCGGTGCGTTTGCAGGAGCTGTTCGGGCTGGCGGATACGCCACGCATCGCGGGTGGGCGTCAGGTGGTCAAGCTGCACCTGTTGTCCCCGGCACGGCGGCCGGTGCAGGTGACGCAGGACCTGGCGAATTTCTGGCGCAGTACCTACGCCGAGGTGAAGAAGGATTTGAAGGGGCGTTATCCGAAACACTATTGGCCGGATGATCCGTTGATCGCAGAGCCTACGGCCCGGATCAAACCGCGCAAGTAAGCGTTACAGAGATCCAAATGTGGGAGGGGGCTTGCCCCCGATAGCAGTAGGTCAGTGAAAGGTATTTCAATTGATACACCGCCATCGGGGGCAAGCCCCCTCCCACATTTGGATCTTTAGCGTTAGTTATTGCGCGGCGGGCAGCAGGAACCGTGCAATCACCGGCAGATGATTTGAGATACGCAACGTATCCTCCTGTCGCACCTTCGCCTCCACCCGCTTGATCCGCGAGCTATAGAACAGGTAATCCACCGTGCGATCCGGCCCGTCCAGGCTTGGGTCATTGGGGAAATACGTCAGCCATTTTTCACGGTTTATCCCGCTGGATTGGCTGTTGCTCGGGATCATCGGGTATTTGTCCCACAACAAATGCAGTTCGCTGTCCGGCGAATACTGCCCGCGCTTGCCGGCATCCAACCGTAGGAATTGCCCCAGTGGCAGCAGGTTGAAGTCGCCGCCGATCAGCCACGGGGTGCCGCGGCCTTCGAATTTATCCAGTAATTTCACGGTGGCTTGCACTTGCTCCTGCACGGCACTGCGCCCAGGTGCGTCGTCGTCCAGGCGGGTGTTGAGCACCGCCAGTTGGCCGCCGTCGCTCAGGGGCAGGTAGGTCAGCAGCAAGGCCGGTTTTGGCTGGAATTGGCGGCGGATGATGTTGGTGTCCGGCGCCGGCAGTTGCAGGCGTTCGGCGTGTTCGATCTGGTAGCGGCTGAGGGTCGCGAGTTTGCGGCCGACGCTGCCGAAGATATGCAGGTCGGGCACAAAGTCGGCCTTCCAGTCGAAGGCCTGGGCGCTGCACGGGTAGAGGTCGACCAGGCGTTCCTGCAACAGCGCGAACTGGTCCTGGTAATGGGAGGGCTTGGCGTTTTCGTCGAGTTCCTGCAACAGCAGGATGTCGGGCTGTTCGTCGCGAATCACCCGCGCCACTTCGTCCAGGCTCACGGCCATGTCTTCCACGGTGGGGCGGTCGTCCGGGCCGTTGCCGTCGGGGGTGTCGTACCAGAACACGTAGTTCTTGCCGGCCAGGTATTGCACGTTCCACGTCATGACCTTGAGCGCCTGCCCCGGCAGCAGCGTCGGCGCACGGGGCGCGACGCAGCTCACTGGCAAGGTTTCCTTGGGCGCGGGGCGCCAGGTCAGGCTGTAGATCAGGGCGGTGAGCACGCCTGCGAGAATCAGCAGGCCCAGCAAGGTGATGCGCAATAAACGGGTCATCGGCTCGGCTTATAGCGTTTCAGGAATGGCACGGAGCATATCACCGCGCGTCGGCATCGCCACCGATCAGCATGAATAAACGGAACAGCACCACACTGGTGAACAATTGCAGGAAGCTGTGGGCACTGTCCATCAACAGCCCCAGCAACGGCGCCGGGTTGGGATACGCCGCCACGCTGGCGCCTTTGAGCAGCCACAGCGGTGTCATGACGCACAGCAGGCACACCAGGATCCGCCAGAAATGCCCACGGGTCAGACGCAAGCTTTCCTTCATCGCCTCCAGTGCCGGCATGCCGCGCAGCACCAGCAGGTACTCGGCGAAGGCCAGCACCACCATCAGCCACAGGCCCGGCAGGAAATACAGCGACAGGCCCAGCAGGATCAGCAGCGTGCTCATGGCCGTCAGCAGCGCGAAACGCGGCCACAAGGCCAGCGCCATCGCCCACACATCCTTGGTGCGCGGCGACTCGCCACGGGTGCGCGCATCGAGGAACAGTATCAGCGCGCCGGTGTACAGCGGGTACACCAATAACCCCACCACCACGCTGTAGCCGGCAAACGCATCCGCGCCCAGCGTGTGGTCCAGTATCTGTTGCAGCAAGGCTTCGAGAATCACCAGCGGCAGGCACAACTGGACGATGGCGCCCAGGTTGCTGCGGGTAAAACGGAGGGAGTCGCGCAAGACGTCTAACGGATTCATCAGGTTCATCGCAGGCCTGGAAACAAGGGCGACACTTTAACCGATCACGGTCTGAGGGGCACAAACGTAAACCTTGAGTAAAGACCATTGAAACAACTCGTAACACCCCCATAACTGGAAAGCCCCCGACCTGATCACAGGCGGGACCAGAATTTCTACCGGCAATCTAACGAGGTCGCCATGAACAGCGAAGAGCAAACCCTGATCGATGGACTGTTTTCACGGTTGCAGCAAGCCGAAACGGACTCAGCCCCCCGCGACGCCCAGGCCGAAGCGCGGATCAAGGAGCACATGACTCGCCAACCGGCCGCCGGGTACTACATGACCCAGTCGATTCTGGTGCAGGAACACGCACTCAAGAGTCTCGACGCGCAGAACAAACAGCAGGCGCAACAGATCCAGCAATTGCAGGACGAGTTGCAGCGGGCCAAATCCACGCAGCCGGCGGCGTCGAGCGGCGGCGGTTTCTTGTCGAGCATCTTTGGCGGCGGCGGTTCTCGTGACGCGCAACCGGCGCCGAGCGCGCCGAGCAATTCGGGCGGCGGCTGGCGTGAACCAACGCGGCCTTCGTTCGGCGGCCAGCCCGCGCCGCAGCAAAACTATCAACAGCCCCAACAACCGGCCGCCGCCGCGCCAATGGGCAGTGGCTTCCTCGGCGGCGCGATGAAAACCGCCGCCGGCGTGGCCGGTGGTGTATTGCTGGCCGAAGGCATCAGCAGCCTGTTCCATCACAACCAGCAACCGCAGGTGGTGGAAGAAATCATCGAGCAGCCGGCACCGGCCAGCGATCAAGGCGGCTGGGGCAATGATGACCAGAAATTTGCCGGCAATGACAACTGGGGCGGCAACAACGCGGACAGTTTTGCCGACAGCGATTATTCCGACGATTCCTCTTCCTTTGGCGACGACGATTCCTTCGTCTGACATACCTAGTCCGGGGCGCTGCGGCGTCCCGGTCTGATTTTTTCCGGAAACTTTCTCGCGGCTGGCATACTGGCACCCTTTCCGGGCTCTGGCGCCTGGCTGTCATGAGGAAGTGCGGTGAAGAAAATTGCAGTGTTCGCCGATGTACAAAACCTCTACTACACCGTCCGCCAGGCGTACGGCTGCCACTTCAACTACGCCGCCCTCTGGGCAGACATCGGCTCCCGCGGGCAGATCGTCGAGGCGTACGCCTACGCCATCGACCGTGGCGACAGCAAGCAGCAGCAATTCCAGCAGATCCTGCGCAACCTGGGCTTTACGGTGAAACTCAAACCGTACATCCAGCGCAGTGACGGCTCGGCCAAGGGCGACTGGGACGTGGGCATCACCCTCGACATCATGGACGCCGCCGATCACGTCGACGAAGTGGTGCTGGCCTCCGGCGACGGTGATTTCGACATGCTGCTCGAACGCATCATCCAAAAGCATGGGGTTGAAGCCGTGGCCTACGGCGTGCCGGGGCTGACGGCCAATTCACTGATACGCGCCGCCAGCCGCTACGTGCCGATCGAAGGCGCGCTGCTGCTCAAATAAATGCTCAGACGGAGTTGGAACAGGTTTGGAACGTATAGCGGTCATCGACTTTGAAACCACCGGCATCACGCCGAGCAGCCACTGCCGGGCCACGGAAATTGCCGTGGTCATCCTTGAACGTGGCCAGATCGTGGACCGCTACCAGAGCCTGATGAACGCAGGCGTGCGCGTGCCGGGCTTTATCGAACAACTCACCGGCATCAGCAACGCCATGCTGCGCAGCGCTCCACCGGCCGAGCGGGTGATGAACGAAGTGAATGAATTCGTCGGCACCACGCCGCTGATGGCGCACAACGCCGCGTTCGACCAGAAGTTCTGGGACTTTGAACTCGGCCTGATCCGCCGCACCCGCCTGCAAAAATTCGCCTGCTCCCTGCTGCTGGCCCGCCGATTGATGCCGGCTGCGCCGAACCACAAGCTCGGCACGTTGAACTCATTCGCAAAACTGCCCCACACCGGCCAGGCCCACCGGGCGCTGGCGGATGCGGAAATGGCGGCCAACCTTACGGCGCACCTGGCTCAGGAACTGCGGCGTACCCACGGCTTGCGCGAGCTTTCCCACGATTTTCTGTGCACGCTGCAGAAAGTGCCGGCGGCGAAGATCAATGAGCACCTGAAAAAACATCGCGGGTTCTGACAGAACAACGCCGCTCAAAATGTGGGAGGGGGCAAGCCCCCGATAGTGGTGTGTCAGTCGTTTTTCTGTAACTGACCCGCCGCTATCGGGGGCAAGCCCCCTCCCACATGGGTTATGCGGTGTTCATCGCGGCTGCACGGGAGCAGGGCGTCTTCGCTGAGGAGCTTTGATTGAGTGTCTGTTGATGCGGAAGTTGCTTTGACCATGTTGAGAACTCCAGGACATTTGATGTGCTCCTTCCGTCCATTTCGGCTTGCACTTCCGGTCATCGAAGGGCCGATGACGCGGGCCACATTAGGCGTGCAGCCTGGACGGAGCAAGGGATCAAACCTCGCCCGGAAACTTCCCTCATATGAATGGGACCGGTCTTGCTGGCCATTAAAAGCCGCCCTCTGGTATCTGTTCAGTTATTCGGGGCGGAGAAAAGGACGATGACTAAATGAGAACCGAGATCAGCGAAAAGGTGACTCAGCTATTCGTCGATATCATCGGCTTCATCGACCCAAGCCAGGTCACGGAGCAAACGGACTTCATCCATGATTTCAAGATTATTGATGAGGATTTGACCTGCTTTGTCATGCAGATCAAGTGGCAATTCAACCTGCAAGCGACGCAGGAGGATTGGGATCGCATCACGACCATCCAGCAGATAGTCGACTTGATTGTTGAACGCTCGAATTTGCAGTGCGGCCACTGACGTCATCGGGGGCAAGCCCCCTCCCACAGTGTTATGTGTAAGCCTTTGAGAGTTGTGTAGATACCCATGCCCCGATGACGGTAGATCAGTCACCATCATTTCCCATTAACGGCCAACTGCCCCAACGGCACCCGCCGCTCTATCGCGCTCGACAAGATGATCGAAGTCTTGCTGAAGCCAAACTTCGCCACCCGATTGATCAAGTTCTCCAACTGCGGCATTGACCCCACCGCAGCCTGCATGATCACGCACGGATCGCCGGTCACCCGGTGGCATTCGGTCAGCTCGGGGATTTCGGCCAGTGCGTCGTACACCTTCTGGCTCCCATGATTGGTCAGCCTCAGCTCAATCACACACTGGATCGGCAAACCGACCTTCGACATATCCACCTTGGCCTGGTAACCGGTGATCACACCGCTGGCTTCCAGCTTGGCCACGCGCTCGGCCACGGCGGGGGCGGAGAGGTTTACCGTGCGCGCCAGTTGCGCGTAGGACGCGCGGCCGTCTTCGAGCAGGGCGCTGAGGAGCATGCGGTCGTATTTGTCCATGATAAGGCTCCAGTAGCGGGTGGCTTTCGAAAGCATGGGTTATAGCCTTCATAACCATGGTTTGAAAAGTGTATGGGCGGTTTAAACAGGTTTTGTAACTTATGTTTAACGACCTGCCTTTTTAGAATAAGCGTCTCTTATATCTGCCTTCGAGCCGCCCCATGCCTGGCACACGTCGCTTTCCCTTACCGTTGATCGCCGCCTTTTTTGCGTTGTATGTGATCTGGGGGTCTACCTATCTGGTGATCCGCATCGGCGTCGAATACTGGCCGCCGCTGATGCTGGGCGGGATCCGCTTTCTGCTGGCGGGGGCGGCGATGTATGGCTTCCTGCGCTGGCGCGGGGCGCCGGCGCCGACCTGGGAGCAGTGGAAGGCGGCCGCGAAGATCGGCATTTTGCTGCTCACCTTCGGTAACGGCGCGGTGAGCGTGGCCGAGCACACGGGGGTGTCGTCCGGTGTGGCTGCGCTGGCGGTGGCGACGGTGCCGCTGTTCACCTTGCTGTGTGGGTATTTCTGGGGCGCACGCAATACCCGCTTGGAATGGGCGGGCGTGATCCTGGGGATGGTCGGCATTGCCATGCTCAATATGGGCAGCACGTTGCAGTCGAGCCCGATGGGCGCGGCATTGCTGCTGTTTGCAGCGGCGTCGTGGGCGTTTGGTTCGGTGTGGAGCCGGCGCCTGCCGCTGCCGCCGGGTGCCATGGCCAGTGCCGCAGAAATGCTGGTAGCCGGCGTGACGCTGTTGATCGCCAGTGCGCTCACCGGCGAACACCTGCAAGCCATGCCGCCGCTGGAAGGCTGGCTGGCCCTGGCGTACCTGGCCGTGTTCGGCTCGATCATTGCGTTCAACGCCTACATGTACCTGCTCAAACACGTCCGCCCGGCGGCGGCCACCAGTTATGCCTACGTCAACCCGGCGGTGGCGGTGTTGCTGGGGATTGTGTTCATTGGCGAGACCATCGGCCTGGAAGAAGCCTTGGCGATGCTGGTGATCATCAGCGCGGTGCTGTTGATCAGTCTGCCCCAGTGGCGAAAGCCCAAGCCGGAAATAAGGTAAACTGCCGCGCATTACGCCCTTGCGCTGAATTTTTCCTACGGTAAACACATGACTTTCGCCACACTTGGCCTGATCGAACCCTTGCTGCGCGCCCTTGAGACGCTTGGCTACCAGACCCCGACGCCGGTGCAGGCGCAAGCCATTCCGGCAGTGCTGGCCGGTCGCGACCTGATGGCTGCGGCCCAGACCGGCACCGGCAAGACCGCCGGTTTTGCCTTGCCGCTGCTGCAACTGCTGACGATGGAAGGGCCGAAAGTCGCCGCCAACTCGGCGCGTGCATTGATCCTGTGCCCGACCCGCGAACTGGCCGAGCAGGTACACGCCAGCGTCGCCGAATACGCGCAAAACCTGCCGTTGACCACCTACGCGGTGTACGGCGGCGTGAGCATCAACCCGCAGATGATGAAGCTGCGCAAGGGCGTCGACATCCTGGTCGCCACCCCTGGCCGCCTGATCGACCTGTTCCGGCAGAACGCGCTGAAGCTCAATCAGCTGCAAACCCTGGTGCTGGACGAAGCCGACCGCATGCTCGACCTGGGCTTCTCCGAAGAGCTGGCGAACATCTACCGCATGCTGCCGAAAAAGCGCCAGACCTTGCTGTTCTCCGCGACTTTCTCCGATGAGATCCGCACGCTGGCCGGGCAGATGCTCAACGACCCGCTGAGCATCGAAGTCAGCCCGCGCAACGTCGCCGCCAACAACGTCAAGCAGTGGGTAGTGCCGGTGGACAAGAAGCGCAAGGCAGAGCTGTTTGTGCACCTGATGCGCAAAGGCCGCTGGAAGCAGGTGTTGGTGTTCGCCAAGACCCGCAACGGCGTGGATGCGCTGGTGGATAAGTTGCAGGGCCTGGGCATCAATGCCGACGGCATCCATGGCGACAAGCCGCAAGCCACTCGCCAGCGCGCGCTGGATCGCTTCAAGAGCAGCGAAGTGCAGATCCTGGTCGCCACCGATGTGGCGGCCCGTGGCCTGGATATCGAAGACCTGCCGATGGTGGTCAACTTCGACCTGCCGATCGTGGCTGAGGACTACATCCACCGTATCGGCCGTACCGGGCGTGCGGGCAACACCGGCGAGGCGATTTCCCTGGTGTGCGCCGATGAAGTGAACATGCTGTCGGCCATCGAGATGCTGACTCGTCAGACCCTGACCCGCAAGATGGAGCCCGACTTCGAACCGGAACACCGCGTGCCGGACACCGATGCCAGCGGGCAAGTGGTGAAGAAGCCGAAAAAACCGAAGAAGCCTAAAACCTCCGGTGGCGGCGGCGGTAAGCGCAACCTGGGCAAGTGGGTGGACAGCGGGGAATCGGCGCCGGTGGAGCCGTCGATCAAGCCGGTGCGCAAGGTGCCGGTGTTTAATACCGGGCCGCGTAAGAAGAAGTGATTTTGCGGTTTGGCTGATGGCCCTATCGGGGGCAAGCCCCCTCCCACATTGACAGCATTCCAATGTGGGAGGGGGCTTGCCCCCGATGGCGGCTTTGAACTAAGCAAAAATCTCAGCGCTCAAGCCACTCCAAAACCCCCCGCCCAGCCGCTCTGCCACTGGCAAAACACCCCGTCAGCAAATACCCGCCCGTCGGCGCTTCCCAATCCAGCATCTCCCCCGCACAAAACACCCCCGGCAATTGCTTGAGCATCAGTCGCTCATCCAACGCCTCAAACGGCACGCCGCCTGCGGTGCTGATGGCTTCATCAATGGGCCGCGTCTTCACCAGCCTCAACGGCAAGGCCTTGATATCCACCGCCAGTTGCGCCGGATCATTGAAGTGATCGGCTGGCGCCAACTCACGCAACAGCGCCGCCTTGACCCCATCCAGCCCCAACTGACTGTGCAAATGTTTGCTCATAGAGCGTGAACCGCGTGGCTTGGCCAGCGCCGCCTGCACCTTATCCAGTGGCTTGCTCGGCAGCAGATCGATATGCACCGTGGCTGAGCCACCGCGGTTGATCGCCTCGCGGATCGGCGCCGACAGCGCATAGATCAGGCTGCCCTCGATACCGGTGGCGGTGATCACACATTCGCCGAGCCGGGGTTTGTCATCCCCCAGCCCAATGGCGACGTTTTTCAACGGGGCGCCCGCGAATTTGCTGACCAGTAATTCGCTCCAGGCCGACACATCAAAGCCGCAGTTGCTCGGCTGCAGTGCCACGTAAGGCACACCTTTGTCTTCCAGCAAATTGAGCCACGCACCGTCGGAACCCAGCCGCGACCAGCTGCCGCCGCCAAGGGCCAACAGCACGGCGTCGTTGTGGACAACCTTCTCACCTTCCGGGCTGTGGATAAGTAAATCGCCCTCGGCATTCCAGCCGGTCCAGCGATGCCGGGTGTGGATAACCACGCCTTGTTCGCGCAGGCGCTTGAGCCAGGCACGCAGCAGGGGAGCAGCTTTCATGTCTGTAGGAAACACCCGGCCGGAGGTACCGACAAAGGTCTCGATACCCAGGCCATGAATCCATTCGCACAAGCCGTCGGCACCAAACCCACGCAGCAACGGCGCCATCTGCGGTGCACGTTCGGCGTAGCGCGAAAGGAAGGCCGGGTAAGCCTCGGAGTGGGTGATGTTCATACCGCCCACACCCGCCAGCAGGAATTTTCGCCCCACGGACGGCATGCCGTCGTACAGATCTACGCGCACCCCGGCTTGACTCAAGACTTCGGCGGCCATCAGCCCGGCAGGGCCGCCGCCGATAATGGTGACGTGGTGAGGTACGGTCTGAGGCATGGGCAGGGCTACGGTGACGTGAATAGGCCGAGCATTCTACCCGACGTCGGCCTAACTGCCTGATCAAAAAACGTACACTTTCCTACAGGCCTTGTGGCTTCTGGCTTTCAGCCGCTTACGCTCAAGTTATCCACAGGCCGCTCCACAGCCATTGTGGGTAACACCCACCACTCAATGACAACCTGATGACGTCCACACCCGTTGTGCACTGTGATGCAGGATGCCGTGGCGGCGGGCGAGGGCCGGGCGGTCTTTGCTGTAGCCGCCGCCGATCACGCCCATTACCGGTATGTCCCGGCCCAGGCAGTGGCGCATCACGCTTTCATCGCGGGCGGCTACGCCTTCGTCTGTCAGCTTGAGGTAACCGAGGGCGTCATCCTTATGCACATCGACGCCAGCGTCGTAGAGCACCAGGTCGGGCTGGTAGAGCGGCAGCAGGTAATTGAGGGCGTCGTCGACTACGCGCAGGTAGTCGGCATCGCCCGTGCCCATGGGCAGCGGGATGTCCCAGTCGCTCTGGGCCTTGCGCGCCGGGAAGTTCTTTTCGCAGTGCAACGACACGGTGATGGCATCCGGCGTGTCATGCAGGATGCGTGCGGTGCCATCGCCCTGGTGAACGTCGCAGTCGAAGATCAATACGCGGTTCACTCGACCGCTGGCCAGCAGGTAATGGCTGATCACCGCGAGGTCATTGAAGATGCAAAAGCCCGCCGGATAGTCGTAATGGGCGTGGTGGGTGCCGCCTGCCAGGTGACAGGCGAGGCCGTGCTCCAGCGCTTGCTCCGCCGCCAGGATCGAACCGCCTACCGCCCGCACCGTGCGCCGGGCCAGGTCTTCACTCCAGGGCAGGCCGAGGCGACGTTGATCTTCGCGGGACAATTCGCCGCTCATGTAGCGTTCGATATACCCAGGTTCATGGGCCAGGGCCAGGATCTCCGGTGGGCATAGCTCGGGGCGCAGCAACAGGCTGTCTTCGGTCAGCCCAGTGGACACCAGGTGGTCGCGCAACAGGCGGAATTTATCCATGGGGAACCGGTGGTCCGCCGGGAACTCAGGGCTGTAGTCATCGTGGTAGATCAATGGCAAAGGCATGGGATTTTCTGACGGGAACCTGCGAAGGATCTTACCAGCGCTGTACACTCACGCACATGGCAAGGGGAGGGGACCCATGGAGCCGATACTCGAATTGGAAAGTGCACGCCTGGTGATGCGCCAATGGCGCGACACGGACCTGCCGGACTTTGCGCGCATGTGCGCTGACCCGCAGGTGATGCGCTATTTCCCGGCCAGGCTGAGCCATCTGGAAAGCGCCGCGCTGATCGGGCGGATTCGCGGCCATTTTGCCGAGTACGGCTTTGGTTTCTGGGCGTTGCAACGCAAAGATACCGGCGCCTTCATCGGCCTGACCGGGCTGCAGCATGTCGGCTTTGACGCGGGGTTTACCCCAGCAGTGGAAATCGGCTGGCGCCTGGCCCGTGAGCATTGGGGCCTGGGTTATGCCAGCGAGGCGGCGTGGACCGCGCTGCGCTGTGGGTTCGACCGTTTGCAATTGGATGAAATCGTCGCCTTCACCACCGAAGCCAATCTGCCATCACAAAAAGTCATGCAGGCCATCGGTATGCATTACGATCCCCAGGCCGATTTTGAACACCCCAAGGTCGCAGCCGATGACCCGCTGCGCCCACATGTTTTGTACCGCATCACCCGCGCCCAATGGTTGGACACGCTGCACGGATAGCAGCCCGGAATGCCCCATAGATTGTAGGAGTTGCTCTATGAGCCAAGTATTGGAAGATCTGGTGAACCTGCTGACCCTGGAGCCGATCGAGGAAAACCTCTTTCGCGGCCGCAGCCAGGACCTGGGTTTTCGCCAACTGTTCGGCGGCCAGGTGCTCGGCCAGTCGCTGTCGGCCGCCAGCCAGACCGTTGAAGAAGCGCGCCACGTGCATTCCCTGCACGGTTATTTCCTGCGCCCCGGCGATGCCGCATTGCCGGTGGTGTATTCGGTCGACCGGGTGCGTGATGGCGGCAGTTTCAGCACGCGCCGCGTGACCGCGATCCAGAAGGGCCATCCGATTTTCACCTGCACCACCTCGTTCCAGTACGACGAAGAAGGCTTCGAGCACCAGACCACCATGCCCGTGGTGGTCGGCCCGGAGAACCTGCCCTCGGAACTGGAGCTGACCCAGCAGCGCGCGCACCTGATCCCCGAGCACATGCGCGAGAAGCTGCTGTGCCCCAAGCCGATTGAAGTGCGCCCGGTCACCGAAAAAGACCCGTTCAACCCGCAGCCGTCCGATCCGGTCAAGTACGTATGGTTTCGTGCCGACGGTGCTTTGGCCGACACACCGGCGCTGCATAAATACCTGCTGGCCTACGCTTCGGACTTCGGCCTGCTGACCACTTCGCTGCTGCCCCATGGCAAGACTGTGTGGCAGAAAGACATGCAGGTCGCCAGCCTTGACCACGCGCTGTGGTTCCACGCCGACCTGCGTGCCGACGACTGGTTGCTCTACGCCATGGACAGCCCTTGGGCCGGCAATTCCCGTGGGTTCTCCCGTGGCAGCGTGTACAACCGCGCCGGGCAACTGGTGGCCTCGGTGACCCAGGAAGGCTTGATCCGCCATCGCAAGGACTGGGCATGAGCCTGAGCAACGTTAAGCACTGGGTGTTCGACATGGACGGCACCCTCACCGTGGCCGTGCATGACTTTGCGGCCATTCGCGTGGCACTGGAAATCCCGCCCGAGGACGACATCCTCACGCACCTGGCGGCGTTGCCGGCGGATATCGCGGCGGCCAAACATGCGTGGTTGCTGGAGCACGAGCGCGAGTTGGCGCTGGGTTCGGTCGCCGCTGAAGGCGCGGTGGAGCTGGTGCGTGAGTTGGCCGGGCGCGGTTATCGCCTGGGCATCCTGACCCGTAATGCCCAAGAGCTGGCTCATGTGACGCTGCAAGCGATTGGCCTGGCGGACTGTTTTGCCATTGAAGATGTGCTGGGCCGTGATGACGCGCCACCCAAGCCGGATCCAGGCGGCCTGCTGAAGCTGGCGGCAGCCTGGGATGTGTCGCCGAGCGCGATGGTGATGGTGGGGGATTATCGCTTCGACCTGGATTGCGGTCGGGCGGCGGGGACCAAGACGGTATTGGTTAACCTGCCGGAGAACCCGTGGCCGGAGTTGGCGGATTGGCATGCGCAGGATTGCGCGGTCTTGCGGCAAATGATCCAGTCCAGACATTTTGAGCCAGTTTCTTCAGGTATTACTGAGTAAACAACACCTTTTGCCCCTCGGGCGACGTAAACATCCCATCCCCGTTATGCCCCACCCCTGGCACTTCTACCAGCGTCTGGCGCAACTGCGGATGCCGTTGCTTGAGGTAGTCAAAATAGTTGTGCCCACGTATCAGTCGATACGCGCCCTGCGTCTCGGCCTCACAGCTTTTATCCAGCGCCGGGTGGTTCGGGTCGGTGTCTTGCTGGCCCAGCAGGTAGGTGATGTCCCGTGACACATAGGCCTGTTCCAGCTGTTCGGCGCTCTGGCCCTTGGCATAAGCCGGCAGGTGTTGCAGACCGTATTTCCAGTCGTTGAAACCGGGGCAGTTGGCGGTGTCGAACGGCACTGGCCGCTGCGGGCTGAAGTAGGCGTAGGACGAAGGATTGGCCACCACATACCGCAGGCGGATACCTTCCTTTTGCAGGGCGGGGTGATCATGGCCCGTGAGGGCGAAGCGCTGCACCACTTGGCCACCGCCGGAATGGCCGGCGACGACGATGTCCTTCAAGGCCGGAAACAGTGTGCGGTTGCCCAGGTGCTTGATGATCTGGTCGAGGGCGCCGTACGAGCTGACCTGGCCGGGACCGGTGGAAGGCTCGCCGGCCATCCAGTCGTTGTCATTCCAGCGCAGGACTTGCCCGTCCAAATGGTTGCGCTTCACATCAGAAGCATTCAGAAACTGCGGCGCAATCACCAGCGTGTTCGCGCCCACACCTGCATGCTCGGCGGCATCGACACCACTTTGCAGGTAGGTCTGCGCATTGCGCAGCCGGCCATGCACGATGATCAACACGCGGGACACGTTGGGCAGCGGCTGGCGCCAGTCCTGGCTTACGCCGAGGCTGAGGTCGCCGGCGTCCAGGTGGAAACGATCGGGGCTGACGATTTTGACGCCGTGTTCCGCCGCCAGGGCGGAGCACGACACGACTAGACCCAGCAGCAAACCCAATCGTTTATTCATTTAAAGGCTCTTGGCGGTGAAGGTGTCGCACTGTGTGATCTGGCCCTGGGCGAAGCCCGTCTTGAACCAGCGAACCCGCTGCGCCGAGGTGCCGTGGGTAAACGAGTCCGGCACCACGCGGCCCTGACCCTGTTGCTGCAAACGGTCATCGCCGATGGCGTTGGCGGCGTTCAGGGCTTCTTCAATGTCGCCGGGTTCCAGCCAGTTCAGGCGTTTTTGCGCACGGTTGGCCCACACGCCGGCAAAACAGTCGGCTTGCAGTTCCTGGCGCACGAGCAAGCCACCGTCGCCTTGCATCTGCCGGCCCTGTTGGCGTGCGGCCTGGATCTTCGAGGAAATCCCGAGCAACGTCTGCACATGGTGCCCAACTTCGTGGGCGATCACGTAGGCCTGGGCGAAATCGCCGGCGGCCTGGAAGCGTTGGGACATTTCCCGGAAGAAATCCAGGTCCAGATAGACCTGCTGGTCCGCCGGGCAATAGAACGGACCGCTGGCCGAGGTGGCACCGCCACAGGCGGAATTGACCCGGCCACGGAACAGGATCAGTTTCGGGTTCTTGTAGGTCAGGCCGTTTTCCTGGAACACCTGGCCCCAGGTGTCTTCGGTATCGCCGAGCACGGCGCGGACGAAATCGGCCTGTTCATCATTGGCCGGTGGCGCCTGGCGCGACTGTGTGCTGACCGACGGTGCCTGTTCCATCTGGCCGGTCAATTGGCCGAGGATCTGCATCGGGTCCTGGCCGGTCAGCCAGCCAATGCCGACGATCAGCACAATCGCCGTCAGACTCAGGCCCTTGCCACCGCCAAAGCGCATGCCGCCACCGCCGCCGCCACTGTCATCGCGGGCATCCACCACGTTGTCGCTGCGTCGGCCTTTTTTCCATAGCATGGGGGCAATCCTCTTGATGAACGGTCCTACAAAGATGTGGGTTGAGTATGGCCGGTATTAGCGGCAATACCCTTCGCCGGTGTCGACGATCAGGCAGTCTTTTTTATCTGCCAGCCATTTCAAACCAGTGGCTTCACCGTCGCCGGCACGCAGCAATTGCGGGCCGTCCGGGCGGGTGAAAGCGATGCCGTCTTCGGAGGCCTCACCCTTGAAGGTGCCGGAATCGTCCGCATCCAGGCCGTATTGCATGGTGAGCACGTAGTGACCACGGCCGATGGCGTCGTCCTTGGCGATGGTCAGGTTCAGGCCTTCGACGCCGATCCACTTGCCGACCCATTTGTCGGTCGGTGGCGTCTCCGGCACCAGGGTGGCCTGCACGGAGGCGGGTGCGGGTTTAGGTGCGTCCTGGGCTTGTTGGTTGCAGGCGGTGAGCAGGGCAAGGGTGGAAAGAGTAAAGAGGGTTATTTTCATAGCAGCAGGCCTTGGTTGAAAAGTGTGCAGCACGGGGGCGAACGTGCAGGGTTGGACTCGATTCCCATGATTTAGTGCGCTGTTCGCCCGGTGTTTGGTTATGCTCTTGGGGCAGACTCCGACCCGGCTGCTAGATTACCGGGTTGAGCGCTATTTCGTTCAGTGCTCGGTGTTCCGTCCGCCACGCAAGAGAATTCCATGACTGTCAGTACCCCGCTGTCCGGCGTCAACCATCCCTTCAAAGGCATTGTGCTGATTGTGGCGGCGACGTTCCTGTTCTCCAGCCACGACGCCTTGTCCAAATACCTGGCCGGGTTCTACCCGATTGTGATGGTGGTGTGGGCGCGCTACGTGGTGCACACCTTGTTGATGGCCGGGATTTTCCTGCCGCAATCGGGGCTGCGCGTGCTGCGCAGCAAGCGGCCCGGCATGCAGATGGTACGGGCCCTGTGCCTATTGGGCACCAGCCTGTTTTTTACCTCGGCGCTGCATTACATCCCATTGGCGGAAGCCACGGCGGTGAACTTCCTGGCGCCGATCCTGGTAACCGCGCTGTCGTTGCCGCTGCTGGGTGAGCACGTCACGCGTGGCCAGTGGCTGGCAGTGATCTGCGGGTTTGTCGGCGTGCTGGTGATCATCCATCCCGGCGGTGAACTCTTCACCCCGGCGGTGTTGCTGCCGCTGTGCTCGGCGCTGTTTTTCTGCTTCTACCAGTTGCTCACCCGCATCCTCAGCCAGTACGACACACCGACCACCAGCAATTTCTTCGCCGGGCTGTGCAATACCTTGGTGATGAGCGCAATGGTGCCGTTCTTCTGGCAGATCCCGACGCTGTGGCACGGGGTGATGATGCTGGCGCTGGGCACGTGCGGGATGACCGCGCACCTGATGCTGACCCAGGCGTTCCGCTTTGCGGCGCCGGCCTTGCTGGCGCCATTCGGCTATTGCCAGATCGTGTTTGCGGGGTTGTTGGGTTGGCTGGTGTTCAGTCATACCCCCGATATGACCACGGTGGTCGGTATCGGGGTGATCTGCATGAGCGGGTTGGCCGCTGCCTGGCAGCAGCGGCGTCGATAGGTCAGGGGATGGCTCAGACGTCTACGGTAGGAATCCTGCGCGGCGCCATGAAGTACATCCAGGTCAGCGCAATGAAGTACATCGCCGGGATCAAGGTGAACAACACGGTGTAGTTGTTGTTGGTCACGGTGAGGATATGGCCGACGATCTGGGTCATGAACATGCCGCCGATGGCCGCGCACATGCCGCCGAAGCCGAACACGGTGCTCATCATGTGCTTGGGCGTGTAGTCCATCACCAGGCTCCAGATATTCGCGGTCCAGGCCTGGTGCGCGCCGATGGCCAGGGAGATGGCAAATACCGCGACCCACAACTCGCTGGAACCGGCCGCCATGATCACGCCGACGATGCAGCATGCAAACAGCAGCATCGACAGCAACCGCGCCTTGATCGAGTTCATCCCGCGGCCGATCAGGAATGACGACAGGATGCCCCCGCCCACGCTGCCGAAGTCGGCGGTCAGGTAGATGATGATCAGCGGGATGCCCATCTGGGTCACGTTGATGCCCAGGTTGTATTGCTGGTTCAAAAACGGCGGCAGCCAATACAGGTAGAACCAGAACACCGGCGCGGTCAGCGCGTAGGCAATCGCAAAAGCCCAGGTGCCGCGCATGCGCAGGATGCGGCTGAACGGTACGCCAGGCTGTTGCGGCTCGACTTCCCGTTGCACGTAGTCCAATTCGGATTGTTTAACGCTCGGATGATCTTCCGGGTTGTAGTACTTCAAACCCCAGAACACCAGCCAGATCGCGCCCAGCGACGCCATGCACAGGAAGGCAGCCTGCCAGCCCCACACATGCAGGATCAGCGGCAGCAGCATCGGCGTCATCATGGCGCCCACGTTGGTGCCGGCGTTGAAGATCCCGGTGGCCACTGCACGTTCACCCGCAGGGAACCACAACCGCGTGGTCTTGACGCAAGCCGGGTAGTTGGCGGCTTCGGTCAGCCCGAGGATAAAACGGCAGACCATAAAGCCGACGGCCGAGGTCGCCAGGCCGTGGGCGCCGGTGGCCAGGCTCCAGAGCAGTACCGCGCAGAAGAACACGCGCTTCACGCCGACTTTGTCGATCAAGCGGCCTTGCAACACAAAGCCAATTGCGTAGCCCACCTGGAACCAGAAGTTGATGTTGGCGTAGTCCATCGCCGTCCAGCTCATCTCTTTGGCGAGGATCGGTTGCATGACACCGAGGGCGGCGCGGTCGATGTAATTGAGGGTGGTGGCGAAGAACACCAGGGCCAACATGCCCCAGCGGGTTTTACCGACGGCCATGGCGCCGCGGATCTTGTCGCCGATGCCGGCGTGCGGGGTGCCGGGGCGCGAGGCCAGGGCGGAGTTTTGCGAAGGCATGTGGTTGTACCCGTTTTTTGAAATTTTTATGGTGTGTTCTGGGTCTTTTGTAAACGTTTGTAGCGGGATCGATGGTGCGCAGCGGCTAAAAAATCGTCAATTCGCCAAAGAGGCTTAGTGTTCGATAATCGCACCAAAAACTAACCGGTTCGTACATTTTAATTGCTGCGTGTAGGCTGGGGGCGAATAATTTGCCACAAACAACAATTGCCGGGAGTCGTCCATGCAACGTTCCATTGCCACCGTTTCATTGAGCGGCACCCTGCCGGAAAAACTCGAAGCCATTGCCGCCGCCGGGTTCGACGGGGTTGAGATCTTCGAGAACGACCTGTTGTATTACGACGGCAGCCCCCGTGAAGTTAGGCAGATGTGCGCGGACCTCGGCATTGCCATCACCTTGTTCCAGCCTTTTCGTGACTTTGAAGGCTGCCGCCGCGACCGCCTGGCGCGCAACCTGGAGCGGGCCGAGCGCAAATTCGACCTGATGCAGGAACTGGGCACCGACTTGGTGCTGGTGTGCAGCAATGCCTCGGCCGATTGCGTCGGCGATCAACAGATTTTGCTCGATGACCTGAGCCTGCTGGCCGAACATGCCGGCCGTCGTGGCTTGCGCATCGGTTATGAAGCGCTGGCCTGGGGCAAGCACGTGAACACCTGGCAACACGTGTGGAACCTGGTGCGTCAGGTCGATCACCCAAGCCTCGGCGTGTTGCTCGACAGCTTCCATACCCTGTCGCTCAAGGGCGACCCAAGTGCCATTGCCGAGATCCCCGGCGACAAGATCTTCTTCGTGCAAATGGCCGACGCGCCGATCCTGGCCATGGACGTGTTGGAGTGGAGCCGGCATTTCCGTTGTTTCCCCGGCCAGGGCGAGTTTGATCTGGCGGGCTTTCTGGCACCGATCATCAAGAGTGGCTATACCGGGCCGTTGTCGCTGGAAATTTTCAATGATGGTTTCCGCGCTGCGCCAACCCGTGCCAATGCCGCCGATGGCCTGCGTTCGCTGCTGTACCTGGAAGAGAAAACCCGCCAGCGCCTGGCCGAAGAAGCGCCTGCCACACCGGTCGATATCCTCTTCGAAACCCCGGCGGCGAGTGAGTATGACGGCATTGAGTTCCTCGAATTTGCCGTGGATGAAAACCTCGGCGCCAAGCTGACGAACTGGCTGGAACGCCTGGGGTTCGTCAAGGCCGGGCAGCACCGCTCCAAGAGCGTGAGCCTGCTGCGTCAGGGTGATATCAACCTGATCCTCAACTGCGAACCTTATTCCTTCGCCCATAATTTTTTCGAAGCCCATGGTCCGTCCTTGTGCGCCACGGCGATCCGGGTCAAGGACAGCGCCAAGGCCCTGGAGCGAGCGGTCGCCTATAAAGGCCAACCCTATCGCGGCCTGGTCGGCCCCAACGAGCTGGAACTGGCGGCCGTGCGTGCACCGGATGGCAGCCTGATCTACCTGGTGGACCCAAGCGAAGGCGGGCTGTATGACACCGACTTCAACCTGCAAACTGCCTCGACCGACGCCGGCGGTTTGCTGCGCATCGACCATATGGCCATGGCCCTGCCGGCCGACAGCCTCGACAGTTGGGTGCTGTTCTACAAGAGCCTGCTGGACTTTGAAGCCGATGACGAAGTGGTGCTGCCCGACCCTTACGGCCTGGTCAAAAGCCGCGCCTTGCGCAGCCGTTGCAGCTCGATCCGCCTGCCGCTGAACATCTCCGAAAACCGCAATACCGCGATTTCCCACGCGCTATCGAGCTATCGGGGCTCCGGCGTGCACCACATTGCCTTCGACTGTGCGGATATTTTCGCCGAAGTGCGTCGTGCCAAAGAGGCCGGCGTGCCGCTGCTGGATATTCCGCTCAACTACTACGACGACCTGGCCGCACGTTTCGATTTCGACGACGAGTTCCTCAGCGAGCTGGCGTACTACAACGTGTTGTACGACCGCGACGCCCAGGGCGGTGAGTTGTTTCATGTGTACACCGAACCCTTCGAGGGGCGGTTTTTCTTCGAGATCATCCAGCGCAAGAATGGCTATGCCGGCTACGGCGCGGCCAACGTGGCGGTGCGTCTGGCGGCAATGGCCAAGTCCCGCAGCGGTGCGGTGCGCCAGGCACGTTTATAAGGGGTTGTCGGGTGCTTCCTTCGGGGAGCACCGGGGCCCATAATCGCGGCCTGCACAATAAAAATGGCCGTGAGCGCACCATGACCTCAAGTCCCGAACTCCCCGAGGTGCAAGCCGCACCGCGCAAGAGTCGTAAGAACAACCCGGAAAAGACCCGCGAAAACATCCTTCAGGAAGCCATTGTGGAGTTTGTCCAACAGGGCCTGTCCGGCGCGCGCGTGGACGCCATCGCCGAGCGCATCCACACCTCCAAACGCATGATCTATTACTACTTCGGCAGTAAGGAGCAGTTGTACGTCGAGGTGTTGGAGAAGCTTTACGGCGATATCCGCAACACCGAAACGCGCATGAACCTGACCGAGCTGGAGCCGCGAGAGGCGATTCGTCGGCTGGTGGAGTTCACCTTTGATCACCACGATCAGAACGTGGACTTTGTGCGGATCGTCAGCATCGAAAATATCCACAATGCCGAGTACGTGAAACGCACCGACACGATCAAGGCGATGAACAGCAAGATCCTTGAGGGGTTGGGCGCGACCCTGCGTCGGGGCGCGGAAATGGGCCTGTTCCGTGAGGGCCTGGAACCACTGGATGTGCACTTGCTGATCAATTCATTCAGCTTTTACCGGGTGTCCAACCGCCATACGTTCAGTGAGATTTTTCAGATCGAACTGTCGGATGACGTGGTTAAACAGCGCCATCGCGAGATGATCTGTGAGTCGGTGTTGCGGTATCTGCAGGCTTGAGTGACCCGATTGGGATGCATTCCAATGTAGGAGGGCAAACAAGCCCGCTCACCACAATGTTATGTGTAAGCCTTTGAGAGTTGTATGGATACCAATGGCCATCGGGGGCAAGCCCCCTCCCACATTTCAGGTATTCATGCTCTTGAAGTGCGCCAGCATCCGCTGTGCATCCGCCACCTCGCCACTGAACAACTCAAACGCCTTCACCGCCTGAAACACCGCCATGTTGCCGCCATCCAGCGTGCGGCAACCCAAGGCGCGGGCATCGCGCAGCAGTTCGGTTTCCAGCGGGAAATACACGATTTCAGCCACCCATAGTTCGGCTCTCAGCAGTGCCGCAGGTACGGGAGTGCCGGGCAGTTTGGCCATGCCCATCGGCGTGGTGTTGACCAGGCCATCGGCCTCGGCCATCGCGTTTTCCAAATCCTGACCCACTTGTGCACGGCCGTTGCCGAAACGCTGGGCGAGGTTATCCACAAGGTCACGGGCGCGGCTGACGTCTACGTCGAAAATACTCAAGTGCTCCACACCTTCTGCCAATAACGCATGCGCTACCGCGGCGCCCGCACCACCGGCGCCCATCTGCACCACGCGCTGGCGCGGTACATCATTCAGGTTGCGCCGGAAACCTTCGGCGAAGCCCAGGCAATCGGTGTTGTGGCCAATGCGTTTGCCGTTCTTGAACACCACCGTATTCACCGCGCCGATGCCCCTGGCTTCGTCGGACAGTTCATCGAGCAACGGTAGGATCGCCTGCTTGCACGGGTAGGTAATGTTCAGCCCGGTAAAGTGCATCAACTCGGCAGCCTCCAGCAGATCGGGCAGGGCGTTGATGTCCAGGTGCAGGGGCTCAAGGTCAATCAGGCGATACAAGTACCGCAGCCCTTGGGCGTCGCCTTCCTGCTCATGCAGGGCGGGGGTGCGGGAAGCCTGGATACCGGCGCCGATCAGGCCAGCGAGGATGCGCGGTTTCATTGAGCCGATCCTTTCAGCAACTGGCTGAAGTGCTCCAGTGCCAGGTGATAGCCGTGGCTGCCAAACCCGGCGAGCACCGCTTTGGCGATGGGCGACACAAAGGAGTGATGACGAAACGCTTCACGGGCATGCACGTTGGATAAATGCACTTCGATCACTGGCACTTCACTGGCCACCAGCGCGTCACGAATCGCCACCGAGGTGTGGGTCCAGGCCGCCGGGTTGATCACGATACCGGCGCAACGATTACGGGCGCTGTGGATCCAGTCCAGCAGTTCGCCTTCGTGGTTGGTCTGGCGAAATTCGATTTTCAGCCCGAGCTTGTCCGCGCTGCGTCCGCACAGGGCGGCGACGTCGGCCAGGGTTTCGTGGCCATAGGTGGCAGGCTCGCGGGTGCCGAGCAGGTTGAGGTTGGGGCCGTTGAGCACCAGCACGATAGGCGGCATTGGGGGTATCTCCACAGTTCTTGTTCGTTGTGTGGATAAAATGTACTGGTTAGTTAATTTGGTCAATTGATGGCAACGGATGTGTTCGATTACCGAACTTTTAATCAGGCGTGTCCTACGGCTGAATCAGATTAGATATCAATTGAAAATCATTCTCGACAACGCTTAAGATGCCCGCGTGTTTCCTTTACATTCCAGGGAGTCGGTTTGTCGGACGTGGATCTCAAGGGCCTGTTTCTCAAGCACGCCGATACCCTGCGGGGGTATCTGGCTCGCAAGGTACGGGACCCGCAGTTGGCGGCCGACCTGGTACAGGAGAGTTTCCTGCGCCTGGCGGAAAAACCGGCCGGCGAGCGCATCGACAATTCCCAGGGCTATCTCTATCGAACGGCGAGCAATCTGCTGATCGACCATATTCGCCAGGAAGCACGGCGCAAG
This sequence comes from Pseudomonas arvensis, assembly GCF_056688935.1. Taxonomy (NCBI): domain Bacteria; kingdom Pseudomonadati; phylum Pseudomonadota; class Gammaproteobacteria; order Pseudomonadales; family Pseudomonadaceae; genus Pseudomonas; species Pseudomonas arvensis. The sequence continues at coordinate 5,426,702 of NZ_CP162038.1, read as the reverse complement.
ACCGATTCCGTGCCCCATGAGGCGTTGGCCGAGATTGAAGATGACGTGGCCGGGTTGGAGGCTCAGGCAATGGCGCAGCAACAGCGGCAGGCGTTGAAGCAGGCATTGGCGCAGTTGCCGGAACGAACCCAGCAGATCTTCCGTCTGAACCGTATAGAGGGCATGACCCACGCCCAGGTTGCCCGGCACCTGGACATCTCCGACAGTTCCGTGCAAAAACACCTGGCCAAGGCATTGGCGTACGTGATGCAGCGCTTGCAGGACGGTGAGGTGACGCCATCCGACGAATGAATTACGGAAAATTGCCAGGTCAGACGTCACAGCGTTATATAACGAAAAATTCGAGATTCACACGTGAATAGCCAGGGTCCGCAGCAGCACAGCATTACCGAGGCGGCCGCCGATTGGGCGGTGCGCCTGCACGCCGGTGCCCTGACCGACCAGGAGCAGGCCGAGCTGCGCCAGTGGATCGCCTGCGACAGCCGCCATGAAGGGGCGTTGCGTTATGCCGAGCGGACCTGGGCGGCGTTGGGCGAGGTGCATAAGGACGAACCGGCGCATCGCGAGCGTCCGTCGTCGGCGATGCCGCCGACGCGCCGAACCCCGCGACGCAGGCCGTGGCAACGTGCGGCAGCGGTGGCGCTGGTTGTGGTGGTGGCCGGCGTGGGCTGGGTGCGCGGGCCGGACGCCTGGCTGCGCATGCAGGCCGATTACGTCACCCAAAAAGGTGAAGTGCGCACCGTGCACCTGGCCGATGGCAGCACGGTGGAGCTGGATTCCGCCAGCGCCATCCGCCTGGACTACGACGGCGTGCAGCGGCGCATCAGCCTGATCCAGGGGTCGGCGATTTTTGACGTGGCGCCGATGGTGGGTAAGGAAACCCGGCCTTTCGTGGTGCAGAGCGCCGGCGGGCAGACGCAGGCGTTGGGCACGCGGTTTGTGGTGCAGCGCGAGGACGACCGCCACGGCTGGGTCGGCGTGTTGCAACACAGCGTTGAAGTCTCCCTGCACGCCACACCGAAAAACGGCCCGAGCGATCATGTGCTCAAGCAGGGCCAGGCCGCGCGCTTCAGCCCCGAACAGGGCATCGTGTCCCTGGATCAATTTGATGTCGACCGTGCCACCAGTTGGCGGCGCGGCGTGTTGATCTTTGATCGCCAGCCGCTGGCCAAGGTCATTGAACAACTCAACCGCTACCGGCCCGGCCAGGTGGTGTTGACCCATTCCGACCTGGGCGAGCGTGAAGTCAGCGGTGTGTTCCGCCTCGACATGCTCGACACGGCCCTCGGCACCCTGACTCGGGAACTCCAGGTGCAACGCTTGGACCTGGCAGGCCTCAGCCTCATCTACTGATGACCCGGTGGGAGTCGCGCTCTCACCCGCTTGAAACCCCTCGCACAAAAACTTTTAAAAAAACCTTACTGACTTCCTGCGCCTCGTACGTCTTGCTATGTGAGAAGCATTCGCATAAACAAAAATACGATCAGCGTAGGGAAAGCCAGAAATGTCAGCACTCACCAAGGGGCGTGTTACCGGTAGCCGGTTAGCCCTGGCCATCCACTTGGGCCTGTTCGCCGCAACGTCACCCGTGTACGCGGCGGCGCCTCAAGTGGGCGCGGCCCAGCCCGCCGTGCTGACGTTCGATATTCCTGCGCAGTCCTTGGGCAGTGCCGTATTGGCCTTTGCCGACCAGGCCGGTTTGCAGGTGCTGTTCGACAGCCCGCGCCTGCAAGGTTTGAGCAGCACCGCGCTCAAAGGCAGCTTCAGCGTTCAGGAAGGCCTGGGCCGTTTGCTCGGTGCCGCGCCGGTGGAATATCGCTTTACCAGCGAGCGCCAGGTGACCCTCAACCGCGTCAGCGATGATCACGACGGCGCCATGACCGTCGGCACCACCACCATCACCGGCAACACCAACGGCCAGGCCAGCGACTGGGTGTACCAGACCCCAAAGTCCGTGGCCGTGATCAGCCGTGACATGATCGATAAACGCCCGCCCCGTCACGCCGCCGACATGCTTGAAGAAACCGCCGGCGTCTACACCGCAGTGAACCAGCGCGACCCCGGCCTCTCGGTGAACATTCGCGGCGTGCAGGACTACGGCCGCGTGAACATGAACATCGACGGCATGCGCCAGAACTTCAACGTCAATGGCCACCAGCAACGCAACGGCACCATGCTGATCGACCCGGAGTTCATCTCCAGCATCGAGATCGACAAGGGCAGCCAGTCGGGGCAGGGCGGGGCAGCGGTGTTGGGCGGAATTGCCTCGTTCAAGACTTTGGATGCCAGTGAGTTTCTCAAAGACGGCAAGGAGTACGGCGGCCGCCTGCGTGCCGGCAGCGGCATCGGCGAACTGGGCAACGGCACCGACTTCAACGGCAGCGGCGTATTCGCCTTTGGCGATGAGCGCGGCGATGTGTTGTTGGGCTACAGCGAGCGGCATTTTGGCAACTACCGCGCCGGCAAGCACAACGACGACAACCTGGGCACCAACCTGCGGGCCCGAAAGTACGCCCCGGCGGCCTTCGACGACTGGTTGAACAGCGAAGTCGGTGACACCGGCAGCGTGACCCGCTCGCAGATCGTCAAGTTCGGCCTGAACTTGCCCAACGACCAGCGTGTGCAGTTGAGCTACCTGGAAAGCGACACCGACAGTAACGATGCCTGGGGCTATATCGCCGATGACCTTCAGAGCACCTATTACGTGCGCACCAGCAAAAACAATCTCAATGCGAAAAACATTGCGCTGGACTACAGCTACAGCCCGGACAACGCGCTGATCGATCTCAAGGCCAAGCTCTATTACGTCACCACCCAGATGGATCGCGGCAATAGCCCCAACCAGTCGTCGCCAGGCACCGGTAACTACGTCGGTGCCTACACCGATCACTTCCAGACCGACACCTGGGGCCTGCAGGGTGACAACACCTCGCGGTTTGATTTCGGCGAGCGAGGGCATGTCACCTGGAATTACGGTGTGGAGCTGTATCAGGACGAGTTCAAGCCACGCACCAACAAAGTTGAAGCCACCAACAACCTGGGCTTGTTGCCTTACGCAGAGGGCAGTACTCCAGGAGGCAAACGCACCATCGCCAGCCTGTTCAACAACGCGCAGTACGAATATGGCGGCTGGCTGACCCTGGATGCGGGCCTGCGTTATGACCGCTATCGGCTTGAAGGCGAAACCGGCATGACGCTGTACCGGCGTGATCGCTTCTACAACAGCCTCGTCGGCGCCAGGCGTGTCGCGGAAGTGATTGAGGTTGACCGTGAAGAAGGCCAGTTTTCCCCCACCTTCGGTCTCGCGGTGAAACCGGGCGTGGACTGGCTGCAACTCTATACCCGTTGGGGCAAGGGCTGGCGGCCACCGGCGGTCACCGAAACCTTCATGACCGGCCGCCCCCATGGCGGCGGTTCGGGAGAGCGCGTCTTCCCCAACCCGTACCTCAAGCCTGAAGAATCGCGGGATTGGGAAGTGGGCATGAATGTCTTCAAGGAAGGCTTGTTCTTCAGTGACGATCGCCTCGGCATGAAAGTGGCTTACTTCGATACCCGGATTGAAAACTTCTCTTTCCTCAACACCAGCGTCAGCTTGCCGGAAACCCAGGTGGGTGGATTTCTCGGAACCATGGCGTACGTCAATAACACCAACCCGACGCGCTTTCGCGGGGTCGAATACCAGCTCAATTACGACATGGGGCGCGCATACGCCAACCTCAGCTACACCCACATGATCGGCAGCAATGAGTTCTGCTCGAAGAACTACTACATGGGCGGCGCCAAGACCACCGGGCCCAGAACCACGCGCCTGGAGCGTTTCACACTGCCGGATGGGCGCATCAGCATACGGCCGGTCACCACTTATGAAGTGCTGGATGACGACGTCGCCAACAACCAGGAAAGCTGCGGGCGAATCATGGGTAACGCCACGTACATGCCTGCCGATCGCGGCTCGCTGACGCTGGGTGCGCGCTTTCTGGAAAAACGCCTGGATACCGGTGTACGTGTGCGCTACAGCTCGGGCAACGGCGAAAACCTCAATCAGCAGGGCTACGAACTGATGGATCAGGCGATGTGGCCCAAGTACACGCTCTATGACCTGTACGCCAGTTACTGGATGACGGATCAACTGAACATTGCCCTGGCGTTGGAAAACGCCACCGATGAAGCCTATTTCGTTGCCATGGGCGACGCCAACAACCTCAGCCTGGCACGCGGGCGAACCCTGAGCGGAATGTTGGAATACAAATTCTGATCAGCGTGCGCGGGCAGCTGATTAACGGTTTTGCCCATGGGTGGGCAAAAAGGCACGCCGCACCGGCGTGTTCATCAAAAACGTTGTTTAACGAGGTTCAGTGATGACTATTTCTGTTAGCTACGATTCGGGCCTGGGTTCTCTGTCGGTATCGGACTACCTGAGTGCCTGGGCGGTGGGGTTCAACACCGCAGGTCACGGCACCAGTAACACGGGTGGTTTCAGCAACGGCACCCTCAGCGGCGATCAGTATTCGACCCACGGCGCCAACAACTCCGAGTACGCGTTCATCGCCGACAGCGACACCAGCAATGGCCTGCACTATGTGTTCAACCCGTCGCTGCCTGCCAGCAGCAACCTGAACCACTACCTGTGGGGCGACCTGGATAATGTGCAACTGGGCACAGGCCTGGGCGGCGGCAGTGGCAGCGACTTCAGCCTGAGCGACTTCAAAGTCGCGTTCAACGGCCTCGACCTGAGCGCCGCCGAGGGTGCAGGCCGGGCGGGCAACGAGGTCCAAAGCGTGATCTTCGGCTTGATGCAGGGCAATACCGCCGCGCTGGAAACCGTGCTCAACAACCTGCTCGACGACTTTGGTCTGTCCACTGCCAGCACCTTCGACGAAGTGTCTGCGGGCCTGGCGGCACACGCCAGCGCAGTGTCCAGCGACGTTGCCCTGGTGGGTGTGCAAGACGTGGCCCAGGACTGGGCACTCGCCGCCTGAGCCGGCTGCTGCATGAAAAAAGCGAATGGAAGATCGCTCTCCCATTCGCCGCATGACACACCGCCGTTGCCCAAGCCTTCTAACTCTTCCGGCGACGGCGGTGCCGAATTCTGCGCAGCGTCGTATCGCCTGTCAACGCGGCGACGCTGCACGCTCAACCCCACGAGAACCTCCAGATGCGCCACGCCGGCAACGAAACCCTGGCCGCCCTCACGGCCTATAAAAGTGGCTTCTTCAACATCGGCCTGTTCTCGGCGGTGATCAACCTGCTGATGCTCGCCCCGGCGCTGTACATGTTGCAGGTGTATGACCGGGTGCTCGCCTCCGGCAATCAGATGACCCTGTTGATGCTGACGCTGATGATCCTCGGCCTGTTCGGGCTGATGGGCGCGTTGGAGTGGGTGCGCAGCCAAGTGGTGATCCGCCTCGGCACGCAGATGGACATGCGCTTGAACCAGCGCGTATACGATGCCGCGTTCGAGGCGCAACTCAAGGGCGGCAGCCAGGCGTCGGGGCAGGCGCTGCATGACCTGACCACCCTGCGCCAGTTTGCCACCGGCCAGGCGTTGTTCGCGTTCTTTGACGCCCCGTGGTTTCCGGTGTACCTGCTGGTGATTTTCCTGTTCCATCCCTGGCTCGGCATGCTGGCCCTGGGCGGCGCGGTGATTTTGATTGCCCTGGCGTGGATCAATCACCATGTCAGCCAGGCACCGATGGCCCAGGCCAGCCAACTGTCCATCAGCACCAGCCAGCAGGCCACCGCTAACCTGCGCAATGCCGACACCATCGAAGCCATGGGCATGCTTGCCACCTTGCGCGGGCGTTGGTTCAGCCAGCACCAGGCATTTCTCGCGCAGCAGAACCTGGCCAGTGAAAAGACCGCCGCCGTCAGTGCCTGGTCCAAGGGCGTGCGCCTGGCGTTGCAGTCCCTGGTGCTGGGCCTGGGCGCGTTGCTGGCGGTGCAGGGCGACATCACGCCAGGCATGATGATCGCCGGTTCGATCCTGATGGGCCGGGTGCTCACGCCCATCGACCAACTGATCGGCGTGTGGAAGCAATGGGGCTCGGCGCGCCTGGCCTTTGAGCGGCTCTCGAAGATCTTGGCGGACAACCCTGCGCGGCCGGCACGCATGAGCCTGCCGGTGCCCAAGGGGCAGTTGAGCGTCGAGCAGGTCAGCGCCTGCGCCCCTGGCAGCCGTCGGCCGGCGCTGGCCAACCTTGGCTTTAATCTGCCAGCGGGTGAAGTGCTGGGTGTGATCGGGCCGTCGGGCTGCGGCAAGTCCACCCTGGCGCGGGTGCTGGTGGGCGCCTGGGCACCGCTGGCCGGCAAGGTGCGGCTGGACGGTGCCGACCTGACCCAGTGGGACAAGCAGCAACTCGGCCCGCACATCGGCTATCTGCCCCAGGACATCCAACTGTTTGCCGGCAGCATCGCCGACAACATTGCCAGGTTTGCCGAGCTGGATGCCGACAACGTCCTTGCCGCCGCGCAAATGGCCGGCGTGCATGAACTGATCCTGCAACTGCCCCAAGGCTACGACACGGTGTTGGGGGAGGGCGGCGCAGGCCTGTCCGGCGGGCAGAAACAACGGGTGGCGCTGGCACGTGCCCTCTATGGCTTGCCCGCGCTGATCGTGCTGGATGAACCCAACGCCAACCTCGACGAAGTGGGCGAGCAGGCCTTGCTCCAGGCCATCGCCCAGCTCAAGCAGCAGCGTCGCACCGTGATCCTGATCACCCACAAAGCCAATGTGCTGAGCCTGACCGACCAACTGCTGATCCTCAAGGACGGCCAATTGCAGGCCTTCGGCCCCACGGCGCGGGTGCTGGAAGCGCGGCACAAACCCGCAGCCGGCAAACCGGTGTCGACCATGAGCATGAGTTACCGCCTCGGTGAAGGAAAACAGGCATGAACATGAGTAAACCGGTGTTGGTCAGCGAAGCGCCCAATAACGTGCTGGCGCTGGATGACAAACAATATTCGCGCCTGGGTTGGCTGCTGGTGCTCGGCGGATTTGTCGGGTTTGTCGGCTGGGCGGCGTTGGCGCCGCTGGACAAGGGTGTGGCGGTGTCCGGCAAGGTGATGGTTTCGGGCCATCGCAAAACCGTGCAGCACCCTACCGGCGGCATCGTCGAGCGTATCGAAGTGCGCGACGGTGAGGTGGTCAACGCCGGTCAAGTGTTGCTGCGCTTGAAGGAAACCCCGTTGCGCGGGCAGATGCAGTCGCTGCGCAGCCAGTACCTGGCGTCGTTGGCCAGCGAAGCGCGGTTGAGCGCGGAAAGCGAAGGGTTGCCTGCGATCACCTTCGGCCCTGAACTGCTGAACGAACCGGAGGCGGCCGACACCCTCAAGCTGCAACGGCAACTGTTCAACAGCCGCGCCCAGTCGCTGGCCACCGAGCAGCAAGGCCTGCGCGAGACCATCGCCGGGGCCGAAGCGCAGTTGCGCGGCACGCGCGATTCCCAGGCGAGCAAGTTGCAGCAACGGGCGGCGCTCAATGAGCAACTGCAAGGCCTGCGCGAACTGGCGCGCGACGGCTACATCCCGCGCAATCGCCTGCTCGACAGCGAGCGCCTGTACGCCCAGGTAGACGGCACCATCGCCGAAGACTACGGCCGCATCGGCCAGTTGCAGCGCCAGGTGCTTGAACTGCGCCTGCGCATCCGCCAGCTCGGCGAAGACTTCCAGAAAGACCTGCGCGGCCAGTTGGCCGACACCCGCACCCGCAGCGACGACCTGCGCAATCGCCTGGCCTCGGCCGAATTCGAGCTGGCCAACAGCCTGGTACGCGCGCCCGCGTCCGGCGTGGTGGTGGGGCTGGACGTGTACACCGAAGGCGGCGTGATCAAGCCTGGCCAGGCGCTGATGGACATCGTGCCCCAGGGCGAGCCGCTGCTGGTGGAAGCACGGGTGCCGGTGCAGATGGTCGACAAAGTGCACCCCGGTTTGCCGGTGGAGTTGCTGTTCTCGGCCTTCAATCAGGCCACCACGCCACGGGTGGCGGGCGAGGTGACCTTGGTATCCGCCGACCGCCAGGTCGATGAGCGCACGGACGAGCCTTACTACACGTTGCGTGCCCAGGTCAGTGCGGCGGGCATGCAACAACTCGACGGCGTACAGATCCGCCCCGGCATGCCGGTGGAAACCTTCGTCAAGACCGGTGAGCGCTCGATGCTCAACTACCTGTTCAAACCCTTGCTGGACCGCACCCATATGGCCCTGGTGGAAGAATGAAGGCGCTGCTGTTTACCCTGTGCTTGGGCTGTACACCCGCGGCGCAGGCGCTGGGTTTGCTGGATGCGTACGATCTGGCCTTGCGCAATGACCCGACCTTTCAGGCCGCCATTCAGGAGCGTGAGGCCGGTGAAGAAAATCGCGTGATCGGCCGGGCGGCGTTGCTGCCGAGTCTGTCGTGGAGCTACAACAACTCTCGCAACGAATCTGAAGTGACGGCGGGTGATGTCACCAGCGACCGCGACTACCGCAGCTATGCTTCGACCCTGACCTTGCAACAGCCACTGCTGGATTACGAAGCCTATGCGCGGTTTCGCCAAGGCACGGCCCAGGCGCTGATGGCGGATGAGCGCTTTCGCGGCAAGAGCCAGGAACTGGCGGTGCGGGTACTCAGCGCCTACAGCCAGGCGTTGCTGGCCCAGGAACGTATCGAACTGAGCCGCGCCCAGAAGCGCGCATTTGCCGAACGCCTGCAACTCAACGACCGCCTGCTTAAAGGTGGCGAAGGCACGCGCACCGATGTGCTGGAAACCCAGGCGCGCCTGAGCCTGGCCCAGGCCGAAGAAATCGAATCCCTGGACGCCCAGGACAGTGCCCTGCGTGAGTTGGAAGCCATCGTCGGCCAACCGCTGCAGATCGAGGCGCTGGCGTCGCTGACCCGCCAATTCGACATCCCGCCCCTGGAGCCGAACCGTTTCGAGACCTGGCGGGAAATGGCCATGGTCAACAACCCCGAGCTCAAATCCCAGCATCACGCGCTGGACGTGGCGGCCTACGAAGTGGAGCGCAAACGTGCCGGGCACCTGCCCAAGGTCAGCCTGTACGCCAGCAGCCGGCAGACCAGCTCCGATTCGGAAAGCAGCTACAACCAGAAGTACGACACCAACAGCGTCGGCATCCAGGTCAGCTTGCCGCTGTTCGCCGGTGGTTCGGTGTCGGCGTCTACCCGTCAGGCAGGCAATCAGTTGAGCCAGGCCCAGTACGAACTGGACGCGCAAACCTCGGCCACCCTGGTGGAGTTGCGCAAACAGTTCAACCTCAACACCAGTGGCGCGGCGAAAGTGCGCGCCTATGAAATGGCCGTCAGCTCCGCCACGGCATTGGTCACCGCGACGAAGAAAAGCGTCAGTGGCGGCGAGCGCGTCAACCTCGACGTGCTCGACGCCGAACAACAACTGTTCACCGCCCGCCGTGACCTGGCGAATGCGCGGCATGCGTATTTGCTGGCGCGGATTCAGTTGAAGTATTACGCGGGGTTACTCAGCGAGCAGGACTTGCGGGCGTTGGCGGGGTATTTCCAGCCCTCGGCATGAGTGGTTACAACCCGGCATTCGCCGGGTTTTTTATCGTCACTAGTCTGTGAAAAAGCTCCGGAAGTTGGGAGCCGGTTGTCGGGTGCCACTGGGAAAACTGTTACCTGACGGAAAATAACCTAACGGATGGGTTACGATGAGAGTAGCGGCTTACAAGGGATATGTCATTTCGGTCTTTCTCAGGGATGAGCATTGCCCGCCTCATGTGCATGTCAGGGGCAAGGGCTGGGATGCACGCTTTCGTTTCAGTTTTCTGAATGGGGATGTGGAGTTGTGGGATGTTGAGCCTGACCGGAGGCGGCCGCCCACGGCGGTTCTGAAAGAGATACGCGAGGCGATGATGCAGCGGCATTACTTGGCGCGGGCCCGCAGGATGTGGTGGGAAAACCTGCAAACGGTCTGCCTGGAAAATCATTCCTGGGACTGGGACGCGGGTGAAGTGCTTCCTGGGTTGATCATTCGGCCTGGTGTCTATGTCATCGCAAACGCCTGGCATGACGTAATCGAGCAACGGACAATCTTGAATCTGGTAAGAGCACCGGATTGCGTGGGGATCAATTTATGAAAATCATAAAAGCCAAAGTCGTACCTTATGTACCGCTCACCGAAGCTGATGTCGACAAGGCAATCGCCCGTGGGCGCAAGCTCAAGCGTCTGCACGCCAACGCCAGCAATGTGCGTTACGAAGACAACTGCATCTCCATTGGCTTCAGCGACGGCAGTCGCGTCGTGCTGCCTGTGGCTGGTCTGCCGGAGTTCAAGGGGTTTTCCTTGGAGGATTTTCAGCAGTTGGAGGTCGGCTTTGGTGGCAAGGCGCTTTGCTGTGAAGCCCGGGATCTGGATGTCTCGATCACTGGCCTGATTGCCACAAGCAAGCCGTTGATGGACTTGGCCACCAGCCTGGTAGCGTCCCGCAACGGTCGCAAAAGCAGTGCTGCCAAATCCGCCGCCGCCCGAGCCAATGGCAAGAAGGGCGGCCGACCGCGCAAGAAAGAACCCGAGGACGTGGAATTACCGCCGGGTCAATAACACCCCGGACTCCATATGGTGCGTCCACGGGAACTGGTCAAACATTGCACATTGGGTGATCCGGTGCGTGTCATGCAGTTGCGCAATGTTCGCTGCGAGTGTCTCCGGGTTGCAGGAGATGTACAGGATGTTGTCGAAGCGACGGGTCAGTTCGCAGGTGTCCGGGTCCATGCCTGCGCGGGGCGGGTCGACGAAGACGCTGCCAAATTCGTAGCTCTTCAGATCGATGCCGTGCAGGCGACGGAACGGGCGCACTTCGTTCAGTGCCTGGGTGAGCTCTTCGGCAGAGAGGCGCACCAGGGTGACGTTACCCACCGCGTTTTCATCGAGGTTGCTCAGGGCTGCATTCACCGAGGTCTTGCTGATTTCGGTGGCCAGTACTTTGCGTACGCGGGTGGCCAGCGGCAGGGTGAAGTTGCCGTTGCCGCAGTACAGCTCCAGCAGGTCATCCGGGCGATCGCCCAGTGCTTCGTATGCCCAATTGAGCATCTTCTGGTTCACTGTGCCGTTGGGCTGGGTGAAGGCGCCTTCGGGTTGGCGGTAGCTGAAGGTGCGCCCGCCCACGTCGAGTTTTTCCACCACGTAGTCGTGGCCGATCACATCGCGCTTGCCCTTGGAGCGGCCGATGATGCTCACGTTCAGGTCAGTTGCCAGCTTGTTCGCAGCCGTTTGCCAGTGCTCGTCCAGTGGGCGGTGATAGCACAGTGTGATCATCGCATCGCCGGCCAGAGTGGTGAGGAACTCCACCTGGAACAGCTTGTGGCTCAGGGCGGCACTGGCTTGCCAGGCGGCCTTGAGCTGCGGCATCAACTGGTTGATGCGTTGGCTGGCAATCGGGAATTCTTCGATCAGGATCGGCGTGCGCTTGTCGTCCTGGGAGAACATTGCGTAGTGGCGATCCCCGCCTTCGCGCCACAGGCGGAACTCCGCCCGAAGGCGGAAGTTCTGCAGCGGTGAGTCGAAGACCTGCGGCTCGGGCGCGTCGAACGGCGCCAGCAGGTCACGCAAGCGCGTGACCTTGTCTTGCAGTTGAGCGGTGTAGCTTGCGGCGTCAAAAGTCATGCGTTGAACCAGCCCAGCTTGATCACGAACAGAATCGACAGAATCACCAGCGCTGGGTTCAGCTCACGGTAGCGGCCCGAAAGCAGCTTGATGGCGGTCCAGGCGATGAAGCCGAAGGCGATGCCGTTGGCGATGGAGTATGTGAAGGGCATCGCCAGGGCGGTGATGACCACCGGCGCTGCAACGGTAATGTCATCCCAGTCGATTTCCGCCAGGCCCGAGGTCATCAGCACCGCCACGAACAGCAGCGCCGGCGCGGTGGCGTAGGCCGGAACGCTCGCAGCCAGTGGCGAGAAGAACAAGGCCAGCAGGAACAGGATCGCTACCACGATGGCGGTCAAGCCGGTACGGCCACCGGCGCTCACGCCTGCGGCCGATTCGATGTAGCTGGTGGTGGTCGAGGTACCCAGCAGCGAGCCGGCCATGGCGGCCGTGCTGTCGGCGATCAGGGCGCGGCCCATTTTCGGCATGTGGCCGTCCTTGCCCATCAGGCCGGCGCGCTTGGCGACGCCGATCAGGGTGCCGGAGTTATCGAACAGGTCCACGAACAGGAAGGCGAAGATCACGCTGACCAGGCCGATATCCAGCGCACCTTTGATATCCAGTTGCAGGAATGTCGGCGCCAGGGACGGTGGCATCGAGGTCACGCCAATGAACGGGGTGAAACCCAGCACGATGGAGGCGATGGTGACTGCCAGGATGCCGATCAGCACTGCGCCGCGTACGGCCAGGGCTTCCAGCGCAACAATCAGTACGAAGCCCAGCGTGGCGAGGATTGGTGCCGGTTGTTTCAGGTCACCCAAGCCAACCATGGTGGCCGGGTTGCTCACTACGATGCCGGCGTTGTGCAGCGCGATCAGCGCCAGGAACAGGCCGATACCGGCGGCAATCGCCGAACGCAGGGGCAGGGGAATGGCATTGATGATCCACTCGCGGATGCGGAAGATCGACAGCAGGAAGAACAGCACCGCCGAAATAAACACCGCACCCAGCGCCACTTGCCAGGTATGGCCCATGTGCAGCACGACGGTGTAGGTAAAGAAGGCGTTGAGGCCCATGCCCGGCGCAAGCGCAATCGGGTAGTTGGCGATCAGGCCCATGACGGTCGAACCGATGGCGGCCGCCAGGCAGGTCGCGACGAACACCGCGCCCTTGTCCATGCCGGTTTCGCCGAGGATGCTCGGGTTCACGAACAGGATGTAGGCCATGGCCAGGAATGTCGTGATGCCCGCGAGAATCTCGGTGCGCACGTTCGTGTTGTGTGCCTTGAGTTGAAACAGCTTTTCCAGCATGCCTGCTCCCTGTGACGCTATCTTGCGTCGTGATTTGTTGACCTCTAAGTCAAAGCACAAACTGCGCCAAGCGCCTTTGGTTTCAGAGAGGATCGGAAAAAGCGGCGCATCATACCAGCAGCCGAGGCTGTATGGCGCATGGCCTTGAGGCATACTGCGCCGACGTTCAATACCGGGTCATCGACAGCATGAAAAAAGCCACCGCGTGGAGTCTAGCTCTGATCCCTTGTCTCGGCCTGTGGCTGGGCGCGGCACCGGTGTGGGGCGCGACTGCACCGGCTTTGAGCGAAGTGCGCGTATTCAAGGTCGAGTCGGCCAAGTGCACCGAAACCATCCCGGAGCGCACCAGCACCACGCAGATGTGCACGCACCGTGGGCCAACCAAGGTGTCGGTGATGGAAGTGGGCCTGGGCAACAACCCTGTCGGCCTATTCAACGGCGCGGTGCTCAATGGCCAGCGCACGCCGGTGTGCCAGGTCGGCAACGTCAGCGAGACCTGCAATGGCGCGGGCACCTTGATGGGCTACATCTATGTATTCGACCTGAATGTCGAGGCCCAAGGCTGGTTCGAATACAGCAACTCCTCGATCAATCCCCCGCGCAATACCCTGAAAACCCTGCTCAATATCCGCTGATCAATCCGCTTGAACGCTCAAAACCCCGGGAAGTCGTACCCCTGAGACGGCGACTTTCCTGAACGCCGCGGATGTACACCAACCCGTGAGGTGTTTATGAGCGCGACCCCCAATGGCGCGGCGGCCCAACCGTTCGTCGCCCACTCCATACGCTTGACCTTGAATGGTCACGATCGCCAACTGGACGTGTTGCCCTGGACTACGTTGCTGGACCTGCTGCGCGAACAACTCGACCTGGTCGGCAGCAAAAAAGGCTGCGACCACGGCCAATGCGGCGCCTGCACGGTGTTGCGCGATGGCAAACGCATTAATGCTTGCCTGACCCTGGCGGTGATGTGCGACGGCGCCGAACTGACCACCATCGAAGGCCTGGCCAACGGCGACCAGTTGCACCCCATGCAGCAAGCCTTCATCAAACACGATGCTTTCCAGTGCGGCTATTGCACCCCCGGCCAGATCTGCTCCGCCGTCGGCCTGGCCAATGAAGGCCGTGCCCACGACACCGCACAGATCCAGGAGCTGATGAGCGGCAACCTGTGTCGCTGCGGCGCCTATACCCATATTCGCGATGCCATCAAGGACGGCCTGGGAGGTGAGCAATGAACCCCTTCCACTACAGCAAACCAGCCGACGTCCATGAGGCCGTGCACCTGGCCAGCGGCGCATCGCGCTTTATTGCGGGTGGCACCAACCTGCTGGACCTGATGAAAGAAAACATCAGCCGCCCCGAGCACCTGATCGATATCACCGGCCTGCCGCTGCATGAGATTGAAGAAACCGCCGACGGCGGCCTGCTGATCGGCGCGCTGGTGAGCAACGCCGACCTGGCCTGGCACCCGCTGATCGAAGCGCGCTACCCGCTGCTGTCCCAAGCCATTCTCGCAGGCGCTTCGCCGCAGTTGCGCAACATGGCCAGTACCGGTGGCAATCTGCTGCAACGCACCCGTTGCTACTACTTCTACGACGCCACGGTGCCGTGCAATAAACGCGAACCCGGCAGCGGCTGCCCGGCGCGTACCGGCCTGAACCGTATCCACGCCATTCTCGGCGCCAGCGCGCAGTGCGTGGCCACGCATCCGTCGGACATGTGCGTCGCCTTGGCCGCGTTGCAAGCGCGGGTGCATGTCGAAGGCCGTGGCGGCGCACGCGTCATCGAGTTCGCGGATTTCCATCGGTTGCCCGGCGATACCCCGCAGCGCGACAACCTGCTGGCTGACGATGAGCTGATCACGGCGATTGAATTGCCCGCCGACCACCTGGCGCGTCACAGCCATTATCTGAAGATTCGCGATCGTGCGTCGTACGCCTTTGCCTTGGTGTCTGTCGCCGCCGCCCTTGAACTGGACGGCGACACCATCGTCGACGCGCGTCTGGCTCTGGGTGGCGTGGCCCACAAACCCTGGCGTGACCGTGCGGTAGAAACCGCGCTGATCGGCCAGGCCGTCAGCCGCGAAACCTTCAGCAACGCCGCCGACGCGCTGCTGCAAGACGCCGAGCCACTGGAACACAACGGCTTCAAAATCAAGCTGGCGCGCCGCGCAATTATCCGTGCGCTCAGCGACGCCGCCGTCGCAGGAGAACAGCCATGACCGCTATCGGAAAACCCCTGGACCGTGTCGACGGTCTGCTCAAGGTCACGGGCCAGGCGCGGTACGCCGGTGAGTTTCCCGAGGATGGCCTGCTGCATGGCAGCGTGGTGTCCAGCACTATCGCCAAGGGCCGGGTTATCAGCATCGACGCGTCCAAGGCGTTAGCGCTGCCGGGCGTGGTGGACGTGATCCATCACCTCAACCGCCCGAAAATCGCCAGTTACGACGATGCCTTCGCGGATGCTGATGCGGCGGACGGCTCGCCATTTCGCCCGCTGTATAACGACCGCGTGCTCTACAGCGGTCAGCCCTTGGCCTTGGTCATCGCCGATAACCTGGAGTTGGCGCGGCACGCCGGCTCGCTGGTGCACATCGACTACGCGCGTGAGGACTTCGAGACCGATCTGCTCGCCCAGCAGGAACTGGCCCATCCCTCGCCGCAAACCCCGCCCAAACCCCGCGGCAACTTCCAGGCCGAATGGTCCGACGCGGCCATCAGCCTCGATCTGCACTACAGCACGCCCATCGAACACCACAACCCGATGGAACCCCACGCCAGCACTGTGCTTTATCAGCCGGATGGCACGCTGCATATCCACGACAAGACCCAGGGCCCGCAGAACTGCCAGGCCTATGTGCAAAAAGTCTTCGGCCTGGATAAAAGCCAGGTGCGTATCTTTGCTGCATTCGTCGGTGGTGCCTTTGGCTCCGGCCTGCGCCCGCAATACCAACTGCCCTTGGCGGTGATGGCGTCCCTGGCGCTCAAGCGCTCGGTGCGGGTTACACTGACCCGCCAGCAGATGTTCACCTTCGGCTACCGCCCGCGCACCCTGCAGCGCTTGCAGATGGGCGCCGCCGCCAACGGCCGCTTGCTGGCGCTGGGGCATACCGCGATTGGCCAGACCTCACGTTTCGAGGACTTCAGTGAACACGTGGTGGAATGGAGCGGCATGCTCTATCACTGCGACAACGTGCAGCTGACCTACAAGTTGGTGCCGCTGGATGTGTTCACGCCCCTGGACATGCGCGCGCCGGGCGCCGCGTTGGGCGTGATCGGCCTGGAATGCGCGATGGATGAACTGGCCTGCGCGCTGGGCATGGACCCGGTGCAACTGCGCTTGATCAACTACGCCGAACGCAATCAGAACGAAGACAAGCCCTGGTCGAGCAAAGCCCTGCGCGAGTGCTACCACGAAGGCGCCGAGCGTTTTGGCTGGAAGCAGCGCAACCCGGAGCCGCGCAGCATGCGCGACGGCCGCCAACTGATCGGCTGGGGCATGGCCGGTGGCGTGTGGGAGGCCATGCAAATGAAGGCCAGTGCCAAGGCGCGCATCGATGCGCAGGGCAAATTGACGGTCAGCAGTGCCACCACCGACATCGGCACCGGTACCTACACGGTGATGACCCAGATCGCGGCCCAGGCCAGCGGTGTGGCGGTCGAGGATGTGGTTTTTCTGCTCGGCGACTCTTCACTGCCTACCGCGCCGCTGCAGGGCGGCTCGTTTACCGTGTCCTCGGTGGGCACTGCCGTGCAACAAGCCTGCGAAGCGCTGACCGCCAGACTGCTGAGCATCGCCCGCCAGACTTACCCGGTATTCAAGGACGCCGAGTCCGTGCGCTTTGAGGACGGACACCTGCACACGGGGGACGTAAGTGTGTCGCTGGCGCAGTTGGTCAAGGACAGTGGCGAAGACGCATTGGAGGTTCAGGTCGACAGCGAGCCCGACAAAAAACGCGAGGGTTACGCCACCGCGACCCATTCGGCGGTGTTCGTCGAGGTCCAGGTGGACGAAGACTTGGGCACGATCAAAGTTCGGCGTGTCGTCAGCGCGATTGCCGCCGGGCGTGTGGTCAACCCGAAAATGGCGCGCAGCCAGATTCTCGGCGGGGTGGTGTGGGGGATCGGCATGGCCCTGCATGAAGAAACCCAGATCGACCATCAACTGGGGCGCTACATGAACCACAGCCTGGCCGAATACCACATCCCGGTGAATGCCGATATCGGCGAGATTGACGTGGTGTTCGTCGAAGAACACGACGAGATCGTCAACGCCCTCGGTTCCAAAGGCGTTGGCGAGATCGGCATTGTCGGGGTGGCGGCGGCGGTGGCGAACGCGATTTACCACGCCACCGGCAAGCGAGTTCGGGAGTTTCCGATCACTCTGGACAAGGTGCTCTAAAACACACCGCATAACCCATGTGGGAGGGGGCTTGCCCCTCCCACATTGACCTTATTGCCACATCGGATCATGTGGCGGGCTTGATGCTTTCTTCCACCGGCACATGCATCCGATCCCGATTGGCCAGCGTCGGGAACAGCTTGATCCACACCCCAGTCACCACCAGCGTACCGATCCCGCCCATGACCACGGCAGGCACGGTGCCGAACCAGTGCGCCGTGATGCCGGACTCGAACTCACCCAATTGATTGGATGCGCCGATAAACAACCCGTTGACCGCACTCACCCGCCCGCGCATTTCATCCGGCGTCTCCAACTGCACGAAGGAGGCGCGGATGACCATGCTGATCATGTCCGCCGCGCCCAGCACCACCAGCACCGCCAGGGAAAACCAGAACGAGGTGGACAGGCCGAACGCGATGGTGGCGACGCCGAACACGCCGACGGCGGTGAACATCACGCGGCCAACCTTGCGGTCCACCGAAAAACGCGCCAGCCACAACGACATCAACAACGCGCCCACCGCCGGTGCCGAACGCAACAGGCCCAGGCCCCATGCGCCGGTCAGCAGGATGTCCTTGGCGAACACCGGCAACAATGCCGTGGCGCCGCCCAGCAGCACGGCGAACAGGTCCAGGGAGATGGCGCCGAGGATGTCCGGGCGGCTGCGGATAAAGCGGATGCCGGCCAGCAGCGAATCCAGGGTGGCCTTGCCTTTGTTCAGCGGGGTCTGGCGGGCGGGCAGGTTGAGGGTCAGCACGCAGGCGATGATGTACAGCACCACCGTGGGCCCATACACCCAGACACTGCCGAACGCATAGAGCAAGCCGCCGAGCGCCGGGGCGACGATGGTGGCCAGTTGCTGGGCCGACTGTGAAGACGCCACCGCACGGGGGAATAGCGCGCTGGGCACGATGCTCGGCAGCAGCGCCTGGGTGGTCGGCATTTCAAAGGAACGCGCCGCACCGAGCAGGAAGGCGAGGATAAAAATCATCTCGCGGGTCACGTTGCCGGTCAGGCCACCAATGGCGAGGGACAGGGCAATCAGCGCCTGCACGGTCTGGCAGATCGCCGCGACCTTGCGCCGCTCATAGCGATCGGCCACGTGCCCGGTGTGCAGCATGAACAGTACGCGCGGCACGAACTCCACCAGCCCGACCAATCCCAGATCCAGCACGTTGCCGGTCAGTTGGTAGAGGTTCCAGCCGATGGCCACGGTGAGCATCTGGAAGCCGCTGGCGGTGAAAATCCGTGCCAGCCAGAACGCGATGAAAGGGCGGTGATGACGCAACAGCAACACGGGTTCACTAGGCATCGGGAATTCGGGTCGAGGCGGGAGGGAGCGTCGAGATTATCATCAAGCTGTAACAAATAGTTGCAAGATCTGGGCTGAGGCAAGCTGTCACGCGGCAAAAGACCACATAACTGGACACAGAAAATGGGACTACTCTTTGAGCAATGCTTGATCCAGATCAAAACCTGCGTGGGGATTGATCTGGCGGCCGCAAGGCCAGAATCCCTACGTGGCTGGTTAAAAAAAGAAACGAATTGAAATTCGCCACACTCCATATCCGTGGGGGCAGTGGGTGCAGGCTCCCGCCAGCAGCCGGTATTACCTGACAGAGGAAGACTTATGTTCGGTTTGGAGGCGCTAGATCTCGCCCGAATTCAATTTGCGTTCACCATCTCATTCCACATCCTGTTCCCGGCGATCACCATCGGCCTGGCCAGTTACCTTGCGGTGCTGGAGGGCTTGTGGCTCAAGACCCACAACGACACCTACCGTGACCTCTACCATTTCTGGTCGAAGATCTTTGCCGTCAACTTCGGCATGGGCGTGGTCTCGGGCCTGGTCATGGCTTATCAGTTCGGTACCAACTGGAGCCGCTTCTCGGACTTCGCCGGTGCTGTCACAGGGCCACTTCTGACATACGAAGTGCTTACGGCCTTCTTCCTCGAAGCCGGTTTCCTTGGCGTGATGCTGTTCGGTTGGAACAAGGTGGGGCGCAAGCTGCACTTCTTCTCCACCGTGATGGTGGCCGTCGGTACGTTGATTTCGACGTTCTGGATCCTCGCGTCCAACAGCTGGATGCAAACGCCCCAGGGTTTTGAAATCATCGACGGCCGCGTGATTCCGACCGACTGGCTGGCGGTGATCTTCAACCCCTCGTTCCCTTACCGCCTGATGCACATGGCCACCGCAGCCTTTGTGGCGACCGCGTTCTTCGTCGGTTCTTCGGCGGCCTGGCACTTGCTGCGCGGCAAGGACAACCCGGCGATCCGCAAGATGCTCTCGATGGCCATGTGGATGGCCCTGATTGTCGCGCCTATCCAGGCGGTGATTGGTGACTTCCACGGGCTCAATACCCTGGAGCACCAGCCGGCAAAAATTGCCGCGATTGAGGGCCACTGGGAAAACAAAGGCAATGAGCCAACCCCGCTGATCCTGTTTGGCTGGCCCGACATGAAGGCCGAAAAAACCAAATACGCGGTGGAAATCCCGTACCTGGGCAGCCTGATCCTGACCCACTCGTTGGACAAACAAGTGCCGGCCCTCAAGGAGTTTCCGCCCGAGGACCGCCCCAATTCGACCATCGTGTTCTGGTCGTTCCGGGTCATGGTCGGCCTGGGCTTCCTGATGATCTTCACCGGTCTGTTCAGCCTGTGGCTGCGTCGCGGCGACAAGATGTACACGTCCAGGCCGTTCCTGTACCTGGCGCTGTGGATGGGGCCGTCCGGCCTGATCGCGATTCTCGCCGGTTGGTTCACCACCGAAATCGGCCGCCAGCCGTGGGTGGTCTACGGCTTGATGCGCACGGCGGATGCCTCATCCGGGCATAGCCTGGCGCAGATGACGATTACCCTGGTGTTGTTCGTGGTGGTGTACTTCGCGCTGTTCGGCGCCGGGTTGGGCTACATGATGCGCCTGGTGCGCAAAGGGCCTCAGACCCACGAAGGCAGCGAACCGACCCATGGCGGTCCTGGCCAGAAACGCACACCGGCACGTCCGTTGTCGGCCGCCGATGACAGTGGCGATGACGACCACGCCCACATCCAGCACAAGGGGAATTGAGATGGGTATTGATCTTCCGCTGATCTGGGCCGTGATCATCATCTTCGGCATCATGATGTACGTGGTCATGGACGGTTTCGACCTGGGCATCGGCATCCTCTTTCCGTTTATCCCCGGCAAAGTCGACCGTGACGTGATGATGAACACCGTCGCCCCGGTCTGGGACGGTAACGAAACCTGGCTGGTACTCGGCGGCGCGGCGTTGTTCGGCGCGTTTCCGCTGGCCTATTCGGTGGTGTTGTCGGCGCTGTACCTGCCGTTGATCCTGATGCTGATCGGGCTGATCTTCCGTGGCGTGGCCTTCGAGTTCCGCTTCAAGGCCAAGGACCACAAGCGTCACCTGTGGGACAAGGCATTCATCGGCGGCTCGCTGGCGGCGACATTCTTCCAGGGCGTGGCGCTGGGCGCGTTTATCGACGGGATTCCGGTGGTCAATCGCCAGTTTGCCGGCGGCTCATTGGACTGGCTCACGCCCTTCACGATGTTCTGCGGCGCGGCGTTGATCGTTGCTTACGCACTGTTGGGCTGCACCTGGCTGATCATGAAGACCGAAGGCACCTTGCAGGAGAAGATGCACAACCTGGCGCGTCCATTGGCGTTTGTGGTGTTGGCGGTGATTGGCATCGTCAGTATCTGGACGCCGCTGTCGCACCCGGAAATCGCTTCGCGCTGGTTCACCCTGCCAAACCTGTTCTGGTTCCTGCCGGTGCCGATCCTGGTGCTGGTGACCATGTACGGGCTGATCCGCGCCGTGGCGCGTAACGCGCACTACACGCCGTTCCTGCTGACGCTGGTGCTGATCTTCCTCGGCTACAGCGGCCTCGGGATCAGCCTGTGGCCAAATATCATCCCGCCATCCGTGTCGATCTGGGACGCCGCCGCACCGCCGCAGAGCCAGGGCTTCATGCTGGTGGGCACGTTGTTCATCATCCCGTTCATCCTGGGCTACACCTTCTGGAGCTACTACGTGTTCCGCGGCAAGGTCACCCACGAAGACGGTTACCACTAGGAGGGGCGTTGCATGTCCGGCAAACCTACGTTGCACGAGATCGAACAGGCCGAGAAACAGCCGTTGTGGCGGCGCCTGGGGTGGCTGGCGATGATCTGGACGGGCAGTGTGCTGGCCTTGTTCATCGTGGCCAGCCTGATGCGCATGTTCATGAATGCGGCCGGCCTGACCACTCACTGACATCCCGATCCGGGCCTTGCGGCCCGCTGCCTGCTGACTTGAGGGGCAAGCCCTGTTCTTCTTCTGGAAGGGCGGGGCTTTTTTTATTTGCGCGCTTTGAGGATGACGAATTTCGGGGTGGCGGCCACTTGCTCGACGCCTCGGAACAGCCGCGCCAATTTGCTGTGATAACCCAGGTGACGGTTGCCGACGATATACAGCGCGCCGCCCACCACCAGCGCTTCCCGCGCTTGCTGGAACATGCGCCAGGCCAGGAAGTCACCGACCACTTGCTGCTGGTGGAACGGTGGGTTGCACAGCACTACATCCAGGGAATCGGGCTCCTGGCCGGCCAGGCCATCGGCGGCACGCACGGCCACCTTGCGCTCGCCGAGGGCGGCTTGCCAGTTCTCAAGGGCCGATTGCACGGCCATGTACGACTCGTCGACCAAGGTGTATTGCGCGTCGGGGTTTTGCAGCGCGCTGGCAATCGCCAGTACGCCGTTGCCGCAGCCCAGGTCCGCCACGCGTGCACTGCCCAAGCCTTTAGGCAGGTGCGGCAGGAAGGCGCGGGTGCCGATGTCCAGGCCTTCACGGCAGAACACGTTGGCGTGGTTGAGCAATTCGATAGCGGGTGTTTCAAGGTGATAGCGGGTGGGGTAGGGCGAGACCGCCGCAGGACGTTCTTGCGCAGTGGCAATCAGCAGTCGCGCCTTCTTGACCGCGAGGGAGGCCTGCATCGGCCCGATGTAACGCTCCAGCAACTCGCCGGCCGCACGGGGCAGGTGCTTGACCATTGCCCCCGCGATGACCTCGGCGCCCGGAGCGAGTTGGCCTTGCAGGCGAATCAGTTGTTCTTCCAGCAGTGCCAGGGTCTTGGGCACGCGGATCAGGACTCGGTCAAAAGGGCCGGTCGGCAGTTGGTTGGCAGGTACAAAAGTCACTGCATCAAACGCCTTGCCATTGCGCACCAGGTTTTTCTCCAGGCCTTGGGCGGCGAGAAACGAGTCGCCGCTGGAGGTCACCTGCACCTGGCTTTCCAGGCTGGCGGCCAGGGCACCGAAGCTGTCATTGAGCACCAGCACACGCGTCGCGGCGCTCGGCTGTTGTTCGGCCAGGTGGCTGAGCAGGTACTCGTCGGCGGCATCAAAGGCTTGCAGCGGATCGTTGTGTTGCTCTGGCTGGCGGATCAGATCGAGCTGGGCGAAGGGGCTGTCGAGCAGGGGCATGGCGGGGGAGGCTCTGGGTAATCGGTGGGGTTCGGCAGTGATCTGCGCAACCATCTGAGTGAACAACGGGCGGCACCCTTGGGGGCTGCTCAGCACTCAGAATTGGCCGTAAATGTTACGTTTTTTCCACGGGGATTACATGGGGTGTTTCACGGTCGGTTAAAACAGCCCCGCTTTCGAGGCACAGAGCACGGCGGCGATCTTGTTGTTGACCCCCAGTTTTTTGAAGCAACTGCAGATATGAAAGCCCACCGTACGTTCGGACAGGCACAGGATGGCGGCAATGTCTGCGGCCGTCTTGCCCATGGCAGACCACTTGAGGATTTCGGTTTCGCGCGGAGTCAATTTGCTAGCAGGGTTGAGGCTGGGCCTGTCCGCGTAAGTCCGCGCCACGACTGCATGCATCGCATGGCACAGCCACAGGACCTGGCCGGCTTTTTCGTAGAGTTCTTCCGGAGTGACTTCACCGGTGCTGCGGCCCAGGGTCAGCATGCTGAACACGCCCTGGAAATCATGCACAGCTTGGGTCCAGCCCCGATGCACGCCAAACGATTGGGCCAGAGACCACAAGTTGGGTGAGTCTTTAAAGGTTTTTTCCTCCCAGACAAGCGGTAATACACAGCGTTTGCAATGTGTCACCACGGGATCAATTTCAAAGAAGTGGGCCTGGTTGTACAGCTTGTTCCATTCATCTGGATAGTTATTGATTTGGATGGGCTTCGTTTGGTTGTTTGGTAGCTGTGAACTCATCGTAAAGGAACAGTATTGGAAGCCAAGTGCGTAGGTGTGATTGACGGCCATTTCGAAAAGACTGGTGGCCTCGCTCTCGCCTTGCAGCTTGGCAAGTCGTGTGTTGCGCCAGTTAACCATTGGTAACTCTCCATGGATTCCGTGTGACATGGGATACGTCCTGATTCCCAAAACTGCACGGAAGGAAGTGTAGGACAAGAGCTACAGCGCAAGAGGAAATTTTCGCTCTTGCATGACGGCGTTTAAGAAGTTTTCATCCATGGCCTTGAATGAGTCGGGTAACTGATTAGTTGGTTTTTTTCGATTTTTTAGTGAGTTAAAGCGCGTGTGCCAAATCAACTTAGAGTGTGCTTGCAGCCAGGGCAAAGGGCTTAATAGCTAATTGATTAGATAGCCATTAAATTGCCATTACTTGGTCGCTGGGCGATGCCACTACAAACCACCGGTGTTTCCGTGCGCGAGTTTGAGGGACACTAGGGCACCTGTAGAACGGAGCCCCCCATGACGGCCAGCGCTGAGAAATTTACCCGCCAGACCTTACTCGATGTGCAATCGCTGACCCCCAGCCTGTTTACGCTGCGCACCACCCGTGATCCGGGGTTCCGTTTTACGGCAGGTCAGTTCGTGCGCCTGGGCGTGACCAAGGCGGATGGCAGCACGGTATGGCGCGCCTATTCGGTGGTCTCCTCGCCGTTTGACGAGCACCTCGATTTCTTCTCGATTGTCGTCCCCGGCGGCGAGTTCACCAGTGAGCTGAGCCGCCTGCGTGTGGGCGATACCTTGATGGTGGAGCGCCAGGCGACGGGGTTCTTGACCCTGAACCGGTTCGTCGATGGCCGTGACCTGTGGATGTTGGCGACGGGGACTGGGGTCGCGCCGTTTTTGTCGATCCTGCAGGACTTCGAAGTCTGGGAGAAATTTGAGCGGATCGTACTGGTGTACAGCGCGCGGGAGGCCAAGGAGCTGGCCTATCAGTCGCTGATCAAGGAGCTGGGTGAGCGCGAGTACCTCGCCGAGTACGCCCACAAACTGACCTACGTTCCCATCGTGACCCGCGAGCATTATCCGGGCGCATTGAGTGGGCGTATTACCACCTCGATTGAAAACGG
The DNA here is from genome assembly GCF_056688935.1 of Pseudomonas arvensis. Classification (NCBI taxonomy): domain Bacteria; kingdom Pseudomonadati; phylum Pseudomonadota; class Gammaproteobacteria; order Pseudomonadales; family Pseudomonadaceae; genus Pseudomonas; species Pseudomonas arvensis. Next base: position 5,402,059 of record NZ_CP162038.1, on the reverse strand, counting down.
TGAGCTGGAGCGCGCCGCCGGCGTCGAGCTGAGCCCGGAGCATTCGCGCGTGCTGATTTGCGGCAACCCGCAGATGGTCGACGATACCCGCCAGTTGCTCAAGCAGCGCGACATGCAACTGAGCCTGAGCCGCCGGCCAGGCCAGGTGGCGGTGGAAAACTACTGGTAATAAAAAAGGCGCCTCAAGCAGGCGCCTTTTTTCCAAGCGGCCGGGTTAGAGCTGCTTGTTGTCGTTCTGTGCCTTGAGCAGATCGCGGATCTCGCCCAGCAACAGCTCTTCCTTGGTTGGCGTCGGCGGCAGGCTCGGTGCTACGGCCTCTTCGCGCTTGAGGCGGTTGATGGCCTTCACGCCCATGAAGATCGCAAATGCGACGATCACGAAGTCGATTACGCTCTGGATAAACTTGCCGTAGGCCAGGACGACGGCGGGTACATCGCCTTGAGCCGCCTTGAGGGTGATCGCCAGGTCGCCAAAATCCACACCACCGATCAACAGGCCAATGGGCGGCATCACCACATCGCCTACAAACGAGGAAACAATTTTGCCGAAAGCGGCGCCGATGATAATACCGACGGCCATGTCGACCACATTACCTTTGACCGCGAAGGCCTTGAACTCACTGATCACGCCCATAGGTTATTCCTTGTTACAGATTAGAAGGGTGGAACTGAGTGTAAGTCAGTCGTAGTGGGCTTGCGCGACACAACTGCTAACACTGTCTGTTTTAATCGACACATTAAAACGCAAATAGTTTGCAAAGTGCCATCAATCGCGCGCGAAATACTCGCTGTTTCAGTGGCTTACCACATTAATTTCTTAATCGCCCTGGTGGGGTTTTTCTATTTATCTTCTGACTCCCGGGTCACTAGCCTCTGGCAAGCACAACTGAATGTGCATAAAAAAACCAGAGGAAACCTTGATGAAAATTTCGATGAGCCGCAGGCCAGTGCTGGCGCGACACGCGCTGGTGCTGGCGACTGCCAGCCTGCTTTCCCTGTCGGTGCAGGCCGCCAACCTGACCCGCGATAACGGCGCTGCCGTCGGTGACAACCAGAACTCGCAAACCGCTGGCGCCAATGGCCCGGTGCTGCTGCAAGATGTACAGCTGATCCAGAAGCTGCAGCGCTTCGACCGTGAACGCATCCCCGAGCGCGTGGTGCATGCCCGTGGCACAGGTGCCCACGGTACCTTCACCGTAACCGACAACCTCAGCGACCTGACCAAGGCCAAAGTCTTCGCCGCGGGTGAAGCCACCCCGGTATTTGTGCGCTTCTCGGCCGTGGTTCACGGCAACCACTCCCCGGAAACCCTGCGTGACCCCCGCGGTTTCGCCACCAAGTTCTACACCGCTGACGGTAACTGGGACCTGGTGGGCAATAACTTCCCCACGTTCTTCATCCGTGACGCCATCAAGTTCCCGGACATGGTGCACGCGTTCAAGCCGGACCCGCGCACCAACCTGGATGACGACTCCCGTCGCTTTGACTTCTTCTCCCATGTTCCAGAGGCCACGCGCACGCTGACCGAGTTGTACTCGGACTCCGGCACGCCAGCCAGTTACCGGGAAATGGACGGTAATGGCGTACATGCCTACAAGTTGATCAACGCCAAGGGCGAAGTGCACTACGTCAAGTTCCACTGGAAGAGCCTGCAAGGCATCAAGAACCTTGATCCCAAGCAAGTCACCGAAGTGCAGGGGCGTGATTACAGTCATATGACTAACGACTTGGTCACCCATATCAACAAGGGCGACTTCCCCAAGTGGGACCTGTATGTGCAAGTGCTCAAGCCCGAAGACTTGGCCAAGTTTGATTTCGACCCATTGGACGCCACCAAAATCTGGCCGAACGTGGCCGAGCGCAAAGTCGGGCAAATGGTGCTGAACCGCAATCCGGCGAACGTGTTCCAGGAGACCGAGCAAGTGGCCATGGCCCCGGCCAACCTGGTGCCGGGCATCGAACCGTCGGAAGACCGCCTGCTGCAAGGCCGGGTGTTCTCCTACGCCGATACCCAGATGTACCGCCTGGGCGCCAATGCGTTGCAACTGCCGATCAATGCCCCACGGGTCACCGTCAACAACGGTAACCAGGATGGCGCGATGAACTTCGGCAAGAGCACCAGCGGCGTGAACTACCAGCCAAGCCGCCTGATGCCACGGGAAGAGCCGCAAACCGCGCGCTATAGCCAGTCGGCGTTGGTGGGCAGCACCCAACAGGCGAAGATCCAGCGCGAGCAGAACTTCAAGCAGGCCGGTGATCTGTATCGCTCCTACACCAAGAAAGAGCAGCAGGACTTGATCGACAACTTCGGCGGCTCCCTGGCCACTACCGATGACGAGAGCAAGCACATCATCCTGTCGTTCCTCTACAAAGCGGACCCGGCGTACGGCACGGGCGTGGCCAAGGTCGCCAAGGGTGACCTGACCCGCGTGAAGGCGCTGGCTGAAAAACTGACTGACTGACGTTGGTAACGGTCGACGCGCTGGTTGGGGCGTCGACCCTTGGCAGGAGAATCCCATGCGTATTTCTATCGGTTTACTGATGGCCATGCTGGCCTTTGTTGCCCATGCCGAATCCCCCGAGCCGGCAGCCCTCAAGGCCCAGTTGCAGGATTATTACTTCGACGCCGCCCGCCGTGGCGACCTCGATATGCTCAACACCTTTATCGACTCCGGCTACAGCCTCAACACCCAGGACGACAAGGGTTACACCGCGCTGATTCTCGCCGCCTACCACGGCCAGGGCCCGTTTGTGGCGCGCTTGCTCGATGCGGGGGCCGACGCCTGTGTGCAGGACAAACGTGGCAACACCGCGCTGATGGGCGCGATCTTCAAGGGCGAGCTGAAAATCGCCCAGCGCCTGCTGGCCACCGACTGCAACCCCGACCAACGCAACGGCGCCGGGCAGACGGCCGCCATGTATGCCGGCCTGTTCAAGCGCGTCGAGTTGCTGGATGAGTTGAAAGCCAAAGGCGCGGACCTCAACGCCGAAGACCCGATCGGCAACAGTGCGTCGCGATTGGCCAGCGGTGAAATCCGGACCCCGGCGCCGCGCTGAGCTATCATCGCGGTTTTTCGGTTGGAGGTTCTCAAATGGCAAAGGCCAAGCGCATGTACGGCTGCACCGAGTGCGGCGCGACCTTTCCCAAGTGGGCCGGCCAGTGCGGCGAATGCGGTGCGTGGAACACCCTGACTGAAACCATGATCGAGAGCGGCGGTGCTGCTGCGCCCACTGGTCGTGCGGGCTGGACCGGGCAGCAGGCACAGATCAAGACCCTGGCCGAAGTCAGTGTCGAAGAAATCCCGCGTTTCTCTACTGCCTCGGGCGAGTTGGACCGGGTGCTCGGCGGCGGCCTGGTGGACGGCTCGGTGGTGCTGATCGGCGGCGACCCCGGCATCGGCAAATCCACCATCCTGCTGCAAACCCTGTGCAGCATCGCCAGCCGCATGCCGGCGCTGTACGTCACCGGCGAAGAATCCCAGCAACAAGTTGCCATGCGCGCCCGTCGCCTGGGTTTGCCCCAGGATCAGTTGCGGGTCATGACCGAGACTTGCATCGAAAGCATCATCGCCACGGCCCGTATCGAAAAGCCCAAGGTGATGGTGATTGACTCGATCCAGACGATTTTCACCGAGCAACTGCAATCGGCGCCGGGCGGCGTGTCCCAGGTGCGCGAGAGCGCGGCGCTGCTGGTGCGGTATGCCAAGCAGAGCGGCACGGCGATTTTCCTGGTCGGCCACGTGACCAAAGAGGGGGCACTGGCGGGGCCGCGTGTGTTGGAGCATATGGTCGACACCGTGCTGTATTTCGAGGGCGAATCCGATGGCCGCCTGCGCTTGCTGCGAGCGGTGAAAAACCGGTTTGGCGCGGTGAATGAACTGGGTGTGTTCGCCATGACGGACCGGGGATTGAAAGAAGTCTCCAACCCATCGGCGATTTTTCTGACGCGCGCCCAGGAAGAAGTTCCTGGCAGCGTGGTGATGGCAACGTGGGAAGGCACTCGGCCAATGCTGGTGGAAGTCCAGGCGTTGGTGGATGACAGCCATCTGGCCAACCCGCGCCGGGTCACGCTGGGACTGGATCAGAACCGCCTGGCGATGTTGCTGGCGGTATTGCACCGCCATGGTGGCATTCCGACCCACGACCAGGACGTGTTCCTCAACGTAGTGGGCGGGGTCAAGGTTCTGGAGACTGCATCCGACCTGGCGTTGATGGCGGCGGTGATGTCCAGCCTGCGCAACCGGCCATTGCCTCACGACCTGTTGGTGTTTGGTGAAGTCGGCCTGTCCGGTGAAGTGCGCCCGGTGCCGAGCGGCCAGGAGCGCTTGAAGGAAGCGGCCAAGCATGGCTTCAAGCGCGCCATCGTGCCCAAGGGCAATGCGCCGAAGGAATCGCCGCCGGGGATCACGATTATTGGGGTCACGCGTTTGGAACAGGCGTTGGATGCGTTGTTCGAATAACCAGCACCGCCCCACATTTGATTTGTGGTGCTTTCAGGTTTCCAGCAGCGCCGCCAACTCCCGGTGGAGTTCTTCCTCGTCACCCAGATTCAATTCGATCAGCCGCCGCAAGTGGCTGATCGAATTCAGGTCGATGTCCTTGCACTCAAATCCCAACTGACCATGATCTTCATGGGTCAGGCGTACGTGCATCTTTATATGGGCTTTTGGGTCCAGCCGTATGTCGACGTCGAACGGCAGCGCCTTGTTCCCTTTCCAGTCTTCGGGGCGCTGCACCAGCAGCCCCTTGAGCGATAAATCCACCAATTTCACTGGCCATTCGTTGCCGTTTTGCCGAAGTTCGGTCTTGGCATCAAAAGCAATCCGGCGAAAACGACGGCGGTCAGACGCTTGCTCGGTCATGGTGAAACCCTCTGTGGATAAAAGGATTGTAGCCCTGCGCCATCATCGGGCGGTTTTTTCTGCTTTTTTCGTCGCTGCAAGGCTCTAGACCAACGTAGGGGGGTGGCCTTTAAGGCCAACAGCGCTAAACTCCGGATGGCTGTCCTTTCTGTCCACCCTGGCTGGAATATAAAAATGAAAAATAATAATAGCCTGCTACGCCACTTACCCTGGCTGGTGCTGGCAATCGTAGGAGCGTGCGCCCTTGGCGTAGTGGCCTTGCGCCGCGGCGAGGCGATCAACGCCTTGTGGATTGTGGTCGCGGCTGTGGCCATCTACCTGGTTGCTTATCGCTACTACAGCCTGTTCATCGCTAATAACGTGATGCAACTCGATCCACGGCGGGCCACCCCCGCAGTGATCAACAACGACGGTCTGGACTATGTGCCGACCAACAAACACATCCTTTTCGGTCACCACTTTGCGGCCATTGCCGGCGCAGGCCCGTTGGTCGGTCCAGTATTGGCTGCGCAAATGGGCTACCTGCCCGGCACGCTCTGGCTGATTGCCGGCGTGGTGCTGGCCGGTGCGGTGCAGGACTTCATGGTGCTGTTCCTGTCGACCCGTCGCAACGGCCGTTCCCTGGGGGACATGGTTCGCGAAGAGATGGGCCGTATTCCGGGGACCATCGCGCTGTTTGGCTGCTTCCTGATCATGATCATCATCCTTGCGGTGCTGGCGCTGATCGTGGTCAAGGCCCTCGCCGAGAGCCCATGGGGCATCTTCACCGTAATGGCGACCATCCCGATCGCGATGTTCATGGGCATCTACATGCGCTACATCCGCCCGGGCCGCATCGGCGAAATCTCGATCATCGGCGTGGCGTTGCTGCTGGGCTCGATCTGGCTGGGCGGGCAGATTGCTGCTGATCCGGTCTGGGCCAAGGCCTTCACCTTCACCGGGATCCAGATCACCTGGATGCTGATCGGCTATGGCTTCGTTGCCGCAGTCCTGCCGGTGTGGCTGATCCTGGCGCCGCGCGACTACCTGTCTACGTTCCTGAAAATCGGCACCATCATTGCCCTGGCAATCGGCATCCTGGTCACCATGCCAGACCTGAAAATGCCGGCGCTGACCCAGTTCATCGATGGCACCGGTCCGGTGTGGAAGGGCGGTCTGTTCCCGTTCCTGTTCATCACCATCGCCTGTGGCGCGGTTTCGGGTTTCCACGCGCTGATCTCCTCGGGCACCACGCCCAAGTTGTTGGCCAATGAAAGCCACGCCCGTTACATCGGTTACGGCGGCATGTTGATGGAATCGTTCGTGGCGATCATGGCCATGGTTGCGGCTTCGGTGATTGAGCCTGGCGTGTACTTCGCCATGAACAGCCCGGCAGCGATCGTCGGCACTGACGTGGTGACCGTCGCGCAAACCGTCAGCAGCTGGGGTTTTGCAATTACCCCTGAAGCGCTGTCGGCCGTGGCCCATGACATCGGTGAAACCACCATCCTGGCGCGTGCCGGCGGTGCACCGACGCTCGCGGTGGGTATCGCGCAGATCCTGCACAGTGTGTTGCCGGGTGAAAACACCATGGCGTTCTGGTACCACTTTGCAATCCTGTTCGAAGCGCTGTTCATCCTGACGGCGGTAGACGCCGGTACCCGTGCCGGTCGCTTCATGCTCCAGGATTTGCTCGGCTCCTTCGTGCCGGCGCTCAAACGTACCGAATCCTGGACCGCCAACCTGATCGCGACCGCCGGTTGCGTGGCGATGTGGGGTTACCTGTTGTACCAGGGCGTGATCGACCCACTGGGCGGTATCAACACCTTGTGGCCGCTGTTCGGTATCTCCAACCAGATGCTGGCGGGTATCGCGCTGATGCTGGCGACAGTCGTGCTGATCAAAATGAAACGCCAACGCTACATCTGGGTGACCATGCTGCCGGCTGTCTGGCTGCTGATCTGCACCACCACGGCGGGCTTCATCAAGCTGTTCGACGCCAACCCGGCGATTGGCTTCCTGGCGCTGGCCAAGAAATACAGTGATGCCCTGGCCAACGGCCAGATCCTGGCCCCGGCCAAGAGCATCGACCAGATGCAACACGTGATCTACAACGCCTACACCAACGCAACGCTGACGGTGTTGTTCCTGTTCGTGGTGTTCAGCATCCTGTTCTACGCGCTCAAGGTCGGTGTCGCCGCCTGGGGCAACAAAGAACGTACGGATAAAGAAGCCCCGTTCCAGGCTGTACCGGACGCATGATCGAGGATTGCAACCATGTTCAATGACATCAGTCGCCTCGGTAAATACCTCGGTCAGGCCGCGCGCCTGATGGTCGGCATGCCCGACTACGACACTTACGTCGAGCATATGCAAACCAAGCACCCGGACAAACCGATGATGGACTACAAGGCGTTCTTCCGAGAACGCCAGGAAGCACGTTACGGTGGCAAGGGTGGGCCCAAGTGCTGTTGATTTAATGTAACTCCCCTGTGGGAGGGGGCTTGCTCCCGATAGCGGTGTATCAGTGACACATCAGTGCCTGACACTCTGCTATCGGGGGCGAGCCCCCTCCCACATTTGTTTCAGTGTTTCTTCAAGGAGAATTTCTTTTGTCCTCTCCCATTCCAGTGACCGTCCTCAGCGGCTTCCTCGGCGCCGGCAAGACCACCTTGCTGCGCCATCTGCTCAAAGCCGAACACGGCCTGAAAATTGCCGTGATCGAAAACGAATTCAGTGACGCCGGTATCGACACCCAGCTTTTGGGCGAAGAGCCGGTGCAAGTCATGACCCTGTCCAACGGCTGTGTGTGCTGCACCATCCACACCGACCTGACCAAAGCCCTCTACCTGCTGCTGGAACGCCTGGACAGCGGCGAGATCGCCTTCGACCGCCTGGTGATCGAGTGCACCGGCCTGGCTGATCCGGCGCCGGTGGCCCAAACCTTCTTCATTGATGAAGAACTGCGCGAGCGCTACATCCTCGACGGCATCATCACCTTGGTGGACGCGGCCCACGCCGAGCATCACCTGACCCAGACCATCGCCCAGGCCCAGATCGGTTTTGCCGACCGCCTGCTGGTGAGCAAACGTGATCTGGTGGACGACGCCACCTTTGATGCCCTCAGCGAACGCCTCACCCGCATCAACCGCCGAGCGCCGATTCGCGTGGTGGAACACGGCAAGATTGACCTGGCGCAATTGCTCGACGTGCGCGGTTTCAACCTCAACGCCGGCATGAGCCTGCGCCCAGTGAGCAAGGCGCCGTCCATCGACCGCATCTCCAGCCTGGTGCTGCGCACCGACCAGCCACTGGACATCGACCGCCTCAGCGAGTTTATGAATGAGCTGTTGGAAGACCATGGCAAGCAACTGCTGCGCTACAAGGGCGTGCTGAACATCGCCGGGGAAGACCGGCGCATGGTGTTTCAGGGCGTGCTGAAGCTCTACGGCTTCGATTGGGACACCGAGTGGGCCGAAGGCGAGGCGCGGGAAAGTGTGATTGTGTTTATTGCCGATGACCTGCCGGAGGACAAGATCCGCGAAGGTTTTGCTCGGATCTACCATCTGTGACCTGAAATGAGATCAGGCATAAAAAAGCCCGGCTCAAGAGCCGGGCTTCTTATTCAAGCAACTGCAATCAAGCGCCGTATACCGGCAGCTTCTTGCAGATGGCCTTGACCTTCTCACGGACCGCGTCGATCACGGCTTCGTTGTTCAGGTCGGCCAGGATGTCGCAGATCCAGCCAGCCAGTTCCTTGCACTCTGCTTCTTTAAAGCCACGAGTGGTCACAGCCGGGGTGCCGAAGCGCAGGCCCGAGGTGACGAACGGCGAACGTGGGTCGTTCGGTACGGAGTTTTTGTTCACGGTAATGAAGGCTTTGCCCAAGGCAGCGTCAGCATCTTTACCGGAAATGTCCTGCTTGATCAGCGACAGCAGGAACAGGTGGTTTTCAGTACCGCCGGACACTACATCAAAGCCGCGCTCGATAAACACGCTGGCCATAGTCTGGGCGTTCTTGACCACTTGTTGCTGGTAGGTCTTGAACTCAGGCTGCAGCGCTTCCTTGAAGCAGATCGCTTTGGCGGCGATCACGTGCTCCAGCGGGCCACCCTGGGCGCCTGGGAAAACGGCGGAGTTCAGCTTCTTCTCGATCTCGGCGTTGGCGCGAGCCAGGATCAGGCCGCCACGTGGACCGCGCAGGGTTTTGTGGGTGGTGGTGGTGACCACGTCAGCGAAGGGAACCGGGTTCGGGTAGACACCAGCGGCGACCAGGCCAGCCACGTGAGCCATGTCCACGAACAGGTAAGCGCCCACTTTGTCGGCGATGGCGCGGAAACGTGGGAAGTCCAGGATCTGCGAGTAGGCAGAGAAACCGGCCACGATCATTTTTGGCTTGTGTTCAACCGCCAGGCGCTCGACTTCGTCGTAGTCGATCAGGCCGTTGGCATCGATACCGTATTGAACGGCGTTGTACAGCTTGCCGGAGGAGGAAACGCTGGCGCCGTGGGTCAGGTGACCGCCGTGGGCCAGGCTCATGCCCAGGATGGTGTCGCCGCCTTGCAGCAGGGCCAGGTACACGGCGCTGTTGGCTTGGGAACCGGCGTGCGGCTGGACGTTGGCGTAATCGGCGCCGAACAGCTCTTTTGCACGGTCGATGGCCAACTGCTCAACCACGTCGACGTACTCGCAACCGCCGTAGTAACGCTTGCCTGGGTAGCCTTCGGCGTACTTGTTGGTCAGAACCGAACCTTGAGCCTCCATGACCGCAGGGCTGGTGTAGTTTTCCGAAGCGATCAGCTCAATGTGCTCTTCCTGGCGCACGGCTTCTTGCTCCATGGCGGCGAAGAGATCGGCGTCGTACTTGGCAATGGTCAAATCACGGCTGAACATGGCGGTCCTCAAGGATCGGGGGCAGAAAAGGAGGGCATTCTAACCCAATGGGTTTTAGATGGCATATGAAAGGACATCATGTCGCGGACAAGCGGGATTCACTTGGGCATGAGTGGTGGCTTTGGAGGCCTCATCGGGGGCAAGCCCCCCCACACTTGAATGTGTTCACAGATCAAAATGTGGGAGGGGGCTTGCCCCCGATGGGGCCAGTAGCCTCACCACCTAATCTCAATCAAACATGAACAGCGCATCATTACTGAACTGCACCTCAAACCGATTGGCCGGCATCGGCCGTCCGAACAGATAACCCTGCACCTCATCGCAGCCATGCTCGCGCAGGAAGTCCAGTTGCTCATGGGTTTCCACGCCCTCGGCGATTACCGCCAGGTTCAGGCTGTGGGCCATGGCAATAATCGCCCGGGCGATCTGCGCGTCCTGCTCTCCGGACGGCAGGCCGTCGACAAAGGTGCGGTCGATCTTCAACACATCGATAGGGAATTGCTTGAGGTAGTTGAGCGAGGAATAGCCCGTGCCGAAATCGTCCACCGCAATACTCAGGCCCAGGTTTTTCAGGCTGTCGAGGATGTGCAGGGCCTCGTTGACTTCGCGCATCAGGATGCTTTCGGTCAGCTCCAGCTCCAGGCACGCCGGCGGCAGGCCGGTGTCCTTGAGGATGGTGGCAATGCGGGTGCCCAGTTGGCCGTCGGAGAACTGCCGCGCCGAGATGTTCACCGAGACTTTTGGCACGCGCACCTTGTTCTGGTGCCAGGTCTTGAGCTGGCGACAGGCTTCGCTGATCACCCAATCACCCACATCCACCACCAGGCCCAACTCTTCCAGCACCGGAATGAAGTCCCCTGGCGGCACCAGCCCGCGACGCGGATGGCGCCAGCGCAGCAGGGCTTCGGCGCCGGTCAGGCGTTTGCCATCGCCGCTGAACTGCGGCTGGTAATACAGCACGAATTCGTTCTGTTCCAGGGCGTGGCGCAGGTCGCTTTCCAGCTCCAGGCGTTCCAGGGCGCTGGCGTTCATGTCGGCCTGGTAGAACTGGAAGTTGTTCTTGCCACGTTCCTTGGCGTGATACATCGCCGTGTCGGCGTTTTTCATCAGTTGGCTCAGCTCGTTACCGTCCTGCGGGCTGAGGGCGATGCCGATACTGGCGGTCACAAAAAACTCGCGACCCTCCAGTACAAAGGGTTTCACCAGGCTGGCAAGGATCTGCTCGGCCACGTGAATCGCACGGTTCAGCGCCATCTCACGGCTGACCCGTGGTTGCAGGAGCAAGGTGAACTCATCACCGCCCATGCGCGCCACGGTGTCGTCTTCGGCCACGCAGCCGAGCAGGCGGGTGGCCATTTCCTTGAGCATGCGGTCGCCAGCGGCGTGGCCGAGGGAGTCGTTGATCGGCTTGAAGCGGTCCAGATCGAGGAACATCAGCACCACCCACGACTTCTGCCGCTCCGCCGACTGCAACGCAGTGTGCAGGCGGTCCTGGAACAGCGTGCGGTTGGGCAGGTGGGTCAGGGCGTCGTAATAGGCCAGGCGGTGGATGCGCTGTTCGCTGGCCTTGCGCTCGCTGATATCACTGAAGAAGCACACGTAGCTGGCCAGGTCGCCTTCGTCGTCGAACACGGCGGTAATGCCGACCCACGCCGGGTAATGTTCGCCATTGCGGCGCTTGAGCCACACTTCGCCTTCCCAGGTGCTGTGCTGGTGCAGTTGCTTGAGCACGTAGCGCAGGTGGGCTTCCTGCTGTTCATCGACGGTGAGCATGTTCGGCAACTGGTCGAGTACATCCGCGACGGCATACCCGCTGACCCGGCTGAACGCCTCGTTAGCCTGCACGATATAGCCCGCCGGGTCGGTGATCAGGATCGCCGAGGTGGAGTGCTCGAATACCGTGGCCGCCATGCGAAGGTCTTTCTCGGCGCGGCGTTGTTGGCTGATATCGCGGCCGACGCCGAGAATGCCTTCGAAGGCGCCATGCTCGTCCCACACCAGGACCAGGCGCAGCTCGATCGGCACCTTACGGCCGTCGGCGCGCAGGCAGTCAAACAGGAACAGCTGGGTCTGCACTTCATCGCGCAGCTTGTTCAGCACCTCGACGTCACCCAGTGCGCGGCTGACCTGTTCCACCAGGCTGTAGATACCGGCCAATTGCGCCGGATTGGCGATGATCGACTGCCAGCCGTTCTTGAACACCCAGTCCACGTCGTACCCGAGCACCGCGCTGACCGACGGGCTGATGTAGTTGAGGGCCAGTTTGCTGTCTGTGGAGCAGATCACGTCGCTAATGCTTTCGGCCAGCATGCGGTAGCGTTTTTCGCTGTCGCGCAGGGATTCGCTGGCTTCGATCTGGTCGGTGATGTCCTTGGCCACGCCAATGATACGGGTGACCTGGCTGGTTTTATCGCGGGCCAGGGCCTGCTCACGAATGTCAAAGCGCCGCCATTGGTTGTTGCGATGGCGGAAACGCAATTGGCAATGCAACTGCGTTGCGTAGCCGGCCTGGCGTTGCTGCAGGCGCAAGTCGTGGTAATGCTCGGCGTCGTCGGGGTGCAGCAGGATTTCCCAGAAGTACTCGCCCATTTGCTGCAGTTCGGCCTTTGTGTAGCCGAGGGTGTGGCCCAGGTGATGGTTGCTGAAGATCATGCGCTGGCTGATCACGTCCTGCACATAAAGATGATCAGGCACCGTGCGCACCACGTCCGACCAGAAACTCTCACGCTCCACCAGCGACAGCTCGATCAGCTTGCGGCTGGTGATGTCGCTGATACTGAGGATCACCGCCTTGAAATCGTCCTTCTGCTCCGGCAGACGCATCACCAGCCACAGGTATTGCTCGTTACCAGCCACATCGTTGAGCTGGATTTCCAGTTCGAGCTGGTTCTGCTGGGTCAGCACGGCTTCGAGTATCTGATGGCCAATGGACGTGCTGTTGCTTGGGCAGTCATCGATCAGCCGTTCCCAAGCCTCCTCGCACGAGTCCACGTTCAGCAGGCGCACCGCTACCTGGTTGATCTCGGTGATGCGCAGCTCGGCGAGCAACTGCCTGCTTTCTTCAGGCTTGTGTTGCAGCCAGGCGTGCAATTGCTCGCGGGTCTGCACGTGCGTCCTGGCAAAAAACGCATTCAGGCCTGACAGGTCAAGCACGCACAAGGCCACGCCGGTGCCTTCGAAAATATCCTGATAACGCCGCCGGCCTTCATGCACCTGGCGCTGACGGCGACGCATATTCAGCAGCACGATCACTGGGATCAACGAGAACGCCAGGCCCAGCAGGCATTTGCCGATAAACGCCGGCAGCAGTTGTTCCAGCACAGCGGCGCGGTCGAACATGCCACGCAACTGCCAGTCGCTTTTGCTCAGAGGCGTGACCAGTACGCTTTTATTCAAGTCATCCGGCGTCAGGGCGCCGGACCATTGCGCCGGCGAGCCATTGTCACGGCTGACCACGCGGTGGTTCAGGCGGTTTTCGATGGCCCACATCGGGCGCGCACCCTGGCTGTCCTGGCGGGTGAGGTTACCCAGGTAACCGGGCGCCAGGCGCAGCGCCCAGTACATCCTTGAACCGCCGCTGGGCTGGTGCAGCAGCAGGTAGATGATGGTGCCGTCGTTGTTGTTGCTCAGGTAATAGGACTGGCCGTGACTGCGTTGCACCAATTCTTCCAGCCAGGCGCTGTCCTCGCTGTCATTGGCGCTGTCGCTGATCATCGCGCCGCTGGGGGCCAGCAGGGCGAAACTGCGCAGCTCCGGCAGGGAACGCTGCAAGGTGCGCATCAAGGCCTGTTGCTGTTCGCTGTCGCGGGGCGGTTCGACGATCGGTAGCAGGTTGAGGGCAATTTTTGCGCTCAGGGCCATGTTCAGGCTGAACTCTTCAGCCAGGTCGGCGCTGTAGTCGATGGTGTATTGCTGCTGGTTTTTCTGGTTTTGCTGCAACTGGTCCAGCAGCTGCCAGAACAATAACGCGAGCAGCATGAGGACGAGCGTCGCCAATGCGCCTTTAAGGGTGCCGTGCAGGGGCGCTCCCGGCGCTATATGAGCGGCGCGTAAAGGCGTTGGCGGCGTGACTTTGGACAAGCTGTGATCCTGCGGTTTGGCTGGATTGGCGCGCGACGTGCACTATAAGCCGGACGCCCGGAGGGCGGCTAGCATGCCTTGACTTGTGGCAAAGTGCCAGCCCTGCTTGGCTGGACTGACCAAGCGCATTCAGGTAGCTTTGCCGGTTACGCGGGGGCGTTCCAGCCCCAGAGACTCAGGCTTTTTCCGCTCGCTGGCATTGATGATAGTCAACGGCCCGCGCGGCGCATGGCCTGGCACGGGCTTCGCCCGCTTAATTCATCAGTCACTGACGCTAGGTTCACCATGGCTCAATACGTCTTCACCATGCATCGGCTGGGAAAAGTTGTTCCGCCGAAGCGGGAAATCCTGAAAAACATTTCGCTGTCCTTCTTCCCCGGCGCCAAGATCGGCGTGCTCGGCCTGAACGGTTCGGGTAAGTCCACGTTGCTGAAAATCATGGCTGGCGTCGACACCGAGTTCGAAGGCGAAGCCCGCCCGATGCCGGAACTGAACATCGGTTACCTGCCGCAAGAGCCAATCCTCGATCCGACCAAAACCGTGCGCGAAGTGGTCGAAGAAGCCGTCGCCGTGATCAAGAACGCCCAGGCGCGCCTGGACGAGGTCTACGCGGCTTACGCTGAAGAAGACGCCGACTTCGACAAACTCGCCGCCGAACAGGCCAAGCTCGAAGCCATCCTGCAGGCCGGCGACGGTCACAACCTGGAGCGCCAGCTGGAAGTCGCCGCCGATGCGCTGCGCCTGCCGGCGTGGGACGCCAAGGTCGAATTCCTGTCCGGTGGTGAAAAACGTCGCGTGGCCTTGTGCCGCCTGCTGCTGTCGGCCCCCGACATGCTGCTGCTCGATGAACCCACCAACCACTTGGACGCCGATTCCGTCGCCTGGTTGGAACACTTCCTTCACGATTTCCCGGGCACCGTGGTTGCGATCACGCACGACCGGTACTTCCTGGACAACGTCGCAGGCTGGATCCTGGAGCTCGACCGCGGCGCCGGCATCCCTTACGAGGGCAACTACTCCGGTTGGCTGGAAGCCAAGTCCGACCGTCTGGCCGCCGAATCCAAGCAGCAATCGGCCCACGAAAAAGCCATGAAGGAAGAACTGGAGTGGGTGCGCAAAGGCGCCAAGGCCCGCCAGTCCAAATCCAAGGCGCGTCTGCAACGCTTTGAAGAAATGCAGTCGCAGGAATTCCAGAAGCGCAGTGAAACCAACGAGATCTACATCCCGGCCGGTCCACGCTTGGGTGACAAGGTCATCGAGTTCAAGAACGTTTCCAAAGGCTATGGCGACCGCGTGCTGATCGACAATCTGTCGTTCTCCATGCCAAAAGGCGCGATCGTCGGCGTAATTGGTGGTAACGGTGCGGGTAAATCCACGCTGTTCCGCATGCTGATGGGCAAGGAAACTCCGGATTCGGGCACCATCGAAGTCGGCGAAACCGTGCAACTGGCCTGTGTGGACCAGAGCCGTGATGACCTGGATGGCAGCAAGACGGTGTTCCAGCAGATTTCCGACGGCTCCGACCAGATCCGCATCGGCAACTATGAAATCCCGTCGCGCACCTACGTCGGTCGTTTCAACTTCAAGGGCGGCGACCAGCAGAAGTTCGTCAAGGACCTGTCCGGTGGTGAGCGTGGCCGCTTGCACCTGGCCCTGACCCTGAAAGAGGGCGGCAACGTGTTGCTGCTCGACGAACCGTCCAACGACCTCGACGTAGAAACCCTGCGTTCCCTGGAAGAAGCCCTGCTGGACTTCCCGGGCGCCGCCATTGTGATCTCTCACGATCGGTGGTTCCTTGACCGCGTCGCGACCCACATCCTGGCGTACGAAGACGACTCGCAAGCCGTGTTCTTCGAAGGCAACTACACCGAGTACGAAGCCGACCGTAAGAAGCGCCTGGGCGACGCTGCTGCCCAGCCGCACCGTGTACGCCACAAAAAACTCGCCTGATCCGGCGGGTTTGAAAAAAAGCGGAGCCCTCGGGGCTCCGCTTTTTTTTGCGCATTTTTCCTGACCCACACCGATCAAATATGGAAAGGGGCTTGCCCCCGATAGCTATTTTATCTGTTGGTGCATGTGCGTGATTTGAAATCCCCTTTTAAGTGCATAAAACACGGTAAAACTGGATACAGTTATATCCAATGCACCATTTAAATTCACAAAGGCGACATTTTGCCCTGTCGCAGTGCGACATGAATTGATAAAGTCCGGCCCAATCTCCCTTAAAAACAATCAATTTGCCGAGACTTTTCATGATCGAATCCGTCGAATCCTTCCTTGCCCGCCTGAAAAAACGCGACCCAGACCAGCCAGAATTTCACCAGGCTGTAGAAGAAGTCCTACGCAGTCTGTGGCCGTTTCTTGAAGCCAATCCTCACTACCTGAACTCGGGCATCCTGGAACGCATCTGCGAGCCGGAGCGTGCAATTACCTTCCGGGTGTCATGGGTCGATGATCACGGCAAGGTCCAGGTCAATCGCGGTTTCCGTATCCAGATGAACAGCGCCATCGGCCCTTACAAAGGTGGCCTGCGCTTCCATCCGTCGGTCAACCTGGGGGTGCTGAAATTCCTCGCCTTCGAACAGACCTTCAAGAATTCCCTGACTTCGCTGCCCATGGGCGGCGGTAAGGGCGGCTCGGACTTTGATCCAAAAGGTAAGAGCGACGCAGAAGTCATGCGCTTCTGCCAGGCATTCATGAGCGAGCTGTACCGCCATATCGGCGCGGATGTGGATGTGCCGGCTGGCGATATCGGCGTAGGCGCCCGTGAGATCGGTTTCCTGTTTGGCCAGTACAAGCGCCTGAGCAACCAGTTCACCTCCGTGTTGACCGGCAAGGGCATGACCTACGGCGGCAGCCTGATCCGCCCGGAAGCCACCGGTTTTGGCTGTGTGTACTTCGCTGAAGAAATGCTCAAGCGCGACGGCCAACGGGTTGAAGGCAAGCGCGTGGCGGTGTCCGGCTCCGGCAACGTGGCGCAATACGCGGCACGCAAAGTCATGGATCTGGGCGGCAAGGTGGTCTCCCTGTCCGACTCCGAGGGCACCCTGTACGCCGAAAGCGGTTTGACCGAAGAGCAATGGTCAGCCCTGTTGGAGCTGAAAAACGTTCAGCGCGGCCGCATCAGCGAATTGGCCGAGCGTTTCGGCCTGGAGTTCCGCAAGGGCCAGACGCCTTGGGAGCTGGCCTGCGATATCGCCCTGCCATGCGCCACCCAGAACGAACTGGACGCCGCAGCCGCCCGCACCTTGCTGCGCAACGGCTGCATCTGCGTGGCCGAAGGCGCCAACATGCCGACCACGCTTGAGGCGGTGGATATCTTTATCGAGGCAGGCATTCTGTTTGCACCGGGCAAGGCATCCAATGCCGGTGGCGTAGCGGTGAGTGGCCTGGAGATGTCGCAGAACGCCATGCGCCTGCTGTGGACCGCCGGTGAGGTGGACAGCAAGCTGCACAACATCATGCAGTCGATCCACCACGCGTGTGTGCACTACGGCGAAGAAAACGGCCGGATCAACTACGTGAAGGGCGCGAACATCGCCGGCTTCGTGAAAGTCGCCGACGCGATGCTGGCCCAAGGCATCGTCTAAGTCTCGGCTTCGATACGCAGCACCTCGATCAACTGATCGCCGACGGGGCGCTTCCACAGCACCTCGTCGCCGATCTGGGCGCCCAGCAATGCGCGACCCAGAGGTGAACCCCAGTTGATCAGGCCTGCGGTCGCGTCGGCCTGGTCTTCACCGACCAACTGGATGCGCTGCTGCTCGTCCTGTTCATTGGCGAACGTGACCCAACTGCCGATCTGTACCTTGTCGGTGGAAGTGGCTGACACCACTACTTGGGCGCTCTGCACCCGCTGGTTGAAATAGCGCAAATCCCGATCAAGATCGGCCTGGCGCTGCTTATCGGCCTGTTCGCCCTTGGCGGACTCGGCGCTGTATTCGGCCTGTAGTTGCGCAACCTTGGCCTGTAACTGCGCCAACCCATGCTCGGTCACGCGATTGGGCTGCTCGCTGACCTGCCGCTCCACCGGCTGATCAGCCTGGGCGGCGGCGCTGTCTTCATTCACAAAAGCTCGGCTCATGGTGTTCTCCCTCTATGAAGCTTGGGCCATGGTCGCCGTGCTTTAGTTTCGATGGATGTCTGAAAGCGACCTATTGCGAGCGATAAGCCCTGGCGGCATCGCGATCCTTTTCCTGCTGCCAGGCGCGCTCACGGTCGTCCCAGTGATTGTCCTTGTAGTCGCGCAGTTCTTCGTTCTCGCGCATGGCCTTGCACTGGCGAAAACCGTCTTCCCAGCCTTCGGCGTACTCCCGGTCTTTCAGATAGCGTGGCACGTTCTTGCGAAATGTCCCCGTGATCACCCCGGCCGCCTGGCGACCGCTGCTGCAGCCGTCGTCAAAGCCATCGGCAAAAGCCGGTGGATAGCCTTTGGCCAACAACTCCTGGTGAGTCGATTGACAACCCGCCAGCCACACCATCGCACACAGCATTACCGCATACCGCCACATGGCGTACTCCCTGGCCGTTTCACGGCTGATAGGGGAAGTCTAGAAGGGGATTCGTCGGGGGGATGTGAAAGGCGTGTGAGAAATCTGTAGACCGCTATGGGCTGTGCAGCAGCCCCAATACAGGCAATGGAGATTATCCAGAAAGATTGCGGTGCCTGGTTTCGGGGCTGCTGCGCAGCCCAACGGGAGCAAGCTCCCTCGCCACAGGGGGTATCATCCGCCCCTAGTCGTAATAACCCACTGTCTTTTTCAATTGATCCGCATACTCGTAAATCTCATCAATGGACGAAATCGCATGTCGGGTTTCATTTTTTTCCTCGTCGAATATCCCGAGGTACTTCTGACTGCGGTTGAAGTGGAGGCGACAAATCGGCTTGCGATTGTTGTCGTCCAGCAAAATTCCAAAATAGCTTTGAGTATCTCGCTGAACAATTCGCTTGGCATCTACTACCGATCTCACTACTGCCCTGACGATGTGATAACCCTCTAACTCTTCAAGTGTTGTCAGGATCTTGTCTTCTGATTCATCGCGGTCCTGCGTATCAGAATTCGCGCTGTTTGCCACTGGCATCGAGGCGATAGTCGGTTGAATTACGCCGCTCATGGCTGACTTGAGTCGATCATTGATTTGATCATTCAGAAATTGCGCTAGCGCTTTTCGAGTCAGTTCAAAAAACTGTTCACGCACTTTCTGCGTGATGACGCCGTCATAAACGCGGGATGCAAAGAATTTCACGAACTCGTCTTCGGGTTTACTGACCTGAGCGCCGATAATTTTCTTGAGTTGGCTGACGTACTTCAGCTCTCCTGCAGCATTGATGATCGAATCTACGTCGAAAGCCGACTTAGTAAGCTTGATCAATTCCGGCACGGAATATTCGTCAATGTCCAGCAAGTCCAGTTCCAGGAATGGCTTTTCGTCCATTTTGTTGGGGGCGTCCAGGTCGGTAAAAAACCTATAGACCTGGCCGTTTGTGAGAATGGAGATTCTCGCGCTTGTCACATGGAAGTATCGAAAAAGCTGAGAGGCGTGATTAATGCTCAGTGACTCACCGATTTTTTTGCATTCGATGAGAATTTGAACCTCACCGTTTTTCATGATTGCGTAGTCGATCTTTTCGCCTTTTTTAGTCCCCACATCGCATACGAACTCAGGCGTCACTTCCTGGGGATCAAACACGTCATAACCCAGAACAGTGTTTATGAAAGGCATTACGAAAGCATTTTTTGTAGCTTCTTCCGTTTGAATGGCAGGGCCTTGTAACCGAACTTTTGCTGCCAGACTGGTGAGCTTTTCAAAAAAATCCATAGTCAGCCTCTACCTATTCAGATCCGTGGATAGACTTGGTGGCAATTTGATTGCTATCCGAGACTAGCCACAAATCCTCATAAAGCGAGGGCAGTAAAAGCAAGTTGGTATCAATTAGAAAAAGCTAAAAAATAGGCTGAGGTTTCCTGCTTATTAATCAGTGGCTTGAAGATGCCTAAAGGATTTCTATATCAGCGAATAAATTTGCCAATTTTTACCCCACTCGACCGCGTGCCGCATGCTCAGCCAATTCCTGCTGGATAAACGCCGAAATCATTGCGCGATAGACCTGCTCGGTGACTTCTGGATTGGCGCCCAGCGTGTGCGCCAAGCCCCGCACCTTGGCGATCACCTGTTCAACCCGTTGTGGTGCCTTGACCGCATCTGCATCCTTTTTAAAGCGGGCTGCCTGGGATACGTAGGCGCCACGTTCAGCCAGTAGGCTGACAATTTGCTGGTCGAGGCGGTCGATGTTGTCACGGACATCTTCCAGAGTGTTGCAGTTAACTGCCATGTTGATTGGAACTCCCTGAGATGGAAACTGAATAAATACGGGCAAATGTGGGAGGGGCAAGCCCCCTCCCACATTTTGATTTTCGCCAGGCTGGGTCAGTAGTGATACCACTTTACTTCGAGCATCACTTCATTGACCGGTGTCGACAAGTGGCTGTATTCGCGCTGTGCACTCAGGCGCAGCCCCAGGTTGCGCGACAGTTCCCACTGTTGGTTGAGGCTGATGCTGCGACGCACTTCACCATTGGTGAAGAAATCGCCCTTGGCCTCCAGGCTCAAATTGCCCAGCGGGTTTTTCCACAGTACGCCGGTGTTAAAGCCGGTCGCGGGGGAGATGGCTTCGTTGAAGTCGTTGTTGTGTTCCACACGCACGGTGCCGAGGGCGAAGCCGAGCATGTCGTCGCGCAGTTGCCAGGTGCCGCCAGCGCCGCCGTTGACGTGGGCGACCAGGGTTTCATCGTCGTGCTTGCCCGGCACGCGTTCCAGGCCGCCGGTGACTTGCCATGACCACGGCTGCAGCAGGGCGTTGCGCGGGGTCAGGGAGCGGATGGTGGCCAGGTCCAGTTGCTGCAGTTGCCAGTGGTTGCCTTCGTACTGGCGCAGTTTCATTTGCAGGATTTCGATCTGCGCGCCGAGGGGGAAGCCTTCGGCATTGTCGTTGAGGTCGTGGTAGGCCATGCGCAGGCCGTATTCACCGAAGGCCTTGTCGCCACGGGTGCCGAGGCCGGCTTGCCAGGTGCGCGATTCGTGACCGTTTTCCGGCAGGCCGGGCGGCGTGATCTTCAGGTCGGGCGCGGGGTTCTGGTTGATGGCGCGCAGCAATTCGAAACTGCGTTGGGAGCGTGCAGTGTCGCGTTCCAGGCCGTTGGCGCGGTAGCGGCCCAGGCGATAGGCGGCGTCGATGATCAGGGCCTGGCGGTCGCGGGGCAATGCTTTAAAGGCCGGCGCCTGCAATTGTTGCTGGTCATCGCTGACCTTGAGCACCCATTGCTGTTCGTCGCTGTCCAGCGGCTTGGCGCGTTCCAGCAACTCGCGCTCGCGGGATGGCCTGTAGTCGATTTTCTCGACCAGGCCTGTGTCCTTCACTGCCTTGACGGTGTCGGTAGGAATGGCCGTCAGCGGGAATTGCTCGGTCAGGCGCAGGCCGGGGCGGGCCACTTGCAGCAGTTCCAGCAGGCGATAGGAGCAGTTTTCGTCGAAGAAGAAGTAGTCGAACTGGATCTGCTTGAGCTCCCACACGTGCTCGACCATGCGCTCGGTCTCGACCTGGGTGAGGTTGAGCCGGTATTCCCACAGGTCGCGGTTTTCGAGGCTACGGTACTCGGAGAGTTTTTCCTGGTAGGGCACCAGCGCGAACAGGCCGGGGTAGCCGCCCATCAGGCCTTTCCAGGCGTAGAGGATGCTGTTATCCGAGCCTTCTATGTAGGCGCCGAAGTTGATCGCGTAGCTGAGCAGCGCGGTCTTGTTGCTCTGCACGTCAGCCTGGTCGATACGCAGCAGGGTGTGGCCGAACATCGACGACGGGCTGTTGAGGTAGGCCGCCGGGAAGATCATCACCGCGCTGTGAGGGGCGACATCCTTGAACCATTGCTTGAATTCGGTGCAGTCCACGGCGGGCAGGTCGGTCAGGTTCAACTGAGCCTTGAGCCAGCGGGTACGTGCGGGGTAGACACATTGGGCGTGTTTTTCGCCCAGGCTGGCCGGAGCATAGAGCGCTTCAACGGTGGCCTTGAGTTCGGCATCCGGGTGGTGGGCGCCATCGGTGGCCAGGAAGAATTTCTTTTCACTGACATAACTGCGCCAGCCGCTGATTTTCCCGGCTTCGTAATGGCCCAGCGAAAGCCAGAACGGATCGTTGGCCAGTTGCTGCAAACGTTGATCATCAAGGTGCGGTGCCGCGTACAGCGGGGCGCAGGCGAGGAGTGCCATCCAGGCAAAGCGTTTGAGCATAGGGGCAACTTAAGTCGGAAATTAGAGAGACCCAAAGGGGAGGCGGGTCCAAAAATAAAACCCGCGCCTGGGGAGGCGCGGGCAGGTCGAGCTTAAGCCTGGGTAGCGTATTTCGCCAGACGGGCATCGCCTTTCAGTACAGCCAGGGTGTTGTTGTGCACGTCTTCAGCGGTCACATCGGCCTTGCTGAAGATTTGTTGGAAGTGTTCGTGAGCCACGGCTGCGAAGTGGTCACGATCTTCTGGCGCAACGCCCAGTACCACGGCGTAGGTGGTCAGTGCTTCGCCATTACCCTTGGCCATGTCTTCGGACAGCTCGTTCATCATGCCATTCATGGCAATCCAGGACTTGCCGCCGTAGGTCAGCGCGCTGTTGGTGCTGCAACCGTTGGTGCCCGAGGTCATGCCGAAGGTGGCGTTGCCCGAGGTGCCGTTGGTGGTGGAAGCCAGGAAGTGGGCTGGAGTACCGCGCTGGCCTTCGAACAACATGTTGCCCCAACCGCAGTTCGGGCCACCTGGTGCTTCTGCCATTGCATTGAGGGAGACGACGGTGAAGAGAGTACCGAGAAGGATCCGTTTCATAGCTTTGTTCTCTTTGTGTGCAAACCAATGGACAAGGGTTCAGGCACTTCATAGCGCCCTAGGGATCGGTTATTAGTCCAACCCGCGCAGTTTGGAGTTTAGGCACGTTCCAAGGGTTCCGTGTGTTTTTATAAAACAATCAGAGATGTCGCGATTTTTTTGTAGGACGCATTCCGTGTCTACGCTTTCCCACAGGCTCGCCTTGCCAGAGCGCGCAACGGAGAGCCAGAATGCCGTCATCTGCCCCGCCTGATGTAAGGAAGCCCGATGCCTGATCCTGTTGCTGCCAGCCTGCGTCTAGCGCCCGAAGCGCTGACTCGCCCTTTCTCCGCTGAACAGTTCAGCTTCTCGACCACCAATGATTTGGAGCCCTTTCGCGGTGTGCTTGGCCAGGAACGCGCAGTTGAAGCGTTGCAGTTCGGTGTGGCCATGCCACGCCCCGGTTACAACGTATTTGTCATGGGCGAGCCGGGTACCGGCCGTTTTTCGTTCGTCAAACGCTACCTGAAAGCTGAAGGCAAACGCCTGCAGACCCCGTCGGACTGGGTCTATGTGAATAATTTCGACGAGCCGCGCGAACCCCGTGCCCTGGAATTGCCAGGCGGTGCGGCGGCAGCATTCATTGCCGATATCAATGGCTTGGTCGATAACCTGGTGGCCACCTTCCCGGCGGTCTTCGAGCACCCGACCTATCAACAGCGCAAAAGCGCCATCGACCGCGCCTTCAACCAGCGTTACGACAAGGCCCTGGACGTGATCGAGCGCCTGGCCCTGGAAAAGGACGTGGCGCTGTACCGCGACAGCACCAACATCGCGTTCACGCCGATGCTCGACGGCAAGGCGCTGGACGAAGCCGAGTTTTCGCAGCTGCCGGAAGTGGATCGCGAGCGTTTCCATACGGATATTTCCGAGCTGGAAGAGCGCCTCAACGAAGAGTTGGCCAGCCTGCCGCAGTGGAAGCGTGAGTCCAACAACCAACTGCGTCAGTTCAACGAAGAAACCATCACCCTGGCCCTGCAACCTTTGCTGGCGCCACTGTCGGAAAAGTACGCCGAGAACGCAGCTGTCTGCGGTTACCTGCAGGCCATGCAGGTGTACCTGCTCAAAACCGTGGTCGAGCAATTGGTCGACGACGCCAAGACCGACGCCCAGGCCCGCAAGCTGCTCGAAGAGCAATATTGCCCGAGCCTGGTGGTGGGTCACCCCGTCAACGGTGGCGCACCGGTGGTATTTGAGCCGCACCCGACTTACGACAACCTGTTCGGCCGTATCGAGTACAGCACCGACCAGGGCGCGCTCTACACCACGTATCGCCAACTGCGGCCGGGCGCCTTGCACCGTGCCAATGGCGGGTTCCTGATCCTTGAAGCCGAAAAAATGCTCAGCGAGCCGTTCGTGTGGGACGCCCTCAAGCGTTCCCTGCAATCGCGCAAGCTGAAGATGGAATCGCCCCTGGGCGAGCTGGGCCGCCTGGCGACGGTGACCCTGAACCCGCAGATGATCCCGTTGCAGGTCAAGGTGATCATCATCGGCTCGCGCCAGTTGTACTACGCGTTGCAGGACGCTGATCCGGACTTCCAAGAGATGTTCCGGGTGCTGGTGGATTTCGACGAAGACATCCCAATGGTCGATGAGAGCCTGGAGCAGTTCGCCCAGTTGCTCAAAACCCGCACATCGGAAGAAGGCATGGCGCCGCTGACCTCGGACGCGGTGGCGCGGCTGGCGACGTACAGCGCACGGCTGGCGGAGCATCAGGGCCGTTTGTCGGCGCGTATTGGTGACTTGTTCCAGCTGGTCAGCGAGGCGGACTTTATCCGTCACCTGGCGGGCGATGAGATGACCGACGCGGGGCATATCGAGCGCGCGCTCAAGGCCAAGGCCACCCGCACCGGTCGCGTGTCGGCACGGATTCTCGACGACATGCTCGCCGGGGTGATCCTGATCGACACCGCGGGTGCGGCCGTGGGCAAGTGCAACGGGCTGACGGTGCTGGAAGTCGGTGACTCGGCGTTCGGCGTGCCGGCGCGGATTTCCGCCACGGTGTACCCGGGCGGCAGCGGCATTGTCGACATTGAGCGTGAGGTCAACCTTGGCCAGCCGATTCACTCCAAAGGCGTGATGATCCTGACCGGTTACCTGGGCAGCCGTTATGCCCAGGAATTCCCGCTGGCGATTTCGGCGAGCATCGCGCTGGAGCAATCCTACGGTTATGTAGACGGCGATAGTGCGTCCCTCGGCGAGGCGTGCACCTTGATCTCGGCGCTGTCGAAAACCCCGCTCAAGCAATGCTTTGCCATCACCGGCTCGATCAACCAGTTTGGTGAAGTGCAGGCGGTGGGCGGGGTCAACGAGAAGATCGAAGGCTTTTTCCGCCTCTGCGAAGCGCGCGGTTTGACCGGTGAGCAAGGGGCGATCATTCCCCAGGCCAACGTCGCCACGTTGATGCTTGATGAGAAGGTGCTTCAGGCCGTACGCGCCGGGCAGTTCCATATCTACGCGGTGCGCCAGGCTGATGAGGCGTTGAGCCTGTTGGTGGGCGAGGACGCGGGTGAGCCGGACGCCGAAGGGCAATTCCCGGAAGGCACGGTGAATGCGCGGGTGGTCGAGCGTTTGCGGGCGATTGCCGAGATGATCAGCGAGGAAGACTTGAAGGAGGCGGAAAAGGAATTGGCGCAGCAGGCGTTGGCTGAAGCGAAACCTGTGAGCTGACGGGTCTCTGTGATGGGCCAGCGTTCTAATGAGCGAACTCTTGTGGTGAACGGACTCTCGTGGTGAGTGGGCATTTGTGGTGAGCAGGCTCATGTGGTGAGCGGGCTTGCCCCGCGCTGGGCTGCGCAGCAGCCCCAATAAGGTCACCGCAGAGTGCCAGAATCAATCGCGGTGAAGGTTTTGGGGCCGCTTCGCGGCCCAGCGCGGGGCAAGCCCGCTCACCACAGGGACCGCTCACCACAGGGACTGTTCACCACAGGGACTGTTCACCACAGGGACTGTTCACCACAGGGACTGTTCACCACAGGGACTGTTCACCACAGGGACTGTTCACCACAGGGATTGCTTATCACAGGGGATCACCTACCACACGGATTTGCTCGCCACAGATTTGGTGAGGTTGCCAATAAACTGACTCAACCATAGGCGCCACCACCGTTGGTCTCTACAACCTTGGTTTGTAGCGGTTTTCTTCTATTCTCTGCTTAGGGATATCCACAGGAGTCGCTGGATAGAAACAGCCTCGCCCCAGGCCGGGCTGAACACCGATCTACCGAGGGTTGCCGCCATGCCGCGCAACCTTTGCCTTACCCGCCAGTGCTTCGGCCTGGTCACCCGTATCGAATGCTCCATTCGCCCTCTCGCGGGGGATAACGGGATGTGGACCGTATTGTTTGCCGCAGGAATGTCCGGTGAACAGCCGTCCACCATCAAGTCCCAGGGCCCGTTTCCTGGATCTTCTGCGGCGCAAACCATTCTGGAGTCCATTGTGGACAGCCTGACCCAGCACGGCTATGAGGTGGCGGGCGACCCGCAGATCTGGTGCCTGCACATGCAGGCCCACCTGCGACAGCTCAATGGCAACCGTGAACCGCTTGCGCTGTAGCGGTAGTCATTTGCTGTCAGGTTTGTCCAGCTTGACCTCAAAGCCGTATTGCACGGTGCTCAGGTCGGTGCGCTGGTAGCTTTCCAGTGCGGTCGGTCGGCCGTAGAAATAATGCACGTCAAACATCGCCGTGCCGTACTCCTCGGCGCGGTGGCTGACCCCCAGAATTTCCTTGAGGTACTGGCCACTGGCGTCCTTGGCGTAGAAGCGCCAGCTGTCGGCGGGGAAGTCTTTTTGATCGACGACCAGCGCGTTGTCCTTGAGCGACAAGCCCTTGGGCAGCTTGGTCACGTCCAACTCGCCTTTCTCGATAGTCGCCAAAAACAGCGGGATCGAGCCCACCACGAACGCCGGGTTTTCCGGGAACAGGTTGAGGTCGTAGGTGAGGGTGCCACTGGCCGGGTTCAGCTCGAACGCTTCGGTCGGCAGCTCGATGGGGTCACCGCGCTCGCCTTTTTCGTCCGCCGTAAAAAAGGTAATCGGCGATACGCTGCTGTTGCGCTCGGCACCCACCAGGTCGTCGTTGAAGGTGAATGGGTGGTCGAACACCACATGCGCGGCACTGGCGTCCTCAACGGACTGGCTGATGCTGACGCTGTTTTTCAGCTGATCTTCGGTCATGGCTGCGTCTTTGAGCCAGCTGGCAGCGCTGTCGTCGTACACGGTGACCGGCATCGGCAAGGCTTGTACGGTCTTTTCCAGGCTGTTCTTGTCGAAGCGCAGCACTGGCAGTTCAAGGTCCTTGCGGGTGACGGATGCCGTAGAGAAGTCCATCACGTTGACCTGCAGGTTATCGATCAGGCCGTTGAAGTACACCTTGGCGTAATGATTGCCCTGTTTGTGTTCGAAGGCTTTCTGTTCATCCGTGAGCTGTTTTTCGAACCCTTGCGACCAGGCCTTCTGCTTTTGCATCTCAGCCAGTTGTTTCTCGTAGAACGCCACTTGCGCAGCGCTCTCGTTGATCGAGCCTGCGCGCGTGAGGAATTGGCCTGTACTGTCCCGCGCTTGCACCAGCAGAGGGTTCGGCGACTCGTCGCCGACTTGCGGTGCCAGCGGCGCGCTGTTGGTCAGCTCGATTTCCGCGTAGTTCTTCTCCAGCAGCAGCAAGTTGAGCGTGATAGTGCCTTCGGTGCGCTTGTGGCCCACGTCCTTTTTCGACAGATCGAACGTCAGCACCTTGCCCGGCGCGATGACTTCGACCGCGCCTTTGAGCGTGACGGGCTGCGGTTGGCTCTTGTTTTCCGTCTCGATACCGTCGATGAAGGGGTAGGTCACCGTCAGGTCATCGGGGTTGGTCAGGTTGGAGCTGCTGGGGCTTAACTGAATGCCGGGGTCGGTTTCCGACCATTCTGGCTGGAAGGGCACGACTTTGTTGTTGCTCAAGGTGACCGACTGCCATTCCAGACCATGGGGGAAGGGGAATTGGTCGGGCATGTTGAAACTGAACGGGAAGACCGGTTGCAGATCCGTCAGGTAATCGGAATGGGAGGTCTTGCGCAGCACGAACAGGCCGTTGATGTAGGTGTCCACCAGCGCCTGGGGCGTTGGGTAGTGCTTGAGCAAGGCGAGGGTGTCTTCGCCGTACTCGGCTTCGATGGGCTTTGTGGCCAGCTTGACTCGCGCCCGTTCCAGCAATAACAGCGAACCGCCGAGGTCGGCGATGGCGTCGCGCAGTTTGGGGTCTTGGATGCTGTCGAGGGACTGCTCGAACGTGGCGGTTTTCTCTTCGAGCGTCGTCTGTTTCTGCTCGTCGCTGGGGGAGCAGCCGCTGGCCAGCAGCAATGCCGTGCACAGGCCGATGCTGGCCAAAGGGGATCGCACATCCATCATCTGAGTTTCTTCCTGTCCGACATCATCGAGCCGAGTTTAGGGGCTCGACACTAGCAGAAAAATTCTCTTACAGATGCCGCCTGGGTCAGTTTTCTCGTGCTTACAGGTGTCTTGTAGCGGCTGGTATACTCGCCGCCATTTTTAGCCAAGCTGTGTGAGATCCCATGGAACGCTTTATCGAAAACACTATGTACGCTTCACGCTGGCTGCTGGCGCCGATCTACCTGGGGCTGTCCCTGGGTTTATTGATCCTGGCGCTGAAATTCTTCCAGGAAATCATTCACGTGATTCCCAACATTTTTTCCATGCTGGAAGCGGAAGTGATCCTGCTGCTGCTGTCGTTGATCGACATGGCGCTGGTGGGTGGCTTGCTGGTGATGGTGATGATTTCCGGCTACGAGAACTTCGTGTCGCAGCTGGATATCGATGAAAACAAGGAAAAGCTCAACTGGCTGGGCACCATGGACTCTTCCTCGCTGAAGATGAAAGTGGCGGCGTCCATCGTGGCGATTTCTTCGATCCACCTGCTGCGCATCTTCATGGACGCCAAGAACGTCGATCCCGATCACCTGATGTGGTACGTGATCATCCATATGACCTTCGTGGTCTCGGCCTTTGCCATGGGCTATCTGGATAAGCTCACCAAGCACTGATCCCGCCGTGCGCTGGCCTTACTGCTCGATGAAGTAGTAAGGCTGGCGACCGATCTTCATCTCTTTGATCACCGTGACCTTCCCGCTCAGTTGGCGGGTGTTGTCCAGCAATGCAATGTTGCCGGGCTTGGCCGTGAGAAAGCTGTGTAACTGCGCTTCGGTTTGCAGGATCGGCAAGTAGGCCTGTAGATAGAACACGCTCGCCCCGGCAATGCGTTCATTGGGCTGGAACATCACCACGTCCCTACCTTCGGTTTGAAACGCCCTGGCCTGACTGATCACCGGCACGAAAGACTCACGCTTGTCTGCTTTGGGGGCGAACCAGAACGCAGCCATCAGGTAGCTGGCAATTGCCAGGCTGAATGCGCTGATGATCACGCCCCGGTGGTAGCGGTACAGCGCTGGCTTGTGTGCCTTGAGCCACTCCAACAGCACCCCTGCATATTCTGCGGCGAGCACCGCAGCGGCCGGGGTCAGAGCCATCAGGTAAACCGTGCGCTTGCTGGAAGCCAGGGTCAGCAGGGTGAACTGCGCCACCAGCCACACGCTGAAAAACAGACGATATCGGTTGTGTACCAGGCTTTTTCGAAAGTGCCACAGGCCCAGGTACACGAGGATATTCCAGGGTAGAAACGCCTCCGGCAGCTTCGCGATGTAGTAGTAGAACGGCTCGTAGTGCCCGGCCTCGACAAACGAACCGCTGAAGCGCCCAACGCTGTTGGTCCACAACACTTCGCCGACCGCCTGCATCCCCCCACGTTGAAACAGAAACCCCAGCCAGATCAGCAGCGGCACCAAAGCCAGTAGCGTGAACAACGCCGGCTTAAGCCAGTCGCCGATGCGCAGGCGTTTATCCATCAGGCTGGTGCTGGCCAGGTACACAAAGATCACGATGCCCGGCAACGCCAGCCCCAACACGCCTTTGCTCAGGGTGGCGATGACCATGCCGGCGGTAAACAACGCCCAGGCCCACACACTGGAACCTTCGCGCTCGGGCCGCAGAGCCTGGTAAAACCCAAGCAATGCCATGGTCACGCCGAGGCTGAGCAGTGAATCCTCACCCACACCGCGCACATTGCCCCAATAACTGGCCATGGTCGCCAGGATCAGCGCGGCGCTGAACGCCAGCGTCTGCGGCCGCCCGAAGCGACGTAGCATCCCGTACAGCAGCATCACGCTGAACAACCCGGCAAACGCCGAAGCCAGGCGCACCGCCCCGGTGCTGGCGCCGAACAAACGAATCGCGCCGGCGTCCAGCCACAGGCTCAGGGGCGGTTTTTCCAGGAAAGGCTCTTGAAACAGGCGCGGCACCACCCAGTCATTGTCCAGGTGCATCGCCATGGCAATTCCGGACACCCGGGCCTCGGTGGAGCCCTGCAGCTCGTGGTTGCCAAGGGCGAAAAAGAACAACAGACCAGCAAGCAGGAGCAGCAGGGGAGCGGGACGCGTCATGGAATCTGGCTACCGGGGCATGAGACCGATCGGGCGACCGGTCATGGGTAGTCAAGGAGTATACGAGCGCGATTCTTAACCTTTGGTGAATGGCTGTGGGGTTTTTCTCGGGCGCATCAGGGCAGTTTCAACCTGGGCACTGCCGCTTTGCCTTGTTCGGTCAGCACCGGTTCCAACTGCTCCCAGGTGAAGGTCAGGTCGTTGTCGCAACCGTCACCATTGGCCGGCGTGGCGAGCCGCAGGCCCTGGGTGTTGAAGCTCAGGTCAAAGCTGGAGTAATCGGTAATCGCGGGGCAGCCCTCGTCGGTGCTGGTTTGCTTGGCCAGCCAGGTGCTGAAGGCGGCCGGCAGCTTCAAGTGCCCGGAATAGGCGTCGTACCACTGCTGATGGCCGCCGAACCAGGTCCATGGGTCCACACTCTCGCCGGTTTGCAGATTCCAGGAGTGCAGCCCCCAACTGATGCCCCTGGCGCCTGTGCCCGCGGCCCAGCGGTAGAACCGCACGGTAATGAATTGCGACGACCAATAGCTAGGCTCAACCTCGATTTCACTGGTATAGGCCGAGCCGTTTCGACCCAGGTATTCACGCCGTTCATGAAAGTAGTCGGTTAGATCATCGTCATTGACGGCCAGAGCGGCGAGTTGCTGATTGATCTTCTGCACCGCCGGGCCGTCGCCCTCCAGCTTGAGCGTGACGCGGGGGCCCTGAGTCTTGAGTTGGTAGGCATGGTTTTCGAAAGTCTTCTTCTCGGTCTTGATAGGCAGCGGCGCGGCTTCCAGGGGCGCGTTATAGGCATCGCTGCCGCAGCCGTCCGTGGCAATGCGGCGTAAAGCCAGCGGCAGCGGCGTGCCGCCGGTGGTTTTGCTCCAGGCACCAGAAAGGGCATCGCCCTGAGGTTTTTGCAGGGCCCAGAAACCGGTGTTGCCTTCCTCCACCCAGGGAGCGTTGTCGTTGGCCTGAGTCAATTGGATAGGGGTACGAATGCGCTGGTAGTAATAACTGCCATGCTCCCCGTCGGCACCGTTGAAACAGACGGTGATCGCGGACTTGCCCAAAGTACCTTGCCAAACCCCGGCCAGCTCGGCAGCGGTGGCGAGTAAGGGCATGACAGAGAGGGCGATGACGGCGAAGGGCTTGAGCACGGGTATCTGACTTCCGATTGTCTGATAAAGGCCGTCAGGGTAATGGGAAGTGTGAGGGGATGCCAGCGGGCGAGAAACGCTGAGGCGCCTCGCCCGTTTTCGTGTTTTAGGGTTGTGGCGGATGGGTAGTGAATGGCTGGGTGTTCAAGACTCGTTCGACCAGTAGCTCACCCAGAACGATCAATTGCTGAGCGGCGAGCAGCTTGTGGCGGTGCGCGCCTTCAAGCTCAAAAGCCAGGTCGGTGGTCATCGCGTTGAGAGAGGCGAGGGTTTCGCTGGCTTGGATTAGCAGGGTTTCGGGGTGGATGTTTTCGGCGAGGGTGAAGAGGGTGGTTGGGGGATTGGGGGTGATTTTTTTCATGGCTGAAACTCCTTGATTGATGGAGTCGCCAGACATCGCTGCTAAACGAAAAGGGTGGCGACCGTACGCGGGTTAGCAGACCAGGAATCAAGGAACCCGGCGCACCCGAAAGTGCCCCACGCACAGCCGCCATGATACGAACCAGCGGATGCTGAAAGCATCGCTCGAACGGATGGTGGCTTTGCAGGCCTTGATATTAACCGAGCTGCTAAACCCGGTCGCTGATTTTGCAGCGACCGGGGGAGGCTAGGCTTGTTGGTTGGAGTGCGCTAGTTCATCAACAGCGCGGCATCTTGCGGGAAAATTCCGAAGCCCGGCCCTGCTGACCTCTCCCGTCGTCAGGTTCTGCTAAAAGCTCCAGTCCTCAGCCCGAACCAACTGGCAGAACGGCCCATTGAGCGTGGCGTTGTGATGAGCCACGATGGCCTCGGCTTTCATCAGGGGCGTATCAGAACAGGTATGACCGTCGGCGATAAGTACCGCATCGAAGCCAAGATCACGCGCGGCACGGCAGGTGCTGTCGACGCAGTATTGCGTTTTCATCCCCGTGACCACCACGCCGGTGGCGCCGCTGGAGCGCAGATTGTCAGCCAGGTCAGTCATCGCAAAAGCGTTAGGCCGACGCTTTTCGAACACCACTTCCCCACCCAGCAACTTCAGTTCCTGTGCAACCTGCGTAAGCGGGCTGCCAGGTTCGATCGGCGAGCCAGCGGGGCCGATATGACGCGCAAGAAAAATCGGAGCCCCTGCGCTGCGGGCCTTGTCCATCAGGGTGTTGAGCGTTTCCAACAGCTCGGCGCAGCGCCAGGGCTTTTCCGGGCCGTGGATGAGTCCGACTTGGATATCGAGTATCAACAGGGCGTACATAGGTGCATCTCCTTGCGTGTGAACCAGCGACACAAGGGCACAAAAAAGGCCCTGTCCATCGCTGGCGGGCCTTTGAAGTGTTCGTTTGTTATTGGCTCACGACACCTCGCACGCTCCGCTTGAAGCGGTCGTGGTGGTGGTTGTTGTGGTGAGGTAATGGGTAGTCATGGGGTGAGGCTAGCATTGTGGTTGGGGGAATGCTAGGCACAAAAAAAGACGTCCGTGGACGTCTTTAGATGATCAAATGGTGGGCCGGGGTAATCTGAATTGATTCTGTATCGTATTGATTTTTATCGATTATTTTCGGTTGGATTTTCTATTGGAATACCTTATGGAATACCATTCGCGAATCTTCTTAAATTCCTGCCTTTACGTCGACCAAAGTTCAATTCCACAACTGTACTTCGGATTTCGCCTTTGAGTGGAACCAACGGCTACTGATAGCGATTGCTGGCGCTTGGTTCATTCCTTCACTCGCTCTGGCGAGTCGGCGCGTGGCTTATTGCTGTCGCGTACGGCAAATGCGCTCGTGCTCCAACATCCTCAAGATGTCGCTCGTATTGAGCTGATGGTTCGCGAATTGGCTGTGCAGAATCAAAGTTTCGACACGGATTAAATTGCAGAGGGGCTGGAGGGGATTTGGTGACTCTGTACAGTGGTCGCGGAGCACACACCCGATAAGCCTATCGGATCTCTCAGATCAGGGATCCATTGATCGCGTCCGGCTTTACGACGGTCAAGGCTCAGGCTAAGGTGCTGGCATAAGGACATGATTTTCTAACATTTGTCCACGGAAGGTTCCTGATTAGCCGTAGTGAAACTACCGCCCTTCCTTTCCGACTTTGTTGTGCCCTAAAAAACGCGTGCCGAGCAAGGTGCTGTCATCGATCACCAACGGGATTGGCGATTGACGCATCAATGTGGGTGTTGCAGGCGTCCCGAACATCAAAAAATTGCTAAATTGAAGGCGGAAAGTATGGATTTTTCGACGCTGTTGCATCTATGGGGTGCAGCAAGCTCCGAGCAGCTGATCGCGCCAATAACGGTAGTTGGCTTCGTTTTCATTTTGTGCGCTTGGTACTTTGTCCGTTATTTTTGTCCATCCTTCAAACTTAGCAGTCAGCTGAAAAAACTGACTAAACGTGTGCACGGTGTGAAAGCGCTCGCCCCGTCTCAACGGCGCTCTGAATTGGAGCAACTGTTCAATGGAAGCAAGCTGGAGCACTCTTGGCACGAATACGCTGAAACGCTGCACGACCAGTTTGAGTTTCAAGAAGGCGAACAGGTTCTTGTCCGGTCGCGCGCCACCGCCGCAGCCGCGCATTTTTTCTCACCTCAAAGCGTGGTTGATACCCCACTGGGAACCGAGTTTTATAAACACCTGCCTGGTATTTTGACCGGCATCGGTATTGTCGGAACCTTCTTCGGCTTGATGCTAGGCCTACAGCATTTTGATCCAAGCACCCCTGAGCAGGTAAATGCCAGCGTCGATAAGCTGCTCAAGGACGTGTTGTTTGCGTTCATCGGCTCCTTTATTTCAATCATGGCCTCTATAGCCGTCACGATTACTGAAAAGTGGCGTCTGGGCCAATGCTACAGGCTTCTTGAAGCGTTCAACGAAACCATCGACGGGCTTTTCGACAGCGGTGTCGGTGAGGAATATCTAGCGGAGCTTGTGCGCTCGAGTGCTGAAAGCTCCGTGCAAACCCGTCAGCTCAAGGACAGCCTGGTAACCGATCTGCGGGAAATGCTGCAGAACCTCGTTGATACCCAAGTCCGCGAAAGCCTCAAATTAGCGGATACCTTGTCAACGACTTACCGTGACTCTGGGCAGTTGTTGGCCGATCAGGTAAGCAGTGCGATTGAGAACAGTCTCAAATCCCCCCTTGAAGCTATCGCGGGTGCGGTTCAGGCCGCCAGTGGCGACCAGTCAGGGCAAGTACAGAACCTTCTTCAGGATGTTCTAGTTGCCTTCATGAACAAGCTGGAAGGTACGTTCGGCCAACAGTTCAATGGCCTACACGAACTGATGGGCCAGTCCGTTGCCGCCATGCAGTCGATGCAGCAGGGCTTTTCGACGCTGATCCAAGATATGCGTTCGGCTAGCGAGTCCTCGACCCAAAACAGCTCGACTATGATCGCTCAGTTACTCTCCGATATGCAGGCCGGACAGAACGCCATGCAAGCGGGGATGAACGAGATGCTTGCCAATCTCCAGGCTTCTGTTGCCCGTATCGGCAACGAAGGGGAGGGGGCCGGTGCTCGAATGGCCGAGCAGTTGGAGAAGTTGTTTGCTCAAAGCGAGGCTCGCCAACAGGCAATGGCTGAGAATCTCCAGGCTTTTGTTGAGTCGATCAAGCAGAACATCGGCCAAGGTCAACAGGAAACCATGGCGAAAATTGCGGGCTCCGTTGAGGTGCTGGGTGAGCAACTCTCGGCAGTCTTCAAGCAATTGGAGCACGGCCAGCAGCAGATGGATCAAACCACCCGCGCTGCACAGGCTGACCTGCATCAAGGCACCCGTGACTTGGTGGGCGGTCTTGACGAACAGGTCAAGGCGTTGCTGCAAACAGTGTCAGAGCAACAGAAATCTGCACAGGACACCGTTAAGGCACTGAGTGTCCAAACAGAGCAGCATTTGCATAGCATGCAGCTAGGCGCAGACAAGATGCGGGCGGCGGCTGAGCGGTTTGAAACGGCCGGACAAAGCGTTGCGCGTGCCAGTGAGTCGACTGCGGGGCTGATGGGCACAGTCCAAGGCGCAGGTACTGAGCTTGCACAGGCATCACGTGAGTTGAACACCGTGGTCGCGGACTATCGAAACAATCGTGAAGCGCTGGCGAAAACTCTCGCGGTCATCGAAGGGGTTGTCGCAAGCGCACAAGGGGAGGCCAGCGGCCGCAGCCAGTATCTCCAGGACCTGAAGGTTCAAAGCGAGCGGATGCAGGCGCTTAACCGTGAAGTTAATGAATACCTGGAAAACATCAGTGGTGTGTTGGGTAACGGCTTTAAAGAGTTCGGTGATGGCATGGATCGGACCTTGAGACAAACGCTGGGTAGTCTGGATGCCGAGCTTGATAAAGCAGTCAAGAGCCTCGCTGGCGGTGTAGAAGGGGTCAAGGAAAGTCTCGAAGACTTCGGCGAAATCATGGAACGAATCAGGCAGTAACGGAGGCTAGTCGATGTTTGGTAAGCAAATGCCTTCGCTTGTCCGATCAAAGGACGAGGGAGAGAAGCCGTTCTGGATCTCCTTCGCTGATTTGATGACTGCGATGATGATTCTATTTCTTGTGGTCATGGTGGCGGCCTTGAGTTCTGTGACGCAGCGTATTAACCAAGCGGAGCAAGGAGAGAAGCAACGTAATAGGGACATCAGTCAGATCTGCGAGCACCTGAGCCTTAAGGCGAAGACTGCCAGTAAAACCATCGTTGTGGACTGTAAGGACAACCGGATTAGCTTCGGCGATGCTGGCCGATTTGGGCATAACCAGTACGCGCTGAGCAACGATGGCCAGTCGGCACTTCAGGAGGTTGTGCCGATGATTCTGGACGCGGCTAACAGTGAAGAAGGCCGGAAATGGTTCAAACAGGTTGTAATCGAGGGATCGACAGACACCGACGGCTCTTATCTTTATAACCTGCACCTTTCACTGCAGCGTTCAGAGTGGGTGATGTGCAGCCTGCTCGATAGCCGCAGCCCGCTCCAAGTCGGATTGTCGCCGGAGCACCAACAGCAAATCAGATCGATTTTCCTGGCGGGCGGTGTGTCGTTCAACAATGCAAAGGACACCAAGGAAGAGAGCCGGCGAGTGGAGTTGCGCATGCAGTTCTTTGGCTTGAAGGAAAAGGAGGACAACCTCAAGCCAGAGGTACCGGTGTTCAATAACACTGATATGGAAAAGTGTCAGTTGGCGATGAGCCGATGACTAGCCCAATCGCGAGGCTTTCCGCCGCTATTAACCTGAGTCTGTTGGCACATCGCACGGGGCCGGCGCCTGAACCGTTGGCGCGATTCCCCCGTCTGGGTGCTGCTGGAATTGATCTTTACGAAAGATTCGAACGCGCTGAAAAAGCTTTGCCGCCACCTCAGGAAAAGCGCCGCGCTGCGATAAACAAATTCCGCAATGTACTCCCACTCAACGCCTCAGAATGGCGTTTGGTTTTTGCCGGTCTCTCGGACAAGAGTGAGCGAGTCGGCCCGATACTGGACGATGACCAGCTTTTTGACCGAGTGCACAAAGAAATCCATCACCGCATTGAAAAACGGAGACTGAGCCGCCGAGATTGGTTGGCGCTGTGCTTTAGCTACTTTGGGTACGAGGCCGCCACGCCTGATCAGAACGCCAATTGGTGTGTGTTGCGGGCAGACGTTCAGCTTGGCTTCGAATGCGTCAGAGGTCAGCAAAAACGCGAGAGGGAATGGGTGCATATCGTCCAGCAGCATCAGGAGCTTTTTTCCGAGCAGGCAGGTGCCAGGCTGGGTGACCAGATGTTCAAGGGAGAGATCAGCGACCTTTCGGCATTGCAGACGATTGCGCAGATCCCTGACAGCAGTTGGCTGTGGCGAAGGATCTTTAACGTACTTATCTCTCGTATTTTTATGTTGGATGACGCCGAGTTTTCTCAGCGCTTAGCCGACCTTGTCGACATTGGCCGGCAGCATCCGCGGTACATGAACGACATTCTGAGTGCATGCCTGTCGCGTTATCACTTGGCAGCGTATCGAGAGAAACCGTCGTCGCTGCTCAAACAGGTCGCCCTCGACAACTGGGGCAGCCCTCAGATCCGTTCCAGACAAAACAGCTGGCTGCAGTACGTTGAAAAAGATGTCTGTGCAATGGTCGTTGCGTGGTTCGCGAAGGAAGATCTGGAGCACTTCTTCAACCTGTTGAAGGGAGACTCTGAGGTTGATCAGTCGCGCCTGTATTACTGGCTAAGATTTGCCAACCAAATGAGCTACACCCGAATCGTCATGGGCTCGGACGCCTGGCAAGACAGTGGGCGGGACTTCGTTCATTTCCGTGAGAAGAACAAAGGGCGCTTGAG
The DNA here is from genome assembly GCF_056688935.1 of Pseudomonas arvensis. Classification (NCBI taxonomy): domain Bacteria; kingdom Pseudomonadati; phylum Pseudomonadota; class Gammaproteobacteria; order Pseudomonadales; family Pseudomonadaceae; genus Pseudomonas; species Pseudomonas arvensis. Next base: position 5,364,435 of record NZ_CP162038.1, on the reverse strand, counting down.
CAAGTTGGTAGGCGGTCCCGGGCACAATAATGCTGTAGTTATGCAGATTGGAAACTACTTTTTCGTGGAGTTTTCTGGAACAGGTAATGCCTGCTATGTGTACAAAGCAGATAATTCACCGTTCAATCCGGACAAATCTCAGCTTGCACTTAAAGCAGATCTGAAGCAGGCAAGTGCTTTCAATCCTATGCGGCATTCACCTGCACCTAGCCGCCCAAATCGTGTAGAGGGCTGGCTCAGCAAATTCGATGGTGCCCTCGAGAAATTGGGTATTCGTGTGCAAAGTCAGGCCGGAGCGCCAGGTTCAGCCAAACCATTGCCTTTCGAAGACCAAGTCCGTGACGCCCTGAAGTCGGTCAAACACAAAGTCTATGACCAGCGCGCGCGCGGCGGTGCGTTTCAGGTCCAGCTCGATGACAACGACCTGGCCGCCGTTGCTGCGCTCCAACGCCTGGGCTTCAAGCCCGTCAATCACCAGCCACTCCGGTTCTGGAGACAGTAATGCTCAAGCGTTTCCTCAAAGGCATTGGCCTGCAGATGAATTCGGCGTTAGAAAATACTGAGCCTGTTTTTTCCATTGAGGAGCAGGGCGTTTGTTATCCCCTGAGCTTGGCGGAAAATACGGAGTCCTGGCCGCTGGCAAGCTATCTGGACCAGTTGGAAGAAGAGGAGTTCGTCTCCCAACTCAGCGATCGCTGGCTGCTGACGTGGGATGAGCTCTATCGGCTTCTAGATGAGCCAGAGCACTTAACAAGTCTGCCGCTATTGGGGTTACCGCCACAGACAACTCTCATCCCTCAACTGCGCAGCCAGGGCAGTCTTGCCTCCGACGACGTCAAAGTCTCCGTCAGTGGATGGCGTGACCCGCAGTCCAATGCAAATGTGCAGGTGCAGCGTACGGGGGCCATCGTCCAGTACCACGAAACAATGGAAATTCTGTCTGAGTCATCGTGGAAACTGACCGGTGCGGTACGGCAACTTTATCTGGCTCAGCAAAATGAGCCGGGTGAAGTAACTAACCAGATTGGCTGGGCTAGCATCAGGAAGTTGGCGCGCAAGGCTGGTGCCGGTATGGATGGCTTCTTGGATAAGACCGTCGTTATCAAACCTGAAAGCTTGCGACTCAACCCGCGAAAATCGACAGTAGGTAATACGCCTGTTATCGAGCTGGAACCAAGCTTCGAAGGCCAGCCGGCAAACTGGCTTGAAAGTTTCGACGGTGCCAATCAGGTTCAGGATCGATATCGGGTGACTGGTGATGATGGATCGCTGACACACGTCCTGATTGATCCCGAAGTCAAATCTGTATTGGACTACGTGCGCTCGTTGCCCGGGCGTCGGGTCGCTGGCGACGATGCTCTTTCTTTCGTCCGCAACCCTTACAGCGCACTCGGCGAAAGTGCCGCGCAAGTGTTGGATGCCGAGACTTATGAAGACGACCTGGCCGAGGCTGGGATTTTCTTTCATCGCTTTCATCTGGAGCCCAAGCTGGATGAAGCGGGACAGCGCATCGAGCAGGTAAATCTGACGCTCGAACCGACCTCGCCAACGCCGCAAGCGCCCATCGAAGTTGAATTCAAAGCGGCCTATGAGCTCGCGCCGTTCGTGCATGAACTGCAGTTGAAATTGGCGACGGGCATGTCTGCCGGCTTCTGGCAGGGCTACGAGCTGGAACTCAGCGATTTTGATTTACGCCAATTGGCGGGAATCAGCGACTTGCTTAAGCGTTGGCAAAACGAAGCCGCCGGTGCTGAATTCGACTCGGTCCTGGACCTGTCACTCTACGGCGACCGAGTGACAGGTATCGGGGAAGCGGAGCGTATTACCTCACCTTTCCTCGTCAAAGAGGCGACAGAGAACTGGTTGCCGAAGGATGTGGCGGCGCTGGGCATTGACGCAGAAATTCTTGGGCGTTGGGACCCATCCGACCGTGCTCAATTTGAAGAGTTTGAACAGCGGCTGGACGAAGCTCGCGCTGCCGGTGATGAAACGGTCTGTTTGCCTGAGTCCAAAACACCGCTGTCGATTGCCGCCGCCGAGCGACTGTTTAATGCCTGGTCCAAGAAGATCGCCCCTGTCGAGACCGGCCTGGTCCAGCAACAGGAAAAAGTTGGTCGCGCCGTACTGCAAATCGGCCACAACATCGACGAACCGACCTACGTTGAGATTCGCCAAGCAGCATTACGCGCCGCTTTGGATGCAATACCAGAGTTGCCCAGCTTGCTCAAGCCGGAGGTCGTATTGCGTGAGCACCAGCTTCAAGGCGTCGCGTGGTTGCAGCATTTGTTCCGCTTGTCCCCCGCGGACGTGTCAGGTTGCTTGCTCGCTGATGACATGGGGCTTGGGAAAACGATCCAGTTGCTCACCTTCCTTGTCTGGTACCTGGAAAAATATCCACAAGACAAACCGACACTTATCGTCGCCCCAGTTTCGTTGCTTGATAACTGGGAGCGTGAGCTTCATCGGTTCTTCTTCGCTGATGCACTACCAGTGTTGAAGCTGTATGGCTCAGCCTTGAGTGCAGTGAAGTTCAAGAAGGAAGAAATACCTGCTGACTTGAAAGCAAAAGGCATCAAGAATTTGCTGCGCCCAGGTTGGGTGGGCGGCGCCCGAATCGTCCTGACGACTTACGAGACACTTCGCGATCAGGAGTTTTCCCTGGCGCGCCAGCAGTGGTCGATCGTCGTGTGCGATGAAGCGCAGAAGCTGAAGAACCCCGCGGCACTGGTGACTCAAGCGATCAAAGCCATTCCTGCGAGATTTCGAGTGGCGTGTACCGGTACGCCTGTCGAGAACACCCTGATCGATCTCTGGTGTCTGTTCGACTTCATTCAACCAGGTTTTCTAGGTGGTTTGAACCAGTTCGGTCGCGAGTATCAGCGCCCAATCGAAGCCGTGTTGGAGCGTGACACGGTTGCCCTCGAGCGCCTTCGAGGGCTTATCGATCCGCAGACTTTGCGCCGAACCAAGCAGGACATTGCCAAAGACCTGCCCGCCAAAATCGAAGACACAGCATGCCGTTCACTTAGCATGCATGCCTTGCAACGCAATCTGTACCTGTCCGAAATATCCGCGTACAGCCAGAAGCAGCAGATCGAAGAACAGCTCGATCAAAAGACCTCCGGCATGCTCGGGTTGCTGCACAAGCTCAAGCTCATTTGTGCTCACCCGTACAGCGTTCAACCTGATACGCGACTGCGCGACAACTCGCCGAAGCTGCAGTGGTTGATGCGGACGCTTGAGTCGATCAAAAAAGCCGGGAACGGCGACAAGGTCATCGTCTTTACCGAGTTGCGAGATATCCAGCGGGAATTGCAGCACTCGATCCAGGAGCACTTCGGGTTTCGGGCGACGGTCATCAATGGCGATACCAGTACCAGCAGTCAGAGCGCCAATAGTCGGCAGAAGCTGATCGACCAATTCCAAGAACAGTGCGGTTTCGCAGTAATCATTCTGTCGACGATCGCAGTTGGGTTTGGAGTGAACGTGCAGGCGGCCAACCACGTCATTCACTTCACCCGTTGCTGGAACCCGGCCAAGGAAGATCAAGCGACGGATCGGGCCTATCGGATTGGGCAGGAAAAGGACGTCTATGTGTATTACCCGACGGTTCGGGATGCGCAGATGCCGACGTTCGAAGCGACACTCGATGAGTTGCTGAGTAAACGGCGGGCGTTGGCGCGGGACATGTTGAGTGGGGCTTCGGATATTCAAGTTTCGGATTTTGAGGCGTTGCTCAATGCACGCTGAGCCCCACCTGCTGAAAACCAGCGCTGGGCGATATGTCAATTATGGGTACAGGTAAGTTAATCCTCAGCTTTGCAAACTATCAAAAACCAGCGAAGTAGTGCTTGCCTAGCGGCATAGTGCTATCGCTATGTGAGCGGATTATTTACCTGTGCACACGTCCAGTATTGGCGCCGAAAGATCAGCGGCTTACTGTGCGCTGCATCCAAGTTTGCCGCTCACTTTCTGCGATTTTCCGGCTGATTGACTCGTGGTAGTGGATGAAGACTAGAAATAAGGGCGAAATGCTGGCCCGACGAAACCGAAGTAGATAAGGTTCACCAATTAACCGCAGGTAAAGCACCGCTTCGCTACAAATATCTGTCGACCCCGGTCTTACGCCGGCGCCATGGGCATTTTCCCTAGCGCGTAACGGGGGACGCCTGCGCACTTACTCTTTACCCCAGTCAGGATTGCCAATGGCTATCAAGAAATCCGATCTTTACTCCTCCCTCTGGGCCTCGTGCGACGAGCTGCGCGGTGGGATGGATGCCAGTCAGTACAAGGACTATGTCCTGTTCATGCTGTTTATCAAGTACATCTCCGACAAGTACGGCAACTCGGATGACTTCGCTCCACCAGTCAATATCCCGCCGGGAGCCAGCTTCAAAGACATGATCGCCCTCAAAGGCAAGGCCGACATCGGCGATAAGATCAACACGCAGATCATCCAGCCGTTGATCGAGGCCAACGCCCGGCTTGCCCGTAGTGACTTCCCCGACTTCAACGACCCAAACAAGCTCGGCGAAGGCGATGCGATGGTGCAGCGCCTCACCAACCTGGTGGCCATCTTCGAGAAGCCCGAGCTGGATTTCTCGAAAAACCGTGCCGACAACGACGACATCCTCGGCGACGCATACGAATACTTGATGCGTCACTTCGCCAGCGAAAGCGGCAAGAGCAAGGGGCAGTTCTACACCCCGTCTGAGGTCAGCCGCATCATCGCCAAAGTCATCGGAATCAGCCCGGCCAATGCCGTGGGGGCGACGACTGTTTATGACCCCACCTGCGGCTCAGGATCGCTGTTGCTGAAAGTGGCCGATCAGGCCGGCAAGCACATCACTCTGGAAGGGCAGGAGATGGACGTTACCACCGCCGGTCTCGCCCGAATGAACATGATCCTGCATGACTTCCCAACCGCCAACATTCTGCAGGGCAACACGTTGTCCTCGCCGAAGTTCAAGGATGGCGAGCAGCTGCGTACCTATGACTACGTAGTGGCCAACCCGCCGTTCTCGGTTAAAACCTGGAGCGTTGGCCTGACGCCAGGCAAAGATCCCTACCAGCGCTTTGCCTGGGGCGAGCCGCCGGCCAAACAGGGCGACTATGCCTTTTTGCTGCACATCATCCGTTCGATGAAAAGTACCGGCAAAGGTGCCTGCATTCTGCCCCACGGCGTGCTGTTTCGCGGCAATGCCGAGGCGGGGATCCGCGAGCAACTGGTACGATCTGGCTACCTCAAGGCCATTATCGGCCTGCCGGCCAACCTATTTTACGGCACTGGCATTCCCGCCTGTATTCTGGTGCTGGACAAGGAGAACGCCAGCGCACGCAAGGGCATTTTCATGATCGATGCCGCCAAGGGCTTTATCAAAGATGGTCCGAAGAACAACTTGCGCGATCAGGACGTACACAAGATCGTCGATACCTTTACCCGAATGGCAGACGTGCCGCGTTACGCGCGTATGGTCTCTTTCGACGAAATCAGCGACCCGAAGAACGATTTTAACCTCAACCTGCCACGCTATATTGACAGTACTGAGCCGGAGGATATTCAGGACATCGACGGTCACTTGCGCGGCGGCATTCCCAAGCGTGATATCGATGCGTTCGATAGCTACTGGCAGGTGATGCCGGCTCTGCGTGCGGCCCTGTTCAAGCCAGCAAACCATCCCGGTTACTTCGAACTGGTTAGTCGCGAGGTGAAGTCGGTCATCTTCGCTCACCCGCAGTTCAACGACTTCAAGGCCGATGTGGATACGCTGTTCAACAAGTGGCTGGCAAGAAGTACTCCACAACTGAAAGGCTTCGCTGCTGATGAAGCCAGCAGCCACCCCAAGACGTTGATCACTACATTGTCTGAAGACCTGCTCAGCGCCTTCGCCAAAGCGCCTTTGCTTGACTATTACGATATCTACCAGCACCTCATGGACTACTGGTCTGAGACCATGCAGGACGACTGCTATCTGATTAGCGCCGACGGCTGGAAGCTCGCCGCTAAAGTGCGTGAAATACTCAAGGTAAGGGACAAGAACAACAAGCTGGTCTGGGCCGAGAAGCATGACTATTGCCAAGGCAAACGTCGCTTCAAGTCCGACCTGATTCCGGTCGACATTCTGATTGCCCATTACTTCAAGGCCGAGCGCAGCGCGATTGAAGACCTTCAAACCCAACTGGCCAGCGTTGAGCAGAGCATGGGAGACATGCTTGAAGAGCACAGCGGTGAAGATGGCTCACTCAGCGAAGTGATCGAAGGCGAGGGTGACAAGCAGAAGGTCACCACCAAAGCGATCAGGGCACGCCAGCGTGAGATTGGCATAGATCCGGATTATGAGGATGAACTCAAGGTATTGGCCGAATACGACGCTTTGATTGGTCAGCAACGCGACCTTAAAGACGCAATCAAAAAGGCTGAGGAAGGACTCGACAACAAGATCCACGCGAAATATCCGCAGCTTAGCGAGGAGGAGATCAAAGGGTTGGTGGTTGACGATAAATGGTTGGCCATCCTGGCCGTCGCGGTACAGGGCGAGCTAGATCGCGTCTCCCAAACCCTGACAGGGCGCATCCGTGAGCTGAGAGAGCGCTACGCCATCCCGTTGCCGCAGCTCACCGATGAAGTCGCCACCCTTGCCAGTCGTGTGGAAGACCATCTGAAAAAGATGGGGGCTGTATGGCAGTGAAGCCTGGGTACAAGCAGACGGTAGCGGGATTTATACCGGAAGATTGGGAGTGCGCACGCATATCGGATGTAGCGAAATTGGAAAGCGGCCATACACCGAGCAAGAGAGAGGCGAGTTACTGGAACGGCTCCATTCCTTGGGTGTCTCTCTTCGATACGGAAGGTCTACAAGGGAAGGAGATTTTCGAGACGGCGAAGATGGTAACCGAGGAAGGGATTAACAACTCTTCCGCAAGGATATTGCCCAAAGGAACTGTTGTCTTTTCTCGCACCGCGACTGTTGGAAAAACGACAGTTATGGGTTGTGAAATGGCCACCAGTCAAGACTTCGCGAATTATATCTGCGGTCCGAAGCTTCACAACCATTTCCTCGTCTTTTTGTTCCGGAACATGGGGCGGACGTGGAAAAGCCTGATGGCGGGTAGCATTCACAACACCATTTACATGCCAGTCTTTAAGGCATTGCAAATCATCCTGCCTCCGCTCCATGAGCAACGCGCCATCGCGACGGCGTTGAGCGATGTGGATGCGCTGCTGGGTGCGCTAGAGCGGCTCATCGCCAAGAAGCGCGACCTCAAACAGGCCGCCATGCAGCAACTCCTCACCGGCAACATCAGGCTGCCTGGATTTGACGGTGAGTGGGAGTTTAAGGCCCTTGGTGACCTTGGCTCTACATTCGGTGGATTGACGGGCAAGACCAAGGCGGACTTCGGCGAAGGTTCAGGCCGGTACATCACCTTTATGAATGTGATGAACAATGTGGTCATTAACTGTGATGCATTCGAGCGTGTGAAAGTCTCGCCAACTGAGTCGCAAAATCGCGTTATGAAAGGTGATTTGCTGTTCAACGGCTCATCGGAGACGCCAGAAGAGGTCGCCTTGTGTTCCGTGTTAGCCGAGGACGTTCCCAACCTTTTCTTGAACAGTTTTTGTTTTGGCTTCCGGTTTCGCGAAGCGGTGGAGACGGATGGTTTGTTCTTGGCCTATTACCTCAGAAGCAAATTGGGCCGCGAAATGATGAAGTCATTGGCTCAAGGCTCAACTCGCTACAACCTGTCAAAGGTGGCGTTGCTAAAGTCACTGCTTCTATTGCCCCGCATTTCTGAACAAAAGGCTATCGCCGCCGTGCTGTCCGATATGGATGCCGAACTGGCTTCCCTGGAGCAGCGCATAGCCAAAACCCGCACCCTCAAGCAAGGCATGATGCAAGAACTGCTAACCGGAAGAACCCGACTACTATGACAAGCCTGAGCATGGAAGCGACTCAAGCGCTGCAGGCTACTGAACTATCCAGCAAGATCATCAGCGTTTACGAACTGCTCATGGATTCTGCGCTGGATATCCCCCTGTACCAGCGCCCATACAAATGGACCGGTAAGAACATTAACCAACTGTTCTCCGATATCGCCATTCATAAGGACAAGTCGGCCTACCGCTTGGGCACCATCGTGTTTCACCAGGAGGGTGAAATTAGAAACATCGTCGATGGCCAGCAGCGGACCATTAGCCTGCTGCTGGCTGTCCGTGCGTTGATCCAGCGGAACAAGGAAAAAAAGCTCGAACGCAATGACCTGCAGAAGCGGTTGATCGAGCTTGGACAAGCGATGGTGAACCCCAGTTTTACCAGTGAGATATCACAAAAAAATATCCACAACAATTACCTTGAGGTGGCCCGCATCGTTTCCCGTGCGGACTTTACCGAGGCACATATCGACTTCTTCCTGAACAAGTGCCAGGTCGTGGCGGTGGCCTTGAGCGATGTGTCGGAAGCCTTCCAGTTTTTCGACTCGCAGAATGCGCGTGGCCGGGATCTGGAGCCTCATGACTTGCTCAAGGCTTACCATCTGCGTGAATTCAGCCCGCGTGACGAGCCATTGAAGGCGGCCACAGTGGCGCATTGGGAAAGCAGTGACACTGAGGCGTTGGCCACACTGTTCTCGCAGTACCTGTACCGCATCCGAAATTGGTCGAAAGGTGTTTCGGCGCGTTACTTCAGCAAGGATGACGGTGACTTATTCAAGGGCGTGAATATCGATACGGTGGCCAGCTACCCCTATGTAGAGCAACTGCGTATCGCCCACCATTTTGTCGATAATTACAACGGGCAGTACGAGCGCAAGATCGACTCGCGCGAGCTTGGTTTCCCCTTCCATCTGGATCAGATCATCATCAATGGCCGGCGCTTTTTTGAGCTGATCAGCCACTATCAGGGCAAGGTGGCGCGGATCAGCGCCGAGTCCTGGAGCGGGCATGAACTGGTGGGCGCTGAAGGACTCGATGGCTATGCGAAAACCATCATGAAAACCCTCAATAGCTACCCGGCAAGAACCCGCACCGGCGATTGCTACGTACGGGCGATGTTCGATTGCCTTTTGATTTACTACATCGACAAGTTCGGTCACTCGGATATCTCCCGCGCCATCGAGAAGATTTTCATCTGGGCGTATAGCCTGCGCCTGAAGATGCAGGTGGTGCAGCTGGCCAGCATGGATAACCACGTGTTGGAGAACAATCTTTTCAGGTTGATCAAGGAAGCCACACGTCCTGCTGACTTTATTAATTGCAGCCTGCCGGTATTGAGCGGCCAGAAGTCAACCAGAACCGATGAGATCGAAGCTCTGTTCAAGGCGATGAAATACTATGAGTAGGGAAATCAGTCAGCTCTCCATCAAGGCACTGCTCAGCGGTCGGGACGAGTACGTCATCCCGATGTATCAGCGCAATTACGCCTGGGAGGAGGGCGAAATCACGCAGCTGATTCAGGACGTGATCGATTACCTGCCGAAGAAGGACGATAAAGCGCGAAATTACTACATTGGCACCTTGGTGGTGTACGAGCGCCCGGACATCAAAACACCGGTATTTGAAACCATTGACGGCCAACAGCGGCTGACGACCCTGTCGTTGCTGACGTCGTATCTGAAAAACACCAAGGCTGTCGAGCTTGCCTGGTATTCAAACCTGAGTATCCACTTCGATAGCCGCGAGCATTCGCGCGCAACCTTTGCGGCTATCTTCGAGAAGAAGTTCAATGACGACCCCGCAGAGGTTTTGACTAAGAAACAGATCAATACCGGCATCCTCAATGGCTACCGCCTTATCCACAAAGTCTTGCCGCAGAAGCTGAATGAGAACGGAGTTTCACCTCAGCAATTCGCCGACTACTTGTTTGGCTACGTGCAAATCATGCGGGTGAAAGTGCCGGCGGATACGGACCTGAACCATTACTTCGAGATCATGAATAATCGCGGTGAGCAGCTGGAAAAGCACGAGGTGCTCAAGGCGCGGATGATGGAGCAGTTGCAGGGCTGCGAGCAGAGTCAGAATTGCCTGCATGCAGTATGGGAAGCCTGCGCGAACATGGAGCGCTATGTGCAAATGGGCTTCACGCCTGGCCAACGTGGCAGCATTTTTGGCGAAGGGGACTGGGGACAGTTTCAACTCGCCGACTTCGATTCGCTTCGGGCTGCACTGCACAAAACTCAGGAGGTGACTGCCCGGCAGGACACTCGCATGACTCTTGATCAGATCATTGCCAAGGTCCCGGTCGCTGCGAAGCAGGGTGAGTCAGGTGAGGAGGCGCCAGATCGCTTCAACACGGTGATTAATTTTCCCAACTTTCTGTTGCATGTACTGCGTGTCGAAACGCGAGCGGACATCCCATTGGATGACAAACGCCTGCTCGATACCTTTGAGGCTCATGTGCTCAAGCAGCCAGACCCTGTTGCGGCAGTGAAGCGTTTTACCTTTAGCCTGCTGCGTTGCAAGTATCTGTTTGACCAATATGTGATCAAGCGCGAGTTCATCAAGGGCTCGGATGGTTGGAGTCTCAAACGCTTCAAGTGGAACAAAGGCGGCGATCACAGCAGCGCCGGACGGGGGAGTTATGTGAATACCTTCGGCGAAGAGGACGGCAATGAAGGCATCAACCGCCGCATCCTGATGTTGCTGTCAGCATTTCATGTTTCTACGCCAACGCTGGTTTACAAGCACTGGCTGAATGCGGCACTGTTTCACCTGTTTTACGCTGAGCAGATTGATGCTCAGGTTTATCTGCGGCACATGGAGTCGGTAGCAAAGGCGTTTGTCTTTGATCGCTTTCTGGCCCAAGAGGCAGGCCGGGATTACTTTGCGATGATCTATACCAATCGGGGCGCCTGTCAGACACGCCGCGAAAGCATTGCGGCAGAGACGGTGGAGTCTCGGTTGACGTTCGGCAATATCGAAAACAACCTGATTTTCAACTTCCTGGACTATCTGCTTTGGCTTGAGCTCGGGACGAATGACAAGGTTAAATCCTATGAATTCACCTTCCGTAGTTCGGTGGAGCATTACTACCCTCAGCATCCGCTAGACGGACAGGTGCAGCTCGATGCCGACACGCTCAATTCGTTCGGCAATCTATGCCTGATCAGCCACAGCAAGAATTCTCGGCTGAGCAATTTCATGCCCGCGGCCAAGAAAGAGTTTTATAAGAACAACACCATCGATAGCGTTAAACAGTATTTGATGATGGAAACAGAATCTTGGGATGCCGACGCCATACGCGCCCACTCCGAAAAAATGAATAACGTGTTGCTCAACAGCCTCGTCAGCAAACACGAACCCGAGTAAACCCTGCAGGATGCACCTGATGATTCAACAACCTCGCTCCGAACGTAGCACCCAGAATCGTGTTTTGGCTTTGTTTACGGACAAGTCGCGGCCTGATTGTCTTGACTACAACTACCTGGGTGAGTGGAGCAAGCGTGGGCAAAATCGCAACATTGAAGTCGAGCTGTTGCAGGCAAACCTGAAGCAGCGCGGCTACTCCGATGCACAGATATCGGCGGCGCTGCAAAAGCTGATAACAGCGGCTGATGCCACTGGCATCACGCTGTATCAGGCTAATTTGCGCACCTACCAACTGCTGCGTTACGGCGTGCCGGTACAGGTAGCCGTTGGGCAGGCCCACGAAACGGTGCATCTGGTTGATTGGGAGCAGCCTGAACGCAATGACTTCTCCATTGCCGAAGAAGTGACCTTGCGCGGTGGTCATGAGCGCCGCCCTGATTTGGTGATTTATCTGAACGGTATCGCCATCGGTGTGATTGAGCTCAAGCGTAGTTCGGTAGAGGTGGGCGATGGTATTAACCAACTGATCACCAACCAGGAGGAAATCTTCAACAAAGGTTTCTTCAGTACAGTGCAGTTGGTCTTCGCTGGCAGTGACTCTCAGGGCTTGCACTACGGCACGGCGACTACCCGCGCCGAGTTTTTTGTCGAGTGGAAGGCGTCTTCCCTGAAAGCTGGGCCTGAACAGTTGAATACCCTGCAGGAGATGCCTGCTCGCTACGAAGTGCTACTGGCTGCAGAAGTGCCACTGTCTGGTTACTTGCTGGACGACCCGCTGGCGCAGATGTGTGAGAAGTCTCGTTTACTCGATCTGATTCGCAACTTCATCATCTTCGATGCGGGTATCAAGAAGGTGCCGCGCCCTCATCAATACGCTGCAGTGAAGGCCGCGCAGGAGCGGGTTCGGCGTAAAGAGGGCGGGGTTATCTGGCATACCCAGGGCAGTGGCAAGAGCATTCTGATGGTGCTGATCGCCAAGTGGTTGCTGGAGCATGATCCTGAGGCGCGCATTCTGGTCATCACGGATCGCGACGAGCTGGACAAGCAAATTTCCGGAGTGATGCGTAATGCCGGGGTAATCGGCAACGACTCGCCCTCGCCACGCATTACCTCGCGCGCCGATCTTGTGCAGAAGCTCTCAGCTGCCGCACCACGCCTGCTATGTGCCTTGCTACACAAGTTTGAGCCTGATTTGAGCGTGCCGGCACCGCCCATGCATGGGCGTTTCTATGTCTTCGTGGATGAATGTCACCGTACCCAAGGCGGTGACATGAACAAGCAAATGAAGCAGTGGCTGGCCAATGCCCTGTTTATTGGCTTTACCGGTACACCGTTGCTGCGTAAGGACAAGCAGACTACGCGCGACGTGTTCGGCACTTACATCCATACCTACAAATTTCACGAAGCGGTGGCGGATAAGGTCGTGTTGGACCTTAAGTATGAAGCGCGCGACGTACCGCAGCGTTTGACTTCGCGGGACGGAATCGATGCATGGTTTGAACGAGCAACCAAAGCTCTGAATAATTACCAGAAATCGATCCTGCGCAAACGATGGGCCACCATGGAGTCGCTCATGAGTGCTGGTGAGCGTAAGCAGCGCATCGTCGCTAGTATCATTGAGGATTTTGGCTTAAAGCCACGACTGAACAATGACCGAGGAACGGCCATTCTGGTGGCCGCCAGCATCTATGATGCCTGTCACTACTTCCGGTTGTTTAAGAACACCTATTTCGGCACATATTGCGGAATCATCACGTCCTATGAGCCGAACCACAACGCAATTTCCCGCGAGCCGGCGCAAAGCGACGAGCGTTACAAGTTCGATACTTATACGCAGAACGTGCTGAAGCCGGGCCAGACCACCACCGCTTATGAAGAAGAGACCAAGCGTCGCTTCATTGAGGAACCGGCCAACCTGAAGCTACTCATCGTGGTCAGCAAGCTGCTTACTGGCTTCGATGCGCCCAGTTGCTCCTACATCTATCTGGACAACGAGCTGCGGGACCATAACCTGTTCCAGGCAATTTGCCGCACCAACCGGCTCGACGGTGATGACAAGGACTTTGGCTATATCGTCGACTTCAAAGAGCTGTTCGGCGACGTGCAAGACGCCATTTCGGTGTACACCTCTGACGAGTTGGATGTCGACGCAGGCAGCGGGGGCAATAACAACGTTGAGCTGAAGAACTGGCTGGTCGAAGGGAAGAAGCAACTGGACGCTGCCCGTGAGGCATTGAGTTACTTGTGCGCCCCCGTGGTCCCACCCCGTGAGGTTGAACAGTTTATCCATTACTTCTGTGGTGTTGCCGCTAACGCCGATGCGCTGGATGAGACCGAAGCTCTGCGGGTGTCCTTTTATAAAATGGTGGCTTCATTTGTGCGAGCGTTTGCCGACTTGGCGCAACACCTCACGGAAGCCGGTTACTCGGCTGCTGAAGCCGGCAGGCTGCAGACTGAGGTGCAGTTCTATGCAGACTTGCGTGAGGCGATAAAGAAACATTCCGGCGAAGAGCTGGATATCAAGCCATTCGAATCGGACATGCGGCATCTGCTCAATACCTATATTCAGGCAGACCCTGCCGACCCGATGAGCACGGTCGATAATTTCTCGCTGGTTGAGCTGATCGTTCAGACTGGTGTTCACGATGCAATCGCCAAAAAGCTCAACGCCAAGGGCACGCTCTCCAAGGGTGCGATTGCCGAAGGCATTATCAACAACGTACGTAAGACCATCATTCGTGAGCAACTGACAGACCCGAAGTTCTACGAGGGTATGTCGAGGTTGCTTGAAGATCTGATCAAACAGAGTCGTGATGATGCGGCCGCTTACGAGGAGTTTTTGCGTAAGGCCGAGGCGCTGGTCAGACAGTTGGGGCAGAAAGGACCAAGTAACTCTCCGGCTGCACTTAACGGCCACCGGGAAGCTATTGTTCTTTTTAACAACCTCGACAGCATTGCAACGACCACCTTCCAGTGCCCGAAAGACGAAGGGGCAAAGGTGAAACTGGCTTTGGATATTGATCTAGCCATGCGCGGATCGGCCCCTGCATCCTGGCGAGGAGACCCTGCACGGGAAGCGCAGGTTCTTAATGCGCTCTTCCCTCTAATGGGGCGTGACCGTGTAGCGACTTCGGCAATATTCGAGATTATCAAGAACCAACAGGGCTATTGATGAACGAGATTATTGAGCTGGGCGATATTTCAATTTCGGTGACCAGGAAAGACATCAAGAATGTCCACCTGAGTGTGCACCCGCCAGAGGGGCGGGTAACGTTAGTCGCCCCAACAAGCACGCGGCTTGAAGTCGCTCGGGCTTATGCTATTTCTAGGCTGGGTTGGATTCGCGAGCAACAGAGCAAACTGGAAGCGCAGGCGCGTGAGGCGCCGCGTCAGTTTGTGGAAAGAGAAAGCCACTATGTCTGGGGGCGACGCTACCTGATGGTGGTTAACCACCTGGACGCCAAGCCATCGGTGGTGCTCGACCACAAACGCATCACCTTAACTGTTCGCCCCGGCAGCGATGCGCAAAAGCGCGCCGAAGTGATGCACGAATGGCAGAAGCGGCAACTGCATGCCGTGGTGCCGGTGTTGATCAATAAGTGGGAGTGCAAGCTGAAGGTGAAGGTGGCTAGTTATTACCTGCAGCGGATGAAAACCAAATGGGGCAGCTGTAACCATCAAGCAGGGAACATTCGACTGAACACCGAGTTGGTGAAGAAGCCGAAAGACCTGCTTGAGTACGTGATCGTTCACGAGATGGTTCACCTGCTTGAACCCACCCACAATGAGCGCTTTATCTCGATCCTTGGGGAGCATTTTCCAACCTGGCGCGAGGCCCGCGCCGAGTTGAATGAGTTGCCGCTGACTGCGGAGGTTTGGAAAGAGTGAAGCTGCTCAAGCCCTCACAGAAGCGCTCTACAGCCGTCAGCGAAAGCCACCTCCAACCCTTCTTTTCTCTTGAATCGCTATAAACCGGAAGGACCGGCCACGTTTTTCACAGAACCAGTTATCTGTGGACGTCAAACACCAAGGCCTTTGGTGATGGCCGCGATGGTGTCGGTAGCAGCCGACGCTGAGTAATAGCGCTCAATGCAAAAAAATAGCTGGGAGGGGGATGACTGCCCTGGCATTAGCCAAGGGCAGTCTATCGGACGGTGTGAGCCTATGAGTTACAGGTAACCTCGTTCAGCCAACGACACACAGCCTTCATGACCTCCAACCACATGATCCAATATTCGGGTACCAACCAGGTTCAGCGCTTTCTTGAGGGTCGTGGTTAGCGTGCGATCGGCTTGGCTGGGTTCTGGGTCACCGGAAGGATGGTTGTGGACCAAAATCACGGCTGCCGCATTGTGCTCTAGGGCTATCTTGACCACTTCCCTTGGATACACGTTGGCACCATCCAGCGTGCCTTGGAATAGCTCCCTGAAGCCAATAACCCGGTGTTTGGTATCGAGCAGCAGTAATGCAAAGATTTCGTGCTCGTGGTACCGCAGCAGTGTTTGCAGGTGGCTGAAGACCTGCTTCGGCTCAGTCAGGGCCCGACCTTTAGCCAGGCGACTCATCGCCAGTTGTTGTGCCATCTGCAGGATGTCAGCTTCGGTGACAGGGGATTCCATGACATAGGTACCCGTAGTTTCACCGGCTATGAGCTTGTGATATTTCATGCGGATATTCCTGTACGAGTGCGTGAAAACGGAGGGGGATTGAGTAACGACTTAACGGTTGATGCTGAAGCTGTAACCGCATTCCAGGCACTGATAGTTATCCAGCACCCTGTCATCAATCTGTTCACCCAGCGTGGCTCCAGCGATTCCGCCGGCAGCACCACCAAACAGCCCTCCAAGTATGGCGCCAGCGATACTGCCCACAGCGATCCCAACGGGCCCGCCGACTATGCCGAGTACTGCACCGGCTTCCGCTCCCGACAGTGCTCCGGCGGCCCCGCTGACTGCACCGCCAGCAGCGCCAATCAAACCACCTGTTTGCTTACCAATATTTTTCGTTATGACACGTCCAGAGTTGCAGCTAGGGCAAGGGGCATACATACGTAGATCCTCTCAAGTGATGAGCGTACTGAGCCAAAGAGGCAGGCACGCCAAAATCCCTGCCGCAGTTGATGCGGTGGGCGTTCACAGAGGTGATATAGGTTTGAATTTTTTTTTTGAATGAGACTTTGACCAATTCGGAGAGTTATTTGCCCCGAAAAAGTCATCTAGGAGCTGATGATCTACGAGAGACTTTGGATATTTGAGCCGTTTCATTTGAGCATCACTTGCCGTTGGTGGAATTGGGTAGCCGGCCGTGGACTGTCAATAAACAGCACAGATTTTTACGCCTTTTAGTTTCTTTCTAACTGTCGTCTTAGCAGAAACGGTTGGGTATGTGCGTGAGAAGTTGACCTGTGCAAACACCCAGCATTTGCTCTCCTCCTTGGGCAACCTATGCTCGGCTCCTGTGGATGGATGTGCTGACCTTCTTCGGGCTGGTGGCGTGTAGCCATATCGTTTTAAAGTGATGGCCTTTTGCAGCTCTGTACCACAGAGCTGCGTTTTCAGATCTGAGGGTGGCGTATGCAGGATGCGGATTCGTTGAAGCCCGGCTTCATGATTATTCACGGCAATCGCTTGGACGATTTGCGTGAGCTAGCGGTGATCTGGATGCAGCGCTACCCGTTGGCCCCGCTGGAAAACGAAGTCGTGCTGGTGCACAGCAACGGCATTGCTCAATGGTTGAAGCTGGCGCTGGCTGAAGATCCTGATAACGGTGGCTGCGGTATCGCAGCAGCGTTGGATGTGCAACTTCCTGCGCGTTTCCTTTGGCAGACCTACAGGTCTGTATTGGGGGCTGAGACGACACCAGAGTCCTCCCCGCTGGACAAGGCGGCACTGAGTTGGCGACTCATGCGCTTGCTGCCTCAATTACTAAGTAAAACCAATTTCAGCAGTTTGCGGCGATTCCTTCAGGAGGATGACGATCAGCGCAAACTCTACCAACTCTCCGAGCGGCTGGCGGACCTGTTTGATCAGTATCAGGTCTATCGCGCCGATTGGCTGGAGGACTGGGCGGCCGGGCGTGATCAGCTAAAGCACATCAAAGGCGGTGTGAAGCCGCTGGATCCCGACAACCTGTGGCAGGCGGAGCTGTGGCGTGAAGTACTGGCGGATGTTGGCGAGGGCGCTCTTGAGCAGAGCCGTGCCGGTGTTCACAAGCGTTTTGTCGCACACCTGCGTGAAGCAGGGCAGGCCCCGAATGGTTTACCTCGGCGTGTGGTGGTGTTTGGCATTTCATCTATGCCGGCACAGGTTCTGGAAGCCCTGGCCATACTCTCGCGCTACAGCCAGGTGTTGCTGTGTGTGCATAACCCTTGTCGCCATCACTGGGGCGATATTGTCGCTGACAAAGACTTGCTGGGTCATGCCTATCGCCGTCAGCCAAACAGAAGTGCCTCTATGGCTACGAGCCAACATGGCCAGCCTTTGCTCGCCGCGTGGGGTAAGCAAGGTCGCGACTACATCAATTTGCTCGACCACTATGACGAGCCGGCGAGTTATCGACACCTTTTCGAGGGCCTAAACGGCGGGCGTATCGACCTGTTCAATGACGAGCCACCTTCCAGCCTGCTGGGCCAATTGCAAAGCGACATTCTTGAATTGCGTCCTTTGGCTGAAACCCTCGAAGTATGGGGCCCTGTCGATGTTGCACAGGATCGTTCGGTACGCTTTCACGTGGTCCACAGTGCGCAGCGTGAAGTGGAAGTGTTGCACGATCAGTTGCTCGCTCGCTTCAGTGCCAATCCTGAGCTAAGACCGCGTGATGTGATTGTGATGGTGCCGGACATCAATGCGTATGCACCGCATATCGAGGCCGTGTTCGGTCAGGTGCCGCGTCATGACCCTCGTTATCTGCCGTTTACCCTGGCCGACCAGGGGCAGCGTGGCCGCCAGCCATTGCTGATCGCCCTCGAACACTTGCTTAAACTGCCCCATAGCCGCTTCGCCGTCAGCGATATTCTCGACCTGCTGGATGTGCCGGCGCTGCGGGCGCGCTTCGGCATCAAGGAAGCGGATGTGCCGATCCTGCAGCGCTGGATCGACGGTGCCGGTGTGCGCTGGGGCCTCGATGCGCAGCAGCGCGAAAGCCTGGATATGCCTGCGGGCCTGGAGCAAAACACTTGGCGCTTTGGTATGCGCCGCATGTTATTGGGCTACGCGGCCGGCCAAGGGCCTGAGCTGAATGGAATCGAGCCCTATGACGAGGTTTCTGGTCTGGAAGCCACACTGGCGGGACCTCTGTTGACCTTGCTCGATCATCTGGAAATTGCCCGTGAGGAGCTGCAGCAGCCGGTCACGCCAGTACTCTGGGTCGAGCGCCTGCAATCGCTGTTGAAGGTGTTCTTCCGCCCGGTGGGGGATGCCGAAGAGTTGCTGGTCAACCAATTGCTCAAGCTGCTCGATGACTGGCTGCGCACTTGCGAGTCCGCGCAGTTCGCCGAGCCCTTGCCGTTGAGCGTGATGCATGAAACCTGGCTTTCCGGCATAGAGGAGGGCGGCTTGTCGCAGCGGTTTCTCGCCGGTGCAGTGAACTTCTGCACGTTGATGCCGATGCGTGCGATCCCGTTCAAAGTGGTGTGCCTGCTGGGCATGAACGATGGCGATTATCCGCGCCAACAGTCGCCAGTCGATTTCGACCTGATGCGCAACGATTACCGCCCCGGTGACCGCTCCCGCCGTGAAGATGACCGCTACCTGTTGCTGGAGGCGTTGTTGTCGGCCCGAGAGCAGCTTTACGTCAGCTGGGTTGGCCGCAACATCCGCGACAATAGCGAGCGGGTACCCTCGGTACTGATCGGTCAGCTGCGTGATCACCTGGCCAGTGGCTGGCGATCGGCGCCGCCTGTGTCGCTGCTGCATGCCTTGACCCAGGAACATCCGCTACAGCCTTTCAGCGCGGCCTACTTTGCCGACCAGCCCGGGCCTGATGGACTGTTTACCTATTCCCATGAGTGGCGTGAGGTGCATGAGTCGCGGGCGGAGGAACTCTCGGTCGACGTATTGCCAAAGCTCGCGCAAGACACGCCATTGGCCCTGCGCCAACTGGCTGGGTTTGTACGCGACCCCGTCGGGGCATTCTTCCAGCAGCGGCTCAAGGTCAATTTCGACAATGACGAATTGACCAGCCGTGACGACGAAACCTTTCAGCTCGACGGCCTTGAGAACTGGCAACACCAGGACCGACTCAGCCAGGCGCTCAAGCGTTGGGTAGAAGAGGACTATCGACCTGAGAACGCGGTGGCCGAGCTTGATCTGCATGTGCAGCGTTTACAGCGTGAAGGCAAGTTGCCGCTGGGCGGCTTCGGCACGTTGAGCGCATCGGCATTGGCCGAGCCACTGCCGGACATGCTGGAGCGTTATCACGCGCAGTTGCAGGCGTGGCCGGAAATCGAGGAGGGCCAGACCGCAGCAAAGATCGCGGCGCACGAACCGACCCCTGGATTGAGTGACTGGCTGGGTGGCATTCGCCGCAATGCCCAAGGTGAGCGAGCCTACTTGCAGCTGGACAGCAAGAAGCTATGCAACGACGACAGTTGGCGCTGGCACAACCTGGTTCGTCCCTGGGTGCGCCATCTGGCATTGCAACTGAGTGAACCGGGCTGCACCACGATTCTGGTCAGCTTGAACGGGGACGTAGTATTCCGGCCAATGCCGGCGCAACAAGCTCAGGAACAGTTGCAGTCGCTGCTCGAGGCTTGGGTGGCGGGCATGCGTGAGCCGCTGCCGGTCGCCTGCAAAAGCGCATTCGCCTGGCTCGAGGAAGTGGGGGAAGGCGGGGAAGACAGCGACGCGACTTCCGAGAAAGCCCGCGAGACGTTCGAGGGGGGCTACATGCGCACTGGAGAGGCGGACAGCTCTTTCGCCTTGCGCCGTGCATACGCGGACTTCGACCAACTGTGTGCCTCCGGTCATTTCGCCTCATGGGCCACGCGCCTGTATGGCGGACTGTTCAATCATCTTTCTTCGAGCCGCGCAGGGAGCGACCAATGAAACCGCTAAATCTCAACCCCATCGACTTTCCCCTGCATGGCAGCCGATTGATCGAGGCGAGTGCCGGTACCGGCAAAACCTTCACCATCGCCTTGTTGTACGTGCGCCTTGTGCTTGGTCATGGAGGTGAAGCCGCCTTCAAGGACCTGCTGACACCACCGCAGATTCTGGTCGTAACCTTCACTGATGCCGCGACCCAGGAACTACGCGACCGTATTCGTGCGCGTTTGACCGAAGCGGCGCAGTGTTTTCTGAAGTCTGATCGTGAACACGACAAGCTGCTGCAGCAACTGCGTGCCGAGTACCCGCCGCAGGAATGGCCCGATTGCGCGCGCCGGCTGCAACTGGCGGGTGAGTGGATGGATGAAGCGGCGGTCTCGACCATCCATGGCTGGTGCTATCGGATGTTGCGTGAGCATGCCTTCGACAGTGGCAGCCTGTTCACCCAGACACTGGAAACCGATCAGAGCGAATTGCTGGCCGAGGTTGTCAGGGATTATTGGCGTCGGCACTTCTATGAATTACCGGTGGAGCAAGCCCGAGCCATCGGTGATTGTTTCAAAAGCCCACAGGACCTGGGGGATGCACTCGGTTCGTTGCTGACGCGCCGGGACGCGACCTATCAATATAAAACCCAGCCCCTTGAAGCACCTGGCTCGTTGCAGGCGTTACTCAAGGAGCCTGGCGAATGGTACGCAATGGTCGGCGACCTGGAGCGTAACGCTCGCAAGCTTTGGCTTGAGCATCAGAAAGAGCTCGAGGAGGTGTTGCGCAGCATTCGTCCTCACATGAATGGCAATACCTACAGAAAAATCGATCAGGATGATGTCTTCAACGGTCTGCTGAACAAGTTGGCACAGTGGTCCAGGGGGCAACCTGCGCCGCATAACGTGCACGCCTTCGGCCAGACCGGCATAAAACTCAAGGGCAAGGCCATGGTGCCCAAGCATCAGGCGTTCGAGGCGATCGACCTGTGGGTCGAACAGCGCGACGCCAAAGTGGATATCCGCGCCCAACTGCTGCTGCACGCCTTGCATGAAGTGCGCGAGCGCTTCGATGAAGAAAAGCGCCGCCGTGCCGAAGTCGGTTTTGACGACCTGCTCAATCGTCTTGACCAGGCCTTGCAGGGCCCGTCCGGTCCGCGTCTGGCCGAGACCATTCGCAAGCAGTACCCGGTCGCCTTGATCGATGAATTCCAGGACACCGATCCAGTTCAATACCGGATCTTCGAAACCATTTACCGCATTCCCGCCAACCTGGATGACTGTGGCCTGTTCATGATCGGTGACCCGAAACAGGCGATCTATTCCTTCCGTGGCGCGGACATCTACACCTACCTCCAGGCGCGCGAGGCCACGGCTGGCCGTCATTACACACTGGGGACCAACTATCGTTCCACGAAGGCGATGGTCGACGCGGTCAACCACTGCTTCCGGTTCGCTGAAGCCCAGCCTCGCGGCGCGTTTCGGTTCGCCACAGAAGACCAAGGCAACCCGGTGCCGTTCAACACCGTCCAGGCCAATGGGCGCGACGATGTGTTGCAGATCAAGAGTACGAATCAACCTGCCTTGACTTTCTGGCAGCTGGAAACCGAGGGAGTGGTCAATAACGCCACCTACTTGCGTAAAGCCGCTGAAGCCTCCGCATCGGCGATTCAGGCCTGGCTTGATCCCGCTGCAACCGAGCGTTCCGGTTTACTGAAAGGTAATGGTGAATTCGTCGCCTTGCGGCCCGCCGATATCGCCATTCTGGTGCGCAATCGCAAGGAGGCCGAAGCCATCCGCAAAGCCCTGGCGCATCGACAACTGGCCAGCGTCTATCTCTCCGACAGGGACTCAGTCTTCGAAAGCGAAGAGGCCAAAGACCTTCTGTATATCCTGCGGGCGTGCGCTCAACCCACCAGCGATCGGCTGGTGCGTGCGGCAATGGCGACCCGCAGCGTCGGGCTGACATGGCAGACGCTGGAGAAATTGAACCAGGATGAGTTGTTCTGGGAGCAACAGGTTTTGCTGTTCCGCGATTTTCGGGTGTTGTGGCAACAACAAGGCGTGCTGCCGATGCTGAGAAAGCTGCTTGCCACGTTCAAGGTGCCGGCCCGTTTGCTTCTGGAAGATCAGGGTGAGCGGCGCTTGACCAACCTGTTGCATCTGGCCGAATGGTTGCAACGCAGCGCCGCCGAACTCGATGGCGAGCATGCGTTGATCCGCCACCTGGCCGAGCAGGTCGATGGCCAGAGCGAAGAAGAAATTCTGCGCCTGGAAAGCGATTCGGACCTGATCAAGGTCATCACCGTGCACAAGTCCAAGGGCCTGGAATACCCATTGGTGCTGCTGCCGTTTGCCTGTAGCGCCAGGGCGATCGATGGCCGAAGCACAACACCGCCTATGTTCCACGACGACAAGGGTCTGGTGATCGAGCTGATCAAGGGCGATCTGGCCAAACCGGCACAGGCGCTTGCCAACGATGAGCGCATGGGCGAAGAGATGCGCCTGCTCTACGTTGCCCTGACGCGAGCCCGTTATGCCACCTGGATCTGTGTGGCGCCTCAGGGCTCCAGGGCAGGAGGCACATCGACGGATCTGCACAAGGCCGGTTTGGGCTACATGCTGGCGGGTGAGAAGCCGATCGCAGCGGCGCAACTGCCCGGCGTGGTCGAGGCCTTGGCCAACGGCTGCACGGACATTGAGGTCTGCGCAGCGCCGGTGTCGTCCGACGATGTGCATGCGGCGCCAGCTCCACCGTCGGTGGGGCCGGCATTGCGCCCTTTGCACAAGCTCGCGGCGAACTGGTGGATTGCCAGTTACTCCGCCTTGGCCATTGCTGACGGCAATGTCCTGATGGGGGCAGAGCCGGGTGTCAGTCTTGAGCCGGCGACTGCGGTGGAAGCAAATTTGCAGGAGGAAGACGAAGCTGAAACCTTGCCTGCAGGGGCTGGGATTCACGGTTTTCCTCGGGGTGCGGGCCCGGGCACCTTTTTGCACGGGTTGTTCGAATGGGCCGGCCGCGAAGGCTTCGCCAAGACTGCTGGCGAAGCTGAAGTCCTGCACAACACCGTTGCCCGACGCTGCAACCTGCGTGATTGGGAGACTTGGATCGAACCTCTGTCTGCTTGGCTGGGCAGCTATCTGAATGTACCACTGCGATTCAACGGTACCCAGTGCAAACTCTCGACCCTGAGCACCTATCAGGTAGAAATGGAGTTCTGGTTTTCCAGCCGATCCGTAAACGTTCAGCGCCTTGATGCGCTGGTGCGGCAATACACGTTGGGCGGTGCGCCGCGTCCCGTGCTGGCCTCCAACGAATTGAACGGCATGTTCAAAGGTTTCATCGACCTGACGTTTGAACATCAAGGTCGCTACTACGTGGCGGACTACAAATCCAACTGGCTGGGTAGCAACGATCAGGCCTACGACGCCGATGCGATGGTCGCGACGATGCTGGACAAGCGTTACGACCTACAACTGTGTTTGTACCTGCTGGCCTTGCATCGCCAGCTCAAGCTGCGTCTTCCGGGTTATGACTATGAACAGCAAATGGGCGGGGCGTTGTATCTGTTCGTCCGTGGCCACCAGGCACCGACTCAAGGCGTTCATTTCGAAAGGCCGCCGCGGCAATTAATTGAACAGCTGGACCAACTATTCATGGGGCAACACGCGGAGGCCAGCGCATGAGCCAGACCCTTAAGCAACTCAGCAACAGCCAGCGCAACGTTGACCACCCGGCGGTGTTCATAGGAGATGCCAGCGGCACGGAGCTGCTGCATCAACTGGACAATTGGGTGAACCGTGGCTGGTTGCGCGCGCTGGATCGTTCGTTCGCCACCTTCATTCTTGAGCAGGACCCCCAGGCCCAAGCCAGTGTGTTGCTGGCCGCCGCGATGACCAGTCATCAACTGGGGCGCGGGCATTCCTGCCTGGATCTGGCCGCCACGTTGCATGCCCCGGACTTTGTGTTGTCGTTGCCACCTGAAGGCGAGGAGGGCAGCCAGCTACCGTCACAGTGGTTGCTGGGCCTGGACATCGCCCAGTGGCGCCAGGCGTTAACCTTGAGCCCGCTAGTGGAGGACCGGGACGGGCTACAGCGCTTCCCGGAACGGCCGCTGGTGTTGACCGGGCAGCGCCTATACCTGCGCCGTTACTGGAACTACGAGCGCAGCATTGCTCAGGCGTTGAGTCGCCGTTTAAGTGTGGAAGCGGTGACGCCGCACAACCTCTCCAGTCGGCTCGATGCCTTGTTCCCGGACGCCTTTGAGGTCAAGGGTGAGCGCGGTAGCGACTGGCAGAAAATTGCCTGCGCACTGGCGGCACGGGGCAATTTCAGTGTCATCACCGGCGGCCCCGGCACCGGCAAGACCACCTCTGTGGTGCGCCTGCTGGGACTGCTGCAAACCCCCGCCGTGGAAGAAGGGAAGCCGCTGCGAATTCGTCTCGCCGCACCCACCGGCAAGGCGGCTGCACGCTTGTCCGAATCCATCGGCAAGGCTGTCCGTGAATTGCCTGTGAGCGCCCCGGTGTGCGAGGCGATTCCGACCGATGTTTCTACTTTGCACCGATTGCTGGGCAGCCGACCGGATTCGCGCAACTTCATTCACCACCGGGATAAGCCGCTGGAGCTGGATGTGTTGGTGGTCGACGAGGCGTCGATGATTGACCTAGAAATGATGGCCTGCCTGCTCGATGCCTTGCCCCGTCAGGCCCGCTTGATCCTGCTGGGTGACAAGGATCAGCTGGCGTCGGTGGATGCGGGTTCGGTATTGGGCGACCTGTGTCGTGATGCCGAAGCCGGTGGCTACAGCGAGCAGACTACGGCCTGGTTGAAAGCCCATAGTGGCGAGGCGGTCAGTGCTCCGGGGTTGCAAACGGCAGTCGGTCTGGGTGATCCACTGGCCCAACAGACCGTCATGCTGCGTTACTCCCGGCGCTTCGACGCCCAGCAAGGCATCGGACGCCTGGCGAAGTTGGTCAATGAGAAAAATGCCGCTGAAGCACGAATCCTGCTGGATCAGCAATTAGAGCAGCTGTTCAACCTCAAGTTGCGAGGCGAGCATGATGCCGCGCTCACTGACTTGATTATCAACGGTAAAGGCGATGCTCCTGGTTACCGTCATTACCTTGAGCAGCTGCGGGACCAGCGTCCCGCGAGGGACACTGCCTGGGACGGTGACCTATGGGCTGGTTGGGCTGGCAAAGTGTTGACCGCGTTCGACGAGTTCCGCCTGCTCTGTGCGTTACGTCGCGGACCTTGGGGGGTTGAGGGGCTGAATCAGCGAGTGGCCGCCGAATTACGCCGCTGTGAACTGTTGTCGGGGGAACAGGGTTGGTACGAAGGGCGTCCGGTACTGGTCACTCGCAATGATTACAATTTGAACTTGATGAATGGTGACATTGGTATCGCACTATGGATACCAGGACCCTCCGCAGAGCTGGTTCTACGTGTGGCCTTCCCGCGAAACGATGGTAGTGGTGGCGTACGTTTCGTGATGCCGAGTCGGCTGGTGGAAGTTGAGACTGTCTTCGCCATGACGGTGCACAAATCCCAGGGGTCGGAGTTCAACCATACGGCATTGGTACTGCCCGATGCGTTGAACCCTGTGTTGACCAAGGAGTTGTTGTACACCGCCATTACCCGGGCCAAGAGTTGGTTCAGTCTGGTCGAAGCCAGGCCGGGCGTGTTCGAGGGTGCGGTGAGTCGCAATGTGCAGCGTACCAGCGGGCTGGCGCTGCAACTGCAAGACGAACTGGCGAAAATTCAACGCACCTGAGTAGGTGCGTTCAGGCATTTATAGCCTGGGTACTGCGCTTCAGCGGTGACCTTTGCCATGGCGGAGGTCACCGCCTGAACAGTGATGGTGAAGTTGGCTTGGGGGCCGGCGGTAGCGACCACACGTTGCATGAAGGCTCGGTAGGTTTTCATGGCGCTTTCCTTGATGAATGTGGGGTTTAATCTTCTTCGCCGTTACCACGCGTGCGGGTGATCTTTATTGCTCGACCGAGCGCGAAGAGCACCATGTCGATATTCACCACGAATCCCGGTTCCGAATCTTGGCGCTCGTTAAAGTGCTCGTTGAGCCAGAGCTTGTAGCGTTCGATGCATGCGACGTCCTTGTCCCAGCTGATCTTCTTGCGAATGGCCTTAACCTTGGCAGAGTTGGGGGTGTTCATCTGTTCATAGAGTTCAAAGGCACGAAGGACGTGCTGATCGACAATTGATTCCGAGCGATCAGCCAGATGCCGACCGAACTGTCTGAACACCTGGCCGGGGCCGTTAGTCAGCGCAGTTGGTCTGACGTCTGCTGCTCCCTTGATGATGTGCGCCACTTTCTGCAGGTCGCCGTTTTTCCAGGCCAGGGCGTAGAGCAGTTTTTCCAAGGGGGTTTCAAGTCGGGCGCTGAGATCAGCATGCAGACGCAGATCCTCGTCAAGCTTGTCAGCCATGAGCGAACTGATGTCCTTGGCCGTCAATTCAAGCTGCAGTTCCGGATACTTGCTGCGGTCCATTTGCCAATTATTCAGCGTCGGATGGTTGGTCAGCATCTCTTTCAGTGCGGACACGTCGGGGGCGTTTAGGATCTCGGTGAAGGTGTTTTTCACCAGGTTCAAGGCTTCCGGATTATTCAATATCGTGTTCTCTCGTGGGGACTGATGCAGAGCTTAATCACCTGGCGCGACAGATCATGTCGTACAGCGTCAGGACTCGGTCTTATTTGAGATCGACCACCAGTGGCAAGGTTGTCGCGAACGTAGCAGTCGAAGGGGCCTGTATCAGTCATATAGCCAAGGTTTCAACTCCTTCAGGTTCTCCACTACGATCTGTTGCGCCTCTGGTTTCGGGTCCATGTTCTTCGGATCAATTTGATACCGCTGCAGCACATACTTGACCAGCGCTTGGCGACAGGGAATCTGCAGTCGCCCATCGACCATCCCGAAGTCCTCTTGGATTATCGCTTTCTGGGTTAACGTCAGACGTTCATCCGGCTTGATGATGACGTTAACTTCACTATTCCATTGGTCGTCGCCCGAGATGCCATTCTCGGTTTCGCCATCCATCAAATCAGGTACGCCACGCAGTCGACTCAGCACAAAGTCTCGGTACTCGCGGTTTTTTTCGCAGTAAGCACGCACATGCCAGCGCATGCCTGTGTAAACCAGCGTATGTGGCGCGATAGTTCGCCCTTCAGGCTCCGGACTGTTTAGCGAAACGTAGTCGATATCCAGACGTAGATGCTCTCGGCAAGCCTTGAGCAGTGGTCGCAGTATCTCAGCCTTGATTGAGCGATCAGGCACTTCCAGTACTTTGGTATGGGCGTAGGCTAACGCCAGCCCCTCAACGTGTGGCGCTCGAGCATTGTTCTGGTAAAGCAGGTGTAGGTAGGCGCTGGCGCTGTCATCGATGAACAGTGGCTTGAATTGTTTGCTCGGCACGTAACCCTTGATCTGTCGATCATATGTAAGGTTTTTAGGCGCATGCTCGGTGATGTAGGTGTTGATGTCCTTGGATGCTTGCTGACGGCTGATGCCGAAGCTCTGCGTCAAGTGCACCGTGGTCAGCCGGCCTTCCCACCACGCGACAGTTTCGATCAGTCGGTAGCGAAGGGCGAGGTCCCAACGGACCTGCGCGATGGTTTGCTTGCGTTTCATGTCGCCTCCATGTGAGTGAATACTTTACCTGTATAAGTCTACATTCTAGACGTGTCGTTTAACACTACATATCGTGACTCTGGCAAGTTTGGAGTTGACGACATGAGGGATATGTTTATGGATGGTTGGGATTGGACGGCGTCGGTAGCGATGCTGATGCTGTTGATGATCCTGCTGATGCTTTTGGTGCAGTATCTGCAGACTAACAAAGCCTGGAGATTGCTCGAGCATTGGCATGCGACCACGAAGGAGCGCCAGCAGCGGCTGAGCTGGCACACCGAAGAGAATCGCGAGTTGAAATCGGCGCTTCGGGCGGAGAAGGCTCATGTGGAGCAGTTGCAGCGCAAGGTGGAGATTCTGCAGGCTTTGCTGCCCTAGGTGTGAGGCACGAGGGCCTTGGTGCAAGGCCCCGTGATTTGGCTCCGATACGGTGTAGACATTAGGAGGAGTACATGCTCGATTCGCTAGAAATTTGCAGGCTTCTGGAAGGCAACGGTTGCAGCAGGAAGTACGAAAGAGCCTATGCGCGGGGTTATGTGCACCCGGGGCTTGAGCATCCGCTATTCGTCAAGCATTACGCCACCGGCCGAAGCGTTGGGCGCCAGCCATTGGTGCTGCATCCGGCATACCGGAAATCGGCGCATTGGGCGCAAATCAAGGCGCTGACGCGGGGAGTACCCAATGAGACTTACAAAAGTACCAGCCTGGAAGCGTTTCCGTTTGCGCCGGGCTCTACCAGCAAAACCGGAATCGCAGTCAATGTGGCTAATGTAGACGACTTGCTCAGTTTGTTTGGCGTGCTTGGCGGTGAGTTGGTGAGCATCGAGAAGCAGGTGGAAGACGAAGTCAGCTTGATTGAGCTCTTCGAGCGATCGCCTATTGGGCAGCAGATCGGTACGACTGAACGTGAAGCCATCATCCGAGCGCGAGTAGGACAAGGCGTCTATCGCCAGGCGCTGCTCGAGCATTGGCAAGGTTGTGCTGTGAGTGGCTTTGCGCTCGCTTCCATGCTGCGCGCGTCACACATTAAACCATGGCGTGACGCCACGCATCTGGAGCGCCTCGATCCCTTTAACGGATTGCTTCTGACGCCCAACCTGGATCAAGCCTTTGATCTGGGGCTGATCAGCTTCACCGAGAAGGGCGATATTGTAATTGCGCAAGCCCTGACCACTGAACTGCAACTGGCACTGGGCATTAACGCGCAGTGCCGGTTGCGTAGTCTTCATGACCGCCATTTGAACTACTTGGCTTGGCATCGCGAGCACGTATTCCGCAGCTAGCGGCTCGTGTTAATCGTTGTTAGGCCAAAGGATTGAGTACCGAGTATTTTCCGTACCACCAGCTTCATTGCCAGTAGAGCACTTCATCGTCGCAGACCGATGGAGAACCGAAAAAACGATTTCAGCAAGTGCTGAATTGAAATTCACGGAAGGGTAAAAAAGGAAGTGCGATGACCGCAATCCGTTCAAAGGCTCAAGCCGAGTTGGAGCTTGCACTCATGCAAGCCGAGAGTGATTCCATGGCCAGCAGCGATCTCTATCTCTGGTTACGCGAATGCGGTCTGTCGCCCGAAATCGCCGTACGACTTAAAGAGCTGGTTAACGTGACTCAGCGTATCGGTAACAAGGTTGTCTCCATCGGCAAGCTGATCGTGATGAAGTTGCGCGACTTCATCATGGCGCATAAGGGCTTGGCCATTGGCACGGTATTGGGCGCGGCTATTGCTTCGCTAGTTGCTGCGATTCCATTGCTCGGTTCGTTGTTGGCTCCCTTGGGGGGACTGCTTGGCTTGGCGATCGCGGTCACCGGTCATCAAAGCGATAAGCATCCGACAGGGGACGACGGAGGAGTGAGCTTGCTGGATCTTCCGCAGAACCTGATCGAGATCGCCCGGGCGTTCTTCGATCTGTTCATTGAGACGCTCCAGAACATCATGACTGAATTGGCATCGGCGAAAGCATCATGAGTCAGCAACCGAAGGTCAGCAAAAAGCAGCTACTCAAGGTCATCGATGAGCTTGAGCGTTCGCCCCACGACCGTGTACGCATCTTGGGTGAAATGGGCATCAGCACGCTCGGTATCGGCCTCGGAGCCGCGGCAGCAGGCACTATGGCGAGTATCGCAGGTGTGACCAGTATTCCGGTCCTCACCACGGCCGCCGGTTGGGTAGGTGTCACTGCCGTGGCTGCGACGCCACTTGGCTGGGCGCTAGGTGCTGCGGCCGCCGGTGGTGTTCTGGCCTACGGAGTCTCGCGCTGGATTCGCGGCGGTGCGATGTCAGAGGGTCGCAAGCAGGAGTTGTTGCTGGTCTATCAGGAGCGTTTGGCTGAGATGGAGGCCAAGGAACGCATGGGAGCTGTCACGCTGTTGGATAAGTCCGGATTTATTTCGTCACTTCGAGAGGTTATCGAGAAAGATGTCATCAGCGCAGATAAGGCGCTCCGGCTGATCGAGGCGGTGGAAGGCGGGAAGATGGCATTGCCTGAGGCTTATAGATTGGTGAATGGGCTCTTGCAGGTGTAGTGCGCGCAAGCTGCAGTAGTCAGTAAAACGCCGACGGATCATCCGATCACGACACGTCTTGTCGCGCTGCTCCCTCATGCTCGCCTCATCAGCAGGACAAATGGTTTATACCGATCCGAACCGCTTGAATCAGCCAACCATAAGGGGCCGTAGCATGAAAAATCTGTTCGCAGTTATTGGCGTCATCGTCGTTGTAAAAAAGGGCTATGAGTTCTTCCGTGAATACAACGAGATGAAACAGGAGCTGGAAAAACGCGCCGGTGATTCGGCCTGACACAGTACGGCGTCCACTACTCAATTATGTTTACGACTAACAGGTTATCTCTATGCCCTGGCCGCCCCATCCCTTCACATTCACTTGCCCCCAATGCCATTGGCATAAAACAACGGTGCCACCCAGCGATGCGCTGCGTGAGGGCAAAGATTGGTTTTCGGCTTGCCCTTCATGCCAGCACGTCGACCTGGATGTCCGGCCTGCGACGGGGCTAGAGATCTTCAAGGCCAAGCTGTTGCGACCGTTCAACTGAAGTCCCATTTCGATGCGAGGTTCGCGATGCGTAACGATGAAACTGACAGTCACGCGGATGACCTATCACCCACGGAGGTTGAAGCTGAGGCAGTGGTCGAGTACAGCGAAGAATTCGCCGCCATGATCCTTGATCAGGAGGCGAATGGCCGGTTCCAGGACATTGATGTCGACGACATGCTCGCAATGCTGGACCGCATGATCCTCGAGGCCCAAGGCTTGGGCAGTGTGCATTAGCTCTCCAGGCAGAGCGTCAACAACTGATCCAGCTTGCAGGGCGATACCTGGCCGTCCATGCCCCAATGATCGCAGGAGTAGGTGCCGCCGCGCACTGCTTTTCCTTCTTCGTCATAAACGGCGATGACCGCGTTCCACAGTGATGACTTGGGTGCTTCGCTGAGCGGGTCCAGGCACAGTAGGTGAGTGGGTTGGTAGACACCATTATCCTCATAGCCTTGACGCCCCACGACCATCAACCAATGGCCTTCAAGTTTTGACCAGCTCACGCAGATCAGAGCAACAGCTTCGCGCTTGATTTCTTTCTGTACAGCTTCCACGAGCTCTTTCTTATTGCCATTGACCAGCTCGGGCAGGATGCCTTCACGGCGAAAATGCTCAGCCAGGCCAATCAGGTCCTCTGTGGTCGTTCCCCGGGAAACCAATGCGCCATGCTCTCGTAGTGCGTTACGGAATCGGCCTTCGCGGCTGCGCCCATCCCAGTCACCCATGTAGGCAATATGATCCCGCTTCAGCGCACCCAGAGTGATCAAGCCCATCATCAGGGCGTAGGGTCCGCAGGCGCCGTCGGCATCACCTTGACGCATATGGACCAGGCCCGGCTCATCAAGGGCGCAGGTAATTGGGCCTTCGGGAGAAACCAATAGCCATGGGCTGACAAACATCTTGTTCATTGCAAATTTCCTTGTTGCAACACACGTTAAACGGGAAGCCGTGGCTCCCCCTATAGCTGGAAGTGGCAATCGCGATACTGACTGAGGAAGTCAGAGCTGGACCACCGGGTAGCAGGCATCACCCCAAAGCGTGTCGGGATTATTCAGCATCAACTCAATGATCAACGGGACCAACTTGCCGAGTAGGCTGCCGCAGTCACGCAACTGGGGTCGGTTGATGCTGCTGTTCCAGGTGGCGCCGCCGTGCATGATCTGATTGCGCAGGGTGTAGATTCGATTGAACAGCACGGCGAGCACTTCAGCGGTATCACGTTGCGCCAGAGCCGACTGTGCTCTACGTCGGCCTGCCGCGAAGCGTTCGGTCCATTGCTCTTGGGTGATCTTGCCATTCTGGTAATCCCAGAAACTCTGAAAAACGTACTGATTGTCCAGCAGCACTCGAATGCTTCCGGAAAATTCCGACCACACCAGATTCTCGATCTGCCGTTCGCGATCCAGATCGCACAGCTTGCGCAGGAACGCACGGAAGGTTTCCTGCTCGGACAGCCGATAGTTCTCGTCGATGTCAGTGGCATAGGCCGCGTTGAAGGCGATCCACAGGAAAACGAAACGGCCGTCGGAATCATCTGTTTGCTCGGCGCGCTGCAACCAGCTCAAGGAGCGGTGCACACGCAGAGTCAGGTTGGCGGGGTGATGGTCGCGTTCAAGTCGGTGGCGCGCCTTGAGGGTTTGATAATGCATGAGGACTGCCTAGTTAGGATGGGGAAGAGTGGTCAGTCAGATTGAGGTGTCATGCAGGGCCAGGCTTTGGCGTTGAGAGTCGATCAATACCTGGCGCAAAGTCGTCGGCGCATCGACACGAATAGAGCCCGTCTGTGACAGCAACCACCATTTCAGCTCCCAGCTATCGTTGACCGTAGCGGTCAAGCGAGCGCCATCTGATTCAGCAATTAGCGTCATATCCTCCGACAGCGGCGTCTCGTGCAGGCGTTTGGCGAGGGCAGGGTCGACCCAAGCGTGTAATTGGATCGCTTGGGTAGCGCCAAACTGCATAGCACCACTCTGGATGTAATTCCGCAGGTCAAAGCCTGCAGGGCGTCGGCCAGGTTGACCCAGCATTGTGACGGCTTCGAAGCGATGTGCTGCGTAAAGTCGCACGTCGTCGAATGTTTCGGCGCAGGCCACTAAGTAGGTGATTTGCCCGCGTTGCACCATTGCCAGTGGATTGAGCGTTAGCTCATGGACGCGATTTTTGTTCGCCGACTGATAGAGGCAGAGCAACTGCAGGTCTTCGAGCAATGCTCGCTGAAGCAGGTCTAGATGCTCAGCCTTGATGTCTGGGGCAATCAGATTCAACGTCGGTTGTACGCTGGCTACCTTATCGATCCAGCGCGCCGAAGCACTTTCCTCACTCAATGCCTTGAGCTTCTGTCGCGCTTGGCTGAAACGAGGCTCCAGGCTTTTGAGCATCAGTCCGGGTACCAAGGGACGAATGCTGTCTTCCACCAGGCATAGGGTTAATGCCTCTCCCACCGTAATGCCAGGCAGGTCAATGGATCGACCGGGTTGCCAATACCAACCATAGGGTATGCCTTTATCGTTGCAGTGCAGTGGAAACAGGCTCGACAGCTCGTTGAGGTCTCGCTCAACCGTGCGTTTTGTCGTGCGGTGGCCGGCTTCTTCCAATTGCTGGTGCAGTTCGGCGGCGGTCACGCCGGGGGCACGATTGGGTAGCAGTTTGAGCATTTCCCATTGGCGGGAGATGGTTCTGCGGGTCGAGTGCGTGGGCAACGCTCGCTTCCTTACTATGGCTCACGAAGAGCAGAGCATGGCGTGAAGCTCGGGCAATATCAACTGGCCATAAGTGTTGGGATATAAGGCCATTCTTGCCGTCTGGGTTGTGCTTCGCTTTTTGGCCGGGCTCCGTTGCGATTCCTCGCGTCATACCTTGTCGCAGACTAATGAACAATGGATCTATCGCGGAAAGTCATGAATGATGTCTATATGGCATCATTTTTCTCTAGGCGCACGACTTCTTATGCGTCAGGGCGGGCTCAGATTTGGTCAAGATATGGATCCATCCGCCGAAGAATATGAGGGCGCTTTGATAAACAGCTAGAGGCGAAGGATTTGTCGTGATTGGGGTGATTTTTCTGCTGCAGTACCTTCGGCTGCGCGAGATATAGAGGGACAGGTGTAGGGGCTGGAGCCGTCATGCAATAACGATTGAATAGGATGTAGTTTTTCCGGCTATATGCCACTACGCTGGCCGTTTTTTGAACTGCGCAACAGAGCCAGGGCGCCATTAGACCGCCTGGCTTAACCGAACGAATGATCAGAGGCAGGATGGCCTCTTTCAAGGAGATGGAATGCACGAGAATACTATCCAACTGCTGCGCGAAGAGTCTTGCCGGCTGCTACAGGTAGAAATCGAACTGCTACAGAGAATGAAGACTGCCAAAGGAGTGGTTGTCGATGAAAAAGCCGATGAGCATCAGACCTTTTCCTCCGCCAGCATCGACAAGGATCTAAAGATGCTGCAGGGCGAGGCCAGCAAGCTGGAGCGCCTCGAGATGGTTCTGGCAGTGGTGGGTACCATGAAGGCCGGAAAATCTACGACCATCAACGCCATTGTCGGTACGGAAGTCCTGCCCAATCGCAACCGCCCGATGACAGTGCTGCCCACACGTATTCGTCACACACCCGGAAAAAAAGAGCCGGTCCTGAGTCTGGACAACAACCAGTCGATCAACGATCTGATTGTGCAATTAAAGCAGGCCTTGGAGAACACCCCTGCTGGAAATCAAGTCCTCACGGCGACTGATCACGACAAGGACATGAGCGAACTGTTGCGCTTCGTGCAGTCGAAAGAGCGCTTTAAAAAAGAGTATAGGGGGCCGGAATCTATCTTTTGGTTCCTCAAAAGCTTGAATGATCTGGTTCGGCTCAGTTTCGAGCTCGATGTTAAGTTCCCCTTTGACCGCTACGCTGGCATTGATGACATCCCGCTCATCGAGGTTGAGTTCGCCCATCTTGCCAACCTCCCTGACAGCGTCGGTAGCCTGACATTGCTTGATACGCCCGGCCCGAACGAAGCTGGTCAGGAACATCTGCGTCCGATGCTGCGTGAGCAGTTGCAGAATGCTTCGGCGATTCTGGCGATACTGGACTTCACTCAGCTCAAGTCCGATGCGGACCAACAAGTTCGGCAGGAGCTCGAACGCATCGCCGATGTCGCCCACGGTCGTATGTTTGCTTTGGTCAACAAGTTTGACGAGAAGGACCGTAATGGAGACGATGAAGAGCAGACACGAAAACTGGTTGCTCACTCGCTACTGAAAGGTCAGATAGATGTTTCTCACGTTTTTCCGGTGTCGTCGAAGTTCGCTGATCTTGCCAATCGTGCCCTGCGTGAGCTGGAGATCAATGGCTGCCTTCCGGATCCGGTCGATGACTCGACGGCGTGGGTAGAGGACTTTGGCAAGGCGGCGCTGGGCGCCATGTGGAAGATGTTGATTGGAAACCAGGAGGTGGTTCGCCAGGCTGCAAGCGCGTTGTGGGAAAGTTCCAAGTTCGCAGCTCCCCTCACTGACGTCATCCATAAAGCTCATAGCCAGGCCGCGATGCTGGCAATTTCTGCATCTGCAGCCAAGCTGGTAGACGTCGCCACCAAGTTAAACAATTTTCTCGATGTCAGAAAGGTGGCGCTGGGAAAGAACGCAAGCGAGTTGGCCGCACAGATCGACTCGTTGCGCAGTGATATAGAGAGGATTGGCGCACTGGAGACCAGATCACAATCCGATGCGAAAAATGCGCTGGATGGGATCAACAAGCAGATTTCCAGTGCTTTTGCTGAAATTCGCAAAAGCATCCGTGAAGAAGTAGATCAGGGCTTCCAGAAGGCCAAGGAGACAGAGGAAAAGCAGGTCAATGTAGCAAAAGCCGCCGCCTCCCAAGTCACACGCGGTCTATTCGGGTCGCTGTTGAACATCGCCATCGGCCACGCGACCTCTTCAAGAGCAGGAAGCAAATTTGGCCGAGAGTTTGACCCCAAAAACCCGATCATCAAGCTCGATACTCAGAAGGACGCCGAAGAGGTGATCACCGGTATTGAGAAGGGTGTCCAGCAAATCATTGCGAACAACGAGTCAAGGCTCGTCGACCAGACAGATTCGATCCTCAAGGCTTTTCGTGAAAAATTCGAAGATGGAATTTCGGTCCAGGCCAGCACCATCGTCGGTGAACTGAACCAGCGCCTGAAGGGGTGTGGTTTCTCCATTGCGATCAAGATGCCTGCATCACCAGCGCTTTCGTTGAAGCAGGGACGTGGCGAGTTTTTGCGCGGTGTCATCGAAAGCAAACAACGCAGTGTGACCAAGCGTCGTCGTAGCAGCAGCTTATGGGGCGGCTTGTGCGGGTTGTTCAATACTGACGACTGGGGGTGGGAGAGTTACTCGACCACTGAAGGATACTACGAAGTCGATATCAACAAAGTTCGCAAGTCGATCAGCGACTCAATTGATGGCATCTTTGAAGGTTTGGGCAAGGCAGTGGTCGATACTGTCCAGGCGCCATTGCAAGAGAGCGTCAAGCAGTTCTTCGATGAGTTGAAGCTCACGGTAGAGTCTCTGCGCAGTGATTTGGCCCAAAGCATCCGCGACAAAGAAACCACCCATGAGCAGCAAAAGAGCCTGGCCGATACATTGGCTGGTTTCAAGCGTGAAGTTCCCGGTCTTCGCCATGATGCCGAAGCACTTCACCGTGACGTGTGCCCCGCTCCGCATGAGGTGGTCGCATGAATGAAACGGACGCCATTACGGCATCAGCCGAGGTCTGCCAACTTCTGACCTGCGTGCCAGAAAAATTTGTTGTCGACTTCGCCAACGGCATCGATGTGGCGCGTGAGCGGCAGCGCCACATGGCTACCCGTACCGGTTTTTATTCACGCCTGTATGACGGTTTCACCGGCCAGGGCGCCAGGCATCAGGCTGAAATTAACGCCAGTCTCACTGATGGCGTGGAAGGTGCGCTGAACTGGCTGGTTGATCTGAGCGAATCGCTGGCGCGTAGTAATCGGGCCATTGTCCAGGTGCAGACCCGGATCAACGGGCTAAAGCATGATGTTGCCTTGCTGGTGGACTACTCAGTGCAGACCCGACAGACCCTCAACCTACTCTCGCAGCGGTTGGATGAGCGCTGTGATGCGCTGGACCGCCAGGTCGCCCGCATCGACAGCTTGCAACAAGCCCAACTGCATCTCGATCGTGTTTTCGGCAAGTGGGGAGCAGGACGCTTCAATGGCCTGAGCCTGTCCGGCCGTTGCTACGCGGTGATCGAGGAACTGCGCTGGGGGGCCTTTGGTGATTACTGCCAGGTCTTAAGCGGTCACGAGCGACAGGCGCAGCTCGACGACTTGGCCAACCGGGCCATCATTCAGCTGAGCCGGGATGCCAATGTCGGCCATGGAGAACGCTTAGGCACCCACGAACGCTGGATGGCCAGACCTGTGGCGGGCGCCGCATGGTTTGACGGCGAAGAGGCAATGCGCTACCTGGGTGACTGGACTGATCCTGGTACAGCCCCGTTCGCATATGCAGTTTCGCAGATGCCCGAGGAACTACCGCTGCAAGTGCCTCGCCTTGGTTCTGCGCACCGCATGGCCGAAGGCCTGATCAGCGAACTTTTTCAGGAGTCCGCGGTATGAACACGACTATGAAGGTCGGCCTAGTCCTGTCTGGGGGCGGCGCGAAGGGCGCGTACCACGTCGGCGTGCTCAAGGCGCTGCGTGAGCTGGGCACACGCATTGATGCAGTATCGGGTGCTAGCATTGGCGCGCTCAACGGTGGAATCTTGGCCTCGGCCCTTTCGCTCGATGTCGCTATCGAGCGCCTGGAGTTGCTATGGGGGCGTCTGAGCAAGGAGTCGCCGCTGAGCATGAAGGTGCCAGGCTATCTGTCTTTGTTGGTGGCCGCTGGTCTGCGCTTAAATGGAGCGACGGCGGCATTGGGAGCTGTGCACGCAGCAAGGGCGCTCGCGGACAAGCTGGATATCGAGCTGCCCGAATGGCTAGACGCAATGGGCGAGGGCGTGCTTGATGACAAGCCGTTGCAGCGATACATGGATGAGTTTCTAGTCAGCGATGATCTCAGCCGCGGACTACCGTTGTACGTCTCGCTTTATCGAAGTGGGGGCGGTCTGCAGGATCTGGTACTAGCGTTGGGCGCCGAACTCGGTTTCACCGACACCCCTGATTCTGAATTCATACATGTTCAGTCCATCTGCGACGATGCGAAGCGCAAGCAGATACTGTTGGCCTCAGCGGCTATCCCATTGCTATTCAGATCCCGCAGCCTCGGTGGCCAACGTTACTCGGACGGAGGGCAGGGTGGCTGGCAAACCATGCAGGGCAATACTCCGATCACCCCGTTGTTGGAGGCAGGCTGCAACCTGGTGATCGTCACGCACTTGAGCGATGGGTCGCTGTGGAGTCGGCAGCGATTTCCTGATGCCACCGTGCTCGAGATCCGTCCCCAGCAAAGCCTAGCGCGGGCGACCGGGCCGCTGGCTGGGGCTCGGGATCTACTCGGTTTTGATCCCGAAAAAATCCCGTCTTGGATTGAGCAAGGCTATCGCGACACTCTGCACTGCGTGGGGCGAGTGATGATGGCGCAGCAATCTCGCAATGAGTTGCGTGCGTCAGAGGATGCTTTGGTTGCCGTTGAGGGGGAGTCTATGCGTGCAGACAAAACGTTGGAGGATGCAATGGCACGCTTGAAGTAGCTGGTTGGCAGGCCGTGTGATTACATGATCGCACGACCTGCACTCAGCTTTGAGGGACGCGGTTCGGTGCTTGTCGGCCATTTCTCTAAATCGGGTACTCCCGTCGATGCGCTGTAAATCTGCTAGGGTCTGTTCCCGTATTACGCTAGCCAATGGATTTAAAATAGAAGGCTCGTATCGTTGGAGCTCTGACCTAACACCGATACGAGCTTGCGATGCGTAAGCGGCTGGCCAAGTTACCTACCTGTCGATGCAAACGCGTGCTTGGACTCGGAAGAAAATGAGTAATAGTTCATTGTGGCCAGCATCATAAGCAGGCTCGATGATCTGGATGTGCGTGCACCTGACTAGACATTGCTCGGTCAGCGCATTGATACAATGTTCAAGCTTCGAGTTGTGTGAAGCGCTGAAACGGACAGGCTGCCTGTAGCTGCTTGCTGAATGTGTTCGCCCCACCAGATCATCATTGGGCGCCTCCGCTCTACGTAATCCGCACGGTTGTAAGCGCTACGCACCTCATCCTTGTCGACGTGTGCAAGTGCAACCTCGATAAGCTCGGGGTCCCAACCCTGCTCATTCAAAATGGTGCTAGCCATGGATCGCATGCCGTGGCTTACCAAGCGCCCTTCAAAGCCCATTCGCTTCAGAGCCATACTTGCTGTTTGGCTATTGCAGTGAGTGCGTGGATCTCTGTCGGCTGGAAAGACGAATTCGCGGTGGCCGCTGTAAGGTTTGATCGTATCCAGTAGAGCGAGAGCTTGCTCCGTCAGGGCATCCGGAACGGTGTCTTGCGCGTGTAAGTTAATTGCCGGGACAGAGGATTCAGACCCACCGAATAGCGCACGGCGTATCTCTTCTTCCGTCAACTCTGTATGCATAGTATTTCTCAGAATGGTCTCATCTATAGCGTTACCGATTCCATCAGCGTGGCCGAAATTTGTAGTAATAGTCGCTGGGTCAGACCCCAAGCAATAGAGCCACCGGATACTGGCGAGCGTCAGCGCCTGGCCGGCAGCTTTCATTCGGATGAGAGCATATTGATGCTGCAAGCTTGTGTTGTTGCGGCTTCACATTTACGCTTTGCTCCGTCACGGTCAATCCCGTGACCGGGTGTCAGAACCTGAATTGTTCGAGGCGCATGGCGCCATAGCCAGCAATTAAGTGCTTACAGAGGCTTAGCTGCTGCTTTTCTATGGCGGTCCGTGCGGGGCAGGCTTCGGCCTGGCCGGTTCCCTCGGACGCCGGTTTCTGACCCCCGTACGGTCCGCCACCCATTTCGTGTCAGAACGGCTGGGTGGACGGTTCCTTAACTGTCCGAGGAGATAAGGAAAATGTCCTGTCCCCCTTTTAAGCTCGTGCGCCGCCCTAGCCGTTTGTTTCGTATTGCAAACTATCTCGGAGGATTCCGCGATGTTTGATCTCTCGCTTCTAATTAGCCTCCCCAAACCAAGCACCATCGATACTGCATCGCTTACCCCTGAAGATGCCGCGATTAAACTACGGCAGGCTGCCACTCTTCGGCTTAATGGAGCACAGAGTATTCTGCTTCATTTTCCGCAGGACGTTGAACTGGCTGTAGAGCTGCTGGATGACGCTGCAGTGTTGTTCGACAAGGCGTTCCGATATCTGACGGGTATGCCTGCTCAACGAGTTCATCAACAGATTGGTGAGTACTTTTCTGTCCCGTCCGCTGACGGCTGTCCTGGTATTCGAACGCCCTGGGGCAATGAATTCGGCCCAATGATTGAGGACGGCGTTCGATGTGCTGAGACCTGGCTTGATGGCTCATCACTACCGTTATGGTGGGCTCTGGCGCAGAATCGAAAACGTCATCGCCCGGGGGATCCCCAAGAAGCGTTCGAGGCCGGTTTTCTGCTGCGGTTGCAGCAGGCGCTGGTCATGGGGCGTGAAGCCGCCACTTCCCAATCAACCAGCTTTGATGCTTGAGGCTGTATTTGACGTTTGGGATTTTGCTTTTCCCGCCAAACCCTCCGACCCAGCGATCTTTGATCGCGCTGGTCGGAGGGTTCACTCGCTTTTTTCGAAGCCACTTCGTTCCACCATCTCATTTTGAATTTCAATTAGCGTCACGCCCTCGTTTACCCATCAGAAATTACTTTTCGAGTGCCGCTCCAGTGTAAGAACGGATCTTGCCGTGGTCATGGCTAGAGAAGTGGCGACACCGGCGACATCGGCGACAACCCACGCCTGACTTGGCCTGGAGCGTGGCGACAAAAGCGGCGACAGTCGCCACTTTCTGCACGCTTTGGTCGTGACGCTTGACCGTCTTTTCTAGTGCGTATAAAAATTGGCGCACGGACCGCTGTCGTTGACAGCACCAGCCCAGGTAGCCAAAACCTTTAAGGCTACGCCACTTGCGTGGTGGTTCTCCCGAAGTGCGATTAGCGTCCGGCGGCTCGCACGGTCACTCCGCAAAAGTGATGGATGCCTACTCGACTTATCTGCCCACTGCGGCGGACGATGGACCTTCCTCGCTGCGCTGCAGCAACTTCATCTCTCGGCACACTTAGCTGCGCCAATCCGCGCCCGTCTCTTTCTCCTGGAAAGAGACGGGCGCTCGTACCACTGCTGCAAGCCACGTCGTACAAGGCATTGCCGCAACTCTCCTCGTGACAATCGGCCTGACAAATCCGATTCGTCGCCATCCGCAACGACACAGGCACCGGTGCCGCAGCCCATGGAAAGGCTGCACCTGACTGACAGTCAGGCATGCCCCAGGCGTCGATGTTGTTGCCTTCTCCCACTCAGGATCTCCAGGTGCCGAACTCGTCAGTCGGCACAGCCTCCGCCCGCCCGCATTTTCGGATGCGCTAAGAAGGCCAGATTCATGGGTTCATGCCCTCGCTCCCGGTCGTAAGGAGCCGTACGTTCCGCGTCAGTGAACACCTCACAGGCCGCAGGGGCCTTGATCCCTGATAACACTCAACAGCCGTGGCGGGCGTACGTGAGGACAGCCAGCAATCACTGAGGAGAGGGCCATGCAGCAGTTAGATCCGAAGCTTGAACTCCCACGATCCCCTCGATCGTTAATCGAGTCGAATCCCGTGGCTGAACCTTATCCGGTGCAGGCACTGGGTGGGATTCTTGGGCCTGCGGTAGAGCGAATGGCCGAGGTCATCGGCGTGCCCCAGGCACTGGCCGCGCAATCAGTATTGGCTGCCTCGGCGCTGGCCACTCAAGGTCATGCAGGCTTACAGCTCGACGGGAGAAATTATCCCCTGTCGCTTTACCTGATCACGGTGGCCGCGTCAGGTGATCGCAAGACCGCCGCAGACCGATGTGCATTGCTGCCGGCACGGCAATGGGAGCGTGAACAGTGGCAGCGCTATCGCGAACAACTTGCCCGGTACCGTGCCGCACAGCGACAGGCGCAGCGTATCAAGCCTGGCGATCCTGAGCCCGCAAACGGAATGTCGCTCGAAGCGGAGCCCTCAGCCCCTAGACTGATCACCACGGACCCGACTATCGAGGCCCTGATCAAGGGGCTCTGTCATGACCTGCCTAGCATGGGTCTGTTCTGTGATGAGGGTGGACAATTCCTCGGCAGCAGCACCATGAGTCGGGATAACCGTTTGAAAGCGGTCACGACCTTGTCGTCACTCTGGGATGGTAGCCCGATAGATCGCGCGCGTTCCATGGTTGGTGAAAGCTTGCGAGCCTATGACCGACGCTTGAGCCTGCACCTGATGCTGCAACCGTATTTGGCCATGCAGTTACTCAGTGACCCGTTGCTGCAGGGGCAAGGCATTCTAGGGCGCTGCTTGATGACCTGGCCCACCAGTCTAGCCGGGCAACGTAGCTACCAGGCTATCGACTTGTCCAAAGACGCTGCCCTCAAGCGCTATCATCACCGCCTTTCGGCTCTGTTTTATCAGCCTTGGTCACTTTCCGCTGACGGAGCCTTGCAACTGTCAAAGCTGAGCCTCAGTCCGCTCGCGCGTCGTCGCTGGATTGATTTGCATGATGCTATCGAAGCTCAGCTGGGTGAGTTTGGCGAGCTGGCCAGCGTGCGGCCCAGCGGTTCGAAGGCCGCCGACAACCTTTTGCGTGTCGCCGGCATTTTGGCCGTTGTGGAGGAGAGCAGTGTCGTGGAGGTCGACCATATCCAGCGGGCCTCGGCCTTAGTTGGCTACTACCTCACCGAGATCCAGCGCCTGACCGAGCAGGAGCCGGTGTGCAGGGTAAAAGAAGAGGCGGACCGGCTGTTGCGCTGGCTGCAGGTCAAGGATTGGAAGCGCTTCAGTATTCGAGATTTGAATCGCAACGGTCCCCGCTTTGCCCGCAAGAGCAGTCGTCATGCCGCAAAGCTGCTGGTCGAGTTGATTGATCATCAGTGGTTGATCTCCGACGGCCACACCTTCGAGGTGCGTCATGTTCAATCTTGATGAAGCGCTGCGCAACCATCTGGCTCAACGCCGAAAGGAGCCGAAAGTGCGATTTGTCGCCGGTACTGTCGCCACTTTGTCGCCACGCTCAAAGGCAGGCAAGGCAAGGGTTGTCGCCGGTGTCGCCAGTGTCGCCACCCTCCATAGAACTATCACCTCGACGACTTCCATTATTCAATGGTTGGAAGAGCAGGGCGCGCATCTTTACGTCACCGACAACACGCTGTGTTTTCGCCCGACTGATTGGGCTCAGTTCGCGATTGTAAGTGCGCACTGGCGAGCCCTTTTGCATGATCTCGCAGCAGCCGATCAGGAACAGAAAAATGGCTCGGGTCGGTAAGCGAGCAGGGCGCAATTTCGGCTTTGGTCGCCAGCTCAGCTATGCCGGACCGCAAGCACTGAAAGACCTGTTTGGCGACGGCCATTTTGCTACCGTCAAAGCCCATAGTGATCGCTGG
The DNA here is from genome assembly GCF_056688935.1 of Pseudomonas arvensis. NCBI lineage: Bacteria > Pseudomonadati > Pseudomonadota > Gammaproteobacteria > Pseudomonadales > Pseudomonadaceae > Pseudomonas > Pseudomonas arvensis. The sequence continues at coordinate 5,320,845 of NZ_CP162038.1, read as the reverse complement.
CAGGCCTTCGTGCGTTGGTGTCTATCCGAGGAAGGGCCGAGGCTCAATGATGCGCGACAGATCGACCGCGAAGTCCTAATGCGGTACGCCGTCCATGTGCGGGAGCAGGTTGATCAGGGCAACGTCGGCATCGCTACCGCGCAGAACCGACTGTCCAGCGTGAACCGAACGATGGCTGCGCTGCGCGGTGATCAATACGTCAAAATCCCGAGTCCAAGTAAGGCGCTTGGCTTGCAGCGCTCAAGCGTGCGTAGTGAGGCGCCACAAGGCCAAGACCGTGTGCAGGTCAGGCTGATTGCGCAAGCGCTGTCAGAGCGACAGCAACTGAGGGTGAGTGCCATCGTGCTCCTCGCTCGGGAGGCCGGCATGCGCCTGCGTGAAGCGATCTTGGCGGACTTGCCCCGGCTGCAACGTGAGGCTCGGCAACTGGGCAAGATCAATATCCAGGACGGCACCAAAGGCGGTCGATCAGGAGCATCGGCACCGCGTTGGATTGCGGTCACGGATCAAGTTCGTGGCGCCCTCGACAGGGCCAGCGAGGCCTCACCCAAGGGCAGTCGGAATTTGTTAACACCTGATGAAAGCTACAAAGATTTCTTACAGACAATCGTACGACCGGCGCGGGACATCATGCATGAGCATGGATTGAAGGGCTTTCATGAGCTGCGGGCAGCTTACGCCTGTGAGCGCTATGAACAACTGACCGGCTTCTCCGCGCCCGTCAATGGCGGTCGTGGTCAACGAGAGGATCGAGCACTCGATCAGCGTGCACGTCAGCAGATCAGCCACGAGTTGGGGCATAACCGCATCGACGTGGTGAGTGCCTACATCGGAGGTCGTCTATGAAGTCCGAGTTCGATATGGCGTTGTTTCTGAGCCCCGTGCTCAAAGGTGCGCATGCCACGCGGCAGCGGCATATCAGGCAGGCAGAAAGGATGCACGAGGCGATTCGTGAGCGCTGGAGTTGTGCGACCCCTTGGTCCTGGAAGGAAAAGCACACCAGATGGTTTTTAGAGCACTACCTGCGTTGCTCAGCACCAGCGACCATCTATTACTATGAGTTAACAGCAGGGCTGATCCGCCGCCGAAAGGCGCAACTCGTGGTTGTCTGATAGATCTTTAAGCGTGAGCCCCTAAGTATGGGAATGCGGAGCCTTCCCATACTTAGGGGCTTGGCCGAAGAGGCGCAGGAATGCGGCTGATTTAGCGACAGTCGCCACTTCAGTCGCCCTGCTGCACGGCACGAATTGTCGCCTGCTCAGCGTATCGGCACGACGTTACGGTCCCTGGTTTGATTGATGGCGGATGCCGACAGGCTGCCGGTGGCTGCCTTCTGGATATGTTCACTCCACCAGGCCATCATCGGACGCCGGCGTTCGATGTAATCCGCCCGGTTGTAGGCGCTTCGAACTTCGTCTTTATCGACATGCGCCAGCGCGACTTCGATTAGCTCCGGATCCCATCCATGCTCATTCAGAATTGTGCTAGCCATGGAGCGCATGCCGTGGCTGACTAAGCGGTCCTGAAAGCCCATTCGTTTCAATGCCATGTTGGCTGTCTGGCTATTCGCGTGGGTGCGCGGATTTCTATCTGACGGGAACACATATTCCCTGTGGCCGCTATGGGGCTTAAGCGTCTCCAATAACGAGAGTGCATGTTCGGTCAGCGGGATTGTGTGCGGACGACGCTTTTTCATTCGCTCCGGAGGGATGGTCCAGATGCGTTTTTCGAAGTCTATGTCTTCCCATCGGGTAGTCGCCGCTTCGGCAGGGCGGGTCATAGTGTGTAGCTGCCATTCGATCAGGCAGCGGGTCGTCCGCTTGATGCTGGCGTTCGCGATTTCCATCATGAGCTCCGGAAGCTCATCTGGTGGTAGCGCTGCCATGTTCTCTTTCTTAGGTTTCTTGAACACCGCTCGAATGCCGCTGAGAGGGTTGGCAAAGATCATTCCGGAATTGACCCCGTAGGTCATGATCTCGTTAAGGCGCTGACTCACTCGCTTAACTGTCTCGAGGCTGCCTTTGGCCTCAATCGGACGAAGGAGCTTGATGACCATTGGGGCGCTGACTTCGGAGAGAGGCGTTGATTTCATGCTCGGAAAAACATGCAGTGTGAGGGAGCGCCAAATGTCTTCGGCATACGCCGGCGTGACGGAATCCTTCTTCAGCTCGAACCAGGCGGTGGCCACGTTCTCGAAGGTGTGTTCCGTTTCCGCTCGTTTGGCTTCCTGTAGCTCATTGCGCTGAGCTTTTGGATCGATACCCTGTGCAAGCAGCTCTCTGGCCTCAACGGTTTTCTTCCTCGCTTGCGCAAGAGAAACCTCGGGATAAGAGCCGAGTGCCATGTTGATTCGATTTTTGGTGACGGGATGCCGGTAGTTGAAATTCCACTGCATCGAGCGATTGACCCTGACTCGCAGTTGGAGCCCGTCGCCATCCGTGAGGACGTAATCCTTGTCTTTCGGTTTGACCGCCTTGAGCTGGCGGTCGGAGAGGCGGGTGGTTTGAGCGCACATGAGAAGTACTCCATGACACCTTTTGGTATTCCCAAGATTAGCGCCGGGGAGCCGGGAATACCATTGGGAATACCAAACTGCCTGGAACTCAAAAAGCCGGGAAAGCCTCCCGTGGCCCTGAAACCCCCATATTTACTGGATTTCAGGCACAAAAAAAGACGTCCGTGGACGTCTTTAGATGTTGAAGTGGTGGAGCCGGGGGGATTTGAACCCCCGTCCGCCAGTACTCCGCTGTCGGTACTACATGCGTAGCCGTTTCTATTAAGTTAACCCTCAGCGACCCGAAGGGCAGGGTGCTTTGGGCGAGTTGTGTAAGTTTTAGCCGCTTCGTCCACAACGTACTGCACGGCGATTCTGTTCTATATGACAATCACTTTGGGTTTACAGACATCCCCTGGTGATTGCTGGACCCGAAGGTACCAGAAGCTCAGGTCTAAGGCTGCTTACGCAGCGATAGCGAATTCCTGGCCGTAGTTTTCGTCATTGGCAACTATAAGTAGTTGCAACAGTGGATTTACGAGTTCTGTTACCAACTCGGCATGCACCTAAAGTTTCGCGACCGGCGTCGAATCCTAAACGGCCCCGTGCTTGTAACTCGTTGTTTCTAAGTGAGTGACAAGCCTGTGCAGTGTACGCCAAACGGTCACCGAAGGCCAACCCGAAGGTTGGCCCTATTGCTTACTTGCCGCCTTTGTTGCTGTTTTGCAGGTCTTGCAGGGCTTTGTTGGTGACTTCGATGCACTGCTTATCATCGCCAGACGCGTGAAATGCCATGGCCTGGGAGACGATCGTGTCGATTTCGCCACTTTTGCCGGTGGTGTCGGTGGCGAGCGTCGCTTTGGCGTTGTTGAGTTTATCCAGGTTGATCTGGCACAAGTCTTTGTCACTGCCGGCCGCGAAGACCGGGGACGCCAGCATCGCAGCGGTAATGAACAAGCCAGCAAGAGCGGAACGCTTCATAGGGTATCTCCTTGCGCAAAGGGCTCGACGCTGCTGGCGTTGAAGGGCTGCCAGCGACATCACTGATTGGCCTCGTTCGTTGAGGCCTATTCAAATGACTGCTTTGGCGCGCAGGGGTTCTGTTTTTTTTCAGGATTAGTGGGCGCGGGCCTGGGTGACGCGGTCTACGAGGTACACCAGCCCGTGATAATCAATGCCCCCATGCTGGCTCAAGCCGATTTCGCAGGTTCGGCTGGTGGAGATGCCTTCACTGCAATATTGCACGGCTTCCTTGAGGGATCGCAGTGAGTGGGCATTGAGTTCTGGCGTGGTAAAGCCCTTGTCGCCGGCAAACCCGCAGCAGTGGATGCCTTCCGGGATCACCACCGTTTTGGCGCAGCGGCGGGCAAGGTCGATCAGCGCCTGGCTTTCTCCCAGGTGTTGGGTGCTGCAGGTCACGTGTACGGCGATCGGTGCTTCCTGGGGCAGGAAATCCAGGCGGTCCATCAGGTGCGTGCGGATAAAACGGACGGGGTCGTAGAGGTCCAGGCGGGTTTCGCCCAGGTCTTGCACCAGGCGCAGGGTGCATGGGCTGGTGTCGCAATAGATCGGGTCAAGGCCACCACGGCTGGCGTGGAGCAGGGCGCCGATCAACTCCTGGCGCTTGTGCTCTGCCTGTTCGGCGTAGCCTTTGGAGGCGAAGGGCTGGCCACAGCACAGGCTGTCCTGATTGTCGGGAAAGACGACCTGGTAACCAGCTTTTTCCAGCAGTCCACGGGTTTTGTCGTACAGCGACATTTGCTCTTTATCACCGGCCGCCGGGCCCATTGCACGTGAGACGCAGGCGGCCAGGTAGACCACCCGAGGCCGCTCATCCGTCACAGTTGGGCTGAACCGAATGGCCTTTTCCGGCTGTGGCATGGCGTTGCTCCACTGCGGAATTTGCCCCTTGGACAGTTTGGTCACGCAGGCAGACAGCTTCGCCAGGCGAGGTGCGCCGAGCAGCATGCGTGCACCATTGGCCACATGTAGGGTAAAGCGCGCACCTTGCAATGCTGTGGCGAAATGGGTGGCGAGCCATTCGGCGGTTTTCGTACGGTCGGCGTCACGGCTGCGCAGCTTTTTCACCAGCTCGCCGGTATTGATTCCCACGGGGCAGCGCTGGGCACATAACCCAGTGGCGGCGCAGGTGTCGATGCCTTGATAGTGGTAGGCGGCTTCCAGTTCGGTGGTGTCGACGCCGGTGCGTTTTTTCGCCTGTATGTCGCGCCAGATCACGATGCGCTGGCGCGGGCTCAACGTCAGGCCTTTAGAAGGGCATACCGGCTCGCAGAAACCGCACTCGATGCACTTATCCACAAGCTCGTCGGCCGCAGGCAGTGGCTTGAGGTGCTTGAGGTGGATCTGCGGGTCGTTGCTGAGCACCACGTCCGGGTTGAGAATGCCGTTGGGGTCGAGCAGGCGCTTGAGCTGCCACATCAGTTGGTAGGCATCGCTGCCCCATTCCAATTCGACGAATGGCGCCATATTGCGGCCGGTACCGTGCTCGGCTTTCAGCGAGCCGCCGAACTCCACGGCCACCAGTTGCGCGACGTCATCCATGAACGCTTGATAGCGTGTGACTTCTTCCGCGCTGTTGAAGCCTTGGGTGAATACAAAGTGCAGATTGCCTTCCAGGGCGTGTCCGAAAAGGATGGCTTCGTCGTAGTGGTGTTTGTCGAACAGTTCGATCAGGCGGTTCACGCCAGTGGCCAGTTGCTCGACAGGAAACGTCACGTCTTCGATGATCACCGTAGTGCCGGTTTTGCGCACAGCGCCGACGGCGGGAAAGGTGTCCTTGCGGATTGCCCACAGGCGGGCGTTTTCTACAGGGTCTTCAGTGAAGTCGACTTGTTTCTCTACGGGGAAAGCGGCCAGGGAGGCCATGATCAGCGCCAGTTGCTCGTGCAGTAAAGAGGACGATGCCGCGCGGGACTCGATGAGCAGCGCACAGGCATTTTCCGACAGGTGCTGTACGAAGGCGGGCATGCCCGGTTTGCTCTGCACCGAGCGCATGCTGCGTCGATCCAGCAACTCTACGGCTGAGACCGGCTGGGTTTTCAGCACGGTTACCGCGTTGCAGCACGTCTCGACATCGGGGAACACAATCAAGGCCGACGCTTTGTTCGGATGATCGATCACGGTGTCGTAGGTCACTGCGCTGATAAAGCCCAGCGTGCCCTCGGAACCGACCAGCAGATGGCTGAGGATATCCAGGGGTTCATCGAAGTCCACCAAGGCATTGAGTGACAGCCCAGTGGTGTTTTTCAGACGGTATTTGTGGCGAATTTTTGCGGCGAGTTCGACATTTGCGCGTGTCTCGCGACCTAGTGTCGCCAAGCGTTCAAGCAGCGCACTGTGATGCTCACGAAAAACCCTGACGCTGGCCGCATCTTCGGTGTCCAGGCAGCTGCCGTCGGCCAGCACGAGACGAATCCCGGCCAAGGTGTGATAGGTATTTTGTGCGGTGCCGCAGCACATGCCGCTGGCATTGTTGGCGACAATTCCGCCGATCTTGCAGGCATTGATCGACGCCGGGTCCGGGCCGATCTTGCGCCCGAACGGCGCTAGCCAGGCGTTGGCCTGGGCGCCGATCACGCCGGGTTGCAGGCGAATCTGAGTGCCTTGCCCGCGAATCTCGCGGCCGTTCCAATTGTCCCCCAGTACGATCAGTACCGAATCGCTTATCGCTTGCCCGGACAAGCTGGTGCCGGCCGCGCGGAAGGTCACCGGTACGCGCTCGCGCTGGGCCAGTTGCAGGAGTGCTACTACCTCGTCTTCCGACTCCACGCGGATTACCAGTTGTGGGATCAATCGGTAAAAACTGGCGTCGGTGCCGAATGCGAGGGTGGAAAGCGGGTCGTCGAAACGCCGATCTTTTGGGATCAGTTGTGCGACGTCAGCAAGGAAAGCAGCAGGCAGGCTCATTGATCCTCCAGAGATGGCTGACGCCGGAATCGTCATCCGGCGTCGGTTCTTACCCTATTACGTGTAGGTCTTAGTGCACCAGCATGCCGGTAAACCAGTAGGCCTGAGCCAGTGTGATCAGCCCTACGATCGTGGCGAAGAACAGGCTGTGCTTAAGGGTAAAGCGGAACAGGTCGGACTCCTTGCCCACCAGGCCGGTAGCGGCGCAGGCCACTGCGATCGATTGCGGCGAGATCATCTTGCCGGTGACGCCACCGCTGGTGTTGGCGGCTACCAGCAGCGTGTCATTGACGCCGATCTGGTGCGCCGTAGTGGCTTGCAATGAGCTGAACAGGGCATTGGACGATGTGTCGGAACCTGTCAGGAAAACCCCCAGCCAGCCGAGGAACGGCGAGAAGAACGGGAAGGCTGCACCGGTGCCGGCCAACACCAGCGCCATGGTCGACGACATGCCGGAGTAGTTGGTGACAAAGGCGAATGCCAGCACCATGCCGATAGACAGGATCGGCCAGCGCAGTTCGTAGAACGTTTCTTTTAAAGTGGTAAGACCAATCTTGATGTTTATTTTCAGCACTAGCATCGAGATCAGTGCGGAAAAGAAAATCGCGGTGCCGGTCGCTGAAATCGGGTCCAGCTTGAATACCGCTGGAATGGCAGTCGGGTTGGTCACGATGGGGGCGACCTTGACCACCAGTTGATCCAGGTGCGGGATCGCGAAGTTGAATACCCAGCTGTACATCGAGCCGCCGGCGGCGAACATCGCCTTGAACGGCTTGAGCGTCCAGATAGTGACCAGTACCGTGAGGATCAGGAACGGCGACCAGGCCATGAATATCTGACCCAGGCTGTAAGGCGAGGCGAGGGTGCTGCGTGGCAATCCGAAGCCGCCGGCACTGGCGGTAATGGCTACGCCGGAGGTGGCGCCAGCTATCTGCGCGCCGGCGGTGCGCTTGGGTTGCCAGACTTTCAGGAACAGGGTCAGGGAAATCAGGCTGGCCAGGGCCGAGGTGATGTCCGGCAGTTCCGGGCCGATGAAGTTGGACGTGAAGTATTGGGTGATGGCGAAGCTCAAGCCCGCGACCAGCGCAGCCGGCCAGGTTTCACGAACGCCGCGCAGGCCATCCATCATGAACACCAGCCAGAACGGCACGAACAGCGACAGCAGCGGCAACTGGCGGCCGGTCATGGCGCCGATCTTGAAGGCATCGATTCCAGTCACCTGCCCGGCAACGATGATCGGAATGCCCAGGGCGCCAAAGGCGACCGGCGCGGTGTTGGCAATCAGGCACAAGCCGGCGGCGTGCAGCGGGTTGAAGCCCAGGCCTACCAGCAACGCAGCGGTAATTGCTACGGGAGCGCCGAAACCGGCAGCGCCTTCCAGGAACGCGCCAAAGCAGAAGCCGATCAGCAATACCTGAAGACGTTGGTCGTCAGTGATCGACAGCACCGAGCTGCGGATGATCTCGAACTGGCCGCTCTTGACTGTGAGTTTGTACAGAAACACCGCTGCAACGATGATCCAGGCGATAGGCCAAAGACCGTAGGCAAAGCCGTAGCCGGCTGCGGCCAGCGCCATGTCCACTGGCATCTGGAAGGCAAAGATCGCCACCAATATGGACAGTGCAAGGGTAATGCTGCCGGCCACGTGGCCTTTGAGGCGAAACACGGCCAGGGCCAGGAAGAAAAATACGATGGGAATAACGGCGGCCAATGCGGACAGGCCGAGGCTGCCGAGCGGGCTGTAAAGCTGTTGCCAGGTTTGCATATGGGGTGGCCCCTAATTGTTGTTGGTCAGGCACATCTAAGTCGACTTGGATAATTGGTATTACCAATTTACAATCGCTGGAGGCTAGGTTAAAAGCCTTCAGGGGGATGTGTCAATTTGCCGCTCACGAAACTTTGGTCGTAGGTTGGAGGGCGAGACCATCTGATCGGATGAATCGAGGCTGTTCTGATAGGTGCTGGAAGGGCGGTGATAGGCCAGAATAGAGGGCCCGGCGAGTGGTCGGGATGGTGGAGAGTGAGTTATGGGGTTTGATCAGGTGCGTCAGCGCCGTTTGTCTGACGATATTGTCGAGCAGCTTGAGGGGATGATCCTTGAGGGCACGCTGAAGTCGGGTGAGCGTTTGCCGGCTGAGCGCGCTTTGGCTGAGCAGTTTGGCGTGTCGCGTCCGTCGCTGCGTGAGGCCATTCAGAAACTGGCCGCCAAGGGGTTGTTGGTGAGTCGCCAGGGCGGAGGCAATTATGTTGCCGAGTCACTGGGTTCGACGTTCAGTGATCCGCTGTTGCACCTGTTGGAAAACAATCCCGAGGCACAGCGTGATCTGCTGGAATTTCGCCAGACCCTCGAAGCGTCCTGTGCTTATTACGCCGCGTTGCGTGCAACCGAGGTAGACCGTGAGCGGCTGACCGCTGCATTCGAAGCGTTGCAGGATTGCTATACCCGCGTTGATGAAGTGAGCCGAGTGGAGGAGGGGGCTGCGGATGCGAGGTTCCACCTGGCCATTGCCGAGGCCAGTCATAACGCAGTGTTGCTGCACACCATTCGCGGCTTGTTCGACCTGCTCAAGCGTAACGTGGTGACCAACATTGGTGGTATGTATCAGCAGCGTACAGAGACCCGAGACATGCTGATCAGTCAGCATCGGGAGTTGTACCAGGCAATTATTGAGGGGCGGGCCGAACAGGCGCGAGACGTCTCGACGCGACATCTGGAGTACGTGCAGGAGGTATTGGCGGAGGTGCGTCAGGAGGTTCAGCGCGTGGCGCGTGCGGAGCGGCGAAAAGGGATGTAGCCGACGGACTTGTTCCGAGGCTACATCACTGCAAGGACTACTCTTCCTTGCCTTTGTTGCGCACGGCGCGATGCAGTTCGCGATTGGAGTCGCGTTCGCGCTCGGTATCACGCTTGTCGTATTCCTTCTTGCCCTTGCCCAGTGCGATCTCGCACTTGACCAGGTGCTTGCTCCAGTACCAGGACAGGCAGATGCAGGCGTAGCCTTTCTGCTGTACGGCGGCGGCGAGCTTTTCCAGTTCGCGCGCATTGAGCAATAGTTTGCGTGTGCGCACCGGGTCGGCAATTACGTGGGTGCTCGCGGTAGTCAGCGGGGTGATATGACTGCCCAGCAGCCATGCCTCGCCATCCTTGAGCAATACGTAGCTGTCGACCAGTTGCAACTTGCTGGCGCGCAGACTCTTTACTTCCCAGCCGGCCAGGACCAGACCAGCCTCGAACCGATGTTCGATGAAGTAATCGTGTCGCGCCTTTTTATTTTGCGCGATGGTCCCTGTGGGGTGTTTCTTTTGTTTAGCCATAGGGGCGGCATTATAGGGAGTTGCGAGCGTGTCGGCTACGGTCAACCTGCGTGCTTGAGCGTGTTGGTCGAATCCCGGACAATGCGGGCAGTTCTTTGGTTTTTTTCTCTCGCGGATCGGGCTGTTCTTTCGCGATGTTTGCCGCTCAGCTGTGGAAATAACGCACACATGACGACGCATATTCAACGTTCGGCCCTGCTGCCCTATCCGGCTCAGGCGCTCTATGACCTGGTCAACGACGTGGCGCGTTACCCGGAATTCTTGCCTTGGTGTTCTAAGGCTGAGGTGCTGGAAAGCACTGATGAACACATGGTCGCCAGCGTCGGGGTGGCGAAAGGTGGGCTGGGCCAGCACTTTGTCACGCGTAATGTGCTGGTGCCGGGCAAGTCCATTGAAATGAATCTGCAGGAGGGGCCTTTTACCCAGTTGCACGGTGTCTGGGTATTCAAGGCGCTGACCGACAAGGCCTGCAAGATCAGCCTCGACTTGTCGTTTGATTACGCTGGCCCGCTTGTGCGGGCTACATTGGGGCCCTTGTTCAACCAGGCGGCCAACACACTGGTAGATGCGTTCTGTCAGCGGGCCAAGCAACTGCATGGTTGAGATTGAGGTGGTGTATGCCGCTGCAGATCGCCAGGTTTTGCTGGCGTTGACGGTGGCGTCCGGCACAAGTCTGCGAGCGGCGGTGCAGGCGTCCGCAATTACAATGCTGTTTCCTGATCTGGATCTGGCTGATTGCCCTTTGGGGGTATTCGGTAAAGTTGTCGCGGATGCTGAGGTGCGCGTTGTGCAGCCAGGTGATCGTATTGAGATCTATCGCCCCTTGCTGGTTGATCCTAAAGAGGTGCGTAGATTGCGGGCGGCCAAGGCGGCGATGACCAGGCAGCAGAATTCATAAGCTTGTTAAACATCAGGCAACAAAAAGCCCGGCATGCCGGGCTTTTTTGCAGGCGCCGCACTGTTACTGCGGGCTGGTGTCCAGCGGCTGAGGCGTCGGGACCGGAACGGTTTCCACGCCATCGACGTCTTTCTGGATCTTGTCGAGCAGCGAGCCTGGCTTGGCCGGTACTTCGGATTTCGGCTTCTCGCTCTCCTGCGCAGGCGCAGTCACGTTGGTGCCGTTGTCTTTGCCGAGCAGGGCTTCATCGCGGCTTACGCCGGGCATGAAGTCACCGGACAGGCTGACAAGCTGGTCATTGCCATTAAAAATGACGCTGACGCGTTCCTGTTGGCGTTCACCGCCGCCAGGCTGCAGGCTGTAGAGATAATCCCAGCGATCGGCATGGAAAGTGTCAGTCAGCAGGGGGTTGCCCATAATAAACCGTACTTGCCGTCGGGTCATTCCCGGACGTAACTGGTCTATCATGTCCTGCGTGACGACATTGCCCTGCTGGATGTCGATTTTGTAAACCCCGGGGAATGAACAACCGGCGAGTGCGAGCAGTCCCACAAAGGTGAAACTGGTTAGCAAGAGCTTGGTGTTTTGCATCGGTGGGCGACTTCCACTATCTTGGCTGGGACAACGTAAACGCCGATCATACCCGTATTAAGAGAAGCTGCGAAGCAGCATCCGCGAGAAAGCTAACCATGGTTGAAAATAGCGAACTACGCAAAGCCGGTCTTAAAGTGACTCTGCCACGAGTCAAGATTCTACAAATGCTCGATTCTGCTGAGCAGCGTCACATGAGTGCCGAGGATGTTTACAAGGCGCTGATGGAGTCTAACGAGGACGTCGGCCTGGCCACGGTTTACCGTGTACTGACCCAGTTTGAAGCCGCAGGGCTGGTGGTTCGTCATAATTTCGACGGCGGTCATGCAGTGTTCGAATTGGCTGACGGTGGTCATCACGATCACATGGTCGACCTGGATACCAATGAGGTTATCGAGTTCACCAGCCCGGAAATCGAAGCGCTTCAGCATAAGATTGCTGAGGAGCATGGCTTCGACTTGGTCGACCATAACCTTGTGTTGTACATCCGTAAGAAAAAGTAAAAACGACGCAGAATGGCTCTGCGAAACGATCGAAGGCGACCCTAGGGTCGCCTTCGTGCTTTCTATATCAAGAAAAGTTCGGCTCAAGCCTTGGTGGCGACAACCATTTTCTTCGCGTGCGCCAAAGACTCCTTGGTCAGATCGATCCCGCCGAGCATTCGGGCCACTTCTTCCACGCGTTCCGACTTGTTCAGCTTGGATACCGCGGTGTGTGTTGCATCATTGCCCCGCACCTTGTGCACAAATAAGTGTTGATGGCCCTGTGCTGCCACTTGTGGCAAGTGGGTGACCGTCAGTACCTGGCCTCGATCTCCCAGGCGACGCAACAACTGACCAACAATTTCCGCAGTCGGACCTCCAATGCCTACATCCACTTCATCGAACACCAGAGTAGGCACCCGTGACGTCTGCGCAGTAATCACCTGGATCGCCAGGCTGATGCGCGAAAGCTCACCACCGGACGCGACTTTTGCCAGAGCCTTGAGCGGTTGCCCAGGGTTGGCGCTGACCAGTAGTTCAACCTGCTCCAGGCCGTGAGGTTGCAATTCATTATTGGAGTTGGCGCGCAGCTCGATGGTGAAGCGTCCTCCCGGCATGCCCAGGCGCTGAATTTCCTGTTCAACGGCGTGGGCCAGGCTGCTGGCGGCTTGCTGGCGTAGATCGCTCAGTTCGCGGGCCTTCTCCTGATAGTGGCGGGCAAAAGAGCCGAGTTCTTCGCCTAGTCGCTCAATGGATTCGTCATTCGCGTTCAGGGTTTCGATTTCATCCAGCAGCTTTTGCTGCATGGTTGCCACTTCGGTGGGCTGGATTCGATGTTTGCGCGCCAGGGTATAGATGGTATCGAGGCGTTCTTCTATTTCCTGCAGGCGCGCCGGGTCGGCATCGAAGTGATCCAGGAAGCGGTTGAGTTCACCGACGGCTTCTTCGACCTGGATTTGTGCACTGGTCAATAGGGTGGTGGCCTCACTCAGCGAGCCTGAAGCATTGTTAACGCTGGACAGCCGGTTGAGGCTGGCCGTGAGCGCGTTGAGCACGTTTCCGGAATCGCTCTCGCTGCATTGCTCTACCACTTGGCGGCAGATACCCAGCAGGGTTTCGGCGTTGGTGAGGTTTTTGTGCTCCTGCTCCAGTTGTTCCAGCTCGGTCTCGCCAAGGCCCAGGCTTTCGAGTTCTTCAAGCTGATAACTGAGCAGTTGATGGCGAGCACGTTGCTCGTCGCCGGAGTTGGATAGGCGTTCCAGCTCCTGGCGGGTCTGCCGCCAGCGCTGGGCAGCCAGTTGCACCTGCCGGGCAAGGTCTGTGGCGCCGGCGTATTCGTCGAGCAGGCGGCGGTGGGTGTCGGTTTTCAGCAGGGACTGGTGTTCATGCTGGCTATGGATGTCGATCAGCAATTCACCGAGGGCTTTCAGGTCGCCAAGGGGGCACGGTGTTCCGTTGATATAGCCGCGTGAGCGGCCTTCGGCGGTGATGACTCGGCGCAGAATGCAGGGGCCGTCATTGTTGAGGTCGCGCTCGGCCAGCCAGGCTTCGGCTTCTGGGATGTCCGCCAGGTCGAAGGTGGCCAGGATGTCGGCCTTGTCGGCGCCGGGACGTACCACGCCACTATCGGCGCGGTCGCCCAGGGTCAGGCCCAGGGCGTCGAGCATGATCGACTTGCCGGCGCCGGTTTCGCCTGTGATTACGCTCATCCCGCGATCCAGTTCGAGATCCAGATGTTCAACGATGGCGTAGTTATGTACGGACAGGTGCACGAGCATGACGGCCGCTCCCAGGCTTTAGGTCTGGTTATTTATACAGTGTTTTGTTTGGGGCTGACAATCCTGATGCTTAGCTCAATTTGCTCGGTCGAGGAGGTTTTTTAGTGCAAAGAAGAATGGTGGTGCGGGAATTGATCTGCGGCAGGCGAAAGACTTTTGGTAACGCTTGCGCCCTTGAAGCTGGAAATTGTGGCCCCATATACCGGAACAGAAGCGCGAGTTGAGTTCGCGCATGATTTTGAAAGGAGAAATCTATGGCTGACGAACAGACGCAGGATACGCAAACTCCAGACGCCAATTCGGCTGTCGGTGATGAACTGGCGACCCGTGTGCAAGTGCTCGAAGAGCAATTGGCCGCTGCGCAGGATCAGTCTTTGCGTGTTGCCGCCGATCTGCAGAACGTCCGCCGCCGTGCCGAGCAGGATGTAGAGAAAGCTCACAAATTCGCGCTTGAAAAATTCGCCAATGACTTGCTGCCGATCATCGACAGCCTGGAGCGTGGCCTTGAATTGTCCAACCCGGATGACGAAAACATCCGCCCGATGCGCGAAGGGATCGAGCTCACCCTGAAAATGTTCCAGGACACCCTGAAGCGTTATCAGCTCGAAGCCATCGATCCGCAAGGCGGTGAACCGTTCAACGCTGAGCATCACCAGGCAATGGCCATGCAGGAAAGCCATGACCTGGAACCCAACAGTGTGTTGAAGGTGTTCCAGAAGGGTTACCAGCTCAACGGTCGCCTGCTGCGTCCGGCAATGGTAGTGGTGAGCAAGGCTCCTGCACCTGTTGCACCTTCTATTGATGAGCAGGCTTGAAATTCGCCGCAAGGCCCCCATTTATAAGTCAAGCGTTTAAGTGCTACCGCAGTTAGCCACCACTGCTGCGGCAACCAAATTCAAGTTTCGGGAGAGTAAATCATGGGCAAAATTATCGGTATTGACCTGGGGACCACCAACTCCTGCGTCTCCGTGCTGGAAAACGGCGTTGCAAAAGTAATCGAGAACGCCGAAGGCGCGCGTACCACGCCGTCGATCATTGCTTACGCCAACGACGGTGAGATCCTCGTTGGTCAGTCGGCCAAGCGTCAGGCTGTAACCAACCCGCACAACACTTTGTACGCGGTAAAGCGCCTGATCGGTCGTAAGTTCGACGAAGAAGTCGTACAGAAAGACATCAAGATGGTTCCGTACAAAATCGCCAAGGCTGACAACGGTGACGCCTGGGTTGAAGTGAACGGCCAGAAAATGTCGCCGCCACAAATTTCGGCTGAAATCTTGAAAAAGATGAAGAAAACCGCCGAAGACTACTTGGGCGAAGCAGTGACTGAAGCGGTAATCACCGTTCCAGCCTACTTCAACGACAGCCAGCGCCAGGCGACCAAAGACGCCGGCCGCATCGCTGGCCTGGACGTAAAACGTATCATCAACGAGCCAACTGCAGCCGCTCTGGCTTACGGTATGGACAAGGCCAAAGGCGACCACACTGTGATCGTTTATGACCTGGGTGGCGGTACCTTTGACGTTTCCGTGATCGAAATTGCCGAAGTTGACGGCGAGCACCAGTTCGAAGTGTTGGCTACTAACGGCGACACTTTCCTGGGCGGTGAAGACTTTGACATTCGTCTGATCGACTACCTCGTTGACGAATTCAAGAAAGAAAGCGGCATGAACCTCAAGGGTGACCCGCTGGCAATGCAGCGCCTGAAAGAAGCTGCTGAAAAAGCCAAGATCGAGCTGTCTTCCGCTCAGTCGACCGACGTCAACCTGCCTTACATCACTGCAGACGCTACCGGTCCTAAGCACTTGAACGTGAAGATTTCTCGCGCCAAGTTGGAAGCGCTGGTCGAAGATCTGGTTCAACGCACCATCGAGCCTTGCCGCATTGCGCTGAAAGACTCCGGTATCGACGTTGGTGCAATCAACGACGTGATCCTGGTAGGCGGTCAGACCCGTATGCCGCTGGTTCAGAAGCTGGTTACCGAGTTCTTTGGTAAAGAAGCGCGTAAAGACGTAAACCCGGACGAAGCAGTTGCCATGGGGGCTGCCATCCAGGGTGCGGTATTGGCTGGTGACGTGAAAGACGTGCTGCTGCTGGACGTCAGTCCGCTGACCCTGGGTATCGAAACCATGGGTGGCGTGATGACTGCGCTGATCGAGAAAAACACCACGATTCCTACCAAGAAATCCCAGGTGTTCTCGACTGCCGATGACAATCAAGGCGCTGTGACCATTCACGTGCTTCAAGGTGAGCGTAAGCAAGCTGCCCAAAACAAGTCCCTGGGCAAGTTCGACCTGGCTGAGATTCCACCAGCACCTCGTGGCGTGCCGCAAATTGAAGTGACTTTCGACATCGACGCCAACGGCATCCTGCACGTCGGCGCGAAAGACAAGGCTACCGGCAAAGAGCAGAAGATCACCATCAAGGCCAACTCCGGTCTGTCTGATGAAGAAATTCAACAGATGATTCGTGATGCTGAAGCCAACGCTGATGCAGATGCAAAGTTCGCAGAGCTGGCCGGCGCCCGTAACCAGGGTGATGCACTGGTGCACTCGACACGTAAAATGATCGCCGATGCCGGCGAGAAAGTGACCGCTGAAGAGAAAACTGCAATCGAAGCCGCCGTGGTTGCCCTGGAAGCCGCTGTTAAAGGCGACGACAAGGCTGCTATCGATGCCAAGATTGAGGAGCTGTCCAAAGTCTCCGCACCGGTTGCCCAGAAGATGTATGCCGAGCAAGGCCAGCCAGCTGAAGGTGCTGCGCAACAGGCAGAGCCTGAAGGCAAGCACGATGACGCTGTCGATGCCGAGTTCGAAGAAGTCAAAGAGACCAAGTAAGTTGGTCGCCCGGTTGACCGCTATCAAGCGGTGACTGGTAGGATGTCGCCGCGCGGGAGCTTGCTCCCGCGTTGGCGTGTCTGGGGTATGTGAATTTTTACAGCATGCGACAACGCTCGGATGCTGGCGGTGTGATCGGGGATGCTCCTGCTTTCCGAGCATTAAATACCGCGTTTTTGGCCGGGTCCCTGGCTAAAAGGTAGTAATGACCAGGATCGTTGAATTGACGTGAGTTGGGTCCGGGCCTGTATTGGGGCTCAACGAGTTTAGTCAGGCTCAGGAGGGTCTGGCTGAACGTCCTTAAGAGTGCAAAGACTTATGGCAAAGCGTGACTATTACGAAGTGTTGGGTGTGGAGCGCGGCTCCAGCGAGGCGGACCTGAAAAAGGCTTACCGGCGCCTGGCGATGAAGCACCACCCGGACCGTAATCCGGATAGCAAAGAATCCGAAGAAATGTTCAAAGAGGCCAACGAGGCCTACGAATGTCTGTCTGATCCCAACAAGCGTGCGGCCTACGACCAGTATGGCCATGCTGGTGTCGACCCAAGTATGGGCGGCGGCGGTGCCGGTTTTGGCGGTCAGAACTTCTCCGATATTTTCGGTGACGTATTCAGTGACTTCTTTGGCGGTGGTCGGGGTGGTCAGCGCGGTGGTGCCCAGCGTGGCAGCGACTTGCGCTACACGCTGGAGCTGAACCTGGAAGAAGCTGTTCGCGGCACAAGCGTCAACATTCGCGTGCCGACGCTGGTCAACTGCAAGCCGTGTGATGGTTCGGGTGCCAAGAAAGGCTCCTCGCCGATTACTTGCCCGACGTGCGGCGGTATTGGCCAGGTCCGTATGCAGCAGGGTTTCTTCTCGGTGCAGCAGACCTGCCCGCGTTGCCATGGCCAGGGCAAGATCATTTCCGATCCGTGCGACTCCTGCCACGGCGAAGGCCGTGTCGAAGAGTACAAGACCCTTTCGGTGAAAGTGCCGGCGGGCGTGGATACCGGTGATCGCATTCGCCTGTCTGGCGAGGGCGAGGCGGGTACTCAGGGCGGTCCAACGGGTGATCTGTACGTGGTGATCAATGTGCGCGAGCACTCGATCTTCCAGCGTGACGGCAAGCACCTGTTCTGCGAAGTGCCGATCAGTTTTGTCGATGCTGCCTTGGGCGGTGAGTTGGAGATTCCGACCCTTGATGGTCGGGTCAAGCTGAAGATCCCTGAGGGGACGCAGACGGGTAAACAGTTCCGCATTCGTGGCAAGGGCGTAGCGCCAGTGCGCGGTGGCGGTGCTGGCGACCTGATGTGCCGTGTGGCGGTGGAAACTCCGGTCAACCTGGGTCGCCGTCAGCGTGAACTGCTTGAAGAGTTCCGCAGTTCGTTGGAAGGCGATGACTCTCACTCGCCGAAAACCACGGGCTTTTTCGATGGTGTGAAGCGCTTCTTCGGCGATCTGTAAGGAAGTGAATATGCGACGTATAGCCGTAATGGGCGCTGCCGGGCGCATGGGCAAGACGCTGGTCGAAGCGGTGCAGCAGCGTTCTCCAGCCTCCGGGCTGACTGCGGCGATTGTTCGTCCTGGCAGCACATTGATTGGTGCGGATGCGGGTGAGTTGGCTTCACTGGGTCGTATCGGTGTGTCGTTGTCCGGCAACCTGGAGCAGGTGGCGGATGAATTCGACGTGCTGATCGACTTCACGTTGCCGGAAGTGATGCTGAAAAATCTCGCCTTCTGCCGAAAGGCGGGCAAGGCGATGGTGATCGGTACTACGGGTTTGACTGCCGAGCAGAAGCAGTTGCTGGTGGAGGCGGGCAAGGATATCCCTGTCGTCTTTGCTGCCAACTTCAGTGTCGGCGTAAACCTGTCGCTCAAGTTGCTGGATCTGGCCGCGCGCGTGCTGGGTGATGAAGCGGATATCGAGATTATCGAAACGCATCACCGTCACAAGATCGATGCGCCGTCGGGTACCGCGCTGCGCATGGGCGAGGCTATTGCTGATGCGCTGGGACGCGACCTGTCCAAGGTGGCGGTTTACGGTCGCGAAGGCCATACCGGTGCGCGCGCCCGTGACACTATTGGTTTTGCGACCGTTCGTGGTGGTGATGTCGTAGGTGATCACACCGTGCTCTTCGCTACTGAAGGCGAGCGCCTGGAAATCACGCACAAAGCTTCCAGTCGCATGACGTTCGCCAAGGGTGCGGTGCGCGCTGCGCTCTGGTTGGAAGGTCGTGATGCGGGTCTGTATGACATGCGCGATGTGCTGGAACTGCACTAATCAGTAGCTAAAACGGGGCCTCAGGATTATCATAAGGCCCCGTTTTTACCCGCTAAGCGACGTCCTGTCGCATTCTCCTGCCTTTAAGGCTCATTAGCGGTGGACCCAAAAAGCCTTTTTCTGTAAGCTACAGCTTTAGTGTGTCCACTAAAAGCGCGCAGAATAATTCAGTGAAGAAGCGGGGTGACGTGTCCATACGTCACTCCGCTTTTTTACAACCTGCGATCGCCCTTTCAGGCTTTATTTACGGGAGGTCTTCTTGACTAAGCCAGCCATACTCGCCCTTGCTGATGGCAGCATTTTTCGCGGCGAAGCCATTGGAGCCGACGGTCAAACCGTTGGAGAGGTAGTGTTTAACACTGCCATGACCGGCTATCAGGAAATCCTTACCGATCCTTCCTACGCCCAACAGATCGTTACCCTGACCTATCCACACATCGGCAATACCGGTACTACACCGGAAGACGTCGAGTCTGATCGTGTCTGGTCGGCCGGTCTGGTGATTCGTGACCTGCCACTGGTTGCGAGCAACTGGCGTAACACGATGTCGCTGTCCGATTACCTGAAAGCCAACAATGTTGTGGCGATCGCCGGTATCGATACGCGCCGCCTCACACGCATCCTGCGTGAAAAAGGCTCGCAGAACGGCTGCATCATGGTCGGTGACAATATTTCCGAAGACGCGGCGATTGCCGCAGCGCAAGGCTTCCCTGGCTTGAAGGGCATGGACCTGGCGAAGGTCGTCAGCGTCAAAGAGAAGTACGAATGGCGCTCCACTGTCTGGGACTTGAAGACCGACAGCCACGCGACCATCGAAGCCAGCGAGTTGCCTTACCATGTGGTCGCGTACGACTACGGTGTGAAGTACAACATCCTGCGCATGCTGGTTGAGCGCGGTTGCCGCGTGACTGTGGTGCCTGCGCAAACCCCTGCTAGCGATGTGCTGGCCTTGCAGCCGGACGGTGTGTTCCTGTCCAACGGTCCGGGTGATCCGGAGCCTTGCGACTACGCCATCCAGGCCATCAAGGAAGTGCTGGAAACCGAGATTCCGGTGTTCGGTATCTGCCTGGGCCACCAACTATTGGCACTGGCTTCCGGCGCCAAGACCCTGAAAATGGGTCACGGCCATCACGGTGCCAACCACCCAGTGCAAGACCTGGACACTGGCGTCGTGATGATCACCAGCCAGAACCACGGTTTTGCGGTGGATGAAGCGAGCTTGCCGGGCAACGTCCGCGCAATTCACAAGTCGCTGTTCGACGGCTCCCTGCAAGGCATCGAACGCACCGACAAGAGCGCGTTCAGCTTCCAGGGCCACCCTGAAGCGAGCCCGGGCCCGAACGACGTAGCGCCGCTGTTCGACCGTTTCATCAATGAGATGGCCAAGCGACGCTGACTGAGCGGCCTGCGGGCGGCCCCGAATCCCGGTGGCCCCTGCAGGCTCTTCAAAGATTGTTCAAGACGGCTTGCCGACTGACCTGCGGATTTGAGTGACAAACCCATGCCAAAACGTACAGACATAAAAAGCATCCTGATTCTCGGCGCTGGCCCGATCGTGATCGGCCAGGCCTGCGAATTCGACTACTCCGGCGCCCAGGCCTGTAAAGCCCTGCGCGAAGAGGGCTACCGCGTCATCCTGGTGAACTCCAACCCGGCCACCATCATGACCGACCCGGACATGGCCGACGCCACCTACATCGAGCCGATCAAGTGGCAAACCGTTGCCAAGATCATCGAAAAAGAGCGTCCGGACGCCCTGCTGCCAACCATGGGTGGCCAGACCGCACTGAACTGCGCGCTGGACCTGGAGCGCGAAGGCGTTCTGGAAAAGTTCGGCGTAGAGATGATCGGCGCCAATGCCGACACCATCGACAAAGCTGAAGACCGCTCGCGTTTCGATAAGGCCATGAAGTCCATCGGCCTTGATTGCCCGCGTTCCGGTATCGCCCACAGCATGGAAGAGGCCAACGCGGTTCTCGAAAAGCTGGGCTTCCCGTGCATCATCCGTCCGTCCTTCACCATGGGCGGCACGGGTGGCGGTATTGCTTACAACCGTGAAGAGTTCGAAGAGATTTGCGCGCGTGGTCTGGACCTGTCGCCGACCAAAGAGCTGCTGATCGACGAATCCCTGATCGGCTGGAAAGAGTACGAGATGGAAGTTGTCCGCGACAAAAAGGACAACTGCATCATCGTCTGCTCCATCGAAAACTTTGACCCGATGGGCGTGCACACCGGTGACTCGATCACCGTTGCTCCGGCACAGACCCTGACGGACAAGGAATACCAGATCATGCGTAACGCCTCGTTGGCGGTACTGCGTGAGATCGGCGTTGAAACCGGCGGTTCCAACGTTCAGTTCGGTATCTGCCCGGACACAGGCCGTATGGTCGTGATCGAGATGAACCCGCGTGTATCGCGTTCTTCGGCGCTGGCATCGAAAGCTACCGGCTTCCCGATTGCGCGCATCGCAGCCAAGCTGGCGATCGGTTACACCCTGGACGAATTGCAGAACGAAATCACTGGCGGCGCTACGCCGGCGTCCTTCGAGCCGTCGATCGACTACGTCGTCACCAAGCTGCCACGCTTCGCTTTCGAGAAATTCCCGAAAGCCGATGCCCGCCTGACCACTCAGATGAAGTCGGTCGGTGAAGTCATGGCCATCGGCCGGACCTTCCAGGAATCCCTGCAGAAAGCCCTGCGTGGCCTGGAAGTGGGCGTTTGCGGTCTGGACGAGAAGCTCGACCTGAGCAACCCGGAAAGCATGAGCGTGCTCAAACGCGAGCTGACCGTTCCGGGCGCTGAGCGTATCTGGTACGTGGCCGATGCTTTCCGCGCCGGCATGACCGTCGAAGATATCTTCGGCATGAACATGATCGATCCGTGGTTCCTGGTACAGATCGAAGATCTGATCAAGGAAGAAGAGAAGGTCAAGACCCTCGGTCTTTCCTCTATCGACCGCGACCTGATGTTCCGCCTCAAGCGCAAAGGCTTCTCCGACCAGCGTCTGGCCAAGCTGCTGGGCGTGACCGAGAAGAACCTGCGTACGCATCGCCACAAGCTGGATATCTTTCCGGTCTATAAGCGCGTTGACACCTGCGCTGCAGAGTTCGCCACCGACACCGCGTACCTGTACTCCACCTACGAGGAGGAGTGCGAGGCCGCACCGTCGGGTCGCGACAAGATCATCATCCTGGGTGGCGGTCCAAACCGTATCGGCCAGGGCATCGAGTTCGACTACTGCTGCGTACACGCCGCTCTCGCCCTGCGCGAAGACGGGTACGAGACCATCATGGTCAACTGCAACCCAGAAACCGTTTCCACTGACTACGACACTTCCGACCGCTTGTACTTCGAGCCGGTTACGCTGGAAGACGTGCTGGAAATCTGTCGCGTCGAGAAGCCAAAAGGCGTGATCGTGCAGTACGGCGGCCAAACTCCGCTGAAATTGGCACGCGCTCTGGAAGCTGCCGGTGTGCCAATCATCGGCACCAGCCCGGACGCTATCGACCGTGCTGAAGACCGTGAGCGTTTCCAGCAAATGGTTGAGCGCCTGAACCTGCGTCAGCCGCCAAACGCTACCGTGCGCAGCGAAGACGAAGCTATCCGCGCAGCCAGCAAGATCGGCTACCCGCTGGTGGTGCGTCCGTCCTACGTGCTGGGCGGCCGGGCGATGGAAATCGTCTACGAAGAAGAAGAACTCAAGCGTTACCTGCGCGATGCAGTGAAAGTGTCCAATGACAGCCCTGTGCTGCTGGATCACTTCCTCAACTGCGCCATTGAAATGGACGTGGACGCGGTTTGCGACGGCACTGATGTAGTGATCGGCGCGATCATGCAGCACATCGAACAGGCGGGCGTTCACTCCGGTGACTCCGCGTGCTCGCTGCCGCCGTACTCGTTGCCGCTGCACATCCAGGACGAGATGCGCGAGCAGGTCAAGAAAATGGCCCTGGAATTGGGCGTGGTCGGCTTGATGAACGTTCAGTTGGCGCTGCAAGGCGAAGACATCTACGTCATCGAAGTCAACCCACGTGCTTCGCGTACCGTACCGTTCGTGTCCAAGTGCATCGGTGTGTCCCTGGCGATGATCGCTGCCCGTGTAATGGCCGGTAAGACCCTGAAGGAAATCGGCTTCACCAAGGAAATCATTCCGAACTTCTACAGCGTGAAAGAGGCAGTGTTCCCATTCGCCAAATTCCCTGGTGTGGACCCGATCCTGGGCCCAGAGATGAAGTCCACCGGTGAAGTGATGGGCGTGGGCGATACCTTCGGTGAAGCGTTCGCCAAGGCTCAGATGGGTGCCAGCGAAGTGCTGCCGACCGGCGGTACTGCGTTTATCAGTGTGCGTGATGACGACAAGCCACTGGTTGCAGGTGTTGCCCGTGATCTGATCAACTTGGGCTTTGAAGTCGTGGCTACTGCCGGTACTGCCAAGCTGATCGAAGCGGCGGGCCTGAAAGTGCGTCGCGTAAACAAGGTGACGGAAGGCCGTCCGCACGTGGTCGACATGATCAAGAATGACGAAGTCACGCTGATCATCAATACCACTGAAGGTCGTCAGTCGATCGCGGACTCCTACTCCATTCGTCGTAATGCCTTGCAGCACAAGATCTACTGCACCACCACCATTGCTGCTGGCGAAGCTATCTGTGAAGCGCTCAAGTTCGGTCCGGAAAAAACCGTACGCCGCTTGCAGGATCTACACGCAGGATTGAAGGCATGATCAAATACCCAATGACCGTCCAGGGCGCAAAGGCCCTGGAAGAGGAGCACGCTCATCTGACCAAGGTCGTCCGTCCGAAGCTGAGCCAGGACATCGGTACGGCCCGCGAGCTGGGTGACCTGAAGGAAAATGCTGAATACCACGCTGCTCGCGAGCAGCAGGGTATGGTTGAGGCGCGGATCCGTGACATTGAAGGCCGGATCCAGAATCAGGTCGTCATCGACGTTACGAGCATTCCTCACACTGGCAAAGTGATCTTCGGTACCACCGTCGAAATCGCCAATGTGGAGACTGACGAGCGCGTGACTTACCATATCGTTGGCGAAGACGAAGCTGACTTTAAGCTCGGAAAAATCTCCGTCGGTTCGCCGCTGGCCCGCGCCTTGATTGCCAAGGAAGAGGGTGATGTGGTGGCTGTAAAAACACCCGGTGGCGTGATCGAGTACGAGATTGTTGAAGTTCGCCACGTCTGAAAGGCGGCGCCCGCTTCGTGCGGGCGCCATGCTTTGGCAGCTTGCCCAGATGCTTTGGGTGGGTGGCCTGTGGTTGCTGCACATTGGTGTGCTGCCGGCGCTGGGCCTTATTGGCTTGGCTCCGTTGCTGATCGATGAGATCGATGGATTACTGAGTGCGTTGCTGGTGGGTTTTGCAGCAGCGTGCGTGACCCTTCAGGCATTGGTGCTGGTCAAGGCCGAGGGCTTGGGGAGTTTGTGGCGGGATATTCGCGGCCAACTGCTGTTGATGGCGCTGTATGCGTGTGCAATGTTTTGCATCGTGCATGTGTGGCTGCCGGAAGCGTTGCGCTGGCAGCTATTCAGCTATCTTGTATTAGGGTTCTCCGGCCTGGTGCTGGTTGTACAGCCCGCGCCAGGATGGAGTGGCAGGGCGCGCAAAGCACGCCCGTGACCCTTGTGTCATTTGAAGCGATGCACGTTCAACAGTTGCTTGTTGACGCTGAAGTTCTTGCGATACAGCAGCGCCATCTTGCCGATGACCTGAACCAGGTCCGCTTTGCCAACCTTGCACAGTTCTGCAATGGCGGCCAGGCGCGCTTCGCGGTCAAGGATGTTGACCTTGATCTTGATCAGTTCATGATCGCCCAATGCGCGTTCAAGTTCGGCTAACACACCTTCAGTCAAACCGTTGTCTGCCACAATCAGAACTGGTTTCAGATGGTGGCCAATGGATTTGTACTGTTTCTTCTGCTCTTGAGTGAGCGGCATAATCTGACCCCTGCGTCTGATCTTGTAAAAAGCGGCGGCCAGTTTACCCGAGCGAGTCCGGGACCGCCCAGTTAATCACGACCCGTTTTATTTTCGAGGTGGCCCGTGGCCCGTTCCAAAACTAGCCTTAAGTGGCTGCAAGAGCATTTCAACGATCCTTACGTCAAAAAGGCGCAAAAGGACGGGTACCGTTCGCGGGCCAGCTACAAGCTCCTGGAGATCCAGGACAAGGACAAATTGATCCGTCCGGGCATGAGCGTTATCGATCTGGGTGCCGCTCCAGGTGGTTGGTCCCAGGTGACCAGTCGTCTGATTGGTGGGCAAGGCCGGTTGATCGCCTCCGACATCCTTGAGATGGACAGCATCCCGGATGTGACCTTCGTACACGGCGACTTCACCCAGGACTCGGTGTTGGCCGAGATCCTGGAGGCTGTGGGAAATTCGCAGGTAGACCTTGTGATTTCCGACATGGCCCCCAATATGAGTGGATTACCGGCCGTCGATATGCCGCGAGCCATGTTCCTCTGCGAACTGGCGCTGGATTTGGCGGGTCGGGTGTTGCGTCCCGGTGGAGATTTCCTTGTGAAAGTCTTCCAGGGCGAAGGTTTTGACGAGTATCACAAGAACATTCGCAAGCTGTTCGACAAGGTGCAAACTCGCAAGCCAGACTCGTCCCGAGACCGTTCTCGTGAGCAATACCTGCTGTGCCGTGGGTTCCGCGGGGTTGAAGGTGCGGCGAGCGAAGAGCGTTTTTGATTTATTCGAGGAGGGTGATAGGTTTTTTTATATCGCTTTCGTCACGAAGCTTTACGAATATTGTGTAGTCAAAGTTTCACAAAGGGTTACAGACGGCGCCTGCCAGAGTTGTAGGTAATGTAGTAAGTTAGGCCGGTGAATATCATGCGAAGCGCGCGCCAGTAGCGGAGCTTGCTTCAGAGGGTAGTTAATTGAACGATATGGCAAAGAATCTGATCCTGTGGTTGATCATCGCGGCTGTCCTGGTGACGGTGATGAACAACTTCTCCAGCCCTAACGAGCCGCAGACCCTCAACTACTCCGACTTCATCCAGCAAGTTAAGGATGGCAAGGTCGAGCGCGTAGCGGTTGATGGCTACGTGATCACCGGCAAACGCAACGATGGCGACAGCTTCAAGACCATTCGTCCGGCAATCCAGGACAACGGTCTGATCGGCGACCTGGTGGATAACCACGTGGTGGTCGAAGGCAAGCAGCCTGAGCAGCAGAGCATCTGGACTCAGCTCCTGGTGGCAAGCTTCCCGATCCTGGTAATCATTGCCGTGTTCATGTTCTTCATGCGCCAGATGCAGGGCGGCGGCGGAGGCAAGGGCGGGCCGATGAGCTTCGGCAAGAGCAAGGCGCGCCTTCTCTCAGAAGATCAGGTGAAAACTACCCTGGCTGATGTTGCAGGCTGCGATGAGGCCAAGGAAGAAGTCGGCGAACTGGTCGAGTTCCTGCGGGATCCAGGCAAGTTCCAGCGCCTGGGTGGTCGTATTCCTCGCGGCGTTCTGATGGTAGGTCCTCCGGGTACCGGTAAAACCTTGCTGGCCAAGGCGATTGCTGGCGAAGCTAAGGTGCCGTTCTTCACCATTTCCGGTTCTGACTTCGTTGAGATGTTTGTCGGCGTGGGTGCCAGTCGTGTCCGCGATATGTTCGAGCAGGCCAAGAAGCACGCTCCGTGCATCATCTTCATCGATGAAATCGACGCTGTTGGTCGCCATCGTGGTGCTGGCATGGGTGGTGGTCACGACGAGCGTGAGCAGACTCTCAACCAGTTGCTGGTCGAGATGGATGGTTTCGAGATGAATGACGGCATCATCGTCATCGCCGCAACCAACCGTCCAGACGTACTGGACCCTGCGCTGCTGCGTCCGGGCCGTTTCGACCGTCAGGTTGTGGTCGGTTTACCGGACATCCGTGGTCGTGAACAGATTCTGAAAGTGCATATGCGCAAAGTGCCAATGGGGGATGACGTGGCTCCGGCCGTGATTGCCCGTGGTACTCCAGGCTTCTCCGGTGCCGACTTGGCCAACCTGGTGAACGAAGCTTCGTTGTTTGCGGCTCGTACCGGCAAGCGCATCGTTGAAATGAAAGAGTTCGAGCTGGCGAAAGACAAGATCATGATGGGCGCCGAGCGCAAGTCCATGGTCATGTCCGAGAAAGAGAAGCAGAACACTGCCTATCACGAAGCCGGCCACGCCATTGTTGGGCGCGTTGTGCCTGAGCACGATCCGGTCTACAAGGTGTCGATCATTCCTCGTGGTCGTGCGCTGGGTGTCACCATGTTCCTGCCGGAAGAGGATCGTTACAGCCTCTCCAAGCGTGCGCTGATCAGCCAGATCTGCTCGCTGTACGGCGGCCGTATTGCGGAAGAGATGACGCTGGGCTTCGACGGCGTAACCACTGGTGCTTCCAACGACATCATGCGTGCAAGCCAGATTGCTCGGAACATGGTGACCAAGTGGGGATTGTCGGAAAAGCTGGGCCCGTTGATGTATGCCGAGGAAGAAGGCGAAGTGTTCCTGGGGCGTGGTGGTGGCGGTCAAAGCGCCAGCTTCTCCGGTGAGACAGCCAAGCTGATCGACTCCGAAGTGCGCAGCATCATTGATCAGTGCTACGGCACAGCCAAGCAGATCCTGACCGACAATCGCGACAAGCTGGATGCAATGGCTGATGCGCTGATGAAGTACGAAACCATTGATGCGGACCAGATCGACGACATCATGGCTGGTCGGGCGCCTCGTGAACCTCGCGATTGGGAAGGTGGTTCGGGGACTTCGGGTACGCCGCCCGTGGTTCAAAACGAGCGTCCTGAAACCCCGATCGGCGGTCCGGCAGCGGATCACTAAGGTTTGAAATGACTTTTGGTACGTCCTCCACCCGGTTGCCTTGCGGCAACCGGGTTCTTGATTTGGCCCATGCGCATGTCATGGGTATTCTTAATGTAACCCCCGATTCCTTTTCCGATGGTGGCCGCTTCAGCCAGGTTGATGCTGCATTGCGTCATGCCGAGTCAATGGTGGCTGCCGGCGCGACACTGATTGATATCGGTGGCGAGTCGACCCGGCCGGGTGCTCGTGTTGTTTCTCCGCTGGAGGAGCTGGAGCGTGTGGCACCGATTGTCGAGCGCATTGCCCGTGAGCTGGATGTGATTATTTCGGTAGACACGTCAACGCCGGCCGTGATGCGCGAGACGGCTCGGCTGGGGGCCGGATTGATCAATGATGTGCGGTCCCTGCGGCGCGACGGCGCTCTGGATGCGGCCGCTGCTACCGGTCTGCCCGTGTGCCTGATGCATATGTTGGGTGAGCCCGGCAATATGCAGGACAGCCCGCACTACGATGATCTGGTCGGCGAGGTAAGTGGTTTTCTCTCCGAGCGGGTTGCCCAGTGCGCCGCGGTGGGCATTGCGCCGGAAAAGATAATTCTTGATCCGGGTTTTGGTTTTGCCAAGACCCTGCAACACAATTTAAGTCTGTTCAAGCACATGGAGTCCCTTCATGCCCTTGGTCGCCCCTTACTGGTTGGCGTTTCACGCAAGAGCATGATCGGGCTGGCGTTGAATCGGCCTGTGGGTGAGCGATTATACGGTGGCCTTGCGCTGGCCGCGCTGGCCTTGACCAAGGGTGCGCGCATCTTGCGTGTGCATGACGTCGCAGAAACCGTTGATGTGGTGCGCATGATTGCCGCTGTAGAATCAGCCGAATAAGAATGATGGAGCACTTATGACTAAAAAATACTTTGGCACCGACGGGATCCGTGGTCGGGTCGGCGAATTTCCAATTACTCCTGATTTTATGCTCAAGCTGGGTTGGGCGGCGGGTATGGCCTTTCGCAGCATGGGCGCTTGCCGGATCCTGGTGGGCAAGGACACCCGAATCTCGGGGTACATGTTTGAGTCTGCGCTTGAGGCAGGTTTGTCCGCCGCAGGTGCTGACGTGATGTTGCTAGGCCCGATGCCGACCCCGGCGATTGCATACCTGACGCGTACCTTCCACGCTGAAGCCGGTATTGTGATCAGCGCCTCGCACAACCCTCATGATGACAATGGCATCAAGTTTTTCTCGGGGCAGGGCACCAAGTTGCCGGACGAGATTGAGCTGATGATTGAAGAGCTGTTGGACGCGCCGATGACGGTGGTCGAGTCCAGCAAACTGGGCAAGGTTTCGCGGATCAACGACGCGTCGGGCCGGTATATCGAGTTCTGCAAGAGCAGCGTGCCAACCAGCACCAACTTTGCAGGCCTGAAGATTGTGATCGATTGCGCCCATGGTGCGACCTACAAAGTCGCCCCAAGCGTGTTCAAGGAATTGGGCGCAGATGTCACAGTGCTCTCGGCCCAGCCCAACGGATTGAACATCAACGAAAACTGCGGCTCCACCCATATGGAGCAGTTGCAGGCCGCTGTCCTGGCTGAGCATGCGGACCTCGGGATTGCCTTTGACGGTGATGGAGACCGCGTGCTGATGGTTGATCACACGGGGGCCGTGGTGGATGGCGATGACCTGTTGTTCATCATTGCTCGTGACCTGCACGAGCGTAACAAGCTCCAGGGCGGTGTCGTCGGTACGTTGATGAGCAATCTGGGGCTTGAGCTCGCATTGGCAGACTTGGGTATTCCTTTTGTCCGTGCCAACGTGGGTGATCGTTATGTGATTGCCGAGCTGCTGGAGCGTAATTGGCAGGTAGGCGGTGAAAACTCTGGGCACGTCGTATGCTTCCAGCACACCACCACGGGCGATGCGATTATCGCGGCTTTGCAGGTGTTGCTGGCTTTGCGTCGTCGTGAAGAGAGCTTGGCGCAGGCGCGTCAGGCTTTACGCAAATGTCCGCAAGTTTTGCTTAACGTGCATTTCTCGGGCGGCGAAAACCCGATCGAGCACCCTGCTGTCAAAGAGGCTTGCGAGCGCGTGACCCTGGCAATGGCGGGGCGCGGGCGGGTACTGCTGCGCAAGTCCGGCACAGAGCCTTTGGTGCGCGTTATGGTCGAAGGTGACGACGAAATACAGGTTCGCGGCCACGCCGAAGACCTGGCAAAACTGGTAACTGAAGTTTGCGCCTGAATTCGGCTTGCCAGTAATGATGTGGTTGGGTAACATCTGCGCCCACTTTGACCGACGAGGTACAGCATGCGTCGCACTATGGTAGCTGGTAACTGGAAGATGCACGGTACCCGCGCCAGTGTCGCTGAGCTGATCAATGGCCTTCGTCACCTGGCCTTGCCTAGCGGTGTTGATGTCGCGGTTTTCCCGCCTTGCTTGCATATCACCCAAGTGGTTGATGGCTTGAAAGGTAAGTCGATTCAGGTTGGCGCGCAGAATTCTGCGGTGGAGGCCATGCAAGGTGCGTTGACCGGTGAGATTGCACCGAGTCAGCTGGTCGATGCGGGTTGTTCCTATGTGCTTGTTGGGCACTCCGAGCGTCGTCAGATGATGGGCGAGCGTGATGGAACACTCAATCGCAAGTTCGCAGCGGCACAGGCTTGTGGCTTGATTCCAGTGTTGTGCATAGGCGAGACCCTAGAGCAGCGCGAATCAGGCAAGACTCTTGAAGTTGTCTCGCGTCAGTTGGGCGGCATCATCGAGGATCTGGGTGTTGGTGCGTTTGCAAAGGCGGTAATTGCTTACGAGCCGGTCTGGGCCATTGGTACCGGGCTGACTGCTACACCGCAACAGGCGCAGGATGTGCACGCAGCCATCCGCGCGCAGTTGGCGGCAGAGAATTCTGAAATCGCACAAGGTGTGCGGCTTCTATACGGCGGCAGCGTGAAGGCGGCCAATGCGGTCGAACTGTTCGGCATGCCGGATATCGATGGGGGGCTCATTGGTGGAGCTTCCCTGAATGCAGATGAGTTCGGTGCGATCTGTCGCGCCGCGGGAAACTGAAAAAATGCTGGAAACAGTCGTAGTCGTTTTTCATCTGTTGGCTGCCCTGGGCGTAGTTGCCCTGGTTTTGTTGCAACAGGGTAAAGGTGCGGATGCTGGTGCGTCTTTCGGTGCAGGTGCTTCAAATACTGTGTTCGGAAGCCAAGGTTCCTCTACCTTTCTTAGTAAGTTTACTGCTATACTTGCCGCCGGTTTCTTCATAACCAGCTTAGGGTTAGGTTACTTTGCTAAAGAGAAAGCTCATGTGCTGACTCAAGTAGGTTTGCCAAACCCAGCAGTGTTGGAAGTTCCAAAAGCAAAACCGGCTTCTGATGATGTCCCGGTGCTTCAAGAGCAAAAGTCGGCTACTCCAGCGACTGACGTACCTCCAGCTCAAGAGCAGAAGTAAGAAGGGTTGTAAGCGCTGTATTGCCGAGGTGGTGGAATTGGTAGACACGCAACCTTGAGGTGGTTGTGCCCATAGGGTGTAGGGGTTCGAGTCCCCTTCTCGGTACCAATTATCAGAAGAGCCCGCTGTTGCGGGCTTTTTTGTAGGTGGAAGGTTACATTGACCCTGTAAGGGATCGGTCGTATACTTCCGCCCCAGCTTTGTCGCGGGGTGGAGCAGTCTGGTAGCTCGTCGGGCTCATAACCCGAAGGTCGTCGGTTCAAATCCGGCCCCCGCAACCAGTTTTAGCGGAGCCCCTTTTAAGGGGCTTTTTGTTAGCTGGACACTTTCAACGCCGCTGTTCGACGGCGTTTCAAGGATGGGCGTTTCGCCCATTTTTTTATTTTGCACAGCATGCACATACATGCACGAGGGGGTTCAGGTGTCGAGCAAGCTAGAAGAGTTGCAGGCCTTGCTGGCCCCGGTGGTCGTGGCCCTAGGCTATGAATGCTGGGGTATTGAGTTTTCGGCTCAAGGTCGCCACTCAATGTTGCGCGTTTATATCGATAAAGAGGGCGGTGTGCTGGTGGACGATTGTGCCATTGTCAGCCGTCAGATCAGCGGTGTCCTGGATGTTGAAGATCCAATTTCCGTTGAATACACCCTCGAAGTTTCCTCGCCAGGCATGGAACGCCCACTGTTCACTATTGAGCAGTTTGCAAAATTTGCCGGTGAACAAGTGAAGATCAAGCTGCGGTCTCCTTTTGAAGGGCGACGCAACTTTCAGGGCCTTCTGCGCGGTGTAGAAGAACAGGATGTCGTGGTGCAGGTAGAAGACCATGAGTTCCTGTTGCCGATCGATATGATCGACAAGGCCAACATTATTCCCAGTTTTGACTGAGACGCGGATCCCGCGGATCCAATGGCTTGCGAAAGGCGAGGCGTACGATGAGCAAAGAAGTACTGCTGGTTGTTGAGTCGGTATCCAATGAAAAGGGCGTACCGGCAAACGTGATTTTTGAAGCGCTGGAGCTGGCCCTGGCCACTGCTACCAAAAAGCGTTTTGAAGACGAAGTTGATCTGCGTGTGGAAATTAACCGCCACACCGGTGCCTATGAGACTTTCCGTCGCTGGACGGTCGTCGAAGAAGCCGATCTTGATGATCCGGCCATCGAAACCTGGCCAAGCAAGGTTGCTGAAACGCACCCGGGCGCCCAGGTCGGTGATGTCGTCGAAGAAAAGATCGAATCCATCGAGTTCGGCCGTATTGCTGCACAGACCGCCAAACAGGTGATCGTGCAAAAGGTTCGCGAAGCTGAGCGCGCTCAAGTTGTCGACGCTTATCGCGAGCGCCTGGGTGAAATCATCTCCGGCACCGTGAAAAAAGTGACCCGCGACAATGTGATCGTCGACTTGGGCAACAACGCCGAAGCGTTGCTGGCCCGCGAAGACATCATCTCTCGCGAAACCTTCCGTGTTGGCGTGCGCCTGCGTGCACTGCTCAAGGAAATCCGCACCGAGAACCGCGGCCCTCAGTTGATCCTGTCGCGTACCGCGCCGGAAATGCTGATCGAGCTGTTCCGTATCGAAGTGCCGGAAATCGCCGAAGGCCTGATTGAAGTCATGGCTGCGTCCCGCGACCCGGGCTCGCGCGCCAAGATCGCGGTCCGCTCCAAGGACAAACGCATCGACCCGCAAGGTGCTTGCATTGGTATGCGCGGTTCGCGCGTCCAGGCAGTGTCGGGCGAATTGGGCGGTGAGCGTGTGGACATCGTCCTGTGGGACGATAACCCGGCGCAGTTCGTGATCAACGCAATGTCGCCTGCTGAAGTGGCGGCAATTATCGTTGACGAAGATGCCCATGCAATGGACATCGCCGTTGGCGCAGACAATCTGGCTCAGGCCATTGGTCGTGGTGGTCAGAACGTGCGTCTGGCCAGCCAACTGACCGGTTGGACCCTGAACGTGATGACCGAATCGGACATCCAGGCTAAGCAGCAAGCTGAAACCGGTGACATCCTGCGCAACTTCATCGACGAGTTGGAAGTCGACGAAGACCTGGCACAGGTGCTGGTAGATGAAGGCTTTACCAGCCTGGAAGAGATTGCCTACGTACCGTTGGAAGAAATGCTCAACATCGACGGCTTTGACGAAGACACCGTCAACGAGCTTCGCGCTCGGGCCAAGGATCGTTTGTTGACTAAAGCCATCGCTACTGAGGAAAAGCTGGCAGACGCCCATCCGGCCGAAGACCTGCTCTCGCTTGAGGGTATGGACAAGGATTTGGCGATGGAACTGGCGGTGCGCGGCGTAATTACCCGCGAAGACCTGGCCGAGCAGTCTATTGACGACCTGCTCGACATCGACGGCATTGACGATGATCGTGCCGGCAAGTTGATCATGGCCGCCCGAGCCCATTGGTTCGAGTAATTAGGCGCGGCCTGAGGAGAGAAGTGCATGACGCAAGTCACGGTGAAACAACTGGCCGATGAGGTCAAAACACCGGTAGAGCGCCTGTTGCAGCAGATGCGTGAGGCAGGTCTGCCGCACACCGCCGCCGATGAAGGTGTGAGCGATAGTGAGAAGCAGTCTTTGCTGACTCACTTGAAGAGCAGCCACAAGGCGAAAGTGGAAGAACCGCGCAAGATTACATTGCAGCGCAAAACTACCAGCACCCTGCGTGTTGCTGGTAGCAAGAGCATCAGCGTTGAAGTACGCAAGAAAAAAGTCTTCGTACAGCGCAGCCCGGAAGAAATCGAAGCCGAGCGCAAACGCGAACTGGATGAACGTCGCGCAGTAGAAAATGCTGCTCGTCAGAAGGCTGAAGAAGAATCCAAGCGTCGCGCCGAAGAAGAAGCGCGCCGTCAGCCTGCTGCTGCGCAAACTGCTTCGACTGATGCGGTCGCTGCTCCTGCAGAAGCTGTGCGTGAGGCCGCTCCGGTTGCCGCTGCACCAGCACCTGCTGCCGATGCCCGCAAGCGCGAGGAACCTCGTCGTCCGGACAAACCACGTGCCGACGATAACAATCGTCGCGGTGGCGGTGGCGATGGCGAGCGCAAAAACGCTCCGCATCGCGCTTCGGTCAAAGAGAAAGCGCCTGCGCCACGCGTTGCCCCACGTACTACCGACGAAGAAAGCGATGGCTTCCGTCGTGGTGGTCGCGGCAAGGCCAAGCTGAAGAAGCGCAACGCCCACGGTTTCCAGAGCCCAACCGGCCCTGTCGTGCGTGATGTGCAGATCGGCGAGACCATCACTGTTGGCGATCTCGCCAACCAGATGTCGGTCAAGGCTGCTGAAATCATCAAGTTCATGTTCAAACTGGGTACTCCAGCGACCATCAACCAGGTGCTTGATCAGGAAACTGCTCAGCTGGTAGCCGAAGAACTGGGCCACAAAGTGACCCTGGTCAGCGACACCGCCCTGGAAGATTCCCTGGCAGAGTCCCTGAAGTTTGAAGGTGAGACGTTCTCCCGTGCGCCAGTTGTGACCGTAATGGGCCACGTTGACCATGGTAAGACGTCGCTGCTCGACTATATCCGTCGTGCCAAGGTAGCTGCTGGCGAAGCCGGCGGTATCACCCAGCACATCGGTGCATACCACGTTGAAACCGAGCGCGGCATGGTCACCTTCCTCGACACCCCTGGTCACGCCGCGTTTACCGCAATGCGTGCCCGTGGTGCCAAGGCGACTGACATCGTGATCCTGGTAGTTGCAGCGGACGACGGCGTGATGCCGCAGACCATTGAAGCTGTCCAGCACGCCAAGGCCGCTGGTGTTCCACTGGTTGTTGCCGTGAACAAAATCGACAAGCCGGGCGCCGATCTTGATCGCATCCGTAGCGAACTGTCGGTTCACGGCGTGACGTCTGAAGAGTGGGGCGGTGATACGCCGTTCGTTTCGGTTTCGGCGAAAGTCGGTACTGGCGTGGACGAACTGCTCGAAGCGGTCCTGCTGCAAGCTGAAGTGCTCGAACTGAAAGCAACCCCATCGGCCCCAGGTCGTGGCGTTGTGGTTGAATCGCGTCTCGACAAAGGTCGTGGCCCGGTTGCAACCGTTCTGGTTCAAGACGGTACCCTGCGCCAAGGCGACATGGTCCTGGTCGGTTCGAACTATGGCCGTGTACGTGCCATGCTCGACGAGAACGGCAAGCCAATCAAGGAAGCCGGTCCTTCCATCCCTGTCGAGATCCTCGGCCTGGACGGTACCCCGGACGCTGGCGACGAGATGAGCGTCCTGTCGGACGAGAAGAAAGCCCGTGAAGTGGCTCTGTTCCGTCAAGGCAAGTTCCGCGAAGTCAAACTGGCTCGCGCTCACGCCGGCAAGCTGGAAAACATCTTCGAGAACATGGGCCAGGCAGAGAAGAAGACGCTGAATATCGTCCTCAAATCTGACGTTCGTGGTTCCCTCGAAGCGTTGAACGGCGCCTTGAATGGCCTGGGTAACGACGAAGTGCAAGTGCGTGTTGTGGGTGGCGGTGTCGGTGGTATCACCGAATCCGACGCTAACCTGGCACTGGCTTCCAACGCTGTATTGTTCGGCTTCAACGTGCGTGCCGATGCTGGCGCACGGAAGATCGTCGAGCAGGAAGGCCTGGACATGCGTTACTACAACGTCATCTACGACATCATCGAAGACGTCAAGAAAGCCCTCACCGGCATGCTTGGCAGCGACGTTCGGGAAAATATCCTGGGTATCGCCGAGGTGCGTGACGTGTTCCGCTCGCCGAAATTCGGTGCGATCGCCGGTTGCATGGTTATCGAAGGTACTGTGTACCGTAACCGTCCGATCCGTGTACTGCGTGAAGACATCGTTATCTTCGAAGGCGAGCTGGAATCCCTGCGCCGCTTCAAGGATGACGCTTCCGAAGTACGTGCCGGCATGGAATGCGGTATCGGCGTCAAGAGCTACAACGACGTCAAGCCTGGCGACAAGATCGAAGTCTACGAGAAGGTTCAGGTTGCTCGCAGCCTCTAACTCGCGCACTTCCGGAGCCACGTCGCGTGTGGGCATGAAAATGCCCCGCGCAGCGTACGGACTCTAAACGCAACGCCCGGTCTGGCTTTTGTCAGGCCGGGCGTTTGCCGCTTTCAGACCCCACGGGTTTCACCGTGTGGCAGTAACAGGTAACAAGACATGGCAAAAGAATACAGCCGTACCCAACGTATCGGCGATCAGATGCAGCGCGAGCTGGCCCAACTGATCCGTCGCGAAGTCAAAGACCCGCGCGTTGGCCTGGTCACTATCACCGCCGTTGAAGTGAGCCGTGACGTGGGTCACGCCAAGATCTTCATCACTGTGATGGGGCAGGACAACAGCGAAGAAATCGCACAAAGCATCAAGGTGCTCAACTCTGCCGCCGGTTTCCTGCGCATGCAGTTGGCCCGCGAAATGAAGTTGCGCAGTGTTCCGCAGTTGCACTTCCACTACGACGAAAGCGTCGTGCGTGGTGCGCACCTGTCGGCGTTGATCGAGCGCGCCGTGGCTGAAGACAGCCAGCATCCGTCCACACCTGAAGACGCCAAGGAGTAAGCGGTGGCTCAGGTCAAACGTATCCGTCGCAACGTCAGCGGCATCATTCTGCTCGACAAACCCATTGGCTTTACCTCCAATGCCGCGTTGCAGAAGGTCCGCTGGCTGCTCAATGCCGAGAAAGCCGGGCATACCGGTAGCCTCGATCCCCTGGCTACCGGCGTACTGCCGTTGTGCTTTGGCGAAGCGACCAAGTTCTCGCAATACCTGCTGGATTCCGACAAGGGTTACGAAACCCTGATGCAACTGGGCAAGACCACCACCACGGCGGATGCCGAAGGTGATGTTTTGCAGGTTCGCGAGGTGACCGTTGGTCGTGCTGATATCGAAGCCGCTTTACCCGCTTTTCGTGGGCAAATCAGTCAGATACCGCCGATGTACTCGGCTCTCAAGCGTGACGGGCAGCCACTTTACAAGCTGGCACGTGCGGGCGAAGTAGTGGAGCGTGAACCGCGTTCTGTTACTATTGCGCGCTTGGAATTGCTCGCCTGTGAAGGTGAAACCGCACGCCTGGCCGTGGACTGCAGCAAAGGCACCTATATCCGTACCCTGGTGGAAGATATTGGTGAACAGCTCGGTTGCGGCGCGTACGTTGCAGAACTGCGACGCACCCAGGCCGGACCTTTCAGCCTCGCTCAGACGGTCACGCTGGAAGAGTTGGAAGCGGTACACGCCGAAGGCGGCAATGAAGCGGTTGATCGCTTCCTGATGCCATCGGACAGCGGTTTGCTGGATTGGCCGTTGCTGCACTTCTCGGAGCACAGCGCGTTCTACTGGCTCAACGGCCAGCCGGTACGTGCCCCGGATGCTCCGAAGTTCGGCATGGTGCGGGTACAGGATCATAACGGTCGCTTTATCGGTATCGGTGAAGTGAGCGAAGACGGGCGCATCGCGCCGCGTAGACTGATTCGGTCAGAATGACCGGACGAGTGTGGCTGTTAACAGGCACGGTCAACACTCATTTTTAGATACAGGGATTTGTCCCTGGCCTGTTGAAACTGCCCTTTGGGTGGTTTCCTGAAAAAAGGATTGCCTCATGGCTCTCGACGTTCAAGAAAAAGCACAAATCGTTGCTG
The DNA here is from genome assembly GCF_056688935.1 of Pseudomonas arvensis. Taxonomy (NCBI): domain Bacteria; kingdom Pseudomonadati; phylum Pseudomonadota; class Gammaproteobacteria; order Pseudomonadales; family Pseudomonadaceae; genus Pseudomonas; species Pseudomonas arvensis. Next base: position 5,283,445 of record NZ_CP162038.1, on the reverse strand, counting down.
ACTATCAGCAAGCTGTTGGTGACACTGGTTCGCCAGAAGTGCAAGTTGCACTGCTGACCCACAACATCAACAAGCTGCAAGGTCACTTCAAGGCCAACGGTAAAGATCACCACTCCCGTCGTGGTCTGATCCGCATGGTAAACCAGCGTCGTAAGCTGCTGGATTACCTGAAAGGCAAGGATCTGGGTCGTTATCAGGCTCTGATCGGTCGCCTGGGTCTGCGTCGCTAATAAGCGATTGCGCTAGAGGTTGGTTGTCTGCCGTGTGTCATCGGGATTCCCGTGGGCTCATGGTAGGCTCCCAGCCTCAAGTTTTATCTGGATACACGTTTTACCCCCTGGACAAGGGTCGGGCCGATTCCCGACATTGCCCAAGAATTTCGCAAGAAAACAAGTTCCCCAAGAGCCACAAAGAAGGTAGGACACCGTGAACCCGGTTATCAAAAAATTCCAGTTCGGTCAGTCGACCGTTACCCTTGAGACAGGCCGTATCGCCCGTCAAGCCTCCGGCGCAGTGCTGGTTACCGTTGATGACGACGTTACCGTATTGGTGACCGTTGTTGGCGCCAAGACCGCTGATCCGAGCAAGGGCTTCTTCCCTCTTTCTGTTCATTACCAGGAAAAGACTTACGCTGCCGGTAAGATCCCTGGCGGTTTCTTCAAGCGTGAAGGTCGTCCTTCCGAGAAAGAAACCCTGACTTCCCGACTGATCGACCGTCCGATCCGTCCGCTGTTCCCTGAAGGCTTCATGAACGAAGTGCAGGTTGTCTGCACCGTCGTTTCCACCAGCAAGAAAACCGATCCGGACGTTGCTGCAATGATCGGTACGTCGGCTGCCCTGGCGATCTCCGGTATTCCTTTCGATGGCCCGATCGGCGCTGCCCGCGTTGCTTTCCACGAAAGCACCGGCTACCTGCTGAACCCGACTTACGAGCAACAGAAAGCATCGAGCCTGGACATGGTCGTTGCCGGTACCTCGGAAGCCGTATTGATGGTTGAATCGGAAGCCAAAGAGCTGACCGAAGACCAGATGCTGGGCGCCGTACTGTTTGCTCACGACGAATTCCAGGTTGTGATCAACGCAGTTAAAGAACTGGCTGCCGAAGCTGCCAAGCCTACTTGGGCCTGGGCTCCACAAGCCGAAGCTACCGAACTGCTGGGCGCTATCCGCTCCGAGTTCGGCGCTGCCATCTCCGACGCCTACACCATCACCGTCAAGGCCGACCGTTACGCTCGCCTGGGCGAGCTGAAGGATCAGGTTGTAGCCAAGCTGTCCGGTGAAGAAGGCCAGCCTTCTTCCAGCGAAGTCAAAGCTGCATTCGGTGAAATCGAATACCGCACCGTTCGCGAAAACATCGTTAACGGCAAGCCACGTATCGACGGTCGTGACACCCGCACCGTACGTCCGCTGAACATCGAAGTCGGCGTTCTGCCGAAGACCCACGGTTCGGCACTGTTCACCCGTGGTGAAACTCAGGCTCTGGTAGTTGCGACCCTGGGTACCGCCCGTGACGCACAGCTGCTGGACACCCTGGAAGGCGAGAAAAAAGACCCGTTCATGCTGCACTACAACTTCCCTCCGTTCTCGGTGGGCGAGTGTGGTCGTATGGGTGGTGCTGGTCGTCGCGAAATCGGTCACGGCCGTCTGGCCCGTCGTTCGATTTCCGCAATGTTGCCTGCTGCTGACGTGTTCCCGTACACCATCCGTGTTGTGTCGGAAATCACTGAATCCAACGGTTCCAGCTCCATGGCTTCCGTTTGCGGTGCTTCCCTGGCCCTGATGGACGCCGGTGTACCGATGAAGGCACCGGTTGCTGGTATCGCCATGGGTCTGGTTAAAGAAGGCGAGAAGTTCGCCATCCTGACCGACATCCTGGGCGACGAAGACCACCTGGGCGACATGGACTTCAAAGTAGCCGGTACCGCTAAAGGTGTTACCGCGCTGCAGATGGACATCAAGATCAAAGGCATCACCGAAGAAATCATGGAGATCGCTCTGGGCCAAGCCCTGGAAGCGCGCCTGAACATTCTCGGCCAGATGAACCAGATCATTGGCCAGTCGCGTACCGAGCTGTCGGAAAATGCTCCGACCATGATCGCGATGAAAATCGACACCGACAAAATCCGTGATGTTATCGGTAAAGGTGGCGCGACCATCCGTGCGATCTGCGAAGAAACCAAGGCTTCGATCGACATCGAAGACGACGGCTCGATCAAGATCTTCGGCGAAACCAAGGAAGCGGCTGAAGCTGCACGTCAGCGCGTCCTGGGCATCACCGCTGAAGCCGAGATCGGCAAGATCTACGTGGGTAAGGTTGAGCGCATCGTCGACTTCGGCGCATTCGTCAACATCCTGCCGGGCAAAGACGGTCTGGTTCACATCTCCATGCTGAGCGACGCTCGTGTTGAGAAAGTGACCGACATTCTGAAAGAAGGCCAGGAAGTGGAAGTGCTGGTACTGGACGTGGACAACCGCGGCCGTATCAAGCTGTCCATCAAGGACGTAGCAGCAGCCAAGGCTTCGGGAGTTTAATTACCCGCAGGTTTAAGCTGAACAAAAGGACCCTTCGGGGTCCTTTTTTCATGGGCGCGGGAAAGTGAAGCGAAATCAGCCGTTTAGCCCAATGCAAAAGCCGCAACTTGCATGCAGGCACGACGGCCTTCATGCAAGTTGCACGATTCCGGAAATATTCAATATTCATAAGTTGTTGTTTTATAAGGGTTTAATTGAAGGCTTCGACTTGGCACACTGCCTGCAATATCCCTGTTAACGCTGCAGCATCAAGGTTCATGTACTGCAGACTTTTAATAAAACAGGAGTTACTCGTATGAAGAAGTTCGCTCTCGCTACTGCTACCGCTCTGACTCTGGCCATGGGTGCTAACGTAGCCTTTGCTCAGACTTCCCAAGCCCCTATGACGTTGGCGGCTGGCGAAGCTACCAAGGCCAAGGAAAGCGTTTCGGATACTTGGATCACCACCAAAGTCAAATCCGACCTGCTGACCGAAAAGGGCATTCCTGGTTCGGACATCAAGGTTGAAACCAACAAAGGCGTGGTTTCCCTGTCCTCGACAGTCGCTATCTCTGACGCACAGAAAGCTACTGCTGTCGCGATCACCAAAAAGATCAAAGGCGTCACTGCTGTTTCCGCTGATGGCCTGATGGCTGGCGGTGCTACCAAAGCAGATGGCATCGACAAAACCAAAGGCGCAGCCCATGACGCCAAAGAAACCACCAGCGACACTTGGATCACCACCAAGGTAAAAGCTGACCTGGTTACCGAAAAGGGTATTCCTGGCACCGACATCAAGGTCGAAACCAATAAAGGCGTTGTTTCCCTGTCGTCGACCGTAGCCGTTAGCGAAGCGCAGAAAACCACTGCTGTAGCGATTACCAAGAAAATCAAAGGCGTTAAAGCTGTCTCGGCCGATGGCCTGAAAGCAGAGTAACGCTGGACAGTTCGTTTGACTTAAGCGGCGGCCACGAGTGAGCTAGATATCCACTCAATGCACCTCTAAGGTTCATGCGACCGACCACAAGGATGTGGTCAACTCAGGCCCCGGCACTTGTGTCGGGGCCTGTTCTATTGGGCCAGGTTATTCGGCATCCAGGTGCATAAGCGTTACCACACGGCCATCTTTCTCCGCCTGGCCCAGGTTGGCATCAATAAAGTACACGCGGTCGTCTTCCAGCTGGCCCTTGTCCACCAGGTAATCCTTGATGGTGCTGGCACGATCCTGGCCGAGTTGCCGCAGCAGCACGTCGCTATTGCTCCAGAACTTGATCACGCCGTCACGCAGCTTGGCTGACCGGTCATCGCGGCTCAGGTCTTTCCACTCCGCAGGTGGCTGTTGTTTCACGCGGGTACGGTAGATGCCTTCGAGCAACGGTGCTTTTTCGCTTTCCGGAACGACCAGCAACGACGCTTGAGCCGGGACTTTATCGCCGCGGCGCTGGAGGATTTTGTAGTAGTTGTACTGGTATTCGCGTTCCAGGCGTTCGGCGGCCAGGAAAGGGCCGTCGCTGCTGGCAGCCGCTGTGCCTTCAATTTCCAGGCGCAGGGCTGGGCGTTCCTTGAGTGCCTTGGCCAGTGTGTTCAGCGCGCTCTCGGCGTCTTTGCTCAACTCGGTGGAACCCGGGGCGAAGGACACATTGCCCAAGTCCTCCGAGCCGCCCCCGGTGACCAACCCGCCGATAAACTTGAACGGCGCTGTCGCTGCACGGACCACCAGGTTACGCAGGGTCTGCCACACAATCGGCATCACGCTGAATTGCGGGTTGTTCAGGTCGCCAGTAACCGGCAGCTCGATCGAGATCTTGCCGTCGGTGTCCTTGAGCAAGGCGATTGCCAGACGAATCGGCAAGTCCACGGCATCGGCGCTGTCGACCTTCTCACCCAGTTGCAGTTGCTCGACCACCACTTTGTTCTCGGCCTTCAACTGGCCTTTGGTGATCACGTAGTGCAGGTCGAGGTTCAGGCGGCCCTTGCGGATACGGAAGCCGGCGAACTTGCCTGAATAAGGCGTCAATGTGGTCAGCTCAACGCGTTTGAAACTGGTGGCGATGTCCAGCGCTGACATGGGGTCAAACGGGTTTACGCTGCCTTTGATCGTGACCGGCGCATAGCGGTCCACCTTGCCCTTGATATCGACGCTGGCCGGTTTGGCCTGACGGCTGTCAATCGTGCCGATCTGTCCGTTGAGCTGTTGAATGGCGGTGGCGAAGTTGGGTGTAAGACTGAAGTCGGCAAAATTGGCCGAGCCGTCGTTGATAGCAATCTGCCCGATACGAATGCCCAGGGGTTTATCGTTGCTCGCAGCAGGCTTGGCCGCCGATTTGGCACCCGTGTCGGCTGGCTGCGGGATCAGCAGGTCGTCGACGTTGGTGGTGCGGTCATCGTTGATCATGAACCGCGCATAGGGTTGCAACAGGTTGACCTTGTCGATCGACAGGCTGTTGCCGTGCTGATAGTTCAGACCCTCGACGACCAGACGCTGCCATTTGAGGAAGTCACGGGTCTTCAGGGTGTCCAAGGTGTGCAACTGGTCAACCTGCGCCCGCCCGGTAATCTGCAGCGCCAGGGGCTCGGTGCTTTTCAGGTTCACGTCGAGGTCACTGCCGAGCATGCCACTACGCAGTTCAAGACGGATAAACGGGCTGATATAGGACTGGGCGACCCGCAGGTCGATGTCCTTGGTGGTGACCTTCAACTTGGCGCTGACCGGGTTGAGGTTGACTTCGCCGGTTGCCTGGATCTTGCCTTGCTTGCCCAGGCCGCTGTCGACCTTGAGGGTGAATGGGCTCTGGTTGAGGCTGTCGAAATTCTGTACATCGACATTCAACGGGCCCAGCTCCAGCGCTACGGCTGGTTTGACCTGTCGGTCGGCCAAGTGCACTTGATAGTTGCGCAGTTGCACGTCCTTGAGCAGCACCTGCCAAGGTTTGCTTGGCGCAGCGGGTGCAGGCTTTGGCGAATCGGCGGTGGCGGGCGCCGTGGCTGGCTCCGGCGCCTTGGCTGGCTTGCTCGGTTGGCTGGCGAACAGTTTCTGCCAGTCCAGTTGCCCATCGGCTTCACGGGCGGCCCAGGTTTCCAGTTTGTTGCTGCGGATCTTGCCGACCACCACTTGCTGCTTGGCCAGGTCCACTGTGGTCTCGCTGACGTCCAGGCGCTCCAGGCGCACCAGCGGGCGGCCATCCGGCGCCTTGATGGCGAACGGCGCGATGCTGGCGGCTGTGTTTGTCAGGTTCAGCTCGGTTTCTTTGGCCAGGCTGAATTTATAGTCGGTACTGAAGTTGAGCACACCGTCTTCGAGGACCAGGGGCAGCGCGTCACGCACATACGGCCACCAGGCTTTCATCTTGCCGTCAGTGACCTTCAGCGTACCTTCGGACGTGATCGGCACCAGGCTGAAGTTGCCTTTCCAATCGATCTGCCCGCCCTCAGGGCCAGCCGCGACCAAGGTCATGTCGGCATTGTCTTCAGGCAAGGTGCTGAGGTTTTTGAGCTCAAAGTCGAGTTTGTCGTAGAGAAATTCGATCGGCTCGCTGGGGCGTAGATCCTGGAAGTGCACATAACCGCCGGCCAGCTTGATGCTGTCGATACGCAGTGGGAACGGCTTGGCGTCGGGATCGGCGGGAGAGGGTTCGCTCGCAGGCAATTTGAACAACCGCGCCAGGTTCAATTGGCCGGACTTGTCGAACAGCAGCTCGGTCTTGGGCTGATCCAATTGCACATCGGCCAGATGCAGGGCGCGAGTCCACAGGCTGTCGATCTGCAGGTTGGCGTAGAGGCGCTCAAAACCTACCTGTTCCTTGCCGGGTTCACCAATCTTCAGGCCCCATGCGGTGACTTCCAGGCTGAACGGATTGAGCTCGATGCGCTCGATCCGCGCCGGCACCGTGGCGTAATTGGCCAGTTGTTGGTTGGCAATGCGAAGGGCGATGCCCGGCAGAATCAAAAAGCCCAGCAAGCTGTACAGGGCAAGGGCGGTCAACAAGGCGCCAGTGGCGCGAATCAATCCTTTGGACATGGGGCGGCGCCATCTATATCGAACAGGAGTGCCTTGGAGTATGGCACGGGTTTTCGGTTCCGAAGAACCGGGGCTTTGGGACGTGTCCTACAGCTGGAGTATCAGTGTTTTCAGGGGTGGCTGCTGATCCTGTGAAGGAAAATCCGCCCCCGGTGTCATGATTTGCCAGTCGCGCACGGGGCGCCCGGCTTTTTCCGCACAGCGCAAGACCTGTTCGCGCCAATCCTCCATGCTGACTTTTGCCAGGTTGTTGCAGCAAATCAGCACGCCGTTATCCGCCGTCGCGAGCAGTGCGGGCTTGAGCAGGCTCTGGTAGTCGCGCAACAGGTCGACGGTGCCGAAGGCGCTCTTGGCCCAGGCCGGAGGATCGAGCAGCACCAAGTCATATTGACGCTGTTCAAGACGCGGGTAGCTCGGCAGTTTCTGCCCGCGCCGTTGGGTAATCGGCAGTCCGGCCAGCTGGCGAATCGCCGGGAAGTAGTCGGACTGCACAAACGCCATGCTCGGCAGTTTTGGGTTGAGCAGGCCGTTTTCACGCCCGACCGCCAGGTTGCCTTCAGCGAAGTCCAGGTTGCACACCTCACTCGCGCCACCGGCCGCGGCGCTCAGGCCCACGCCGCAGGTGTAGGCGAACAGGTTCAGCACGCTTTTGCCGGCACTGTGCTCTTTGACCCAGCCGCGTGTATTGCGCAGGTCGAGGAACAGTAAAGGATCCTGCCCGGCATGGCGGCCACGCACACGGTAATTGAGGCCCCATTCGTGGCCGACCAGGTCTTCCAGTGCTGCGGGTTCGGCGCGATAGACCGTGTCTTCGCGGTCGATCCGCGAGTTGCCATGGGAGCGGTCGTTGTAGACCAGCAGCAACTCCAGGCCCAGGTACTGGTTGATCAGTTGATGCAGGTCCAGCAGGTCTGCTGTTTCCAGCGACTGGTGGAAACTCTGCACCAGCAACTGCGGGCCGTAGCGGTCGATGGTCAGGCCGCCGGCACCTTCCTGGCTGCCGTGGAACAGGCGATAGCAATCGGTGCCTTGGGCGTGCAGCTCGTTGATCAGGTCTTGGCGATGATCGAGGGCGGCGCGCAGCGCCTGATTCAAAGGAGACATGGAGCGCGCCTGGCTGTAAATGAGGGCGCGAAGTTTAACAGCTATAGGGCCTTGCCTACATCAACCCCATCCGTCGGTGTGCCCGTTGTACCGAACCATTGCGCATCGCCCAGCGCAGCAGCGGCGCACTGCGCTTGACCCCGGCGCGGATCATCTGGCGTTGCATCGGGTTCTGCCGCTGACCGAGCATGGCGCTGGCCCAGTCCGGCAGCAGGTCGATTCCGGCCTGCATCATCAAGGCGCCAAACGGCTTGGCCAACGTGCTGGGCGAAGGCGCGTTCAGCAGCAGGCGCAGTACTTCGCGGCTGCGTTCGTCACACAGCAATTGCGGGCGGATGCGCTCCAGATAATCGGAAATTTCCTGCCGTGATCGCGGTACATTCCGTGCGCCCAAGCGCTCCGCTATCAAGGCGATTTCGCTGTAGTAACGATCCTGGTCGCGCCCCGAAAGCGTCGGGTTGCGATAGCGCAAATGGGCGGCGAGAAAGTTACTCACCTCCGCTACATGCACCCAGGTCAGCAGGTCCGGGTCGCTTGCCGCATAAGGCCGCCCATCCGGGGCATGGCCGACCACCTGCAAATGAATGGTGCGCACTTTTTCGATCAGCCAGTCGGCATCTTTGCGCGAACCGAAGGTAGTGCCGGAAATGAACTGCGAAGTGCGCCGCAGGCGCCCGAGCATGTCCTGGCGAAAGTTCGAATGGTCCCACACGCCGGCCAGGGCCAGAGGATGCAGGGCTTGCAGCATCAACGCACTGATACCGCCGATGAGCATGCTGCTGAAGTCGCCATGAACTTGCCAACTGACCGAGTCCGGCCCGAACAGGCCGGGATCGCCCTTGGGGTTTTCCAGGTCCAGTTGGCCCAGTGACAAGCCGGTGAGGCTCATCAGTTGGGTTTCGATACGGCTGCGGATAAATTCCATGGCGAGTCAGGGGTTCCTAGCGGTTCAGGCGTTTGTCGATCAGGCCGTCCACGACGCTGGGGTCGGCGAGGGTCGAGGTATCGCCGAGGCTGTCCAGTTCGTTGCAGGCGATCTTGCGCAAAATCCTGCGCATGATCTTGCCGGAGCGGGTTTTCGGCAAGGCCGGTGCCCATTGGATCAGTTCCGGCTTGGCAAAGCTGCCGATTTCCTTGCTGACCAGCTCCAGCAGGTGTTTTTTCAGCTCATCGCTGGGTTCCACGCCGTTCATGGGGGTGACGAAGGCGTAGATGCCCTGGCCTTTGACATCGTGGGGGTAGCCCACCACCGCAGCCTCGGCCACTTGGTCGTGGAGCACCAGCGCACTTTCCACCTCGGCGGTGCCGATACGGTGCCCGGACACGTTGATCACATCGTCGATACGCCCGGTGATCCAATAATCGCCGTCTTCATCGCGACGTGCGCCGTCGCCGGTGAAGTAGTAGCCGGGGTAGGGCTTGAAATAGGTGTCGATCATCCGCTGTGGGTCGCCGTAGACACTGCGGATCTGCCCCGGCCAGCTTGACTTGATCGCGAGCACGCCGCTGCCGGCGCCCGTGATCACCTTGCCCTGCTCATCCAGCAACACCGGTTGCACACCAAGCATCGGCTGGGTGGCGCAGCCCGGCTTGATCCGCTCGGCGCTGACCAACGGGCTGAGCATGATGCCGCCGGTCTCGGTCTGCCACCAGGTATCCACAATCGGGCAGCTTTGTTCGCCCACGGCGTTGAAGTACCAGTCCCAAGCCTCCGGATTGATCGGCTCGCCCACGCTGCCCAGTAAACGCAGGCTGGCGCGGGAGGTGTTTTCCAGTGGGCCGTGGCCCTCGCGCATCAAGGCGCGCAAGGCCGTTGGGGCGGTGTAGAAAATATTCACCTGGTGTTTATCGATGACCTGCCAGAACCGCGAGCTATCCGGGTAGCTCGGCACGCCCTCGAACATCAGCGAGGTGGCGCCATTGGCCAGCGGGCCATACACGATGTAGCTATGGCCGGTGACCCAGCCCACATCGGCGGTGCACCAGAACACCTCGCCGTCTCGGTAATCGAGCACGTATTTGAAGGTCATGGCCGCCTGCAGCAGGTAGCCGCCGGTGGTGTGCAGCACGCCTTTGGGTTTCCCGGTGCTGCCGGAGGTGTAGAGGATGAACAGCGGGTCTTCGGCGTCCATCGGCTCTGGCGGGCAATCGTCGCTGGCCGCGTCCACGGCCTGCTGGTAGTTGAGGTCGCGGTCTTCGCTCCAGTTCACGGCGGCACGGGTGCGTTGCACCACCACGACGGTGCTGACATTCGGACAACTGGCCAGGGCCTTGTCGACATTCTGTTTCAAGGCCACGGGCTTGCCGCCGCGCACGCCTTCATCGGCGGTGATCACGGTCCGACAGTCGGCGTCGAGAATACGGTCGCGCAGCGCATCCGGCGAAAAACCACCAAACACGACTGAGTGCACGGCGCCAATCCGCGTGCAGGCCAGCATGGCGTAGGCCGCTTCCGGGATCATCGGCATGTAGATGCACACGCGGTCGCCTTTATTCACCCCACGGCTTTTCAGCACGTTGGCCAGGCGGCAGACGTTTTTGTGCAGTTGGCGGTAGGTGATGGTGCAAGAGTTTGTCGGATCATCGCCCTCCCAGATGAAGGCCGGCTGATCGGCGCGCTGTGCCAGGTGACGGTCGATGCAGTTGTAGCTGACGTTCAGTTGGCCACCGGCAAACCATTGGGCCGCGCCCGTGTGGATGTCCGAGTGTTGAACGGTGTGCCAGGGGGTGGTCCAGTCGAGAAAGCCCTTGGCCTGTTCGGCCCAGAACGTATCGGGTTGCTCAATGGATTGACGATAGAGGCGCTGGTAGTCCTCTTGACTGAGTTGCGCAGCCCGACGGACGGCATCGGCGGTGGGAAACGTGCTGATATCGAACATGAGCGATCCTTATTCTTGTTTTTGCGACAAGCTATAAAGATGCACCCTGTGTGAGGAGGGTTCAAGGCCAACGTCCAAACGGACGTTGGCCCTGCGATACCTGGATCAGCCGCGGTGACGGCCGCGGAAGTAGTTGATCAGGCCCTGGGTCGAAGCGTCTTCGGCCAAGGTTTCTTCGGCGCCGGTCAGGCGGTTGTAGACGCCCTTGCCCAGCTCTTTACCCAGCTCCACGCCCCATTGGTCAAAGGCGTTGATACCCCAGATCACGCTCTGCACGAACACTTTGTGCTCATACATGGCAACCAGCGCGCCGAGGCGACGCGGGCTGATGCGCTCCACCACCAGGGTATTGCTCGGACGGTTGCCCGGGATCACCTTGTGAGGGGCCAGCTTCTGCACTTCGTCTTCCGGGATGCCCTTGTCGCGCAGCTCGGATTCGGCTTCGCTGCGGGTTTTGCCGAGCATCAGGGCCTGGCTCTGGGATAGGCAGTTGGCGTACAGCCACTGATGATGATCGGACACCGGGTTGAAGCTGACGATCGGCACGATGAAGTCGGCCGGGATCAGTTGAGTCCCTTGGTGCAGCAACTGGTGGTAAGCATGCTGACCGTTGCAACCCACGCCACCCCAGATCACCGGGCCAGTATCGGTGGACACCGGTTTGCCATCCTGGCGCACGCTCTTGCCGTTGGATTCCATATCCAGCTGTTGCAAATGTTTGGTGATGTTACGCAGGTAGTGATCGTACGGCAGGATCGCATGGCTCTGCGCACCCCAGAAGTTGCCGTACCACACGCCCAGCAGGCCCAGCAGCACCGGCATGTTCTGCTCGAACGGCGCGTTCTGGAAATGCTGGTCCATGGTGTAGGCACCGGACAGCAGTTCCTTGAAGTTGGACATGCCGATGGCCAGGGCAATAGGCAAGCCGATGGCCGACCACAGCGAGTACCGGCCGCCGACCCAGTCCCACATCGGGAAGATGTTTTCTTCGCGGATACCGAAGGCCACGGCTGCCGCGTTGTTGCTCGACACAGCAATGAAGTGGCGGTACAGCTCGGCTTCCGAGCCACCCTGGGCCAGGTACCAGGCGCGGGCGGCCTGGGCGTTTTTCAGGGTTTCGAGGGTGTTGAAGGATTTCGACGAGACGATAAACAGCGTGGTCTCGGCGCGCAGCTTCATGGTCAGCTCGTGGAACTCGCTGCCGTCGATGTTCGCCAGGTAATGGCAGCGCACGCCTTTGTGGGCGTAGGACAACAGCGCTTCGGAGACAAGTTCCGGGCCGAGGAACGAGCCACCGATGCCGATGTTCACCACGTCGGTGATGGGCTTCTCGGTGTAGCCACGCCACAGGCCGTCATGGATGCGGCCGACCAGGTCAGTGATCTGGTTCAGCACCTTGTGCACGTCCGGCATGATGTTCACGCCGTTGACCGACAGCTTGTCGCCCACCGGGCGGCGCAGGGCGGTGTGCAGGGCAGGGCGGCCTTCGGACGAGTTGACCGGCTCGCCAGCGTACAGCGAGTCGATCGCGTCCTTGAGGCCGACTTCCTTGGCCAGGCCGACGAGCAGGTCGCGGGTTTCGCTGGTGATCAGGTTTTTCGAGTAATCGAGGAAAAGTCCGCAGCTGCTCAAGGTGAATTGGGAAAATCGCTGGGGATCGGCATTGAACGCTTCGCGCATGCTGAAATCCTGCATGGCTTGGCGATGTTGATTGAGCGCTTGCCAGGCGGGCAGAGCGGTAACGTCATGAGGGGTGCGGTAGTACGCCATCGCTGCGGGTTTCCTTTTATTACGGGGACTGCCTTTAGGACACTTCAAAGCCCGGAACATCCAGTCTTATCTCAAGGAATGGGTTCCAGACAGCGCTAACTATAGCGCCGGGCGATTACATTAAACCTAGCGTGTCGATATGTCTTGGCTTTGTCTGCGCTGTGGCCGGTACTTTTTTATACCGGCACGGCGAGCAGGGCAATCGGCGGGGTGTATTGCGGGGTTTAAATGAGGTTCAGATGCAGGTTGTCGATCAGGCGGGTCGTGCCCAGGAAGGCCGCCACCAGGATGACGATGTCCTTGTCCTCGGGGGTTGCCGGGCGCAGATGCACGCCCTGGCGCACTTCGAGGTAATCCAGGCGCAACCCGGCCGCTTCGATCTGCTTGACCTGTTCGGCGCGCAGCGCGGCAAAGTCGTGGTCACCGTTCTTGATGGCGGCGGCAATCTGGCTGAGGCAGCGATACAGCACCGGCGCGATCCCACGTTCCTCTGCATTGAGGAAACCGTTGCGCGAGGACAGCGCCAGGCCGTCTTCGGCGCGCACGGTGGGCTCGCCGATGATCTGGATCGGCATGTTCAGGTCATGGACCATGGCGCGAATCACGGCCAGTTGCTGGTAATCCTTTTGACCAAATACAGCGATGTCCGGCTGGACCATGTTGAACAGTTTGCTGACCACGGTTGCCACGCCTTCGAAATGCCCAGGACGGCTGGCGCCGCACAAGCCTTCGGACAGTTGCGGCACGCTGACGCGGGTCTGGCCGGTCATGCCACCGGGGTACATCTCTTCGACGGTCGGTGCGAACAGCAGGTTGCAGCCCGCTTGCAGGAGCTTTTCCTGGTCGGCGGCGAGGGTGCGGGGATACTTGTCCAGGTCTTCACCCGCGCCAAATTGCAGCGGGTTGACGAAGATGCTGGCGACGACAAAGTCCGCTTGCTGCACAGCCTTGGTCACCAGGGTGGCGTGGCCGCTGTGCAGGTTGCCCATGGTGGGCACGAAGCCAATGCGTTTACCGGCTTTGCGGGCGTGGGCGACGGCGGATCGTAGTTCGCGTACGGTTCTTACGGTGTTCATGCAGAAAATCCGTGTTCGGCGCCTGGGAAGGTCACGCCTTTGACTTCGCTGACGTAAGCGCTCAATGCCGCGTGGATGCTGTCCTGGCCGGTCATGAAGTTCTTCACGAACTTGGGCACGCGGCCGGTAATCGACAGGCCAAGCATGTCGTGGAGCACCAGCACCTGCCCATCGGTGGCCGAGCCCGCGCCAATGCCGATCACTGGCACTTTGACGGCCTGGGTGATTTCGGCGGCGAGTTCGCTGGGCACGCATTCAAGCAGGATCATCGCAACGCCCGCTTGCTCCAGGGCAATGGCATCGGCACGCATCTGCCGCGCCTGGGCCTCATTGCGGCCTTGTACCTTGTAGCCGCCGAGGATGTTCACCGACTGTGGCGTAAGGCCCATATGTGCGCACACCGGCACGCCGCGTTCAGCCAGCAGGCGAATCGACTCGGCGAGCCACACGGCACCTTCCACTTTGACCATGTGCGCACCGGCGCGCATCAGTTTGCCAGCGTTGAGGAAGGTCTGTTCGACCGTGGCGTAGTCCATGAACGGAAGGTCGGCGATGATGAAGGCGCCGTTGTTACCGCGCTTGACGCTGGCCGTGTGGTAGGCCAGTTCATCGGTGGTCACGGGGAGGGTGCTGTCATTCCCTTGAAGAACCATGCCCAGGGAGTCGCCTACCAGCAACACCTCAACCCCTGCCTGGCAGCTGGCGTGGGCGAAGGTAGCGTCGTAGCAGGTCAGCATGGTGATTTTTTCACCTTTGAGCTTGAGGCTCTGCAAGGTGGTCAGGGTAATGTCTGGCATGAAAAAGGGTCCTCGTTCAGGCGCTTGGAAACAGCGAGTTACGCGCGTGAGTCTTCGTTTTATACAGGCGCACCGTCTTGAGAGCAGTGCTTATAAGGCCTGGATTGCGCCCTTCAGCGCCGGGTTGGCGGCAGCGGGACGCCTATAGTCGTGAGGAGGACACGGGAAGTCAATTGGATGTGTTACCGCATTGTTACGATGACGGTGTTACCGCTGTTACTGACGCGATTCAGCAAGTGGGAAAGCGATTTTGAGGGTGTAGGTGATCAAAATGTGGGAGCTGGCTTGCCTGCGATGCAGGCGCCTCGGTCTTTCAGTGAAACCGAGGTGATGCTATCGCAGGCAAGCCAGCTCCCACATTGATCGAGTCAGTTTTGGGGCAAGCGTTCCAGGCCGACAAACGGGCAGGCGGTCAGCAAGTCGTTGAGCGTTTGACCGTTGGGCAGTTGCAGCGATGCGGGCGCTAGCTCGGCCAGTGGATACAGCACAAATGCGCGCAGGTGCATCTGGTAGTGCGGGACCTTGAGGCGCGGTTCATCGATCAGTTGATCGCCAAACAGCAGGATATCCAGGTCAAGCGTGCGCGGCCCCCAGCGCTCAAGGCGTTCGCGGCCTTGGTCGTTCTCGATGGCTTGCAGCGCATCCAGCAGGTCCAGGGGCGCGAGGCTGCTGTCCAAGGCGGCGACCGCATTGGTGTAGCGCGGCTGGCCTGGGAGCAGGGAATCACTTTGATAGAAGGCAGAGACGCCTGAGACGTGGGTGCCGGGCAACTGCGCCAGCGCTTCGATAGCGCTGCGCAATTGTTGCTCCGGGGCAGCGAGGTTGCTGCCCATGCCGATGTAGATACGTTCCACGTTTATTCGCCTGCGGCGCCCGAGGCATCAGCGCTGCGTTTGCGCTTGCTGCCGCTGCGACGACGCTTTTTAGGTCCTTCGCCGACACCATCACCCTTGCTGCCGAGGTCGCGAATCATGTCGCGGCGCTGGCTGTCGTTGGCGTCCTGGTAGTCGGTCCACCATTCGCCCAGGCCATCGGTCTGCTCGCCGGCACTTTCGCGCAGCAGCAGGAAGTCATAGCCCGCCCGGAAGCGCGGGTTGTCCAGCAGCAGGTCGGCGCGCTTGCCGCTACGGCGGGGCAAGCGTTCCTGCATGTCCCAGATTTCGCGGATCGGCATAGTGAAACGTTTCGGAATGGCGATACGCTGGCACTGTTCGGCGATCAACTCGTGGGCGGCTTCCTGCATCGCCGGAATCGGCGGCATGCCACGGTCCTGCAAACGCAGTACGCGTTTTGGCAGGGCCGGCCACAACAGGGCAGCAAACAGGAACGCCGGGGTGACCGGTTTGTTCTGCTTGATGCGCAGGTCGGTGTTGATCAAGGCTTCGCTGATCAGCGTGTGGGTATAAGTCGGGTTGTGTTCCAGTGCCTCGGCGCTGGCCGGGAACAGTGGGTCGAACAACTGCAGGTCCACGAGCATCTCAAATGTGTCGGCGGCGTAGCCCGACAAGAACAGCTTGAGCACTTCTTCGAACAGGCGCGCGGACGGGATTTCCCGCAGCATCGGTGCCAAGTCGCGAATCGGCGCGGCAGTGTGTTTCTCGATGCCGAAGTTGAGCTTGGCGGCAAAACGCACGGCCCGCAGCATGCGCACCGGGTCTTCCTGGTAGCGCTGTGTCGGGTCGCCGATCAAGCGGATCAGGTTGTTACGGATATCGTGTACGCCATTGGCGTAATCGAGGATGCGCTCGCTGACCGGATCGTAATACAGGGCGTTGATGGTGAAGTCACGGCGTTGCGCGTCTTCTTCCAGGGTGCCGTAGACGTTGTCGCGCAGAATGCGCCCGCTCTCGTTGCGCGAAGACTGATTGGTGTCTTCCTCGTCATCGTTTTGCGGGTGACCGGCGCGGAACGTCGCGACTTCGATGATTTCGCGACCGAAGTGGATATGCACCAACTTGAAACGCCGACCGATGATCCGCGCATTGCGAAACTCGGCGCGGACCTGCTCAGGCGTGGCGCTGGTGGCGACGTCGAAGTCCTTGGGCGTGATATTGAGCAGCATGTCGCGTACGCAGCCGCCCACCAGATAAGCCTGGTAGCCGGCGTTCTGCAAACGTTCGACGATGTTCACCGCATAACGGCTGAACTGAGCGCGCTGCAATGAATGCTGATTGCTGTTAAGCACTTCAGGCGTGCTGCGAATGTGTTGCGTACGACGCAAGGGAGAACGGAATGACTGGAACAACTTCTTCAGCATGGGATGCACTGTTTGAAGGAATGTTCGGCCATAACGAAGAATGACCGCATGATGGGCGGGGATTCTAGCATTTAGTCAGGGGATGGTGTAGGAACAAGCTACAGGCATTGCGCCATAAGCCTTTGAAACGTCAAATTCCAGAAACTACAAGGGGAGCCGAAGCTCCCCCAGAAGTAGTTGCGTGCTCTATTTTTATTATTGGTTTCGGGCTTTTTGTTTTTGTTGATCGCCCTCGCCATGAAGCTTCACCTTCATGACACTCCCAGTCGGGAGTCAAGAGCAAACGGATTGCTTTGGTCGCTGTGTTGCTGATCTACGATCCAACCAGTTCAGGCTCTGCCTTAGGGCAGTTTTTGTTGTTCTCGGCCTGGTTGCGGGGCAAGCCCCAAATGCAACGCCTCTCCAAAAGAATCAGTTAGCTGCGCCTCCGCCGTGTTGTTTTTGTTATGCGTGAGTCGATTCGTCTTATTTTTATTGTCTTGTACAAAGCTTGTTATTGTTTTTGTACTAAGCATATAGCAGGGTGCGTGCCAACTTTTGCGAGGCCCAATAAAACCGGGGGGTTGAGGGGTTTTCGGGTTTTTGACGGACCAAAAAAAGCCGGGGCTCCGTTACCGTAAGCCCCGGCTTTTGTTACGCAAAAAATCAGCGGTAACAGTTTTTTCACATTACTGGGTGTTACCTGTAGGGGCGACCCCCTCAGCTTTCGCTGGCCACACCGGTCTTGCGGCGTGGAATACCCAGGCGCTGGCGCCGTTCCCACAGGCATTTGCGGCTCACGCCCAGTTTGCGTGCCAATTCGGTCTCGGTCATGTGGTCCTGATGCTCAAGGACGAAGTGCTGGAAGTAATCCTCCAGTGACAAATCCTCTGTCGGCTCATGGCTGGTATTGCTGGCGCCCTGTTGCGGGGCCAGACCCATGAAGTCGTCGTCTTCCAAGTCACTGAGCTCGATATCGATACCCAGCAGCTCGGCGGAAATTTCCGGGCTCTCCGACAGAATCACCGCGCGTTCTACCGCATTCTCCAACTCACGTACGTTACCCGGCCACGAGTAATGTCGAATGGCCTGCTCGGCGTCCGGTGCAAACTTCAGGTCGGTACGGTTGATGCGCGCACTCTGGCGCAGCAGGAACGCGCTGGCGATCTCGTTGACGTCGGCGCCGCGTTCACGCAGAGCCGGCAGCTTGAGTGCGATCACGTGCAGGCGGTAGTACAAGTCTTCACGGAACTGGCCGATCTTGGCGAGGCTCTTGAGGTCCCGGTGGGTCGCCGCGATCAGGCGCACATCGACCTTCTGGGATTGCACCGAACCCACCCGACGAATTTCACCTTCCTGCAGCACGCGCAGCAAGCGCGCTTGTGCTTCCAGTGGCAGCTCGCCGATTTCATCAAGGAACAGCGTGCCGCCGTCCGCCGCTTCCACCAGGCCCGCACGTCCGGCGCTGGCGCCAGTGAACGCGCCTTTTTCGTGGCCAAACAGTTCGGATTCGATCAGGGATTCGGGGATCGCCGCGCAGTTCACCGAGATCATCGGCGCCTTGGCGCGTTTGGACAGGTTGTGCAGGGCGCGGGCCACCAATTCCTTACCGGTGCCTGACTCGCCCTGGATCAATACATTGGAGTCGGTAGGCGCCACTTTGCGGATCTTGCTGTACAGGTCCTGCATCGGTGGGCAGGAGCCGATGATGCCAATCTCGCCGTTGCTGTTGTCGACACCCGGTTTTTCGGCAGCCTTGCCGGCGGGCCGTTGTTCGGCTGGCGCGCTGCTGGCCGACTGACGGTCACGCAGGATGCGCGCCACGGCCTGGAGCATTTCATCGTGGTCGAAGGGTTTGGCGATGTAATCCACCGCGCCCATCTTCATGGAGTCCACTGCCGAGCGCAGGCTGGCGTAGCTGGTCATGATCAGCACGGGCGTGCCCTGGCCAAGCTTGATCAGTTCGGTGCCCGGCGCGCCAGGCAGGCGCAGGTCACTGACAATCAGGTCGAACGTGGGAATGCTGAAACGCTCTTGGGCTTCCTGCACCGAGCCGGCTTCGCTGACTTGGTACTGGTTACGTTCAAGCAGGCGACGCAAGGCAGAGCGGATAATGGTTTCGTCTTCGACGATCAAAATGTGCGGCATTGATTCAATTCTCTCGACGGTCTCAGTTCACAGCGGACGTCGCTTCGACATGACGCGGCAAGGTCACCCGAATACGGGTACCGCGTTGGCTTTCGGTGTCAGCCGGGCTGTCGATGGTGATTTGTCCATAATGCTCTTCAACGATGGAATAGACCAGTGCAAGGCCCAGACCGGTACCTTCACCTGGATCCTTGGTGGTGAAGAAGGGTTCGAACAATCGGTCCATGATGTTCTGTGGAATGCCGCTACCTTCATCTTCGACGATCAGATCGACCGTGTGTTCGAAAGCCTCGGTCTTGACGCGTACTGCACCACCAGCCGGTGTTGCGTCGCGGGAGTTGGACAGCAGGTTGATCAGTACTTGGGCCAGGCGTTGTGAGTCGCCATCGACCCAATGATCGGGGTCGCACAGGTTGAAAAACTGTACTTCGAAATTGCGTCGGTTCAAGGCGAGCAGCCCAATGGCATCCTGCGCCACTTCGGCCAGACAGACGGCTTCGTCCTGATTCTGATGGGCGCCGGCATGGGCAAAGCTCATCAGCGACTGCACGATGCGTGACACGCGTTTGGTCTGTTCGAGGATTTGCCCGCTGATCTCGGTAATTTCGCCGTCTTCTTCGCGCTCTTCGCGCAGGTTTTGCGCGAGGCAGGCAATACCGGTGATCGGGTTGCCAATCTCGTGGGCCACACCCGCCGCCAGGCGCCCAATACTGGCCAGGCGCTCGGAGTGCACCAGTTTGTCTTCGAGCATCTGGGTTTCGGTCAGGTCTTCCACCAACAGCACCAGGCCGCTGTTACCGGGGGCGAGGGGTTCGTCGATGGCGGCTTTGTGCAGGTTGAGCCAGCGGGTCTGGCCATCCAGGGCCAGATGTTGCTTGTGCAAGTGTTCGTCGGGCAGGTTGATAAAACCCTGGAGCAACTCTTTCCATGGATCGCCGAGTGTATTCAGGCGCGAGCCGACGACGCGCTGGGCGGCGATACCGGTGAGTTCTTCCATGGCTTTGTTCCACATCAGGATCTCCTGATCCTTGGCCAGGGAGCACACGCCCATGGGCAACTCTTGCAGCGTCTGGCGATGGTAGCGGCGCAAGGCATCGAGCTCGGCGGCAAGGCCCGTGAGGCGTGAGTGGTAATCCTCCAGCCGGCTCTCGATGAAATGGATGTCTTCGGTAACGTAGTTTTCGCCGCCGGCCTTGTAGGGCAAAAAGGTCTCTACCATGTCCTGGGACACGCTGGGGCCCATCAGGCCGGACAGGTTGGCTTCGATGCGGTCGCGTAACCGGCGTAGCGCATACGGGCGCCGCTCGTCGAATGGCAGGTAGAGATCGCGCAGCGCCTGTTCAACTTCTTTTTGCGCGGCTTTGGCGCCCAGGGGCTTGGCCAGTTGAGTGGCGAACTCCTGGGGCGAGGCCGCATGCAGTTCGCGCCGTTGCGGGCGACGTACGTTATCCACCGCGCATGCTTCGGCGGCGCTGGTTTCTTCGGGGCTGGCGTTGGTGAACAGCGAGATCAGGGTGAACATCAGGACGTTGGCGGCCAACGAAGCAATCGCGGCCATGTGCCAACTGGTGTCGTCCAGCACGTAAATCATGTTCAGCAGCGGGATGTAGAAACCCTGCAGGTTGCCGACCAGCGGCAACAGCATGGTGACGATCCACACCAGAATTCCGGCGAGCAGGCCCGCGATAAACCCTCGGCGGTTGGCCGTCGGCCAATACAGCACCGACAGCACGCCCGGCAGGAACTGCAAGGTGGCGACAAACGCGACGATACCCAGGTTGGCCAGGTCTTGCCCGGCGCCGAGTAACAGGTAAAAACAGTAACCGGCCATGATGATCGCGACGATCAGCGCGCGGCGCGTCCACTTCAGCCAGCGGTAGATATTACCTTCGGCCGGTGGCTGATAAAGCGGCAGCACCAGGTGATTGAGTGCCATGCCGGACAGGGCCAGGGTCGTGACGATGATCAGCCCGCTGGCCGCCGACAAGCCGCCGACATAAGCGAGCAGCGCCAATGCCGGGCTATTGGCGGCAATGCCGATGCCAAGGGTGAAATATTCGGGGTTGGTGGTGGCGCCCAACTTGAGGCCGGCCCACAGGATCAACGGCACTGCCAGGCTCATCAGCAGCAGGAACAGCGGCAACCCCCAACTGGCGCTGACCAGCGAGCGCGGGTTGAGGTTTTCGGTAAAGGTCATGTGGTACATGTGCGGCATCACGATCGCCGAGGCGAAAAACACCAGCAGCAGCGTTCGCCATGGACCTTCCTGCAGCGGAGTGTGGAGGGCGGCGAGGGCGGTCTGGTTTTGCAGCAGCCACAGTTCCAGCTGTTGCGGGCCGTCGAACACGCCATACAGCGCATAGAGGCCGACGCCGCCGATGGCGATCAGCTTGATCACAGACTCGAAGGCAATCGCAAACACCAGGCCTTCATGTTTTTCGCGGGTGGCGATATGGCGTGAGCCGAAGAAGATCGTGAACAGTGAAATCAGCGCGCAGAACGCCAGGGCCACCCGATGCTGCACCGGCTCACGGGTGAGGATGCTGATGGAGTCAGCCACCGCTTGTATTTGCAGGGCCAGCAAGGGCAGCACACCGATCAGCATGAACACCGTGGTCAGGGCCCCGGCCCAGGTGCTGCGAAAGCGGAAGGCAAACAGGTCGGCCAGGGACGACAGCTGATAGGTGCGGGTGATTTTCAGGATCGGGTACAGCAATACCGGCGCCAGCAAAAACGCGCCGGACACGCCAAGGTAGCTGGAGAGAAAGCCGTAGCCGTACTGATAGGCCAGGCCCACGGTGCCATAGAAGGCCCAGGCACTGGCGTACACGCCGAGGGACAAGGTGTAGGTCAACGGATGGCGAATGATCGCCCGCGGAATCATTCCGCGCTCACTGATCCAGGCAACGCCGAACAGTGCGGCCAGGTAGGCGGCGCTGATCAGCAGCATCTGGGTGAGGCTAAAGCTCATCGGCATCTTTTTGGCTCTGCAGGATGAAGGTCACGACGATCAGGATCAGCCACAGCAGATAAGGGCGATACCAGGCGCCCGTGGCGTCGATCCACCAATCCATGATGGCGGGAGAAAACAGGTAGATCCCGACGACCAGCAGCAGGACCAATCGATAGATGTACATGTTGGCCTCTGATTAAAAAACTGCGGCGATGGTAACGGATGCTTGGCAAGCTGCAAGCGCCTTCAGCTCAATTGCGCTTCGGCCAGGGTGAGTGTGCGCGGGATCCGCGTGGGATCCCAGTGCCGTATGCCCCAATCCAGCAGTTCCCGCGGGCTGGCGTGAAGCAGTTCGCTGCCGGGTTGCTGGCCGAGGGAGCGCAGCGCTCTTACTAGCAAGGGCGTGGCCTGGTCGGGCGTCAACGGCGGCGAGCGGTAGGATTTGCCCAGTTTGTTACCGTCCGGCTGGACGATCAACGGCACATGCAGGTAGCGCGGTTGGCGCAGGCCCAGCAGTTCTTGCAGATACAGTTGGCGCGGCGTGGAGTCGAGTAAATCGGCGCCCCGCACGATATCGGTAACACCTTGCCAGGCGTCATCCAGGACCACGGCCAGTTGGTAGGCATAGAGGCCGTCGCGGCGACGGATGACAAAGTCGCCCGCTTCGCGCCCCAGGTGTTGTCGGAATTCGCCCTGTACACGGTCAGTAAAGTGATATGAAAGCTCAGGAACACGTAAGCGGATGGCGGCATCTTGCTGCTCGTGGCCGGCGTTGCGGCACAGGCCAGGGTAGATCCCGTTGTAGGGTTCCAGTTGTTTGCGCGAGCAGGTGCAGGCGTAGGCAAGGCCGTGGTTGAACATGTCGTTCAGCACTTTGGCGTAGGCCTCATGCCGCTCGCTTTGTCGGACCAGTTCACCGTCCCATTCAAAACCATAGCTTTCCAGGGCATGCAGGATCGCCGCCTGGGCACCGGGTTCTTCGCGGGGTGGGTCGAGGTCCTCCATGCGCATCAGCCAGCGGCCTTGGTTGGCGCGGGCATCAAGATAGGAGGCGAGGGCGGCGACCAGGGAGCCAAAGTGTAAATGGC
Source organism: Pseudomonas arvensis (assembly GCF_056688935.1). NCBI lineage: Bacteria > Pseudomonadati > Pseudomonadota > Gammaproteobacteria > Pseudomonadales > Pseudomonadaceae > Pseudomonas > Pseudomonas arvensis. Next base: position 5,260,865 of record NZ_CP162038.1, on the reverse strand, counting down.
CGCTGGGCGTGGGGGCGAAACGCCCGATATAGGTAGAGGCTTTCATGGGCCGGATACTACTGGAAATTCGGTAAACGCCAGAAACAAAAATGGGGCGTTCGCACGCCCCACCCGTTCAGACCGGCTGAATTATTTGCCGACCTGTTTTTCCTTGATCTCTGCCAGGTTCTTGCAGTCCACGCACATATCAGCGGTAGGACGGGCTTCGAGTCGGCGGATACCGATTTCGATGCCGCAGGAATCACACCAGCCGTATTCTTCGTCCTTGATCAGCTGCAGCGTCTTGTCGATCTTCTTGATCAGCTTGCGCTCGCGATCACGGGCGCGCAGTTCGAGGGCGAACTCTTCTTCCTGGCTGGCACGGTCGGCCGGGTCAGGGAAATTGGCTGCTTCGTCCTTCATGTGGTCAACGGTACGGTCGACCTCCTGCATCAAGTCCTGTTTCCACTTGTTCAGGATCTTGGTGAAGTGCTCGCGCATGGGCTCGCCCATGTACTCCTCGCCCTTTTTTTCTACATAGGGTTCGAAGCCGCCGAGGCCTTGAGTCTGCTGTTGCTTTGCTTGGGTGGACATGACTAGACCGCCTCTCACTCTTCTAATCCATTGCGCAGGATTGCAACGTCACCGACACCTGCCGGCCCTGCGGCTGCAAGCGGGCGAACTTACCAGATAGATTCGGGGTGCGCCACTCCCGGTTGTCGAGCCTGTCGCGTCGGGGTTGCAAACTGTAGCGGCCCGTCGTGACTGGGTATGTTTTGGCTCGAATGTTGATTTTAGTCGTTTTGTGCGCGCTTGCTGTGGCCGCTTGGGTGGCCAGGCAGGCAATAGAACATGTTTTACCGCGCGGGTTCGGTAGAATCCTGATTTTGTCCTCACCGTTAAGGAAGGCTAATGGCCCAGCCCTACAGTGCGCGCAGTCGCGCCATCGAACCTTTTCATGTCATGGCGTTGCTGGCGCGGGCCAATGAGCTGCAGGCCGCCGGCCACGATGTCATCCATCTGGAGATTGGCGAGCCGGATTTCACCACGGCGGAACCGATCATCCAGGCCGGTCAGGCGGCGCTCGCCAATGGCAAGACGCGCTACACCGCAGCCCGTGGCCTGCCGCAATTGCGTGAAGCCATCAGCGGTTTCTACCAGCAGCGGTACGGCTTGAGTGTAGATCCCGAGCGTATTCTGATCACTCCCGGAGGCTCCGGCGCGTTGTTGCTGGCCAGCAGCCTGCTGGTGGATCCGGGCAAGCATTGGTTGTTGGCAGATCCGGGCTACCCGTGTAACCGGCATTTCCTGCGACTGGTTGAGGGCGCCGCGCAACTAGTGCCGGTAGGGCCTGAAGTGCGCTATCAACTGACCGCCGACCTGGTGGCCAAACATTGGGATCAGGACAGCGTAGGTGCATTGGTTGCCTCCCCGGCGAATCCCACCGGCACGATCCTCACTCGCGAAGAGTTGGCCGGGCTTTCCGGCGCAATCAAGGCGCGCGACGGCCATCTGGTAGTCGATGAGATCTATCACGGCCTTACCTACGGCACCGACGCGGCCAGCGTGCTGGAAGTCGACGACGACGCCTTCGTGCTGAATAGTTTTTCGAAGTATTTCGGGATGACCGGCTGGCGCCTGGGTTGGCTGGTGGCCCCGCCCGCTGCGGTGAGTGAGTTGGAGAAGTTGGCGCAAAACCTTTATATCAGCGCGCCAAGCATGGCCCAGTATGCGGCGCTGGCGTGCTTTACCCCGCAAACCTTGAGCATCCTCGAAGAGCGCCGCGCCGAATTCGGCCGTCGCCGCGACTTCTTGCTGCCCGCCCTGCGCGAGTTGGGTTTTGGCATCGCCGTCGAGCCGGAGGGGGCGTTCTATTTGTACGCCGATATCAGTGCGTTCGGCGGGGATGCCTTCGCGTTTTGCCGGCATTTTCTCGAAACCGAGCATGTCGCATTCACACCGGGTCTGGATTTTGGTCGTTATCAAGCCGGCCATCATGTGCGTTTTGCCTACACGCAAAATCTTGATCGACTACAGGAGGCGGTGGAGCGCATCGCCCGTGGCTTGCGGAGCTGGCAAGGCTGATGCGTTTTCATCCTCCCCTCGAAGAAGGCCGATTGATTCGCCGCTACAAGCGTTTTCTCACCGATATCGAGACCGTTACCGGCGAGTTGTTGACCATTCACTGCCCGAACACCGGTTCGATGCTCAATTGCATGGTTGAAGGTGGCCAGGTCTGGTTCAGCCGTTCCACCGACCCCAAGCGTAAGCTGCCCGGCACTTGGGAAATCGCCGAAACGCCCCAGGGCCGCCTGGCGTGCGTTAACACGGCGCGCGCCAATCAGTTGGTCGAGGAGGCGTTACGCGCTGGCGTGATCACGGAGCTCAATGGCTTTACCGCACTCAAGCGCGAAGTGCCTTACGGGCAGGAGAAAAGCCGTATCGACTTTCGCCTGGAGTACCCCGATGGCGCCGCCTACGTCGAAGTCAAAAGTGTCACCCTGGGTTTCGATGACACCCGTGTTGCTGCTTTCCCTGACGCGGTGACCCAGCGTGGCGCCAAACATCTGCGGGAGTTGGCCTACCTGGCGCGTGAAGGTGTGCGAGCGGTGCAGTTGTATTGCGTCAACCTCTCGGGAATTGACGCCGTGCGCCCAGCCCTGGAAATCGATGCCGCCTATGGTGCTGCCTTGCGCGAAGCTAAAGCGGCCGGAGTGGAAGTATTGGCATATGGCGTGCGCGTGACGGCCGAGGAGGTATGCGTGGATCGCCGGTTGGACGTGCTGCTCGACTAGAGGTCCACCCACAGGCCCTGTTCGTCTTCGCGACCGCGCAGGGCTTCGAGGCTTTTACCGGCGCAGGGGCCGGCAATGCACTCACCGCTCTCGATCAGGAACAGGGCGCCGTGGGTGGCGCATTGGATCAGGCTGGCACTGTCATCGAGGAACTGGTCGGGCCGCCATTCGAGCGGGATGCCGCGATGGGGGCAGCGGTTGATATAGAAGTAGGCAATGCCGTCCCGGCGTACGGCCAACAATTTGCAACCATCGATTTCAAAACCGAGGCTGCTGTCTGGCGCGAGGGTCTTGGAGGGGCAGAGAAACTTCATTTCAATCCTTAAGTGCCTTGACGTTCAAATGCAAACAATTATCAAATGCCGGCTTCGCCCATTAGCTGACTGGGTGCTCAGTTCGATGCCCGGCAGGGATTACCTGTCACATCAACGAGTGCTCGAAAGGCCCTGCCCTCGGAAGGAAACCCTGTTATGCGCCTGAGTACCAGCGCTATTGCGCTTGTTGTCGGACTGCTGGTCAACCCTGGGGCGCACGCCTCGGAACAGCCACAACGCTGGGTGAGTGCCGGTGGGGCGCTGTCGGAATGGGTGACGGCTCTGGGCGGTGAACCGAAGTTGGTTGGCGTGGATACCACCAGCCAGCATCCTGAGTCGCTCAAGTCGTTGCCCAGTATTGGCTATCAGCGGCAATTGTCGGCCGAGGGCATTCTCAGCCTGCGCCCTCAAGTGCTGGTGGGCACAGAAGAGATGGGGCCGCCGCCGGTACTTGCGCAGATTCGCAGCGCGGGCGTCCAGGTTGAAATGTTTTCGGCGCAGCCGGATCTGGCGACTTTGAAAGGCAACCTTCAGCACCTGGGCAAATTGCTGGGCGATGAGGCCAAGGCCAACGAATTATTTACCGGGTATGAGCAGGCGCTTGATCAGCAGAAAAGCTCGCTCGCCAAGGCCCAGGCCTCGCAAAAGGCCCCTGGCGTTTTGCTGTTGGTTGGTCACGCCGGCGGCAAGCCGCTGATTGCCGGCAAGGGCACGGCCGGTGATTGGATGGTGCAGCAGGCGGGCGGGCACAACCTGGCCACCCATACGGGTTACAAACCGTTTTCGGTGGAGTCGCTGGCAGGGCTGAGCCCGGATGTACTGGTGTTCGCTGATCGTGCCCTCACGGGGGATGCAGCCCGTGCGGCCCTCTTCAAAGAAAATCCGATCCTCGCTTCGACGCCGGCGGCCAAGAGCGGGCGGGTGTTTGAGCTGGACCCAACACTGCTGGTGGGCGGGCTCGGGCCGCGTCTGCCGCAAAGCCTGGCGAAGTTGTCCGCCGGGTTTTATCCGTCCCAGGCTAAACCGGCCCCATGACCGCACTGGTCAAGCCCAAAACCCTGTTTATCGGGCTGACGCTGTTGTGCGTATTGGCGATCTGGCTCTCTTTGGCGCTGGGGCCGGTGAGTCTGCCATTGCTGGATACGCTCAAGGCGGCCTTGCGTTTGGTGGGCGTGCCGATTGAGGCGCAGGGGCTGGAGCAGGCCGAGCTTATCCTGGGGCAGATTCGGTTGCCGCGTACCTTGCTGGGCTTGGCGGTGGGTGGCGTGTTGGCATTGTCGGGCGTGGCCATGCAAGGGTTGTTTCGCAACCCGCTGGCCGATCCTGGGTTGGTGGGGGTGTCCAGTGGTGCGGCGCTCGGAGCGGCCGTCGCCATCGTCGGAGGTTCGTTTTTTGGTGGCTTGCCGGATGCGTTCGGGCCGTACCTGCTGTCGCTGTGTGCATTCCTTGGTGGGTTGGGAGTGACTGCGCTGGTCTATCGACTGGGGCGGCGCAACGGCCAGACGAATGTGGCGACGATGCTGCTCGCCGGCATTGCTCTCACTGCGCTGGCTGGCTCGGCTGTGGGCCTGTTCACTTATTTGGCGGACGACGCAACGTTGCGCACGCTGGCGTTCTGGAACCTGGGCAGCCTCAACGGTGCGAGCTATTCGCGGCTGTGGCCGTTGTTGCTGGTGAGTGCGGGGGTGGCGCTGTGGTTGCCGCGCCGGGCCAAGGCGTTGAATGCGCTGCTGCTGGGTGAGTCTGAGGCCAGCCACTTGGGTATCGATGTTGAAGCGCTCAAACGCGAGTTGGTGTTCTGTACCGCATTGGGTGTCGGTGCTGCGGTGGCTGCAGCGGGCATGATTGGTTTTGTGGGGCTGGTGGTGCCGCATCTGGTCAGATTGCTGGCAGGGCCTGATCACCGCGTGTTACTGCCGGCTTCAATCTTGGCGGGCGCGAGTCTGCTGCTGTTTGCCGACTTGGTTGCACGGCTGGCCTTGGCGCCAGCAGAGTTGCCGATTGGCATAGTGACTGCGTTCATTGGTGCGCCATTTTTTCTTTACCTGTTGCTGCGGGGGCGTGCCTGATGCTGCGTGTTGAAGACCTGCAGGTCCGCCGCGGTCGCAAAACCGTGCTGGCGGATGTCACTCTGGACCTGCTGCCAGGCGAAGTGCTTGGCGTGCTGGGTCCCAATGGCGCCGGCAAGAGTACTTTGCTGGGGGCATTGTGCGGTGAGTTACACCCCGATCAAGGCAGGGTGTGGCTGGGCCAGCAGGCGTTGAAAGACTGGACCGGGTCGCAGCGCGCCCAGCGTCTGGCGGTGTTGCCACAAAGCTCGACCCTGGATTTCGCCTTTCGCGTCGAAGAGGTTGTCGGCATGGGCCGTCTCCCCCACCAGACTGGACGTGTGCGCGATGACGAAATCATCAACGCAGCCTTGCAGGCCGCGGACGTCGCACACTTGAGTGGCCGCAGTTACCTGGCATTGTCCGGTGGCGAGCGCCAGCGCGTGCACCTGGCCCGGGTGCTGGCGCAGCTATGGCCGGGTGAAGCGGGGCAGACGTTGCTGCTGGATGAGCCGACGTCGATGCTTGATCCCCTGCATCAGCACACGACATTGCAGGCCATCCGTACCTTTGCCGATCGGGGCGCGGCCGTGCTGGTGATCCTCCACGACCTGAACCTGGCGGCGCGTTACTGTGATCGTATTCTGCTGCTGGAGGAGGGGCGCCCCCACGCTTTGGACACGCCGGTGAAGGTGCTGCGGCCTGAGCCGCTCAAGGCTGTATTTGGTCTGGATGTGTTGGTACAGCCACACCCGGAGCGTGGGCATCCGCTGATCATTGCGCGCTGAAGTCTGCTTTCTTGCAGGCAAAAAAAGACCCGGCAAGAGCCGGGTCAAATAACCGTGATTAGCCTGATGAGGAGATAATCTGAGAGTCCGAACCAATGGTCTTTCAGTTATCGGCTGATCTCGCGATCAGTTGTGATAATCATAACGATTCTCATTTGAGAGTCAATACTAGTTTTTGGTCGATCTTCCGTTTTTCTCAAACGTTCGTTCGAAACCTCCGTAAACATTGGGTCTTCTGGTCGATCTAATTCTTTTGCCGCGTTGAAATGGCATCCAGTTGGCGGTTCAACGCTTCCTTGCGCTCAACGGGAATATCGTTCCAATGCACGTCCATCAGCGCCCCCTCGATCGCATACAGCAAAACCTTCGATGCGCGGAACCCACGAGTTCTTACTGCGCGATACGCATCGACTGCGCCCAGGCGCCGCAAGTCGGACGCGCTGTGGATGCCCACCGCATGCAGCCACTGCGCTGACGTCTTGCCAAGGTTTTTCAGGTGTTGCAGCTCATCGTTCATCAAGCCTCCTTGCGACGGCCGAAGGGTGCGGTGGGTATTCGTGACCAGGCAAGCCTGAACAGGAGTGTAGCGTTCAGTAGGAAAAGCGTGGTTCTTTGGTCCGAAACGGCCCAAACGCTTATAAGAATGGCGCGGGGATTTTGACAGCGGGCAGGCATGAGCAGCCCGCTACGCGTTGCGCGTAGTCGGGCTTGGGGCGCGTGTTACTTAGTGCGGTAGCGCAGGCGCGTGCCGAAATTGACCGACATGAGGATCTCGTCAGCGGTCAATTCAGGTGGGAAGTAGGTGCCCGAAATCTGCGCATGGGCCAGGCTGGCGCCTTCCAGCGAGCAGTCGCGTAAATCCAGGCCGCGCAAGTCGGCGGAGCGGAAGTATGCGTCGGTAAAGTCGACGCCGCTGGCGTTCAATTCACGCAAGTCCAGCCCACGGAAGTCACCACCGCGCATGTCGATAGCGCCGTCTTTCGGACGCTCCTGGTTGAAGCCGCGAATATCGTCTTTATGCAGGAGCGAGTAGAGCGGGGTATCAAGAAGCTTGGGCTGAGTCATGACGGCGAACTCCTGTTGGATTTATGACGCCATTATAGTGCCACTATTGCTCGGTCGTGCGCCCAAGTAGACGACACGACCAAGAAATTTTTCTTACAGGCCTGGCAAGCGCTGGCGAATTTGCGCGACCACCGCGTCGAGGGTCCCACTTTGATTGGTCTCCACGCGTTTGCTCAGCAACAGCTCTTCAGCTGTAAGTGGGTCACGGTTTGCCTGCTGGGCTTCGATAACGGCCAGGGTCGCGTCGGATGGGTCGTTTTTGTCTGTCTGACGTTGCGCCAGCCAGCTGCTGATAACGGCCTGGGGTGCGTTGCAATCCAGAATCAGGAAGGGCGCACCGGTAGCTTCGGCAACCTTGGCGGCGGTTTCACGTTGTTCGCGTTTCAGGAAGGTGGCATCCAGCACCACCGGGAAACCGGCGCGCAGCACGGTATCGGCGATGTCGTTCAAGCGAGCGTAGGTTTTGGCACTGGCATCGGACGCATAAATGCCGGCCTGTGGCGTGTTCTCCACGTGCTGCTCGCCGAACAGGCGCTTGCGCTCCACATCCGAGCGCACGCGTACGGCACCGAGCGCCTCTACCAGACGCATGGATACGTGGCTTTTGCCCACAGCGGAGACACCGTGGGTAATCGCCAGAAAACGTGACGGAATGGTGCTGTAGCTTTCTGCCAGGTTGGCGTAGTTGCGGTACTGGCGCAGTGTTGTGGCACGTTGTACCGGGCTTGCTTCGCTCGGCATGCTGAATAACGACACCTTGGCACGCACCAGGGCGCGATAGGCTTTATAGAAGTTCAGCACTTCAAGGCCCTGATAGTCGCCGGTCAGCTCCAGGTACTGGCTGATGAAGCGGCGGGCCAGGGACTTGAGGCCTCGGTCTTCCAGGTCCATGGCCAGGAAGCCGGTGTCGGCGTACACATCGGTGAAGCGAAACGGCTCGTTGAACTCGATGCAGTCGAAAATCACCACCTGGCCATCAATCAAGGTGGCATTACCGAGGTGGATGTCACCGTGGCACTCGCGGGTGAAGCCATCGAGCTTGCGCTGTGCCAGCAGCGGCTTGAGGCGGTCGAAACTGCTTTCGGCCCAGGCTTGCAGGGCTTCCAGTTGAATCAGGTCGGCCTTGTCGCTCAAAAACGGACGGATCTGGTCGAAGTTCTGCCGTACCGGTGCCATCACTTCGTCGGGAGTGCCGGCTGGGTGGGTTTGTGGCACTTTCGGCGCGGTGAGATGGAAGTGTGCGATCTGCTTGGCCATTTCATCGATGTGCGCGGCAGTCAATTCGCCATTGGCCTGCAGGGTGCTGAGCAGTTGGCTTTGCGGGAACTGGCGCATCTTCAGTGCATATTCGATCACCGGGCCGTCGCCGCCCAATTGGGGGGCTTCGGCGGTGCCGGTAATCGGCAGCACATCCAGATACAAATCGTCCGTCAGGCGCTGGTTCAGGCGCAGCTCTTCATTGCAGAAGTGCCCGCGCTTTTCCAGGTCGGTGAAGTCCAGAAAGCCGAAGTTCATCGGTTTCTTCAATTTGTAAGCGAAAGGGCCGGTCAATACGACCCACGAAATATGGGTCTCGATGACTTGGAACGCTTCGACCGGATGAGGGTACAAAGCCGGGTTTTGCAGGGCGGCGATCAGTGACTGGCTCACGGGCGATCCTTCAGAGTCTGGGGGAAATCATGGCGCGCATTATGGCTGCTACGGACGGTCGTGCAAACCGCTGTCCGGCTCATGTTGATCATCAATAAAGTGCGTATAATCCGCCGCCATGACTCGATCCCGATCTCCCCGTTCCCGTAAAAAACCTCCTTCCCGCGGCCTGCGTCCGTGGCTTGGCTGGGCGCTCAAGCTCGGCCTTGTAGGCCTTGTGGTGCTCGCCGGCTTCGCGGTGTACCTCGACGCAGTGGTCCAGGAGAAGTTCTCCGGCAAGCGCTGGACCATCCCGGCCAAGGTGTATGCACGCCCGCTGGAACTGTTCAGCGGACAGAAGCTGAGCAAGGATGACTTCCTCACCGAACTTGACGCCCTCGGCTACCGCCGCGAACCCGTGAGCAATGGCCCGGGCGCGGCCGCCGTCAGCGGTAACACGGTCGACCTGAATACCCGTGGCTTCCAGTTCTATGAAGGCCTGGAAAAAGCCCAGCCGGTGCGCGTGCGCTTCTCCGGTGACTACGTGGCCGAGCTGTCCTCCCTCAACGGCTCGAAATTACCGGTGGTCCGCCTTGAACCGTTGATGATCGGCGGGATTTACCCGAAGAACCTTGAAGATCGCATCCTGATCAAGCTTGATCAGGTGCCGCCTTACCTGCTGGAAACCCTGGTTGCGGTAGAGGATCGCGACTTTTATAGCCACTGGGGTGTGTCGCCGAAGTCGATTGCCCGTGCGGTTTGGGTAAATACGTCCGGCGGCAGGATGACCCAGGGCGGCAGTACGCTGACCCAGCAGTTGGTGAAGAACTTCTACCTCACCAACGAGCGCAGTCTGACCCGTAAGCTCACCGAAGCGATGATGGCGATGCTGCTTGAGCTGCACTACAGCAAGCAGGAAATCCTTGAGGCGTACCTCAACGAAGTCTTCGTCGGCCAGGACGGCCAGCGCGCGGTGCACGGCTTCGGTCTGGCCAGCCAGTTCTTCTTCGGTCAGCCGCTGTCCGAGTTGAAGCTGCATCAAGTGGCGTTGTTGGTGGGTATGGTCAAAGGGCCTTCCTATTACAACCCGCGTCGTAATCCGGAGCGTGCGCTGGAGCGCCGTAACCTGGTGCTGGATGTGCTTGAACAGCAAGGCGTGGCCACGGCTGAACAAGTAGCCGCAGCGAAGAAAATGCCACTGGGTGTGACAACCCGCGGCAAGTTGGCGGACAGTTCATTCCCCGGCTTTATCGATCTGGTTAAACGCCAACTGCGTGAAGACTACCGCGACGAAGACTTGACCGAAGAAGGCCTGCGAATCTTCACCAGTTTTGATCCGATTCTGCAGATGAAGGCCGAAGCGTCTGTCAGCGACACTTTCAAGCGTCTGACGGGGCGTAAAGGTTCCGATGAAGTAGAAGCCGCCATGGTGGTCACGAACCCGGAAACCGGTGAAGTTCAAGCCATGATCGGCAGTCGTCAGGCGAGTTTTGCCGGATTCAATCGCGCGCTGGATGCTGTGCGGCCGATCGGTTCGCTGGTCAAGCCTGCGGTCTACCTTACCGCGTTGGAAAAACCGAGCAAGTACACCCTGACCAGTTGGCTGTCGGACGATCCGCTATCCGTCAAAGGCGGCGACGGCCAGGTGTGGACACCACAGAACTTCGATCGCCGCTCTCACGGCACGGTGTTCCTGTATCAGGGCTTGGCGCATTCCTACAACATCTCCACCTCTCGGCTTGGCCTGGAAGTGGGCGTGCCGAATGTGCTCAAGACGCTGGCGCGACTGGGTATAACCCGCGAATTTCCCGCGTTCCCATCGATCCTGCTGGGTGCTGGTGCCATGACGCCGATGGAAGTCGCGACCATGTACCAGACCCTCGCCAACGGTGGCTTCAACACCCCGATGCGCGGGATCCGCAGTGTGCTGACGGCCGAGGGCGAGCCGCTCAAGCGCTACCCGTTCCAGATCCAGCAGCGTTTCGATGCGGGCTCGATCTACTTGATCCAGAACGCCATGCAGCGTGTGATGCGTGAAGGTACCGGTAGCTCGGTCTACAAGGTGCTGCCGTCCAATCTGACGCTGGCGGGCAAGACCGGTACCAGTAACGATTCGCGCGACAGTTGGTTTGCAGGTTTCGGTCAGGATGTACTGGCCGTGGTGTGGTTGGGCCGTGACGACAATGGCAAGACGCCGTTTACCGGTGCTACCGGTGCGTTGCAGGTCTGGACCAGTTTTATGCGCAAGGCCGATCCGTTGCCATTGAACATGCCGCAGCCGGATAACATCGTGCAGGCCTGGATTGATCCACATACCGGCCAGGGCTCCGATGCCAATTGTCCGGGCGCAGTCCAGATGCCGTATATTCGCGGCAGCGAACCACCACCCGGTGCTGCGTGCGGTGGCGGTGCCCCTGCGGACGCGGAATCGGTGATGGATTGGGTCAAGGGCTGGATGAATTAAGCAAAGAGGGTTTCAAGTGAACAAGTGGTTGATTCCAGCTATTCCAATATTGGCTTTGCTCAGCGGTTGCTCCAGCGTGCAGCGCGGCTCCATCCCCGTGGTGGATTCGAGCACAGCCGTCTCCAATAACGACCGGATCTCGGCCAATGGCGGTTTCCGCCAGACCGTGACCAATCGTCCGGCTCAGGCCAAGCCTCAGGCCGTGCCGCAGGATTCGGGCGTGGTGGTGATGGTGCCGGGCGGCGGCGCGGCTACGTCGGCCCCGATCAGCGCTGAGCCATGGACGCCTGGTCCAAGCACCTCTGGGCCGATCGACTCCACGCCGATTCAGGCTGCGCCGATCAACCAGGGCACCTACAACATGCCGTCGACGCCAAGTGGCATTCCATCCTCCTCCAACTCGGGCGGCTTGTCGGCTGACGAACAGTTGGATGGCCCAGTGTTGGCCTTGCTGACGACGGCTCAGCAACAACAGGCCGGTGGCGACCTGAACGGTGCGTCATCGAGTCTTGAGCGTGCGCAACGCGTTGCACCGCGTGAACCACAAGTGCTGTATCGCCTGGCGCAGGTGCGCATGGCCCAGGGCGATGCGCCGCAAGCCGAGCAGTTCGCCCGCCGTGGCCTCACGATGGCCAGCGGTCGTCCTGATCTGCAAGCCAGCCTGTGGGCGTTGATCGGAGATGCGCGTGCCGCACAAGGTGATGCCGCGGGTGCCGCCCAGGCCCGTCAAAAAGCTAAGGTCAGCCTCTGATGGATGTACGGTTTCCTGCGATTGCCGAGCAGTTATTGCTGATCGAGCGCGAATTGCGCATTCAGGGCTGGTGGGATGAGGTCTCCCCCGGCGTCGAGGCGCTTAGCAGCGTTGAGCCGTTTTCGGTGGATACCCTGGACTTTCACCAGTGGCTGCAATGGATCTTCCTGGCGCGCATGAAGCAGATCCTCGAACAGGACCTGCCGTTGCCCAGCGCATCGGGGATCCTGGAAATGGCCGAGATGGTCTATGCCGATAGGCCGCGAGAAAGCGTTGGCTTGCGTAATGCGCTGAAAAAGTTCGATCAATTGATCGTCGACGCTCGTTAATTGCCTGACTGCCGGGTTTTCCGGCAGTCTTGCGCACATTTCTACCGCTTGACGACATTCAGGCGAGTTTTATCCCTCCTCAAAGCCCTTTCTTCTGCGTTCTCATGCGCTTAGTTGGAAAAAAGCGCAATTATTGCTTGACTTGAACGGCCTGAAACAGAAGAATCCAAAGTCCGCTGTATCGGGACTGCCAGAAGCAGGCCCGCTCAGCAGATCATGAGGCGCACATCCGCGCCGACCTGTTACACCCGCAACGCGTTACCTCGCGCTGGGTGGGAAAAGCCCGCAACACTTGGGACGATCCCAATACTTGCTCAGTCAGTGCTGACGTAGTCGGCGACCACCGTCGCTCATGCTCTGTTGAGAAGTAAACCTATTAAGACCCGTCGGTTTTCAACGGACGGTATTCTGGCGTTTTAGAGGTGAACAACGTGGAGCTTTTATCTGGCGGTGAGATGCTCGTCCGCTTTTTGCGTGACGAAGGCGTCGACTATATCTACGGGTACCCAGGTGGTGCTCTGCTGCATGTTTACGACGCACTGTTCAAGGAACCTGCTGTTACCCACATCCTGGTTCGCCACGAACAGGCCGCGACCCATATGGCTGACGGTTATGCCCGTGCCACCGGTAAAGCCGGCGTGGTACTGGTAACGTCCGGCCCAGGCGCAACGAATGCCATTACTGGCATTGCGACTGCCTATATGGACTCCATCCCGATGGTGATCATCTCTGGCCAGGTGCCTAGCACCATGGTCGGCACCGACGCGTTCCAGGAAACCGACATGATCGGTATCTCCCGGCCGATCGTGAAACACAGCTTCATGATCAAGCACGCCTCGGAAATTCCGGAAGTCATGAAAAAGGCCTTCTACCTCGCGCAGTCCGGTCGCCCGGGGCCTGTCGTGGTCGATATCCCGAAAGACATGACCAACCCGGCTGAAAAATTCGAATACGTCTTCCCGAAAAAAGCCAAGCTGCGCTCCTACAGCCCGGCCGTTCGTGGGCACTCGGGGCAAATCCGCAAGGCGGCAGAAATGCTCCTGGCGGCCAAGCGCCCTGTGCTGTACTCGGGTGGCGGCGTGATCCTGGGTGGCGGTTCCGCACCGTTGACCGAATTGGCCAAGCTGCTCAACCTGCCGGTCACCAATACCCTGATGGGCCTCGGCGCCTTCCCGGGTACGGACCGTCAGTTCGTCGGCATGCTCGGCATGCACGGCAGCTACACCGCCAACCTGGCCATGCACCATGCTGACGTGATTCTGGCTGTGGGTGCACGTTTTGATGACCGCGTGATCAACGGCGCGAGCAAGTTCTGCCCGAATGCCAAGATCATCCACATCGACATCGATCCGGCATCCATCTCCAAGACCATCAAGGCCGACGTGCCGATTGTGGGGCCTGTGGAAAGCGTATTGACCGAAATGGTCGCTGCGCTCAAGGACATCGGCGAGACGCCAAACAAAGACTCGGTTGCCAGTTGGTGGAAGCAGATCGATGAATGGCGTGGCGATCGCGGCCTGTTCCCTTATGACAAGGGCGACGGCAGCATCATCAAGCCACAAACCGTGATCGAAACCCTGTGCGAAGTGACCAAGGGCGACGCCTTTGTGACCTCCGACGTGGGTCAGCACCAGATGTTCGCGGCGCAGTACTACAAGTTCGACAAGCCTAACCGCTGGATCAACTCCGGCGGCTTGGGCACGATGGGCTTCGGTTTCCCGGCGGCCATGGGGGTGAAACTGAGCTTCCCGGACACCGACGTGGCGTGCGTCACCGGTGAAGGCAGCATTCAGATGAACATCCAGGAGCTGTCGACGTGCCTGCAGTACGGTCTTCCGGTGAAGATTGTCTGCTTGAACAACGGCGTACTGGGCATGGTTCGTCAGTGGCAGGACATGAGCTACGGTAGCCGTCACTCCCATTCCTACATGGAATCGTTGCCGGATTTCATCAAGTTGGTTGAAGCCTATGGCCATGTCGGCATTCGCATCACCGATCTGAAAGATCTCAAGCCGAAGATGGAAGAGGCGTTCGCCATGAAGGACCGTCTGGTGTTCATCGATATCAAGGTGGATACCAGCGAGCACGTCTATCCGATGCAGATCAAAGACGGCTCGATGCGCGACATGTGGCTGAACAAGACGGAGCGTACTTAATCATGCGGCACATTATCTCCCTGCTTCTGGAGAACGAACCCGGCGCTCTGTCTCGTGTTGTCGGCCTGTTTTCGCAACGCAACTACAACATCGAAAGCCTGACCGTGGCCCCGACGGAAGACCCGACACTGTCGCGCCTGACGTTGACTACCGTGGGCCACGATGAGGTGATCGAGCAGATCACCAAGAACCTCAACAAGCTGATCGAAGTGGTCAAGCTGGTCGACCTGTCGGAAAGTGCCCACATCGAGCGCGAGCTGATGCTGGTCAAGGTCAAGGCCACCGGTGCCCAACGTGCCGAGATCAAACGCACCACCGACATCTATCGCGGGCAGATCGTGGATGTAAGCGCCAGCGTTTATACCGTGCAACTGACCGGTACAAGCGACAAGCTGGACAGCTTCATCCAGTCGATCGGGACGGCCTCGATTCTGGAAACGGTACGCAGTGGTGTCACCGGGATTGCCCGTGGCGACAAAGTACTCAGCATCTAACCCAAATTAGTGAATGGCCTTACGGCCTGGATATATAGAGGAACCTCATGAAAGTTTATTACGAAAAAGATTGTGACCTGTCGATCATCCAGGGCAAGAAAGTCGCCATCATCGGCTACGGCTCCCAGGGTCACGCGCAAGCTTGCAACCTGAAAGACTCTGGCGTTGACGTAACCGTTGGCTTGCGCAAAGGCTCGGCCACTGTTGCCAAGGCAGAAGCCCACGGCCTGAAAGTGACTGATGTTGCTTCCGCTGTTGCTGCTGCCGACCTGGTCATGATCTTGACCCCGGACGAGTTCCAGTCCGCGCTGTACAAGAACGAAATCGAACCGAACATCAAGAAGGGCGCCACCCTGGCCTTCTCCCACGGTTTCGCGATTCACTACAACCAGGTTGTGCCACGCGCTGACTTGGACGTGATCATGATCGCGCCGAAAGCACCGGGCCACACCGTGCGTTCCGAGTTCGTCAAAGGCGGCGGTATCCCTGACCTGATCGCGATCTACCAGGACGCGTCGGGCAATGCCAAGAACGTTGCACTTTCCTACGCTGCTGGCGTGGGTGGCGGTCGTACCGGCATCATCGAAACCACCTTCAAGGACGAGACCGAAACCGACCTGTTCGGCGAACAAGCCGTTCTGTGCGGCGGTACCGTTGAGCTGGTGAAAGCCGGTTTCGAAACCCTGGTTGAAGCTGGCTATGCGCCGGAAATGGCCTACTTCGAATGCCTGCACGAACTGAAGCTGATCGTTGACCTCATGTACGAAGGCGGTATCGCCAACATGAACTACTCGATCTCCAACAACGCTGAGTACGGCGAGTACGTGACAGGCCCGGAAGTTATCAACGCCGAGTCCCGTCAGGCTATGCGCAATGCCCTGAAACGTATTCAGGACGGCGAATACGCCAAAATGTTCATCACCGAAGGCGCTACCGGCTACCCTTCGATGACCGCCAAGCGTCGTAACAACGCCGCTCACGGTATCGAAGTCATCGGCGAGCAACTGCGCTCCATGATGCCGTGGATCGGTGCCAACAAGATCGTCGACAAAGCCAAAAACTAAGTCGTACGCATCAAGAGAAAACGCGGCTTAGGCCGCGTTTTTTCGTTTGGGGGCGGGTTCTGGTATAAAGCTGCATCGTTTGCGGGCGAACACTCGCCGCAAGTATTGGTTGAATTTTTTTCACACCGTTGCAAGGTAAAGTCCATGAGCGAACGTCCCGACGAGCCTAACCAGGCTCCTGACGCCGAAAGCCTGCTACCGATCGATGAGCATGTCGAAGAGGGGCATGACGCGGAAGGCCGTAAGGTCCGGCACCGTGGCATCTATCTGCTGCCCAATCTGTTTACCACGGCGAACCTGTTTGCCGGTTTCTATTCCATCATCAACTCCATGAGCGCCCAGAGTGCGCTGGCGGCAGGTGATGCCGCGAATGCCAGCAAGTACTTCGGTTTTGCGGCGATCGCCATTTTCGTGGCCATGGTGCTCGACGGTCTGGATGGTCGTGTTGCACGTATGACCAACACCCAAAGTGCCTTCGGTGCGGAGTACGACTCGCTGTCGGACATGGTCGCGTTTGGGGTGGCTCCGGCATTGTTGGCATTTGCCTGGGCGCTGGGTGACATGGGCAAGGTTGGCTGGATGGTGGCCTTCATCTATGTTGCGGGCGCCGCGTTGCGTCTGGCGCGTTTCAATACCCAGGTAGGTACTGCCGACAAGCGCTACTTCATCGGGCTGGCCAGTCCGGCAGCAGCGGGTGTCGTGGCGGGTATCGTCTGGGCATTCAGTGACTACGGCATCCAGGGTTCTAAGATGTCGTTCCTGGTGGCGTTGATGGTGGCAGCGGCCGGTATGCTGATGGTCAGCAACATCAAGTACAACAGCTTCAAGGAGCTTGACCTCAAGGGGCGCGTACCTTTTGTGGCGATCCTGGCCGTGGTGCTGGTATTTGCCGTGGTCTTCAGCGATCCGCCGCGGATTCTGCTGTTGGCCTTCCTGGCCTACGCTGCTTCCGGGCCGGTTCAGTACTTGCTGCATATGCGTCGGGACAAAACATTGCCTTAATGTAATTTCCCCCATACTCCGCAGTCTATTGGTGCATCAGTCCTCCAATGCTGCGGAGTTGCCATGTTAATCAAATTGCCTAAAGCGTCCGATTGCCACGAGTCGGACGTCACCCCTGAATCTTTCTACCTCTCTCGCCGCAGCTTGCTCGGTGGTGCGCTTGCCGGTATCGCCGCCAGTAGCTTGCCACGCTGGGCCAGTGCGGATGAGGCTGCGCGTTATGCCGATGTTGAGCCGGGGAAGGCGCCGGGCTGGTTTGCTGACAAGCTGCCAGGCACGAAATGGCAGGCGGTGACGGTTGCAGGTGAAGCTATCACCCCGTTCAAGGACGCAACCCACTACAACAACTTTTATGAGTTTGGCACTGACAAGGGCGATCCTGCGAAGAATGCGGGTTCGCTCAAGACCGAACCCTGGAGTGTTGTGATTGATGGTGAGGTTGCCAAGCCGGGGCGTTATGCCCTGGAAGACTTCATGAAGCCCTATCAGTTGGAAGAGCGGATCTACCGGCTGCGCTGTGTCGAGGCGTGGTCGATGGTCATACCGTGGATGGGCTTTCCGATCTCTGCCTTGCTCAAGCAAGTTGAGCCGACCTCCAAGGCTAAGTACATTCGTTTTGAAACCCTCCAGGACCCCAAGAGTATGCCTGGTCAGCGTTCGAGTTTTGGCTTGATCGACTGGCCTTATGTAGAGGGGTTGCGCCTGGATGAGGCGATGAACCCTTTGGCGATTCTTGCCGTTGGCATGTATGGGCGCGAGTTGCCCAATCAGAATGGTGCACCGTTACGTCTGGTCGTGCCTTGGAAGTACGGTTTCAAGAGTGTGAAGTCCATCGTGCGGATCAGCCTTGTGAGTGAGCAGCCGAAAACCACTTGGCAGAGCATTGCCGCGGACGAGTATGGGTTTTATGCGAATGTGAACCCTACCGTGGACCATCCACGTTGGACCCAGGCACGGGAGCGTCGTCTGCCAAGTGGTCTATTCAGTCCGAATGTGCGTGAGACGCAGATGTTCAATGGCTACTCGGAGGAGGTTGCTTCTTTATATGCTGGCCTCGATCTGCGGAAGAACTACTGATGCGTTATCCCGTCTGGCGTATCGGCGTTTTTATAGCGGCGGCAGTGTGGCCGTTGATATGGCTATATGAAGCGTGGAATTTTGCCTTGGGTCCAGATCCGGGAAAGGTGCTGGTTGATCGGCTGGGGTTGGGCACGTTGATCCTGCTGCTGATCACGCTGGGGATGACGCCGCTGCAAAAGTTGAGCGGCTGGGCGGGGTGGATAGCGGTGCGCCGGCAGCTTGGGTTGTGGTGCTTTGCTTATGTGGTGCTGCATCTGGCGGCCTATTGTGTATTTGTTCTGGGCCTTGATTGGTCGCAGCTTGGAGTTGAGCTACGTAAGCGGCCTTACATTATTGTGGGTACGTTGGGTTTCTTGTCATTGTTGATGTTGGCGGTGACGTCTAATCGCTATAGCCAGCGTCGACTGGGAAATCGTTGGAAGAAGCTGCATCGCTTGGTCTACGTGATTCTTGGGCTTGGGCTGCTGCATATGTTGTGGATCGTGCGGGCCGACCTGAAGGAGTGGGCAATCTATGCATCTATAGGTGCGCTGCTGCTGGCATTGCGTATACCTGCGGTAATGCGCCGAATCCCTAGGCTTATTACGAAAAAAGCACCTTCTGCAGAAAAAACGTAATTAACGCTTGACCGCAGATTTTGGAAGCCTATAATTCGCCCCACTTCCGGCGCAGTCGAAACGGAAAACTCCTTGGTAAACAATGAGTTACGCAGTTTTCGGCAGCAGGTTGCTTCAGTTCATCGAAGCCAAAAGGAAGTTGAAAAAGAGGTGTTGACAGCAGCGTGTAACGCTGTAGAATTCGCCTCCCGCTGATGAGAGATCTGAAGCGCAAGTGGTTGAAGTTGTTGAAGAAATCTTCGAAAGCTTCTGAAAATAATCACTTGACAGCAAATGAGGCTGCTGTAGAATGCGCGCCTCGGTTGAGACGAAAGATCTTAACCAACCGCTCTTTAACAACTGAATCAAGCAATTCGTGTGGGTGCTTGTGGAGTCAGACTGATAGTCAACAAGATTATCAGCATCACAAGTTACTCCGCGAGAAATCAAAGATGTAACCAACGATTGCTGAGCCAAGTTTAGGGTTTCTTAAAAACCCAAAGATGTTTGAACTGAAGAGTTTGATCATGGCTCAGATTGAACGCTGGCGGCAGGCCTAACACATGCAAGTCGAGCGGTAGAGAGAAGCTTGCTTCTCTTGAGAGCGGCGGACGGGTGAGTAATGCCTAGGAATCTGCCTGGTAGTGGGGGATAACGTTCGGAAACGGACGCTAATACCGCATACGTCCTACGGGAGAAAGCAGGGGACCTTCGGGCCTTGCGCTATCAGATGAGCCTAGGTCGGATTAGCTAGTTGGTGGGGTAATGGCTCACCAAGGCGACGATCCGTAACTGGTCTGAGAGGATGATCAGTCACACTGGAACTGAGACACGGTCCAGACTCCTACGGGAGGCAGCAGTGGGGAATATTGGACAATGGGCGAAAGCCTGATCCAGCCATGCCGCGTGTGTGAAGAAGGTCTTCGGATTGTAAAGCACTTTAAGTTGGGAGGAAGGGCAGTTACCTAATACGTGATTGTTTTGACGTTACCGACAGAATAAGCACCGGCTAACTCTGTGCCAGCAGCCGCGGTAATACAGAGGGTGCAAGCGTTAATCGGAATTACTGGGCGTAAAGCGCGCGTAGGTGGTTTGTTAAGTTGGATGTGAAATCCCCGGGCTCAACCTGGGAACTGCATTCAAAACTGACTGACTAGAGTATGGTAGAGGGTGGTGGAATTTCCTGTGTAGCGGTGAAATGCGTAGATATAGGAAGGAACACCAGTGGCGAAGGCGACCACCTGGACTGATACTGACACTGAGGTGCGAAAGCGTGGGGAGCAAACAGGATTAGATACCCTGGTAGTCCACGCCGTAAACGATGTCAACTAGCCGTTGGGAGCCTTGAGCTCTTAGTGGCGCAGCTAACGCATTAAGTTGACCGCCTGGGGAGTACGGCCGCAAGGTTAAAACTCAAATGAATTGACGGGGGCCCGCACAAGCGGTGGAGCATGTGGTTTAATTCGAAGCAACGCGAAGAACCTTACCAGGCCTTGACATCCAATGAACTTTCTAGAGATAGATTGGTGCCTTCGGGAACATTGAGACAGGTGCTGCATGGCTGTCGTCAGCTCGTGTCGTGAGATGTTGGGTTAAGTCCCGTAACGAGCGCAACCCTTGTCCTTAGTTACCAGCACGTAATGGTGGGCACTCTAAGGAGACTGCCGGTGACAAACCGGAGGAAGGTGGGGATGACGTCAAGTCATCATGGCCCTTACGGCCTGGGCTACACACGTGCTACAATGGTCGGTACAGAGGGTTGCCAAGCCGCGAGGTGGAGCTAATCCCATAAAACCGATCGTAGTCCGGATCGCAGTCTGCAACTCGACTGCGTGAAGTCGGAATCGCTAGTAATCGCGAATCAGAATGTCGCGGTGAATACGTTCCCGGGCCTTGTACACACCGCCCGTCACACCATGGGAGTGGGTTGCACCAGAAGTAGCTAGTCTAACCTTCGGGAGGACGGTTACCACGGTGTGATTCATGACTGGGGTGAAGTCGTAACAAGGTAGCCGTAGGGGAACCTGCGGCTGGATCACCTCCTTAATCGACGACATCAGCTGCTCCATAAGTTCCCACACGAATTGCTTGATTCATTGAAGAAGACGATAAAGAAGCAGCCCGAAATTGGGTCTGTAGCTCAGTTGGTTAGAGCGCACCCCTGATAAGGGTGAGGTCGGCAGTTCGAATCTGCCCAGACCCACCAATTTTGTGTGGGAAACGCCTGTAGAAATACGGGGCCATAGCTCAGCTGGGAGAGCGCCTGCCTTGCACGCAGGAGGTCAACGGTTCGATCCCGTTTGGCTCCACCACTACTGCTTCTGTTTGTTGAAAGCTTAGAAATGAGCATTCCATTGTGATGATGGTGAATGTTGATTTCTAGTCTTTGATTAGATCGTTCTTTAAAAATTTGGGTATGTGATAGAAAGATAGACTGAACGTTACTTTCACTGGTAACGGATCAGGCTAAGGTAAAATTTGTGAGTTCTCTTAATTGAGAAATTCGAATTTTCGGCGAATGTTGTCTTCACAGTATAACCAGATTGCTTGGGGTTATATGGTCAAGTGAAGAAGCGCATACGGTGGATGCCTTGGCAGTCAGAGGCGATGAAAGACGTGGTAGCCTGCGAAAAGCTTCGGGGAGTCGGCAAACAGACTTTGATCCGGAGATGTCTGAATGGGGGAACCCAGCCATCATAAGATGGTTATCTTACGCTGAATACATAGGCGTAAGAGGCGAACCAGGGGAACTGAAACATCTAAGTACCCTGAGGAAAAGAAATCAACCGAGATTCCCTTAGTAGTGGCGAGCGAACGGGGACTAGCCCTTAAGTGGCTTTGAGATTAGCGGAACGCTCTGGAAAGTGCGGCCATAGTGGGTGATAGCCCTGTACGCGAAAATCTCTTAGTCATGAAATCGAGTAGGACGGAGCACGAGAAACTTTGTCTGAATATGGGGGGACCATCCTCCAAGGCTAAATACTACTGACTGACCGATAGTGAACTAGTACCGTGAGGGAAAGGCGAAAAGAACCCCGGAGAGGGGAGTGAAATAGATCCTGAAACCGTATGCGTACAAGCAGTGGGAGCCCACTTTGTTGGGTGACTGCGTACCTTTTGTATAATGGGTCAGCGACTTATTTTCAGTGGCGAGCTTAACCGAATAGGGGAGGCGTAGCGAAAGCGAGTCTTAATAGGGCGTCTAGTCGCTGGGAATAGACCCGAAACCGGGCGATCTATCCATGGGCAGGTTGAAGGTTGGGTAACACTAACTGGAGGACCGAACCGACTACCGTTGAAAAGTTAGCGGATGACCTGTGGATCGGAGTGAAAGGCTAATCAAGCTCGGAGATAGCTGGTTCTCCTCGAAAGCTATTTAGGTAGCGCCTCATGTATCACTGTAGGGGGTAGAGCACTGTTTCGGCTAGGGGGTCATCCCGACTTACCAAACCGATGCAAACTCCGAATACCTACAAGTGCCGAGCATGGGAGACACACGGCGGGTGCTAACGTCCGTCGTGAAAAGGGAAACAACCCAGACCGTCAGCTAAGGTCCCAAAGTTATGGTTAAGTGGGAAACGATGTGGGAAGGCTTAGACAGCTAGGAGGTTGGCTTAGAAGCAGCCACCCTTTAAAGAAAGCGTAATAGCTCACTAGTCGAGTCGGCCTGCGCGGAAGATGTAACGGGGCTCAAACCATACACCGAAGCTACGGGTATCACGTAAGTGATGCGGTAGAGGAGCGTTCTGTAAGCCTGTGAAGGTGAGTTGAGAAGCTTGCTGGAGGTATCAGAAGTGCGAATGCTGACATGAGTAACGACAATGGGTGTGAAAAACACCCACGCCGAAAGACCAAGGTTTCCTGCGCAACGTTAATCGACGCAGGGTTAGTCGGTCCCTAAGGCGAGGCTGAAAAGCGTAGTCGATGGAAAACAGGTTAATATTCCTGTACTTCTGGTTATTGCGATGGAGGGACGGAGAAGGCTAGGCCAGCTTGGCGTTGGTTGTCCAAGTTTAAGGTGGTAGGCTGAGATCTTAGGTAAATCCGGGATCTTAAGGCCGAGAGCTGATGACGAGCTAACTTTTAGTTAGCGAAGTGGTTGATGCCATGCTTCCAAGAAAAGCTTCTAAGCTTCAGGTAACCAGGAACCGTACCCCAAACCGACACAGGTGGTTGGGTAGAGAATACCAAGGCGCTTGAGAGAACTCGGGTGAAGGAACTAGGCAAAATGGCACCGTAACTTCGGGAGAAGGTGCGCCGGTGAGGGTGAAGGACTTGCTCCGTAAGCTCATGCCGGTCGAAGATACCAGGCCGCTGCGACTGTTTATTAAAAACACAGCACTCTGCAAACACGAAAGTGGACGTATAGGGTGTGACGCCTGCCCGGTGCCGGAAGGTTAATTGATGGGGTTAGCTAACGCGAAGCTCTTGATCGAAGCCCCGGTAAACGGCGGCCGTAACTATAACGGTCCTAAGGTAGCGAAATTCCTTGTCGGGTAAGTTCCGACCTGCACGAATGGCGTAACGATGGCGGCGCTGTCTCCACCCGAGACTCAGTGAAATTGAAATCGCTGTGAAGATGCAGTGTATCCGCGGCTAGACGGAAAGACCCCGTGAACCTTTACTATAGCTTTGCACTGGACTTTGAATTTGCTTGTGTAGGATAGGTGGGAGGCTTTGAAGCGTGGACGCCAGTCTGCGTGGAGCCAACCTTGAAATACCACCCTGGCAACTTTGAGGTTCTAACTCAGGTCCGTTATCCGGATCGAGGACAGTGTATGGTGGGTAGTTTGACTGGGGCGGTCTCCTCCTAAAGAGTAACGGAGGAGTACGAAGGTGCGCTCAGACCGGTCGGAAATCGGTCGTAGAGTATAAAGGCAAAAGCGCGCTTGACTGCGAGACAGACACGTCGAGCAGGTACGAAAGTAGGTCTTAGTGATCCGGTGGTTCTGTATGGAAGGGCCATCGCTCAACGGATAAAAGGTACTCCGGGGATAACAGGCTGATACCGCCCAAGAGTTCATATCGACGGCGGTGTTTGGCACCTCGATGTCGGCTCATCACATCCTGGGGCTGAAGCCGGTCCCAAGGGTATGGCTGTTCGCCATTTAAAGTGGTACGCGAGCTGGGTTTAGAACGTCGTGAGACAGTTCGGTCCCTATCTGCCGTGGACGTTTGAGATTTGAGAGGGGCTGCTCCTAGTACGAGAGGACCGGAGTGGACGAACCTCTGGTGTTCCGGTTGTCACGCCAGTGGCATTGCCGGGTAGCTATGTTCGGAATAGATAACCGCTGAAAGCATCTAAGCGGGAAACTAGCCTCAAGATGAGATCTCACTGGAACCTTGAGTTCCCTGAAGGGCCGTCGAAGACTACGACGTTGATAGGTTGGGTGTGTAAGCGCTGTGAGGCGTTGAGCTAACCAATACTAATTGCCCGTGAGGCTTGACCATATAACACCCAAGCAATTTGCGTCGAAAGGCCAGATTGCGGTGTGTGAAGACGAGATGAACCGAAAGTTCGACGCTCACAAAACACCGAAAGCTATCACATACCCAATTTGCTGAAGCGAGGCCAACAGGTCACGAGTCAGTACCCGAATTTCTTGACGACCATAGAGCATTGGAACCACCTGATCCCATCCCGAACTCAGTAGTGAAACGATGCATCGCCGATGGTAGTGTGGGGTTTCCCCATGTGAGAGTAGGTCATCGTCAAGATTAAATTCCGAAACCCCATTTGCGAAAGCAGATGGGGTTTTGTTTTGGGCGCTGGGAAAAGGCTGAGGCGGTCATCTCGGCCACCTTCAGTGCTAAAGTCCATACCTCGATATTGTTTTTCCCAAGGAAGCCGTTATGCCGGGTGCGACGTCCCTCAGTGCTGGATTCATGGTCGTTCACGGCAACCGGCTGGACGAACTGCGCAGCCTGGTGGTGAGTTGGATGCGCCGTTACCCCCTGGCGCCCCTGGAAAACGAAATCGCCCTGGTACAAAGCAACGGTATTGCTCAGTGGCTCAAACTGGCCCTGGCTGAAGACCCGGAAGACGACGACATGGGCGGCTGCGGAATCGCCGCCGCCATCAATGTTCAGCTCCCTGGCAGCTTTATGTGGCAGCTCTATCGCATGGTCCTGGGACGTGACGAAATTCCTCCCAAGTCCCTGCTCGATAAAGCTCCGCTCACCTGGCGCCTGATGCGCCTGCTCCCTGAACTCATCGGTCAACCGCACTTCGAGCCATTGCAGCGCTTTCTGACTAACGACACAGACCTGCGTAAACGCTACCAGCTATCGGAACGCCTGGCCGATCTGTTCGACCAATATCAGGTCTACCGTGCCGACTGGCTGGAAGACTGGGCCGCCGGCCGCCACCAATTGCGCAATGGTCGAGGGGAATCCAAGCCGCTCAATCCTGCCAATTGCTGGCAAGCCGAGCTATGGCGCGCGCTGCTCTTGGATGTCGGTGAAGAGGGCATGGCCGAAAGCCGCGCTGGCGTTCACCAGCGTTTCATCGAACGTATCAATACCCTTGAAGAGGCGCCGAAGGGCTTGCCTTCGCGGGTGATTGTCTTCGGGATTTCTTCTTTGCCCGCTCAAGCACTCGAAGCATTGGCCGGCCTGGCCCGTTTCAGCCAAGTCTTGCTGTGCGTGCACAACCCTTGTCGGCACCATTGGTCCGACATCGTCGCCGACAAAGACCTACTGCGTAACGAATACAAACGCCAAGCGCGCAAAGCCGGCATGCCGGTCACCATCGACCCGCAGACCCTGCACCAGCACGCCCACCCGCTTCTCGCCGCCTGGGGCAAACAAGGCCGCGACTACATCAGCCTGTTGGACAGTTACGACGATCCCAACAGTTACCGCGCTGCCTTCCGTGATGGACGCATCGATCTGTTCAGCGACAGCGAACCCACCACGCTGCTCAACCAACTGCAGGACGATATCCTCGAACTGCGCCCACTCAATGAGACTCGAGACCTGTGGCCCGCCGTCGACCTGGAGCGTGACGCCTCAATCCGCTTCCACATCGCTCACAGCGCCCAGCGCGAAGTAGAAATCCTCCACGACCAGTTGCTCCAACGTTTCAGCGCCGACTCCACGCTTCGCCCAAGGGACATCATCGTCATGGTCCCCGACGTTGACAGCTACGCGCCGCATATCCGTGCAGTATTCGGCCAGTTGGAAAGAAACGACCCACGTTTCATTCCCTTCACCCTGACCGATCAAGGCCAACGTGGCCGCGACCCTTTGCTGATCGCCGTCGAACACCTGTTAAAACTCCCCGACAGCCGCTTCCCCGTCAGCGAAGTTCTTGATCTGCTCGATGTCCCGGCCTTGCGCGAACGCTTTGCCATCAAGGAACGGGACCTACCTACCTTGCACCGCTGGATCGAAGGTGCTGGCATCCGTTGGGGTCTCAACGCCGAACAACGTGCTGGCCTCGGTTTGCCAAGCGAGTTGGAGCAGAACAGCTGGCGTTTCGGCCTTCGCCGTATGCTGCTGGGTTATGCCGTTGGCACCGGTGCTGCCTGCGAAGGCATCGAGCCTTACGACGAAATCGGTGGGCTCGATGCGGCCTTGATCGGCCCGCTAGTAGCGTTGCTCGACGCGCTCAGCGATGCCCATCAGGCCCTGTCACAACCAGCGGCTCCCCACGAATGGGGCGAACGTCTGCAACGCCTGATGCAACTGTTCTTTCTGCCCAGCAGTGAGCACGACGATTTCCTGTTGGGGCAGCTTGAGCAGCTCAGAGAAACCTGGCTGGAAACCTGCGAGTCAGTTGGCCTGCAGGACGAGTTACCGCTCACCGTAGTCCGCGAAGCCTGGCTCGCCGGCCTGGACCAAGGCCGTCTATCCCAGCGTTTCCTCGCCGGTGCTGTCAATTTTTGCACCTTGATGCCGATGCGTGCGATACCGTTCAAGCTGGTTTGCCTGCTCGGTATGAACGACGGCGATTACCCACGCGCCCAACCCCCGCTGGATTTCGACCTGATGGGCAGCGACTACCGGCCCGGCGACCGTTCGCGCCGCGAAGATGACCGTTATCTACTCCTCGAAGCCCTCCTGTCGGCCCGGGACCAGCTCTACATCAGTTGGGTCGGCCGCAGCATCCGCGATAACAGCGAGCGCCCGGCCTCCGTCCTGATCGGCCAACTGCGCGACCATATCGCCAGCGGCTGGCATAACGCACAAGCAGAACAACCACTGCTCGAAGCGATGACTCAGGAGCACCCACTCCAACCGTTCAGCGCCCGCTACTTCCACGCGGGCGATCCACTGTTCAGCTACGCCCGCGAATGGCAGTTACTCCATGAAATGCAGGTCGCGACGCCTGAACAAGACGATCTGGCACAACACCATCAGGAAGAACCCCTGAGCCTCGGCCAGTTGCAAGATTTCCTACGCAACCCGGTCAAACACTTCTTCAGCCAGCGCCTGAAAGTATTCTTCGAGGCGGCCGAAGTACCCTTGTCCGATGAAGAACCGTTTGTCCTCGATGCGCTGCAACGCTACAGCCTCAGCGACAGCCTGTTAAATGCAGCGCTGTCCCAACCCGATCACCTCGACCTGGCCCTCAACGCCCAGGCCTTGCGTCTGCAGGGGAGTGGCCTGCTGCCCATGGTCGGTTTCGGCGAATGCTTGCGCAACGAACTGATCGAGCCCTTGCCCGGCCTGCTGCAACGCTACCAACAGTTGCTGGCCCTCTGGCCCACTCCGCACTCCGGCGCCGAACCGATCAGTTTTGAGCATCAAGGCATTGCGCTGGAAGGCTGGATCAGCGGCCTGCATCGACGCAGTGATGGCGGATTGCTGAGTGTCACCACCATCCCCAATAGCATCGGGTCGATCAAGACACGCAAGTGGCATCGTCTGATCCGTCCTTGGGTCAACCATGTGGTGGCGTGCGCCTGTGGCCTGCCGCTGAGCACCGGTTTGGTGGCCAGTGACGACACGTTGCTACTGGCGCCGCTGGATAAACCCGCCGCCCAGGAAATCCTCCGCAACCTGCTGTTGGCCTGGCACAGCGCAATGAGAAAACCACTGCCAGTCGCCGTCAAAACCGCCTTCGCCTGGCTCAGCCAAACCGACCCGGCCAAAGCCCACGCCGCAGCGAGCAAAGCCTATGAAGGCGACGGCCTGACCACCGACGGCGAACGCCGCGAAACCCCGGCGCTCACCCGGCAATTCCCTGATTACGCTGCCTTGATTGCCAGCGAAGAATTCGAAGGCTGGTGCGAAACCCTGTATCGACCACTGATCAACGCCCCATGGCGATCACTCACAGGCGAGGAGGCCGGCGCATGAGCAGCAAACCCTTGGCCCTTGCCTTCCCGCTGCGCGGCAGCCAACTCATCGAAGCCAGCGCCGGCACCGGCAAGACCTTCACTATTTCCGCACTGTACCTGCGCCTGGTGCTAGGTCATGGTGGTGAGGAGTCCGGGTTCGGTCGCGAGTTGCTGCCACCGCAAATCCTCGTCGTCACCTTTACCGATGCCGCCACCAAAGAACTGCGCGAGCGTATTCGTATCCGCCTGGCCGAAGCCGCACGCTTCTTCCGCGATGAGATTGAACAACCTGATGCGTTGATCGCCGACCTGCGCGCGCAATACCTGCCCGAGCAATGGTCCGCCTGCGCCAACCGCCTGGACATCGCCGCCCAGTGGATGGACGAAGCGGCGGTTTCCACGATCCACAGTTGGTGCCAGCGCATGCTGCGCGAACACGCATTTGACAGCGGCAGCCTGTTCACCCAAACCCTGGAAACCGACCACAGCGACCTGCTTGGCGAAGTGCTGCGTGACTACTGGCGGCTGTTTTGTTACCCGATGCATGACGATGCGCTCAACTGGGTGCGCAACAATTGGGGTGGGCCCGCCGCCTTGATGCCTCGGGTGCGCGCACTGTTTGGCAGCGAACGGCCTGCAGATGAAACCCGTGAGCCAGCGGAACTGATCAACGCCTGTCTGCAAGAGCGCCGAGAAGCCCTGATACAACTCAAGGCACCTTGGCAGCAATGGGCAGCAGAGCTGCGCGATATCTGCCTGCAAGCCGTGGCCGCCAAAGCCGTCGACGGCCGCAAGATGCAAGCGCGTTACTTTGAGCCCTGGTTCGAAAAAATCAGTGCCTGGGCTGCCGATGAAACCCTTGAACAACTGGACATCGGCACCGGCTTCACCCGCCTGACCCCCGACGGTATGGCCGAAGCCTGGAAGGGCGACCCGCCGCAGCACCCCGGCATCGAGGCCATGGCCGGCCTCAAAGCCGCTCTCGACGCCCTGCCAACCCCTGACGCCGCCGTGATGCAACACGCCGCCGGCTGGGTGGGCAAACGCTTCGAAGAAGAAAAACGCCGTCGCGCCGAAATGGGTTTCGACGACATGCTGATCCGCCTCAACGCTGCCCTGCACGCAGAGGGCGGCGAGCGTCTGGCCAGCGTGATCCGCGAGCAATTCCCGGTGGCCCTGATCGACGAATTCCAGGACACCGACCCGGTGCAATACAGCATCTTCGACAGCATTTACCGCATCGAAGACAACCACCTCGACAGTGGCCTGTTCCTGATTGGCGACCCCAAGCAAGCGATCTATGCGTTCCGTGGCGCCGACATCTACACCTACCTGCGCGCCCGCCAGTCCACCACTGGGCGTCACCACACCCTGGGCACCAACTTCCGTTCCAGCCATGCGATGGTCGAGGCCGTGAACCATGTGTTCCAGCGCGCAGAAACGGGCCGGGGCGCGTTCCTGTTCCGCGAGCCGACAGGCGAAAACCCGGTGCCGTTCCACGCGGTGTTATCCCAAGGCCGCAAGGAAAAGCTGCAGGTCGATGGTCAAACATTGCCAGCGATGAACCTCTGGCACCTGCCCACCGACCAGCCTGTTTCCAATGCCGTGTACCGTCAGCAATTGGCCGCCGCGTGTGCCACGCGGATCGTCGAATTGCTCAACGGTGGCCAGCAGGGTACGGCCGGTTTCCTACAACCGGACGACAGCTTCCGCGGCGTACTGCCGTCAGACATTGCCATTCTGGTGCGCGACGGCAAGGAAGCCCAAGCCGTGCGGGCCGAGCTGGCCGACCGCGGTGTGCGCAGCGTGTACCTGTCCGACAAGGATTCAGTGTTCGCCGCCCAGGAGGCCCACGACCTGCTGGCGTGGCTCAAGGCCTGCGCCGAGCCGGACGTTGAGCGTCCACTGCGGGCCGCTCTGGCCTGTGTCACCCTGAACCTGTCACTGCCGGAACTGGAGCGTCTGAATCAGGACGAGCTGGCGTGGGAAGCCCGCGTGATGCAGTTCCGTGGCTACCGTATGATCTGGCGCACCCAAGGCGTGCTGCCGATGCTGCGCCGTCTGCTGCACGACTTCAAACTGCCGCAAGCCCTGATTGCCCGCAGCGACGGCGAACGGGTGCTGACCAACCTGCTGCACCTCAGCGAACTGCTGCAACAGGCCGCGTCCGAGCTGGACGGCGAACAAGCGCTGATCCGCCACTTGGCCGAACAGCTCGCGTTATCGGGCCAGGCCGGCGAAGAGCAGATCCTGCGCCTGGAAAGCGATGAGCAACTGGTCAAGGTCGTGACCATCCACAAGTCCAAGGGCCTGGAGTACGACCTGGTCTTCCTGCCGTTCATCTGCTCGGCCAAGCCGGTGGACGGCAGTCGCCTGCCGCTGCATTACCACGACGAACACGGCAAGTCCCATGTCAGCCTGCGTCCTACGCCTGAGTTGATCGCCCAGGCTGATGACGAGCGTCTGGCCGAAGATCTGCGTTTGTTCTACGTGGCCCTGACCCGCGCCAAACACGCCTGCTGGCTTGGCGTTGGCGACCTCAAGCGCGGCAACAGCAGCAACTCGGTATTGCACCTGTCAGCGCTGGGCTACCTGCTCGGCGCGGGTGCTGCGCTGGGTGAGTCAGCCGGCCTGGCGCGCTGGCTGCTGGACCTGCAGGAAGGCTGCCCGGCCATCCACTATGCACACGTGCCCGAGGCCCAAGACAGCGTGTTCCACCCGCCGCGCAACCAAGCGACTTTGCTTGCACCGCTGCTGCCCAGACGCAAGGCTGCCGAAAACTGGTGGATCGCGTCCTACAGCGCCTTGCGCATTGGTGAAAGCATGAGTGTCGCCAGCCTCGAAGCGCCCGAAAGCCCACAAGCGCAAAAGCTGTTTGATGACGAACGCCTCGACCCTGACGCGCCGCGTGAAGTGGCGGCGTCCGGCGGCGATATTCACCGTTTCCCACGCGGTCCCAACCCAGGGACCTTCCTTCACGGCCTGCTGGAGTGGGCAGGTGAAGAGGGCTTCAATGTGACGCCGGACGCCATCGAAAACGCCGTCGGCGCGCGCTGCAATCGCCGCAACTGGGAAGGCTGGATCATCACCCTCAGCGATTGGCTCGGCCACTTGCTGCACACGCCGCTGCCGGTGGACAACGCTCACGTCACCCTGAGCAGCCTGCAGCAGTACCAGATTGAAATGGAGTTCTGGTTCGCCAGCCATAAAGTCGATGTGCTCGCCCTCGACAAACTGGTGTGCCAGCACACCCATAACGGCGTCTCGCGCGTGGCTGCCGAACCGGTGCTGCTCAACGGCATGTTCAAAGGCTTTATCAACCTGACCTTCGAACACGACGGCCGCTACTACGTGGCTGACTACAAATCCAACTGGCTCGGCCCTGACGATTTGGCCTACACGCAAGCGGCCATGGAACAGTCGATCCTTGAGCATCGATACGACCTGCAATACGTCCTTTACCTACTGGCACTGCATCGCCAACTCAAGGCGCGTCTGCCGGGCTACGAGTACGACCGCCACGTCGGCGGCGCGCTATATGTATTCCTGCGTGGCACCCAAGCCGTCAGCCGAGGCGCGTTTTTTACTCGGCCTCCGCGTGAGCTGATCGAAGGCCTGGACCTGTTGTTCCAGGGCAAGCCCATCCCGCCCAAGGTTGAGCCCGCCTGGGAACAAGGAGTGTTGTTATGAGCCTGTCGCCCTTACCGCTGGAGGCGCTGGAGCCTCTGGACCGCGCCGCTGACCTGCTCCAGTTGCTGGACCGTTGGGTTGATCGTGGCTGGCTGCGGGCGTTGGACAAAGCCTTTGTCGGCTTCCTGCACGAACTCGACCCACACGCCGACCCGTTGGTGTTGCTGGCGGCCGCCCTGACCAGCCACCAGCTGGGCCACGGCCATGTGTGTCTGGACCTGTTCGAAACCCTCAAGGCACCGGACTTTGCTTTGTCTCTGCCGCCCGAAGGCGACCTGCAAACCGGCGCCATGCTGCTACCGTCGCAGTTGCTCGACGGCCTCGATGGCGCCCACTGGTGCCATGCGTTGGCCGCCAGCCCGTTGGTCGCCCTGGCGTTGGATGGCAGCGAGTCGGCGCACAGTCGCCCCTTGGTGCTGTCGGGCAAACGCCTGTACCTGCGCCGTTACTGGACCTACGAACGGCGCATCGACACCGCTCTGCGCCTGCGCCTGGCGACCCAGGAAGCCGTCGCCGCCGACTTGCCCCAACGCTTGAACGGCCTGTTTGACCAGCCGGCGCCCGATGGCGTGATTGACTGGCAAAAACTTGCCTGCGCCCTGGCCACGCGCGGTGCTTTCAGCATCGTCACCGGCGGCCCCGGCACCGGCAAGACCACCACCGTGGTGCGCCTGCTCGCCCTGTTACAAGCACCCGCGGTGGAAACCGGCAGCCCGTTGCGTATCCGCTTGGCCGCGCCCACCGGTAAAGCTGCTGCGCGTTTGACCGAATCCATCAGCCAGCAAGTGCTGTCGCTGAAAGTGCCGGAAAACGTGAAGGAAAAGATCCCGACCCAGGTCACCACTGTTCACCGCTTGCTGGGCAGTCGCCCCGGCACCCGACACTTCCGCCATCACCTTGGCAACCCGTTGCCCCTGGATGTGCTGGTGGTGGACGAAGCCTCGATGATCGACCTGGAAATGATGGCCAACCTGCTGGACGCGTTACCGCCCCATGCGCGCCTGGTGCTGCTGGGCGACAAAGACCAACTCGCCTCGGTGGAGGCCGGCGCCGTACTCGGTGATTTGTGCCGCGACGCCGAAGCCGGCTGGTACAGCCCCCAGACTCGTCAATGGCTGCAAGCCGTCAGCGGTGAAGACCTCGACGCCAGCGGCCTGCAAGAAGACCTCGACGGCAGCCATCCCCTGGCTCAGCAAGTGGTAATGCTGCGTTACTCGCGGCGTTTCGGCGAAGGTAGCGGCATCGGCCAACTGGCGCGCTGGGTCAATCAGCAAAACGCCGAAGAGGCCCGCAAGCTGCTGGCCGCTCGCAGTCACGGCGACCTGTTCTGTGTCAGCCTCAAAGGTGAGCACGACCATGCCCTGGAACGCCTGGTGCTGGATGGGCAGGGCGACGGCGCTGAGGGTTATCGCTATTACCTCAACCTGTTGCACAGCGCGCGTCCCACCCTCGACACCCCACGTGACAACCTCGCCTGGACCCACTGGGCGCAACAACTGCTGCAGGCCTTCGATGCGTTCCAACTGCTCTGCGCCGTGCGCAAAGGCCCTTGGGGCGTGGAAGGACTGAACCTGCGCATCACCGCAGCCTTGCGCAAAGTGCGGCTGATCGAGGGTGACGAACAATGGTACGAAGGCCGCCCGGTGCTGATGACGCGCAACGATTACGGCCTGGGGCTGATGAACGGCGACATCGGCATTGCCCTGAAGCTGCCCGAAAGTGACGGCGGCGACCCGGTGTTGCGCGTCGCTTTCCCACGTAACGACGGGCAAGGCGGCGTGCGATTTGTACTACCCAGCCGTTTGAATGATGTGGAAACCGTGTACGCCATGACCGTGCACAAATCCCAAGGCTCGGAATTCACCCACACCGCGCTGATCCTGCCGGACGCCTTGAACCCGGTGCTGACCAAGGAACTGATCTACACCGGCATCACCCGCGCCAAGCGCTGGTTCAGCCTGATCGAACCCCGTGGCGGAGTGTTTGAAGAGGCCGTGCGACGCAAGGTCAAGCGCTTGAGTGGGCTAATGCTGGAGTTGGGTCAGGAGTCAGAAATTTCTGATGCTGTGCTATCGTTGCGGCATCACTCCGAAAACACCTGAGAGTATCGCTGCATGAACGTGGCCGTCTCGCCCACAGAGCGAAGTTTGAGCTGGAGACGCCTGCTGCTTGTGGCGGTTTTGTGGCTGCTGGCGCCCTGCGTGTTTGCTGAGGCCCCAGGCCCGGCTGTCCAACGCGCCCAGGCGGTCACCCAAGTGGTCCTCGGCATCCTCAGCTATGCCCGCTGGCCCGTGGAGCCTGCACAACTGCGCCTGTGCATCGTCGGCCCCACCCAATACACCGACGACCTGATCAAAGGCACCACCCAGGCCACCGGCCGTCCGGTGGTGGTGCGCCGCCTGTTGGCCGACCATCCCGACATCGTCAGCGCCTGCGACGCCGTGTACATCGGCAAACTCAGCACGGATGAACGCAGCCGCCTGTTTGCCTCGTTGATCGGTCACCCGGTGCTCAGCATCAGCGAAGGCGGCGACCAGTGCACCGTCGGCAGCCTGTTCTGCCTGCGGGTGGGCGATGAGCAAGTGTCGTTCGAGGTCAACCTCGACTCGGTGGCACGCAGCGGCGTGCGTATTCACCCCAGTGTGCTGCAACTGTCCCGTCGCCGGGCGCCGGCCTCATGACAGCCGTGATTGTGCGCCCAACCCTGCGCTCGGTCATTGGCCGAGGGCACCTGATCCTGGCGCTGGTGGCCGTGACCCTGGCCAGCGTGTCCCTGACCCTGCTTGGCGTGTTGGCGCTGCGGGTCTACGCCGAACACAACCTGCACCTGATCGCACGTTCCATCAATTACACCGTCGAAGCGGCGGTAGTGTTCAACGACCGCGCGGCGGCCACCGAGGCGCTTAGCCTGATTGCTTCTACGGAAGAAGTGGCCCAGGCCGATGTGTTCGATGCCAGCGGCAGGCTGCTGGCGCATTGGGAACGCCCGGAAACCGGCATGCTTTCACGGGTTGAACTGGCGCTGGCGCATACCCTGCTTGAACAGCCCATCAGCCAGCCGATCCTGCACCAGGGCCGTACCATCGGCAGCATCCACTTGACCGGCCACGGTGGCAGTTTGCTGCGCTTCCTGCTCAGCGGGCTGGCGGGCATCCTGATCTGTACCGTCCTCAGCGCCTGGGTTGCCCTGCACCTGGCGCGCCGGCTGCTGAAGGGCATCACCGGGCCGCTGCAAAGCCTCGCCGCGGTGGCCCACGCTGCGCGCAGCGAACGCGACTTCGACCGTCGCGTGCCACCGGCGCGCATCGCCGAACTCGACAGCCTGGGCAGCGACTTCAATGCCTTGCTCGGCGAGATGGAAGCCTGGCAAAGCCACCTGCAAAGCGAAAACGAAACCCTCGCCCACCAGGCCAACCACGACAGCCTCACCGGCCTGCCCAACCGGGCGTTCTTCGAAGGCCGGCTGATCCGCGCACTGCGCAGCGCTGCCAAGGTCAACGAACGGGTCGCCGTGTTGTTCCTCGACAGTGACCGCTTCAAAGACATCAACGACAACTTCGGCCATGCCGCCGGCGACGCCGTGCTGGTGGCCGTCGCCGACCGCGTGCGTGCACAACTGCGTGACGATGACCTGGTGGCGCGCCTGGGCGGTGATGAGTTCGCCATCCTGCTGGCGCCGCTGCACAAAGTGGAGGATGCCCAGCGCATCGCCGACAAGATCATCGCCAGCATGGACCTGCCGATTGCCGTGCCCGGCAATACTCACGTATCGACCTCTTTGAGCATCGGCATCGCCATTTATCCCGATCATGGTGTCACTCCCGGCACCTTGCTCAATGCCGCTGACGCGGCGATGTACCAGGCCAAACGGTTTTCTCAGGGCGGCCAGCAAACGGCAGAGTCGGAGCACTTTACCGTCAACACTCAACACAGGAGTTGATCCCTTGTTCTCGACCGCGCGCGTTTTATTCATCTCATTGCTGGTGGCTTTCCTTGCCCTCGGCGGTTGCCAGACCGCCCCACCCAAAGGCCTGACCCCGGCGCAGGTCGCGGTCCTTAAACAGCAAGGCTTCGAACTCACCGACGAAGGCTGGGCATTCGGCCTGTCGGGCAAAGTACTGTTCGGCAGCGACGTCGAAACCCTCAACCAGCCCAGCACTGACATCGTCCAACGCATCGGCAAAGCCCTGCTGGGCGTGGGCATCGAACGCGTGCGCGTCGACGGCCACACCGATGCATCGGGCAAGGAAATCTACAACCAACAACTTTCCTTGCGCCGCGCCAAAAGCGTCGCCACGGTGCTGCAAGGCGTGGGCATGAAAGAAGAAAACATTCAACTGCGCGGGTTGGGCAGCGCCGAGCCCGTGGCGTCCAACACCACGGCGGCGGGGCGTACGGAGAATCGTCGGGTATCGATTGTGGTCATCGCGGACTGAGTCGCCTCACCCCTCTCAACTTGAAATGCAATCAAAGTGTGGGAGGGGGCTTGCCCCCGATAGCAGTGTGTCAGCCTGTACATTTGATCTGACACTCCGCTATCGGGGCATAGGTATCTACACAACTGCCTCTTGCGCTGCTGTTGCTCTGGCTCTGGCTTTTGATCTTGATCTCAGGCGCCCCGTAAAACACGCTGGCCGAACGCAGGCTTGAATCCGTGGGTAACCCGGCAGGACGCCGGGTTAGCCGCGCTGGGCCAAGGATGGCCCATCGCGGCGGCCCACGGATTCAAGCCGGAGTGAGGGCACACCGAGCCTAAGCGAGGTGCCGAGTGTTGGGGCGAAGGCCTTTTGGTGGACTTGTTCCCTCGCAGCGGACGCCAAGAAGCGATATTTTAATCGCAACCTTGGAGGCACCTATGTCACAGCAAACCCGCCGCAGTTACACCGACGACTTCAAAGCTCAGGCAGTGACACTCGCTGAAAGCATTGGTCGAGGAGAAGCAGCTCGACAGTTAGATATCTCGGTCAAAACCTTAGGTAATTGGCTGGACGCCGCACGCAACGGGCGTCCTCTCAGTTCTCCTGCCCGGCATCCGGTCTCTGACCTGGAAAGCGAGCTGGCCCGGCTTCGAGCTGAAAATGCCACGCTTAAAATGGAACGAGAAATCCTAAAAAAAGCGACGGCGTTCTTTGCCAGAGAGTCCAACTGAGATACGCCTTCGTCGCCCGTGAACGGACTCGCTTTCCAGTCAGGTTGTTATGTCGAGTGATGGAAGTCTCGGTGTCGGGCTTTCACGGCTATTTGAAACGCCGGGAACGTCCTGATCCAGACGCTGAAATTCGCCTGGAAATTCGTGCGATTCATCATGCCAGTCGCGGCACTTATGGGCGCCCGCGGATGGTCAAGGCACTTCATAACCGATCTTTTTCAGTTGGGCATAAGCGAGTGGCCCGGTTGATGCGAGAAGAAATGTTGCGAGGGAAAATCAAGGCTCGGTTCAAACACTCGATGGATAATCGGTATATCCAGCCAATTTCCGACAACGTGTTGAAACGACGTTTTTCTGTGACAAGCCCAACTCCCGCGTGGGTGGGCGATATCACCTATATTTCGACGCGTCAGGGGTGGCTATATTTGGCCGTGGTGCTGAGCATCCAAACACGCCAGGTACTCGGTTACAGCCTGTCGGAACGGATGCCTGAGGGTCTGGTGCAGCAGGCTTTTTTGAACGCCTGGACGAATACACCAGTTGATCAGGGTGTAATTTTTCACTCTGATAGAGGTCGGCAATACACGGGCAGCGGTTTTCGCAGCATGATCTTGGACAGGGGGTTTGTGCAAAGCATGAGCCGTAAGGGCAACTGCTGGGATAACGCTGTAGCAGAGAGCTTTTTTGCCACACTCAAGAAGGAAGAAGCTACCGGTGTGTATCCCAGCAAAGCACAGGCTCACGCATCTATCGCGAGCTACATCCATGGTTTTTACAACCCGACACGGCTGCACTCGGCGCTGGGATACAGCTCACCTAATGACTACGCAAAGCAACTGAAGCAAACTGCTTAACGCTCGCTTTATGGCGTACGTTTTGAGGGAGCAAGTCCATGGTTACTTTTGTGCCTTTACAAAAGTGACACGCCGTAAGGGCGTAACCCTAAGTAGCCGTTACCGCAGAAACGGATATGTACTCGGTCAGATCCAACATCCTGGTCGGCTGTCAAGCCGCCATCGGGGGCAAGCCCCCTCCCACATTTAAATCGCGGGCATCAATTAGATACGCGTCGGCTATCAGGTTGTCACGGGAGCAAGCCCCCTCCCATATTTAACTGCGGGGCGTCATCGCCTGGCTCAAGTCATCCACCACGGCCTTGCTCATCTCACGTCGTCGCTGGCCCTTTAATCCGCAAACCTGATCTCCCGCGTCTCCCCCATCAACAACCCCTGGTTCTGCTCCGTCACTTCCCGGATGTAGTCCCACAACAACGTAATCCGTTTCAGCTTGCGCAAGTCCTCCCGGCAATACATCCAGAACTGCCGCGTAATCGCAATCTGCTCCCCCAGCACCGGCAACAACCGTGGATCCTGCGCCGCCAAAAAGCACGGCAATATCGCCATCGACCGGCCTTGCTGCGCCGCGACGTACTGCGCAATCACGCTGGTACTGCGCAAGCTCGCGCTGGCGCCGGGCACTACGTTCGCGAGGTACAGCAGCTCCGAGCTGAACGCCAGGTCATCCACATAGCTGATAAACGGATGCTCGGCCAAATCCGCCGGTTTGCGGATGGGCGGGTGTTGGTCGAGGTAGTCCTGGGTCGCGTACAGCTGCAATTTGTAGTCGCACAGTTTGCAGCACACATACGGCCCATGTTCCGGGCGTTCCAGGGCGATGACGATGTCGGCTTCGCGCTTGGACAGGCTGATGAAGTGGGGCAGGGGCAGGATGTCGACCGAGATGGCCGGGTAGGTGTCGACGAAATGGCTCAACTGCGGGGTCACGAAGAAGCTGCCAAAGCCTTCGGTGCAGCCCATGCGCACGTGACCGGACAGCGCCACGCCTGAGCCGGAGACTTGCTCGCAGGCCATGTGCAAGGTGCTTTCGATGGACTCGGCGTAACCCAGCAGGCGCTGGCCTTCTGGAGTGAGCACGAAGCCGTTGGTCCGGGATTTTTCGAACAGCAACGTGCCGAGGGACACTTCCAATGAACTGATGCGCCGCGACACGGTGGTGTAGTCCACCGCCAGGCGTTTGGCGGCGACGCTTGCCTTGCGGGTGCGGGCCACTTCGAGGAAAAACTTCAGGTCGTCCCAGTTAAGGGAGCCCAATGATGTGATGTTTTTTTGCATATTGGACCGGCTTTTATGTGCGTTCTTATTAGAGATTTGCACATCTATACTCCAAAAACAGTCCGAACGCCTCATTCTTCAAGGCGATCCACGCGCCTTGTCTCTACATAAATATAAGAGTTGGAG
This sequence comes from Pseudomonas arvensis, assembly GCF_056688935.1. Lineage (NCBI taxonomy): Bacteria > Pseudomonadati > Pseudomonadota > Gammaproteobacteria > Pseudomonadales > Pseudomonadaceae > Pseudomonas > Pseudomonas arvensis. The sequence continues at coordinate 5,221,927 of NZ_CP162038.1, read as the reverse complement.
ACCACATGAACGCATCTGCCGATATTTCCGTTAAACAGGTCAAGTTGCTGATCAATGGCGAGTGGGTCGAGTCCAAGACCTCCCAATGGCAAGACATCGTCAACCCGGCCACCCAAGAGGTGCTGGCGAAAGTCCCGTTCGCCACGGCCGATGAAGTCAACGCCGCCATCGACGCCGCCCATCGCGCCTTCCAGACCTGGAAGCTGACGCCGATCGGCGCACGCATGCGCATCATGCTCAAGCTGCAAGCCCTCATTCGTGAACATTCCAAGCGCATCGCCGTAGTCCTCAGCGCCGAGCAGGGCAAGACCATTGCCGATGCCGATGGCGATATTTTCCGTGGCCTGGAAGTGGTCGAGCATGCGTGCTCCATCGGTACTTTGCAGATGGGCGAATTCGCTGAAAACGTCGCGGGCGGCGTCGACACCTACACCCTGCGCCAACCCATCGGCGTATGCGCCGGTATTACCCCCTTCAACTTCCCGGCGATGATCCCACTGTGGATGTTCCCGATGGCCATCGCCTGCGGTAACACCTTCGTACTCAAGCCTTCCGAGCAAGACCCGCTGTCGACCCTGTTGCTGGTAGAACTGGCGCTGGAAGCCGGTGTGCCGCCAGGGGTGCTCAACGTGGTGCACGGCGGCAAGGATGTAGTGGATGCACTGTGCACCCATAAAGACATCAAGGCCGTGTCCTTTGTGGGTTCCACCGCCGTCGGCACGCATGTCTACGACTTGGCCGGCAAGCACGGCAAGCGCGTGCAATCGATGATGGGCGCCAAGAACCACGCCGTGGTGCTGCCGGATGCCAACCGCGAACATACCCTCAATGCTTTGGTCGGTGCCGGTTTCGGCGCAGCGGGCCAGCGTTGCATGGCCACCTCGGTGGTGGTGCTGGTGGGAGCGGCCAAGCAGTGGCTGCCGGACCTCAAGGCGCTGGCGCTGAAACTCAAGGTCAATGCCGGCAGTGAAGCCGGGACTGATGTAGGCCCGGTGATTTCCAAGCGTGCCAAGGCCCGCATCCTGGAGTTGATCGAAAGCGGCGTGAAAGAAGGCGCCAAGTTGGAGCTGGACGGCCGTGACATCCAGGTGCCGGGCTTCGAGCAAGGCAACTTTGTCGGCCCGACCCTGTTCTCCGGTGTGACCACCGATATGCAGATCTACACCCAGGAAATCTTCGGCCCGGTGCTGGTAGTGCTGGAAGTCGACACCCTCGACCAGGCCATCGCGCTGGTTAACGCCAACCCATTCGGCAACGGGACAGGCCTGTTCACCCAAAGCGGTGCAGCGGCGCGTAAGTTCCAGAGTGAAATCGATGTAGGCCAAGTCGGCATCAACATCCCGATCCCAGTGCCGGTACCGTTCTTCAGCTTCACTGGCTCCCGTGGCTCCAAACTTGGCGACCTCGGTCCGTACGGCAAGCAAGTGGTGCAGTTCTATACCCAAACCAAAACCGTCACCAGCCGCTGGTTCGATGACGACACGGTCAACGATGGCGTGAACACCACCATCAACCTGCGCTGATTCCGGGAGACGACCATGAAGATTGCATTTATCGGCCTGGGCAACATGGGCGCGCCCATGGCCCGCAACCTGATCAAGGCTGGCCACGCGCTGAATCTGTTCGACCTGAACCAGACGGTACTCAAGGAACTCGCCGAGCTGGGCGGCAGCATCAGCGACTCGCCGCGTGATGCGGCCCAAGGCGCTGAACTGGTGATTACCATGCTACCCGCTGCCGCCCATGTGCGCAGCGTGTGGCTGAATGAAGACGGTGTATTAGCCGGGATCGGCAATGGCGTACCTGCCGTGGATTGCAGCACCATCGACCCGCAGACCGCCCGCGATGTGGCGGCGGCGGCGGCCAGGCAAGGCGTGGTGATGGCAGACGCGCCGGTTTCCGGTGGCACCGGTGGTGCACAAGCGGGGACCTTGACGTTCATGGTTGGCGCCACCCCGGAACTGTTCGCCACCCTGCAACCGGTGCTGGCGCAGATGGGGCGCAACATTGTGCACTGTGGCGCTGTGGGCACCGGGCAAATCGCCAAAATCTGCAACAACCTGCTGCTGGGCATCAGCATGGTCGGCGTCAGCGAAGCCATGGCGCTGGGCGATGCGCTGGGCATCGACACCCAAGTGCTGGCCGGGATCATCAACAGCTCCACCGGGCGCTGCTGGAGTTCGGACACCTACAACCCATGGCCGGGCGTGATTGAAACCGCGCCGTCATCCCGGGGTTATACCGGCGGGTTTGGTGCCGACCTGATGCTCAAGGATTTGGGCCTGGCTACCGAGGCGGCACGTCAGGCGAAACAGCCGGTGATCCTGGGGGCTGTGGCCCAGCAGTTGTACCAATCGATGAGCCAGCGTGGGGAGGGGGGCAAGGACTTCTCGGCGATCATCAACAGCTATCGCAAGCCCAAGTAAGGGCATTCGGGGGCGAGCATTGTGGTGAGCGGGCTTGCCCAGCGCGGGGCAAATCCGCTCACCGCACAAAGCGAGTGCACCGCTGATAAGTGGCTTACCCCAACCAATCGGTGCACCGCAAAAAACTCAGGCAAACACAAAATACTTACGCACTGTCTCAACCACTTCCCACGTCCCCTTCATCCCCGGCTCTACCACGAAGATATCCCCAGCCCGCAAATGGATCGGCTCCATCCCTTCAGGGGTGATGATGCAGTAGCCTTCCTGGAAGTGGCAGTATTCCCATTTCACGTAGTCCACGTACCACTTGCCTGGGGTGCAGATCCAGGTGCCCATGATCTTGCTGCCGTCTTCGCTGGTGTAGGCGTTGAGGTTGACGGTGTGCGGGTCGCCTTCCAGTTTCTCCCATTTGCAGGCATCCAGGACCGGCAGGGGATGGGTGTCGCGCAGTACGGTGATGGGCTTGGACATGATGGCTCCGAGGCAGGGAATGGAAAGATGCACCCTAAGGCCTTGAGCGTTGTGCCAGTGGTCTGAACTCGACATCGGGATGCCCAGAAGCGCAGGTGAATACGGTTCTGCTGGTACAGCGAGGTCAATCATTAATCCCTGGTGGCAGCTCCACTGTGGCCAGGCGACACTTCTGAGCGTAAAGAGGCGATTTCCTCGCAGTAAGTGCGAAAGATTTCCCGCCTCGCGCCAGAATTCGCAAGAAAATTCACAGCTGGCCCTCGTATCATTCACTTCAGTAACCGCCGAGAGCCTTCAAATGAACCCAATAAAAACGTGGTGGGACATCAGCCCACCCTTGAGTACGGCGACCCCGACCTGGCCGGGTGATACGCCGTTCCAGGAAGAGCGCGTCTGGCAGTTTGGCCCGGAGTGCCCGGTGAATGTGGGGCGCATTACCTTGTCGCCGCACACCGGCGCCCACGTGGACGCACCGCTGCACTACAGCGCAGACGGCGCGCCAATCGGCGAGGTGTCGTTGGACGTGTATATGGGCCCATGCCGGGTGCTGCATTGCCTCGCCAGCGGCGCGTTGGTGCAACCGCATCAACTGGAAGGGCGTGTGGATAACCTGCCGGAGCGGGTGTTGCTGCGCACTTATCCACAAGCGCCACTGACTGAGTGGGACTCGGACTTCACCGCCATCGCGCCGCAAACCATTGAGCTGCTCGCCAGCCTCGGCGTGCGCTTGATCGGTATCGACACGCCCTCGCTGGACCCGCAACAGTCCAAGACCATGGATTCCCATAACGCCGTAGCCCGGCATGGCATGGCGATTCTCGAAGGCATCGTGCTCGATGACGTACCGGAGGGCGACTATGAACTGATCGCCCTGCCGCTACGCTTTGCCAACCTGGACGCCAGCCCGGTCCGCGCCATTCTCCGTCCGCTCAAGGAGCCCACGCGATGAGCCAATGTCCCTTTTCTGCTGATTACCAACCGCCGGAAGAATGGCATAACGCCGAACTGAATTTTTCCGAGTCCATGAGCTACGGCGATTACCTGGACCTGGGCAAAGTCCTCAGCGCCCAGCACCCGCTGTCGCCAGACCACAACGAAATGCTCTTCATCATCCAGCACCAGACCTCTGAACTGTGGATGAAACTGATGCTCCACGAACTCAAGGCAGCCCGCGAACATGTGCGCCTGGGCGAGTTGCCGCCGGCGTTCAAGATGCTGGCGCGGGTGTCGCGGATCTTTGACCAACTGGTTCATGCGTGGGCCGTGCTGGCGACCATGACCCCGTCGGAATACAAGGCGATCCGCCCGTTCCTGGGGCAATCGTCCGGGTTCCAGTCGTTCCAGTACCGTGAGATCGAATTTATCCTCGGCAATAAAAGCGCGGCGCTGTTGCGGCCCCATGCCCATCGGCCGGAGCTGTTGAACGAGTTGAAAGTGGCGATTGCCACGCCGTCGCTGTATGACGAAGCGATCAACCTGATGATCAAGGCGGGCCTGGCGATTGATCCGAAACGTGCCGAGCGTGACCCGACCGCAGCGACCGTGCACGACGAGTCGGTGGAGGCGGCGTGGCGCGAGGTGTATCGCGATCCGAACCGGTATTGGGACTTGTATCAGTTGGCCGAGAAGTTCATTGACCTGGAAGACTCGTTCCGCCAGTGGCGCTTCCGCCATGTGACCACGGTTGAGCGCATCATCGGCTTCCAGCCGGGCACCGGCGGCACGGAAGGGGTGGGGTATTTGCGCAAGATGCTCGACACCGTGCTGTTCCCAGAGCTCTGGCGAGTACGTTCCACGCTCTAAACAAAAAGCCCCGGATTACCGGGGCTTTTTCATTTGGAATGCATTCAAAACTGTGGGAGCTGGCTTGCCTGCGATGGCATCACTTGGGTCTCACTGTAAACCGAGTCGTCTGCATCGCGGGCAAGCCCGGCTCCCACACAAGCCGGGCTCCCACAGGAATCACTGTGCGTTCACTACCGCGTTGCTTTTGCGAACCCGCATCCGATAGGCAATGTAGATAATCCCCACCCACACCGGCATCGCATACACCGACTCGCGAATCCCCGGAATCGCCAGCATCACGCTGATGATCATCAGCATGAACGCCAGGCACAGGTAGTTGCTGAACGGGAACCAGAAGGTCTTGAACGATGGCGTCACGCCTTGCTCGCCCATGGCCTTGCGGAACTTGATGTGGGTGATGCTGATCAGCGCCCAGTTGATCATCAGCGACGCAACCACCAGCGCAAACAGCAACTCCAGGGCACTTTGCGGCGCCACGTAGTTGACCACCACGCACAGCATCGTCACCAACGCCGAAATCGCCAGGGCTCGCAGTGGCACGCCTTGCTTGTTGAGTTTCATCAGCGCCTTGGGCGCATCGCCTTGTTCGGCCAGGCCAAACAACATGCGGCTGTTGCAGTACACGCCGCTGTTGTACACCGACAGCGCCGCCGTCAGCACCACGAAGTTGAGGATGTGCGCAGCGGTGTCGTTACCGATCAGCGAGAAGATCTGCACAAACGGGCTGCCGCTGTACGCGTCGCCCGACGCGCCGAGGGTTTGCAGCAGTTGGTCCCATGGGTACAGCGACAGCAGTACGGTCAGGGCGCCGACGTAGAAAATCAGGATCCGGTAGACCACCTGGTTGATCGCCTTGGGGATCACCTTGCGCGGTTCGCTGGCTTCGGCGGCGGTGATGCCTACCAACTCCAGGCCACCGAACGAGAACATGATGAACGCCATCGACATCAACAGCCCCATGCCGCCATTCGGGAAGAACCCGCCGTGGCTCCACAGGTTGCTGACGGACGCTTGCGGGCCGCCGGTGCCGCTGAACAGCAGGTAGCAGCCGAGCACGATCATGCCGACAATCGCCACCACTTTGATGATTGCGAACCAGAACTCGGTTTCACCGAAGAACTTCACGTTCAGGGTGTTGATCAGGTTCACCGCGACAAAGAACACCAGCGCGCTGACCCAGGTCGGGATCTCCGGCCACCAGAACTGGATGTACTTGCCTACGGCCGTCAGTTCGGCCATGCCCACCAGCACGTAGAGCACCCAGTAGTTCCAGCCGGCGAGGAAGCCCGCGTAACCGCCCCAGTATTTGTGCGCGAAGTGGCTGAAGGAGCCGGCCACCGGTTCTTCGACGATCATCTCGCCGAGCTGGCGCATGATCAGGAACGCAATGAAACCTGCAATCGCGTAGCCCAGGATCATCGACGGGCCCGCCGACTTGAGTACCCCGGCCGAGCCGAGGAACAATCCCGTGCCAATCGCCCCTCCCAAGGCGATCAGCTGAATATGCCGGTTCTTCAGGCCACGCTTGAGGCCTACCGGGTTAACCATGTCATCCGCCATTAACGTTCCCTTCTACTTGTTTTTCTTGGGGTTGATTGCACGCCGCACCCGCCCCTCAGAAGTGCTGAGGAGTCAGATATTACTCTGCGTAAACTTTTCGTAATACAGCTGAACGCCATCAAGTGCCTGATCCGACAGCCATTGTTGGATGGATTCGACCATCGGAGGGGGGCCGCACACATACATATCCGCCGATCTGTCCCGCAATTCGGCCAGGTCGAAATGTTGGGTCAGGTAGCCGCGCTTGCCCGGCCATTCATCTGCGGCGTCGCTGAGGACTTCGGTGTAGCGAAAACCCGGCAGTTGCGCCGCGTAGGCCGCGATGCGTGGCGCTTCGCATAAATCCTCGGCGCCGCGCACGCCGTAGTAGAGATGCACCGGCTGCTCGCAGCCGGTGGCAGCCAGTTGATCAAGCATGCCCAGCAGCGCCGACAACCCAGTGCCACCGGCGACCAGCACCAGCGGCTGGGTGACATGCCGCAGGTAGAACGCACCCAGCGGTGCCTCCATCAGCAGTTCATCGCCGACTTGGCAGCGCTCACGCAGGTAGTTGCTCATCACCCCATCGGGCAGCAAGCGGATCAGGAACTGCAATTGATTGCCCGCCAGGTTGGCGAACGAGTAGGAGCGCCAACTGTTCGTGCCAGGCACCGAGAGGCGTGCATATTGGCCGGGCAGAAACTCCAGCGGCGCGTCCAATTGCACGTGGAGAATCGCTGTACTGGCCGACACCTGCTGCACTTCGCTGACTGTCCCGCGCACCTGCTCCGGGTTCGGCGCATTGCACAGGCTTGAATCAAAGTCGAAGTAAAAGGTGGCGTCGGACTTCACCCGCGTCTGGCAACTGAGCATCTTGCGTTGTTGCAGGTCGAGGCTGGAGAGGGCCTCGTCGTCCACGTAATCCTGGGTGTAATCGCCCGATTCGCAACGACCCTGGCAGGTGCCGCACACACCTTCGCGGCAGTCCAACGGGATCTTGATGCCATTGCGCAAGGCTGCATCCAGCAGGATTTCATTGGCGCCCACCGGGAAAAACAGGGTCTTGCCGTCGGCAAAACTGAAGGCCACTTTGTGATTCATGTGTTGTTCCCCACCTATTTATGACGTACGCACGGGTTGTTGTGGCAAGCCCGCTCACCACAAAAAGCATGCTCACCACCACAACAAGGGCGCTTTAGAGGTGATAGAAATCCAGCACCGAGTTGATGGTGTCGTTGAGCAACAACGCATGCTTGCGGGTGATCAACCAGCTGTCGCCATCGGGCTTGAGGCTGTAGGTGGCCTGTCCGTAAAACTGCTCCGACGTCGCCAGCCGATAGAACAGCGTGTGCCAGTTCAGCTTCACCTCCAGCGCGCCATCCGCCTGTTCGGCAATGCGCACGTTATTGATCAGGTGCAAAGTGCGCGGCATTGGCGTGGCTGACGCGGCCTTGCCGGTGCGCAGGCGAAAAATGCGGTCTTCCAGGCCGGAACGGTTGGCGTAGTAGATCAGCGACATCTCGCGTTTGGGGTCGCGGGTGTACACATGTTCCGAGTCCCATTGCGGCAGGTGGAATTCACTCTGCGGGTCGAACAACTGCACATAGCCGTCCCAGTCCTGGGCGTCGCAGAGTTCGGACTTGCGGTAGAAGAACTGCTCGATCCGGTACTGCAATTGCGCGTTCATCATTCCACCTCCCGCAGTGTCAGCGCTTGTTTGTCCAGGCCCTTGAGCAGGAACTGTTGCCAATTGCGGTGCTGGTTGACGTACAGCCCTTCGTGGGTGAATTCGGTGCCGGTCATCGCCGGTTGGATGCCGATGGCTTCGCTGTTGGGCGTCGGCCCGGTTTCCCAGCGATGGCTGCCACGGGAGATATCGCTCCAGCGCTCCAGGCGCCCCTGGAAACCGCGCTGGGCTTCGCGAAACTCCACCAAATCGTCCGGCGTGCCCATGCCCGATACGTTGAAGAAGTCCTCGAACTGGCGAATGCGGTTTTCGCGGTCGGCGTCGGACTCGTTTTTCACCCCCAGGCATTGGCTGATGATTTCGGTCTTGTTCCACGCCACCGGGCGGATGATGCGCAACTGCGAGCTGATCTGGTCGAGGAAGAACAGGCTCGGGTAGATATTCAGGTTGCGCAGGCGGTGCATCATCCATTCGGCTTTTTGCTGGCCGTGCTCTTCCACCAGGCGCGGCATGATGGTGCTGTAGCCGGAACGTACGGAGGGATTGGGCATGTCGCTGAACAACAGGCTGTGGCCATTGTTGAAGGCGAACCAGCCGTCATCGGTGTTCGCATCACCCGCGCCGAGTTTGCTGTAGTCCAGTGTTGTGCCTGAAGCGGTGCCGTTCTCGGTATTGACCTGTTGGCGATGCTGCACGGTGGCCACGTAGTTGTAGTGCACGGTGCTCACGTGATAACCGTCCAGGCCGTTTTCGTTCTGCAGCTTCCAGTTGCCGTCGTAGGTGTAGGCGGATTTGCCCGGCAGCACTTCCAGTTCACCGGTGGCGGACTGCGCGACCATCATGTCGAAAAACACTTTGGCGTCGCCGAGGAAGTCTTCCAGGCTGTTCGTGCCGTTCACGTCCAGGCTGATAAACACAAAACCCTTGTAGCTTTCGATGCGCGCCTTTTTCAGGCCGCGGGTGGCTTTGTCGAAACCCTCCGGGTATTCCCCCGGCGCCTTGACCTTCACCAGCCGGCCATCGCTTTTGTAGCACCAGGCGTGGAACGGGCAGGTAAACGTCGACTGGTTGCCCTTGCCGACGCGGGTCAGGGTGGTGCCGCGATGCTGGCAGGCGTTGATCAGCGCATTAAGCTGGCCTTCGCCATCGCGGGTGATGATCATCGGCTGGCGCCCGGCGCGCAGGGTCACGAAGTCGTGGTTATTCGCCAGTTCGCTTTCGTGGCAGGCATAGATCCAGTTCTTTTCGAAGATCAGTTCCATCTCCAGGTCGAACAGCTCAGGCTCGGTGAACATGTCCCGGGCGATACGGAACACTTCGTCTGCCGGACGAAAATCCAGGCAGCTATCGATAAAGCTTTTCCACTGCTCGACGCTTCTTGCACCACTCATGGGAGGCACCTTTTTTGATAGGGGCTAATCGGTGGTTTATTAGAGGCAGCGGGGCAGGGCGCGGGCTATCCGCTTAATGGGGGAAGATGGGCCGCAAAGTTGGGCGCGCAGTACCCATCACGGTGCGGCGGGGTAACGCCATGCGCTACTGTCAGAGGGCGCAAGGGACGTGAAATGCGGTGACTTATCCACATAGTCGGCCGTTGCTATCCACTCAGTGGCGATACTGCCGGCGTGGCGCAGAACTTGCTGTCCAACAACGATAACGACGCGCCGCCAGAGCGCGCAAACGCCTAACCGCCGTGGGTGCACCCTGATGAGCAGCCAGACACGCGATATCCATATCCAACGCTTCGACCTGGAAGGCGCCCGCAGCTGGATGTCCGGCATCTGCGGGCCGCACCGCCTGGCGACGACGACCCCCGAGCGCCTGCGTTTCCACCACAGCGCCAATGTGTTCAAGTCCCGCGCCACGACGTTGGGTGTGATCGAGTACGGCACCGACGTGACCATCGACATCGAGGATGCCGAGCACTTCAGCAGCTATAGCCTCAGCCTGCCGCTGGTGGGTGAACAGGAGTTGAGCAAAAACGGTGAGCGCCTGAGTTCCAACCGCGATCAAGGCGTGATCATCTCGCCCAACGAGCACCAGGTGCTGGCGATTTCCGGCGACTGCCGCAAGCTGCAAGTGGTGATTACGCGGGCGGCGATGAGTGAATCCCTGGAAGGTTTGCTGCAACGGCCCATTGACGCGCCGCTGCGCTTTGAATCCGTGATGGACGCGGTGGACGGCGCCCCGGCGTCGTGGTGGCGCATGGCGCGCTACTTTATCGCCGAGTTGGAGCGCAGCAGCGAGCTGTACGAGCAGGCCGCGTTTACCCGCGACCTGGAAAGCTCGCTGATCAAGGGTTTGATCCTGGCCCAGCCGAATAACTACTCCGAGGAACTGCGTGACGTACTCGGCGTGAAGCTGCCGCATTATTTGATCCGCGCGCGTCAGTACATTCACGACAACGCCCGCGAAGCGGTGCACCTGGAAGACTTGGAAGCCGCCGCGGGCGTGTCGCGCTTCAAGCTGTTCGACGCGTTTCGCAAGTACTTTGCCTTGTCGCCGATGGCCTACCTGAAGAAGTACCGACTGGGTGCGGTGCGCCAGGAAATTCTTGAACATGGCTCTATCCGCACCATCTCCGAGATCGCCCTGGGGTGGGGCTTTACCCACCTTGGGCGGTTTTCGGCGGAGTACAGAAAACTCTTTGATGAATCTCCCAGCCAGACCTTGCAGCGCAATCGCCTACGCAGCCTCTGACCCTTCAGATCAGCTCTTCAACCAACTGCAAACAATGCCTGAGCCCCGGCGACTGATCATTCACCCTTCGGCTGAGAATAATCGGCGAGGTCGCTGTGGTTTCCACAATCGGCGTGTAACCGATGTCCGCCCGATGCAGCACCTGCACCGAGGCGGGCACCAGCGTCACGCCCATGCCCGCGCCGACCAAGCCAATCGCGGTCTGCAGCTCGTTGGTCCACTGCGCCACCTTGAGGCTCAAGCCGTGGGTGTCGAACAGGGCGATCACATGGTCGGCATAACTGGGGCGCGGGTTGCCGGGGTACAGCACAAAGGGCTCGGCGGCCAGTTGGGCGAGGGTGACGGGGGCGGTGAGCAGCGGATGCCCGGCAGGCAGCACCGCCACCAGCCGATCCTCCACCAGTACGCGCTGGTCGATGGCCGGGTCGTCGATGCGGATACGCCCGAACCCCACATCAATGCGCCCGGCCTTGAGCGCTTCGACCTGCTGCAAGGTGGTCATCTCCGACAGGCCCAATTCCAGCTCCAGCGCCTCATGGCTGCGCAGGCGGCGGATCAGCTCGGGCAACACGCCATACAAGGTCGAGGGCGCAAAACCGATGCCCAGCCAGGTCTTTTCACCCTGGCCGATGCGCCGGGTGCTGTCGCAGACCTTGTTCAACTGTTCCAGCAACAGATTGGCGTGCTCATAGAAAAACCGCCCGGCTTCGGTCAGCCGCAGCGGTCGGCCGCGCTCAAGCAGAATCACGCCCAGCTCATCCTCCAATTGCTGGATCTGCCGGCTCAACGGCGGCTGGGCGATGTGCAGGCGTTCGGCGGCGCGGGTGAAGTTGAGGGTTTCGCCCAGCACCTGGAAATAGCGCAGATGACGCAGCTCCATAACGGCTCCTTTCATACCTTAAGAGTATTGTTCGAGACTAATTCTATATTGGCCCCCTGGAAAGACCGGGAACAGAATCAGCGCAAACCTATAAAGAACCCAACGGGTATTGCCATGCCGATTTGCGCCATTGAGTCGATCGAGACCATCATCGTCGACCTCCCCACCATCCGCCCGCACAAGCTGGCAATGCACACGATGCAAAACCAGACCCTGGTGATCATCCGCGTGCGTTGCGCCGATGGCATCGAAGGCATCGGTGAGTCCACCACCATCGGCGGCTTGAGCTACGGCAACGAAAGCCCCGACAGCATCAAGATCAACATCGACCGCCACTTTGCGCCGCTGTTGATCGGCCAGGACGCCAGCAACATCAACGCCGCCATGTTGCGCCTGGAGCGCAGTATTCGCGGTAATACCTTTGCCAAATCCGGGCTTGAAAGTGCGTTGCTCGATGCGCTGGGCAAGCGCCTGAACCTGCCGGTGAGCGAGCTGCTCGGCGGTCGCGTGCGTGACGCGCTGCCGGTGGCCTGGACCTTGGCCAGTGGCAACACCGAGCAAGACATTGCCGAGGCTGAAAAGATGCTCGACCTGCGCCGCCACCGCATCTTCAAACTGAAGATTGGCGCAGGCGAAGTAGGCCGCGACCTGGCCCATGTGATTGCGATCAAAAAGGCTTTGGGCGAGCGCGCCAGTGTGCGCGTCGACGTCAATCAGGCCTGGGATGAAGCCGTCGCGCTGCGGGCCTGCAAGGTACTGGGCGACAACGGTATCGACCTGATCGAACAACCGATCTCGCGCAACAACCGTGGCGGCATGGCGCGGCTGAACCTGTCGAGCCCGGCGCCGATCATGGCGGATGAGTCCATCGAGTGTGTCGAGGATGCCTTCAACCTGGCCCGTGAAGGCGCGGCGTCGGTATTCGCCCTCAAGATCGCCAAGAACGGCGGCCCACGTGCGGTGTTACGCACGGCGGCGATTGCCGAAGCCGCCGGTATTGGTCTGTACGGCGGGACCATGCTGGAAGGCGGCATCGGCACCCTGGCCTCGGCCCATGCGTTCCTGACTCTCGACAAATTGGCGTGGGGCACCGAACTATTCGGCCCGCTGCTGCTCACCGAAGACATCCTCACCGAACCGCCGGTGTACCGCGATTTCCAGCTGCATGTTTCCCACGCGCCGGGCTTGGGCCTGGCCATCGACGAGGAGCGCCTGGCGTTCTTGCGTCGTGATAAACACTAAGAGGCGCCTGCCATGTTGTTCCACGTAAAAATGACCGTGAACCTGCCCGTCGACATGAACCCCGAGCGCGCCGCCAGCCTCAAGGCCGACGAAAAAGCCCTGGCGCAGCGCCTGCAGCAGCAGGGCAAATGGCGCCACCTGTGGCGCATCGCCGGGCTCTACGCCAACTACAGCGTGTTCGACGTCGACAGCGTGCAAGAACTGCACGACCTGCTGATGCAACTGCCGCTTTATCCCTACATGGCCATCGAAGTGAACGCCCTGTGCCGACACCCTTCGTCGATCCATGAGGACGACCGTTGAGCCTGCTCCACACCCAATAATTACAAGATGAGGATTGCACCATGTCCACCCGACTGTCCCAGACTGCCCACGCCCAACGGTTTCTCGAAGAAGCCAGCGGCAACCTCAATGACGGCGGTAACCCGCGCACCAAAGCGCTGATCTACCGGATTTTGCGCGACACCGTGAACATCATCGAAGACTTGGACGTGACCCCTGAAGAGTTCTGGAAGGCGGTCAACTACCTCAACGAGCTGGGCAAGAATCAGGAAGCCGGGCTGCTCGCCGCCGGGCTGGGCCTGGAACACTACCTGGACCTGTTGATGGACGCCGCCGACGAAGAAGCCGGCAAATCCGGCGGCACCCCGCGCACCATCGAAGGCCCGCTGTATGTGGCCGGTGCGCCGCTGTCCACGTACGAAGCGCGCCTGGATGATGGGACAGATGCGGCGGTGCCGCTGTTCATGCGCGGGCAGGTGCGCGACACCGACGGCAAGCCGTTGGCCGGGGCGATCGTGGACGTATGGCAGGCCAACACCGGCGGCACTTATTCGTGGTTTGATCCCGCTCAGTCGGAGTTCAACCTGCGCCGCCGCATCGAGACTGACGCCCAGGGCAACTACCGTTTTCGCAGCATCGTGCCGTCCGGCTACGGCTGTCCGCCGACCGGGCCGACCCAGCAACTGCTTGATCAGCTCGGGCGTCATGGGCAGCGGCCGGCGCATATCCACTTCTTTATCTCGGCGCCGGGCCACCGGCACCTGACCACCCAGATCAACCTGTCGGACGATCCTTACCTGCACGATGACTTCGCCTACGCGACGCGGGATGAATTGATTGCTGAAATTCGCTTCAGTGACGATCAGCAACTGGCGCGGGAGTTTGGTGTGCAAGGGCGGTTTGCGCAGATTGATTTTGACTTTGAATTGCAGGTGGCTGACGCGCCGATAGAACAGAAACGCATGCAGCGGGTTCGTGCCCTCGAAGACTAAATGCGGTCAAAATTGTGGGAGGGGGCTTGCCCCCGATGGGCATAGGTATCTACACAACTTCCCGTGGATGCTGAATCTATGGCAACTGGGCTGTTGTGGTGAGCGGGACAAGCCCGCTCACCACAGAGTTATGTATAAGCCTTTGAGAGTTGTGTAGATACCCATGCCCCGATGGCGGTGCATCAGCCAAATATTCAGTGACTGTCACACTGCTATCGGGGGCAAGTCGAATCGTCGCACCGCCCCTCCCACATTGGATTTATGGTGTTTCAGTTATTTGCGCAGCACCAAATTCAACACCTCATCCCGATCCTTGATCTTCTGCAACACAATCTCCGAGCGTATATCCATCACCCCCGCCGTGCGGTTCAGGTGGTTCACGATAAAGTCCGAGAAGTGCTTGAGGTTGCGCGCCTGTACCCGCAGTACATAGTTGCTGGCGCCGGTGATCACATAGGCGCTGGCCACTTCCGGCCAGCCCTGCACCTTCTTGATAAAGGTCTCATGCCAATCCTCCACGTCCTGGCGCAACGACAGGTGGACGATGGCTTCCAGCTCGATCCCCAATTGTTCGGCGTTCAGCACCGCGCGGTAGCCGCTGATGATGCCTTCGCTCTCCAGCAGGCGCAGACGGCGCAGGCAGGCGGAGGGCGACAGCGCGACTTTTTCCGCCAGTTCCTGGTTGCTGATACGGCCATCCTGTTGCAGGAAATGCAGGAGGCGCAGGTCGGTGGCGTCAAGAATCATGGTTAGAATAAATCCGCGTATTTGGGGGTTAACTTCGAATTTCCTACAGCTTAATTAGCTGGTTGCCCACCACTTTGCACGAAAATTCTGTAAATCTTCGTTCATTATCTAGTCCATCTTCACTTATAAAAACCAGGACAGACCATGACCACCCGAAGCCATTGCCAAGCCCTCGACGCCCAGGATTCGCTGGCGCCGTTGCGCAATCAGTTCACCTTGCCTGCGGGCGTGATTTACCTCGATGGCAACTCCCTCGGCGCCCGCCCGGCGGCATCGCTGGCGCGGGCGCAACAGGTGATTGCGCAGGAGTGGGGCAATGGCTTGATCCGCAGTTGGAACAGCGCGGGCTGGGCGGATTTGTCACAGCGGCTGGGCAATCGCCTGGCACCGCTGATCGGTGCGCGGGACGCTGAAGTGGTGATCACTGATACCACCTCCATCAACCTGTTCAAAGTGCTCAGCGCGGCGCTGACGGTGCAGCGCCAACGCGCACCCGCGCGCAAGGTGATCGTCAGCGAAGCGAGCAACTTTCCCACCGACCTGTACATCGCCGAAGGCCTGGCCGAGTTGCTGCAACAGGGTTACTCCCTGCGTCTGGTGAACAGCCCGGATGAACTGCCCCAGGCCATCGACGGCGATGTGGCGGTGGTGATGCTCACTCACGTCAACTACAAGACCGGCTACATGTACGACATGCAGGCGCTCACTGCCTTGAGCCATGAATGTGGTGCGCTGAGTATCTGGGACTTGGCGCACTCGGCAGGCGCGGTGCCCATCGACCTGCACAACGCGGGAGCCGATTACGCGATTGGCTGCACCTACAAGTACCTCAATGGCGGCCCCGGCTCCCAGGCGTTCGTGTGGGTTAACCCGGCGCTGGTGGATTTGGTGCGTCAGCCACTGTCGGGCTGGTTCGGGCATACCCGGCAGTTCGCCATGGAGTCCAACTATGCGCCGAGCGCCGGCATCGCGCGCTACCTGTGCGGCACCCAGCCGATCACTTCGCTGGCGATGGTGGAGTGTGGCCTGGAGATTTTCGAACAGACCGATATGGCCAGCCTGCGCAGCAAATCTCTGGCGTTGACTGACCTGTTTATCGAGCTGGTTGAAGCCCGTTGCGCGGCGCACGGCCTGCTGTTGATCACTCCGCGTGAACATGCGCGGCGCGGTAGCCATGTGAGCTTTGAGCACCCTGAAGGTTATGCGGTGATCCAGGCCCTGATTGCCCGTGGCGTGATCGGTGATTACCGCGAGCCGCGGATTATGCGGTTTGGGTTTACGCCGTTGTATACGAGCTTTACCGAGGTGTGGGACGCCGTGGAAATCCTCGGTGAGATTCTCGACGAAAACACCTGGGACCAGCCGCAATTCAAAGTGCGCCACAGCGTTACCTGATTAAACCCCTCCCACAGGGATCCGCGACAATATCCAAACAGTGCAACCACAATAATAAAGAGGCACACCAACGTGACCACACCCGACACCGGCTTTGCCGAAATCACCCAACGCGAACTGGGCCTGCGGCGCCAGCTGACTTCCGGCCAGATGAGCATGATCGCCATCGGTGGTGCCATTGGCACCGGGCTGTTCATGGGCAGCGCCTATGCCATCGGTTATGCCGGGCCGAGTGTGCTGGTGAGTTACGCCATCGGCGCGCTGATCACTTTGCTGCTGATGGGGTGTCTGGCAGAGATGACGGTGGCCCATTCCACCTCGGGCTCCTTCGGCGCCTACGCCGAGTTCTACATCAGCCCGCTGGCCGGGTTCCTGGTGCGTTATGCGTACTGGGCGGCGATTGTGCTGGCGGTGGGCGCCGAGGTCACGGCGGTGGCGATGTACATGAAGTACTGGTTCGCCAACGTGCCGGAGTGGGTGTGGATCGTGTCGTTTTCCAGTGTGCTGATTGTGCTCAATGCGATCAGCGTGAAGACCTTCGGTAACTTCGAATACTGGTTTTCCACCATCAAGATCAGCGCCATTGTCGGCTTCATCATCCTGGCCGTGTACGTGGTGTTCGGCTCCGGCAACCCGGATTACGGCGTGCAGAACTACACCGCACACGGCGGATTTTTCCCCCATGGCTTGAGCGGCATGTGGATCGCGGTGATTGTGTCGATCTTCAGCTACCTCAGCGTGGAGATGATCGCGGTGGCTGCCGGTGAAGCCGCCGACCCGGAGCAGGCGGTGAAGAAGGCCTTTCGCGCAACCATCGTGCGGTTGGTGGTGTTCTACCTGCTGACCCTGGCGCTGATGCTCGCCATCGTGCCGTGGAGCCAGGCCGGGCAGACCCAGAGCCCGTTCGTCACGGTGATGCAGACCATCGGCATTCCCGGCGCCACCGGGGTGATGAACTTTGTGATCCTGATTGCCGCGCTGTCGGCGATGAACAGCCAGCTCTACATCACCACGCGCATGATGTTCAGCTTGTCCCGCGCCGGCTTCGCGCCCAAGTCCATGGGCGCCCTGAGCAAAAGCGGCATCCCGCTGAATGCGCTGCTGCTGTCCAGTTCGGGCATTGCCCTGGCGACCTTGTTGAATGTGGTGTACCCGCAAAGCTCATTCACCTTGATGATGGCGATCTCGATGTTCGGCGCGATCTTCACCTGGTTCATGATCTTCCTCACGCACCTGTTTTTCCGCCGTTATCGCAAGCGTCACGGCGGGCCGAAGCTCTCATTCCAGCTGCGCCTGTTTCCCTACAGCACCTTGCTGGGCCTGGTGCTGATGGGCGCGGTGATGATCACCACGTATTTCACCGAGGCGTTCAAGATGACGTTGGTGTTTGGCGTGCCGTTCCTGCTGATTCTGTCGGCGGTGTATTACGGGTTCTTCCGCAAGGGCAGGGCCAAGGCGTCGAACAAGGCTTTGGCGTAACCGGGCAGTTGTTCGAACGAACGTGTGCACAGCAATAGCTGTCGGCAGGCCCAGTCTTCTGCCAGAGGCTGGGCCTGGAAGTGGCGCTCCAAAGGCCAGCGATCCAGCGCGGCCTGGGGCACGATGCCCAGGCCAGCGCCCCGTGCGACCATCCGAATCACCCCATCAAAGCCCTCGGCGCGGATGCGCGTGTGTAAGCGAAACCCCGCGTTCAGCGCTTGCTCTTCCAGGTACACCGCCAGTGCGCTGTGGGCCGCGAGGCCGACGTAATCGTGTGGCAGGCTGTCGATAAAACTCACCGGGCTGGCAGCCAAGGGATGATCCAGGGGCATGATCAGCACCAGTGGGTCATCGCGAAAGGGCAGGGTCTGCAAACCGTGGGTATCCACCGCATCGGAGATGATGCCCAGATCCGCCGTGCCCTGGCGCAAAGCCTGGGTGATGCGCAGGCTGGGCAATTCCTGCAGATCGATGTCGAGGTTGGTGTGTTCGCGCAGAAAATCCGCCAGCAGTTCCGGCAGGTATTCACTGAGCGCCGTGGTGTTGCACAGCAGGCGCACCTGGCCTTTGATGCCGTTGGCGTATTCCGCCAGGTCCTGTTGCAGGTGCTCGGCCTGTTGCAGCAGCAGGCGCGCATGGCGGGCCAGAGCCTTACCGGCGGCGGTGGGGGTAACGCCACGACGGCCGCGCTCCAGCAGTTCAATGCCAAAAGACGCTTCCATCGCACGGATGCGGGCGCTGGCCGCCGCCAGGGATAAATGGCTGCGGCTGGCGCCGGCGGTGATGTTGCCGGTGTCGAGGGTGTGCAGGTAGAGGCGCAAGTCGGTGAGGTCAAAGTGCATGGCTGGGGTTCTCGATGAGGCCTTCAGCCTCCCGCAAAACAAGAGGCAGCCTCAGTATATGGCGAATTTCCAGCGCACATCCAAACCCGCACAATCCCCCCATGACGACCTTCCTCGCGTTCTACCAAAATCTCGGCCCCGCCTTGACCCTGCTGGTGATCGGCACCTTTGTGCTGGCCGGCACGGTCAAAGGGGTCATCGGTCTGGGCTTACCGACAGTGGCCATGGGCATGCTCGGCCTGGCTATGTTGCCGGCGCAGGCTGCGGCATTGCTGATCATTCCTTCAACGGTCACCAACCTCTGGCAACTGGCATTCGGCGGTCACCTGAGTGCCTTGCTCAAACGCCTGTGGCCGATGCTGTTGCTGATTTTCCTCGGTACCGGGCTGGGCACGCTGTGGCTGGGCATGGACGGCGGACACTGGGTGGTGCGGGCGTTGGGCGCGGCGTTGCTGGTGTATGCGCTGAGCGGATTGTTTTTGCCCGCCTTCAAGCTCAAGCCGTCAACCGAACGCTGGTTGGGCCCGCTGTGTGGGTTGATCACCGGCGTAATCACCTCGGCCACCGGCGTGTTCGTGATTCCTGCCGTGCCGTATCTGCAAGCACTGGGCTTGAATCGCGATCAACTGGTGCAGGCATTGGGTCTGTCGTTCACCGTGTCGACCCTGGCGCTGGCGGCGGGCTTGGCCTGGCGCGGTACCTTGGGCGGCGGTGAGGTCAGTGCCTCGCTGCTGGCGCTGGTCCCGGCGTTGCTGGGTATGTGGCTGGGCCAGGTGCTGCGCCAGCGCATCAGTGCGGTGCTGTTCAAGCGGGTATTTTTCATCGGCATGGCGCTGCTGGGCGGTCATCTGCTGATCGGTGGTTAACAATGCTCGCTGGATTCGTGCTTTTTGATCAAAGGTATTTTGCGGGGTCACGGCTTATTCCGAAGGGTTGGGGCCGATAGTCTGCGTCCAGACATTTTCAACTTCTGGATGCCCTCCCATGAAAAAAGTACTCCTGCTCAACGGCGGCAAAAAGTTCGCCCACTCCGATGGCCGCTACAACACCACCTTGCATGACACCGCACTGGCGTTGTTGGACCGCAACGGTATCGACGTCAAAGTCACGCATATCGACGAAGGCTACGATGTCGCCGACGAAGTCGCGAAATTCCTCTGGGCCGACGTGATCATCTACCAAATGCCCGGCTGGTGGATGGGCGCACCGTGGATCGTCAAGAAGTACATCGACGAAGTCTTCACCGAAGGCCACGGCAGCCTCTACGCCAGCGACGGCCGCACCCGTTCCGATGCTTCGCAGAAATACGGCAGTGGCGGCCTGATCCAGGGCAAGCAGTACATGCTCTCACTGACCTGGAACGCGCCGCAGCAAGCCTTCGACGACCCGAGCGATTTCTTCGAAGCCAAAGGCGTGGACGCGGTGTACTTCCCGTTCCACAAGGCCAGCGAGTTCCTCGGCATGACCGGCCTGCCGACTTTCCTGTGCGTGGATGTGATGAAACGCCCGGCCATCGAGGCGGACGTGGCGCGCTACGAGCAGCATCTGGCGCAGGTGTTCAACCTCTCGGTGTAAGCTGCGGTGAACCGATAACGAGGACCGCCCGTGAAAGCCCGATCCGATGAGCTACAGATCTTCGTCAGCGTGATCGAGTGCGGCTCGATTTCCGCTGCGGCGGAGCAGGTCGGGCAGACGCCGTCGGCGGTCAGTCGTACCTTGTCGCGCCTGGAAGCCAAACTCGACACCACGCTGATCAACCGCACCACGCGGCGCATGGACCTGACCGAAGAGGGCAAGTACTTCTTCGAACAGGCCAAGCTGATCCTGGCGCACATGGATGAGCTGGAAGAGCGCTTGTCGTCACGCCAGAAAAAACCGGCCGGCCGGCTGCGTATCAACGCCGCGGTGCCGTTCATGCTGCATGGGATCGTGCCGTACATCGCCGAGTTTCGCAGCCTGTACCCGGAGATCCAGCTGGAGTTGAACAGCGATGACCTGATCATCGACCTGTTGGAACAGAGCACCGACATTGCCATCCGCATCGGCGCTCTGGCCGACTCGACCCTGTATGCGCGCGCCCTCGGGTGTACACCGCTGCACATCCTCGCCAGCCCTGACTACCTCAAGCAGTACGGCGCGCCGCAGACCGTCGCCGAGTTGGCCGACCACACGTTGCTCGGCTTCACCCAGACCGAAACCCTCAACCACTGGCCGCTGCGCCATGTGGAAGGCGACCGCTGGCTGATCCAGCCGAGCATCGCCGCGTCCAGCGGCGAAACCTTGCGCCAGCTGGCGTTGGAAGGGCAGGGCATTTGTTGCCTGTCGAACTTCATGACCAGCGCCGACATCGACGCCGGGCGGCTGGTGCCAGTGCTGGAGGCGTTCAACAGCGGTTATCGCCAGCCGATCCACGCGGTGTTCTACCGTAACTCGCAACTGGCGTTGCGTATTCAGTGCTTCCTGGACTTTATCCAGGCCAAGCTGGCGCGGTATGCGTGCTGAGACGCGCACGTCGGTCGTTGAGTGGATTTGCAGCGAGAGGGTGTGAGGTTCGCTTGAGACCGAGTCGCTGCAATCGGGGGCAAGCCCCCTCCCACATTGGAATGCGGTCAAGTGTGGGAGGGGGCTTGCTCCCGATGGCGGCGACTCGCTCTTCCAGACTAGCCCCGAGTTGATCAATTCCGTACCATCCCTTGCCTTATCCCCCGCAATTCCCTGGTACCTCATGAACCTCACCCGTCTGCGCGCCGATGCCCTGGCCGGCCTCACCACGTCTTTCGCGCTGCTGCCCGAATGCATCGCCTTTGCCCTGGTGGCTCATCTCAACCCGCTGATGGGCCTGTACGGCGCGTTTATCATCTGCACCCTGACGGCCTTGTTTGGCGGCCGGCCCGGTATGGTTTCCGGTGCGGCGGGCTCGATGGCGGTGGTGATCGTGGCGTTGGTGGTGCAGCACGGCGTGGAGTATCTGCTGGCGACGGTGCTGCTGGGCGGGTTGATCATGGTCGCCTTCGGCCTGCTGCGCCTGGGCAAGCTGGTGCGCATGGTGCCGCATTCGGTGATGCTCGGCTTCGTCAACGGCCTGGCGATTATCATCGCGCTGGCGCAGTTGGAGCATTTCAAGAGCGGTGAAGCCTGGCTCAGCGGCACGCCGTTGTATGTGATGACCGCGTTGGTGGCGGCGACCATGGCCATCGTCTACCTGCTGCCACGCCTGACCCGCGCCGTGCCGCCGGCGTTGGTGGCGATCCTCGGCGTGGGCCTGACGGTGTACCTGCTTGGCCTGCCGACCCGTACCCTCGGTGACATGGCCCACATCGCCGGCGGCCTGCCGACCTTTGCATTGCCGCAGATCCCCTGGACCCTGGAAACCCTCGGCATCATCGCGCCCTATGCGTTCCTGATGGCCATGGTCGGCCTGCTGGAAACCCTGCTGACCCTGAACCTGACCGACGAAATCACTGAAACCCGCGGCTACCCAGACCGCGAAAGCGTGGCATTGGGCGCGGCGAATATGGTCTCGGGCCTGTTCGGCGGCATGGGCGGTTGCGCGATGATCGGGCAAACCGTGATCAACCTCAGCTCCGGCGGGCGCGGGCGCTTTTCCGGGGTGTTTGCCGGGGTGATGATCCTGCTGTTCATTCTGTTTCTGTCACCGCTGATCGAGCGGATCCCGCTGGCGGCGCTGGTGGGGGTGATGTTCGTGGTGTCCCAGCAGACCTTTGCCTGGGCGTCGCTGCGGGTGATCAACAAGGTGCCGCTCAATGATGTGCTGGTGATTATCGCGGTGACGGTGATTACCGTGTTTACCGACCTGGCGACCGCCGTGCTGTGCGGTATCGTGATCGCCGCGCTCAACTTCGCCTGGCAACAGGCCCGCGAGTTGTATGCCGATGAGCACCAGGAAGCTGACGGCAGCAAGCTCTATCGCCTGCACGGCACCTTGTTCTTCGCCTCGACTACGCCGTTTTTGAATCAGTTCGACCCGGCCAATGACCCGGAGCAGGTGACGCTGGATTGCCGTCACCTGAGTTTTGTCGACTATTCAGCGATTGCCGCGCTGATGACCCTGCGCGAGCGCTACACCAAGGCCGGCAAGCATCTGCGGGTGCTGCATTTGTCGGAGCGCTGCAAGAAGTTGCTCAAGCGGGCGCGGGTGCATCACGACTGATGGAGCATCTGTGGCGGGGGATCACGGCCCGACCAGGTCTTCCAGTTCCTGGGCGCGCGCCTGGGTCATGTCCAGCACACAGCCGGTGCCATTGACCTGATCGATGGTGCCGCCGGTGGCTGAGCCGATAAACCCGCAGTTGGCATCGCGGTACTTTATCCACAGGCGCTGCACGTCTTGCAGTTGCTGCTTGCGGGCACCTTCCTGGGCGGCGAGGGCGATCTTGTAGGCTTTGTTCAGGCGCGTGTCCTGCACCTTGGCTTGCTTGGCGTTGCAAGTAACCATGTCGGCGGTGGTGTTGGCGCCGTCCATGCATTTTTTCAGCGCTGGGTTGTCGGCGGCTGTGGCCGCGCCGCAGACGGCGAGAAGCAGGGCGCCGGCGGCGAGAGACGTGCGAATCATGGGCGATGTTCCTGGCAACAGTGGATGTGCAGTCTATGACTCAACCGGCTGGGTTGAGTTTCCGGTTCTCTGATCTTCATGTAAGAACAACCTCTGAATTTTCATACGCAGGTGTCGGGCATATCCCAACGCGACAGCGCTTGTCTGTGGGCGAAATTTACTTTCATAAAATTTGAAAACACCCCTCGGTAATGATTTATGAGTTTCACAACCAAATCGACGTGACCCTTTCCGAGGAGTACCGCATGGCCGCATCACCGGGCTTCGGGCTGTTGGCATACGCTGCCATCGCCATCATTGCTTTGATCGTGCTGATTGCACGTTACCGACTCAACCCGTTTATCGTCATCACCCTGGTGTCCATTGGCCTGGCGCTGATGGCCGGGATGCCGGCGGACACGATCATGGGCTCGTATGAGGCGGGTGTCGGCAAGACCCTGGGGCATATCGCGCTCGTGGTGGCGCTGGGCACCATGCTCGGCAAGATGATGGCCGAGTCCGGCGGCGCCGAGCAGGTGGCGCGCACCTTGATCAACCGTTTTGGCGAGCGCAATGCCCATTGGGCGATGGTGTGCATTGCCTTCCTGGTGGGGCTGCCGCTGTTTTTCGAGGTGGGTTTTGTATTGCTGGTGCCCATCGCCTTTACCGTGGCGCGACGGGTCGGCGTGTCGATTTTGATGGTCGGCCTGCCGATGGTCGCCGGCCTGTCGGTGGTGCACGCGCTGGTGCCGCCGCACCCGGCGGCGATGATGGCGGTGCTGGCGTATAACGCGTCGGTGGGGCAGACCGTGCTGTATGCGATTCTGATCGGTATCCCCACGGCGATCATTGCCGGCCCCCTTTACGCCAAGTTCATCGTGCCGCACATCCACCTGCCGGCGGAAAACCCGCTGGAGCGCCAGTTTATCGAGCGTGAACCGCGCACCCGTTTGCCGAGTTTCGCGCTGACCATGGGCACCATCCTGTTGCCGGTGGTACTGATGATGATTGGCGGTTGGGCCAATGTAATCTCCACGCCGGGGACCGGCTTCAACCAATTCCTGCTGTTTATCGGCAACTCGGTCATCGCCTTGCTGGTGGCGACCCTGGTGAGTTTCTGGACGTTGGGATTGGCCCAGGGCTTCAACCGCGAATCGATCCTCAGGTTCACCAACGAATGCCTCGCGCCGACCGCCAGCATCACCTTGCTGGTGGGCGCGGGCGGCGGGTTGAATCGCATCCTGGTGGACGCCGGTGTGACCAACGAAATTCTTGGCCTGGCCCATGCGTTTCACCTGTCACCACTGGTAATGGGCTGGTTGTTCGCAGCGTTGATGCGCGTTGCGACCGGGTCGGCCACGGTGGCGATGACCACCGCGTCCGGCGTGGTCGCACCCGTCGCCCTGGGCTTGGGTTATCCACACCCTGAATTACTGGTGCTGGCCACCGGTGCGGGTTCGGTGATTTTTTCCCACGTGAATGACGGCGGCTTCTGGCTGATCAAGGAATACTTCAATATGACGGTGATCCAGACCTTCAAGACCTGGACCGTGCTGGAGACATTGATTTCGGTGGTCGCCTTCGGTCTTACGTACGGTCTGTCTTGCATCCTCTGACCCTGGAGCCCCCATGGACATCCTCTACCAGATCCGCGCCCGCCAGGCTTCTTTCAGCGCCGGCGAAGGACGTATCGCCAAGCTGATGCTCGATGACGTCGGTTTTGCGGCGTCGGCCAGCCTGGAGGAGTTGTCCCAACGGGCTGAGGTCAGTACGGCAACGTTGTCGCGATTTGCCCGCAGCGTCGGTTGCCGCGACCTACGCGATTTACGCCTGCAACTGGCCCAGGCCAGTGGCGTCGGCAGTCGTTTCCTGGACCCGGCGGGGTTGCCCGAACAGTCGGCGTTTCATCGGCAGATTCTGGGGGACATCGAGGCAACGTTGCGACAGCACTTATCGGGGTTCGACCAGGCCAGTTTCGCCGATGCGGTCAGCCTGCTGAGCAAGGCGCGGATGATCCATGCGTTCGGCATGGGCGGCCCGTCAAGCCTGTGCAGCGACGAGTTACAAGTGCGCCTGGTTCGCCTGGGCTACCCGATTGCCGCTTGCCACGATCCGGTGATGATGCGCGTCACGGCTGCGACGCTGGGCCCGGAACATGCGCTGATCGTCTGCTCGTTGACCGGCCTGACGCCGGAACTGCTGGACGTGGTGGCGCTGGCGCGCAACTACGACGCACGCATCATCGCCATCACTTTGGCCGATTCCCCTCTGGCGCGTTTGGCGGACGTGGTATTGCCCCTGCAACCGGCCGAAACCAGTTTTATCTACAAACCCACCGCAGCGCGCTATGGCCTGCTGTTGGCCATCGACCTGCTCGCTACCGAGCTGGCGCTGGCCCTGCCGGACGCTAACCAGGAACGCCTGCGCCGGATCAAACTGGCCCTGGACGATTATCGCGGCGGCCCCGGTAGCCTGCCGCTTGGAGACTGATATGAAGTACGACACGCTGATTCGCCACGCGCTGATCATCGATGGCAGCAACACACCGGGTTACGTGGCGGATGTGGGGGTGCGCGAGGGGCGTATCGAGACAATCGGTGATCTGTCTGCTGCGACGGCCGAGCATCAAATCGACGCCACCGGCCGCGTATTGGCGCCAGGCTTTATCGATGTGCACACCCACGACGACACCGTGGTGATACGCCACCCGCAGATGCTGCCCAAGCTCAGTCAGGGCGTGACCACAGTGATTGTCGGCAACTGCGGCATCAGCGCCTCGCCGGTCAGTTTGCGCAGCGATCCGCCGGACCCGATGAACCTGCTGGGTGGCGCTGCGGCGTTTGTGTATCCGCGTTTCAGCGACTATCGCCGCGCCGTGGAAAGCGCTCATCCAGCCGTCAACGTCGCGGCGCTGATCGGCCACACAGCGCTGCGCAGTAACCACATGGACGACCTGCATCGCACTGCGACACCGTATGAAATTGCCGCCATGCGGGTGCAACTGCACGAGAGTCTGGAAGCCGGCGCCCTCGGTTTATCCACAGGCCTGGCCTACGCCAGCGCGTTCAATGCCGAGACCGATGAAGTGCTGCAACTCAGTGAAGAACTGACGGCCTACGGTGCGGTGTACGCCACTCACTTGCGCAGCGAATTCGAGCCGGTGCTGGAGGCGATGGGCGAGGCGTTTCAGATTGGCCGACATGCCAAGGCACCGGTGATTATTTCCCACCTCAAGTGTGCAGGGGCGGGGAACTGGGGGCGCAGTCCGCAGCTGTTGGCCGCACTGGAACTGGCGGCGAAAACCCATCCGGTGGGGTGTGATTGCTATCCCTATGCGGCCAGTTCTTCGACCCTGGATTTGAAGCAGGTGACCGACGCGTTTCGCATCACCATTACGTGGTCCACGCCCCATCCGGACATGGGCGGGCGAGATCTACAGGCTATCGCCGACGAGTGGAATGTTTCATTAATGGACGCCGCCCGCCGCCTGCAGCCGGCGGGCGCCGTGTATTACGGGATGGACGAGGCGGATGTGCGGCGAATCCTGGCGCATCCGTTGTCGATGGTAGGCTCGGACGGGTTGCCTGAAGACCCCTTTCCCCATCCGCGTTTGTGGGGGGCGTTTCCACGGGTGCTGGGGCATTTCAGCCGTGACGTGGGGTTGTTTCCACTGCATACGGCGGTGCACAAGATGACCGGCTTGTCGGCAGCGCGCTTTGGCTTGTCGGATCGCGGAGCCATTCGTGAAGGGCATTGGGCCGACCTGGTGTTGTTTGATCCGTTGCGGGTGCGGGATATGGCGGACTTTAAAATGCCGGAACGGGCGGCAGAAGGCATTGACGGGGTGTGGGTCAATGGCGTGCTGAGCTACAGCGACGGGCAGGCGAACGGTCAGCGCCCTGGGCGATTCCTTGCGCGCAGCGGGGATTTGCGTCGCGGTTTTTCGTCTTTATAGTGGGCGATCTTTTACACGGAGCGGTTGCCATGCACTTAGGAAAAGTCACCCCCATCCTGCGGATTTTCGACGAGACAAAGGCGTTGGAATTCTATGTGGAATTCCTCGGGTTCAAGGTCGATTGGCAGCATCGTTTCGAAGCGAATTACCCGCTGTACCTGCAAGTGTCGTTGGGTGAGTGCGTGCTGCATTTGTCCGAGCACCATGGCGATGCCTCGCCGGGGGCTGCGGTGCGGATCCAGGCGCAGGGAGTGGATGCCTACCAGCAGCAATTGCAGGCGAAGGACTACCGTTATGCCAAGCCCGGTGTTGAAGAAACGCCGTGGGGCTCGCGGGAGATGAGCATCAAGGACCCGTTTGGGAATCGGGTGGTGTTTGTCGAGGAAGGTGAGGGCTGAAGGGCAAATCGCAGGCAATAAAAAACCGCCTTAGTAGGGCGGTTTTTTATTGCAATCCCAGTTTTCGGCTGGGGTTGCGGTCTCACAGGAAGCGCTGACCAACAGGCGGATACTACCGCCGCTCATATCATCTCGCAAGGCCAGAGGATTATCGTTTTGATGATTTCTCTTGCCTTTTTGCACCGTAAAAATTTGCAATGAATCTATCGAGCAATACTGGTGTTTGAGCATCGTTGGTCACACCTTCGACTGGGATTTTGGTTAGGCTCCTCCCCGTTCTAAGTTCGTCGATGTGAGGTGATCCGGGCGTGCACGCGAATTCTGGACCAACCGCCACGGGCTAGTAATCCGTGCCGGATTAATGCGGGAGGCCCATTAGCCCGGCCGCCTCACAGGAAGCGCTGACCCGCGTCCGAAGGCTCGCGTGTTCCGGTAAGTGCGCTGGAGGTAAGGCCCAACTCACGGAGGGCCGAGTATGTCTAAATTTGCACGACGTACCTGGAACCTCGTAGTGAACTGCCTGCGTGCTTACCACGTATGGAAGTTCCTGCGGGACAGCTTTGATGACCTGTAAGGTCTGAGAAGTGGAGCCGCCTCGGTTAATCCCGAGACGGCTTTTTGGTTTGTTAAACCCGGAAATGACTGACCATCTGCTGCAACTGGCTGCCCAGACGAGCCAGTTCCACACTTGATTTCGCCGTCTCGTCACTCGCGGTGGCGGTCTGTTCCGACACGTCGCGCACATTGACGATGCTGCGGCTGATCTCTTCGGCCACGGCGCTTTGTTGCTCGGCGGCGGCGGCGATCTGCTGGTTCATCGACTGGATGTTCGACACTGTCCGGGTGATGTTCTCCAGGGATACACCGGCCTTGCGCGTCAGCTCCACGCTGCTGTCGGTGAGGCTGCGGCTGTTGTTCATCACGTTGGCCACTTGCTGGGTGCCGTTCTGCAAACCGGCGACCAGGCCTTCGATCTCTTCGGTGGATTTTTGCGTGCGCTGGGCCAGGCCGCGCACTTCGTCGGCGACCACGGCAAACCCGCGACCGGCTTCACCGGCGCGTGCCGCCTCGATCGCGGCGTTGAGGGCTAGCAGGTTGGTCTGTTCGGCGACGGCCTTGATCACGTCCATCACGCTGCCGATCTTGTTGCTCTCTTGTTGCAGGTGGCTCATGGCGTCGGTGGAACGTGCCACTTCAGCGGCCAGGCGTTCGATCTGGGCGATGGCTTCGGCCACCACTTTGTCGCCTGCGCGCGCTTGGCCGTCGGCATCGGCAGCGGCCAGGGAAGCCTGTTCGGCGTTACGTGCGACTTCCTGCACGGTGGCGGTCATTTCATGCATCGCGGTGGCCACTTGATCGGTCTCGATCTTCTGGCTGTTCACGCCGGCGCTGGTCTGCTCGGTCACGGCCGACAGTTCCTCGGCGGCGCTGGCGATCTGGGTCACGCCGTCACGAATACCGCTGATCAACTCACGCAGGGTGGTGCCCATGCGCTGGATGCCTTGTTGCAGCACGCCGAGTTCATCGCGGCGGGTCACCTGGATGTTGTGGCTCAGGTCGCCGGAGGCAATGCGTTCCACCACGGCCAGGGTTTCCTGGATCGGGCGGGTGATCTGACGGGTGATGACCAGTGCGGCAATGATGCCAACCAGCAGGGCCAGCAGGGTGCTGATCAGTTGCAGGCTGCGGGCCTGGGCGCTTTCGGCATCGCGGCGGTTGAGTTGGATATCGTAGAGCTTGTCGCTGATGGTGACGATATCAGCGCCTTGGGTGGTCATTTCAGCACGGGCAGCAACGATGTTGGCGTTGGCCGCCTTGTAGTTCTGCACCGCCGTGCGATACGCGCCAAGAGCGGTTTCCAGCGCGGTCAGCGCGCTTTGCTGGCTGGCGCCAACGGCGGCGCCGAGGTCTTTCAAGCCGGCAATGGCTTTGTCGATCTGTGCGGCAGCGCGGGCTTCGGTGTCTGGGCTGACGTTGCCGGTGTAGCCGCGCACTTCGTAGCGGGCCAGTTGGAATTGCATCTTGGCTTCGGCCACGGCCTGGAACTGGGCCAGATGCTCCGAGCTGTCGGGCATCTGCTTGACGCTGGCTTCCAGCGCGTCGATCTGGGCGTTGGCGCTGTCGGCCTTGTCGCCCATCACCTGGCGAGAGGCATTGCCGTTACGGTAAGCCTCGCGCATTTTGTTCAGGGATTGCTGGTAGGCGGTGATGACTGCTTTCTGCTCGTTGAGCAGCTTGAGGTTTTCCGGGCTCTTGAAACTGTCGAGCAGTTTCTGCTGCTGGGCGGCGAAGGCATCGAGGCTGGTCTGCACGTTTTGCGCCACGGCTTCGTCACCGTTGGCCAGCATGTATTGAAGGCGCACGATGCGCAGTTTGGTCAGCGAGGCGTTGAGCTGGGTGATGTCGCTCATCCAGTTGCTGCGGTCGATCAGGCCGCCAAGGCTGGTCCAGCCAGTCAGTGCCAGGATCGAGGTGAGGACAAGCACCAGGCCGAAGCCCAGGCCCAGTTTGAGGTTGACGCTTATGTTACCGAACCAGCTATTCATCGAATGCTCCGCAAGAGTGATGTCTGTTTGCTGGACGGTGTTGTTATTTGAGCCAGCCAAGGTGTAGCGCTGTATCGGCGGCGGGTCTTGATTCTGAAGGGTGTTTTATTCCATGTGGCGACGAAGGGTCGCCAGCGGTGTGCAGCACGACTGAGGGCTCATCAAGGGGCGGTCTTGTGTGCTAGTCTGCGGGCCCTTTTAGTTTCGGGCAGCGCGGGAAATCGCGTTGTCCTACAGCGGAGCCTCTTCATGTCCGAAGTTAATCTGTCCACCGACGAAACCCGCGTCAGCTACGGTATCGGCCGTCAGTTGGGCGACCAACTGCGCGACAACCCGCCACCGGGCGTAAACCTTGACGCAATCCTGGCTGGCCTGACCGACGCATTCGCTGGCAAGCCAAGCCGCGTTGACCAAGAGCAAATGGCTGCCAGCTTCAAGGTGATCCGCGAAGTCATGCAAGCCGAAGCAGCCGCCAAGGCTGAAGCCGCTGCTGGCGCTGGCCTGGCCTTCCTGGCTGAAAACGCCAAGCGCGATGGCATCACCACCCTGGCTTCCGGCCTGCAATTTGAAGTGCTGACGGCCGGCGAAGGCGCCAAGCCGACTCGTGAAGATCAAGTCCGTACCCACTATCACGGCACCCTGATCGACGGCACTGTGTTCGACAGCTCGTACGAGCGGGGCCAGCCAGCAGAATTCCCGGTTGGCGGCGTGATTGCCGGTTGGACCGAAGCCCTGCAACTGATGAATGCCGGCAGCAAATGGCGTCTGTACGTGCCGAGCGAACTGGCTTACGGCGCTCAAGGCGTTGGCAGCATTCCGCCGCACAGCGTGCTGGTGTTCGACGTCGAACTGCTCGACGTTCTGTAAGACCTGCTGATTACCTGTTGGGGCGAACCTGTTCGCCCCAACAGTGTTTTGCGCGTTTGCTCATGGATGAAACTTGCCATTGAGCTCCGTCGCCGGGCGCAACGCCCGGGCATAACAGAACAGAAACAAATTACGCACCACCTCCTTCAGCACACCGGGTTCGCTTGAGCTCAGGCCGTTGACGTCCAGGTCACCCTGGTCCTGCAATTCATTCAGCGCTTCTTCTTCCAGCACTGCACAGACTTCACCGGTTTCCCGATGCAGGATCCGCAGGTAAGGGTGTGGGCGGTCCAGCCAGGCATCTATCAAATAAGTCATGGTGCATCTCCTTGATGGGTTTCAATGAGAATAATTCTTATTCGTAGAATAGCAAGCGTCTATTGGCAGTTTGTTGGTTTTTCTGTGTGGATATTGAGGTGGGTCAGGAAGGAGGGCAAAACGCCATCCCGCGGCGGGCGCGGGATGGATGCAGCGGATTCAGACTTTGCGCACGAACTCGGACTTGAGCTTCATCGGGCCGATACCGTCGATCTTGCAGTCGATATCGTGGTCGCCGTCGCACAAACGGATGTTCTTGACCTTGGTGCCCACCTTGACCACCAGGGACGTGCCCTTGACCTTGAGGTCCTTGATTACGGTGATGGTGTCGCCGTCCTGCAGGACGTTGCCCACAGAGTCTTTCTTCACGGTTTCATCGCCGGCCACTTCGGCCTCGCCATTGGCGGACCATTCATGGGCGCATTCCGGGCAGATCAGCTGGGCGCCGTCTTCGTAGGTGTATTCGGAATTGCATTTCGGGCAGGGTGGCAACGTGCTCACTAAAGCTCCTTAAAGGTCAGGACGGCTAAAAGTCGCACATTATATAGGGTTTTGTAGTCTTGCAGGTTGTATGAAATCTAAATGTGGGAGGGGGCTTGCCCCCGATGACGGTGTGCCAGTCTATACAGAGGCTGGCTGATCTACCGCTATCGGGGGCAACCCCCCTCCCACATTGGTCTGCCTTAGTGAGTACGCGCGACCGCAAACTCACTCAGTTCAACCAGGGCGTCCCGGTATTCACTGGCAGGCAGGGCTTCCAGGCACTGGATCGCACGGGCCACGTAATCACGCGCCAGCTGTGCGGTGTACTCCAGGGAGCCCGAAGCTTCTACGGCCTCACGGATGCTTTCCAGGTCTTCGATCCCGCCTTTCTGGATCGCTTTGCGTACCAGGGCGGCCTGTTCCGGCGTACCTTCGCGCATGGTGTAGATCAGCGGCAAGGTCGGCTTGCCCTCGGCCAGGTCGTCACCGACGTTCTTGCCCAGGGTTTCGGCGTCGCCTTTGTAGTCGAGCAGGTCATCCACCAGTTGGAAGGCCACGCCCAGGTGATCACCAAAGGTACGCAGGGCTTCGGCCTGTTCGGCGGTCGCACCGCACAGGGCCGCAGCACTGTGGGTCGAGGCTTCGAAGAGCATCGCGGTTTTGCCGCGAATCACTTCCATGTAGGTTTCTTCGGTGGTGCTGGCGTCGCGGACCTTCGACAGCTGCAACACTTCGCCTTCAGCGATGATGCGCGTGGCCTGGGACAGGATCTTCATCACCGGCATCGAGCCCAGTTCGACCATCATCTCGAACGAGCGCGAATACAGGAAATCGCCCACCAGCACGCTCGGGGCGTTGCCCCACATGGCATTGGCGGTCTCGCGACCACGGCGCATGCCGGACATGTCGACCACGTCGTCATGCAGCAGGGTGGCGGTGTGCAGGAATTCGATGGTGGCCGCCAGCAGGCGCAGGTCATCGCCTTCGCGGCCCAGGGCCTTGCCACACAGCAACACTAATAAAGGACGCAGGCGCTTACCGCCCGCCGACGTAATGTAGTCGCCAATTTTGGAGACCAGCGGCACTTTAGACGTCAGCTGCTGCTTGATGATGCCGTCGACGGCGCTAAAATCGTCCGCGACCGCGCGGTAGAAAGCTTGGGGTTGCATCAGCGACAGTCGCTCCAGAAGGGTTGCGCGGCATGCTAGGACCCTGACCCCGCAGTGTCAAGGCGCGATAGACGGCCCCTTGCAAGGCCTCGTTGCCTTGCGTACAATCGCGCACCCTGAACTTCCTGGGCAGCACCTGCCTTACGCAATTGCATTCGGGACGTCCATCCCATGCAGCCATGCCAGCCAATACCTCTTCTTATAAAGAGCTGGGTGAGCAGGATTATCGGAGAAATACCATGTCGTACGCAGTAATTGTTACTGGTGGCAAGCAATACAAGGTCGCCCCAGGTGAATACCTGAAGATCGAAAAACTGGAAGTCGCTACTGGCGAATCCGTTACTTTTGATCGCGTTCTGTTGGTCGCCAATGGCGATGACGTGAACATCGGCGCTCCAGTTGTTGCTGGCGCTACCGTTGTGGCTGAAGTGATTTCCCAAGGGCGTCACGATAAAATCCGCATCATCAAGTTCCGTCGTCGTAAGCACCACATGAAGCGTATGGGCCACCGCCAGTGGTACACCGAGATCAAAATCACCGGTATTCAGGCTTAATTTCAGCCTAATTCCTCACTAGGAGAATTGACTCATGGCACACAAAAAAGCTGGTGGTAGTACCCGTAACGGTCGCGACTCAGAAGCCAAACGCCTTGGCGTTAAGATGTATGGCGGCCAGAAAATCATTCCGGGCAACATCATCGTGCGTCAGCGCGGCACCCAATTCCACGCCGGTTACGGTGTAGGCATGGGTAAAGATCACACCCTCTTCGCGAAAATCGAAGGCGTGATCAAGTTTGAAGTAAAAGGCGCGTTCAACCGCCGTTACGTGAGCGTTGTCGCAGCTTAATTGCGAGATCGCTGGAAAAGCCCTGTCTTGCGACGGGGCTTTTTCGTTTGTGGGGTGAGTCTCTTGCAAAGCTGTTTGTGATGGGCTCCGGCGCTGGATTTGCGGTCGCTGATTGAGGTCGCTGCGCTCATTTTTGCAAGAGTCTTATGTCTTGGTTTTTTAAGCTCGTCCGTGCGGCGAGAGGCGTTTTGTTATGAAGTTCGTTGATGAAGTTTCCATCCGAGTAAAAGCAGGCGACGGCGGTAACGGCTGCATGAGTTTCCGTCGCGAAAAGTTCATCGAAAACGGTGGCCCCAACGGCGGTGACGGCGGTGACGGCGGTTCCATCTACATGATGGCCGACGAGAACCTCAACACCCTGGTCGACTACCGTTACACCCGGCACTTCGATGCCGAGCGTGGCTCCAACGGCGGCAGCACCGACTGCACCGGTAAGAAAGGTGAAGACCTGGTACTGCGCGTACCGGTCGGCACCACGATCATCGACTCCGCGACTCAGGAAGTGATTGGCGACCTGACCAAGGCCGGCCAGAAGCTGATGGTTGTGCAGGGCGGCTGGCACGGTCTGGGTAACACCCGATTCAAGTCCAGTACCAACCGTGCACCGCGCCAGACCACGCCGGGCAAGCCTGGCGAGCAGCGTGACCTCAAGCTGGAAATGAAAGTACTGGCAGACGTAGGCCTGCTGGGCCTGCCGAACGCGGGTAAAAGTACCTTCATCCGCTCGGTCTCGGCCGCCAAGCCGAAAGTCGCCGACTACCCGTTCACCACCCTGGTGCCAAACCTGGGCGTGGTCAGCGTCGACCGCTGGAAAAGCTTCGTGATCGCCGACATTCCCGGCCTGATCGAAGGGGCTTCCGATGGCGCAGGCCTGGGGATTCGCTTCCTCAAGCACTTGTCCCGTACCCGTTTGCTGCTGCACCTCGTCGACATGGCGCCGCTGGATGACACCAGCGCACCAGACGCCGCCGAAGTGATCGTCAGCGAGCTGACCAAGTTCAGCCCGGCCCTGGCTGAGCGTGATCGCTGGTTGGTGCTGAACAAGTGCGACCAGATCCTCGAAGAAGAGCACGAGGAGCGCGTCAAGGAAATCGTTGACCGCCTGGAATGGACCGGTCCGGTCTACGTGATCTCGGCCATCGCCAAAGAAGGCACCGAGCGCCTGACCCGCGACATCATGCGCTACCTCGAAGACCGCGCCGACCGCCTGGCCGCCGACCCGGTATTCAAGGCAGAACTGGCCGAACTCGACCAGCAGATCGAAGACGAAGCCCGCGCCCAGCTGCAAGCCCTGGACGACCAGCGTGCCCTGCGCCGCAGCGGCGTGAAGTCGGTCCATGACATCGGCGACGACGATTGGGACGAAGAAGACGTGGATGATGAAGACGGTCCGGAAATCATTTACGTGCGTGACTGATCCGTTGCAGTAAACTTGAACGCCGCTCTCTATAGAGCGGCGTTTTAGTATCCGGGTTTAACGTTATGGGCCGCGCTGGGTCGCGCAGCCCTCAATCTAAGGTTGAAGATGATGCGGAGCAAAGTGACAGGTGCGCAGCGCTGGGTCGTAAAGATCGGAAGTGCGCTGCTGACAGCGGATGGCAAAGGCCTGGATCGCGCAGCAATGAGCGTTTGGGTCGAGCAGATGGTGGCCCTGCATGAAGCGGGCGTCGAGTTGGTGCTGGTGTCGTCCGGGGCGGTAGCCGCCGGGATGAGCCGCCTCGGCTGGACCGCGCGACCCAGCGCGATGCACGAACTGCAAGCCGCTGCCGCCATCGGCCAGATGGGCCTGGTGCAAGCATGGGAGTCCAGCTTTGCCGAGCATGGCCGCCACACGGCGCAGATCCTGCTGACCCACGATGACCTGTCCGACCGCAAGCGCTACCTCAACGCCCGCAGCACGTTGCGCGCACTGGTGGAGCTCAAGGTCATCCCGGTGATCAACGAGAACGACACCGTGGTCACCGACGAAATCCGTTTCGGCGACAACGACACCCTGGCCGCCCTGGTGGCCAACCTGGTGGAAGCCGACCTGTTGGTGATCCTCACCGACCGCGACGGCATGTTCGACGCCGACCCGCGCAACAACCCTGATGCCCAGCTTATTTATGAAGCGCGTGCCGATGACCCGGCGCTTGACGCCGTGGCCGGCAGTGTCGGCGGTGCCCTGGGCCGTGGCGGCATGCAGACCAAGCTGCGAGCTGCACGCTTGGCTGCACGGTCCGGGGCACACACCATCATCGTCGGTGGGCGCCTGGAGCGCGTGCTGGATCGCCTAAAGGCTGGGGAGCGCATCGGCACGCTGCTGTCGCCGGAACGCGGCATGTTGGCGGCACGCAAGCAGTGGCTGGCCGGTCACCTGCAAACCCGTGGCACCCTGGTACTGGACGATGGCGCGGTGTCGGCGCTGTCCCAAGGCAACAAGAGCTTGCTGCCGGTGGGCGTCAAACTGGTACAAGGCAGTTTCCGCCGTGGCGAAATGGTGGTGTGCGTGGCCCCCGACGGTCGTGAGATCGCCCGCGGCCTGGCTAATTACAGCGCCCTGGAAGCTCAGAAAATTATTGGACAATCGTCGGATGCGATTGTCGGACTATTGGGTTACATGGCCGAACCGGAACTGGTTCACCGCGACAACCTGATCCTGGTTTAACCAAAGGAATATACGATGCGTTTAGTGAAGTTCGCGCTGGGCCTGCTGTTGCTGACGCCGCTGCTGGCTTCGGCCGAAGAAATTGGCCAGGTGTCGACGGTGTTCAAGTTTGTCGGCCCCAATGACCGGATTGTCGTGGAAGCGTTTGACGACCCCAAGGTCGACGGCGTGACCTGCTATTTGTCCCGTGCCAAGACGGGCGGCGTCAAGGGCGGCCTGGGCCTGGCCGAAGACCGTGCCGAAGCATCGATTGCCTGCCGCCAGGTCGGCCCGATCCGTTTCAAGGGTGAGCTCAAGGACGGCGACGAAGTGTTCAAGGAGCGCACCTCACTGGTGTTCAAGACCATGCAGGTGGTGCGTTTCCTCGACAAGAAGCGCAACACCCTGGTGTATCTGGTCTACAGCGACCGCCTGATCGAAGGCAGCCCACAGAACGCCGTGACCGCGATTCCGATTTTGCCGTGGCCGACCGCTCAGTAATCCGCAGGCGGGTTTTGTAATCGGCGTCTATGATTGCAGGCTTGCGAGTTGTAATCTCGATGAGCCGCAACGTAAAGAATATGGGATATCTGGAGTTCGTCATGAGTGCTTTCCACGACCTGAAACTCAAAGCTTTGGACGGACAAGAGCTGCCACTGGCGCCCTTCAAGGGGCAGGTCGTGCTGGTGGTCAATGTGGCCTCCAAATGCGGCCTGACCCCGCAATATGCGGCGTTGGAAAACCTCTATCAGCAGTACAAGAACAAGGGATTTACCGTGCTGGGCCTGCCGTGCAACCAGTTTGCCGGCCAGGAGCCGGGTACCGAAGAGGAAATCCGCAAGTTCTGCGACCTGAACTACGGTGTCACTTTTCCCTTGGGCAGCAAGCTCGATGTAAACGGCCCGGAGCGTCACCAACTCTACCGTTTGCTGGCAGGTGAGGGCGCCGAATTTCCTGGGGATATCACCTGGAACTTCGAAAAATTCCTGCTCGGTAAAGATGGTCGCGTGCTCGCGCGCTTCTCACCGCGCACAGCGCCGGATGATCCAGCAGTCGTCCAGGCCATCGAAAAAGCCCTGAGCTGAACCTTTGGCCGGCGGGCTTGTGTGGTGAGCGAGTTTGTCGAATCGTCGCATCACCCGCGCTGGGCTGGGTAGCAGCCCAATACCTCACTGCTTTTACCCCTTAATCACCCCAATCAATAGTGCTACCCAGCGCTGTGCACTCTCCATATTATCTGCATCATAAACCCCGTCTCCCGTGGAGTGCCCCCATGCCCGTCCAAGCCTTGTTCAAACCTTTCCAGCTCGGCGCATTGCAACTGTCGACCCGCGTGGTCATGGCGCCGATGACCCGCTCGTTTTCTCCAGGTGGCGTACCCAATTCCAAAGTGATCGAATACTACCGTCGCCGCGCTGCCGCTGGCGTGGGCCTGATCATCACCGAAGGCACTGTGGTCGGTCACCAAGCCTCCAACGGCTACCCGAATGTCCCGCATTTCTATGGTGAAGCGGCCTTGGCCGGCTGGAAGAAAGTGGTCGATGCGGTACACGCCGAAGGCGGCAAGATAGTCCCGCAACTGTGGCATGTAGGCAGCGTGCGCCGTATCGGCACCGAGCCTGACGCCAGCGTTCCCGCCTACGGTCCGATGGAAAAACTCAAGGACGGCAACGTGGTCGTCCACGGCATGACCGCCCAGGACATCAAGGACGTGATCAACGCCTTCGCCCAAGCCGCCAAAGACGCCCAAAGCATCGGCATGGACGGTGTGGAAATCCACGGCGCCCACGGCTACCTGGTCGATCAGTTCTTCTGGGAAGGCAGCAACCAGCGTACCGACGAATACGGCGGCAGCCTCGCCAACCGCTCGCGGTTTGCCATCGAACTGATCGAGGCCACCCGCGCCGCCGTTGGCCCGGATTTCCCGATCATCTTCCGTTTCTCCCAGTGGAAGCAGCAGGACTACAGCGCGCGTCTGGTGCAAACCCCTGAGGCATTGGGTGAATTCCTCAAGCCTTTGTCCGACGCCGGCGTGGATATTTTCCACTGTTCCACCCGCCGTTTCTGGGAGCCGGAATTCGAAGGTTCCGACCTCAACCTGGCCGGCTGGGCCCGCCAGCTCACCGGCAAACCGACCATCACCGTCGGCAGCGTCGGGCTGGACGGAGAGTTCCTGCAGTTCATGGTCAACACCGACAAGGTCGCGCAGCCGGCCAGCCTGGAAAAACTGCTGGAGCGTCTGAATAACGACGAGTTTGATCTGGTTGCCGTAGGTCGTGCGCTGTTGGTTGACCCGGATTGGGCCGTGAAGGTGCGTGAAGGTCGCGAGGGCGACATTCTGCCGTTCAGTCGTGAGGCGTTGACGACTCTGGTCTGAGTGGCGTCAGGGCGGGCACTGGGTGGCCGTCCTTGCACACGCCGCGCAACTGGCGTTCAAACTGTTCGATAATCGCCGGCCAGCCCTGGCGACTGGCATGTTGGCGCGCGTTCAGGCGCGCCCTGCGCAACGTTTCGCGCTCTTCCAGTAGCCAGATGGCCGCATCGCAAAACGCATCTTCATCCCCCGGCATCGCCAGTGCGCCGCTATAGCCGTGTCGCAGGTGCTGGCTTGCGGCCGCTTGATCGTAGGCCACCACACCAAGACCTGAAGCCATGGCTTCCAGCACGACGTTGCCGAAGGTTTCGGTCAGGCTGGGAAACAGAAACAGGTCACCGCAGGCGTAATGCCGTGCCAGCTCTTCGCCGCGTTGAGTTCCGCAGAACACCGCGTCGGGCAGATCGCGCTCAAGCAGTGCGCGTTGCGGGCCGTCGCCGACGATGATCAGCTTCATGCGGCGCGATGGATACGTAGCTTGAAGCGCATCGACGCAGCGCTTGAGCAGCCCGAGGTTTTTCTCCTGGGCCAGGCGGCCAACGTGCAGCACAGCAATATCGTCGTTCTCCAGACCCCAGCTTTCACGCAGTGCATTGTCACGCTTGGCCGGGTGGAACAACTGGCTGTCGACACCGCGCGACAACATGCCAAGGCGCTCGAAATGCCGGCGCTCCAACTCCAGGCGTTGGCTGGCGCTGGGCACCAGGGTCAGGGTCGAACGGTTGTGAAACCAGCGCAGGTAATGCGTGACCACACGGCTCAGCAGGCTCAAGCCGTACTGGTTCGAATACTGCTGGAAGTTGGTGTGAAAGCCACTGACCACACTGATTCCCAGGCGGCGTGCTGCACGCAGTGCGGACAATCCCAGCGGGCCTTCGGTGGCGATGTAGAGCACGTCCGGGCGTTGGCGTGTCCACCGTCGCAGTAACTTGTGCATCGACGACTGGCCCCATTGC
The DNA here is from genome assembly GCF_056688935.1 of Pseudomonas arvensis. Taxonomy (NCBI): domain Bacteria; kingdom Pseudomonadati; phylum Pseudomonadota; class Gammaproteobacteria; order Pseudomonadales; family Pseudomonadaceae; genus Pseudomonas; species Pseudomonas arvensis. The sequence continues at coordinate 5,182,349 of NZ_CP162038.1, read as the reverse complement.
AGGCCTGGATAACCCGGCAGCGGCCAGCCGCGGCACAGCAAGAGTTCGTCGTCGCTGAGCCGGCTCTGATCAGCGCCCTGGCGTGGGCGCACGAGCTCGACTTGATGGCCGCGCGCACGCAAACCGTCGCACAGGCGACCAAGGGTATTGGCCACCCCGTTGATCTCTGGCGGGAAGGTTTCGGTGATCAGGGTGATATGGAGCGAAGCTGTCGTCATGACCCACAGTGTCCCGGTGGGCCATGTCGCCATTGTGTCATCCAGATGATGGATTTATGACCTGGGCACCTTAGGCGTGGCCATCGCCTCGGCGCCTTGCTCGCGCACCCAGAACAGCGTCGCCCCGGCCACCGCCGCCGGCATCATCAGCAGGTTGACCACCGGCACCAGCAGCACCAGATAAACGATCCCGCCGAAGCTCATGCTCTGCCAGCGCTTCTCGCGCAGCCACGCGAGCATCTCGTTCCAGCCCAGCTTGTGGTTGTCGGCCGGGTAGTCGATGTATTGGAAAGTGGGCATACATCGTCCGAAAGCCACGTCGTTCACAGCCCTTTCCCAAGGAAGTGAATAGGAAATGTATCAGCGATATGGACGGACTGAAAGTCTTGGGTTGGTCTCATCGCTCCCCGGACTCGGTTGGTTTAATGGTATGTAGGCTGGGTAGGGTGATACGGGATTTTGACGTCAAAATTGCATTCCTTTCGGGTAAATGGTTTTATTGGCCATCACTGGTTATTTGTCCAGTGTTTTGGATGAAACCTCTCAGAGAACATTTGATGCAGACAATTTTGGATTTGATCGAAAACGCAACGATGCAGGCTTGGATTTGGGGACCCTTGATGGGGGTGGTCTTTGGTGCTTTGTTCGCGGGTGTGACTAATTCGCCAACTGTAAATGCACCCGTCACCGTGACTCAGACGACAAATACATACATCACAAAAGTCGTCGTGAACCAGCAACGCTCAAGTTCTGGTGACGATGGTGGCGGTGCTATGGCTGTTCTAATCGCCGCAGGTTTCGGTCTGGTCTTTCTGGTCTGGAAATATGCGATACATATCGACCTTGTGCATCATTGTCTCTGGGCGCTTTTGTCAACTTTGCTGTCTTTCAGCTTGACCACTGCCCTGGTTTCTCTGGTTAAAGGGCAGTTCACGTCAAGTAGTTGGGGCGTTTACATAGCCGCGCCTGTCGTAATTCTTGCTGTTTGTGGTCGCCTTCTATCGCTGGCAAAAGCATCTTTTGATCCTGAGCTAACGCAACTGGCATCTCAGCATACGTTTTTGGATTTTTACGTTCATACCCTATCGACATACGGGCAGTCCCTGATGATTTTTCAGGTTTTTGGTGTGGCATTGATCTTTCTTGTGATGGTTTTCACTGGGGTCGCACTGCTTCACTATCTGGCACTGATGAACCAGCGTAGCTATGGCCCACTGCAAGGTTTTTGGATGTTTTTGACTGGCGCCACTATGTTTTTCTCTGGGAAAATGTGGTTTCTCGTTATGGCCATTGTGCTCGGATTGAGCTATGTGTTGGTCGAGCCGAGTTTGATGCCAACGTGGGCAACTCAACGATAGTATTGCAGGCGCAACGCTCTGTAATGGCCATCAGGTATGAGGGGCGGTCCGGCCTCATACCTTCGAACATCGTTTCAAGTGTTATCAGGCCATCACTATTCGGGGCATTTCATAATGAATGGATTCCTTCTGACTGGTAAGATTCGTGGATACGCTGACCCCCTCTGATCGAAGCCTTCGTATGGCTAGGGTGAAGTCAAAGGGTACCAAGCCGGAAATGGTGGTGCGACGGCTACTTTTTTCGATGGGGTATCGCTACCGGCTTCACGACCGTAGCCTTCCAGGCAGCCCTGACATTATTTTCAGAGGTCGGAAGAAAGTCATTTTCGTCCATGGATGCTTTTGGCATCGACATGATGGCTGCCCACTCGCACGATTACCTAAGTCTCGGTTGGACTTCTGGATTCCAAAATTGGAAGGCAACAGGGAACGTGATACACGCACGCTGCATCAGCTAAATTCACTGGGATGGGATGTTCTTGTGATTTGGGAATGCGAGCTTAAAGATTTGAATTTACTAGAGAAAATGCTGAATGGCTTTCTTGGTCGGGGGAACACGCAATGAAATCCGTTGAGCTATTCGCTGGTGCGGGCGGCCTTGCTATGGGGTGTGAAATCGCTGGGTTTTCACATTTGGCTGTCGTTGAGTGGGATAAGTGGGCTTGCGATACCGTTCGCGAAAATCAGAAGCGTGGCTACCCATTGGTGCAACATTGGAATTTGCACGAAGGTGACGTGCGTGGTTTTGATTGGAGCAGCGTCCCGGAGGGCATTGAATTGCTTGCCGGTGGCCCTCCGTGTCAACCGTTCTCCATCGGCGGTAAGCATGGTGCATACGACGACAGTCGTGACATGTTTCCTGCGACCGTTGAAATCATCCGCAGATTGAAGCCTAAAGCGTTCATCGTTGAAAACGTAAAAGGTCTGACGCGTGCAGCTTTCGCAAATTACTACCAGTACATTTTGCTACAGCTTGAGTTCCCCGAGTTACCACGTCGTAAGGACGAGGGATGGCATGACCATCTGATGCGTCTGCAAGCCGAACGAACCTCTGGTAAGCGCAAAGGTAAAGGCCACACCTACAACGTGGTACCAACCCTTGTGAACGCTGCTGATTATGGCGTACCACAGAAGAGGGAGAGGGTCTTCATCGTTGGATTTCGGGACGACCTTGGAGTTGAATGGTCCTTTCCGGAAGAGACACATAGCTATGATTCCTTGTTGCATTCGCAGTGGGTTACCGGTGAATACTGGGCCAGGCACGGTCTGAGAATGCCTGAAGTTCCCGCAAAGCTGGTGTCACGCGTCCGTAAGTTGAAGAGTGATCTGTTTCCTGTGGATAAAGCACCATGGCGAACAGTTCGTGATGCAATTGCTGATCTTCCTGATCCTGAAACCCGTGCAGCGTTGAAAGTGCCTAACCATACGTTTCAGGGAGGGGCTCGCTCTTACCCAGGCCACACTGGGAGTCCGTTAGATTTACCAGCAAAAACACTGAAAGCTGGTGACCATGGCGTACCTGGTGGTGAGAACATGTTGGTCAAGGAGAATGGAGACGTGCGTTATTTCACTGTCCGTGAAAGCGCCCGTATTCAAACGTTCCCAGACGGTTTCCGGTTCCATGGCAGTTGGTCCGAAACCATGCGACAGCTCGGCAATGCTGTCCCTGTATTGTTGGCACAGCACGTAGCGTCGAGCGTTGCGGAAAAATTGGCGATTGCTGAAATCATCCGTATTCAAAAAACCGTCAAGAAGGTGGTAAACGTCGCATGACGGGCAAGGTCGTTCCATTCAATCCGCTAGATAAGAAAAATCTGGGAGCCAGCGTTGCAGAGGCGTTGCTGTCGAAGGAAGTACATCCTCTAAATGCTTTGCCCATTTTTGACGGGGCAGGTGTGTATGCGATTTACTACACCGGCAACTTTCCTGCGTATGCGCGTTTGGCGTCATTGAACCAAAATGGACAGTTCATGTTGCCTATTTATGTAGGTAAAGCTGTGCCTGCTGGTGCCCGTATGGGTGGCGATTTAGGTTCATCACCTGGAAAGGTTCTTCAAAAACGATTGAAGGAGCACGCAGACAGTATTCGCGCAGCAGAAAATCTGAGTATCGATGATTTTCATTGTCGGTTTTTGGTCGTAGACGATATTTGGATTCCTCTGGGAGAGTCGTTGATCATTGCGAGATTCACCCCTGTTTGGAATTCGCTAATCGATGGTTTTGGTAACCATAATCCGGGTAAAGGTCGGCACGCCGGCATGCGTCCACGTTGGGACGTTTTACACCCAGGGCGTTCATGGGCGATGAATCTTGCCGATCGGCCGGAGAAAGCGAAGGATATCGAGGATGATGCCTCCACCTATCTTCGGGAACGAGCACCAAGTCTGTCGACTCAATTCATCAAAGCAGAAGGCGAGTAATATCGTCGGCAAAAATCGAAATTCTTCACCATCTCCGAAACGCTGACGCCCCCAAAAATCACTCCCACGCATCTGCCATGTATTCATGGCAGATTGCTTTGTGCTGGCCTATGGACATCTATCTCGATATCGAATACGGTAGAGAAAATAGACATATATATGAGCTAGCTTGGGCGAAGGGATGATGACTCAATGCGGATCAGCGGCAGTGGTGAAAAGTTTGAGTTGTATATACTTTCGCTATGGTTTTTATTTCTTTTAATTATCGTAATTACGATTGATGTGCCATTTTGCTATGGTGAAGACTGTAAGTTTATAGGCTTGGCATCTTTACTACAGAGAAATATAATTTCTGTTATTGCATTCGGGTTTCTGGCTTTTGGCACCTTGTATTATTTTCGATTTGATTATCGGGTCGCCGGAAGTAAAAGTATTGCTTCTAGAGTTGTGAAAATCGAAGATGTGAATTATGAGCATCTTACATTTCTAACAACTTACATCATTCCTTTAATTTGTTTCAATTTGACCAGCTTCAGATATTTGCTTGCTTTGGGAATATTGTTGTTTGTTATAGGTGTGATATACGTTAAGACTGATAAGTTTTATGCTAATCCTACATTGGCTGTACTCGGATTTAGAGTATATAAGGTCAATTTGCAGACGCGTCTGGGATTGGTTGAAGGTGTTGTGGTTATTTCAAAGGAACGTTTGGCTGAAGGGGACCAAGTAAGTCGCTTGGGACTAGATGATAAAGTCTACTTCGTAAGGAAAGCGTAATGTCAATTGACGATCTGAAAACAAAAATAGCAGCAGTTGTAGCGGATGGTTGCGGTTCTGAAATATTTTTCCTTTTGGATTCTGATAATGGCATGCAAATTAAAAAGGCTGATATAGACGAGGTGCCCCAAGCAGAACTAACCAAAATGTTTGTAGATACGATTACCAATAAGATACTTCTAAATGATGAGATTTCCCTGATCAAATTGTCGAATGCGGATGAGCGCAGGGAAACCATATATCATTATGATATACCAGATGTTCCTGTGGAGTTACAACACCTGCGAAACATCATAGCAGCGGATGACTTTGAAGAGTTTTCATTTGCCAATGATAATTTGAATAATCTTGAAGGTATACTGGTTCTGCTTGGTAATACAGAACATCAAATGGCGCTTTACAAATACCAATATCCGGTGTCATTGCTGAGAAAGGATACAGGGTTTAATTTGATGCGTTCTCGCGGAACCAATCGATTCAAAAAGCTTGATGAAGACGTGTTGAAAATAAATGCAAAGTTCGAGTTCTTCAAAATAGATGGTCAATACTATATTTTGGACTTGAAGGCGTTGGAACGTTTTTTTGGATTTCATGAAGCTATTAAGAATATTGCTGCAAAAGGGATTGAAAATATCAGGCAGGCTGATCTTGTTGATAATGTACAGGTTCTTTCCGACCGGCTGGATGATATTTCATTTTCGAGAAAGCTTGTCCGTGCCGCTAGTGCTTCACCGGTTCTAAATCTGATCCCCAACGCGGAAGTCATCAGTTTTGCAAGTACGCACCCCGCCCTGCGAGGACGGTTTAAACTAACGGATGATGGAGAGCGGTTCAACTTGCGTACTAAAACATCGCAAACATTATTTTTGAAATTGTTGAATGATGATTTTCTTCAGTCGGAACTTACTAAGCGTTATTATGATAGCTTGGCAAAGGATGCTATTGACGCTGGTGTGGCCCCAGCCCCAGCCGTATGAGTATGTATGCTTGATATTTAGTCTTTACTTTTATTGTTGTAGGTGTACAAGCGTGCATGGGACCCATCTACCCTTTACCCCAAATAGGGTGGTGGCGTTTATCTAGACCCCCGTAGGGGTGCCGGGGGTGTTCCAGTGACGCTTGACAGTTGCAATCCCAATGCCTAGTTCGCTGGCAACCTGTGTCTGGATTAACCCCTGCTTTTTTAACCGTTGCACTTTGTTTGTAGTATCTACCGCGATTGGGCGACCAAGCTGCTTTCCTTCAGCTTTGGCACGTATCAATCCTTGCTGAGTACGTTCTATCAGCAGATCACGTTCAAACTCAGCTACGGCGCTCAAAACCTGCATTGTCATCTTGCCTGCCGGACTGGTCAGGTCTACGCCGCCTAATGCTAAGCAATGTACTCGAATTCCAATTCCTGCTAGATGTTCAACGGTCTGACGCACATCCATTGCATTTCGACCCAATCGGTCCAGTTTGGTCACAATCAGTACGTCACCTGTTTCCATTCGATCCAATAGCTTTTGAAACCCTTGGCGTTCACTGGCAGCGATGCTGCCCGATATGACTTCTTCTATTACCCGGCTTGCCTGTACGTCGAATCCGGCTGCTTTCACTTCTTGTATTTGGTTTGCAGTGAACTGAGTGGATGTTGAAACACGGCAGTATAGAAATGTGCGGGACATGGGATGTACTCACGTATCATTAAACGTGGTATCACTGTAGGGTGGTATCGTTATATGTGCAAGGTTATTTTGTTGATACGTTTAAGGCGACCAATTTCGCGCATCACCAAACGGTCATTTGATGATACTACCTTCGGAGTGTCCGGATCATGCTGGCGATGCCTTCATTGGTCGTGTACAGCGTCTCTAGTGCGCCGACGACGTTGGTGTGAGTCTCTATGCCGACACATCGCTAGGATGGATAATCCGCTCACGATCAAGGAGAACTGAAGAATGACTAGGCTGAGCGGGTGGCAACGGCTGTGGATTGTGGGGGCAGTAATACTACTAGTCGGCATCACCCTAGGCGGTATGGATTTCTACCCCAGTCAGTCCGAGGTCAAAGACAGGTATCAAGCACGCTTAACGTTCTGGGGTGACTGTAACCTCTACTACCAAGGCCACAAGCTAGCACCAGAAACGCCACCATCACTCTGCCTCGGCTTTAAAAAAGATGATGTAGTGCTGACCTATAGAAAAACGGCAATCGAGTATAACGATGAAGTGGAGCGAGTACCTGTTAGGCGTCTGGAATGGGCTGGGGCCATTCTAGTTATATGGGCCATCACTAACCTCGTCATTTTCATCGTGTTTACCACCACAAGGTGGATATACCGAGGCTTTCGCCCCAAGGCTGCATAACCAACCCCAACTCACGCTGTATGAGCTACCGGATTTGGATCAGCGGACTGTCACCAATCTGCACCACGTAAGCGATAGTGGGCAGGCTGGCATGGTGAGCGGCCTGTCTCAGGGCTTGATCTACTTTCTTGGCAATGGGAGCCCGGTTCAATTCATCTTGGTAGGTGGTAGTCCAGACTGAGTAATCAGGTGCTCGCTGCCAGCCTTGTTTGCGAAGTGACATTTGAAACTTCAATCGTTGCAGGGCCGTAGCATCTTTTAGCCGGGGTATCGCTGTGCAATGCACCATGGAAATATTCTCTGTGTTGGGCGCTCACCCTGTGCCTATTCTCACACAACACCATCAGACTAAATCCCATTGTAGGGGCAAAGCAGCAATCAATTTGACTCTGGGGTATCGCTAACTGCTTTCTCTAAATCCGATATGAGAACGGATGGAGGGCATCGCAATGCATGTGCAAGCTTGAACACAACTGCAATTGTGGGATGGTGAATTCCTCGCTCGATCAAGCTGACATAATTGCGCTGCACATCAGCCTCATGGGCAAGCTGTTCCTGGGTCAGTCCGGCGTCCCTACGCTTCTGGCGAAGGACCTTACCGAAAGCTACGCCGATATCCACTTTTACAGTCCGGTCTTAAAGACGGGTAACTGTCGGTGATGGCTGTGGATACGTCCTCACAGTATACTGTGAATATTGAGATAAAATTCACTGAAACCGAGGTCAGTATGAAGCTCTACACCGCAATCTTTATCGCAGCGATCAGCATGCCCGTAGCCAGTGTGGCCGGAATCTGTTCACTAGAATTTGGGTACGTCTCGGACATCAGACAAGCATTGGGCGTTGGCGTACTGACGGCCTTCATCATGCTGGTGGCTGCGCTGATCTTATTCTTGGCTGGGATGCCCGCGACCTTACGCCGTCTGCGCCCCCAGACCAATTCAAGCAACTGACTTTCAAGGACGAATCGCATGACAATTTTTCGACAAGCCTGGTTTTTAATGGCATCAGGAACCGCATCCAGCGCTGTATCAGCCACCCAAACTGGCAAGGGCACATCTGATGATTTGCTATGGGCATTCCTCTTAGCAGCCCCACCGGTAGCTTACGCAGTGAACAAGTGGTGGCGATGGGGTCTTGGCTTCAGATTTGGTAATGCAAGCGGTGCGGGCTTTCTGTCCGCATTGAAGTGGTCGTCAATCGCCGCCGTCTGGGTCGGAATCGTAATGGGGTTAGTATGGTTGATGTACAAGAACTGATGTTTGTGAAGCAAGTTATTAACCAAAACAAACCGCCTGTTCAATAACACACATCGCTAGATATTTATGCCCGTTAGCGGGGGCTTCACATGGAACGCTTCTTGCTAATAGTGTTATCTGGCTTGTCAATAATTAGAATAATGGAAGTATTATGCGAAAAATTATTTCGGCCTTGATGTTTTTGCCTGCGATTGCACTTGGGCAGAGTTACAGTGAAACAAATTTGAAAGCACTGGAAGACGCCAACAACGTGATGTACTGGGGTGGGCTGTCAAGGGCATTTGCAAGCAACCAAAACCAAGAATTAAACTGGTTCAAAAACAAAGCATTCGAACTGGATAAAGAGTTCGCAATAACTGCGTGCGGTGATGGCCTTTGTTACATATTGGGAGGGCGTGACAATTTGAGGGTTGCGGTCAAACAGCAAGAAGGCGATTTCAATGGGCGAAAACTACAAGGGCAGTTTGTTCGTGTGGTAGGTACAGATATGTACGGAACGCTAGTTATTGAACGGTTAACTACTAATAAGAAAATCGTAAAACAGCCAGTCAGACAGCCGAATACCGCACCTATACCAACACCTATATCCATCAAACAACAATATCCTGATCTGGCTGCTCACTTTGACGAACTTATTAAGTCCAGAGCTTCCGAGGGCTGGTCACGGCCGCCATCTGTAAGGCAGGAAATGGTCGTTGAACTGCAAATCAGCATCAGTCCAGATGGTACTGTCACATCAGTTGACGTAGCGAAATCCAGTGGTGACTTGGCATTTGATAAATCAGCAGTAGCAGCAGTCAAGAACATTGGGCGACTGACTGAAATGCAGGAAATGAAACCTATTGATACACTCAAGTACCGATCATTTCAAATGACATTTACGCCAGAAGATTTGGCTTTGTGAAAGGAGACCCAAAACTGATCTGTTTTGAATGTATTTACGAGCTTGCAAAGTTTAGCTTGTGACTGCTAAGGATTGGATCGGTTTTTACGGAAGTTCACTGAATTGATACTTGGATGTTGTATTAGATGATCGATATTCTGGAACTGCATGCGAGGTGACGAGCGTGCAATGCGGAGCATGCGCCATGAACGATTATACGGCGTTTTGGAGGCCGAAAACGATTTCGGGGTAACCCGTGGCGGTTTGACCTAGATCAACTCCTAAATTGATCTAGAGGCTTGTACAGGGTTGGTTGATGCAGAACGTTGCTAGAACGTTGCTGGAGTATGGTTGAAAGTATTGATTGTATAATCAAACATACGACGCGAAGCGGAGTATCCCTTGCCCTGCAAGGGATCAGGCAGTATACATTTAGAATCTAAAATCGGTTAACGAATTCGTTCGCTACGCGCCCGAATTATTCGCTGCGCGAATGGATGTTTTTGATTTTTAGTATGATCCCTTTAAAGATTATAAGAGAATTAACTAATTCTGAGTGCCGAACTAATTTTCATGCTGGTCTGTTTTCGCTCTTTATTGTAGTTGTATATTGTGTTTACTGAAATTTCAGTGCGTTTTGCAACGACGGCAGGCTTCAAACCAGTTGCCAGCAAACGCATTGCTTCGGATTTACCCGGTTCAGGCTTTGGCCCTGGGGCTTCAAGCTTTCTGTATGTACGTGCATATTTCATATCAATGACTGCACCTTCCAGGTACGTGTTGATCAAATATTCGGCCACTTCGTAGGTTTGTACGTAAAGAATCACGTCTGCGGTGGACGTTTGGTCTCGTAACGAGCAGCGGTATACGTTTTGAAGCGTTGCATCGAACAGGTACGTTTGCGTCCATGCATTACGCAGTGATTCATAGGACTGGTTATATTTTTCAGCCAATTGCATCAAGCACTTTGTGGCAATGGTGACGTGGTTTCCGTGAAACATGCATAATGCATCGTGTACGTGCGACCAAAGATTTAACCCACGGCTATCCATATTGCATTTAATTAAATTGTTCTTGTAGTCAAGTTTTGCCCAGTCTTGTACGAATACCAGGCATTGACGACCAGGATCAACTATTTCGGAAACTAAGTCGGCAATAACTTGAATGTTGCGGGTTCCTGTTTCGACTACTTGGTTTGCATTCTCTGGTTTGTAAGGGGAGTTCAAAACCGACTTGCTACACTGATCTGATGTCAGCATAGGGTAAATTGTGATTTTCTTTCTGTGTTTCGATGGTTTGTGTGGTGTCAGGCTCGATTTTTGGTAGTTAAAGCCATGTGCGTTTGCGAACCACTCAAAAAGCGATCCAGTCCATGTAGCAGTAAGTAGATGTACTTCACGGCAGTGCTTGAATCTGTCGAAAAAACCAGCTTCATCAGCAAAGTATACTAGGGAATACTTTGAATCATCTTCGTTCGAAATGAAAATCTCTTGGCGAGCAAGTGCTGCTTCGTATATTTGGAGGGCATCCTTCGATAGCAATGATGTCGGTCCGGCACCGTTTGAGTTTGTATTAAATGCACGCAGCTCATCTTCTACTTTTTTTGTGCAACCTGATTTGATTGTCACGCGGCCGCACAAGCCAACGTCAAGGTATTGTAATGCTGATAACTGGGAACTCTTTACCTTGTTAGCTTGTGGCCTTACTGGAGTCGGTAACTCGTCAACAATCGCGATCCAGTTCTTTAGGTGATTGGTTCTACACTGGTGGAATGCTGCCTGTTGACATACGATCAGATTGTTAGCTTCGGTAAGGTCAAGGCTTTTGTTTAATGTTGCAATTGCAGCAACTCCATCTCCGCTATCAATTTTCAATGGTGTAAGCCCGAGGGCGCATAGTTTTTTGAAAACTTCATCCGCGAGAGATATCGTTGGTACCACAAATAACACTTGTTTGCCGGTAGCCAGCCACTGAGGAACGACTCGGCACGCGTTGTGAGTTTTACCCGTCCCGGGTCGAGATAAAGCGATGTGAATAGTTTTGTTCATTTTGAATTCAGATGAAAGCGTGATTGCTTGTCACCATCTTTGCACGAGTTTGGGCCTTGATAAACATTGGCTAGGATGAATTTTGATTGGTTGATAACTAGCACTTATCTGTAAGGCTTTGTGTTTAGGTAAGGTTGAGGGTGAATTGCATCAAATGTTTGGATGTATTGCTCGGTGGGGACCTTGTTTTGTGAGTTGTAGTTGCATCAAAGTCATGGTGTGCAAGGCTTTGGGAAAGTCCAAAGCCTTATTCTATAAAATTATTCTATGTGATTAGTTGGCACGTCCTTCGTCAAACGAAATTGATCTGAATTACCCTTTTCGCTTGTGATCTCTTCAGCGGTGGGTAACAGACCTGCTGCTTTCGCAATGCTCGGTAGTTTCCGGATTTCTTCGGACATTCGTGACAATGGATTAATGCCATAGCTATCACCAATGTGTCCAGACGCGTGGCCGGTAATCCAGTCAGAAACTTCTTTCGCGATCCCGTATTCTCGGGCAAGCGTCTTGAATGTATGCCGGAAACCGTGAAGGGGATGGCGACCTTTTCGATACACACCCCAACGGATAACCATTGGACGCCACGCTTTGGAAACGATGCCCGCAAAGCCATCGGATACCTTTACCAATTGGGGAAATAAGCGGGATTCCCGGTCCTTACCGGCTACCAGCTCCAGTATACCTAGGGTAAGCAGGTCATCATGCAGAGGAATATCGCGTCGGCTTCCTTCGGTCTTGACGGATTTGTCTGGTTTGTCATCATCGATCCGCATAAACCATTGCCCTTTGGTGTCTTGTCGTAAGTCACATACATACAATTGGCTAATTTCTTCGCGCCTCGCACCGGTGTAGGCTGCGATTATTGGTAACCAAAACAGCGCATTACCAGGTCGGCCCGTTGTATGTCGTAGAGCTTTGAACTCGGGTTGACTGAAAATTTTGATTAACTCATTCCATTCATAACCCTTGTCATCGTCGAGCATCCTCTTCGGTTTCGATGACCCTAGTCGCTTGTTGATGCGCGATGTGCTTACGGGATTATGCGCCATCAGTCCTGTATCAACTGCATAAGAAAAGACAGATGAAAGTCGGGCAATAATGAGCCGAATCGATGATGTTGCCAGCGGCGTGTTGCTGTGTTTTACAAATGATTTAGTTAGCTTCTCCGCAAAGTCTTGGATGTGCTTTGGCCCGATTTCAGCAATGTTGTGGTCTGCCACCAGGGCGATGAACCTATCAACCGCCCTTTTATAGTCAACAGTGTGGCGTCGGATCACGTGAGCAGGTTTGCTCGCTAGTCCTATTGATTCCGTATACCGAAGAAATGTTTCTGAGAGCCTGATGGCGTTGGGTTTGGTTGAACTGGCGGTTTCGTATTCAGGTTTTGTATGGGCGCAGTTCGTCATGGAGAAGGCGTTACAGAGCGGAATTCCGACTGGGACAGAATTGTCGTTGCGTACCTGATGGAAAAAGCGCTCTGACTCAGCGTATGCAAGCGCAAAGGCTGCCTTCGCTTCGTGGTGATTCCGTGTATTCAGCGAGCGGCGAATTTCAGTTCTGCCAATCACCGGTCGTATGTCATCTGGCACCCTGCGCCTTAGGTAATAGATACCAGAGTCGGGGTGCCGGAATGGTTGTGCTATCAGTGCCATATGTACCAGCCTTGTGTATCAGTGGGCTGGGAAAGGGCTGTTCAGACAAGCGGTCGAAAGCGGTTGTTCGATGGATTTATGACTTGGCTACAGTCTGCCGTGCCATCGTCTCGGCACCTTGCTCACGCACCCAGAACAAGGTCGCGCCAGCCACCGCTGCCGGCATCATCAGCAGGTTGACCACCGGCACCAGCAGCACCAGGTAAACAATGCCGCCGAAGCTCATGCTCTGCCAGCGTTTCTGGCGCAGCCAGGCGAGCATTTCGTTCCAGCCCAGCTTGTGGTTATCCGCCGGGTAGTCGATGTACTGGATCGCCATCATCCACACGCCGAACAGCAGCCACAGCGGCGCCGCAATCAGGTTCACAACGGGGATAAACGACAGGATAAACAGACCGATCGCCCGCGGGAGAAAGTAGCCCAGCTTGCGCATTTCCCGAGCCAGGGTGCGCGGCACCATGGCGATCAGCTCGCCCCAACTGAACGCGGGGAAGTCATCGGTACCGCGCACCACCACTTCGACTTTCTCCGAGAGAAAGCCATTGAACGGTGCCGCGATGATATTGGCGAGCATGGTGAAGGTGAAAAACACCATCAGCACCACCAACACCACAAACAAGGGCCATAACAGGTAGTTAAGAAAACTCAGCCAGCTCGGCAGCGTCGGCATCAAGTGGTCGACCCACAGGCTGAACTGATGACCGGCGAAGTAGATCAATCCGACGAACAGCACCAGGTTGATCGCCAGGGGCAGCAGCACAAACAGCCGCAGGCTGGGGCTCAATACCAGTTTGAGGCCTTCACGCAGGTATTGCGGGCCGGAAAGAACAGGGGCGGGCATGGAGAACTCCGAGCAAAATGACGATCGCGCCGACCTTACCGGCTTTGCATTCAAGGTGAAAGCCGCGACATCAAAGTTAACAAAGGCGTCGATCAGGCCAACTGACAGCATAGAGACCGCCTATGAGCTGGATTGTTAAACCGTATTTCCTTAATCTTGCCCCCCTCTATACGCTGCACCCATTATTTTCAGGATCTGCGAGTTAAAGCCTTCCCCAAGTGCTTCGCAGTCCTTTTTTATTCCAGCCGCCTTGTAGTCCGGGCGGTCGATAGGAGTGAGTCATGTCTGATACCCGTCATTCGCGAGTGATTATTCTCGGTTCCGGCCCTGCCGGTTACAGCGCTGCGGTCTACGCTGCCCGGGCCAACCTCAAGCCGCTGCTGATCACCGGCATGCAGGCGGGCGGTCAGTTGACCACCACCACGGAAGTCGACAACTGGCCGGGCGACGTCCACGGTTTGACCGGCCCGGTGCTGATGGAGCGTATGAAAGAACACGCCGAGCGCTTTGAAACCGAGATCGTGTTTGATCACATCAACCAGGTCGACTTCTCCCAAAAACCTTACAGCCTGACCGGCGACAGTGGCGTCTACACCTGTGACGCGCTGATCATCGCCACTGGCGCAAGCGCTCGTTACCTGGGCCTGCCATCGGAAGAAGCGTTCATGGGCAAAGGCGTTTCTGCCTGCGCGACCTGCGACGGTTTCTTCTACCGCAACAAGCCAGTTGCGGTCGTCGGCGGCGGCAACACGGCTGTGGAAGAGGCGCTGTACCTGGCCAACATCGCCAGCACCGTGACCCTGGTTCACCGTCGCGAGACCTTCCGCGCCGAGAAGATCCTGATCGACAAGCTGCACGCCCGTGTCGCTGAAGGCAAGATCATCCTCAAGCTCAACGCCACCCTGGATGAAGTCCTGGGCGACAACATGGGCGTGACCGGTGCCCGCCTGAAGAACAACGACGGCAGCTTCGACGAGCTGACAGTCGACGGCGTGTTCATCGCCATCGGCCACACCCCGAACACCTCGTTGTTCGAAGGCGTGCTGGAAGCCAAAGACGGCTACCTGGTGGTGCAGGGCGGCCGTGAAGGCAATGCGACTGCCACCAACATCGAAGGCATCTTCGCGGCCGGCGACGTGGCTGACCATGTGTACCGTCAGGCCATTACCTCGGCTGGCGCCGGTTGCATGGCCGCACTGGATGCCGAGCGTTACCTCGACGGCCTGAAGGACGCTTCGTTCTAACAAACGCCGTAAAACAATGTGGGAGGGGGCAAGCCCTAATGCCGGTCAGTTAAGAGATAAAAGGGCAAAAAGTAACCTGTGGCGAGGGAGCTTGCTCCCGTTGGACTGCGCAGCAGTCCCATTTTTGGGGCCGCTTCGCGCCCCAGCGGGAGCAAGCTCCCTCGCCACAGGTACGGTGTTCGCCCTTAACTGACTGGCATTAGGGCAAGCCCCCTCCCACATTTTGATCTGCGTCTGACTTAGGATTTGCGGGTCAGGGGCTGCGCGCTGAATTTCACACCGGCCAGGCCATTGGCGATCAATGCGCGGATATTGCCGTGGTCGCTGCCCTCAGGCGTAGCGATTACCGAGCGGTAATGCTCGCCAAACGCCAGCAGCGCTTCCTGGTCACTCAAGCCTTCCAGCACCGCCAGACCCAGCGTCTTGCACGACCCTTCATTCTGCCCGGCAGCGTTTTCCACCGCGCCGTTGGTGAAGGCTTGTGGCTGGTAGTCATACCCTGCGGCAACAAACGCCAGGGTATCGGCAAAAGCATGGTCACCGCTGTTGAGGCTGGCGCGCAGGGTGTTCAGATCAGTCATGGGTTTTTCCTTTGGCGAACGCCGCCTGTTGGTCGGCGTTGGCTTCTTTCTGGTATTGGGCTTTCCAGTCGGCGTACGGCATGCCGTACACCACTTCACGGGCATCATCGAGGCTCAGCTCGATGTGGCGCTCGTCGGCCTCGGCCTTGTACCACTTTGACAGGCAGTTACGGCAGAAACCGGAGAGGTTCATCAGATCGATGTTCTGCACATCCTTGCGGCTGTCCAGATGGGCCACCAGCCGGCGGAAGGCGGCAGCTTCGAGTTCGAGGCGTTGTTGATCGTTCATAGGGTTCACTTGAATGTCAGCGGCTGGCCGCCAGGGTAATCGAAACCGACTCGGCAAAGCGCAGCGCATGGGGCTTGTCCACTTCGACCTCGGCATACAGCACCGATTCATTGCTCATCACCAGGTCCAGCAGTTCCTGGGTCAGACGCTCCAGCAGGGCAAAGCGGTTGCCTTCCACATGAGCGATGATCGCCTTGGTGATGGTGCGGTAGTTCAGCGCGTGGTCGATATCGTTGTCGCGCACCGCCTCCTGGGCGGCGTACAGGATGGTCAGGTTGATCAACACATCCTGCTTGTTGAGGATCTCGTCCTCGTTGATGCCGATAAAGGTGCGCAGGCACAGGTCCTTGACCCGGATGCGCGCCATGCCTGGTTGAAGTTGTGGCATTGCTACTTGCTCCGTCCAATCAGTTGCAGGAACTCCATGCGCGTGGTGTTCGACTCGCGGAAAGCGCCGAGCATCACCGAGGTGTTCATGGTTGAATTCTGTTTCTCCACGCCGCGCATCATCATGCACATGTGCCTGGCTTCGATCACCACGGCCACACCGGCGGCCTGGGTCACGTCCTGGATGGCGTCGGCGATCTGCCGCGTGAGGTTTTCCTGGATCTGCAGGCGCCGGGCGAACATGTCGACGATACGCGCCAGTTTCGACAGGCCCAGCACCTTGCCAGTCGGAATATAGGCCACATGGGCCTTGCCGATAAAGGGCAGCAGGTGGTGTTCGCACAGCGAGTACAACTCGATGTCCTTGAGGATCACCATCTCGTCGTTATCGGAAGAGAACAGCGCCCCGTTGACGATCTCTTCCAGGTTCTGCTCATAGCCATGACACAGGTACTGCATGGCTTTGGCGGCGCGCTTGGGCGTGTCGAGCAAGCCTTCGCGCTCTGGGTCTTCGCCGAGGCCTTTGAGAATCTCGCGGTAGTGTTGGGGCAGGGACAAGGTCATACAACATCCTCACATACGGCTTACTTGATATGCCGCCCGCCGTTGACGGTCAGGGTGGTACCGGTGACATAGGGGTTGTCCAGCAAGTAGCGCACGCTCTGGTAGATCACCTCGGGACCGGGCTCGATGCCCAGGGCAGACTTGGCCAAGACCTTGCTGCGATAGGCCGCGTCGTCGTCTTCGTTGAACATCACCATCGCCGGGGCGATGCCGTTGACCTTGATCAGCGGCGCGAACTGCGCGGCAAATGACAGCGTAAGGCTATCGAGCCCGGCCTTGGTGGCGCAGTAGGCAATGTGCTGGCGGCTGCCCTTGCGCACCACGTCATCGCTGATGTGCACGATGTCGGCTGGTGAAGAACGTTGCAGCAGGGGTGAACAATGCAGGTTGATCAGGTACGGCGCAAGCATGTGCACGCTGAACATGTCGCTGAAGGCGCGGCTTTCGTCGCCCGGGGTTTCCGCGACCCAGGCCGAGGCGTTGTGGATGATCGCGCGCAGGCTTTGAGTATGGGTCTGCAGGTCAGCGATAAACGTCAGGATTCCAGCTTCGTTGGAGAAGTCGGCAAACACACCGACCGCACCCCGTTCGCGCAGGGCCTGCACACCGGGGCGTTCGCTGCGATAGCTGAAAATCACCGGTTGGCCTTCGTCCAGCAGGCGCTGGGCGCAATGCAGGCCGACACGTTGGCCGGCGCCGGTGATCAGGATCGGTGCATGGGTTGCAGTCATGGGAGGCTCGCGTCGCTGGCAGGCGCAAATCATACCAGCGACGGGTCGCCCCTGTACTCACGCCGCCGCTTCGGCGGCCTTGCGCGGTGTTGGCGCGGGATGCAGCCAGTTCGCCAGCAGGTGGGTCGACAGCGGAATGAACCAGTAAACCATCAGCGGCGTGAGTGCCATCGTGCTGACCAGCACGCGCGGCACCAGGTCGAGCTGATTGAGCAATGGCCCCAGGACGAAATTGAACAGCAGCGACACCGGGAAAAACGCCAGCCAGATCGCCACCGCCTGTTTCCAGCGCGGCGGACGCGCGCCGGCCGCACCAAACCAGCCGTCGATGCCACTTACGCGGTGCTCGGATGGGTCGGCAAACAACTCGCTGCCACGGCTCAGCCACGCACCGCGGGAGGCGGAAAACTCCCAGGCGTGCAGGGTCTTTTCATCGGCGAAACGGAAAATGATCTGGAATTCGTCATCGTTGGGCGGCGGTGCCAGCACGCCGGAACCCAGGTAACCGGGGAAGTCGGTGGCCAATTGCTCGCCTTCGCGCAGCCAGGCCATCAGTTCTTCGTAGCGCCCTTTGGCGACGCGGCGCGCAACCATCAAGGTGACGGGAGAGGTAGACATTGTGTATCTCCAAATATACGGGTGCGCTGAACCGGGTAGGCGGCGCACAGACGAAGCTGCGGGGTGTTGCAGCGACGTGTAAAAAGCAGGCAAGGATTATTCCTGTTTTGCCGAAATACACCAGCGACATTGGTCCGAAAAGCCCAGACCTTGAAAAAGACAGGTCTAAAGGCGTTAAATGAGCACCCGACTACAAACGGTTTTTTGGTCTCAAATGCCCGTGATTACTGCTCCCACTGATAGCACTTCGCATCTGGATTCAACTGACGTCTCTGAGCTGTTTCCAATCCGTGAAGTCTCAAGATTGACAGGCATCAACCCGGTCACCCTGCGTGCCTGGGAGCGCCGTTACGGTCTGATCCAGCCCATGCGCACCGAAAGTGGGCATCGCCTCCACTCCAGGTCCGACATTGATACCGTCAATCGCATTCTTGATTGGATCGAGCGGGGAGTGGCCGTGAGCAAGGTCGGCAAGATTCTCGCCCGCGACGATCAGCAGGCCGAAATGATTCGTGCTGAGCGTGACACCCTTGAAGACGCCGAATGGCCGCAGTGGCGGGCGCGCCTGATGACCGCGATCAGTGCCTTTGATGACCGCCAGCTGGAGAGCGTGTACGGCCAGATTTTTACCACTTATCCCCTCAGTGTGGCGTTCCAGGACATCCTGATGCCCCTCTGGAACGAGCTGTTGCGCCACCAGGGAGGTTTCGGCCAGGCCAGCGAATGGCTGTTTTTCGACGCCTTCCTGCGTGTACAAACCTTCCTGCGGCTGCACGTCGCGAGTGGGTCGCTGGCGCCCAGGGTACTGCTGACCGCCATGCCCGGCGAATGCCGCAAACTGGAGTTGCTGGTGGCGGCGCTGTTGATGAGTCGTGATGACTTGACCGTGAAGGTGCTGGGCATGGGCCAGCCCTTTGATGAGCTGACGCTGGTGTGTGAAAAGATGCAGCCCCAGGCGCTGGTCATCCTCTCCAATCATGCCCATAACCTTGAGTTGGCCGGGCGCCTCAATCGCTTGGCGTTGACCCTCGATTGCCCATTGTTTCTGGCGGGTGCCGCGTCGGACCTGGCGCAGAGTGCGCTGGCAGGCTCCTCCATCGGTTGCCTGGGCAGCGAAGGGCGCGAGATGCAACGCCGCTTGCAGCAGTTCCTCAGCGGTAACCTGGATACCTGATCTCAGGCGTGCATCTGCGGGTGCACCAGGCGGTGCTGATGCAGGATGAACTGGCGCAGGCGCTCGATTTCATCCGTATCGCTTTGGCTGAGGCGATAGGCAAACAACCCCCGCGCCGTTTCCCGTTCGAACGCGCCGCGCAGGCTGATGCGCTCATAGCCGGAAGGGCTGAACCACAGGGAAAAGGTTTTTGGCGGCTTGATCCTGCCCCGAATCTCCACCAGCACGCCCTTGAATGACACTTCATGCACCCACAGCGCGCTCGCCGTGCCCTTGATGTTTTCCAGGGCCACCGGTGCTTCGAGCGCCAGCCGCCAGGCGCGGATCACTGGGCCGTCTTCGAAAATGCTCGGCACCCCCAGACGCAGATGCACGGCATTGAACTCATCCTCCACCAAGTGCAGGGGAAAGGTCAGTTGCTGGTTGTCGAACTGTGCCTGGATGGTGACATGGTCGTGGGCGGCCAGGCGGGTGAGCAAGTCGCGAATCTGCGCACCGCCGTTGACGGTCAGGCTCGACGACGCATCCCGCAAGTTGAGTTGCGGGTTGTGTTGCATGTTCTGAATGAAATCCAGCTCATCCTGGGTCAGAAGCGCATCGCGTTGCATCGTACGGGCTCAGTAGGGAGGGCATTAAAGTGCCATTATCTGCTCATATGGCCGCATTTTCTAAGTTTTGTTTAATCCGCTGGTCGCCCTGAGCGCCGCGAGCTCGGCCTTGACCTGGGCCAATTCGCCTTCCAATTGCGCTACACGCTGCTGGGCCTTGACCTGGAGCGTGACGTCTTTTTGTACGCCGACAAAATACGTTTGTTTATCGGCCGCGTTATGCACCGTCGAAAGTGACAGTTCGTTCCAGAAATGGCTGCCGTCCTTGCGGTAATTACGCAGGATTTCCCGGCACGTCCCACCATTCTCCAGCGCGTCCCGGATAGCTATCAGCGCTGGCTGGTCACGGTCACCCGACTGCAGGAAGCGGCAGTCCTGATAGAGGATTTCATCCAGGGTGTAGCCGGTCAGTCGTTCGAATGCGGGGTTTACGTAAATCAGCGGCTTGTCTTTGCCTTCCCGTTCGGCGACCACGATGCCGTCGTTGGAAGCGTCGATCACCATTTGCATCAGCTTGGCGTTAATCATTGAGCGATCCATGGCTGGTTGTTGAAATGGGCAGTTTATGGCAAGTCCTGAATCTTGCACGGTGTGCCCCGAAATATTTGCGTCGCTGTTAATATCCCAGGCTTTCGCTCAACTACAGGATCAGATTGATGAAAGTCGCCATCCTTTCCGGCTCGGTCTACGGCACGGCTGAAGAAGTCGCCCGCCACGCCGTCGGCATCCTCAAAAAAGCCGGTTTTGAAGCCTGGCACAACCCCCGCGCAACCCTGGCGGATTTGCAGGCATTTGCCCCCGAGGCGTTTCTGGCGGTGACCTCGACCACCGGCATGGGTGAACTGCCCGACAACCTGCAACCGTTGTATTCGACGATTCGCGACCAGTTGCCCGCCGCCTGGCGCGGTCTGCCCGGTGCGGTGATCGGCCTGGGCGACGCCAGCTACGGCGACACCTTCTGTGGTGGCGGTGAGCAAATGCGCGAACTGTTTGGCGAGTTGGGCGTGCGCGAAGTTCTGCCGATGCTGCGCCTCGACGCCAGCGAAAGCGTCACTCCGGAAACCGACGCCGAGCCCTGGCTGGCTGAGCTGGTCGCCTTACTGCGCGCTGACTGAGCGGTTCGCAGTGGCTTTATTGACGGCGTCTCTTTGACGCCGTTTACACAGATTTAAACTATTCTCCTAGCTGACTCGTACGGTCATCAAGCTGGCTGCGAAGGCAACTCCGTCTGCCAGGGCGTCTGACTAGACTGGCCCGTCATTAAAAAAACAATAAGAAGTGCGCCAAGGAGGTCGTTGCCGTGAGCCTAGCCCCTGTTGTATCGCCACAGACTGTCAAAGATCAGGTCAGTGCTGCCGAGTGGCAAGCCCGTGTCGACCTGGCCGCCTGCTATCGCCTGGTGGCGCTGCATGGCTGGGACGACCTGATCTTTACCCACATCTCGGCCAAGGTGCCGGGCACCGATGATTTCCTGATCAACCCTTACGGGCTGATGTTTCACGAGATTACCGCGTCGAGCCTGGTCAAGGTCGACCAGGCCGGCAACAAGCTGATGGACAGCCCCTACGAGATCAACCCCGCGGGCTACACCATCCACAGCGCCATCCATGAAGTGCGCCACGATGTCACCTGCGTGCTGCATACCCACACGGCCGCCGGCGTGGCGGTGGCGGCGCAGAAACAAGGCGTGCTGCCGATCAGCCAGCAATCGATCTTCGTGCTGTCGAGCCTGGCCTATCATGCCTACGAAGGTGTGGCGCTGAACCACGAAGAGAAGGCGCGCCTGCAGGCCGACCTGGGCGACAACAATTTCCTGATGCTGCACAACCATGGTCTGCTCACCTGTGGCAGTACCATCGCCGACACCTTCCTGATGATGTTCACCTTTCAGCGCGCCTGCGATATCCAGGTGCTGGCGCAAAACGGCGGCGCTGAATTGATCGCCATTGGCCCGCAGATTCTGGCGGGCGCCAAGGCCATGGTCGCGGCTGTCACAAAGAGCGCCCAGGGTATGGGGGGCGCGCTGGCCTGGCCGGCGTTGCTGCGCAAATTGGATGCTCAAGATCCTGGGTATAAAAGCTGATGCCACTCGCCGAGATCCCGCTCAGAGCCTGGCGCAAACGCAGCCAGAGTTTCGACTTTCGCGGTCGCACCATCCGTTATTGGACGGCGGGGCAGGGCGAACCGTTACTGCTGATCCATGGCTTTCCCACCGCCAGTTGGGACTGGCATTACGTGTGGCAACCTCTGGCCCAGCACAACCTGGTCATCGCCTGCGACATGCTCGGCTTTGGCGATTCGGACAAGCCGCTGGACCATGGCTACTGCTTGCTCGAACAGGCGGACTTGCAACAGGCGCTGCTTGAGCATCTGCGCCTGGATCAGCCGGTGCATGTGTTGGCCCATGACTATGGCGACAGCGTCGCCCAGGAACTGTTGGCCCGACACTATGAAGGCCGCTTCCAGATGGCCAGTTGTGTGTTTCTCAACGGCGGGCTGTTCCCGGAAACCCATCGCCCGGCGCTGGTGCAAAAGCTTTTGCTCAGCCCGCTGGGCTGGATGATCGGCCGCGCGTTCGGGCGCAATGCCCTGGCCGACAGCTTCAACCAGATATTCGGCCCCAACACCCGCCCCAGCGAAAGCGCCCTTGACGATTTCTGGAGCCTGATCGACTGCAACGATGGCACGCGCATCCTGCACAAACTCATTGCCTACATTCCCCAGCGTCGGCGCCTGCGTGATCGCTGGGTGGCGGCGATGCAGCACGCTGACGTGCCGTTGCGGGTGATCGACGGCGAGATCGACCCGATCTCGGGTATCCACATGGTGGAGCGCTACCGCCAGTTGGTGCCCAACGCCGACACGGTGCTGCTGGCCAATATCGGCCACTACCCGCAGATCGAGGCGCCGGTGCTGGTGCTCAAGCACTACCAGGCGTTTCGTGATCGAATTGGGCTGGCTGCGCCGCGCCTGGCTTATTCCTAGACCCTAGGATCATCCCTCTGCCTTATCGAGCACCATTCAGCCCTGGCCGTCTTTATTGTGACCAGAGGCTGGGTGCCCGACACTCGACCCATTCCCATTGTCGCCATTGGAGTTCGGTATGAGTGAGTCAGTGCAGTTCCAGGATAAGGTCGTGATCGTCACCGGTGCCGGCGGCGGATTGGGCCGGGCCCATGCGCTGTTGTTCGCCAGACACGGGGCCAAGGTGCTGGTCAACGATCTCGGCGGTTCCACCCAGGGCGAAGGCGCCAATGCCTCGGCGGCCGACCGGGTGGTGGCCGAGATTCGCGAAGCGGGCGGGATCGCCGAAGCCAACCACGACTCTGTCACCGACGGTGACAAGATTGTGCAGAACGCCCTCGACGCCTTTGGCCGCATCGACGTGGTGGTCAACAATGCCGGCATCCTGCGCGACAAAACCTTCCACAAAATGGAAGACGCCGACTGGGACCTGGTGTACCGCGTGCATGTCGAAGGCGCCTACAAAGTCACCCGCGCCGCCTGGCCCCATCTGCGTGAGCAAGGTTACGGCCGGGTGATCTTCACCGCGTCCACCTCGGGTATCTACGGCAACTTCGGTCAGTCCAACTACGGCATGGCCAAGCTCGGCCTGTATGGCTTGACCCGCACCCTGGCGCTGGAAGGGCGCAAGAACAACATCCTGGTCAACGCCATCGCCCCCACGGGCGCCACGCGCATGACCGAAGGCCTGATCCCGCCGCAAGTGTTCGAGCGTCTCAAGCCGGAACTGGTCAGCCCGCTGGTGGTGTACCTGGGCAGCGAAGCCTGCCAGGAAACCTCGGGGTTGTTTGAAGTGGGCGGTGGCTGGATCGGCAAGACCCGCTGGGAGCGCAGCCTGGGCGTGGGCTTTGATCCCGAAGCCGGCTTTTCGCCGGATGATGTGGCCGCGCACTGGCAGCAGATCTGCGACTTCGAAGGGGCGGCTCATCCCAAGGACAACATCGAGGCCTTGAAGGAGATGATGGCCAACTTGCAGAAATACAGCCTCTGATCGTTGCTTGAAAAAGATTGAATCCTACGGGGCGCTGATGGCGCCCCGTTTTATTTCAGGCAAAAAAAAGCCACTGCAAACGCAGCGGCTGAAGTAAGACGTTGGATCAAGGAGCGACAAATCAACGTCAGTGAACACCGGTAACAGATTGAAAAAAGACATCAATCCATTTGAATCTGGCTTTTCTTCCGTTGGCAGGAAGCGGACTGTTTGCCCTGAAAGCCCGGCAAGAATAGTCGTTTGTAACAGCATGAGTAATAGCGATTCACGACATGCACTGTTGTCAAAATTGCAACAGTTACGGCGCTCGCCATCCACGCCCCTGATAACCCGCCATCCACCCGGTCGATGCCCCCGCCCAGACCCAGGCCAGAGCGCCTGGTAATCCTTTCGAGCGACAACACGAATCCCTCCTTGGTGCGCTTATCGCTCCTGATGCGCGGCAGTAGGGTGGGGCCTTCTGTCACTCACCGGGGAAGACGCATGACAAAAACAACAATGCGCGCCATCTTCACGCCACAGGCGCTGGCCGCTGCGGTTGCCTTGGGTTGCTGCGCCCAGGCTCAGGCTGTTTCGTTCAATATTGGCGAGATCGAAGGGCAATTCGATTCGTCGTTGTCGGTGGGGTCGAGTTGGGGCATGCGCGATGCCGACAAGAGCCTGGTTGGTACCGTCAATGGCGGCACAGGCCAGGCTTCCACGGGGGATGACGGGCGGCTCAATTTCAAGAAGGGCGAGACCTTCTCGAAAATCTTCAAGGGCCTGCACGACCTGGAACTCAAGTACGGCGACACCGGTGTGTTCGTGCGTGGCAAGTACTGGTATGACTTTGAACTCAAGGACGAAGACCGCGAGTTCAAGCAGATCAGCGACCACAACCGCAAGGAAGGCGCCAAGTCCAGCGGTGCGCAGATCCTCGATGCGTTCGTCTACCACAACTACTCCCTGGGCGACCTGCCGGGCACCGTGCGCGCCGGTAAGCAGGTGGTCAGCTGGGGCGAAAGTACCTTCATCGGCAACTCCATCAACAGCATCAACCCGATTGACGTGTCGGCGTTCCGCCGGCCCGGTGCCGAGATCAAGGAAGGCTTGATCCCGGTGAACATGCTGTTTGCGTCCCAGAGCCTGACCAACCAACTGACTGTGGAAGGGTTTTATCAGTTGGAGTGGGACCAGACCGTGCTGGATAACTGCGGCACCTTCTTTGGCGGTGACGTAGCGGCGGATGGTTGCACGGGTAATTACACCGTAGGCAGTCCGGGGATCGCAGCGTTGCAACCGATCGCCGCATCACGCGGCCAAGGCTTTGTGGTGACCCGCGAGGGTGTGGTGGTGCAGCGTGCCGGCGACCGTGACGCGCGGGACTCCGGCCAATTCGGTGCAGCCCTGCGCTGGTTGGGTGATGACACCGAGTACGGCCTCTACTTCATGAACTATCACAGCCGTACGCCCACTGTCGGCACGATTACCGCCAATACGAACCTGGCGACCATTGGTGGCATCGCCGCCGCCGCTCCTGCAGGTTTCGGTTCAGCCCTGGCCCAGAGCACCATGCTCGGCCGTGGCCAGTACTATCTCGACTACCCGGAAGACATCCGCCTGTTCGGCGCGAGTTTCTCCACGACCTTGCCCACCGGCACCGCGTGGACCGGGGAAATCAGCTACCGGCCCAACGCCCCGGTGCAGTTGAACACCACTGACCTGACACTGGCGCTGGTCAACCCTATCGCCGGCCAACTGGCCTCACCCATCCGCAGCAATTTCGGCAGCGACAACAAAGGCTACCGCCGCAAGGAAATCACTCAGATCCAAAGCACCATGACCCAGTTCTTCGACCAGGTCCTCGGCGCCGAACGCCTGACCCTGGTCGGCGAGGCGGCAGTCGTCCACGTGGCAGGCCTGGAGGACAAATCCAAGCTGCGTTATGGCCGTGATTCGGTCTACGGCGCCTACGGTTTCCAGGGTGACACCGACGGTTTTGTCACCTCCACCTCCTGGGGCTACCGCGCGCGGGCGATCCTCGACTACAACAACGCGATTTTCGGGGTGAACCTCAAGCCCAACCTGTCCTGGTCCCATGACGTGGCTGGCTACGGCCCCAACGGGATCTTCAACAAAGGCGCCAAGGCCATCAGCGTCGGCGTGGATGCGGACTACCGCAGCACCTACACCGCCAGCCTCAGCTACACCGACTTTTTCGGCGGCGACTACAACACCCTGACCGACCGCGACTTCCTCGCCCTCAGCTTCGGCGTGAACTTCTGATTTGGCTTAAAGAAGGACAAGAACCTATGCGTAAGACAATTGCAGTGTTGGCCCTGAGTCTGTTGGCCGCCCACGTGATGGCAGCCGTGTCGCCGGAGGAAGCGGCCAAGCTGGGCACCACCCTCACGCCAGTCGGCGCCGAAAAAGCCGGCAATGCCGACGGCTCGATCCCGGCCTGGACCGGCGGCATCCCGAAAAACGCCGGCGCGGTGGACAGCAAAGGCTTCCTGGCTGACCCGTTTGCCAGTGAAAAACCGCTGTTCGTGATCACCGCCGCCACCGTCGACAAGTACAAAGACAAACTCTCCGACGGCCAGGTGGCGATGTTCAAGCGCTACCCCGAGACCTACAAGATCCCGGTGTACCCGAGCCACCGCACGGTCAACCTGCCGGCGGATATCTACGAGTCGATCAAGCGCAGCGCGCTCAACGTCAAGGCGATCAACGACGGCAACGGTCTGGAGAACTTCACCGGCAACCGTTACTACGCGTTCCCGATTCCGAAGAATGGCGTGGAAGTGCTGTGGAACCACATCACCCGTTACCACGGCGGCAACCTGCGCCGCATCATCACCCAGGCCACCCCGCAGACCAACGGCAGCTACACGCCGATCCGCTTCGAAGAAGAGGTGGCGGTGCCTCAGGCGATCCCGGATATCGACGCGGCCAAGGCGGCCAACGTGCTGAGCTATTTCAAGCAGTCGGTCACCGCCCCGGCGCGCCTGGCGGGCAACGTGTTGCTGGTGCACGAAACCCTCGACCAGGTGAAAGAACCGCGCCTGGCCTGGATCTACAATGCTGGCCAACGCCGCGTGCGCCGTGCGCCGCAAGTCTCCTATGACGGGCCGGGTACCGCGTCCGATGGCCTGCGCACCACCGACAACTTCGACATGTTCTCCGGCGCCCCCGACCGCTACGACTGGAAGCTGGTGGGCAAGAAGGAGATGTACATCCCCTACAACAGCTACAAACTCGATTCGCCGAGCCTCAAGTACGACGACATCATCAAGGCCGGCCACATCAACCAGGACCTGACCCGCTACGAACTGCACCGCGTGTGGGAAGTGGTCGGCACGGTCAAACCGAGCGAGCGGCACATCTACGCCAAGCGCCACATGTACATCGACGAAGACAGCTGGCAAGTCGCGCTGGTGGATCACTACGACGGTCGCGGCCAACTGTGGCGCGTCGCTGAAGGCCATGCGCAGTTCTACTACGACCAC
This sequence comes from Pseudomonas arvensis, assembly GCF_056688935.1. Lineage (NCBI taxonomy): Bacteria > Pseudomonadati > Pseudomonadota > Gammaproteobacteria > Pseudomonadales > Pseudomonadaceae > Pseudomonas > Pseudomonas arvensis. The sequence goes on along the minus strand of NZ_CP162038.1, from coordinate 5,154,846 downwards.
CAGGTGCCGGCCTACACCGTCGAAACCCTGTACGACATCATTGCCGGTCGCTACATCGCACTGGGCATGAAAAACGAGGAGAAAAGCAGCTTCGTGTTCGGCTTCGCCGCCAAGGCAGCGGACTACACCCCGGCCGCGTTGAGGGCTGAAGGCGTACGCTGATCCCGGATCGAAGCGCAGTCAACATGTGAGAGGGGGCTTGCCCCCGATGAGGGAGTATCAGTCACTGGATTGGTTGACTGATACACCGCCATCGGGGGCAAGCCCCCTCCCACTTCTGTGCATGGCCTTCAATCACCCTGCTGAATACTTCTTCAACAACCCCCCGCCACAGGACTAGGGTACGCAACACGTTGCATAACAATAAGAACGCAGGATGCAGCAATGACTGCCATGACACGCTGCCTGGACCGTCCTGGATTCATGCCCCGGCTGTCCGCCCATCATCTGCTGCGCCCCCGCCTGGCCGAGCCTTTGCTGGTGGCGCAGGCGCGCGTCAAGTTGTTGTGCGCCCCTGGCGGCAGTGGCAAGAGCGCGTTGCTCGCCGAGTGCGCGTTGCAGGCGCCTGCGGGTTGCCAAGTCTATTGGTTGCCGCTCAATGGCGCGTCCCTCAGCCCTCTCGACCTGTGCCAGCGACTGGCGCAAAACCTGGGCCTGACGTTTACCGACGAAACTACCTTGCTGCTGGACCTCAGTCGTTGGCAGGCGCCGGCGTGGTTGTTCCTCGATGATTTCTGCCGCTTGCCCGCTCCCGACACCGACGCCTTGCTCGACCGCCTGCTCACCGCCAGCAGCCCGGCGCTGACCTGGTGGCTGGGCGCTCGACGGCGTCCGGCGTGCAATTGGCCGCGGCTGCTGCTTGATGATGAGCTGCTTGAGTGCGGCGCTGAACTGGCCTTTACCCCTTCGGAAATTCAGGCTCTGCTCGGCCATGCGCCGGCTCAGTCCGTCGACAGCGTGATGCAGTTCAGCGCCGGTTGGTGCGCGGGTGTACGCATCGCGTTGCTGGGCGACGGTCATCCCGACAAGACCCTGCTCGACTACCTGCAACATGAACTCTTCAGCACGCTGCCGCCGGAGCTGGCCGAGGCCTGGCGCGTGCTGGCCCATCTGCCGCGCTTCAATGCGGGCCTGTGCGAGCATTTGTTCGGCGCGGGCGACGGTGGCCAGTACCTGCGGGATTTGCAGACGCTCGGCGCATTTATCGAGCCGTGGGAAGACACCGACTGGCTGCAGGTTTTCCCGCCGCTGGCGCAACTGATGCACGACGAACCCTGGCCGGCCAAACGCTCCTGGCATCGTCGCGCTTGCCAATGGTTTTGCACCGAACAGGACTGGCAGGCGGCTTTCGAACAAGCGCTGCTGGCCGAAGAATATGAAATGGCCGTGAGCTTGTTGCAGCACTTCAGCTTCGAGGATCTGTTCCGCCAGCAGAACGCCGTGTTGCTGTTGCGCCTGCATGAGCAGCATGGCGATGAATTGATGCTCGGCTCGGCGCAATTGGTGGGGTTGGTGACCGCCGCGTTGCTGTTTGCCGGGCGCTTCGAACAGGCGGCTGCGTGCATCGATCAGTTGGCCCGATTTGCCCCGCAACCCTCGGCGGCGCAACAGCGTTATCTACTGGCGCGCTGGCAGGCGCAGTGGGGCTGGCTACTGCACCTGGGCGGCGATGCCGAGGGCTCTCGTCTGCATTTTCTAGAGGCCCTGCAAGCGTTGCCCGACAGCGCCTGGACGTCCCGCTTGATGTGCCTGTCGGGCCTGACTCAGCAAGCCTTGCTGCGCGGCGAGCTGGACGTCGCCCAAGGCCTGAACCGTGAAGCGCTGTGCCTGGCGCGCGCCCATGGTTCGTTGCTACTGGAGGCCTTGCTGGAACTGGATCACGCGCAATTGCTGGAACAGCGCGGCGCGCCGTATCGGGCGCAGAGCCTGCTGGAAACGGTGCAGGCGATGTTGCTCAAGCAGCGACTCAAGGCCGGGCCTTTGGTGGGGCGCATTGCGTTGCGGCGCGGGCATTTGGCGCTGCGCCAGGGCCAGGACAGCCTGGCCGCCGAGTGTTTCGAGACTGGCTTGAAGATGTGCCTGCACAGCCAGGACAAGCGCGTGCTCTACGGATATCTCGGCCTGGCGCTGCTGGCTGCCAACCGGGGTGATTACGCCCAGGCGTTTATCCAACTGCGCGAAGCCGAACGGCTGATGCAGCAACGCCAGGTGCCGGACACTGTGTACCGTGCGGTGCTGTTGTTGGTCAGCGGGCATTTCTGGCTGCAGCAAGGCCGCGCCGAATTGACCGTGGAAGCAGTGCGCCGTGTGCTGCGCCACTTTCGTGGGCCCCAGGGCAAACAAGCGCCGCCGGCTACCCTGGAACTGATCCCGCGCCTGGAATACCTGCTGGTGCTGGCGGAGGTAAAACTGGGCTGCGCCGAGCAACCCATAGAACGGCTCAACGTGTTGCTGGCAACCACCCACCAGCGCGGCATGCTCTGCCTGGAAACCGAGCTGCACCTGGTCCTGGGTGAAGTGGCGTGGCAACTGGGCGACCCGGCCTTGGCGCGCCGTTCGCTGCAAACCGGCCTGGACCTGGCCGCACGTTGCCAGGTGCAACAAGCGATTCGCGAGCTGCGCTTGCGCTCGCCGGGACTGTTGAGCGAGCTGGGCATGGAGCCTCAGGCATCAACCCCCGGCACGCTGGAAAACCCTTTGAGCCAGCGTGAACTGGAAGTGTTGCAACTGATCGCCCAGGGCAGCTCCAACCTGGAAATCGCCGACCGGCTGTTTATCTCCCTGCACACCGTCAAGACCCACGCGCGGCGCATCCACAGCAAGCTGGGCGTCGAGCGGCGCACCCAGGCGGTGGCCAAGGCCAAGACGTTGGGCTTGATGGTCTAAATGAACGCCAGACGGTAGTCGCCGGGCGTAGCGCCCATGGCCTGGCGGAAGCGATGGGTGAAGTGGCTGGCGCTGGAGAATCCGCACAGCAAGGCTATCTCGCCCAGGGGCAGGGCACCGCCGCGCAGCAGGCTTTGCGCACGACTCAGCCGACGCGCCAATAGATATTGATGGGGCGGCAGACCGAAGCTTTGGCGGAACATCCGCGCAAAATGGTATTCCGACAGCGCGCACAGGCCAGCTAATTGGCCCAGGCTGATGGGGTCTTCCAGGTGCTGGTCGATGTAGTCCACCAACAACCGTCGCTGGTATGCCGCCAACCCCCCTTTCAAGCGCAGGCCTTCTCGGGCGCCTACCTGGCTGAGCAGGGTGTGGCTGAGCATTTCATGGGCCAGGCTGCTGGTCAGCAGGCGTTCGGCGGGCTCCTGCCAATTGAGCGCGATCAACTGGTGGAAACGTCGGGCCTGGCTGTCGTCTTGCAGAAAGGTGCTTTCGCGCAGCTCCAGGGCGCGCGGCTCGCGGTCGAGCAGGGTGACGCAGCCCAAGGCGAATTGCTCGGGGCTGAAATACACGTGGGCCAGGCGGATTTCACCGTTGATCACCCACGCCGACTGATGCTCGGCGGGCAGGATGCACAGCTTGTCGGGGCCGCCCTTGGTGCCCGGCTGGTCACGCCGAAACGTGCCGGTGCCACCGCCGATGTAGCAGGACAGCGTGTGGTGGCTGGGCGCCTGGTAGTCCTGGGAATCGTGATGATTGCTCCACAAGGCCGCCGACAAGCCGTCACCGAGCTCGGCGCAGGCTTCAAGGCGTGCGTTGGGCGAACGGTTAAGCGCTTGAAAGACTTGCAGGGATTCCAGATCTGACATGGTGTGTGTTCTCCGACGCCTTGCATCCTACTCCGCACGGCTGGCGCTGTGAGCCCAGCGCCCGACAAAAGCGCAAGAATGTGCAAGAACGTTACGAACGTTGAAGGCGACACTGTGGCTCAATCGATGGAGCCCGCTATGAACCTTTCCCTGTATTTACTCAGCGTGCTGATCTGGGGCACCACCTGGATCGCCCTCAAATGGCAATTGGGCGTGGTGGCGATTCCTGTGTCCATCGTCTATCGCTTTGGCCTGGCGGCGCTGGTGTTGTTTGCATTGTTGCTGCTCAGTCGCAAGTTGCAGGTGATGAACCGGCGCGGGCACTTGATCTGCCTGGCCCAGGGGCTGTGCCTGTTCTGCGTCAACTTCATGTGCTTCCTCACCGCCAGCCAGTGGATTCCCAGCGGGTTGGTGGCGGTGGTGTTTTCCACCGCCACGTTGTGGAACGCACTCAACGCCCGGGTGTTTTTCGGCCAGCGGGTGGCACGTAACGTGTTGATGGGTGGCGGTCTTGGTCTGGCGGGGTTGGGCTTGTTGTTCTGGCCGGAACTGGCAGGGCACACCGCCAGCCCGCAGACCTTGCTTGGTCTGGGCCTGGCGTTATTGGGGACGATGTGTTTCTCGGCCGGCAATATGCTGTCGAGCCTGCAACAGAAGGCCGGCCTGCGGCCGCTGACCACCAACGCCTGGGGGATGTTGTACGGCGCCTTGATGCTGGCGACCTATTGCCTGGTGCGCGGCATTCCGTTTGAGATGGACTGGAGCGCACGGTATGTCGGCGCCCTGTGGTACCTGGTGATTCCGGGTTCGGTAATCGGCTTTACGGCCTACTTGACCCTGGTGGGGCGCATGGGGCCGGAGCGGGCGGCGTATTGCACGGTGCTGTTCCCGGTGGTGGCGCTGAATGTGTCGGCGTTTGCCGAGGGCTACCAATGGACCGCGCCGGCGCTGGCGGGGTTGGTGCTGGTGATGCTGGGGAATGTGTTGGTGTTTCGCAAGCCGAAGTCTGCCAGCCCGGTCTTCCAGGCGAAGACCGTCTAATGTGGGAGGGGCAAGCCCCTCCCACATTTCCTGCATTTCATACATTTGGCCGAGTTGTCCTTGCTATTTGAGGCCAAGGCGCTTGGCCATGCGGCCCAGGTTGGCACGGTCCAGGCCCAGTTCGCGGGCGGCGCTGGCCCAGTTGTGCTGATGGCGTTCCAGGCAGGCGCTGATCACTTGGCGCTGGTAGGCCTCTGTGGCCTGGCGCAGATCGCCGGTAACGGCCAAGGCTGTTTCTGCCGATGCTTCGATCACCGGTGCGCTGACATCGGGCAAGTCCAGATCCAGGGCACTCAAGCTCAGAATCCTCGGCCGCTCACGACAGCTCCCCAGTGCTTTCAGCGCGCTGCGTCCGATCAAGTGCTCCAGCTCGCGCACATTACCCGGCCAGTTATAGGCCAACAGCGCCGCCTGGGCATCGCTGCTCAGGCGAAGACTGCCCAGGCCCATGCGTGAGCGGTTCTGCTCCAGAAAGAAGCCCGCCAGCAACAACACATCACGCCCGCGCTCGCGCAGTGCCGGCACTTGCAGCGGGTATACGCTCAGGCGGTGATAGAAGTCGGCGCGGTAGCGGCCGTTGCGCACCTCGTCCGCGAGGTCGCGGTTGGTGGCGGCGATCAGGCGTACGTCCACCTGGTGCTCCTTGTCGGAGCCCAGGCGCTGCAACTGGCCGCTTTGCAGCACGCGCAGCAGCTTGGCCTGCACGGCCAGCGACAACTCGCCCACTTCATCCAGAAACAAGGTGCCGCCATTGGCCAGTTCGAACTTGCCGCGACGCTCGTTCAGCGCGCCGGTAAAGGCGCCACGTACGTGGCCGAACAACTCGCTTTCCACCAATGTCTCCGGCAAGGCGGCGCAGTTGAGGCTGATCAATGGTTTGTCCGCACGATGGGAGGCCGCGTGGATAGCCTGGGCCACCAGCTCTTTGCCCACCCCGGTTTCGCCGGTGATCAGCACGGTAAGGTCGCTGCCGCCCACCAGTTTGATTTCTTCGATCAGGCGCTTGTGGCTTTTGCTCTGGCCGATCATTTCCTTGTGCTGCTGGCCGCTGGCCTGGCGGTAGATCTCGGCGCGCTGGTGCTCGTCTTCGGCGCGCAGGGCCAGGCGTTCGATGCGTTCGGCCACGTTGACGGTGGCGGCGGCGAGGCTGGCGAAGGCTTGCAGGGCGTCCAGCTCAACCCGTTCGAAGCGCTCGGTGTCGAGGGCATCCAGGGTCAGCAGGCCCCACGGCTGGTCGTCGATGAATAGCGGGCAGCCCATGCAGTCGTGCACTTGCAGGTGTCCGTGCAAGCCATCAACCAGGCCGTCGTAGGGGTCGGGCAATTCGCTGTCGCTGTCAAAGCGCGTCGGGCCGGGGCTGCCGAGCAGCACGGCGAAGCGCGGGTGCTCGCTGACCTTGAAGCGCCGGCCCAAGGTGTCGGCGCTCAGGCCATCGACCGCCAGCGGCACCAGCCATTCACCGTCCAGGCGCAGCAACGCGGCGGCGTCGCACGGCAGCAGGGCGCGCATGGCTTGCAGCAGGCGACGGTAACGCTCGCCTTCAGGCAGGTCACGGGACAGGTCGGCGACCAGGGGTAGCAGGGTGGTGAGCAGCGATTGCGCAGTCATAATGACTCCTTGTAGTCCTTATGACTATAAAGTGTAGGAAGTCATATTGACTATGTATTATTTAACTCATTGAAAAATATAGGTTTATAGGTTGGCACGAATACTGAGTAGCTAAGGGCAATCAGTAAAGAAGCCCAGGAGGCTCCCATGCTTAGTGCCCAAGACCGTGCCATCGTCAAATCCACCGTGCCCCTGCTGGAAAGCGGCGGTGAAGCGCTGATCACCCACTTCTACCGCATGATGCTTTCGGAGTATCCCGAAGTCCGTCCGCTGTTCAACCAGGCCCACCAGGCCAGCGGCGACCAGCCCCGCGCCCTGGCCAATGGGGTGTTGATGTACGCGCGGCATATCGACCAGCTCGATCAACTGGGCGACCTGGTGGCGAAGATCATCAACAAGCACGTGGCCTTGCAGATTCTGCCGGAGCATTACCCGATCGTTGGCGCCTGCCTGCTGCGGGCGATTTCCGAAGTGCTGGGCAGCGAGATTGCCACGCCAGAAGTGATGACGGCCTGGGGTAACGCCTACGGCCAGTTGGCAGACATCCTGATCGGCGCCGAAGCCGCCATCTACGACGAGAAAGCCCAGGCTCTCGGCGGCTGGCGCGGTGCGCGGCCGTTCCTGCTGGTCAAGCGGGTGGAAGAGAGCGACGAGATCGTTTCGTTCTACTTCGCCCCGGTGGATAACGGAGCGATTCTCGCAGCGGCCCCAGGCCAATACATCGGCATGAAGCTGGTGCTGGATGGCGAAGAAGTGCGCCGCAACTATTCCCTGTCGGCCTTGAGCGATGCGGGCCTGTACCGTATCAGCGTCAAACGCGAGGCCGGTGGGCGGGTGTCCAACTACCTGCATGACCAGTTGCACGTCGGCGCAACCATTGACCTGTTCCCGCCGTCGGGCGAGTTCACCCTGGCGGCCAGCGACAAACCGTTGGTGCTGATCAGCGGCGGCGTGGGCATCACGCCGACCTTGCCGATGCTCGAAGCGGCCTTGGCTACGCAGCGCCCGGTGCACTTTATCCACTGTGCGCGTAACGGCGGGGTGCATGCGTTTCGCGATTGGGTGGATGGCCTGGCGGCGCAGCACCCGCAGCTCAAACGCTTCTACTGCTATACCGAGGACGACGGCATCAGCCCGGCGGCCGACAAGGTAGGTCTGCTGAACCAGGAACAACTGGCCGCCTGGTTGCCCGAACAGCGCGACCTGGACGCCTACTTCCTCGGCCCCAAAGGCTTCATGGCCGCCATCAAGCGCCACCTGAAAGCCCTGGGCGTACCCGAGCAGCAGGCCCGCTACGAATTCTTCGGCCCCGCAGCCGCCCTGGAATAGCCCTCTCAGAAATACCACTGTTCCAAATGTGGGAGGGGGCAAGCTCCCTCCCACATTTTGATCCGTGTCCTGCCCGATTAATCCCCCGTTAACCCCCCTCTGTTTAAACCACTCCCTGTGTGTAAACTTGCGGCCATTGGCACAACCAAACAAAGGGATACGGGGATGAGTGACGAATTGCGTTTAGGCAGGGAGCGGCGCTTTCTGGTGTTGCTGGGCATCATCTGCCTGGCGCTGATCGGTGGGGCCTTGTACATGCAGGTGGTGCTGGGCGAGGCGCCGTGCCCGCTGTGCATCCTGCAGCGCTATGCCTTGTTGTTGATTGCGATCTTCGCCTTCATCGGCGCAGCCATGCGCACCAAGGGCGCCCTGACCTTTTTCGAAGGCCTGGTGATCCTCAGCGCCGTCGGCGGGGTGGCCGCGGCGGGACACCACGTGTACACCCAGTTCTTCCCGCAGGTCAGCTGTGGCATCGATGTGCTGCAACCTATCGTCGATGACCTGCCCCTGGCCAAGGTCTTCCCGCTGGGCTTCCAGGTCGACGGCTTCTGCAGCACGCCGTATCCGCCGGTGCTGGGCCTGTCCCTGGCGCAGTGGGCCTTGGTGGCGTTCGTGCTAACGGTGATCCTGGTGCCCCTGGGCATCTATCGCAATCGCCAACGCAAGGCCTGACCTCTTCCATGAAAACGCCCCGGTCCTTCTTTAAGGAGGGCCGGGGCGTTTTTGCCTGTAGGCTTTTGTGAACAGAGCGTGACGCCGGACAACGGTGGGGTGCGCGCAGCGTGCGACATGTTGTCACACGGAAGCCTCCGCCGGACGTTTCTGACCCGCCAAACCATCGCTTAAATTTGCAAAAAACGCCCAAGATGTGCTGTCAGTTCGTGGTTCGCGAGAGGCCATGCGCCTCACGCCGTACACGCCTTGGCGTGATGTCCGAATGCCTTGTTTTCTGGGGGGTTGGATAGGTTTTGCATGCCCTTACGCGATGTAAGGGCTGCGGCGGTTGCGCCAATAACACGGCAATTTTTGTGGTTTTTGTTGGGAATCTAACGCGATAAGATCGCGAACCCTTGCAATATGGGTGAAGGATTATTGCTGTAATCGATAAAAATTATTTCTTTATAAGACATGGTTTATACATCGCTAGCTAACTACAATCGCCCGCACTGAATGTCCGGTGCTGTTCAATATTTGAGCACCGGAGCGGTCGAGGGGCAGATGGATGGCTCTGTGCGACCCCAAGGTTCCGGCAGCCTTTCAACTATCCGCACCAAATGGAATTGGTCTGTAACAAGGCCTTTAACCACGAAATCGAATAAGAACTCACCGCAGGTCCGTGAAACGCTCCGTTATGGCGTGCCGGGCAGGCTCTTATTCAATCGAAGAGAAATGCCAACCCTTGGCAGGGTGAAGTGTTGGCGATCAAAACCCAACTGCATTGCGCAAGCTGCTTTAGAGGTCGTGAGATGAGTAAAAACAGGTACCCCCGATTACTAGGCTTTTTGCCGCTGCTTGGCATGATGTTAATGCTGGGAGGCTGCAAGTGGACCTTGATGGACCCGAAAGGACAGATCGGTCTGGATCAACGAAACCTGATCATCACCGCCACGCTGCTGATGCTGTTGGTCGTGGTGCCTGTGATCATCATGACCTTCGCCTTCGCCTGGAAATACCGCGCGTCGAACACCAACGCGACCTACGCGCCCAAGTGGTCGCACTCCACCAAGATCGAAATCGCGGTGTGGCTGGTCCCGATCCTCATCATCATCGCCTTGGGTTACATCACCTATAAGTCGACCCACGAGCTGGACCCGTACCGTCCGCTGGAGTCCGACGTCAAGCCGATCAACATCGAAGTGGTCGCGCTGGACTGGAAGTGGCTGTTCATCTACCCGGACCTGGGTATCGCCACGGTCAACCAGATCCGCTTCCCGGAGAACACCCCGCTTAACTTCCGGATCACCTCCGACGCCGTGATGAACTCGTTCTTCATCCCAGCCCTGGGTGGCCAGATCTACGCGATGGCAGGCATGCAGACCCGCCTGCACCTGATCGCCAACGAAAAAGCTGAAATGGAAGGCATCTCCGCGAACTACAGCGGCGCTGGCTTCACCGGCATGAAATTCAAAGCGATCTCGACGAGCCAGGAAGATTTCAACGCCTGGGTAGCCGAAGTCAAGGCCGCACCTAAACAGCTTGATCAAGCTGAATACGACGCCCTGACCAAACCAAGCCAGAACAACCCAGTCGCCCTGTACTCCACGTATGAGCCGAACCTGTTTCAGAAAATCGTCGACAAGTACGAAGGTATGAAGCCAGGCAAGCCGGTCAAGCACGAGAAGAAAGAAGTGGCCGCGGTTGAAGGTTCTGACACGGGCTCGCATTCAACTGCTGGGGCAGAGGAGTAAACGATGTTTGGTAAATTAAGTTGGGATGCGGTCCCGTTCCACGAGCCGATCGTAATGGTGACCATCGCCATGATCGCGCTGGGTGGTCTGGCACTGTTTGCAGCAATTACGTATTACAAGAAATGGACCTACCTGTGGACCGAGTGGTTGACGTCTGTCGACCACAAGAAAATCGGTGTCATGTACGTCATCGTTGCCATGGTCATGCTGCTGCGTGGTTTTGCCGACGCCATCATGATGCGTACCCAGTTGGCCATGGCCACCGAGGGTTCGCCTGGCTATCTGCCGCCTGAACACTATGACCAGATCTTCACCGCTCACGGTGTGATCATGATCATCTTCATGGCGATGCCTTTCTTCACCGGCCTGATGAACCTTGCCTTGCCGCTGCAGATTGGTGCCCGTGACGTTGCCTACCCGTTCCTGAACTCCCTGAGCTTCTGGCTGCTGGTTTCCGGCGTTGTGCTGATCAACCTGTCCCTGGGCGTCGGCGAATTCGCCAAGACCGGCTGGGTCGCGTATCCGCCATTGTCGGGCCTGCAATACAGCCCTGGCGTGGGTGTGGACTACTACATCTGGGCGCTACAGTTATCAGGGCTCGGGACGACATTGACGGGGGTCAACTTCCTGGCCACCGTCCTGAAAATGCGCGCCCCTGGCATGAAACTGATGGACATGCCGATCTTCACCTGGACCTGCACCTGGGCCAACGTCCTGATCGTGGCTTCGTTCCCGATCCTGGCCGCTACCATGGCGCTGCTGTCGCTTGACCGTTACCTGGATTTCCACATTTTCACCAATGAACTTGGTGGCAATCCAATGATGTACGTGAACCTGTTCTGGGCATGGGGTCACCCTGAGGTGTACATCCTGATCCTGCCAGCGTTCGGTATCTTCTCCGAAGTGATCTCGACCTTTACCGGCAAGCGCCTGTTCGGTCACCACTCGATGGTCTACGCATCGGGTGCGATCTCGGTACTGGGCTTCATGGTGTGGCTGCACCACTTCTTCACCATGGGTTCGGGGGCCAGCGTCAACGCCTTCTTCGGCCTGGCGACGATGCTGATTTCCATCCCGACGGGGGTGAAGCTATTCAACTGGCTGTTCACCATCTACCACGGTCGTCTGCGCATGACCAGCCAGGTCCTGTGGACCCTGGGCTTCATGGTGACCTTCGCCATCGGCGGCATGACCGGCGTACTGCTGGCCATCCCGGGTGCTGACTTCGTCCTGCACAACAGCCTGTTCGTGATCGCTCACTTCCACAACGTGATCATCGGCGGTGCGGTATTCGGTTACATCGCTGGTTTCAGCTTCTACTTCCCGAAAGCGTTCGGCTTCAAGCTGCACGAAGGCTGGGGCAAGGCTGCGTTCTGGTTCTGGATCTCGGGCTTCTTCGTCGCGTTCATGCCGCTCTATGCTCTGGGCTTCATGGGCATGACCCGTCGTCTGAACGCTACTACCAACCCTGAGTGGGTGCCGTACCTGTACGTCGCCATGTTCGGTGCGATCATGATCGCCGTGGGTATCGCCTGCCAGCTGATCCAGCTGTACGTGAGTATCCGTGACCGTAAGCAGAACGCTTGCGACTCCGGCGACCCATGGAATGGCCACACCCTGGAATGGTCGACTTCGTCGCCACCTCCGTTCTACAACTTCGCCGTGATCCCTACTGCGAACACCATTGATGCGTTCACCGAAGCCAAGGAAGACGGTACTGCGTACCAGCGTCCTAAGCACTACGAGCCGATCCACATGCCAAACAACACCGCCACTGGCGTGGTGATGGGTGCGCTGTTGACCGTGTTCGGTTTCGCGATGATCTGGCACATCTGGTGGCTGGCAATCGTGGGCCTGGTTGGCACTATCGGTTACTTCATCGTTCACGCCGCGCGTGACGATCAAGGCTACATGGTGCCGGTCGAGACGATCGAACGCATCGAAGCCGAGCAACACGCTCGCCTGGTAGCCGAGAAGAAGATCCCGGCCAACCGTGTAGAAACCTCGTTGGAACAGGCTTAAACCATGTCGAACTTAGTGACCAATGCTGGACACGCCCATGTCGATGACCATGGGCACGATGACCATCACCACGACTCGGGGCCGATGACCGTTTTCGGTTTCTGGCTCTACCTGATGACCGACTGCATCTTGTTTGCGTCGATCTTCGCGGTGTACGCGGTACTGGTAAACAACGTAGCGGGTGGCCCGTCGGGCCACGACATCTTCGAACTGCCTTACGTGCTCGGCGAAACCGCCTTGCTGTTGTTCAGTTCGATCACCTACGGCTTCGCCATGTTGGCCTTCTACAAGGGCAACAAGAAAGGCGTACTGAGCTGGCTGGGCCTGACCTTCCTGTTCGGCCTGGGCTTCATCGGCATGGAGATCAACGAGTTCCACCTGCTGATCTCCGAAGGCTACGGCCCGCACCGCAGCGGCTTCCTGTCGGCGTTCTTCACGCTGGTCGGCACCCACGGTCTGCACGTAACTGCCGGCCTGCTGTGGATGGCGGTGATGATGTATCAGGTCAATAAGCACGGCCTGACCAACACCAACAAGACCCGCCTGAGCTGCCTGAGCCTGTTCTGGCACTTCCTGGACGTGGTCTGGATCTGCGTCTTCACCGTTGTTTACCTGATGGGGACTCTGTAATGGCTAATGCACACTCCCATGACCATGACAGCCATGATGCGAGCCACGGCAGCGTTAAGTCGTACGCCATCGGCTTCATCCTGTCGGTAATCCTGACGCTCATCCCGTTCGGTCTGGTGATGTACCCGACCCTGCCCAAGTCGATCACCTTGATGATCGTGCTGGCATTCGCGGTGATTCAGGTTCTGGTTCACCTGGTGTACTTCCTGCACCTGGATCGTTCCAAGGAACAGCGCGATAACGTGATTGCGTTCGTGTTCGCAGGTCTTGTGATCCTGCTGCTGGTTGGCCTGTCGATATGGATCATGTTCAGCATCCATACGTTCATGATGGCGAAGTGAGGTAAGACCCGATGTCGCTTAAGCACTTTATCCAAATCACCAAACCGGGGATCATTTTCGGTAACGTGCTTTCTGTGGCGGGCGGTTTCTTCCTGGCCTCCAAGGGACATGTCGATCTGGCCATCTTCCTGGCTGCGATGATCGGCACGTCCCTGGTGGTTGCTTCCGGTTGTGTCTTCAACAACTGCATCGACCGTGACATCGATATCAAGATGGAGCGCACCAAGAATCGCGTGCTGGTCCAGGGCCTTATCTCCCTGAAGCTGGCACTGATCTTCGCGACCGTCCTGGGTGTTGCCGGTGTGGCCCTGTTGTACAAGGTGGCCAACCCGTTGGCGGCGCTGTTTGCCGTGATCGGCTTTGTCATCTACGTCGGCCTCTACAGCCTGTACCTCAAGCGCAAGTCGGTTCACGGCACGCTGGTGGGCAGTCTGTCGGGGGCGATGCCGCCGGTGATTGGTTATGTGGCTGTGACCAATAGCTTCGACATGGCTGCGCTGGTGCTGCTGGTGATGTTCAGCCTGTGGCAGATGCCGCATTCCTACGCCATCGCGATCTTCCGTTTCAACGACTACCTGGCTGCTTCGATTCCGGTCCTGCCGGTCAAGCGTGGCATCCAGGTCGCCAAGAAACACATCCTGCTCTACATCCTGGCCTTCCTCGTGGCGACCTTGATGTTGACCTTCAGTGGCTACGCCGGCATGAGCTACCTTGCCGTCGCCGCGGCCATGGGCATGTACTGGTTGTACATGGCCTGGACCGGCTACAAGGCGGTGGACGACACCGTCTGGGCGCGCAAGCTGTTCGTGTTCTCGATCTTCACCATCACCGCGCTCAGCGTGATGATGTCCCTGGATTTCCAAGTGCCGAAAGAGCTGTTGCTGACCTACGCGCACTGAGTGCCTGAGCAGTAAAAAGGCCCCGCCTTCGAAAGAAGCGCGGGGTTTTTTATTGAGTGAGCTTTAAACTATGCCCAAATCCTACCTATGCAGGACGCAGAACGATGACTAAAAAAGCTGTAATCGTATTCAGTGGCGGACAAGACTCCACCACCTGTTTGATCCACGCACTGCCGCACTACGATGAAGTGCACTGCATTACCTTCGATTATGGCCAGCGCCATGTGGCAGAAGTCGAAGTCGCCCAGCAGCTCGCCGGGCAGTTGGGGGCCACCGTTCACAAAGTGATGGACGTGTCGTTGCTCAATGAGCTGGCCATCAGCAGCCTGACCCGCGACAACATTCCTGTGCCGACGGTTAACAGCTCAGGTGAAAGCCTGCCCAGCACCTTTGTGCCGGGGCGCAATATTCTGTTCCTGACCCTGGCGGCGATCTACGCCTACCAGGTGAAGGCCGAGACGGTCATCACCGGCGTGTGCGAAACCGACTTCTCCGGTTACCCGGACTGCCGCGATGAATTCGTCAAGGCGCTGAACCAGGCACTCAAGCTGGGCATGGAATACGACGTGCGCCTGGAAACCCCACTGATGTGGCTGAACAAGGCCGAGACCTGGGCCTTGGCCGACTACCACCAGCAACTGGACCTGGTTCGCGAGCAGACACTGACCTGCTACAACGGCGTCCTTGGCACTGGCTGCGGCGAGTGTGATGCGTGCAACCTGCGCGCACGGGGCTTGAATGATTACGTGCGGAACAAGACGGCTGTCATGCAGAACCTCAAGCAAAAACTGCAGCTCGACTGATCCCCATGTATATCCCGTCTTGCCGGGCCGGCCTCGGCAGCTGCTACGACCCAAAACGTGCAGTTGCCCGGTGAGGGATTTGCCTGGATCAGGCCTTGGCGTTGGTCAGGTAGCGCTTGAACAGCGAACGCGCGCCATAAGCCGGCAGGATATTGAAGAACGCAAAGCCCACCTTAATTGCGATCTGCACATAGATCATGCTCAGGATATCGCTGGTCTGCATGGCGCCGTAGAACGCGATAAAGCAGAACAGGAAACTGTCGATAATCACCGCGAAGAACGTACTGAGGAAGATGCGCAGGTACAGGTACTTGGAGTTGGTCAGCTCTTTGATCTTGCACAGCAAATACGAGTTGATGTTTTCCGACACCAGGAACGATATCGAAGAGGCGATCAACACCGACGACACCTGCACAATCACATCGTTGTAGGGGCCGTCGAGCTTCCATCCAGGTAAGCCGGGCAGGAAGGTCGAGCCGTAGAGCAAAACGATGATCATCGCGTTGCTGGCAAAGGCAAACAGGATGGCCTTTCTGGCGAGCCTGAGGCCGAAGTTTTCGTTGAGCAGGTCCACGATCAGGAAGGTCAGCGGATACAGGAAAGTGCCCGGCGTCACGATGATGTCGAGGGACTCGATGTAGATCGGTTTAGTCGCAGCAATGCTGGTGAAGATGTAAAAGGTGAAGAGCAGCAGGTTGAGGACGATGTAGACCATCCACGAACTTTCATTGCGGTCGTTGAGGTCGTACGCCGTCATCGTACCGGCCTGGGAGTAGTACTTCTTGTACAGGTTTTTAACTTCCATTTTGTTCAGGTTATCCATGATTTCGCTGTTTAAGACTTCGCTCAACTTGACCCTAATGATCTTGCCCGTGGCGATGATCATGATCACCGCCAGGCGCTTGTCATTTTCGAAGCCAAGCAGTTTGTATTTACTGTTTTCGATCTCGCTTTCATACGTGGTCATTGAAGCGCTCCTCAATGATATCCCCCAGGACACACAGTTGTTCTGAGCTGGCGCAGGCTTCACGGCTGATGAATAGCGTTTGGGTGGCCCGGTCGAACACCAGTTTTTCCTTATCGTCGCTGGACGAACCCTTCTGGATGATCAACAGGTCGCCTGGCTCATTCACGCCCGGTATGGCGCGCTCCAGTTGCACGCCGATCAGGTTATGGGAGGTGCCGAAGTAGTACGTGAGCGGGTAGAGGATCGCCAGTTCGCCAATACGTTTATCCAGGTGCTGCATGACCTGGCTTTCCTTGAGCACCGGCACGGCTGCGGGGTTCATGTTGCCTTGGGGCGAGGCACTGCTCTCGATGATTTCCTTGGCTTCAAAATCGATGGTCTCGATTTCTTCGTAGGACACACCGAAAAAGTCGGAAATCTTGCGCAGGGTCGACTGTTGAACGTTGACGACCTTGCCTTCGAGGATGTTGTAGATCGTGGTGCGGGTCAGGCCGGCGGCGTTGCATAGCGACAGCTGGGTCTCACCACGGCTCTTGATCAAGTACTTGATGTTGCTCTTCAAGTGCTCGGTTTTTTCTCGTCTGTGCATCACGCGCTCACCACTTCCCTTTAGTAAAAACCGTTGCGTTGAAGATGCCGTACAGATTGTTCAGCAAAAAAAGCCCATCCAGGGCGTTCCAGGCATCGCGGCGGGCGCAAGTGTTGCACGCGTGCGGCCTAACAATAAAGTCCCGGATGCGCGTCAGCGCCTGCGCGCAGGGCAAATGGCCATCCGCTCGGTAAAGGGGGACAAAAGCGAACATTTAATTTGGAAAATGTTTAATTTCCTGTTTAATTGAACGCCACGGTTCAGGACGAACTGACACGCAGCGACCAAGGAAAGGACACCCCCCCGATGCCCGTCAATACCGTACACCTGCAGGATCAGGCCGATCTGTTGCGCCGAGGCATGGCGGACCTGCGCGCCGAGGACCTGGAGTTGGCGATGCTGCTGGACGCCGAAGTGGCGCGCCAGCACCGCACACTCTCATTGGTCGCGTCCTCCTGTGCGGTCAAGGCCCGTACTTTGGTGGCCTCCGCGTCTGCACTGGTCAACGTCACCGCTGAGGGCGCGCCCGGCAAGCGTCATCGCGCCGGCTGTGAAAACGTCGATCTGGTCGAGTCACTGGCGATCCGCAGGGCGCGTGAACTGTTCGACGCCCACTACGCCGGCGTGCAGTCGCACTCGGGCTCCAATGCCAATGCCCAAGTGCTGTCCGCCCTGCTGGAACCAGGGGACACCTTGCTGGGCATGGCCCACGATCACGGTGGCCACCTGACCCACGGCAGCCCTGCGGTGTTTACCGGCGCCTACTACAAGGCAATTCGTTACGGCACCACTGCCGAAGGCCTGATCGATTACGAGCAGGTGCGCACCCTGGCGCTGGCCCATCGTCCACGCATCATCATTTGCGGTGCATCGGCGTATTCACGTGTGCTGGATTTCGAGCGGTTTCGCGCTATTGCCGACGAGGCGGGCGCGATCCTGCTGGCCGATATTTCCCATATTGCCGGGCTGGTCGTGACCGGTCGGCACCCCAGCCCGATCAACGCGGCGCATGTCACCACCACCTGCACCCACAAGCAGCTGGGTGGCCCACGTGGTGGTCTGATCCTGTCCGGCCGCGACGCCCATACCAAGGTGCCGGGCTTACGGGCGTCCTTCAGCCGTGTGCTGGATCAAGCCGTATTTCCGCGGATGCAGGGCGCGCCGGCGGTCAATATGATCGCCGCCAAAGCCGCCGCGCTGGGCTACGCGATGACAGCGGAATTCGATGTCTGCATGGGGCGTGTTCGCGCCCTGGCCGATGAAACGGCCTACGCCTTCCAGGCCCATGACTATGAAGTGGTCGGCGGGCGCAGTGAAAACCATACCGTGCTGATCCGTCTGCGCGGGGATATGACCGGTGCCATCGCCGAGTCGGCGCTGGAAGGCTGCGGAATCGTGGTCAGTAAAAGTCGTGTACCTGGCGAGACCCGTTCGTCTGCCGTTACCAGTGGCCTGTGTATCGGCACCGGCTCCATGGCGCAACGCAATGTCGATGCGCAGGGCTGCCGGCAGGTCGTCGATCTGGTGTGCCGGGTACTTAGCCAGGTCACGCCGCTTGGCGAACACGAATACCATGTCGAGCCTGCTGTGCAGTTGCAATTTCGCGCTGAACTTGAGCGTTTGTGCGCCCAATACCCCATCGCAGACTACTGGGAGCACTGAAACCCGCCCATGAAAAAGCCCCGTCGTCGAAAGCCGTACGGGGCTTTTTCATGGGCGCTCGGTTAAATCAGCCGACCCTTGTCTCGTCATATTCATCTATACGAGCAGTGCGAATCCATCATCCGCCTACAAGGAGTAGTCACCATGGTCAGCGTCAGTCGTCGATCCCTTCTCGCCCTCGGCGCCGCCCTGCCTTTGCTCGGACGCCTGGATTGGGCGGTTGCCGCGTCGCCGTCGGCCAAGACTGACAAGGTGTTGCTCAACTACAACGAAAGCCCCTACGGGCCTTCGTCGGCGGCCCGCGAAGCGATGCAGCGCGGCATCGCCACCACGGGGCGTTATCCCTATAAACACATGTACGCCTTGGCTGAGTTGTTTGCCCAGCAACAAGGGATTGCCGAAGAAAAGGTGGCGGTGTTTTCCGGCTCCATGGCAGCCCTGCGCTACGCGGTGCTGGCATTTACCAGCGAAACCCGCGGCCTGGTGATGGCTACGCCGTCCTACGAAGTGCCGCGCCAGTCCGCCGAATCAAACAAGGCGCCGGTCAAAGAAGTCGCCCTCGACGGCGAGCATGCCCACGACATCCCGGCCATGCTGGCGGCTGACCCCCAGGCCGGCATGCTCTACCTGTGCAACCCCAACAACCCGACGGGCACCGTGACGTCGACCGACGCCATCCGCCAGGCCCTGGCGAACAAACCCAAAGGCTGTGTGCTGGTGGTGGACGAGGCCTACATCGACTTCGCCGAGGCCCCGAGCGTGGTGAGTTGGGTCAAGGACCACGACGACCTGCTGGTGCTGCGCACCTTCTCGAAAATCTACGGCATGGCCGGCGCCCGCCTGGGCCTGGCAATCGGCCATCCAGCATTGCTGGAACGCCTGGCGGTGTTTGGCGGCGACAACGTCCCGGCCGGCTCGTCCTTGCTCGGCGGCCTCGCCAGCCTGGAAGATGTGAAGCTGCTGCCACAACGCAAGGCGCTCAATGCCCAACTGCGCGAAGACACCATTTCTTGGCTCAAAGGCCGTGGTTTTACCTGCACGGCATCCCAGGCCAACTGCTTCATGATCGACGTGAAGCGCCCGGCAGAGCAGGTCATCGACGCACTTGCCGGCCATGGCGTACTGATCGGGCGCGTGTGGCAAAACTGGCCGCAGTGGGTGCGAGTGACGGTGGGGAACAAGCGGGAAATGGCGCGGTTTCGCGAGGTATTTGCGGCAACGGTATAACGCAGTATTGAATTCATGTGGGAGGGAGCAGTTCCTCCCACATTCAGTTCAGTGGTGTCACTGTTGCGCGATGCTGTATCCATCAAACGCGCTCTGCTGCTGCAGTGCGCTGATCACGCTCTTGCGGGTCAGCGGCTGTTCAGCCCCCGAGTTATCCACAAAGCTCTCGACTTCCAGCTCGGCTTCATCGCCTTCACCCACAAAGCTGAAGCCCAGGAACTCAAACGCCTCGCGGTCGATGTTCAGCTTGGAGCGTGGCGTGCGCAGTGGCAGGGTGACGCTGATGCCGTCCTTGCTGATCACAAACACCTCGGCTTCTTTCTTGGGACGGGAAGCCTTGCTCTTGCCGGCGCTGGGGTTGCTGATGGCCTGGTGAGACTGGTTCAGCACCTTGAGGGCCAGGCCGTAGACCAGCTCCTGGAACTCGGGGTCGTCCTTGAAGCTGGACAGGATGCGGCTGATGGAGAATTTGCTGCTCAGGTCTTCCAGCGCGATGTTGTCGGCGGCTTCGGCGTCCTTGAGCTGCTTGAGCTGGCCCATCAGGTCGTAGGCCTTATCGTCATCGAACGCGTCGTGGGCCTGGCGGATGGCAAGGCGCAACTCGCGGATCTGGTCGCTTTCCTTGGAGGTGTGAAACGCGTCCAGCACCATCTCGCTGATGATCTTGGCGGCTGGCACATGCTGTGAAAGATTGATGGCGTTTTCGTATTCAGCTTTGGCGTGCAGGGCGACTACGGATTCTTCGGTGGAGTGTTCGGTGTAAGAATCGGACATTGAAATTTCACTACTTCAGTAAACGGGGAAGACAAAAAAGCGTCGCGCATTTTCAGGGGGGAGGGGGATCAGGTCAAGGCAGCACAATGCCCTTATCGCGGTGCAAGGCAGTAAGCGCCCGCTGCAAGCGCACCGCTCGTCCACAAAACAAACCTACGGTATAGAGGTGTCGTGGATAATCGGCGAGCCTGCACGCATTGGTCCAGCGTAATGGCGCTGACGCGATTACTCCAACTGCTTGAGGCACCGTTCAAGAATAACCAGCCCTTCCTCCAGCACCTCGGGCTCAATCGTCAACGGTGCCAGCAGCCGAATGATATGCCGCGACTTGCCACTGGGCATCAGCAGCAACCCGGCATCCCGCGCCAGGCCCAGCAGTCGGGTCAGTTGCTGGGGCGCAGGTGTGCCGTCGGCATTCACCAGTTCGATGCCGCGCATGGCGCCGACGCCGGTCAGGCGGCCCAAAAAGGGTGTCAGGTGCTGCGCACGCCAGGTTTCATAGCGGCTCACAATAGCGGCCTCCTGCCGGGCTCCCCAGGCGTGTAACGCCTCATCCGTCATAGCGTCCAGCGTGGCCAGTGCCGCCGCGCAGGCGATGGGGTTACCGGAGTAAGTGCCGCCCAGCCCGCCTTTGGGCAGGTTGTCCATCAACGCCTTGCGCCCGACCACCGCCCCCAATGGCACGCCGCCGGCGATGCTTTTGCCGAGCAGGATCAGGTCCGGTTCGATGCCCAGGCGCGAGAAGGCAAAACGCTGGCCGGTGCGGCCAAAACCGGATTGGATTTCGTCGGCAATCAGCAGGATCGCGTGTTCATCGCAGAAGCGCCGCAGGGCCTGGGCGAACTCGATATCCAGGGCGAGGAATCCGGCCTCGCCTTGCACCGGTTCAAGGATGAAACAGGCTACGTCGCTGACGTCGATTTCCACACTGAACAGGCGGTCCATGGCCTTCAGCGCCTCAGCGCAGCTCACGCCATTGTCGGCGCTGGGGTAGGGCAGGTGATACACCGGGCCGGGCAGGACGCCGACCTTTTGCTTGTAGGGCGCCACTTTGCCGTTGAGGTTGAGGGTGGCCAGCGTACGGCCGTGGAAAGCCCCGTCAAAGGCAATCACCGCCGTACGGCCGGTGGCGCCGCGTACGATTTTCAAGGCATTTTCTGCGGCCTCGGCGCCGCTGTTGGTGAGCATGCCGCTGATGGGGTAGTCCACCGGGATAAACGCGGTCAGGCGGTCCATCAGTTCGATGTAGGGCATATGCGGCGCGGCGTTGAACGCATAGTGGGTCAACTTCGTTGCTTGTTCACGAATGGCCTGCACCACGCCGGGGTGGCAATGGCCGAGGTTGAGCACACCGATGCCGCCGACAAAATCGATATAGCGCTTGCCCGTGGTGT
Source organism: Pseudomonas arvensis (assembly GCF_056688935.1). Taxonomy (NCBI): domain Bacteria; kingdom Pseudomonadati; phylum Pseudomonadota; class Gammaproteobacteria; order Pseudomonadales; family Pseudomonadaceae; genus Pseudomonas; species Pseudomonas arvensis. The sequence continues at coordinate 5,133,397 of NZ_CP162038.1, read as the reverse complement.
CCCAGACCTCGGCATTCCTGCCGTGGCTGAGGCTGATGGGATGAACGATGGAAATCGACTGGCTGATGGTTTCGCGGCTCATGAATCCTGGACTCGGCAGTGGCGGGCGTCTTTTTATCTAAGCCGTGGGCCTGGCCTTGTCGCAAACGAAATAAAGTCGCCGGGTCATTCCAAATCGGAAGGAGCTGTTGCCAAAAGGTCGTTTGTGGCTGCGCGCCAAACCCGTCAATACTGCCCAGGCAACATCAGAAACCGGCGCAGGCTGTGCGGTGCCGAATAATAAGGAACGACAGGGAGAGCCTCGCATGAACCCATTTAAAACCACCTTGGCCATGATCAGTGCCGCCGCCGTCTTTGGGCTGGCCAGCACCGCGCATGCCGGTTCGACCCTGGACGCGATCCAGAAAAAAGGCTTTATCCAGTGCGGTGTCAGCGACGGGTTGCCCGGTTTTGGCGTGCCCGACAGCCACGGCAAGATGACCGGCATTGACGTGGATGTGTGTCACGCCGTAGCGGCGGCCGTGTTTGGTGACGCGTCCAAAGTGAAGTTCACCCAGTTGACCGCCAAGGAGCGTTTCACCGCGCTGCAGTCCGGCGAAATCGACCTGATCTCACGCAACACCACTTGGACCAGCTCCCGCGATTCGGGCATGGGCCTGGTGTTCACCGGCGTCACCTACTACGACGGCATCGGCTTTTTGGTGAACAACAAACTGGGTGTCACGGCCGCCAAGCAACTGGACGGCGCAACCGTGTGCATCCAGGCCGGCACCACCACCGAGCTCAACGTTGCCGATTACTTTCGCACCCACGGCCTGAAGTTCACGCCGATCACCTTCGACACCGCCGACGAAAGCGCCAAGGGCCTGGAAGCCGGGCGTTGCGATGTGCTGACCACCGATCAGTCCGGGCTGTACGCACAGCGCATCAAGATGGCCCATCCGGATGAATTCGTCGTGTTGCCGGAAGTGATCTCCAAGGAGCCGCTGGGCCCGCTGGTGCGCAAGGGCGATGACGAGTGGTTCAGCATCGTCAAGTGGACCCTGTTTGCGATGATCAACGCCGAGGAAATGGGCATCACCTCGCAGAATGTCGAAGAGCAGGCCAAGACCACCAGGAACCCGGACGTTGCGCGGCTGCTCGGCGCCGATGGCGAGTACGGACGGGACCTCAAACTGCGCAAGGATTGGGTGGTGCAGATCGTCAAGCAGGTGGGCAACTACGGTGAGGTGTTCGAGCGCAATATTGGCCAGGGCAGCGTGTTGAAGATCAAGCGCGGCCTCAATGCCCTGTGGAACAACGGCGGCATCCAGTACGCGCCGCCGGTGCGCTGACAGGGCTACGCCGACACGCCATCTTTCCCCGCCGCCTTGGCGCGATACAGCGCCTGATCGGCACGTGCCATCAGGGCGGCGGGGGATTCATCCATGCGCCGCTCGGCCACGCCGAGGCTCAGGGTGACGATGAGGTCATCGCGTATCGGCATGTTGCGCATCGTTCGGCAGATGTTCTCGGCCAGGGCCGTGGCGTTTTCCAGCGAACTTTTGGGCAGCACCACCATGAACTCATCGCCACCCCAGCGCGCCAGCAGGTCGCCTGGGCGGATGCAGCTCTCCAGGCATTCCACGACCTGCACCAGGGTTTGGTCGCCTACGCCGTGACCGTGTCGGTCATTGATCGGCTTGAAGTCATCGATATCCATCGCGATCAGTGCCAATGGCAGGCGAAAACGCTGGGCGCGGTCGCAGGCTTCCAGCAGCACTTTTTCCAGGCGGTAACGGTTGGCGACGAGGGTCAAGGCATCCCGTTCGGCCAGTGAGCGGTTTTCGTCCAGTTGTAATTGCAACTGCTGATTGACCCGCGACAGCTCGCGCGTACGCTCGGCCACCAGTGCCTCAAGGGATTGATTGCGTCGCTCCAACTGCTCGACCAAGGACTTGCGCAGATGGATATCGCGATGGGCACCCACCATGCGTGCAACCGAACCGTCTTCATTGCGTGCAATCACGTAACCACGGTCTTCAATCCACAGGTAGCCGCCATCTTTTTTGCGGCAACGGTATTCGGTCTGGTAATGGGGCGTGCGCCGGTGGATGTAATCATCGAACACCGTCATCACGTGGGGGTAATCCTCCGGGTGGATGACGCTCTCCCAGGTGAACACACTGTTTTCCAGGGAGTGGCTAGGGTAGCCCAGCATTTCGTACCAGCCTGGGCTGCGGTAGACGAACCCGGTATTGGCGTTCCAGTCCCAAATGCCGTCGCTGACCAGCTCCAGCACGGTGTGCAACATGTCGGCGTTAAAGTGAGAAAAAGCATGATTGAGCGGGTTGTTGCCGGAAGTATCGTTCATCTGCGCATTCCTTGCGGCGGCAGGCAACCAAGGCCTACCAATATTGACGCCGATACTCCGTGGCTGGGGCTACTGTACAACGGGGATTGAACGCTTTGAATAGGGGGGTGTGATGCTGTTGGATGGTGGCAGTAGGCTACTGCTTTGGCGCCGCCATTCTTGTCCGAGGTTTCCCATCGGCGTTGTGCTGGTAAATCGCCTCAGGCTGCCCCCGCTCGTTGAAAAACACCTGGCCGATCCCTGCTGAATTCCACAACCGTTCACCGGCTTCGGCATGTTCCGGAATATGTGGCACCACCTGCATGGTGCGCCGGCGAGTGAACCAGTTCAGAGGCGAGCGCGGCGAGTACAGCCAGCGGTTGAGACGGTCGAACCATTCCAGCAGTCGCGGTGGGAATTCGTTCTTGATGCCGCTGCTGGTGATCTGCCAGATCCTGGGGCCAGCGTCGCGGTGGCGGATCAGTACTTCATAGACGAACGAGTAGTGCACGTCGCCCGAGAGGATCACGTAGTTACCCGGCGTGCGCGAGTGACGGAAGATGTTCAGGATCACCTGGGCCGCGCCGCGATGGGCCATCCAGTTTTCGGCGTCCACCAGTAATGGATGGCCGCACCAACTGAAGATTTTCTGCACGGTCTCGATCAGCTTGACGCCAAAAATCGGCGCGGGCGAGACGATGATGGCCGAGGGGTGATCGAGCAGTTCCTGCTGCAGTTCGCTCAAGGCTTCCCAGTCCAGCAGGCCGGACGGTTGCTTGAGGGTGAATTCGCTGCGCCAGCGCCGTGTGCGGGTATCGAGCACCACCAGGGCCGGCGTGGTGGGCAGGACGTAATGCCACTGCTGGAATTTCAGCAGGGTTGCCAGCAAATTGTCCTGCGCGAGGGCATCCAGATGATTGTTCTGCGTCTGGGTTGCCAGTGCCTGGGTTTGGCCCACCAGCTCATCAAAGGCATCCGGGTTATTCCCCCAGCCTTGGCACAGCAGGTAAGCGAGCAGGGCGTTACCGATGATGCGCTTGGAAAATGGATGACCGTAGGCGGTTTCTTCCCATTGCGCGCTGAGGTTCCAGTCGTCGGTGATGTCGTGGTCGTCAAAGATCATCAGTGTGGACAGATGGGCGAAAACCCGCGCAGCACCCGGCAAGCCCTCGCGAAATTTATCCACCGTCACCTGCTCGCGAGCGTAGCGCAAGGATTCATCGGCGCTCAGTTGGGGTGGCTGCGGGTTGATCAGGCGCCAGGGCGTGGGCGACCATACCAGCAGGTACATCGCCATGACCTCGGCGAAGGTCACCAGGTGATTGTCGGCGGTGCTGCTGGTGAAAATCGGCTTTTTCACGCCGCCGAAAAACCGCTCGCGCAGGGTCTCGTTGCTGTCCAGCGCCGGGAGCAGATCGGCGCGGTTGTAGTAGCTGGCGCTATGTGCGTAGAGGCTGGCGCTGTTGTCGACCACGGCGCCTTCCAGAGATTCGTCAAACAGGCCCAGGCGCGCAATCAGCCCGTGGATCGCCCGCAGCATCGGCCCTGCGACATCGTCGGCATACACCTGGTCGCCGCTCATCATCAACAAGGCCGGACGGTCGGCGGGTGTTTGTGCATCGGCCAGCAGGCGATCGACGCAGAGCAAGCCTTCGTCGGCGCTGTGGTGAGGTTTGCGGCACGAACCGTGTACCAGTTGATGGATGCGGCTGTGCAGCACGAAATTCGGATATTGGGCGTTGGCGTACAGCAAGTGGGGTGCCCATTGGGCAATGCCAATGCCGTCGACGAGCAGGTCATAGTCGATCACTACATCCTGCGGCAGCGCTTCCTCCAGTCGTACATCAATCAGGTGGACAAACGCCTCGCGTCCCACCGGCACGACTTGGCACTGGTCCTGGCCTAGCGGGATATCCAGGCGTTGCTCGGCACATTGCAGCCTCAGCATCAGTGGCAATGCTCGGCTTCCCACCAGCCACAGCACCAGCCGCTGGGGTTCGAGGCGTCGCAGCAGAGGGCCGGCGAGCACGGCGGGCAAGGTGTCGGGATGTGGCATGCAGTAAAAGGCTCCGGCCAGGGTTGAACCGGCAAGGTTAGCGCAATGGATGTCAGTGTTTTGTTAAGGCGTGGCGGCTTGTGGAGACGAAGGGCTGTGCACAGCCCTTCGTGCGACGATTTAGAGCAGGTTACCCTTGCCCAGGCTGTCCAGGCCACCGCTGCCCGTGCGTCGGCTGTTGCGCGCTGAACCGTCGGACTCCTGAGGCTCCAGTTGCGATTGACGCTCATCAATGCTGCGCTTCTTGCGTTGAAGGGCGGCGTCATCCTGCGGCGCTGCGGGGTATTGAAGGGGGGGCACTGCGCAGTTGATAGGGCTGAGCATGGAAGTATCCTTCTATCAGTCTAGGGGGACTTCGCCCTTTAGAGCGAAGTGGCGCCAAACTTACAGAGGGCGAGGAAGGGCGAGCTATAAACGCCTTACTGCAAGATATGACGGCCGTGACGACCGTAGTCAAAAGTCATCAGCGGCGCCCTTTGCGCAGCCTTCGGTGGCAGGGGATGTCGCGCCTTCCTTGCCTTCCAGCACGAAGGCTGCGCGGTTTTGTGCCACCACATTACGTAACGCGCTGTAGTAATCCGGCAGTTTTTGCAGGCTATCGGTGAGCGGCAACAATGACGCCCGGGTGTCGACCGTTCCGCCCACCAGGCTGATGGTGCCCAATGTCTGCACGGTATCGCTGTCTCCCAGCGGCGAAACCAGGAAGCTCAACACCTTGCCTGTCGCATCGCGGCTGTTGCTGGTGCCGAGCAATGGCAATTCGACAATCGGCCCGGCACCCACGCCCCATACGCCGAACGTTTGGCCAAAGTCGGCGGAGTGGCGCGGGATGCCCAGGCGGTCCGACACATCAATCAACCCCACCACACCTACCGTGGTATTCACTGCAAAACGGCCAAGGGTGTTGACCGAACGGCGTGGGTTGCCTTGCAGTAGATCGTTGATAAATACCTTCGGCTCGCTGAAGTTGCTCGCGAAGTTATGCACACCCTGCTGGAAAAATTCCGGGAGGTAGCGGTAACCGCGAGCAACAGGCGCCAGCGCGTAGTTGTCCACCGCTCGGTTGAATGCAAACACACTACGGTTGACCCGTTCGGCCGGGTCATGCACCGGGTAGTTCACCTGCGCGCAGCGGGTGGACGGCGCTTTCGTCGGGTTCGCACAGCCCGCCAGGTAGGACACAGTCAGCAACAGTACCGCCTGGCGAGCCAGGTGGTGGGGTTAGGTCAGCGCACGCATGGGCACAGTCTCCGCAAAAGGGACGCCGATTCTGGCGCTGGTGCCTTGCGCAAAGATGTCCGGTTTATTGCGCCGTTGACGCTTTATTGCACGATTGAAATATATGACGGGCCGCGTCGAATGGTTTTAGATGACGCCTTGACCCAGCCAAGTGATGCCTGCCGGTGGACCTGTCGGAACTGTTGCAAACCTTGATCGACGACTACCGCGACCAGGCTATCGACCTGGCCTTTAGCGGCCCGCCACGCCTGGTGTACTTCGGCCGGCCCCTGGGCCTCAAGCGCGTGATGACCAACCTGATGGACAACGCCATTCACTATGGGCACGCGCCGGAAATCGAACTGCAACAAGGGGCGCATCAAGTGGTGATCCGCGTGCGGGATCGCGGGCCGGGGATTGCCGCCGAGCACCGCGAACAGGTGTTCCTGCCGTTTTATCGCCTGGAAAATTCACGCAATAAAAGCACCGGCGGTGTTGGGCTTGGCCTGTCTACTGCCCGCGCTATTGTGCTGGAGCACGGCGGCACTCTCACCCTGGCAGAACGCCCGGGCGGTGGGTTGGAGGAGGTGGTGGTGTTGCCGGTGTGATGACAACACCAGATCACGGTGGGAGTGTCAGGTGTGTGAGTCTCCAATCACCTTCGGCACGGTAAACCGGAACTCACTGCCACGGCCCACCTCACTCTCCGCCACGATCTTGCCGCCATGGGCCTGGACGATGCCTTGGGTGATATACAGCCCCAAGCCACTGCCGGTGGGGTTGTTTTCGGTCTGGGTCCAGTAGCGGTCGAACACATGGGGCAACTGCTCTGGCGCAATGCCTTCGCCGGAGTCGCGCACCGAGAACACGATTTCTTCGCCGTTGCTCATGGCGCTGATGCCGATATTGCCTTGGCGTGGCGTGAACTTGATGGCGTTGCCGATCAGGTTCGACAGCACCTGGAACAGCCGCTCCGGGTCACCGTTGATCAACAGACCAGGCTCGGCGTTGAACGACAGGTCGATGCCTTTTTCCATCGCCAGCGGTGCGAGCAACGAGTAGGCCTCTTCGAACATCTGGCTCACATCCAGCGCCACCGGCTTGACCACATAGCGCCCGGCCTCGATTTTCGAGGTGTCGAGCAAGTCTTCCAGCAGCACATTCATGCGCCCGGCGGCTTGCTGCATGGTGTCAATGGCCGAGGAAATCCGCCGCGAAGTGTGTGGGCCGTCGGAGCTGAAGGCCTTTTGCATCATGCCGCACAGCATCGAGATGACCGTCATCGGGTTGCGCAAGTCGTGGGACACCACCGCCACCAGTTCATCGCGCGCACGCACGGCTTGTTGCTCGCGCAGCACCTGGCGGGCCAGGTCGTTTTCCAGGGCGGAGCGACGCAAATCGTTGGCGGCGAACAGGTCGCCATGGCTCCACTTGGTGGAGATGCCGGCCATTTCGACTTTCCAGATTTCAAACGAGGTACGTGGGCGAAGGCGTAGGCCAGCGTTGGAGTTTTCCAGGTCCAGCGGCTTGTTCGGGTCGCCGCTCCAGTTGATGTTCTCTTTCACTTCCGGGCGGAACCACAGCACCCCGTTGTCCACCGGTTTAGGCAGGCTCATGGCCAGGACACCGCTGGCCACTTGCTGGAACTCAGCGGCTGGCGGGTAGACCGAGGCCAGGTTATGGCTGGAAAACACCGGCTCGCCGCTCCCTTGCAGCCACTTGTGCAACGCGCGGATCTGCGCCGGTTCCGGGCAGTTGCCGTAGCGGTGCAGTTGTTTGTCTTCGATGATCGCGATGCCGCCGGACAGGGTCAGGTCCATCAGCACTTGGCCTTGCTGGGCGAGGCCATCGAACACGTTGTCCGCTGAGGCTTTCATCGCCTGATTCAGCAGCGCCAGGGCCTCGACTTTTTCCTCGCGCTGGCGGCTCAGGTCCAGGGCTTCCATGGCGCTGATTTGCAATGACAATACCTGGCCGATGGTCTGGCAGGCGGTGCGCAACTCGTTGGGTACCAGCAGTGGTTCACGGTTGCCGCAACTGATCAGGCCCCAGAGTTTGTCGCCCTTCATCAACGAGATGCTCATGGACGACAGCACGCCCATGTTCTGCATGTACTGGCAATGAATCGGCGACACACTGCGCAGGGTGGCGAAGCTCAGGTCCAACGGCTCGCCGCTGTCCGGGCGCAGCTTGGGCAGCAGTGGCACCGGCTCATAGGCCGCGTTGGGAATAATGCGCAGCCAGTTGGTGCGATACAGCTCGCGGGCCTGCTCGGGGATGTCGGACGCGGGGAAGAACAGCCCGTTGAACAGTTCCATGGACGGCGCCGACGCTTCGGCGATCACCTGGCCATGGCCTTCCTCTTCGAAACGGTAGATCAGCACACGGTCGTAGCCGGTCATGGCCTGGATTTCATTCACGCTGATTTCGTACAGCGCTTGCAGGGTTTTCGCCGCCTGCAAACGTTGCAGCATCTTGCCCAGATCACTGGTGCGACCCTTCACTGCCCGTGGCCGGAAGTTTTCCAGCAAGGGTTCGAACTCCAGCACCAGCACGCCCTGATGGCGATGCAGCAGGCCGTCGAACTTGGCACCGTTGAAGGTCACGTGCAGCGGCGGCGCGTCGATAAAGTTGTTGTGCTCAACCATGTGTTGCACGGCGGCAGCAGGCTCGGCGCCCAGTAGCGTATGCAGTGGTTGGCCCAACAGGGCTTCGGGCGCATGGTTGAACAGGCTGGCGACGTTGGTACTGACCTGAATGATCTTCAGGTCGGGGTCGGACAGCGTCAGCAACACACCATGGGGCTGGATCGCCCCGGGAAAGCGGATCGGCTCGTCGGCACAGTTGGCAAGCAGTTCCTCAAAATCATCGGGTTTCATAGCAGTACCTCCTGGCTGTCGAGCCATTGCTCAAAGCAGCTGAATGTCGAACGGGCCGCGTCCACTGCACGCTGTCTGGCTGACGCGTCCTGCGGCTGGCGGCCCAGATAGTCGAGAAAGTCTTTCCAGCGCCGACCGGTCTCGGCGCCATACACATTGAGAAATGCACCGCCGTTGTCGGCATCCAGGTCCAGGCGCTTAGCCATTTCCCGGCGCAACACCTGGCCGCCCAAGGTGGCGCCTTCCAGCACGTACAAAGCGCCGAGGCAGGCGGCGGGAGAGTCGAGTCGCGGGAGGTGGGGGCAGCGGGGCAGCGCGTTGATGGCGTCGTTATTCAGGCCAAGGGCATGAAGATCGTTCAACAGCGTCGGGGTTTTCACACGCAGTACAGGGTCGAATCCTTCGGGGATCAACTCACAGTCATACAGCGCTGCTTCCATTGGTCCATAAAAACCGTAATACGCTTGGAGCAAGCGTCGATACCAGTCGGCATCCAGTTGTTCGCTGAAAAACGGCAGGCGCTTTTCCAGCGCGACATGCAGTAGGGCCGTGCCTGTGCGCAACGCTTCCAGCAATGAGGGCGCAGCAACGTCAGGGACCTGTGAATGCATTCAGTAAGCTCGAACTGTGGGCCTGCCGGCCGTAAATGACGCATAGAAGTGGGCGACGATTCTACACATCTCATGGCCATTGGCTGTATGCACAAGGCGAAGAGCCTGACCAGCGGATCAGAAAAATCGCTCCTTGCTCATTAATGACAGCAGCGCTTGTCCCAAAGTTCGGTTTAAGTGATGTCGCGACGCCATCAATGCAGGCGCGAGCCTTGTTGCGTCAGCGCCGTTTGCACACACTCAAGCAGGTGTTCGGCGCTCCACGGTTTTGGCAGGAACCGCACCGACCCCCCCAGTTGCGCCGCGATCTTCGTGTTGCCGGATGTCAGCACCACCTGCACTTCCGGCCATCTATGAGCCACCACCCGACTCAAGTCGTAGCCGTTGAGCAAACCAGGCATCTGAACATCACTGACAATCAGGTCGACCTGTTCATCATCACGCTCCAGAAAAATCATCCCTTCATCCGCCGAAGGAAACGAGGTGACATGCGCCCCGAATTCCTCCAGTACATCCACCATTAACGAGCGAATGATCTCGTCGTCTTCCAGCACTAAAATCGATGGCTGAGCCATGATCCTTACTCCACCATCAGGGGTTAGTAAGGTGGAGTCGAACGCGGCGGGATAGGTTCGATTGGATATGTCCTAAACGATGGGTGGTCATTCAGAGTGTCTAGTTTGCGTATTTGGCGGGAGGTGCGGCACGATGGCTGTGCTTTGTAACCCACGCAAAAGGCTATCAACCGTGAACGCTCACTTGATCGACCATGACCTCGGCAATCGCATGCTTAAAGTCGACCACGCCGGTGAGCATGGCGCGATTTGCATCTACAGCGGCCAACTGTTTATAGCCCGGCTGTTCAACCCGAGCCTGGTCGCGGAACTCACCGAGTTCCTAGGCGACGAGCGCCGCCACCGTGCCGTGTTCAACGCCGAGTTGCAGCGCCGAGGATATCCGCGTTGCCGAGGCTACTGGCTGTGCGGGCTCGGTGGGCTGGCGTTGGGTTTGCTCACAGGTCTCTGTGGTCGCAAAGCCATCATGACCACCACCGTGGCGGTCGAAAGCGTGGTGCTTAGACATCTGGCCCATCAGCTGCACGCCCTGCGCAACATCGACCCGCTGGCGGTGGCGGCCATTGCTTCGATTGTGGATGAGGAACAGCACCATCACGACCAGTCGGCGGCGCAGATCGATGTGAATGATCCCTGGTTCAAAATGCTGACGCCCGTGGTCACTGCATGGACCGAAGCGGTGATCTGGATGGGCATGCGCTCCTGACAAACAGGCATAATCGTCGCACCAGCCGATGTGGAGTCCCTATGAAGTACCGTGCCGTGATGACCCTCGCCCTGATCTTCAACACCCATGCAGCCCTGGCGGCCGGCGATGCCGAGGCGGGCGGCAAGCTGTTCACCAAGACCTGCGGCGGTTGCCACAGCGTCGGCGAAGGCGCGCGCGGCGGGTTTGGGCCGGAACTCAATGGCATCATCGGCAGGCCTGCCGGCACCACCACCGACTATCAGTATTCCGATGCGATGAAAAATTCCGGCGTGGTCTGGACGCGGGACAAACTCGCCGCCTATATCGAGGCGCCGAAGAAGGTGGTGAGTGGTACGCGGATGATCTTCTGGGGGATCAGTGATCAGGAGAAGATTGAAAATATCCTGGCGTACCTTGAGACCTTCCAGCCCAAATAATCACTTGCGCACATTGTTGCGCCGTAGTCAGGAGCGCGCGCAACCGATGCTCGATCACGTCGGCATCGGCAAGCCTGCTCTCCACAAAAAAACGCTCACCAGAGAGATCGTGGCCAGCCTTCAAGGTTTGGAGAGTGCGGAACATTCCTTTCAATTCCTAGTCCAGTCATCACACCCCCTCACACCGATAAGGACATCTCGTGAAGCGAATCGCATTGCTCTCTCTCGCCCTTGCCCTGTGCGCCTGCCAATCCAACCAACGCGACTCCTCGCCGACCCTGCTTAAAGACGGCATCCAGTTTCGCCAGAAAACCGTGACCGTCGACGCCGAACACGCCAAAGTCATCATGAAAGCCGTGGGCGGCAACAACCCCGTCAAATTCGCCATCAGCCGCGAAGGCGACCCCGACCAACGCCCGGAAATCCTCGGCACCGTGGTGTACAACGGCGAAGGCCAAGTCTTCAACTGGATCGCCAAAACTGTCCAAACAGTAACCAGCGCCGGGTTCCGGCGTTTTCCACAGCTGGAAACCCAGGCCGATCCGGGTAAGAAACTCACCGTATTCGGCAGCGCTGGCAGCATCGGCAATGGGGATTTTTACAGCTGCGTGCCGCCGGTGAGCACGTTCGTTCCGGAGAAGGCCAAGGTGTATCTGGTGGAGTTCCAGTTCTCGCCGAGTCGTTCGGCGTGCATGCAGCAGGTGTTTGACATTACGGACCCAGCGAATCGGGTGTTGATTGGTGGGGCGGGGGGTGAGACGAAGGCGGGTTAAGCGGTTATTCAGCGGTGGGCATAGCCCACCGCTTGCGTGACGACCACCCCGTTGAAGGTGTGGGTGCAGCAGTCGCAATAAGGTTTCATGTTTTCGGGTGTCAGTTGTGGTTCTACCTTTTGCAGCAAACCTGCGTCGTCGACGTATAGGCCGCTGTAGTAGCTGTTTTCATCCGTTCTCACGTAATCCTGTTTCTCGCTTTCATGTAGCGCAACCACCCAGAACACCGGATTCGGCCGATCCAGGCGTGCGTTGGCTTCGCTGAAAACCGCGTCCCATGGCTGACCGACCTTGGACAACAGGAAGCGGAACAGCGGCGTGTAATCAAAACCGTGGCGTTGATGGCTGTGCATTGAACCTCGGGTGGCGAGCGTGTCTTTTTCGGTCTTGGTATTCCGTTCGTACCGGTAAGCGCCACAACTGCCGTGGCGCACGCCATGGGTTCGGGTGTTGACGGAGCGGTAGAGGAGGGGCTTTTTCGCTGTGGCTCTCATGACGCTTCCTTGGGTTGTTTTGGAGGTGGTGGCCAGGCGCCTTGGTAGCGGAAGGAGATTTGGTAGTCGAGATTGGAGGGTTCAATCACGTGCTGAAAGTGCGGCTGAATGATCGGTATCCAGCTAGGCAGCAGATTGAAAACGTCGGCATATATCGCGGTTTCTTCGGCTAGATCTAACGCTTCAAAAACACTGTCTGCATCATCGACGTCGGCTGAATACTCATCCGCTTTCAAGTCATTGCTATGCTTTTCGTACCAGCGCAATCGGATTTTCATAACCATTATTTGAATTCCTGTTCATCTGTAAATTCGGCGTTCTGGTTTCGCAGGTCCTCGGCGTTCAGCCGTATATGGGTCAAATGCGCCGAGGTGTTCCAAGTCACTGTTTCGATAAACTTCCAGCTCGCCTTTCTTGGCATCCCATTCGAATAATTTCCGGCCTTTTGCATCTATCCAGCGCTCGCGTAAGCCACTCCCGCCTTTCCTTGGTGTGACAGGCCTTTGGGGGATCAAGCCAGGAAAGCCCGTTATGTCTTCTGTTCGGGGGGCTGGAAAGTAATCATGATCCGGATTCTTCAGCCCTTTCTGCGGCTCACTCACCACCACATACAGCGGGCGAGCCCCAGACCCCACGGGGAACACCAGAATAAAATCCCGATACTGCGGCGGGTAAATCGGGTTCACCAGAATCTGCGCCGCCTTCTCCGTAGGCGGGTAAATCCAGATCACCGGCGCCTGCGGCGCAGCCTGCAACGCCGGAATCCCCAGCGTGTCACTTGGATCAACGGCAGGCGTCCAGATCAGCTCAACACCCTCACCCAAATCTGCTACGAACTGATCGCTGCGTGTTTGGAACTGCACCACTTCAATCATCTGCCAAGCGGGGTTGTCGCCGGTGTAAAAACCATAGCCCTTGAGCGTACCGTCTTCCCGCTGCTCGATATGCAAACGCATCTGCGAGCGCGCCTGCTGCATCGAGCGTAATTGCTCCTCGCTATACAGCGCGCTATCGCCCAGCTCCCCGGGCCACACCAACGCTACCAACCCGCCTAACAGAGGCGCGGCCACAGAACCGATTGCGGCAGCGGCCGACTCCACCACCGCCGTACGCAACGCCAGCTGCCCCAAGCCAACGGGCAAGGCGCTGCCGCTGTTCTTGCGCAGGGCAACAGCGCCCCGGCTGTCAACTTCACGGCCGCCCAACAGGCTGAAGTGGCCGTACTCCGTGATCAGCTCAAGTGGTACGTAGGCAGTGGGATCTGAGTAGTGGGTGTGGCCGTCGGGCAGTTGGCAAGGCTTCACGAAAACACAGCCAGGCGCTTTTGCGGGTGC